>CAVWYO010000011.1:0-76072 GCA_963759235.1 uncultured Alphaproteobacteria bacterium | reverse complement strand
CGGCGCGTTTCATCAACAGACCTTGATGGATAGGCCGCCTCGCACGCCTGGAAAACGCTTGCGCAATCGTATCGATGGCGGTAATCTTCCAAGCCGAACAGCTTTCCGGCCAAAAGACTGAATGCGGAGGAAATGCGGCCATGCGGATAGCTGCGCCGTGGGGTAACCGCTCGGCCTGCCCGTGAGCACGCCCGTCAGCACGATTGCCGAAGTTGCGAGAAAGGCTGGCGTTTCGGTCTCGACGGTGTCGCATGTCCTGAATAAGACCCGCTATGTCTCGCCGGAGAAGGTCCAGCGGGTCAACGATGTCATCGCCGCGGTGGGGTATACCCCAAACAGTTTGGCCCGATCGCTGAAGCTGGCCTCGACCGGAACGGTTGGCCTGGTGATCTCGGCCATCTCCAACCCCTATTTCAGCGACATTATCTGTGCCGTCGAGTCGGAGTGCTGGCGCCGGGAGCTGACCGTGTTCCTGTCCGACAGCGAGGACGATCCGGACAAAGAACTGGCGATCATCCAACAGTTGCATCAGCGCCGCGTCGACGGGATCATTCTCGCGCCGTCGGCCGAGCCGCAACGGTCCCTCGCCTACCTGGTCGAAAAGGCGCTGCCTTGCGTCCTCGTCGACCGGATGTCCGACGCACGCTTCGATCAAGTCGGCGTGGACAATGCCGCCGCGGTCAGCGAGCTGGTCGAGCACGTTGCCTCCTTTGGGCATCGGCGGATCGGCTTCATCGCCGGCCAGCCCGGCTTCACCACGACATTGGAGCGCATCGACGCCTTCAAGGCGGCCATGACCGGGTTAGGGCTGGTTGTCCCCAACGCCTATTTGAGCACCGGCAACGGCGGCACCATCGAGGCGGCCGCGTCGGCGCACAATTTCCTCGCGCTTGCGACGCCTCCGACGGCCATCATCGCCGGCAACAACCTCGCCATGATCGGCATCATGCGTGCGGTTCGCGAGCGCGGGCTGCGCGTCCCTGCCGATCTCTCGGTGCTCGGCATCGACGACTTCGAGTGGGCGGACTACTTCCAGCCGCGGCTGACTTTGATGGCCCAGCCCTGCGCCGAGCTTGGACGCCGGGCCTCGGACCTTCTGGTCGAGCGGATCGGCGCTCCGACCGGCCTGCGGCACACCGTCCGTCTCAGCCCGTCTTTGCGGGTTCGCGAATCCTGCGGAGCCCCGGCATGAGCGAACCCCTGCTTTCCGTCACCGGAGCGGTGAAGCACTTCGGCGGCGCGCAGGCGCTCCGTGGCGTCGATTTCGATCTGAAGGCGGGCGAGATACACGCCCTCCTCGGCGAGAACGGCGCCGGCAAGTCAACGCTCATCAATTTGGTGTCCGGCGTCTTCAGCCCAGACGACGGCGTGATCCGGATCGACGGCAACCCGGTCAAATTCGCCTCGCCTCGGCAGGCGCAGGCGGCCGGAATTGCAACCATCTTCCAGGAGCTGGATCTGGTTCCGCGCCTGGATGTCGCCGCCAATCTCTTTCTTGGCCGCGAACTGATGCGGCCGGGCGGCATGCTCGACAGTGCGGCCATGCGTGCCGAGGCCCGCACCAGGCTGGAGGCCATCGACCTCGGGATTGATCCCGCCAGGCTCGTCGCCGATCTCTCGGTCGGCCAACGTCAAGTGGTCGCGATCGTCAAGGCGCTCTCCTACGCGTCGCGCATCCTGATCATGGACGAACCCACCGCCGCGCTGACGGTCGGCGAGGTAGACCGCCTGTTCGAAATCATGCGGCGTCTCAGCGCGACTGGCGTCGGCATCATCTTTATCTCCCACCGTCTCGAAGAGGTGCCGCAGATCGCCGATCGGGTCACGGTGATGAGGGACGGACGCGTCGCCGGCGTGACCGCGGCCGATGCGCCGCAGTCGGAACTTGTGCGGTTGCTTGTCGGTCGCCCGCTGGAAGAGCTTTACCCGAAGCGGACGACAGACGTCGGCAAGGCGTTGCTTCATCTGCGCGATGCGAGCTTTCGGCCCGCGCGGGCGGCGGCCGGATGGCAGCCGCCGGAGCATGTCACATTCGATGTCCATGAGGGCGAGATCGTCGGGCTTGCCGGCATCATGGGCGCCGGACGGACGGAGCTGCTGAGCGCCCTTTACGGCACCGGCATTCCGGGAAAATGGCTCGGCGACATTGCCATCGCAGGCAAGCCCACCCGGCTCCGGTCGATCGCGGCCGCCCGCAAGGCCGGCGTCGCCTTCGTCACCGACGATCGACGCGGCAGCGGCCTGATGCTGCGCATGGCCGTCGGCCTCAACCTCGTCATGTCTATCATCCGGCGCATTTCTCCAAACGGCTTCATGTCGAGGCACCGACAGGACGACGCGATCGAGGAGTCGTTCGGGCAGTTCGATATTCGGCCGCGCAAGCCCAACATTCCGGTCGGTTCGCTCTCCGGCGGCAATCAACAGAAAGTCGTTCTGGCGAAAGAGGTGCTAGCCAAGCCGCGCCTCCTCCTCCTCGACGAGCCGACGCGCGGCGTCGACGTCGGAGCAAAGGGGGAGATCTACGCCCGGCTTCGCCGGCTTGCCTCCGACGGACTCGGCATTCTCGTGGCATCGAGCGAGATGCCGGAGCTGATCGGCCTCTGCGACCGGATCATCGTGCTCCGTAACGGCCGCAGCGTAGCCGAATTCAAGGGCGGTGTTGACGAGGACGTCGTGCTTGCCGCCGCCAACGGCAGAGAGGCTTGATGTCTGAACAATCGACCACGGAGGCGATATCGACTCCCGCGCGATCGGGCAAGGCCCGTGATCCTCTGGCTCTGATCGTTCGATTCCAAAGCCTGATCGGGCTCGTCCTTGTCGTCATCGGCGGCGTGATCTTTTCGCCCAGCCGACACGGCGTGATCCTGTTCCTGGCGCCCGACAATATCGCCAACATCATCAGGGCCGTGTCGGAAACCGGGGTCATCGCGATCGGAATGACGTTCGTCATCATAACCGCCGGCATCGATTTGTCGGTCGGCGCGGTTCTCAGCCTTTCGAGCGTTGTTACGGCGACCATGATGGTCTCGGGGTTCGGGTTGGTCTCCACGCTGATTGCCGTTCTTTTGATGGGCACGCTGTTCGGCCTGATCCAGGGCGCGATCTCCAGCCGTTTCCGTCTCGAACCTTTCATCGTGACGCTCGCCGGCTTGCAGGCGGCGCGCGGCCTTGCCCTCGTCGTCTCGGGCAACCAGTACATCAACATCTCCTACGGCGACGGGCCGGGGCTGGCGCCGCCGGTCTTCGCCATCCTCGGCGAGCGCCTGTTCAACAACGTCGTGCCGGTCGCGACGATCGTCTTCATCGTGTTCGCCGGCATAGCGACGCTTGCGCTCAACACCACGCGCTACGGCCGTTATGTGTTCGCGGTCGGCGGCAACGAACGTGCCGCGCGCATCTCCGGCATTCCGGTCGCGGCGATCAAGATCTCCGCCTACGCCATCACCGGCTTCGCTTCGGCCCTTGCCGGTATCGTCCATGCGGGGCAGTTCAACTTCGGCAGCGCCAATGACGGCACGGGATACGAACTGACGGCAATCGCCGCCGTTGTGATCGGCGGCACCAGCCTCTTCGGCGGTTCGGGATCGATGGTGGGCACGGTCGCCGGCACCATCATGCTCGGTGCGCTGGCCAACATTCTTCAGCTCAACAACATCACGCCTGCGATGCAGCTCCTGGCCACGGCTGCCATCATCGTGCTGGCGGCGGTACTTCAATCCCTCGTTCGTCGCCGCGAGGGATTGGGGAGGTAGTCAGGTGACACCAAGGCCGCCGAAATCACAATTCGTGCCGGCGGCCATCAAGGAGGAACCAATGGAAAGACGCGTTCAACAGTTTTGGCGTGCCGCGCTGCTGGCAGGCACTTGCCTCTGCGCAGCGACCACGGCCTATGCCGCCGACCCGCTCGTGAGCGCCTGCGGCAAAGACGGAGATTTCATCATCGGCTTTTCCCAGGCGAATAACGCCGAGCCTTACCGCCAGCATGTGAATGACGAACTGACGGCCGCCGCCAAAGCCGTGCCGCAGTTCACGCTGCAGATCGCCGACGGCTCCGGCAACGTCAACACGCAGACGTCCCAGGTCGACAACTTCATTACGCAGAAGGTCGACCTTCTCCTGATTTCGCCGTTCGAGGCCGCCCCGCTTACGCCGGCGGTCAAGCGGGCGATGGATGCCGGCATTCCCGTCATCGAACTGGATAGGAAGACCGTGGGCGATCCCGGCAAGGACTACACCGCGTTCATCGGCGGCGACAATTACAAGATCGCCTATGCTGCCGGCGAATACACCGCCGCGACACTTCTTCCCGATGGCGGCGAGGCCGCCGTACTTGAGGGTCTGCCGAGCTCCACTCCCGCCGTTGAGCGGCTCAACGGCTTCAAGGACGGCGTCAAGGGCAACTCGAAGATCGAGATCGTTGCCGAGCAGGCGGCCGACTGGCTGCCGGATAAGGCACAGACGGCGTTTGCCGCCATGCTCCAGGCCCATCCGGATATCAAGATGGTCTATGCCAGCAACGACATGATGGCCGCGGGCGCTCTTCTTGCGGCCAAGGGCGCCGGCAAGCAGGTCATGATCATTGGCACCGATGGCCTGCCGGGACCCGCGGGCGGCATCGAGGCCGTCGCCAGGGGCGATTGGTCGGCGACCTTCACCTACCCGACGGGCGCCCAGGAAGCGATCGACATGGCGAAGTCGATTCTTCTCGATTGCGCGACTTCGGTATCGCCGACGGTGACGGTGGATACCACCGCGATCACCGCGGACAACGCCAAGCAGATGATGGCTAAATAGCCGATCGACCCGAGCTTGCGAATGGGCGGGATTCCCTCCCGCCCATTCGTGCCGGAGCGACTTGTGGCCGAACCCCCGCGCCGCATGGCCGCGCCGCAACCCAGCCTCCGCTTGGCACGGATCGGCCGGCGTCCTCACGACAGCTGACGGCGTTCGATAGCCGAGGGGCGCCTGCGTGGGGTTCGCAATTCCGCTCAATCGAATAGAAGCTTGCCCACCAATTCGGCGCGGTTGTGTACGCCGAGCTTGTTGTAGATCCACCGGCCGTGGGCGATCGCCGTGTGTTTGCTGATGCCGAGCCGATCGCCGATTGCCTCGTTCGACAAGCCGCTTGCCATGTACCGGCAAACCTCGGCCTCCCGGCCATTGAGCGGTAACTCTCCGACGCGGCGCACCAGCCTCACCGTCAAAGGTTCCCTGTGGCTCACGGTGATGCCGATCAAGCCGGAATCGGGCTCGCCCCTATCCAACCAATACGCGCGGAACTGGAATCCGCCCCACGCATTCCGGTGATGGTAGGTTGGCGCCGACGCCATCGGGTCGTCCGCAAAGATTCTCGAAAGGTCTCGACAGAGTTTGACGACCGGCAGTGGCAGAACGATCGATCGACCGATCGCGGCGCCCGGCGCGACGCGCTCGTGCATTGCAAGGAACAGAAGCTGGCCGCCTTGGGCCGAAAACGAAACGACCTTGCCTGCTCGATCGGCGACAATGAGACCGTTCCTGTCGCTATCGGCCAGCGGCGCCTCGCCCCTGCCGCGTGTAGTCATTACATGGGCAAAGAACGACTCCAGATTGCCCAGCTTGCGCCTTTCTTCCGTCGTCCAGCGGCCCTCGCCGGGCGCTCGATGCATCGTCACGACACCCAGCGGGCGTCCGCGTCCTCCTTCGCGAACGATAAGGCGCATGAACGAATCGATCTGGGGCGGCCGGTAGATGAGATCGTAGAATTCACTCCGGCGAAATGAATTCAGCTCGATCTTGAGCGACCCCAGCGTTTCTTCGAAATCGCGAACGCCGATCTGAGTCCGGATGATATCGGGAAACGTGCCTGCCAATTCACGACCGCGCCGGCCATGGAATTCCTGCCAATAGACGTCGGCGAGGAGATGAAAGTCAGGATTCTCGTCGTAGCAGTTGGTGATCTCACCACTCTCGCCGATCAGGAACACCCTTGCGATAACATAGGGGACGATCGCGTGCAGTTCCTTGAGCAGCGCGAGGATCACTGCCTCGCCGGCAAGATCCAGACAGCAGATTTGCTTAAATCGTGCTTCCGCGCGTACCGCGGTTGACACCGCCACTCATGGGGCTCCCGAGGCGACCACAACCGACGCCTGCAAAGCAAAAATAGCATAGTGGCAGGACGTTCCGAAATAGCATGATCGGGGGATGTTCAAAAAACACGGTTTTGCTTTGCTGTCTCCTCCCGAAACTTGAGGGAACGGTTCTCTTCCTCGAACCCAATGGAGCAGGTCATGCGCAAGCTGGTTTTGGCTACCGGAGCTACTTTCGCATTGTTCGTTTCGATCGCCGCCGCCGACGAGGCTGTCAACAAAACCGCCGGCGTTGAAGGAAAATCGCTCGCGGGCGTCGTCAATCTTGCGCCGGGCGCGATCGACGGCGCGTGGTCGCCTCTCGCAAGCCGAGACCAGAGCGGGTTCGGCAAGGAAATCGTCTTCAGCCCGAGCGCCTACACGCCGCAGGGTATTGCAAGTCTGGAGCGGTCGCCGCTGGCCAGCCGAGACCAGAGCGGGTTCGGCGGGGAAATCGTCTTCAGCCCGAGCGGCTATACGCCTGAAGGCATCGGGAGCGTCGAGCTGACCAGTGCAGTTGCCGCCCGGTAGCGCCGCCTCGAAACCCGCGGCACGGAAAGCAGGAAACCTGCGTGTTCCTGCGCCGCGGCCTTTCCAGGCCGCGACCCTGTGAACGCGCCGTCCCCTGGTTGACGAGCGTCGGCTTTGGGCGCATCTCCGAACATCTGTCGGACGAGATGTGCCTTCGGAAAAGCGCCCCGGAGCGGCCGCTCGCTCCCTTAGGATTGAATGACTGCATTCATCCAATTCCCGATGGTTCGCCTGCAGCGAGGTCGGGCCAGAAGCTGAAATGCCGGCGGCGGAGTCAGCGTCTCATCCTGAAACCGTGTGGCGCGAAGAGACAAATTTCACTGCCCCTTGCAAATCGGCGTTGGCCGGTGCGGCGGTGCCGGATGGTCCTGCTTGTATTGAGCGAGGATCGGCTCGAGGGTTTCCTTTGGCCAATATTTCGGAGAGCGGATTTCCTTCAAACAGGTGGCATTCCAATATAACCCCGCGCTCGATAGCGAGCGGCCGGCCGCCACCGCTCGCGCGACGGCGTTGACGTCGGCTGCGGCAGGATAGATGTACAGCGTCGTCGGATCGTCCTTCGTCATCGCAATGATTTCCCCGGCGTCCGACGGCGACCAACTGGTGCAGCCGTCGCTCCGGCCGCCGGAGTAGTCGACCAGCGTTCCGAGCGGGACGTAACCGTCGTGGTTCGCGTACGGGCTGCTCGGATTTTTCAGAAGACATACTCCCCCCAGCAAGACCGCCGGGTGTCCGCCGATCTGGCGCTGTCTGGCGTTTGCAGTCTCGCCCTCGCCGTCGAACTGAACGAACGAGCGCATCAAGACCGCATCTTGTTTCGCCGAGGTGCGGTAGTAGCCTTTGAAAGACGCTTTCGTCTCGCCTGTCACGTAGGTCCCGCCGGTCGTCAGGTTCGAACCGCTGGCGTTGCCGAAGTTCTTGGCGCACCGCCTTCCGTTTGCGAAATCCGCGACGCCCTTCAAATCGCGACCGCCGCCGTGACCCGCCGAAATCGCACGGAACGACTGGTCGGATTCGCAGATGACGTAGAACCGGAGACCCGGCGTGCCATCGTCCAGATCGTTGGGACGTGTCGCGTCCATGGCGAAATAGCAGGGGTTTTTGACCGCGCCTTCGCTCACTTTTTGCAGGTAGAGCGCGCGCGCCCTCTGCAAGACCGGCGGTGCGATTTGACCTTCGCCTTCGCCGACATAAGCGCTCAGCCAGGCCGGAATGTCCGATGCTTGCTCAGCCGCAAACGGCGACGGCGAAAAGGCGATGACCACGAAACAGATGCCAAGGATATTGACGATCTTCAGAAGGAAAGATCTCAACCGCACGATCGATTCTCCTGTCGAAGCGCATTTCAATTGCTCGCGGTGTTGCCGGGAGGAATTGATCGCAAAGGACCTCGCACCGACCAGCGGTGGACTTCTTCCTCGGCGCGCCCCACGAACAGAGCTACACGAAAAACCGTGAAGCGGAGGCCGACTCGGGGATGGTTCGCGCGGGTAAAAGGATCATACACCACCTGCCAGTTCAAGCCTCGCGGCCTGCGAGTGTTCACGACCTCGGACGGAGTGGTCTTTCCGCAGCCAGTCAGGCGCACCTCGAAACGCGCGGCGCGGAAAGCAAGAAACCTACCGGTCCCCTGCGCCGCGGCCTTTCTCGGCCGCCGCCCTGTGAAGGCGCCGTCCCGTGGCTGACGAGCGTCGGCTTTGGACTGATCTGCGGACGTTTGTCGGACGAGATGTCCCTTCGGAAAAGCGCCATCAAAGGACGGAGGAGCGGCCCGTCAGTCAATCTCAATCAACGCTTTGACTAGTCCTGATTTCTCGGCCGCCCAGACGGGAATCTTCGCTGCCGCCTCGTCCAGGCTCGCCCGATGGGTGATCAGACGATCGACGGGTACGCGGCCGTCGCGAATAGCCGCCATCACGTGCGCGAAGTCCTCGGAGGTTGCGTTGCGGCTGCCGAACAGGGTCATCTCCTTGCGATGGAAATCCGGGTCGCTGAAGGTGATCGGGTCCCTGATCACGCTGACGAGGACGTAGCGGCCGCCATGGGCGACGAAGTCGAAGCCTCTTTCCATCGCCTGCTGATTGCCGGTGGCATCGAACGCGACGTCGAACCCGTCGCGACCGGATGACTGCGCAGAGTCGCTCGCCAGCGAGATAGGGGTCGCCTTGGCGATCGACCCCGCCGCCGCGGCCCGCTCGGGATCTGTGTCGAATACGGCGACGTCGGCCTCCGCGAGCCGCGCGAACAATGCGACACCGAGACCGATCGGGCCGGCACCGACGACAAGCACCCTGTCGCCACGCGCCACCCCACCACGCCTCACCGCATGAGCTCCGATGGAGAGAAACTCAACCGTCGCGCATTCGTCCACGGTCAATCCGTCCGCCGGGATGAGGTTCCCCGCCGGCACGCACAGGGTCCCCGCCATGCCGCCATCCTGATGGACCCCTAAGACCGAGATGTTGACGCAGCAGTTGGGCTTTCCGGCCCGACACGCGACGCATTGCCCGCACGAGAGGTATGGGTTGACGACGCATATCTCGCCTTGTGCGAGGCCTGAACCCTCCGGCGCCTCGATGACCTCCACAGCGAGTTCGTGGCCCATCACACGGGGATATTGAAGGTACGGATGCTTGCCTTCGAAGATGTGGTAGTCGGTTCCGCAGATGCCGACCCGCCGCGGCCGAACCAATGCGTGTCCGGATTCCGGCTGCGGAATCGGCCGTCGCACGATCTCGAGCTTGCCTGGCTCGAGGCAGAGGAGGGCGTCGACCAGTTGCACGCCATACCTGCTTTCTCTGGAAACCCGACACGCCGCCGGAAATGACCGGGGGCCGGCGAAGGCCCGCCCCCGGATTGGCTTACTTGAACTGATCCATGTTGTCGGGCGTGACGAGAGCGGCGCCGGAGTCGATCAGCGATTCCACCTTCTCGCCCTGGATGGTCTTCACCAGCGCATCGACGCCGAGCTCCGCCATCTTGGCGGGGAACTGGGCGACCGAAGCCTCCTCCATCCCGGCGGCCATGGCCTCGGGCTCGCCGCAACAGAAGTCGAACCCGACCAGAATGACATGGCGGTCGAGATTAGCGTTCTTGATCGCCTGCGCTGCGCCGGCGGCGGGCGGCCCGCAAGCCGAATAGATCGCCGTGATGTCCGGGTTCGCCGTCAGGATGTCCTGCGCGACGTTGATGCCGAGTTCCTCGGTGCAGTTGGTCGCACCCTTGCCGACGATGTCGACGTTCACGCCCTTCAGCCCGTCGAGCATGCCGTTCACGCGTTCGTCCAGGGCAGGCACCCCAGGGACCCCCTCAAGGATGCCGATCTTGTCGCCATCCTTCAGCACCGACTTGAGGTACTGGCCGGCGATCGTGCCGGCATTGTAGTTGTTCGTCGTCGCCAGCGACGTCTGGCCCTTCCAGTCGGGAATGCTGTTGTCCATCAGGACGACGGGGATGCCCGCCGCGACCGCCTTGTCGAGCGCAGGCGCGACGGTCGGATCCACCGGCGTGATCGCGATGCCCTGGACGCCCTTTGTGATCATCGACTCGATCAGCGCGATCTGACCTTCGATATCGGTCGCCGAGGTTCCCTGGCCGAAGGTGATCTCCAATCCGGGATGAGCCTCGGCGTAGGCTTTGGCGGCGTCCTCCATCGTCGTGTAGAAGGGCACCGGGAACTTCGTGATGAAGCCGATCTGCATCGTATCGGCCGCCAGCGCGGGTCCGGCGATCGCGGCAGCGAACGCCATTCCCCCAAGCATCAGTCGCAATTTCATTGTTTCACCTCCCTTGTTAGGCTCGGCTCAATCAGTGCCGACCCATCTTTCGCCACCCACGGAGTGGCGAATCTCGTCAGACCTCCGCGCCAACAATCATGGAGACCAGTTCTTGTTGGTTCGCACGGCCGGGCTTCAGCTCTCCGACCTTGCGCCCCTGCCGCAGCACGACTGCCCGGTCGGCCATCTCGACCACGTGTTCCATGTTGTGGGTGATGAGGATCACCGTGTTGCCCTCGGCGCGCAGCTGCACGATGAGATCGAGCACCTTCCGCGACTCGCGCAGACCAAGTGCCGCCGTCGGCTCGTCGAGCATCACCACCTTGCGCGCGAAGACGGTCGCCCGGGCGACGGCGATCGCCTGCCGCTGGCCGCCGGACATGAGGGCGACCGGCGCGTCGAACTTCGGCAGCTTCACCTTGAGACGGTCGATCACCGCCGCCGCTTCGCGATCCATGGCGCGACGGTTGAGGAAGCGGAGCCCCCTCGGCAGCCAGGCGGGGAAGGCGATCTCGCGGCCGCAGTAGAAGTTCTGCGCGGGGGTCAGATTGTCGAAGAGAGCGAGGTCCTGATAGACCGTCTCGATCCCGGCGCGGCGTGCGGCGGCCGGCGAGTGCAGAGCGACCCTATCGCCGTCGAGGAGGATTTCTCCTTCATCCAGCGTGTGGACGCCGGCGATGCATTTGACCAGCGTCGATTTGCCGGCGCCGTTGTCGCCCAAGAGAGCCAGCACTTCCCCGCGATAGGCTTCCAGACTGACGTCCTTCAGCGCGTGGACGGCGCCGAAGCGCTTCTGGGCATGACGCACGGCGAGAACGGGAACGGCGGCCGATCCACTCATTGGGTCCTCGCCGCCTGAATGGTCCGCGCCCTCGCCTCCAGCCGATTGCGAAACACGTCGGCCTCGACCGCCACCACGATGATCAGGCCGATGGCGATCATCTGGAAGAAGACGTCGACGCCGAGGAGGTTAAGGGCGTTGCGGATCACGCCGATCATCACCGCGCCGACCAGGGCGTGCCCAAGATGCCCGCGCCCGCCGAGGAAGCTTGCGCCGCCGATGATCACCGCGGCGATCGTGTCGAGTTCCAGGAGGTTGCCGTAGAGCGGAGAACTGGCCGCCGTGCGGCCCGCAAGCACCACCGCACCGATGCCGGCGCACAGCCCTGAAATGATGTAGGTCGAGACGAGAACGGCCCTGACCGGAATTCCCATCTCACGCGCAGCTTCCGGCTGGCCGCCGACCGCGTAAAGCCAGCGACCCCAGACCATCGCCTTGGTCAGCAGGAACACCACGCCGGCAACGGCAAGAACGACGAAGAAGGAGTTCGGAACGCCAAAGGTCGACTCGCCGCCGATGAGCGTGACGACATCGGGCATTCCGCGCATGGTGGTGTGCCCGATCGCCAGCTCCAGGGCGAGGCCCCGGCAAATGCTCAATGTCGCGAGCGTTATGATGAAGGGGTGCGGCAGGAGCCCGAAAACGTAGACGCTGCCGTTGATCGCGCCCACCGCGGCACCGGTAAGAAGCATCACCGCGATGACGACCACCGCGGAGTCGACCTGCCGGAAAACGAGGCCGCCGATAACCGTGGCGAGTGCGAGATTGGCACCGACCGAGAGATCGATGCCGCGGGTGAGAATCACCAGCTGCTGACCCATCGCGACGATGGCGATGACCGCGGTCTGCGCGAGAATGTTGCTGAGATTGCCGGGCTTGAGGAAATTGGGGGTGAGCAGGCCGATCACCGCAACGAGCAAGATGAGGATCAGCAACGGGCCGATGCTCAAGAGCCGCAAGCCCAGGGATACGGCGGAAATACCGCCAGCTCGACCATCGCTGCGCGCGTCGACGTCCGATCCCTCCCCCATTGCCTGCGTCACGACCCAACCTTGCAAGGGCGTTTTGTTCCTTATAGAGAAAAACCAGCCTCCTTCGCCTCGTCAAATTGTTTTTTATGGATTAAGAGACAGATACTCGTGACCCGATGAAGACCGACACCGTTTACAAGCGCGCTTTCAATGATGCTCTCGACCTCGTCGCGAAGCTCGGGGAGGGAGAGCCTCTTCCGTCTGAGAACGCCTTGAGCGCTCGGTTGGGCGTCAGCCGAACGACCGTGCGCAAGGTTCTGTCGACGCTTGTCGAGCGAGGCGTGCTGGAGGGCGATGCACCGCACCGCGTTGTCCGGTCGCTTCCCGAGGGGATGCGGCGGTTTCCCAACTCTGAAACTGTTCCTATGGCTGCTCAGGTCGAGCAACGCTTCATGCAATGGATGCTGAGGGACAATGCGCGCCCGGGCACGACGATCAATGAGCTGGAACTGGCGCGGCAATTCGGCGTCGCAACGACCGGCATTCGCGAGTTCCTCAATCGGTTCCAGCGTTTTGGGCTGACCGAAAGACGGCCAAACGCCGGTTGGGTCTTCAAAGGCTTCACCACCGGCTTCGCGCTCGAACTCTTCGAGATCCGTGAGATGTTCGAATTGCGATCGGCGAGGGCTTTCGCTGTGCTACCCGAAACCTCGCCCCTCTGGCAGCAGATCGAAGCGCTGCGCGTCGAACACGAATGTCTGCTCAGCGAGGTCGACGACCGCTACCATGACTTCTCCGACCTCGACAGCCGGTTCCACAGGCTCATCAATTCAGCTGAGCCAAACCGGTTCATCGACGACTTCTACGATGTCATCACAATGATCTTCCACTACCACTACCAGTGGAACAAACGCGACGAACGGCAGCGCAACGAGGTCGCGATTCGCGAGCACCTCACCTACATCGAAGCCCTGTTCAGCCACAATGTCTCCATCGTCGAACTCGCTTGTCGTGCCCATTTGTCGTCGGCGAAAGAGACCTTGTTGCGGTCCACGTCGGGGCATGATCCGGCCGCCACGAAGGCGAGGCGGCGGCGTGCCGCAGCGGAGATCGCGTAGCTGGCCACTTTCAAATCGGCCGGCAGTAGCAGCGGAGAAACAGGGATGAAGCTGATCGGCGAAGTGGCCATCGTGACGGGCGCCAGCCGCGGCATCGGCCGGGAGATCGCGCTCACGCAGGCGCGCGAGGGCGCCAGCGTGGCCTTGCTGGCGCGCAACGAGGCCGAAATTCGTGCGGTGGCGGCAGAGGTCGCCGGGGAAGGCGGCGTCGCCCGCGCCTATCCCGCCGATGTCACTCGGCTGGACGACGTCGCAGCGCTTGTTGCAGCGATTGGGTCCGAGCTCGGCCCGGTGAGCGTCGTCACGAACGCCGCCGCTGCCTTCGGAGCGATCGGCCCGATCTGGGAGGTCGATCCGGCGGCGTGGTGGCGTGACGTCGAGATCACCATCCGCGGATCGTTCAACGTCTGCCGCGCCGTACTGCCGGGAATGATCGGCCGGAAGCGCGGTCGCATCATCAACATGGCCGGCGGCGGCACAGCCAGCTCCTTTCCCTACGGTTCCGGCTACGCCACCGGCAAGGCGGGAATTCTTCGCTTCACCGAGAGCGTTTCGGACTCGCTCGCCGGAACCGGCGTGCTCATGTTCGCGATGGATCCCGGTCTCGTGAAGACGGCGATGACCGACTATCAGCTCACCAGCGAGGCCGGGCAGACCTACCTGCCGGATGTCGCCGGATGGTTCGAAAAAGGCATCGACGTCCCGCCGACGCTCGCCGCTCGTCTCAGCGTCGAGATCGCGTCCGGCCGTTTCGACAGGCTGGCGGGTCGCATGCTTATGGCGGCGCGCGGCGACCTCGACCTTACGCCTGAGGCGATTGACGAAATCATTGCCTCGGACCTTCGCAGCCTTCGGGTGAACGGCATGCCACCGGAGCGGCCGGGTCGGCCGCCCTTCCGCTAAGGGGTCATCCGGAGAAACGGAAAAGGGATGGCGCAGTGTCGGCTCCGCCGCCCGCAGGCGAAATCGGAGCCGGGGTTTCGGCAATAGAGTCCGACGCGAATCGAGCCCCCGCCCTCCGAACCTCCTCAAATCAGCTTGTGCTGGTAGGCATAGGCGGTCGCCGCGGCGCGCGACGGAACGTCGAGCTTGGTCAGGATGTTGCTGAGGTGGCGGTCGACCGTCTTTTCGCTCAAGCCGAGCGCGCCGGCGATCGCCTTGTTGGTCTTGCCGCCGGCGACCAGAGCCAAGACCTGGCGCTCGCGCGGCGTCAGGCCGTTCGCCTGCCCCGCGGATTGGCCGCCGGCGCGGAGCGCATCGACCCTCGCCACGTCGGGTGCCGCCCCGAGGTCGCCGAACACCGCCCGCGCCGCGTCGAATTCGAGGCCGGCGCCGTCCTCGTCGCCGAGCCCGCGGCAGGCGAGCCCGACCATCACCCGCAGCCTCGCGGCAAGATACGGCGCCCCCACCTGCTGCCACACCGAGAAGGCCTGGCGAAGCGGCCCGAGCGCGCCGGCCGCCTCGCCCTCGGCGAGGAGGACCGCGCCGCGCGCATGGGCGGCGACGGCGCCGAGGACGGCGATGTCGAGAGCCGCCGCGATCTCCTCCAGTTCGCGGCTGCCGCGACGCGCGCCCTCGACGTCGCCGGCGGCGAGCAGGACCTCGACATAGGCCGGCAATAGCCCGGCGCGCTGAAGCCGGTCGGAGGCGGCGTCGACCACGCGCCGCATCGCCGCCGCGCCGGCCTTGGCGCGGCCTTGCGCGACGCGAAGCAGCGCGAGGCCGGGTTGCGGCTCCCTGCCGGAGTGGCTGGCGTTGCGGTAAGCCGCCTCGGCCGCCGCATAGGCGCCGCGCAGGCGGTGAATTTCCCCTTCCTGATAGAAGGCCTCGGCCGACGCCTCGCCGTCGATGATCAGCGCGGCGCGTTCGGCGGCGCGGCGCGCCTCGGCGATCGCCTCGCCCCAGGCGCCGTTGAGCTTGAGGACCTCGGCGCGATGCACCAGGCAACTGCTGGTGAAGGTGACGAGGTCGGGCTGGGCGTCGCACCATGCGGCGAGCGCGGCCGTCCATTCGCGCGCCCGGTCGAGCACATAGGCCTGGTGGCAGCTGGCGATCACCGTGCAGTAGACGAGACCGGTGACGATGGCCGACAGTTCGCCCGCCGTCACCGCCACCATCGCCTCGTCGAGGAGGACGAGGCCCTCCTCGATCCGCCCCTGGCGGAGCAGGCAGCGGCCCTCGAGGCTGCGGGCGAAGGCGACCAGATCGCCTTCGGCGAAACGATCGCCGATCATCGCCGCGCTCGCCGCGGCGGCGCGGGCGGTCTCCAGGTTTCCGGCCATCAGGCTTCGCTGGACGACCGGCAGGAGCAGGTAGCCGGTCTCGGCGCAGTCGCGGCCGTCGCGCTCGACCAGGCGCTGGGCACGGGTCAGCCAGCCGCTCGCCTGGCCGGCTTCGCCGAGCGCGAAGAGGCGCATGCCGAGCCAGAAGGCGGCCCGCGCCGCCGGCAGGCAGTCGCCGGCATCGAGGTGGGTATGATGGAGCCGGTCGAGGAGCCGGAGCAGCTCCTCGTCGCGCCCGAGCAGCGCCGCCGACCATGCCAGCCGCTCGACATCCTCGACGGCGAGCGGCGATGTCTCGTCGGCCTGAGACAGCAGCCGATACGACTCCGCCCACGCGCGTCCGCCATATGCCGCGCGCCCGTCCGCGATGTTTCGCGAGGCGCCCGCAGCGTTCCGGGAGGGGTTCTTGGCCATGAGTGACCGGGTTACATCGTCCCGCCGCGGCGGGAAAGCGCGAAGTGCCGGCGCGCCGAATTGAGAGGAAAGCCTCCGGCAGCCGCCGGGACTAAGTCTATGAAAAAGCTTAACTATTCTACGAGGGCTTCGCCGTGCTGGCGACCCGCCAGACGGTGCCGGAGCCGTCCTCGGTGAAGAACAGCGAGCCGTCCTTGCCGACCGTGACCCCCACCGGCCGCCCCCACACATCGTCGTCTCCCAATACGAATCCCGTGACGAAATCCTCATATGCGCCAGTGGGTTGGCCGTTGGCGAACTTCAGGCGGACGATCTTGTAGCCGGTCCGCTTGCCGCGATTCCACGAGCCGTGCATGGCGACGAAGGCGTCCCCCTTGTATTCGGCGGGGAAGTTGTTGCCGTCATAGAAGGCGATGTCGAGCGGCGCCGAGTGCGCCTGAAACAGTACGTCCGGCACGGTGACCTGATTGGCCAGATCCGGGCGCTGGCCCTTGAGCGGCGCGCGCGGGTCCTGATGATCGCCGATGTAGAACCACGGCCAGCCGTAGAAGTGCGCCTGTTGAACGTGGGTGGCGTAGTCCGGCGGCAGGTTGTCGCCGAGCCCGTCGCGCTCGTTGGTGACGCACCAGAGGTCGCCGGTCTGCGGCTGGATGGTCAGGCCCGAGCAGTTGCGGATGCCGGTGGCGAAGACCTGCTTGCCCGAGCCGTCGGGGTTGAACATCAGCACGTCGGCGCGATCCGCTTCCGCCCCCCACACGGCGCCGAGCGGATGGTTCTTCGCAAACTGGTCGACACCGCCCGAGGGGGCGCCGTTGACATCTTCGGCGATATTGGAGCCGGAGCCGACCGCGACGAATAGCTTCTTGCTGTCCTGCGAGAAGGCGATGTCGCGGGTCCAATGGTATCTGGTCGGTAGCCTGGGGACGATCACCTCGGCGCGGCCGGAGGCCTTCAGATCGCCGTTCGTGTACGGAAACCGGACAACGCTGTCGGTGTTGCCGACATAGACCCACTGCGGATTCGGCCCGAGCGGATAGAAGGCGATGCCGTAGGGCCGGTTGAGGTCCGACGCGAAAACGGTGTCCTCCGCCGGCTTGGCTTCCCCTGCCGCGACGCGCAGCACGCGAATCTCGTTCGTGGCGCTGTCGGCGACGAAGAGGTCGCCGTTCGGCGCGGTGGCGATCACCCGCGGCTCCTGGAAGTCGCTGGCGACGAAATCGACCGCGAAACCGCTGGGGACCTTCGGCTTTGCGTCGGCTGGACGCGTCGTGATGCCCGGAGCGTTGCTCGCCGATCTGGTCACGAATGGCGCTGGCAGATCGGCCGGCTTGATCAGGCGCCACACACCCGGATTGCTGTCCTGCCAGCCCCCGAAGGCCGCGCTCCCGGTAAGGATAGTGTCGGTGCCGTTGGGTGCGTCGCTCGCGATCTTGTCGGCGGCCACGCTGTCGGCCGTCATGGTGTCGCCCGCCGCCAGGAGTTGACCCGAGCAAACCAGAACAACGGCCGTTGAAGCGAACGCCATCATTGCGTGTCGTTTCATGGGATGTCTCCAGCTCGAGAGCGTTTCAAACCGGGAATGCTCTTTCGGCTCCCGTCGCGATCTACTCCTTGCGCCCGCCGGCCCGCCGTCTACCCTGCGAAAGATAGGGCGGAGTCGTCGTTCCCGCCGACCACGAGAACGTGATCATGGCCATCGACCCCGGCACGGACGCTGCCGCGGCACTCATCGCATGGTATTCCGAGATGGGTGTCGACATCGCCCTCGACGAGCATGCTGTCGATCGGCTGGCCGCGCGGCCTCCAGAACCGCCGAAGCCGGAAGCGCCACGGTTGCCGCCTCCCCTCGCCTCGCCTCCCCGCGCCTCGCATCGGCCGGCGCCGGTCCCGCCGACCGACGAGACCGCCCGCGAAGCGCGCGACATTGCGAAGGCCGCCACCACGTTGGATGAACTGCGCGCCGCGCTCGACCGTTTCGAAGGATGCAATCTCCGCCTTACCGCCACGCAACTTGTTTTCGCCGACGGCAATCCGGCCGCGCGCGTCATGCTCGTCGGCGAAGGGCCGGGCCGCGACGAAGACATCCAGGGCCTGCCCTTCGTCGGCCGGTCGGGGCAACTCCTCGACCGGATGCTCGCCGCGATCGGCCTCGACCGCACCGCCGTCTATATCGCCAACATCGTGCCGTGGCGGCCGCCGGGCAATCGCCGCCCGACGCCGCAGGAGACCGCGGTCTGCCGCCCGTTCATCGAACGTCAGATCGAGCTCGCCGACCCCGACTTCCTGGTGCTTCTCGGCGGCGCGGCGGCGAGCGAACTGCTCGACAGCCCGGAGGGCATCCTCAGGCTGAGGGGGCGCTGGCGCGAGTACGACACCGGCAAGCGCCGGATCCGCGCCCTGCCGACGCTCCATCCGGCCTATCTCCTCCGCCAGCCCCTCCACAAGCGCTTCGCCTGGCGCGATTTTCTGACACTGAAGGATGCGCTGGACGGGCCGGACTGAGCGTTCCCCGCATCCTCGAAAGCTACGCGCCACAGATGGCCGCCACCGGCGGTCCGGGAGTACCACGATGACCGACAAAGAGCTCTTCGCCATCATCCGCGACCGCCTGTTCACCGCGGTGATCGGCGACGTGATGGACGCCGCGGGACTGAACCGGCAATTCCTGCCGCCGGAAATCCGCGCAATTCGCCCCGAAACGATCATCGTCGGGCGGGCCATGCCGGTACAGGTAGCCGATGTGAGTGCGGGCGAAAACGGCAAATCGGAGGCTTACGGATTGTTGTTCCGCGCCCTCGACGACCTCAAGCCCAACGAGGTCTATGTGACTGCCGGCGGCTCGCCGGACTACGCCTTGTGGGGCGGGCTGATGAGCCTCCGTGCGATGCATCTCGAGGCGGCCGGAGCTGTTCTGGAAGGCTATCATCGCGACACCGGCGAGATCGCACGGCTCGGCTTCCCGGTCTTCTCGCGCGGCCCCTACGCCCAAGACCAGCGCGACCGTGGCAGCGTCATCGATTTCCGCTGTCCCGTCGGCTTTGCCAATGGCACGCGTGTCGCTCCCGGCGACGTCGTGGTCGGCGACATCGACGGAGTTGTTGTGATCCCGGCGGCAGCGGTCGCGGACGTCATCCGCAACGCCCTCGCCAAGGTCGATGGCGAGGATACCGTCCGCCGCATGATCGAAGCAGGCGAGCCGACCGAGACGATCTTCGCCAGAACCGGGATCATGTAGCCGGCCTACGCCCGACCTCCCCACCGCCGGGCGAGTTTTGCGCGGGACCATCTGGCGTGCGCCCTTTGTCGATCCGAAAAAAATACGATATGTACTTGTGATCTCCGTCACTGATACGGAATATGTGGCGTGTTACCGGAGATCATGCCTAGTCGCGCGACGGTCGCGCGAAGGCCTGCTTTTTTCGGGAGAACGCCCATGGCCATCAAATGGAAGATGGACAACCCGCACGGGGCCGGTCAGTCGCGAACCGATGCGCTGTCGGATGTGCTGAATGACGGCAATATTTCAAAGTCGAGCGCCGATCACTTCACGGTCAAGGCCGGCTCGATCAAGCTTGTCTTCGACGGTGACTTTTCCGGCCACCCGGTTTCGGCCGGCACCATCACCGGCTTTCATCTGTTCCAGCAAGGAGTGCTGACGCTCGACGCATCGGGATACAATCTTGATTTTCACACCTTCCTGGAGGGGATCCAAAATGCCGGCGGGCAATCGTACCTGCTCCTCGCCCTCCTCCAGCCGGGGCCGATGAACATCGCCGGATCCGCGCAGGACGACATCATCTGGGCCGGTGATTTTGCGGACGTTATCAAGGCCGGCAAAGGAGACGAACTCGGTCCATGGCACGGGCGGGAATGATCACATCGAGGGTGGCAAGGGGAAAGACTACCTCACAGGCGGCGAAGGGAATGATGTGCTCATCGGTGGCAAAGGGGCCGACTTGCTTTACGCCTTCAGCGGCAAAGACAAGCTCACCGGCGGGCCGGGCGACGACACCTTCCACTTTTTCTCTCTCGACGGCGTCGGCGTCGTCACCGACTTCCAGGTCGGGCACGACCACTTTGAACTGAACAAGCAAGAGTTCATCGCATTTGGCCATGGCGGCACCGTCAAGGCGGGCGAGTTTCGCATCGGAACGCATGCCCACGACGGCAACGACCACCTGATCTACGACAAAAGCAGCGGATCGCTCTATTACGACAGCGACGGCGCCGGCGGTACCGACCAGATCAAGTTCGGCAAGGTCGACGCCCATCTGAATCTCTCTCATCACGACTTCTCGCTGGTCACGCCACTGTTCATCTAGCGAGTGCCGCGATATCGGCGCCGCTGAGAGGCGGCACCGTCACAGGGCAGCCTTGATTTCGCGACGGGAAGAGGGGAAAGGTCGGACGTTGCGACGCCCCTCCGTTCCGCCCAACGAATCGCCAGGCCTGATGGCCTCCACGCTGCTCCCCATTGCCGCCCTCCTCCTCGGCTCGGCCTTTCTTCTTATGGCCGGGGGTCTGCACGGCCTGTTGCTCCCCCTGCAGGGGACCGCGGAGGGATTCACCACCCTTGAACTTGGCCTGATCGGCACGGGCTGGTCGGTCGGTTTCATGGCCGGATGCCTTCTGGTGCCGATGGTGGTGCGGCGGGTCGGCCACGTGCGCGGCTATGGAACCATGGCGTCGCTTGCCGCCGTCGCCATCCTGCTCAACATCCTGATCGTCTCGCCGGTGGCGTGGATCACGCTGCGGGCGCTCTCCGGCTTCTGCTTCGCCGGCGCCTCGATGATCGTTGAATTGTGGCTGAACGAACGTGCCTCGCGGGAGAACCGGGGAACGATCTTCTCGATCTACCAGATGGTGGTGTTCGGCTCCTCGACCGCCGGCCAGCTACTCATGGTCATCCAACCGCCATCGACTTTCTTCTTCTTCGCTATCGGGGCAATCCTCTACTGCTTGGCGATCCTGCCCACCGCCCTGTCAACGGCCCAGCATCCCCAGCCCTTGAAGACCACGCGCCTCAATATCGCGGCGCTCTACTCAAACTCGCCGGTCGCCGCGGTCGGCTGCTTCATGATCGGCATGGTGAACAGCGCCTTCGGAACGCTCGGCGCGGTCTTTGCCCGACGGATCGGACTGCCGGTCCCCGACGTTGCATTGCTGATGGCAGGCGCGGTCCTCGGCGGATCGCTCGTCCAGTTCCCGCTTGGCCGTCTCTCCGACAGCATGGACCGCCGGCGCGTGCTCGTCGGACTGGCGGCAGGCGCCATCGTCGTGGCTCTGGCCATGGTTCTGTTTCAGCCGCGCCAGCCGATGGTGGTGGCCGGTATCGCGATCCTCTTCGGCGCCATGATCTATCCGATGTACGGCATCGCCGTTGCCCACGCCAACGACTTCGCCGCGCCCGACGATTTCGTCAGAATCGCCGGCGGTCTGCTGCTGCTGCTCGGCTTCGGATCGATGATCGGACCGATCCTTGCCTCGCTCGCCATGCAGCACATCATGCCGGAAGGCCTGTTTGGCTTCGCCGCGACGGTCCATTTCCTCCTCGGGCTTTACACCGTCTACCGGATGTCAAAGCGCCAGGCCCCAAGCCGCGAGGCCTTCCAGGGGCTGCCGCTGAAGGCCGTCACTCCGGAAAGCGCGACCCTCGACCCGCGTTCCGAGCCGCCGCCGTCGACCGATCAGGCGTCCGACCAACCTGCCCCGGCCGATCCGCCGCAACCCCCATCCTGATCACCCCGTTGTGTTGTCCGGTAGGGCTTGGTAACCAAGACGGTTAAGAGAAGCCGGCGCCGAACACCGAGCTTCCACGGCCGGAACGGCCGG
The DNA here is from genome assembly GCA_963759235.1 of uncultured Alphaproteobacteria bacterium. Lineage (GTDB taxonomy): Bacteria > Pseudomonadota > Alphaproteobacteria > Rhizobiales > Kaistiaceae > Bauldia. Next base: position 54,197 of record CAVWYO010000011.1, on the reverse strand, counting down.
AAGGGGACACGGCAGACATGGAGTACTTTACCCAGCAGCTCATCAATGGGGTGACCCTCGGATCCATCTATGGGCTGATCGCGATCGGCTACACGATGGTCTACGGGATCATCGGCATGATCAACTTTGCCCATGGCGACATCTTCATGGTGGGCGCCTTTATCGGTTTGATCGCGCTCCTGATCCTCGGAGTGAGCGCCGCCACACCGTTCTTCGTCCTGATTCTGGCGCTGCTTCTGGTCGTCGTCATCGCCATGTCGCTCACCGCCGTTTGGGGGTGGACGATCGAGCGGGTCGCCTACCGGCCGCTCCGCGGCTCGTTCCGCCTGGCGCCGCTGATCACCGCCATCGGCATGTCGATCACGCTCCAGAACTTCGTCCAGATCAGCCAGGGCGCGCGGGTCAAGCCGGTGCAGCCGATCATCACCGGTGGCTATTCGCTGATGGAGAAGGACGGCTTCGTCGTCCAGATCTCCAACATCCAGATCATCATCGTCATTCTCACCGTCGCACTGATGGCCGGATTTACGCTTCTGATCGCCAAGACGTCGCTCGGCCGCTCGCAGCGTGCCTGCGAGCAGGACGCCCGGATGGCGGCGCTGCTCGGCGTCAACGTCGACCGCACGATCTCGCTCACCTTCGTGGTGGGAGCGGCGCTCGCCGCCGTCGCCGGCGTCATGTTCCTCCTCTACTACGGCGTGATCGACTTCTACATCGGCTTCCTGGCGGGCGTGAAGGCGTTCACCGCCGCGGTGCTTGGCGGCATCGGCTCGCTTCCCGGCGCCATGCTCGGCGGCCTGCTGATCGGCCTCATCGAGACGTTCTGGTCGGCCTATTTCTCCATCGAGTACAAGGACGTTGCCGCCTTCTCGATTCTCGCCATCACGCTGATCTTCCTTCCCTCCGGCCTGCTTGGCCGACCCGAGGTCGAAAAGGTCTGAGATGGCGAACGCGACCGAAGAGAGCGCGGTCGACAGCGGGCCGGTCGGGGCCGAGATCGAAGACGAGCGCCGGGCTCGGGCATTTGCCGGCGAGCCACCGTTTGCCGTCCACCCGAGCGGCCGCGGCCGCGTCGCGGCAGCGGTGAAGGATGCCGTCATCGCCGGTTTCGTCGCGCTCGCCATGTCGGGTCCGATGATCGGCCTCAGGACCGAGACAGCGGTCGGCGGGCTCTCCCTGTCGGGACATTGGGGTCTCGTGGCGATTGCCGTTGCGGTCGTCTTCGGCGGCCGGCTCATCCTCAATCTGTTCGTGTGGGACCGCGCGACCGCCATCAAGGCGGTGACCGCGACCGCCTTCCGCCGCCTGCCGAGCGGCACGCAGATGACGGAGTGGAAATGGCCCGCTTTCGTCGTGGCGATCGCCTTCACCCTGGTGATGCCGTTTCTTCCCTTCGCCAACCGCTATTGGATGGACCAGGCGATCGTCGTCCTCACCTACTGCATGCTCGGCTGGGGGCTGAATGTCGTGGTCGGCCTCGCCGGCCTCCTCGACCTCGGCTATGTCGCCTTTTACGCGGTGGGCGCCTATTCGTTTGGCTTGCTCGCCACCAACTTCGATCTGGGGTTCTGGGTCTGCCTGCCGATGGCGGGGATGCTGGCCGCCGGCTGGGGGCTGATCCTCGGTTTCCCGGTGCTCCGCCTGCGCGGCGACTATCTTGCCATCGTGACGCTCGCCTTCGGCGAGATGGTCCGGATCGTGATCGTCAACTGGTACAGCTTGACCAACGGTCCCGACGGCATTTCCGGCATCCCGCGCCCGACGCTGTTCGGCATTCCCTTCGAGCGCGGCGAGGGAGGCTTCGCCGCGATTTTCGGCCTTGAATATTCGCCTCTGCAACGCATCGTCTACCTCTACTACATCATCCTGATCCTTGCCCTGGTCACCAATTTCATCACGCTCAGGCTGCGTCGTCTTCCCGTCGGTCGCGCGTGGGAAGCCTTGCGTGAGGACGAGATCGCCTGCCGCTCGCTCGGCATCAACACCACCAACACCAAGCTCACCGCCTTTGCCGTCGGTGCGATGTTCGGCGGCTTCGCCGGCTCGTTCTTCGCCACCCGACAGGGCTTCATCTCGCCCGAGAGCTTCACGGCGATCGAATCCTTCATCATCCTTGCGGTCGTCGTGCTCGGCGGGCTGGGCAGCCAGCTCGGCATCGTCATCGCCGTCATCTTCCTCAACACGGCGTTCGAGGCGCTGCGCGAATTGCAGGAATACCGCATGCTGATCGTCGGCATGGCGATGGTGCTGATCATGGTCTGGCGGCCACGCGGCCTGATCTCCACCCGCCAGCCGTCGATCGCCCTGAAGGGGCGGGCGAAGACGGTTCGGGCCGAACTTGTCGGGGAGGGCCGCGGGTGAATCGCTGGGAAGCCGACCCGATTCTCACCGTCGAGCACCTGACCATGCGCTTCGGCGGGCTGGTCGCCATCGACGATCTCTCGTTCAGCGCCGGCCGTGGCGACATCACCGCGATCATCGGCCCGAACGGGGCCGGCAAGACGACGGCGTTCAACTGCATCACCGGCTTCTACAAGCCGAGCGAGGGGCGGATCGCCCTGGCGCTCGACAAGCTCGATTCCGCCAGACTTGAGCGCCTTACCGCCGCAGGCAACCGGAGTTTGGCGGACGGCAGCATCTTTCTTCTCGACCGCATGCCGGATTTCGAGATCGCACGGGACGCGCGGGTCGCCCGGACCTTCCAGAACATCCGCCTGTTCGGCGGCATGACGGTGCTCGAGAACCTGTTCGTCGCCCAGCACAACAAGCTGATGCTTGCTTCCTACTATACGATTGGAGGGCTGCTCGGCCTGAGCAGCTATCGCGACGGCATGAAAGCGGCGCTCGAACGGGCGAAGTATTGGCTGGAGCAGATCGGCCTGACCGAGCGGGCCGACAATCCGGCCGCCGATCTCCCCTATGGGGCGCAGCGCCGTCTCGAGGTCGCCCGCGCGATGTGCACCGAGCCGAAGCTCCTTTGCCTCGACGAGCCGGCGGCCGGGCTCAATCCACACGAGTCGGCCGATCTCAACCACCTGCTGCGCTTTATCCGCGACGAGCACGACATCTCGATTCTGCTGATCGAACACGACATGAGGGTTGTCATGGAGATCTCCGACCACATCGTCGTGCTCGATTACGGCGAGAAGATCTCCGACGGTGCGGCCGAATTCGTCCGTCACGACCCCAGGGTGATCGCCGCGTATCTCGGCGTCGAGGACGAGGAGGTCAAGGCCCCGGCGCGGGAGGCTACCGCGTGACCGCTCTCCTCTCCGTCAGCGGGGTCAAGACCTACTACGGCAACATCATCGCGCTCCGCGGCGTCGACGTGGAGGTCAACGAGAACGAGATCGTCACGCTGATCGGGGCGAACGGCGCCGGCAAGTCGACGCTGATGATGACGATCTGCGGCAACCCGCGCGCCCGCGAAGGGCAGATCGTGTTCGACGGCGTCGACATCACCGAATACCCGACCCACGAGATCATGCGGATGTCGATCAGCCAGGCGCCGGAAGGCCGCCGCATCTTCCCGCGGATGACCGTTCTGGAGAATCTCCAGATGGGCGCCGCGGCGATCGGCCTCGACCATTTCGACGAGGATGCCGAGCGGGTCTTCGGCCTCTTTCCGATCCTCAGGCGCCGGCAGGGTCAGCGTGGCGGCACCTTGTCGGGCGGCGAGCAGCAGATGTTGTCGATCGCCCGCGCGCTGATGAGCCGCCCCCGGCTTCTCCTCCTCGACGAGCCGTCTCTCGGCCTTGCCCCTTTGATCGTGCGCCAGATATTCGATGTGCTCCGCGATCTCAACCGCAACGAGGGCTTGACCGTTTTCCTTGTCGAGCAGAACGCCTATCACGCGCTCCGTCTCGCCCATCGTGGCTATGTGATGGTCAACGGCGAGATCACCATGGCCGGCAGCGGCCGTGAGCTGCTGGAGCGGGAAGAGGTTCGCGCCGCGTATCTGGAAGGGGGCGCGCACTAGCGGAGTCGATGGGTATCATCTGGGAAGTCAGTCTCGCCGACTTTTTGCTCGTCACCCTCTTCCTCGGAGGGGGCGCGGCTTATCTTACCGGCCGGGCCGTCGCGGTGACTTGGCGGCTCTTCCCAAAATTGGTGTTCTACATCGCGCTTCTCACCGCCGCCGTACGGTTCATCCACTTCGCCCTCTTCAGCGGCACGCTGCTCTCGCTGCAGTTCTACGTCGTCGATTTCATCATCCTGCTCGGGCTGGGCAGCGCCGGTTATCGGGTGACGCGCGCCGGGCAGATGACGATCCAGTATTCTTGGCTCTTCGAACGGTCTGGCCCGTTTTCCTGGCGTCCACGCAAGGCGGCGCCAAGCGGTTCGGAGGGCGCCGGCTAAACACTCGCGTTGCGCCGCAAAACATGACGGGATAGGCTGATAGTCAGCGGGGGTGCGGTCAGCGCCCCAGCGTTTCTACAGGTGGTTCAGACACCAAAACCTCCAGGGGAGTACGTGATGAGAACATTGATCAAGGCCGGTATCGCCTTGTCGTTTGGCGTCGCGATGGCAAGCTCGGCGCAAGCCGACATCACCATCGCCACGGCCGGCCCGATGACCGGACAATACGCATCGTTCGGCGCCCAGATGCGGGACGGTGCTCAACAGGCCGTCGAGGACATCAACGCGGCCGGCGGCGTTCTAGGCCAGCAATTGGTGCTCGAGATCGGCGACGACGCCTGCGATCCCAAGCAGGCCGTGGCGGTCGCCAATCAGATGGCCGGCAAGGGGATTGCGTTCATGGCCGGGCACTTCTGCTCCGGATCGTCGATCCCTGCCTCGGCCGTCTATGCCGACGAGGACATCATTCAGATCTCGCCGGCTTCGACCAATCCGAAGTTCACCGACGAGCGTCCCGGCCCCGGCATCTTCCGCGTGTGCGGGCGTGACGACCAGCAAGGGCTAGTCGCCGGCGAATTCCTTGCCAAGACCTTCAAGGACAAGAACATCGCCATCATCAACGACAAGACCGCCTACGGCAAAGGTCTCGCTGACGAGACTCAGAAGTTCATGGAAGCCGCTGGCAAGAAGCCGACGATGGTCGAGTCCTACACCGCCGGCGAGAAGGACTATAACGCGCTTGTTTCCAAGCTGAAGGCCGCCAACATCGAGGTCCTCTACGTCGGCGGCTATCACACCGAGGCCGGGCTGATCAAACGCCAGATGGTCGACCAGGGCATGAGCACCCTCCTCGTCTCCGGCGACGCGCTGGTCACCGACGAGTACTGGGCGATCACCGGCGACGCCGGCGCCGGCACCCTGATGACCTTCTCGCCGGATCCGCGCAAGAACCCGGCTGCTGCGCCGGTCGTCGAGCGTCTCGAGGCCGCCAACCGGACCACCGAGGGTTATTCCCTCTACACCTATGCCGCCATCCAGGCATGGGCGCAGGCTGTGGAGCGGTCCGGGTCGACCGATTTCCAACCGGTCGTCGCCCAACTGCAAAACGGCACGTTCGACACGGTGCTCGGCGAGTTCAGCTTCAACGGCAAGGGCGACGTGAACATCCCCGGCTACGTTTTGTATGAGTGGAAGGACGGCAAGTACGATTACTACAAGAAGCCAGCTATGTAGGCTTACCGCCTGCACGCAACATTCGGGAAACCCCGGCGGCGACGCCGGGGTTTTTCTTTGTCTCGGAGTAGGGTTAGCGTTGCCCGATGAATCAGCGGTTGAACAACCTTCTCACCGACGTTGCCGGCATCAAGGTCGGCAACGCCGATGACCGCGACGTGAAATCCGGCGTGACGGTCGTGCTCTGCGAGGACCCGGCCGTCGCTTCCGTCCACGTCATGGGCGGCGCACCGGGTACCCGCGAGACCGACCTGCTTTCGCCCGAGGAGACGGTCGATCGGATCGACGCGGTGGTGCTTGCCGGCGGCTCGGCCTTCGGTCTCGACGCGGCGAGCGGCGTGATGACCGCCCTGGCGGCGGCCGGGCGTGGGATGCAGGTCGGCACGGCGCGGGTGCCGCTCGTGCCCGCCGCCATCCTCTTCGATCTCCTCAACGGCGGCGACAAGGAATGGGGCGAAGACCCGCCCTATGGGCGCCTCGGCCGCGAGGCGCTGCATGCCGCTGCAATGAATTTCGCGCTCGGCACCGCCGGCGCCGGAGTCGGAGCGACGACCGCCAATCTCAAAGGAGGCCTCGGATCGGCTTCGGCCCGCGTGGTCAACGGCGCCACCGTCGCTGCCCTTGTCGCCGTCAACGCCCTCGGTCAGGCGACGATCGGCGACACGCCGCATTTCTGGGCTGCGCCATTCGAGATCGGCGCCGAGTTCGGTGGGCTTGGTTGGCCCTCCCCTTTCCCCGCCGATGCGGTGCAAATCCGCCACAAGCTGCAGACGGCCGGAGCGAACACAACCATCGCCGTGATCGCCACCGACGCGACCCTAACCAAAGCGCAGGCAAAGCGGCTGGCGATCGTCACTCATGACGGCTTTGCCCGGGCCCTTTGGCCTTCCCACACCCCCTTCGACGGCGACCTGGTGTTCGCCCTTTCGACCGGCCGCGTGCCGGTGAAGGACCCTGCCTACGACCTGATCGAAATCGGCGCGGCCGCCGCTTCGTGCATGGCCCGCGCCATTGCCCGTGGTGTCTACGAAGCGACCCCGGCACCGGGGGACCGCCTTCCGACCTGGCGGGAGCGGTTCGGCTAGGCCGGAACCGCGTGCTCCTCGGCGAGCTTGACCAGCGTATCCGCCAACGGGCCTGGCGCCGAAAAGAACGGCGAATGCCCGGTCGGCAGCGACATCACAGCAAGGCAAGGCGACCTGGCCACCATATCGCGCTGCAGGCCGAGGGAGATTGCGTTGTCGTCGAGGCACTCGGCATAGACCCGTGGCACCCGGCCGTACCGCTCCGGGGTGAGACGGACAGCCTGCCGCTGGACGGCGTAGGCCTGTGGCCGGAAGCGCGGAAGCGCGTAGGCGATGTCGGCCTCCGAGCAGCCGCTGTAGAAACGTTCCGGCACGAATTCGGCGAGGGCGACGAAGCCCAGACCGTCCCCGGTCTTGGCGAAGGCCGGGGGTCCAGCCTCCTTGCGGGACGAAGGCAAGGCGCTCAGCGAGGCGACGCTGTCGCCGTCGCGCGGCAGGAAGGCCGCCAGGAAGACAAGAAGCGCGATGCGGTCGGGGACCCGCTCCGCCGCGGCGGCTACGGAGACACCGGCAAGGCTGTGGCCGACGAGAACGACCGGCTCGGCCTGACGTTCGACGACCACGGCGATCGCCGCGGCGTTCGCGTCGAGGGTAACGGCGCCGATCGGCGTCCTGTCGTCGCCCTGGCCGGGGAGGTCGAGGGCGATGGCCGAGTGCCCCCGCGCCTCGAGCTCCGGGATGAGCTTCACCCAGCACCAGGCGCCGTGAAAAGCACCGTGCACCAGGACAAAAACCGCCATCGCCGCCCGCCGGTCAGATCCAACCGAAGATCGCCAGCACCAGAACGACCTCGGCGGCCCAGCCGACCAGGAAGGCCAGCGTCCTCACAACCGGGATGCCCAACGTGTACACCACGACGTGGACCAGCCGGGCCCAGAAATAGACCGCGCAGGCGCCGACCGTGGCGGCGGTGGAAATCGTCAGGTCGTTGAGGATCAGCACCAGCGCCGCGAAGACGACCAGATTCTCGACCGCGTTGTAGTGGGCCGCCTTCATGCGCTCCGCCCACGCCGACTGGGGCGGCGCACTCGCGCTCGGATTGGCGAACGTCCCCATGATCCCGCGGGTGGCGAAACGATCAAGGATGTATGGAATCCAGATGAGACCGGTCAGCACGACCGTCAGCGTCAGCCAGAATAGTTCCCTCGGCATTTCCCCCTCCTCCTCGCGATGACGGGGTGCCACCGATTCGGGACATCGCCCGCCTGCCGCGATCCTAATCTATCTCTCCGCCGGAGCGGACGAAAGGGCGGCACGGGCCGTCGAGAGCCGGCCACTATTGTCGACGCGTGGAGCCGGGCAAGACGCGCAACCGCGCTCGAATTCCCCGAACGGCCAGGCCGCCTGACGTGCAGAGTCCGTTCTTCGATTTTTCGCATTCCCCGGATGGAAAAGCGGGTACACTTTTTCCTGAACATGCACCCGGGCAGCAGCCCGGCGAGTCGCCGATGTGGCAGGGCATGTTCAAAATGGATCGCGGCGACCGCAAGTTCGTGCGGCTCGGTCGGTTTCTGTTTGCAAGAGAGAAGACCTTATCAGGGAGGAAACAAAAAAAATGTCGTTCGTCCGTCGAATTGCGTTTGCAGCGGCCGTTGTCGGTCTCGGCTTTGGCTTCGCCGCCTCCGCGGCCGCCCAGGTCACCATCAAGATCGGCACGACGGTGCCGGAGGGTGACAACCCGCAGACCCAGGCCTTCCGCGCCATGGCGGAATATGTCTCGTTCCGCAGCGGCGGCGAGATGGATGTCCAGGTGTTCTACGGCGGCGCGCTCGGCGGCGACCGGGAGCTCCTGGAGCAGGTCCAGAACAACACACTGCAGATGACCGTGGTCGCCGACGGCGCCGTGGCCAACTTCTTCCCGGAGATTCAGGTCGTGGCCGTCCCGTACCTGTTCTCCTCGAGCGACCACGCCCTCACCTTCTTCAACACCAGCCCGTTCTTCAAGGACGTGGCCGAGCGCATGGAGAAGGCGACCGGGCTGAAGATCCTCATGGCGGCGGAGAGCGGCTTCCGCAACATCACCAACAACGTCAGGCCGGTAAAAACTCCGGCCGACATGGTCGGACTCAAGATGCGCACCATGGAAAGCCCGGTGTTCATGGAGCTCATGCGTTCGGTCGGCGCCGCGCCGACCCCGATCGCGTTCAACGAGACGATCCTCGCGCTCCGTCAGGGTGTCGTCGACGGTCAGGAGAACGCGGTCGCAACCGTCCGTATGTTCGGCGTCTGGGAAGTCCAGAAGTACATGTCGATCAACGAGCACGTTTACAGCCCGGGGCTCGTCGTTACCAGTTCGGCGTTCTGGAACGGCCTCACCGAGCCGCAGCGTCAGATCTTCAAGGATGGCGTGTTCGTCTGGTCGACCGTGTCCAACTCCGGCTACATCGCCAACTATGACAAGGACATCCAGTTCCTGAAGGACAAGGGTGTCGAGATCTACGTCAACAGCGCGGCGGAGAAGGCAGAGTTCAAGGCGGCCATGCAGCCGCCCGTCGTCAAGTTCATCGCCGACCGGGTTGGCCAGGACACCGTCGACGCCTTCATCGCGGCGGTCGAGGAGACCCGCAAGCAGATGTACGCCGCCGGCAACTGATCGACGAAGATCTGCGAGGGCGGGGCGCGGACCGCATCCGCCCCCGTCGCCTGTTTCCCGAACATCTTGCAGAGTGCGCCATGCACCGATTGCGGCACGGCCTTCACGGCTTTTGTGTCGGCCTGACGAAAACGACGGAGACCATGGCGGCCCTGCTGCTGGCCTTCATCGTGATCGTCAACTTCCTCGGCGTCTTCTACCGTTACGGCCTGCGCGATCCGATCGGCTGGACCGAAGAAGCCATGCGCTACGCCGTCGTCTGGGCGACGTTTCTCGCCGCCAGCGCAGCGCTCTATCGCGGCGAGCACATGGTGCTCAACGTGTTCGAGAACGCCCGGCTCGCCTGGCTCCGCTGGACGATGCACGTGGTTGTGCTCCTCTGCATAGGGACGTTCTGCTTCATCGTGATCTGGAAGGGCTGGCCCGTTGCCTGGCGCAACTGGAACCAGGTCTCCCCGACCATGAACCTCCCCATGTTCTGGCCCTATGTCGCGGTGACGGTCGGCTTCACGCTGATGCTCCTCAAGACCGTCGCGCTCCTGCTCATGCCGCCGGGCTTCGCCGCCGCATCTTTCGCCGCGGAATCGGTCGCCGCCGACATTGATCCGTCCGACACATGATCTGGCTCGGGGTAGCCTTCGCGGTCCTGCTTGTCGTCGGCGTTCCGATCGCCTTCGCGCTCGGGCTCGCCGGCATCGTCGGCATGATCACCAGCGACCTGGACCTGGTGACGGTGCCGCAGCGCATGTTCACGTCGGTGGACAGTTTCGTGCTGCTCGCCGCGCCGTTCTACATCCTCGCCGGCGAGATCATGAATCGCGGCGGCCTGACCGACCGGCTGATCCGCCTCTCGATGGCTCTGGTCGGCCGCTTTCGCGGCGGCACCGCCTACGCCAATATCGTTGCATCGGTATTCTTCGCCGGCATTTCCGGCACGGCGATCGCCGATACCGCGGCGCTCGGGCAGATCTTCATCCACGGCATGCCCAAGGAAGGCTACACCAAGAACTTCGCCGCGGCGGTCACGGTCGCCTCCTCGATGATCGGCCCGATCATCCCGCCGTCGGTGATCATGGTCATCTATGCGGCGATCGCCCAGGTGTCCGTGATCAAGCTTTTCATCGCCGGCATCGTCCCCGGCCTGCTCATGGGGCTTGCCTGCGCCGCGGTCGTGTTCCTCTACGGCTTGGCCGGCAATCTGCCCAAGACCGACTTCCGCGTGCCGCGGCGGGAGTTTCTGCCCCTCGCCCGCGACGGGCTGCTGGTGGCAAGCCTGCCCGCCTTCATCGTGGTTGGCACGCTTTCGGGCGCCTTCACGGCGACCGAGGCCGGCGGCGTCGCCGTCGTCTATGCGATCATTCTCGGCTTCCTCGTCTTCCGGCACCTGTCGACCAAGGGGCTATGGCAATCCTTTGTCGTCACCGGGCGGACGACGGCGACCCTGTTCCTCGTGATCTCCTGCGTTTCGATCGCCTCCTACGTGCTGACGCTCGGCGGCATCGGTCACGTGGCCGGACGCATGGTCGAAGTATTCGACGGCCAGCCCATCCTATTCATGTTCATGGTGGCGCTGGCGCTGCTTGTCCTCGGCGCGGTCATCGACCCCGGCGTTCAGGTGCTTCTCTTCGTGCCGATCCTCATGCCGATCGCCCGGGCGATGAATATCGACGAGGCCCAGTTTTCCATGATCGTGCTGCTCACCGGCACGCTGAGCCTGATTACGCCGCCGGTCGGCGTCGTGCTCTTTGTCGCCTGCCGGATCGGCAAGATCCCGGTGTGGACGATGTTCAAGTCGGTCTTTCCGTTCTTGATGGCCGAATTCGCCGTGGTGATCCTTTTGATTTTCTTTCCGGTTCTCTCCAACGGTCTACCGAGCCTGCTCTACGCTCGTTGACGCAGCGTCGCGATTTTTCGTTCGCGGGCCGCCGCCGTCGATGACCGGCAATTGCACGCTGGCGGGCTGCGTGTTACGCCCCGCCCGCCATGGCTGGTCGACCCCTGATCGCTCCCTCAATTCTTGCCGCCGATTTCGCGAGGCTCGGCGAAGAGGTGCGCGCCGTCGACGCCGCCGGGGCGGATTGGATCCACGTCGACATCATGGACGGGCACTTCGTCCCCAACCTCACCATGGGGCCGGCGGTGGTCGCCGCCATCCGGCCGTACACAGAGAAGCCGTTCGACGTGCATTTGATGATCGCGCCGGCCGACCCGTATCTCGCCGCCTTCGCCGAGGCAGGCGCCGACCGCATGATCGTCCACGCCGAAGCGGGCCCGCATCTGCATCGCTCGCTGCAGACGATCCACGGCCTCGGCAAGCGCGCCGGCGTGGCCCTCAACCCGGCGACCCCGGTCGACATGCTCACCCATGTACTCGACCTGATCGACCAGGTCCTGGTGATGAGCGTCAATCCCGGCTTCGGCGGCCAGGCCTTCATTCCCGGCTCGGTCGACAAGGTTGCGATGGTGCGCGATGTGATCGGCGACCGCAACATCCTGATCGAGGTGGACGGCGGCGTCTCGGCCGACGATGCCGCGGCGCTTGCCCGCGCCGGAGCCGACGTCTTCATCGCCGGGTCCGCGATCTTCAACGGGGGCGACTATTCGGCGAACATCGCAGCGCTTCGTGCGGCCGCCAGCGGTGGTGGCATGAATGTCTGAGGCAACGGTCCGAGCGCTCGGCCTCGCGGTCCTTGTGGCCGCCACCGCGACCGCCGCACACGCCGGCGACTTCGCCGATCGGGCGCTCATCGGATTTTCGCCGGACGGAGCCTATTTCGCCTTCGAGGAGTTCGGAGTCCAGGACGGCTCGGGCTTTCCCTATTCGAACATCTATCTGATCGACACCGCCGAAGATGCTTGGGTGGCGGGCGCGCCCATCCGCCTGCTCCGCGAAGACGAGGACGTTGCGCTTGAGACGGTCCGCGCCGAGGCGCGGAAAGCTGCGGCGCCTCTCATCGCCAAATACGGCATCGCCGCGTCGGGCCGCACCGTCGTCAGCAACCCGTCGAGCGAACTGTCCGCCGACCCTTACAAGGTGCGCTTCCTCACCGACCTCTACGCCAACTGGTCCGACCATGCCTGGACGCTGACGCTGACGCCCCTGCCGTTCCCCGAACGCGCCCCTTGCGAAAATCTCGGGCCGGTCAACGGATTCCGTCTGGTCCTCGTCAATCCGGCCGGCGAAGCGCGCGCACTCAACGAAGACAAGACCATCCCGGCTTCGCGCAGTTGCCCGCAGGACTATGCGATCGCCGATGTGATCACCTATTTCCCGGCGGGCGACGATCCAGTCGTGGTTGTGCTCATCCATCTCATCAGGCAAGGCTTCGAGGGGCCCGACCGGCGCTTCCTCGCAGTCGCCACGCATTTCCAGGACTACTGAATCCGATGGCTTGGCCACGATGATCCCGCGTTACACCCGTCCCGAAATGGCGGCCGTCTGGTCGCCGGAGACCAGGTTCCGCATCTGGTTCGAGATCGAGGCGAGCGCCCTTGATGCCATGGCGGAAATCGGCACCGTGCCGGCCGAGGCGGCGCGGGTGGTGCGCGAGCGCGGCGAGAAGGCGGTCTTCGACGTCGCGCGGATCGAGACGATCGAGCGCGAGACCAAGCACGACGTCATCGCTTTCCTCACGCACCTTGCCGAGATCGTCGGGCCTGAGGCGCGCTTCGTCCATCAGGGGCTGACCTCCTCCGACATCCTCGACACCTGCTTCAGCGTGCAACTGGTGCGCGCCGCCGATCTTCTCACCGCCGACGTCGACGCACTGCTCGCTGCGCTCAAGCGGCGCGCCCACGAGCACAAGGACACGGTCACCATCGGCCGCAGCCACGGCATCCACGCCGAGCCGACCACCTTTGGCCTGAAGCTCGCGTACGCCTTCGCCGAGTTTGCCCGCGCCCGGCGGCGGCTCCACGCCGCCCGCGAGGAAGTTGCGACGGCGGCGCTCTCCGGTGCGGTCGGGACGTTTGCCAATGTCGACCCACGGGTCGAGGAGCACGTCGCCCGCTCGCTTGGCCTCAGGCCCGAGCCGATCTCGACCCAGGTGATCCCGCGCGACCGTCACGCCATGTATTTCGCCACCCTCGGGGTGATCGCCTCGTCGATCGAACGGTTGGCGACCGAGATCCGCCACCTGCAACGGAGCGAGGTGGGCGAGGCGGAGGAGCATTTCACGCCGGGCCAGAAGGGCTCCTCGGCGATGCCGCACAAGCGCAACCCTGTGATCTCCGAGAACCTCACCGGGCTTGCCCGGTTGATCCGCGCAACCGTGGTGCCGGCGCTGGAGGACGTGGCGCTCTGGCACGAGCGCGACATCTCGCATTCCTCGGTCGAGCGGCTGATCGGCCCGGACGCGACCATCGCCCTCGATTTCGCCCTCGCCCGCCTCGCCGGGCTGATCGACAACCTTGTCGTCCATCCGAAAGCGATGCGGGCCAACCTCGATCACCTCGGCGGGCTGATCCACTCGCAGCGGGTGCTCTTGGCGCTCACCCAGGCCGGGATGAGCCGTGAGGACGCTTATGCACTCGTGCAGCGGAACGCCATGCGGGTGTGGGAGGAAGGCGGCGACTTCCTGTCACGTCTCAAGGATGACCCTGAGGTGACTCAGGCGATTCCGGAATCCGATCTCGAGGCGCTGTTCGACCTCGGCTATCACCTGAAGCACGTCGACGACATCTTCCGGCGCGTGTTCGGGTCGGGCGACGAGCCGTTGCCGCTCGTCAGGTGAAAAGGGACTCTCAGCACCAGGACGCCAGCGAAGAGGAGACCGAACGATGCGTCGCATGCCTGCCTTGGTGATCACCTGCCTCATCTCCGCTGCCCTCGCCTCGCCCGCCGCTGCGGCGAGTTTCGATTGCAACAAGGCGCAAAAGCCGGATGAAATAGCGATATGTGCCAATCCCGCGCTTTCGGCGCTCGATTCGGAGATGGGTGGGCTGTGGTTCGCTTACAGCCAGGTTCCCTTTCTGATGGGAATGAGCGGCGCGCGCCAGGACGAGGCCCGTGCCTTCCTGCAGAGCCGGGCGACGTGTGGCGCCAACGTCGTCTGCCTCACCCAAGCCTATCATGCGCGCATCAAAGTGCTGCAAAACGACATCAAGTCGGCGATGCAAACCAACTGTACCGCCGGATAGGCGACCCGCCGCACATCAGCAGCTTGAGACGGTCAGTTGGCGCCGGTCAGCGAAGACACCGAGGTGTCGAAAGACAAGGTCGCCATGAAGCGCGGGCCGCAGGCGCCGCGCGACATCAGGTTGAAGCACTGACCCTTGGAGAGGTTGCTGTCGGTGTAGCGGAGGTCGACGGTAACCGTGTCGTTCCAGCTCCAATAGACGCCCGCGTTCCAGGTTGTGTAGTCCGGCAGGCCGAGCTTGGAGGCAAAGGCCTGGTAGCCGACCCCGCCCGAGGCGCCGACATTGCCGAACAAGGTGTAGTCGACGTTGGCTTCGACATAGGTCGCCGACGCGCCGCCCTGCGAATAGTCGGGAGCAAAATAGACGTTGCCGCCGAGGGTCAACGAATCCGTCGCATAATATTCCGCCAGCGCGTAGAGCTCGCCGTAGCTGGGCGAGGTGTTCGAAGCGTAGATATATTGGACGTAGCCGAGGTCGAAGGCAGCGTTGTCGGTCTCCGGCCGGAATCCCACCGACGCATCGATTTCGGTGTCGGGCGTGCCGAAGTTCACATTTGACGCCCAGGCGCCGACATAGGCCTTGCCGTAATCGAATTCGACATAGCCCTGTATGGCCGCGTCGCCGTTGGTCTGGCTGATGCCGCGAGAGATGTAGTCATTGGTGACGGCGGCACCGAAAGCAATGTCGAACATGTCGCCGAAATTCTGGGCACTCGCGGCCGTCGCCATCACCAGAACGGCAACCGCCGCCCCGAGGCCAGCCGCACCTCTTGCCGCCTGAAAGCCCGCCATCGCCCCATCCGCCCAGAATCTGCAAACGACCCCTGGCAAAGTAAGCCGGCTGCCGAGCACAACCACAACCCCTAACGTCCTCGGCAGCGCAGTAACGGACCGAGCGTTGCTAAAATGGCACAGACGGAGGCTGCCGCCGCGAACGCCTTACCGCAGCCCCTCCAGCATCGTCCTAATGCCGGTCACCAGGTAAACCTGATCGGGGCCGATGGCGATGAAGCGGTAGCCGAGGTCGTTGAAGAGGCGGGCCCGCGTGGAATTCAGCGCAAACGCGCAGGCGATCTTGCCGGCCGCACGGGTCCGGTCGGCGATATGGCGGATGGGCTCATCGAGCCAGTCCGCCGTGGGCGCGATCTGCTTACCTTCGGACAGCGTCACCGAGAGGTCAGAAGGTCCCATGAAGACGCCGTCGATGCCATCGACGGCGAGGATTTCGTCGACGATATCCAGGGCCTGTCTCGTCTCGACCATGGCGAAGGCGAGGGTTTCACGGTTCGCGGTGGCAAGCTGGGTCGGCTGGTCGGCGATCCCGTGGAGGGTCATCGTCCGGGCCGGCCCCCAGCTTCGTTCGCCGAGCGGCGGATATTTTGTCGCCGCGACGAACGCCCGCGCGTCGGCGACCGAGTTGATCATCGGCGCGATCACCGCTTCGGCGCCCATGTCGAGGGCGCGGCTCGCCATGGCGAAATCGCCGACCGGAACACGCACTCCGGCCGGCTTGCCGGCCAGGACGATCCCGCCTATCGACCGCATGACCGAGACGGGGTCGTGCAGACCGTGCTGCATGTCGAGCGTGACGCAGTCGAACGCCTGACGCGCGGCCACCTCGGCGATCAGCGGTTCGGGCGTCGCGATCCAGGCGGAGTAGACGGTCTCTCCCGACCGCAGCCGATCGAAGAGGACGGGCTTGGTCATATCGGCGATCCGGATTGCAGGCGGGCGCGCTTCAGGTGCCGGCTTCGATCTGGGCGATGGCGGTGGCCATCAGATCGTTCATGGTGCGGCGGATCTGATGATCCGACTGGTCGACCCGCGCAGCGTCGAAGTCCTTGCGGATCTTGCGAAAGACATCCTCGTGCCCGGCTTCTTCGAACTCGGCGGCTACCACCTCCTTGGCATAGGCATCGGCGTCCGGGCCGGACTTGCCAAGCTTTTCCGCCGCCCACAGACCAAGCAGCCTGTTGCGCCGCGCCTCGGCCTTGAACCGGAGTTCCTCGTCGCGGGCGAATTTCGCCTCGAAAGCGTCCTCGCGCTTGTCAAAAGTGCTCATTTTCCCTTCCCCATGCCGGGTCCGCGGCGCCACGGCGCGCCTTGCATATCCCGCGACCGACACTAAATCAACGCCGCCGATCGCGGTGCCGCACCGGCTCTCGGCTGTCGCCGGTACCGATCATTGTGCAACTGCGGTCGATCGAATATGGTCACGCCCAGGAGGCCTCCTCGCGCCTCCGAGTCGGCCGTAGGTTATTGATGCGACACGGTTTTGCACAAAACGCGGCCCCAAGGGTTTTCTCAAACCACGGTATATCCCATGAATTGGCGTCGGCGCATCTATGAGGGGAAGGCCAAGATTCTGTTCGAGGGCCCCGAGCCCGGTACGCTTGTGCAATTCTTCAAGGACGACGCAACCGCCTTCAACAAGAAGAAGCGCGAGATCATCGACGGCAAGGGCGTGCTCAACAACCGGATTTCCGAGCATATCTTCAATCATCTCAACCGCATGGGTATCCCGACTCACTTCATCCGGCGGTTGAACATGCGCGAGCAACTTATTCGCGAAGTCGAGATCATTCCGCTGGAGATCGTGGTTCGCAATTTGGCCGCGGGCTCGTTGTCCAAGCGCCTCGGCATCGAGGAAGGCACGGTCCTCCCCCGTTCGATCATCGAGTTCTACTACAAGAACGACGAACTCGAAGATCCGATGGTGACCGAGGAGCATATCACCGCCTTCGGCTGGGCGACGCCTCAGGAGATCGACGACATCATGTCGCTGGCCATCCGGGTCAACGATTTTCTGGCCGGCCTGTTTCTCGGCGCCGGCATCCAGCTGGTCGACTTCAAGATCGAGTGCGGGCGGCTGTGGGAGAACGACGTGATGCGGATCGTCGTCGCCGACGAGATTTCACCGGATTCCTGCCGCTTGTGGGATATCAAGACCCAGGACAAGCTCGACAAGGACCGCTTCCGCAACGACATGGGCGGACTGGTCGAAGCGTATTCGGAGGTTGCGCGCCGCCTCGGCATCCTGGTGGAGCAGGAACGCCCGAAGGGCGGCGGTCCGGTCCTGGTCCAGTAGGGGCCGGCCGACCGGTGAAGGCCCGCGTCACCGTCACCCTGAAATCCGGGGTTCTCGATCCGCAAGGCAAGGCCATCGAAGGCGCCCTCGCCACCCTCGGCTTCAAGGGCGTATCCGGCGTGCGTCAGGGCAAGGTGTTCGACCTCGACCTTGCCGAACCGGATCCGGCGCGGGCGGCGAACCTGCTCCAGGACATGTGCGAGAAGCTGCTCGCCAACACGGTGATCGAAGACTATCGAGTCGAAATGGTTCCGGGCGCGTAAGGCCGACGAACCGCTCGATCCCCCGGGCGGCACGAGTCGGCGCCGGAGCGCCCACTTCCAGCGTGAGCCGAGCATGCCCTGTCTCGACCCGTATGAGCCGATCAACACGCTCGAGCCGGTGGCAGAGAACATCTGGATCGTCGACGGGCCGGTGATCCAGTTCGGCATTCTCGGCCTCCACGTGCCTTTTTCGACCCGGATGACCATCGTTCGCCTCGCCGGCGGTGCCCTCTGGGTCCATTCGCCAACGCAGCCCACCGCGCCCCTGCTCGACGCCATCGGCGCCCTCGGCGCTGTCCGCTTCCTGATCGCCCCGACGAAGCTGCATTACTGGTGGATCGGCGAGTGGAAGACGCGCTTCCCGGAGGCCCTCACCTATGCGGCGCCGGGCGTGCGCGCCTACGCCCGGAAGCGGATCGAAAGCTTTGATCTCGACCTTGGCCACGAACCGCCCGCCGAGTGGGGCGGCGCCATCGGCCAGTCGCTTGTGCCGGGCGACGTGGTGACGGAAGCGGAGTTCTTCCATCATGCGTCCCGAACCCTGATCCTCACCGACCTCATCGAGAACTTCGAGACGAGCCATGTCTCGTGCTGGCACATCAGGTTGCTTCTCAAGCTCGGCGGCGTCTGCGACCCCGACGGCAAGACCCCCTACGACATGCGGCTCAGCCAGTACCGCCATAAGGCAGCCGTGAGGGCCGCCGTCGAACAGATGCTTGCCTGGCACCCCGCGCGCATCGTAATCGCCCACGGCCGCTGGTACGACAAGGACGCCGAGACCGAACTCAGGCGGGCATTCCGCTGGGTGCTCTGACGTGGTGGCAGATGGAGGACGGCGTCATGTCGACCGGGCTCCGCCCCAGATAAGCGACGAATTCACGCGTTTCGGGCTCGGCAGAATCGCTCTATCCAATGGCCATGAAATCCGCCGTCATCCTCTTTCCGGGCTCCAATCGCGACCGTGACATGATCGGCGCCCTGGAAACGATCACCGGCCGCCGGCCGACGGTCGTCTGGCACGCCGAGACCGGCCTGCCGCCCACCGACCTGATCGTTCTGCCCGGCGGCTTCTCTTACGGCGACTATCTCCGCTCCGGCGCGATCGCGGCACGATCGCCGATCCTGCGCGCCGTGGCCGAACGGGCTGCCGACGGCGTCCCCGTGCTCGGCATCTGCAACGGCTTCCAGATCCTCTGCGAGGCGGGGCTCCTGCCGGGGGTCCTGATGCGCAATGCCAGCCTGCGCTTCGTCTGCCGCGAAGTCCTGCTCCGGGTCGATACGACGGACTCGCCGTTCACCCGGCGCTACCGCCGCGGCCAGGTGATCCGCTGTCCGGTTGCCCACGGCGACGGCAATTACCGCTGCGACGAGGCAACGCTGAAGACCCTGCGGGACGAAGACCGCGTCGCCTTCCGCTATGTCGATGCTGCCGCGAACGCCAGCGAGGCTTCCAATCCGAACGGCTCGGTCGACAACATTGCCGGCATTCTCAACACGAAACGCAACGTCCTCGGCATGATGCCCCACCCGGAGGACCTGATCGAGGCAATCCAAGGTGGCACCGACGGCCGCGCCTTGTTCGAAAGCGTGATGGACGCGCTGGCAGTCGCCGGCTGAACCATAACCCACCGCCCGAACTCGATACCGGCTTGACGCCCGCACCGGCGTCCCGCAAACGTCCGTGCGGAATCGGCTGCATCTACCGACCGTCAATGCGGCCGCCACCTGTCTCGAGATTCGAATGGTCCAGCGCACCACAGTCACCCTCTTCATCGTGCTCGCCGGCTTTGCCTGGCTGTGTGGCGGCGCTTCACCTACCGCCGCCCAATCTTCACAAGCCGCCTACGATCTCTCGCGCCGGCTCGGCGCGGCGATGGAGCGCTGCTGGTTCGGACCGAACGCGACGGATTTCGCCGGCTATGTCTATTCGTCCGAGCCAAACGCTGCCGGCGGCCCGCGCATTCTCATCGTGCCGCGAGATTCGCCACGCGAGCTCCCCGTGTTGGTCATCGAGATCACCACGTCGAGCGGCCACCCGCACCTCAACGTCTATGGCCCGCTCGCCGCGTCGGCACAGGCGAGCCGCATCGCCGCCGACCTCCGCCGCTGGATGGGAGGGAGCGACAGCTGCGGGTAACCCGGAAGCACGACCTCCGGGTTGAAATGTGTACACAAAGGTGTACATAAAATGTGAGAGTCACGTGGGACGAACCGAAACGACAGAAGGTCTTGATATCCCGAGGCGTTGATTTTCTGCGGGCGACCCTGATCTTCGAGGGACCCACGCTTGAACATGAGGATAAGCGTCATGACTACGGCGAAAGGCGCGTCGTCGCGACGGGAGCGCACAAAGGCGAATACTTCACCGTCGTCTACACCCCGCGCGAGGACGCGTTCCACATCATCACTGCCTGGCGAACCGGACGAAAATCCAGACACAGATATCAGGAGCGCTACCCTGGACGGGATCAGGGAGATGTATGAGCGCGGCAAACTTCACCCGACGGCTGTCGGCGCGGAGGAGATCGAGCTCGACGACGACTTCTGGAAGAACGCTGTGCTTGTGATGCCACGCGACCGACCGAAGACATCGGTGCATCTTCGCGTCGACCCGGACGTGTTCAGCTGGTTCAAGCGCCAAGGCAAGGGCCATCTCACCCGGATGAGCGCCGTGCTGCGCGCTTACTACGAGGCCAACCGGAAGAAGGCATCGTGAGCGAATTGTCAGTCGATCGGGCGGCGGCGAATCCTATTGCCCCTGCCCTCGTCGCCGCCCACGGGCTGAAACCGGAGGAGTACGACCGCATCCTCCGGCTGATCGGTCGCCAGCCGTCATTGACCGAGCTCGGCATCTTCTCGGCGATGTGGAACGAGCACTGCTCCTACAAGTCGTCGAAGAAATGGCTGCGGACGCTGCCGACCAGCGGTCCGCGTGTCATCCAGGGGCCGGGCGAGAACGCCGGCGTCGTCGATATCGGCGACGGGCTCGCGGTCGTCTTCAAGATGGAGAGCCACAACCATCCGTCCTTCATCGAGCCGTACCAGGGCGCGGCGACCGGGGTTGGCGGCATCCTCCGCGACGTCTTCACCATGGGGGCGCGGCCGGTCGCGGCGCTGAACGCGCTTCGCTTCGGCGCGCCGGATCATCCCAAGACCCGGCATCTCGTGTCCGGCGTCGTCAGCGGCATCGGCGGCTACGGCAACTCCTTCGGCGTGCCGACCGTCGGCGGCGAAGTCAATTTCCACCGCGGCTATGACGGCAACATCCTGGTGAATGCATTCGCGGCCGGGATCGCCCCGACCGACGCGATCTTCTATTCGAAAGCGTCCGGCGTCGGCCTGCCGGTGGTCTATCTCGGCTCGAAGACCGGTCGCGACGGCATCCACGGCGCCTCGATGGCCTCGGCCGAATTCGACGATGCCTCTCATGAAAAGCGGCCGACCGTTCAGGTCGGCGATCCGTTCTCCGAAAAGCTCCTGCTCGAGGCCTGCCTCGAACTGATGGCGACCGGCGCGGTGGTCGCCATCCAGGACATGGGCGCCGCCGGACTAACCTGCTCGGCGGTGGAGATGGGGGCCAAGGGCGATCTCGGCATCGAGCTCGACCTCGACAAGGTGCCTTGCCGGGAGGCAGGCATGTCCGCCTATGAGATGATGCTGTCGGAGAGCCAGGAGCGCATGCTGATGGTGCTCCGCCCCGAGCTGCGGGAAACGGCCGAGGCGGTGTTCCGCAAATGGGGGCTTGATTTCGCCGTGGTCGGCAGGACGACCGACGACCTCCGCTTTCGCGTCCTCCACAACGGCAGGGTCGAGGCCGACCTGCCGATCAAGAAACTCGGCGACGAGGCGCCGGAATACGATCGTCCCTACACGATCCGCAACGGCCCGCCCCCGATCGCCGAAACAATTCCGGAACCCGACGATTACAACGAGACCTTGATTCGGATCGTGAGCGCGCCCGACATGGCCTCGCGCCGATGGGTGTGGGAGCAATACGACCACTTGATCCAGGGGAATACGGTCGTGAAGCCCGGTCAGGGCGACGCCGCGATGGTCAGGATCGAGGGAAGCATGAGAGGCCTCGCCTTCTCGCTCGACGTGACGCCCCGCTACTGCGCCGCCGACCCCTACGAAGGCGGCAAGCAGGCGGTGGCCGAATGCTGGCGGAACCTCACCGCGGTCGGGGCCGAGCCGCTCGCCGTCACCGACAATCTCAATTTCGGCAATCCCGAGCGCCCCGAAATCATGGGCGAGTTGGTCGGCGCCATCAAAGGCATCGCCGACGCCTGCACTGCCCTCGCCTTCCCCGTCGTCTCGGGCAATGTCTCGCTCTACAACGAGACCAACGGCGTTGCCATTCCGCCAACCCCGGCGATCGGCGGCGTCGGGATGGTTCCCGATGTCGGCAGAGCGGTGACCGTGGCGTTCAAAGCCGAAGGTTCTGCGATCCTCCTCGCCGGAGCCCCGCCGCAATGGGGAACCCATCTCGGCCAGTCCATCTACCTCCGCGAAATCCTCGGTCGCGAGGACGGGCCGCCGCCGCCGGTCGATCTCGAACACGAGAAGCGGGTCGGCGATTTCGTCCGCGCCTTGATCCGCGACGGGCTGATCACGGCGTGCCACGACGTTTCCGACGGCGGGCTGGCGGTGGCACTGGCCGAGATGGCGATGGCCTCGGGCATCGGAGCCACCGTCGACCAGCTCGACGACCTATCGCCGCTGCCGGCGTTGTTTGGCGAGGATCAGGGGCGCTATGTGCTCGCGGCGGATTCGCACCATTTGGATGCGCTCTTCGGGCGCGCGGCGGCAGCCGGGGTGTTCATGCCGTGGATCGGCAACACCGGCGGCGCCGAATTGAAACTCGGCGACATTGTTTCCATATCTGTTGCAAAGCTGCGGCAAGCCCACGAGAATTGGTTTCCGGCTTACATGGCTGCTGGCTTGTGAGTCGGGGGGAGCGTTCTTGCAGTGGGGCTGACCATGGCGATGAATGCGCGCGAAATCGAGGTGCTGATCAAGGCGGCGCTGCCCGATGCCAAGGTCGTCATTCGCGACCTCGCCGGTGACGGCGACCATTACGCGGCGGAGGTGGTTTCGGAATCGTTCCGCGGCAAGAGCCGTGTGCAGCAGCACCAGATGGTCTATAACGCGCTCAAGGGAAATATGGGCGACGCCCTCCACGCGCTCGCCCTGCAGACAAGCGTGCCGGAGTGAAGACCGGCGGAACAACGGGAATTCTGACGATGAGCGAAATTCAGGCCTGGATCAGCAACGAGGTGAAGACCAATGACGTCGTTCTCTTCATGAAGGGGACGCCGACGTTCCCGCAGTGCGGCTTCTCCAGTCAGGTGGTGCAGATCCTCGACTATCTCGGAGTCGACTACAAGGGCATCAACGTCCTGGAGAACATGGATATCCGCCAGGGGGTCAAGGAATTCTCGGACTGGCCGACCATCCCCCAGCTCTACGTCAAGGGCGAGTTCGTCGGCGGCTGCGACATCATCCGCGAGATGTTCCAGGCCGGCGAATTGCAGTCGTTCCTCGACGGCAAGGGAATTGCCGCGGCCGAGCCGGCGAAGACGACCTGAGCCGGGGTTCCTTCAGAACCGGACGGTGAATTTGGCGTTGCCGCCGTGGTCCTGCGCGTCCGAGGCGATCAGGCCTGAAACGGCCCCTTCGCGTAAGCGCGGCCCTGTGTCTACCGCTCAGCGCGAATAGAACTCGACGACGAGGTTCGGTTCCATGTGCACCGGGTAAGGCACGTCCGCCAGCGCCGGGAAACGCACGAAGGTCGCCGTCATCTTGTTGTGATCGGCATCGATGTAGTCCGGCACGTCGCGCTCCGCGAGCTGCGTCGCCTCGAGCACCAGCGCAAGGTCCTTCGAGGAGTCCTTGATCGATATGACGTCCCCCGGCTTGCACCGGTAGCTCGCAATGTTGACCCGCGCGCCATTCACCCGCACATGGCCGTGATTGACGAACTGGCGGGCGGCAAACACGGTCGGGACGAATTTGGCCCGATAGACGATCGCGTCGAGGCGGCTCTCGAGGAGCCCAACCAGATGCTCCGAGGAGTCGCCGGTGCGCCGCACCGCCTCCTGGTAGATGTTCTTGAACTGCTTCTCGGAAATGTTGCCGTAGTAACCCTTCAGCTTCTGCTTGGCGCGAAGCTGGTTGCCGAAATCCGACAGCTTGCCCTTGCGCCGCTGACCGTGTTGGCCGGGGCCATATTCGCGGCGGTTGACGGGGCTCTTGGGGCGGCCCCAAATATTCTGCCCGAGGCGGCGGTCGATTTTGTACTTCGCCGAAGCGCGCTTGGTCATTGCTCAATCCCTTGTCGTCGGGGTTAGGCGCCCTCCTCTGCCGATCCCGCTCGCGGGCCCGGCCGACAGGGAGCGCGAGGCAAGCACCTCGAAACTCCCGCGGGTCGCATGAAAAACCGCGCCGGCCCTGGTGGACCGGCGAGGCGCCAGCCTCATACTGCCCTTGTGGCCGCCTGTCAAACCGGGCCAGAGGCAAGAAGCGCGTGGCCGAACGAGCAAAAGCGCGCTCCCCACCTCCTATCCATGACCGCGTTCGTGCCGGTCTATCCTGCCGATTCCTGCGCCGGTCGGGCTGGCGCAGTCGGATGAGGAGCCGTCGAGAGGGGCGGACGGGGTTCGAGGCCAATGCCGCTGAGAACCGGCACCAGCGCTGCCGGCCAGGAATTGCCCGAGGTGAGGAAGGCCTCCCCGCCGCCCGGCCCGGCTTTCTGCTTGCCGAGGACGTTTGCGACCCGCCGTGCAATCGCCGGCGCCGGATCGATCCATTCGACCGGCCACGGCGCTAGGCTCCGGAAGTGCCCGATGAGGAAAGGATAGTGGGTGCAGGCGAGGACGATGATGTCTGTGCGCCGCCCCTCGCGCTTCACAAAGGCCGGTGTAATCTCTCTCAGAACCGAGGCGTCGTCGACCGGCGCGCCACGCATCAGCGCCTCGGCAAGCGGCGCAAGGTTGGCGGAACCGACCAGTCGGACATGGCAGTTGTCGGCAAAGCTGTCGATCAGGCTGCGGGTGTAGTCTCGCTGCATGGTGCCGGAGGTGGCGAGCACGCTGATCAAGCCCGAGCGCGTCCGCTCCGCCGCCGGCTTGATCGCCGGCACGGTGCCGACGAAGGGAATCCCGAAGCGCCCGCGGAGCGGCGGCAGGACGAGGGTCGAGGCGGTATTGCAGGCAATAACGACGGCGTCCGGGGCGAAGCGCTCGATGAGGCGTTCCATCAGCCCGACGACATGCGCGGTCAAGTCGAGGTCCTGGCGTTCGCCATAGGGGAAGCCCGCATCGTCGGCCACGTAGATCATCTCGGCCGCGGGCAGCGCCCGGCGGATTTCCTGGGCCACCGACAGGCCGCCGATGCCGGAATCGAAGACGAGCAGGCGGGTCATCGCTCCCCTTCCCGTGCCGTCGTCATCTCCCCGTACTCGTCTGGCCCGGTCGGGTCGAACGCTTCTCCAGCCCCGCGATGACGCCGCGGAGCGTCCGCACTTCCTGCGCCGACAATTGGGCGCGATGGAGCAGCGTGCGCAGCGCCTCGACCATGTGCGGCCTCTTTTCCGGCGGGCGGAAATAGCCGACGGCGTCGAGGGCTGCCTCGAGATGGTCGAACAGGCGGTAGAGGTCGTCCTTCGGCGCCGGATGCTGCGCGAGGGAAAACGGCAGGCCGGCGTCGCTCTTGTCGAGGCCCGCCAGCCGCCATTCGTAGGCGACGAGCAGCACCGACTGGGCGACGTTGATCGAGGAGAAGGCGGGATCGATCGGGAAGGTCAGGATCTCGTCGGCAAGCGACAGATCCTCGTTGTTGAGCCCGGCGCGCTCGGGCCCGAATAGAACGCCGGTTCCGACGCCCTGGCTGTGAAACGATCGCAGTCGCGCCGCCGCCTCCCGCAGCGCGACCACCGGTTTCGCCACCTCGCGCGCCCGCGCGGTGGTGGCATAGACGAAGGAGAGGTCGGCAACCGCCGCGGCAACCGACGGAAACACCCGGACCGCGTCGATCACCTTGTCCGCGCGGCTTGCGGCGGCGCGGGCCTTGTCGTTCGGCCAGCCGTCGCGCGGATTGACCACGCGGAGATCGGCGAGGCCAAAATTAGCCATGGCACGAGCGGCCGTGCCGATATTCTCGCCGAGTTGCGGCGCGACCAGGATGATCGCCGGTGGGCTCGCCTGTTCGGCGGTAGCGCTCGTCATCAGCGGTTCCTACCCGATCGGCGAAGCCGATTCCACAAGGGTCGGACGCCGGCATAGGTGTCGGTCGATCGAGGATTGGGGTATTCTCTGCCCCTCGCGACTCGCGAAGGAGGAGAGGCCCATGAGCGACATGGCCATGACACCACTCAGTTCGATCGAGCACATCCGCAAGAATTGGGGCTGGTTCCTGGGACTGGGTATCGTGTTTCTTATCGGCGGCGTCTTTGCCATCGCCATGCCGTTCATCGCCGGCCTGGCGGTGACCGTCATGTTCTCCATCGTGCTGGCCTGGCTCGGCATCATGCAACTGATCCAGGCCTTCGGCACGAAGAGCTGGGGCGGATTCATCTGGCAGCTCATTATCGGACTCGTCTTGCTGGCCGGCGGAGTCATCATCTGGCTCAACCCGATACTCGGGATCGCCTGGCTGACAATTGTGATTGCCGCCGTCTTCATCGTGAAAGGCGTCTTTCAGGTCATCCTGGCCTTCCAGGTCCGGCCGCACGGCGGTTGGGGCTGGATGCTCACCGCCGGCATCCTCGCCATCATTGTCGGCCTGATCATTTGGCTGAACTGGCCGATATCCACAGTGTGGGCGCCCGGGACGCTGGCCGGAATTTCCCTTATCTTCACCGGCTGGAGCTACATCATGATCTCGATGGCGGCCCGGCAGACTGCCTGACGACGCTCCTCGCTACATCGACACGATCCGGGGCGGCCGCCGAGGCCGTTCCGGTATTTTCTTCTTCTCTACCGGTGCTGCCCGCACCACGCTGTCGAGCAAAATGTCAAGGCCGAGGTTGAAGGTTGCCTCGCGCTCTGCCGGCCTGAAGTAGGGATTGACCGCGGCAACTTCGGGGAATTCGCGCTCCACGTCTTCTGCGGGCACCGGCTGGACGGCGGACGGCCCCTTCGCGTAGCCCGACGTCTCGTCGAGCGCGGCCCCGACAACGTAGTAGCTGATGGCCCGGAAATACCGGGCGGTTGCCTCCGTGTCGAACCCACCTTCCCGAAGCAATTTCAGGATGCGCTCAAGCACGCCGAGCCCGGCCCGCGTATTGTGACGGTGAAGCGCGACGAACTGGAAGAAGCGCGGATAGCGATGCGCCATCGTCCGGTATTCGAGCAGCGACTGCCTCAGCCGCTCCCGCCAGGCAAGCCCCGGCTCCGGCTCGGCCATGCCGCCGACCACCCGATCGAACAGCGCGTCCATGAGATGCGCCTTGCTCGGAAAATAATGATAGATGCTCATCGCCTCGCAGCCGAGCCGGGCGGCGAGCTTGCGCGTGCTGAACTTCTCGAGCCCCTCCGCCTCGATCAGTTCGAGGGCGGCCGACACGATCCGTTCCTCCGACAGCGGCTGGCGTTTCTTGCTGGCCATCAAATGCCCTTCCCATCACCGTGATTGCGTTCTTACAACGTAAGGCTTGACACCTTACACCGTAAGGGTATGCTCCGCCGCATCGCCTTACAACGTAAGGCAACCGACCTGAGGAGACAACCCGATGTTTGCATTCCACGCGCTTCGAAACGCCGCGGCCGTCGCCGCTGTGGCGGGAGGGTTTGCGGCGGTCTTCGCCGGCATGCCCGTCGCGCTGGCCGAGGATGTTCCCGCTTCCCCGGCGGCCACCTACCAGGATATCGAGCAGACGTTCGGCAGCGTTCCGAGTTTCATCAAGCTCTTCCCCAAGGCGGGCATCGCCGGCGCCTGGGCCGAACTGAAGGCGATCGAGCTCAGCGAGGACACGGCGCTGTCGCCGAAGGAGAAGTCGCTGATATCGCTGGCGGTCGCCGCACAGATCCCTTGCACCTATTGCATCTGGGCGGACACCAATTCGGCGAGGCAGGCCGGTGCCACGGACGAGGAGATCGCCGAGGCGGTGACGATGTCGGCGCTCACCCGCCACTGGAGCACCTTCTTCAACGGCATGCAGGTCGACCTCGATACCTTCAAGAAGGAGCTTGGCGGCGAAATGGCCAAGCAGGAGTAGAATAGCCATCGCGGGAGGGGCGACCCGCAATGCGTGATATTTCGCCCTGTCGCATCAGCCCATCGGGAGGACCCCAATCATGACGGCTTACAATGTGGTTCGTTTCCGGGTGAAGCCCGGCCGCGAAAAGGAATTCCTGGAGTTGGAAAAGACCATGGACAACCGCCCGCCAGGCGCGCGCAAGGCGGCGATGATCAAGACCGGGGACCGCACCTATTGCCTCATCGGCGAATGGAACAGCATGGATGACATTGTCGCCGCCCGGCCGCAGATGATTGCCAGCCTCGACAAGATGCGCGGCCTTCTCGAGGACCTCGGCGGCGGCCTCGGCGTGACCGACCCGGTGTCGGGGGAAGTCGTTATCGAATTCGACTGACCATCTCGATAAGGTGACAATCCCGACCGCCTCGTTGCCGGTGAAGGGCGCGAGGCGGTCGTCTTTTATCTCGCCCGGTCGGATGTTATAGGGCGGCGTCATTTCGGCGCCGGCCCGATGGCGGCGCCCTGCCCCACCAACCCGCCAGGGAAGGCCGCACGCAATGCCGAAAATCGAGGTCGCCAATCCGGTCGTCGAACTGGACGGCGACGAGATGACCAGGATCATCTGGCAGCTCATCAAGGAGAAGCTGATCCACCCCTATCTCGATGTCGAACTGCTCTATTTCGACCTCAGCATCGAGAACCGCGACGCCACCGACGATCGTGTGACCATCGAGGCGGCGGAGGCGATCAAGGCGGTCGGCGTCGGCGTCAAATGCGCGACGATCACCCCGGACGAGGCGCGGGTGAAGGAATTCGGCCTGAAAAAGATGTGGCGCTCGCCGAACGGCACCATCCGCAACATCATCGGCGGCGTCATCTTCCGCGAGCCGATCATCTGCCGAAACGTCCCGCGCCTGGTGCCGGGCTGGACGAAGCCGATCATCATCGGCCGCCACGCCTTCGGCGACCAGTACCGGGCGACCGACTTCCGCTATCCGGGCAAAGGCAAGCTGACCATCCGCTTCGAAGGCGACGACGGCGAGGTGATCGAGCATGAGGTGTTCGACGCGCCGGGCTCCGGCGTCGCGATGGCGATGTACAATCTCGACGATTCGATCCGCGACTTCGCCCGCGCCTCGCTCAACTACGGACTGTCGCACAACTACCCGGTCTATCTGTCGACCAAGAACACCATCCTCAAGGCCTATGACGGACGCTTCAAGGACCTCTTCCAGGAGATCTTCGACACCGAATTCGCCGACAGCTTCAAGGCGGCCGGCATCACCTATGAGCACCGGCTGATCGACGACATGGTCGCCTCCGCGTTGAAATGGTCAGGCGGTTACGTTTGGGCCTGCAAGAACTACGACGGCGACGTGCAGTCCGACACGGTTGCCCAGGGCTTCGGCTCGCTCGGCCTGATGACCTCGGTGCTGATGACCCCGGACGGCATGACCGTGGAGGCCGAAGCGGCCCACGGCACGGTCACCCGGCACTACCGGGAGCACCAGAAGGGCAACGAGACCTCGACCAACTCGATCGCCTCGATCTTCGCCTGGACGCGCGGCCTCCTCCACCGCGCCAAGCTCGACGGCAACAAGCACCTCGCCCGCTTCGCCGAGACGCTCGAACGGGTATGCGTCGACACGGTGGAGTCCGGCTACATGACCAAGGATCTCGCCCTTCTGGTCGGCCCCGACCAGAAATGGCTGTCGACGACCGGCTTCCTCGACAAGGTCGACGCGAATCTGCAGCAGGCGATGGCGGCACAACCGGTCGGCTGAATCCCCCGGTCGGCGGCATGGCGGCGATTTCGACGCGTTCGGTTGCCGCCGGCGGCATGCAAGCGGCCCAACCACCGCGGGCCACGGCCCGGCAGTCGCGGCGCGCCTACTCCCCTTTCTCGATCTCCTCGCTGACGAGGTCGCCGCCATGGCCGACGATTTCGGACCCGACGCGATCGCGGACCACCTCGCGAATGCGCTTCGCCAGCCGGCTGTCGCGTTCCATCAGCGCATGGAGGTCGCTGCCGTCGAGCACCAGGAGATTGGTCCGCGCGATGGCGGTAACCGTCCCCGAGCGCCGCGTCCGTCGCAGCACGGCGATTTCGCCGAAGAAATGGCCGACGCCGAGACGCAGGCGCTCCTTGGGCAATGCGATTTCCACCTCGCCGGCGGCGATGAAATACATCGAACGTCCCGGCTCGCCGCGGCGGACAATGATGTTGCCCGGCTCGACCGTCTGGGCGCTGAGCAGGCGCATGATGTCGGCGATTTCGCCGGCATTCAGCCCCGAGAACAGCGGCACCCGCGCCACCATCCCCCAGGTGACGACGAAATCGCGGCGATGGACCTCGTTGGCGAAGGCGGTGGCGACGATGCCCACCGGCAAGGCGATCATCACCAGCCCACCGAAGATGGTGAAGGCGGCGACCACCCGCCCGACCGCCGTCACCGGCACGACGTCGCCGTAGCCGACGGTTCCGAGCGTGACGATCGCCCACCACATGGCGTCGGGGATGGTGCCGAACTTGTCCGGCTGGACGCCGCGCTCGACCAGATACATGACCGAGGCGGAGGCGAGCGTCACGCCGACGAGGATAACGAAGCATCCGAGCAGCGCCCGGCGCTCGGCATAAAGCGCGTCGAGCAGAGACCGCATCGCCGGCGAGTAGCGGACGAGCTTGAGAAAGCGGACAATGCGGAAAACGAGGAAGGCGCGGAGGTCGGCCGGAAAGAACAGGCCGATCCAGAACGGCAAGATGGCGAGAAGGTCGACGATGCCCGCTGCGCTCATCGCATAGGCAAGCCGGGGATCGCGTTGGCCGACGCCATAGGGCGCATGTTCGGCCGACACCCACAGGCGGAGCCCGTACTCCGCCGTGAAGACGATGAGCGAGACGACTTCGATGGCAACGAACGGGATACGATAGTCCGCCGCTACGGACGGCACCGACTGGAGCACCACGGCGACAAGATTGACGACGATGAGGAGGACGAGGAGCCGGTTGACGACGAGGCTCAGCCGGTCGTCGCGCGGCGCCTGTTCGAGAATCTCGTAGAGCCGGCGCCGAAGCGCCGCGGTTCTCTCCGCACCAGATTCACGCTTCGACATCAGGGATGCGCCTCCGCGCCCAGAGCAAAGTCCGTTCTGATTGAATCGGGGCCTTTGCTCTAGCTCTTTGATTCTTCGCATTTTCCGGGCGGAATAGTGCGCACACTTTTCCCAAAAAATGCTTTAGCCGGCGCTGCATCAAGGGCGGCCGCCGGTCATCCCGCCTCGATCGCAGCGGCGACCGCGGCGATGGCCTCGTCGGCCCGGCCGCCTTCGGGACCGCCGGCCTGGGCCATGTCGGGGCGGCCGCCGCCGCCCTTGCCGCCCAGTGCCTCGGCGCCGCGCCGCACCAGATCGACGGCGTTGAAGCGTCCGGTCAGGTCCTCCGTGACTCCGACGACGATGCCCGCCTTGCCGTCGTCGTTGACGCCGATAATGGCGACGACGCCCGAGCCGACCGTCTTCTTGCCGTCATCGACCAGCCCCTTGAGGTCCCTCGGCGCGATTCCGGAGACCGACCGGCCAAGAAAGCGGATCGTGCCGATTTCGCGGACGCCGGTGTCCGCGCCGTTGCCGGCGCCGCCGCCCATGGCAAGCTTGCGCCGGGCCTCGGCGAGTTCCCGCTCGAGGCGGCGCCGTTCCTCGACCAATGCCTGAACGCGCTCGGGCGCATCCTCGGGCCGCACCTTCAGCGCCATCGCCACGGCCTTGAGGCGCCGCTCCTGTTCGGCGAGATGCTTGCGCGCCAACCCGCCGGTCAGCGCTTCGATGCGGCGAACGCCGGCGGCAACGCCGGCCTCGCTGGCGATCGCGATCAGGCCGACCTCTCCGGTGCGCCCGACATGGGTGCCCCCGCAGAGCTCGACCGAATAAGGGCGGCCCGGGACACCCTCGGGAACAGCGCCCATCGACACCACGCGAACCTCATCGCCGTATTTCTCACCGAACAGAGCCATCGCTCCGGACTGGATCGCCGTTTCGCGGTCCATCAGCCGGGTCTCCACCGGCGCGTCCTGGATGACAACGGCATTGGCCAGAGCCTCGACCTCCTCGATCTCCGCCGCGTCCACCGGCTTCGGGTGTGAGAAGTCAAAGCGCAGCCGGTCTGGTGCGACGAGCGAGCCCTTTTGCGCGACGTGGCCACCGAGCACGCTGCGCAGCGCGGCGTGAAGCAGGTGGGTAGCGGAATGGTTGGCTCGGATCATCGACCGGCGGGCGCCGTCCACGTTCATTCGAACCGCGTCGCCGATCTGGACCGTGCCGCTGTCGACCTGGCCATAGTGGACGAAGAGTCCGTCGGCCCGCTTCTGCACATCGCTCACGGCGATCAGGCCGCCACTATCGGTCGCGATGGTACCGGTGTCGGCGACCTGGCCGCCGGATTCGGCGTAGAAGGGAGTTCTGGTTGACGACGACGGCCACCGCCTCGCCGGCCGAGGCGGTCTCGATTCCCTCGCCGTCCTTTACGAGAGCGAGGATCTCGCCCTCGGCATTCTCAGTGCCATAACCGAGGAACTCGGTGCTGCCGAGCCGCTCGCGAAGCCGGAACCAGATCGGCTCGGTCTGCGCCTCGCCCGAACCGGCCCAACTCGCCCGCGCCTCTTCCTTTTGCCGTTCCATGGCGCGGGCAAAGCCGTCGGTATCCACGCCGATGCCACGCGGCTTGAGGGCGTCCTGGGTGAGGTCGAGGGGAAAGCCATAGGTATCGTAGAGACGGAAGGCGACATCGCCGGCGAGCGTGTCCCCACTGCGCAAGCTGCCGGTCGCCTCGTCGAGCAGCGACAAACCGCGGGCAAGCGTGCGGCGGAAGCGGGTCTCCTCGAGAAGCAGCGTTTCACGGATCAGCGCCTCGGCGCGCTGCAGTTCCGGATAGGCATGGCCCATCTCGGCAACGAGCACCGGCACCAGCCGGTAGATCACCGGCTCCTCGCTGCCGAGAAGATGAGCGTGGCGCATGGCGCGGCGCATGATGCGGCGCAGCACATAGCCGCGCCCCTCGTTGGAGGGGAGGACGCCGTCGGCGATGAGAAAGCTGGTGGCACGCAAGTGATCGGCGATCACCCGGTGGCTGGCGACGTGTTCACCCGCCGCTTTGACGCCGATCGCGTCTTCCGAGGCGGCAATCAGGGTCTTGAACAGGTCGGTGTCGTAGACATTGTGAACGCCCTGCAGAACCGTCGCCATTCGCTCGAGGCCCATGCCGGTGTCGATCGACGGCTTCGGCAGATCGACGCGGTCGTTCTTCGCGCGCTGCTCGAACTGCATGAAAACGAGGTTCCAGATCTCGACGAAACGATCGCCGTCCTCGTCGGGGCTGCCCGGTGGCCCACCGGCCACCTCCGGACCATGGTCGTAGAAGATCTCGGAGCACGGGCCGCAGGGCCCCGTGTCGCCCATCGCCCAGAAATTGTCGCTGGTGGCGATGCGGATGATCTTTTCTTCCGGCAGGCCGGCCACCCGCTTCCACAAGTCGAAGGCGTGATCGTCCTCCGCGTAGACCGTGACCAGCAAGCGGTCCTTGGGCAGGCCGAATTCGCCGGTGACCAGATCCCATGCGAGCTCGATCGCCCGCTCCTTGAAGTAATCGCCGAAGGAGAAATTGCCGAGCATCTCGAAGAAGGTGAGATGGCGCGCCGTATAGCCGACATTGTCGAGATCGTTGTGCTTGCCGCCGGCACGCACGCATTTCTGCGAGGTAACCGCCCGCCGGAACGGCGGCTCGACGCGGCCGGTGAAGTAGTCCTTGAACTGGACCATCCCGGCATTGGTGAACATCAGCGTCGGGTCGTTGCGCGGCACCAGCGGGCTCGACGCCATGGGCGTGTGGCCGTTCTTCTCGAAATAGCCGAGAAAATGGGAGCGGATGTCGTTGACCGAATACATTGTGTGCTTATCGACGCTTGCGGAAAGCCGCCACTAAGTTATGGCCGCGCGGGCGGTTTTACAGCCCGCACGGTGACATTGTCCAGAAAGCTACATCGGTTGGCTGGGTCGGAGCGCTCTTCCTCCCCGGCGGGTGCGCGGCTAGCGCGCTGGGGCGTCCTGGTTCACCACCGCCTCGAAGCGTTTCTCCCAGCGTAGATAGCTGCCGGCCGAGCCGAGGACGAACGGTGAAAAGGCAATCACCCAGGTCATCACCGAATTGAGGAGATTGGCCGGAAAGCGGGTCGGCCTCAGAATGTCGACGAAAAGCACCACCCTTACCCCGCCGGTGTCGTTCCAGGCCTCGTGCTCATAGGTGTCGTCGAAAATCATCACCTTGCCCTCCTCCCAATGGCGGGTCTCGGGGCCGACCCGGATGCCGCATTTCTCGGCGGGCTCGGGAATGAGCAGGGCGAGGTGGAGGCGAAGCACGCCCTTGAACGGACCGCGATGCGGCGGCAAATGCTTGCCGGGCGCCAGGATCGAGAAGAAGGCCGTTTTCATCCCCGGGATGCGCTTGAGAAGCTCCGCCGTCTCCGGGCAGCGCCGGCAGTTGGCCGGCGCCTTGATCCCGTAGGCGTAGAAGAAATAGGTCTTCCAGCCGTCGTCCTGAGACAGGTTCTTCTGCTCCTTCGAGATGTCCTGGAAGTTGGGCATGTGGGCGGCGTAGGGCAACAGCGCATCAAGCTCGGCCCGGGCCTTCCGCCAATTCGCTTCGATCTCGGCAACGCAAGGGAAATCGCGGTTGTCGAAGAACTCATGGTCGCCGAGCGTGGACTTTCGCCCGAAATACCGATCCATCCCCCACACGACCTTCCGCCCAAGCCGCATGAAGGCGCTGCCGACCACGCCCCGACGCTCCTCCACCTGCCGGACCTCTTGCATAAGCGTTCTCCGAGGCTTCCTTGAGCGGATCAAGTTACGTTCCCGTCGTCGCCGGCTCAATAGCAGCCGCCCGCGACCGAACGCCCGGCACTTTGTACGGAAACAGCCACCGTGCCCCGGATCAGGAAAGAATCACCCGCCCTTCGGCGTCGATGGTCCAGAACGGGTTCCAGGCGACTTCCCAGGGATGACCGTCGGGATCGGCAAAATAACCGGAATACCCGCCCCAGAAAGTATCAGCCGCGCCCTTCATGATCCGGCCACCGGCAGCCTCGGCTTCGGCCAGGACGGCGTCGACCGCTTCCCGCGACCGGACATTCTGGGCGAGCGCGATACCGCCAAACCCGCCGCCGTCCTCGAGCCCGGCGTCCTCGACAAGCGATGCGCGGGACCAGAGCGCCAAGATCATGCCCGGCAGCTGGAAGAAGACGACATCGGGATTGGCGTTGCCACGTGTCCAGCCAAGGCCATCTTCGTAAAAGCGGCGCGACCGTTCGAGGTCGGCGACACCAAGGGTGACCAGACTGAGCCTCTGCTCCACGACGCCCGCCCCTCGCTGCCGATCCGTGAGCTATCTGGCCGGGTCATGCCTCCAGCGCGTCGTCGGGGTCGGCTCCGCCCTCGTCGTCGGGACCGCCCTTGTCGAGGAACTGCTCGGCGATCAGTCCGGCGCTCTGCCGCACCGCCTGCTCGATCTGGCTGGCGATTCCCGGATTTTCCTTGAGGAAAAGCTTGGCGTTCTCCCGCCCCTGGCCGAGGCGCTGACTGTCGAAGGAGAACCAGGCACCGGATTTCTCGACGATCCCCGCCTTCACTCCGAGATCGACCAATTCGCCGGTCTTCGAAATTCCCTCGCCATACATGATGTCGAACTCGACCTGCTTGAACGGCGGCGCCAGCTTGTTCTTCACCACCTTCACCCGGGTCTGGTTGCCGACCACCTCGTCGCGTTCCTTGATCGAGCCGATGCGGCGGATATCCAGCCTGACCGAGGCGTAGAATTTCAGCGCGTTGCCGCCGGTGGTCGTCTCCGGGCTGCCGAACATGACGCCGATCTTCATTCGGATCTGGTTGATGAAGACGACCATGGTCTGGGACCGGTTGATCGAGGCGGTGAGCTTGCGGAGCGCCTGGCTCATCAGTCTGGCCTGCAGGCCCGGCAACTGATCGCCCATCTCGCCCTCGATTTCGGCCCGCGGCGTCAGCGCGGCGACCGAATCGACGACGAGGATGTCGATCGCGCCGGAGCGCACCAGCGTGTCGGCGATCTCGAGCGCCTGCTCGCCGGTATCCGGCTGGGAGATGAGGAGATCGTCGAGATTGACGCCGAGCTTGCGGGCATAACCGGCATCGAGGGCGTGTTCCGCGTCGATGAAGGCGCAAATGCCGCCGGTCTTCTGCGCCTCGGCGATGGCGTGGAGCGCCAGCGTCGTCTTGCCCGACGATTCCGGTCCATAAATCTCGACGACCCGGCCGCGCGGCAGGCCGCCGATTCCGAGCGCGATGTCGAGCCCCAGCGAGCCGGTCGGCACCGTGGCGATCTCGACGACCGCATCGTTCTTGCCGAGACGCATGACCGAGCCCTTGCCGAAAGCGCGCTCAATCTGGCTGAGCGCCGCATCGAGCGCCTTCGACTTGTCCATTGCATGACCCTCGATCAGACGAAGAGACGTTGCCGTCATGTCGCGCGCTCCTTATTCCACAGCGGCCGGGGACGTTCAAACGATTGTGGGGGCCCCCTTGAGGTTGAATGTACATGTTTTGTTCTCTTTGGCAAGCTGGAAATTGAAACGGGTTTGAAACGCACCGGAACATTGCCGAAACATCAAGATCATTGCGCGGGCGGCCGCGCCCGCCGATGATCGGCCCGCCCATCTTTGTCGTCGGGAGTCTGATCAGCGGTGGACGAGCGAACGGCCTGGCCCGGCTCCGTTTCGGTGTTCGGCGGGGCGTCCGTCGACCGTCTCGCGGCGTCGCGCGCCGTCCCGGTGATGGGCGCCTCGAACCCGGGAACGGCGCGCGCGACGCCGGGCGGGGTCGGCTTCAACGTCGCGGTCATCCTGGCGAGGCTCGGCCACCCGGTGCGGCTGGTGAGCCGAATCGGGGCCGATACGGACGGTGAAACGGTGCGGGCGGCGGCCGAATCGGCCGGAATCGACACCAGCTGTCTCAGCGTTTCGGACGCGCCGACGGCCACTTATCACGCGGCGCTCGACCAAGCCGGCAACCTGATCGTCGGCATCGCGGCCATGGAAATCCTCGATGAAATGGCCCCGGACACCCTCCGGAACGCCATTGAGACGGCACCGGACGGCGATTGGTGGGTAGCGGACGCGAATGTCTCAGCCGAGACGCTCGCCTGTCTCACCCGAGCGGCGCGCGCCGCCGGCCACCCGGCCGCGGCGCTGGCGGTGTCGCCGGCGAAGGCGGTGCGGCTCGCCCCCATCCTCCGCGACATCACCGTGCTTTTCGTCAACCGCAAGGAGGCCGCCGCCATCCTCGGCCTACCACCCGGCGAACAGGACCGGCCGGCGGCGGACCTCGCCAAGGCGCTTGCCGGCCGGCCGCGCCCGGACGTGGTGGTTACCGACGCCGGCGCGCCGCTGGCGGTGGCGAGCGGCGGCGAGGTCAGGACGTTCGCGCCGCTGCCGGCGAGGGTGCGCAGCGTCAACGGCGCCGGCGACGCGCTCGCCGCCGGAACCATCCACGGCCTCGCCTCGGGCCGCGCGCTGTTCGAGGCGATCCGGCCGGGACTGGCGGCGGCTGCCATCACTATGGAGCACGGAGGCACGGTGCCGCCGGGGCTGACCGCCGCCGCCATCGGCGCCCGCCTCGGCGCTAACGCCGCGACGGAGGTGCAATGATGCTGGCGATCAGCGACGAGGTGCGGGCGGCGCTGGCCGACCGCCGGCCGGTGGTCGCCCTGGAGACCACCATCGTCAGCCACGGCATGCCGTGGCCGCAGAACATCGAGACGGCACTGGCGGTCGAGGCGATCGTGCGGGAAGCGGGCGCGGTGCCGGCGACAATCGCGGTGCTCGACGGCGGGATTCGCGTCGGCCTCGACCAGGCCGGACTGGAACGGCTGGCGACATCGACCGACACGCTGAAGCTGTCGCGCGCCGACCTCGCCTACGGCGTCGTCTCGGGCAGGCCCGGCGCGACGACGGTCGCCGCCACCATGATCGTCGCCGCCCGCGCCGGCATCGGCGTCTTCGCCACCGGCGGCATCGGCGGCGTCCACCGCGGCGCCGAGGCAAGCTTCGACATCTCGGCCGATCTCGGCGAACTGGCGCGCACCGACGTGACGGTGGTCGCCGCCGGCGCCAAGGCGCTCCTCGACCTGGCGAAGACGCTGGAAGTCCTGGAGACGCTCGGCGTGCCGGTGGTCTGTTACGGCACCGACACCTTTCCCGCCTTCTGGTCGCGCGACTCAGGCCTGCCGGCGCCGATCCGCCTCGACGACCCGGCGGCGATCGCCGCCTTCGTGGCGGCGCGCGCGGCGCTGGCGCTCGGCGGCGGCATCCTGGTCGCCAACCCGGTGCCGGGGGCGGACGAGATCCCGGCGGCCGAGATGGCGGTCCACATCGCGGCGGCGCACCGCGACTGCGTGGCGGCGGGGGTGACCGGCAAGGCGGTGACGCCGTTCCTGCTCGACGCGATCCTGAAGCGGACCGGCGGCGCGAGCCTCGTCACCAACATCGCGCTGGTGAAGAACAACGCGAAACTGGCGGCGGAGATCGCGGCGGCGATGGGTGGGGTGAAGTCTCACCGGGAGCAACGCCCCAGAGGAGCGCGATGTGGGGGTGGAGTTCTGGTATTCGAGGAGCGGTCTCGCGGAACAGCGGGCGATCATTCCGCAAAGCCCCGGCCGCGGATGTCATTGCCTGACCCGGCTTACTGCCAACGAGCCCTGGTCACGACGAAGCTGTGGAGTAGTTACTCCCTCCCGACATCGCGATCACATCAGGCATCCTACCAGCGATAAAATAGTGGGAGCGATTCGCGAGCACGCACCGATGCCTCGGGAAATTTTGAAGATTGGCCTTGCCGTGGTTCAGGATGGCTGTTTGCTGCTCGTCCGAAAGCGTGGCTCTGACTGCTATATTTTACCCGGTGGCAAGCCCGAACGAGGGGAAGATGACCTCACCGCTCTTGCCCGCGAGATTGGCGAGGAACTGGGCTGCACCTTCATCCCCGAGGGCATCAACTACCTTGGTGTCTTCCGGGACCGGGCGGCGGGCATTGCGGACACTGATGTGGTGGTGAGGCTCTATATTGGCGCCCTAGTCGGCGATCCCATCCCCCAGGCGGAAATCGAGCAGCTAATCTGGTTCGATCCACGCACCGACGCCAACAAAGAACTCGCCCCCAGCCTTACCAATTCTATTGTGCCCCGTCTGTTCCAGACGCAGACCGTCAAAAGGACTTCTCATCCAGTACGCGGCTGAGAATGCTCTCAAACTCTGCCATCGACCCTTCATTGCCGATTTCGCACGCTGGCCCTGGTAAGCACATTCCCACTCTTGAGTTGGGTCAGATCCACCGCATCGCGCTTCCGGAGCTGCGGCTCCGTCATCGGCCGTACTAGCCGCACACCGAGCCGCGCCAGCCTGGTATCAAAAGACACCTCGATGCCAATGAGGAGAAAGTCGGCCGCCAGCCGCGAAAGAAAGTCAAGCTCTTCAACGTTATACACTGCATCCACGAAAACGTCGCGCCCCT
Organism: uncultured Alphaproteobacteria bacterium; assembly: GCA_963759235.1. Taxonomy (GTDB): domain Bacteria; phylum Pseudomonadota; class Alphaproteobacteria; order Rhizobiales; family Kaistiaceae; genus Bauldia. Next base: position 14,654 of record CAVWYO010000011.1, on the reverse strand, counting down.
CCTCCAAGATCGATTTCATTCGGGCTGCTTCCAGCTTAGCCAGGTAAGCCGATCCGTGCTGGTCGCGCAGCTCAATGCGCACAATCTGTTCGCTGGCACTCGTTTCCTGAAGGCCGCGCTCGCGCACAACGCGTAGCACCGTGGCCCCGAAATAAACCACTTCCCCGCCAGTCCTCTGCGCTAAAAAGCCTACGGCTGTGCTCTTACCAGCACCACAGAGCCCTGAAACTGCAACGATCCGCCCCGTCACGGTGTCTGACCGAAATCATACTTTGGCTATGCTGAGAATACAAAAATCGGAATGCAAACATTCTTCTGACAGAGCGCAGGGCGCTGCGGCGGAAGTCATATAGGTAATTCGAACCACCAGTTCGCGACCGGAATATGTCTTAGTGACCGGGTCGTATTCTTGCAGGCGCAGTCTATCTCCCACCCGATAGTCGCGATCGGTCGATCGACGAACATCGTGAGTCTTAACACCGGACAAAGTGGCCTCGAAAAATTGGGGCCACGACTTGACTTTGTGTTCGATCGGACCGCGGGCGGAAGCCGCACCAAGTTCCGATACGTGTTCAGTCGTTGCGCTGATCATGGACATCTCCAGGTTACCACGGTCAAGGACGTCGTTGCCGACCCATTCAAGCCGGGACAAAGTCCACGTAGTCGAAATTAAGTTGGAAAGGTTTGGTTGCACGGGGTGCTGCCACACTCACGATCTCGAACGCTACGGCCACTGGCCCAGTGGTGGGGATTATATGCTTAGGCGGAACGGTCTCCGGCCGTGTGCCAGACGAACGATTTTGGATTCGCCGGAACTCAACTAGGCCGAATTCGGAAGCATCCGCACCAATCTCTCCACGATGGTGGAGAGATCCTTGGCCCGCTCATTGTCGATGAACCAATCCGGCGCCTCACTGTCGACGTAGAGCACCCCGGCTACAGGACTGGGTCCCGAGAATTTCCCCGCTTTTTCTGGCTGCACGACCGGCATTGCCAAGATGAAGCAGACGTCTATCGACATCTCTCGCGAGCCCTCATTGAGATTGAGCTCCTCCATCGCGTTGCGGAGCTCAAGTCGTGACACCCCCTTCACCGACCGGATAGTCTCCCGGCAGCCATAGGCTAGGCCGATTGTCGCCTTGTCGACCTGGAAGGTGCGCCCCGCTGCAGGTCTCGTTTTTGGAATACTAACGCCGACATACTCACAGCACTGCTGGAGCAGCGGCTCGCGCCCCACCATACGGGTGCGATGCAAAGTGACGCGCAAACGTTTGTCGATGGGGTGGTCCCTGCGCAAGAGCCCGGCCACCCCTGTGCAGAGCGACAAAGCTGCAAGCGCAGTCGGTCCAGGTAGGTATTCTTTGCGCCAGTATTGCCGGATTTGGTCGTCCAAATCCTTGGCGGTCTTCTGCGGACCAGGGAAGCCGAAGTACCCGCCCGACCAATGTATGTCTTCAGTCTGACGCACCGGAGTCCCTTCGCAAAACCGATCGGTGACTGCCCGCATCAGGTCATCCGACAGCAGTGACGCCATATTCTTACAGACCTCGGTTCCATGACGCTGGATAACCTGCGCGTCTGGGATGCCGTGCATCCTTGCGAGTTCCACAATCTCTGCGCAGCTCGGTATAAAGCCGCCGCACTTATATAGCAGGTAGATAAGAAGCCGATTTTGGAAAGCGATCTTCACCTCTGGATTATCAAATAGCTCAATGAGAGTTGGTCTTCTCAGATGCAGGATCACTTCGGTATCGCGCCGCAGGCGCCGCTTCAATTCGCCGAGCGTGTCCTGAAAATCTGCTTCCCTATCCAACTCCTCGAAAGCAGTGAACATGCCCGATTGTGGCTTGGGGAATCTTGCTCGTAGCGCCTTGACTGCCTTATGGAGGCCCGGTCGCCGCACGACCAATTCGTCCAGAATCCGGTCTTGGCGGTATTGCGAAATGCGCAGGCGCAACACCTCTATCATTGCGCCGTCACCCTGGCCCGAAACGAGATAGGTGCGATGTGGCTCAGCTAGGCTGGGTTGGCCAAGTGTGTCATTTCGCCAGTAGGACAGGGCATTGTCCTTCTCCAGCCCATAGCCCACCGCCATGATGACGTGATCAAAGACCTGAGTTGCCCCAATCGAGGCCTGGGTCGTTGTCACGCTGCCATCGTACGAGCGCTCATCACCTACCCACTCGATCGCGAGCCCTCTATCGATTTCGCGCTCATGGATTTGTAGATGTTGAGCGTTACAATAGACATTGAGCTTAGCTTTTGCCGACTTGGCCAGCTCGCGCCATTCCAGCAAAATCTGGGCAGCGACGTCAGAGGCGCGCGCTGCAGTCCAATTGAGAATCGGCAGATCCGCCACCGCCGAATTGCTGCCGTCGGCAGGCCAATCGTAGATGCGGGGGTGCAGCCACCTCGTGTCGCTGCCATGCTGCAGCGGCAGGAGCGTGTCACGTCGCTCGAAGATGGTAATGTTGGCGTCGACATCTTTCTTGATCAACGCCGCAGCTGCGGTCAGTCCGGCAAAACCGCCGCCGATTATAGCGATAGAACCGCGCCCATCGGAGCGAGCGGCATTCTCATCTAGATTGCAAGCGAGTACTCCTCGCTCGACGAGAGCCCAAATCAAATTGAGCGCCCGAACTTGCTGGCTGTAAACCGTAACGCCGCGTTCAAAGACTCCGACCAAATAGAGCGGGCGCTCCGGCACCGCGAAGTTGACGACGAGGTTTTTGGCAGTAGTCATGCTGACCGAGGCGCTGGGGAGATTTTGACCTAGCTCTTCCAACTCCGAGCAACCTCTGACACTACAGGTCGCCGCTGATTTGACGGCTTCATTTTACGGCATTTATCGTGATCGCGTGCCACCGTCGAGGGCCGGCTGACGCCAGCCTCCTCAGGATGAGGACGGTTGGTCTTCCGGGATGGCTTGTCCGGGATGGTTTGTCGCGGATGGTTTGTCGCGGAATACGCTCCGCTATTCCGCCTTGCCGGGGCCTCGGGTTGGCGCCCTCGGACCGCTCCCCGGATCGGGGCGGACCCCGCTCAATACACCTTCGCAATTACCTTGGTGGTGAACCAGACCGTCGGGCTGGTATCGACGCTCGCACCCGGTCGCGCCGCCCCTACCACTGTCGTCCCGGATGCGCCGCGCCGCGCACGGGACGACATCGGGGATGGGCATGGGCCGCGCCCCCTCCACCGCCTTCGGCGGTCCCCCTCCCCCGCTTCGCAGGGGAGGAAACGCGGTTGCAACGTTTGCGGCTGCCGTCAACCCCTCGCCGCGCCGCGACCAGAGCCCGCACGCCGGACGGCTCACGGGACGACATCGGGGATGGGCATGGGCCGCGCCCGCTCCACCGTCTTCGGCGGTCCCTCCCCGATCAGGTCGGGGACAGGCTCTCCCCCGCTTCCGCAGGGGAGGAAACGCGGTTGCAACGTTTGCGCCTGCCGTCTTCTTGCCGCGCTCAGCCGCGGCGGGCCGCCTCGATCGCGGCGACGTCGATCTTCTTCATCTCCATCATGGCGTCGAAGGCGCGTTTGGCTTCGGCGCCGCCGGCGGCCAGCGCGTCGGTCAGCGCGCGCGGCGTGATCTGCCAGGAGAGGCCCCATTTGTCCTTGCACCAGCCGCACGCACTCTCCTCGCCGCCATTGCCGACGATGGCGTTCCAGTAACGGTCGGTCTCCTGCTGATCGTCGGTGGCGATCTGGAACGAGAACGCCTCGTTGTGCCGGAAGGCGGGGCCGCCGTTGAGGCCGAGACAGGGGATGCCGGCGACGGTGAACTCGACCGTTAGCACGTCGCCCGCCTTGCCGGACGGGTAGTCGCCGGGAGCCCGGTGGACGGCAATCACCGCGCTGTCGGGAAAAGTCTCGGCATAGAAGCGGGCCGCGGCCTCGGCGTCCTTGTCGTACCACAGGCAGATCGTGTTCTTGGCCATTGCCATTGCTTGTCCCTTTCGCTTCCGAAGCAAAATTCCGTCGGGCATCCCACGCATAGGGGGAAGCGGTTCATAGCTGGACCCGCAGCCACCACGAACATGAGAATGTGCTCGTGGCCGACAATGTTCCGCCGGCAATGCTTGAAAGATTATAGCGGTATCGGAGCTGCCACCCTGCCCCGCGCCATCGAAGCCGCGGGCAAGCCCGATGCCGTCGCGGGGCCGCTAGTGAATCGTCAGGTAGGGCAAGGCCATGAGCGCGGTGGTTGCAACGGTCAGCCCCAAGAACGCAACGAGCCTGAGCGATATCGACAGTGCCATCGACATGACGATCTTCCTTCGCAAACGCCTGCCTGAAATTGGACTACACCGATTCGTTGCGGGTTGCTGTGACCGAACTCACACAGATTCGGGTCGCCGCGCATTGGCGGACAAGGCGGCGTCTCACCGGCCAAGGGTCACCGCTCGAAGCCGGCGACATCGTCGAAAAAGATCGGCTTCGACCCGGCGATCGCCTGGCGGAGCGCCGGCGAGGGGTGGCCATAGACCGTGTGGCGCGCGAGGTCGGCCATGGTGCCCAGGCGCGCGGCGAAATCCCGCGTGAATGTCGTCATGTGGACCAGAGCCGCCTTCGAGTTGGCGTAGCGCTCGGTGACCTGCCCGGTCGAGCCGTCCTCGCTCACCACCCACTCATAAAGGAGGGTTCCCGGCTCGCCGGCTTTGGTGCCGGCGACCATCTCGGCAATCAGCTCTTTCAGGTTTTGGAGCTGCCCGTCCCTGATCGTCACCTCGTACACCCAGTGGACGACCTCGTCGCTTCGAGCCTGGTTCATGGATTGCCCCTCACGTTGTCATCGGCGCAAACGTTAGTGCAAGCGACACCGGCGGGATAGCAAGCCGATGCAGCATGACCGATCTCCGCTTTGCGCATTTTTAGGCGGATGCCGGTCCCCTCCTTCGGACACGTGGCCTTCGCGGCTTGATTAACCGACGATTCAGCATGTTCGCCGATCCTGTCGGGGGTGGGCTGATACGTGGGAACGGACCATGAGCGAAGAGGATCCCGCCGGCCCGGACCGGATTGGGCTCGCGGAAGCAACGCTTCGGCTCGAGGAGATGGCGCCCTGTTCGCCGGCGCCGCCGAGCCGGACACCGGAAGCGTCCTCCGGCCCGGCGACGCCCGGCGCGTCCGCTGCGGGGGGCGCCGTCGACGCGTTCCTCCGGCCGGTCGGCTACACGGAAATCAGCCATTACCGGGGTGCCGCTTCGATCCTCGACCTTGCCGTGGCGATCGCCGCCATCGACGAGGGATGCGACGACGTCGAGGCTGGCGGATCGGAGACGGCACCGCCCGGCGCGCCCGCCGTCAGGCCTGCTTCTCGTGACGACGCCCCCGGGCCGGTGACCGGCAGGCGTGGCCACGGTCTGATCGTCGCGATGATCGCCTGCGCGCTGGTGGTGACGGTCGGCTGGCATTTCGCCGGCCCGTCGGGGGTGTGCCGGCTCGCCGACCAGAGTCCCCTCGACCTCGCCGACGGATTGGCCGCCGACACCGTCGCGCGCCGGATCGTCACGGCCGAATTGGGTGGCGACGCGACCGCCAACAACACGCTTTCGAGCGCGTCGGGGAGCGGACAGTTCCTGGATGGAACCTGGCTCGACATGATTCACGCCTACCGGCCCGACCTCGCGGGACGGAGCGACACCGAGATTCTCGACCTGAAACGCGATCCGGACCTCTCACGCGAAATGGTCGCCCGTTTTGCCGAAGGGAATGCCGCCATGCTGGCGAGCCGCTGCCTGCCGGTGACGCCGGGCACCTTGTACCTCTCGCACTTCGCCGGGGGCGCCGGCGCGGTGGCGGTGCTGTCGGCGCCCGCCTATGCCGACGCGGCCGCCACCATGGCGAAAGCGGATGCGAGCGGCCGGACGACGCGCGACATGATCGTCACGGCGAATCCGTTCATCGCGACGTTCACGGTCGCCGACCTCAAACGCTGGGCCGAGCACAAGATGGCTGTCGCCGGAGGCGATCGCCTCTCGCGCATGTGAGGACGTCAAGAGCCGTCTCGGGGAGGCGCGCGGCGATCCTGCGCTACGTGCCGTGTGAGGCTCACGGCCGGCCGGACATTCGTCGGGTCCGAATGGCAGGCGCGATCGGCCCGATCACACGCCGCGCGTGCCCGCCGCCGCCCCCGCTTCGGCTATGAAAGACCCAAGTTAAGGCATAGACTGTTCAAATGTTAATAAGGGGGAGATACGATGTCTTCGAATCCGCAACTGAGACACAATTTCCGGCGCGCTGCGAGCACTATGCTGGCAACGGCAGCCCTCATGCTGATCGTCAGCGATGCCGGCCAGGCGGCCGGAGATCCGCCGGCACTGGAGTTCAAGACGCAATACGGGTCGATGACGTTTCCGGAGAAGTTTCCGGACGGCACGTCGATCCGCATCAACCAGTGGAGCCACTTCGTTCCGCGCTACGACGAGTGGGTGCAGGAATATGCCAAGGCATGGGGCGAGAAGAACAACGTCGCCGTAACGATCAATTTCATCAACATCGCCGACCTGCCCGGCACCCTCACCGCCGCCATTTCCGCCGGCGACGGACCGACGCTGTTCGAAATGAATGCGGCGCCGGCGGCCTTCATCGAGGGGCTGCAGGCGTTGGACGACGTCAACAAAGCGGCGTCGGACGCATTCGGCGAACGGGCGCAAACTTGCGAAAAATTGAGCTACCTGCCGGCGAAGGACATCTGGTACGGCTTCTGTCACGGCTGGGTGCCGGATCCCGGCGACTACCGGGTGTCGCTATGGAAGAACGCCGGCTACCCGGAGGGTCCGAAGACCTATGCCGACCTGTTGGCGGGCGGCAAGAAGATATTCGACGACACCGGCATCCCCGTCGCCGTCGGCATGTCGCCGGAAATCGACTCGGAGTTCTACGCCCGGGCGCTGATCTGGTCACACGGCGGCGCGATTCAGGACAAGGACGGGAATGTCACCTTCAACTCGCCTGAGGTGCTGGACGCGGTCAAGTTCCAGAAGCAGCTTTTCGACAGCGCGATGACGCCGGAGGTCTTTGCCTGGAACGCCGCCTCGAACAACCAGGCGTTCATCGCCGGGCAGGCTTCCTACATCCAGAATTCCATCTCGTTCTATCGAAGCGCCCAGGACTCCGCCGCCGACGTAGCGGCCGACACCGGTTTCACGCCAGGCCTGAAAGGCCCGGGTGGCGATGTGAAGATGCCGGCCCACGTATGGTTCATCTATGTGATGCCGAAATACGTCAAGGACCCGACCGAGATCGAGGCCGCCAAGAAGTTCATGCTGGATTTGGAGAACAACTACGCCAATGCAAGCTACTACTCCAAGTTCTATAACTTCCCGGCGTTCGCCTCGGTGACGCCGCAGTTGTTCGGCGATGACAGCTGGCTCGACAACGATCCGTGGGGCGCGCAGCCACCCGACAAGCTGAAGCTGCTGAAAACGGCCGAACAGTGGACCGTTTGGCCCGGCTATCCGGGTTACGCCCATCCCGGAATTGGCGAGGTGTACCAGTCGAACCTGCTGTCGAGCATGATGGCCGACGTCGCCCGCGGCGTGAAGACACCGGAACAGGCGGTCAGCGATACGACTGCGGAGATCGAAGCCATCTTCAAGAAATGGCGCGATCGGGGCTACATTGGCGGCGGCGGTTAGCCGGGTTACCGCCGTTCTGCCTTGCAGAACTGCACAGATGCCGACGGGACATGGGCTAACAACGACGTCTGGTTGGTGATGGCAGTTCTGCAAGCACGCGCGCTCAAGAAACATTTCGGACAGATCATTGCCGTCGATGGCATCGACCTCGCTACCGAGGACGGCGAGCTCCTCGCCGTCCTCGGCCCGTCCGGTTCAGGCAAGAGCACCTTGATGCGCATGGTCGCCGGCCTGGAGCAACCCGATTCCGGCGATATCCTGGTAGACGGAAGGTCGATTGTCGGCATTCCGCCCAAGCGGCGCAACGTGGCGATGGTGTTCCAGAGCTTCGCTCTCTACCCCCATATCAGCGTGCGCGAGAACATCCGCTTTCCGCTGGCGGCTCGCAGAGTGCCGGCCGACGAACAAGAGAAGAAGATCGCGTGGGTCAGCGAAATCCTCGATATCGCCGACCTGATGGCGCGGCGGCCGACGCGTCTGTCCGGCGGGCAGATGCAGCGCGTTGCCCTGGCGCGGGCGCTCGTCCGCGATCCCGACCTGTTCGTATTCGACGAGCCGCTTTCCTCGCTTGATGCGCAGATCCGCAGCCAGGCCCGGGGAGAACTGCGTGAACTCCTCGACCGAACCCGCATCACCACGCTCTATGTCACCCACGACCAGGTGGAGGCGCTGGGACTGGCAGACCGGGTGGTGGTGATCCACCACGGCCGCCTGCACCAGGTCGGTACCCCCCACGAACTGTACGACAATCCCGCCGATCTGTTCGTCGCCGGCTTCATCGGCGATCCGCCGATGAACCTGCTCGATCTTGGCGAGGTGATTGCCGGTGCAAGGCCCGAGGACATCCTGCCGGCGGAGGATGTCGTCGGCGAAGATACGGCGCTAAACCTCGATATCGAGGTGGAGCATCTGGAATTTCTCGGCGCCGATTGGCTTATCTACGGCAGCGTACGCGGCGGCATCCCGGAACGCGGCCGCTCGCCGCGGGTGATCACCCGCACGCGACAGGCCGAAAAGCCGAATATTGGAACGGGCGAACGGCGCCGGTTCGTGGTCAAGAAAGCCAGCGTCCGGTTCTTCGACCGGCAAAGCGGCGTGCGGACCTCGAATGCCAAGGTCCCCGGAGCATGAACACGACGTTGGTCGATCCGCAGGCGCGGCCCGGCCGGCGAAGCGGCCTGCTGCAGAGCGTCGGCGATGCTCTCGAGCGCCCCGGAGTGCTCGGCACCCTGATGCTTGGCCCGGCGGTCCTCTACGTGATCGCGTTCGTGGCGGTGCCGTTCTTCATTGCCATTGCGCTCAGCCTCAGCGATGCCACCGTCGGCGACCCGAGCATCGACAGTTTCGTCGGTCTGCGGAATTTCGTGGCGGTCACGCATCAGGAAGCCTTCGGATACGCGCTGCGCAACAGTCTGATCATCACCTTGGCCACTGTGGCGGGGATCGTCGTACTTGCCACCATCGCCGTCGAGATTCTGGTTCGCGACTTCCGCGGCAAACGTCTGGTGCAGGTGCTGTTCATGATGCCGTGGGCGATGCCCGTGGCGCTGTCGGCGATCACCTGGCTATGGCTTCTCGATTCACAGTTCAGTCCGATCGACTGGGTTCTGGTGAAGATCGGGCTGCTCGGGCCGGGTACGCCGCTCGGGCCGGCCCGGCATCTCTATTATCTCGGCCGTGAATGGACAGGCATCGCCTCGGTGGCGTTCATCGACATCTGGCGCACCCTGCCGCTGGCGACCATCATCGTCCTCGCCGGCCGGCTGTCGATCCCCCGCGACCGGCTCGAGCAGGCGCAGATCGATGGCGCCGGATTCTTCCGGGTGCTGTTCCGCATCATCCTGCCGGCGCTCGCCCCGGTGCTGATCGTCGCCGTCCTGTTTACCGCCCTGCTGGTGATCGGCGAGATGTCGTCGGTGGCGCTGCTGACCCGGGGCGGTCCGGGCTCCTCTGGACAGGTTCTACCCTACTGGGCGTATCTCAAGGGCATCCAAAGCGGCGACCTCGGACAGGGAGCGGCGGTGTCCCTGTTCCTGTTCCCGGTTCTTATGGCCGCGGCAATCGTGGCGCTGCGCTTCGCCTATCGGCTGCACAGAGACTGATAGTGGCGCCGGCGACGAACCGACAGCTGCGGAAAATGGGCCTGTACACGGCGGTCGTCCTGCTGGTGCTGTTTGCCGTCCTGCCGGTCGCCTATGCGATTTTGACGATCTTCAAGAAGCAATCGGAGCTCTTCAATCCGGCAGCCAACCCGTTTATCTACGAGCAAGGGCCGACGCTGGATCACCTGATCTACCTTTTCGAGAATACCAATTTCCCGACGTTCCTTTGGAACTCCGTGGTGATCGGCGTTCTGGTGGTGGCCATCACCCTGCTGCTCGCGGTGCCGGCCGCCTATGCGCTGGCGCGGCTCACCGGGCGCTGGGGCGAGAGCTCCGGCATGGCGATCTTTCTCGTCTATCTGATTCCGCCGACGCTGCTGTTCATCCCGCTGTTTCGCATCGTCGTCTGGCTGGGCCTGGCCAATACGATCTGGTCGCTGGTGCTGGTGCTGCCGACCATCACGGTGCCGTTCTGCACCTGGCTGCTGCTTGGCTTCTTCCGCTCGGTCCCCAGGGAACTCGACGAAGCAGCCATGCTGGATGGCCATTCGCGATTCGGAGCGTTCCGGAAAGTCGTCCTGCCGCAGGCGCTCCCCGGCATCGGGGCCTGCGTTGTCTTCGCTTTCTCGCTTTCGTTGTCGAACTACATCTACTCGGTGACGTTTGTCACCGAAAGCGCCTCGCGCAACATCAGCGCTGGAGTTCCGACCGAACTTATTCGCGGAGACGTCTATTTCTGGCCGTCGCTGATGGCCGCCACGGCCATCGTCGCCATTCCGCTCGGCATTGCTTACGGTCTGTTGTTCGACTATCTCGTGCGTGGGTTCCAATCTGCCGAGATCGCTACCCGCGAATGACCGGGCCTTGCGTCGGGTTTGGGTCGACAATCCCCGCAAGGACGCCCACGATGAGCGTCCGGTTTCGCGTTCATTTGTGACATGCTGGCGGACTGTCGCATGGCCAAGCTCCACCGTATGGGCGCCCGCGAAACATCGCGGTTGCCCTATGCTTACGGGTCGAACCGTATCCCACTGGGACGGCCGATCGCGACAGCCCCCTGATGCGCCCGCCGGAGGCACATCGATGAAGAGCCTGGTTGCAGCGCTGCTCGTGAGCCTGGCCGTCGCGGCCAGTCCAGCCGCGGCCGACGACCAGTCGCAGGGCGGTGCGCCAGAGGCCGATGCGGCGCTGATCGAGGGCGCCGGATTTGCCGCGGGCGACGTCGGTTATCTGGTCGTCGACCTCAAGGACAAGCGGGTGGTGGCGGAGCACAATCCGGACCAGCCGTTCATCCCCGCCTCGGTGGCAAAGATCGCCTCGATTGCCGCCGCGCTGGAGATCCTCGGGGGCGACCGCCGCTTCACCACGACCGTCGAGGCCGAGGGCGACGTCAAGGACGGCGTTCTCACCGGCTCGCTGACCCTTCAGGGCGGCGGCGACCCCTTTCTCACCGGCGACGATCTCCAGGCGATGGCCAAGCAGTTGGCCGCAACCGGCATCAAGGAGGTCGACGGCAAATTCCTCTACGACGCCACCGCGCTGATCGAGGTGCCGCAAATCGATGCCATGCAGCCGGAGGCGGCGGACTACAACACCGGCGTCAGCGCGCTCTCCGTCGACTTCAACCGCGTGCGTGCCGACTGGCAGAAGGACGGCGCCGATCGCTCGGCCGCGGCTGCCGCCGTCAGCGAGAATCTGACGCTGCCGGTCGACGCCATCGGCCTCGCATTCGCCGAGGAGGACCTGGCCGGACCTTATGTCCGCGCCGGCCCACCCGCCGACGATCGCTGGCTCCTGTCGCCGGACCTGACGGCGCGCGGCGAGGCCTGGCTGCCGGTCGGCGATCCGTCGCGGATCACGGCGGAGGTGTTCCGGGCGCTCGCGGCGGGCGAAGGGGTTGTGCTGCCGGAAGCGGCGCCGGGCGTCACCCCGGATGGGGCGCGCGAGGTGGTGCGCCACGAAAGCGTTCCATTGACCGATATCGCCCGCCAGGTGCTCCGCTACTCGAACAACCTGTCGGCTGAGCTGATCGGTCTTGCCGCGAGCCGAGCCCTTACCGGTCGCAAACTATCCCTGGAGGATTCGGCCTCGGCTCTGGCCGGGTGGTGGCGGTTGCACCTGCCGGGTGCCGACTGGACGGCGCTCTTTCTCGAAAATCATTCCGGCCTGTCGTCAAAGTCGCGCGCCACGCCTCGCCAGATCGTCATCATGCTCGAGGAGGCCGCCGGGTTGCCTGGGGGTGCCGACTTCCATGAGCTGCTGCGCCCGATCAACTGGAAGGGGGTGAAAGGTTCGGCCCGCGTCAAGACCGGCACGATGTCGTATGCGCGCGGGCTGGCCGGCTACATCGATACCGCCGCCGGCAACCGACTGGTCTTCGCCATCTTCTTCAACGACGCCGAGAAACGCGCCGCGCTGGATGCGGCCTTCGACCCGCGGGTCGTCGCCATCGATGCCAAGTCCCGGTCGTGGCGCAATCGTGCTCTCAAGCTCGAGGAGAAGCTGACGACCGGCTGGGCCGAGCGGTTTTAGAGGGAGGAGCGAGATCGGACGCCGTCGGAGTGCCGGGGCAGTCAATCGTTCAACAGCCTCGCCACATAGGCCGGCACCACCTCGGTCGCCTTGCCGTGGACGGCTTCGGCAAACATCGATATTCCCTCCGACGGCTCCAGGTTGAGCTCCACCGTATGGGCGCCCGCCGCCCGCGCCTCGGCGACGAAGCCGGCCGCCGGATAGACGTTGCCGCTGGTGCCGATCGAGATGAACAGGTCGCACGTGGCCAACGCCGCGTCGATCTCCTCCATGCGATACGGCATCTCGCCGAACCAGACGACGTCCGGGCGCATCCCCCCGGCCTCGTTGCACGCGCCGCAGACCAGATCGACCGTGAGATCCGTCTCCCAGGATTGCTTCGCGCCGCAGTGCGCGCACTGCGCCTTCAGGATCTCGCCATGCATGTGGATGAGGTTCCGCGTGCCCGCCCGCTCGTGCAGCGGATCGACGTTCTGGGTGATCGTCGTGACGGTGCCCGGGAAGTCGGCCTCGAGCCGGGCGAGCGCCCGATGCCCGACGTTCGGCTCGACGCCGAGCACGATCCTGCGGCGGGCGTTGTAGAAGTCGAGCACCGCTTCGGGATTGCGCGCGAAGGCCTCCGGCGTCGCCACGTCCTCGATGTTGTGCTTCGCCCAGATGCCGTCCTTGTCGCGGAAGGTGCTGAGCCCCGACTCGGCCGACAGCCCGGCGCCAGTGAGGATGACAATGTGTTCGTAGGTAGCCATGACGCGGCCGAGATAAGCACCGGCAGCCGCTCATGAGAAGCTTTCGGGCCGGGGAAGAAAACCTGCTGGTCCAGCCGAGGAATTTCGGCGCGTAGCTCTTGGATGCCGACTGCGACGTCGCGCCGCGGCGGGAAGCGGCGCAAAGTTGCGCCAGATCAATGTGGTCAAAGGCGGATGCCCACTTTTTAGGATTCGTTAAGAGAGGAGATTCGCACAAGCAGGAGGAAACGTCATGAACCGCCACCACAATCGGAGTTCCGCGTTCGACGCAATTCTCGCTTGGGGATGGCCTTTTGTTTCGCCCGTCGAGCCGGCTAAAACCGAACAATCAACCATCGCTGGCGCGTTTCCGGCGCGCACAGACATCGATCTTTTGCTCATGCGGATGGAGGCGCTGCACCTCGATCCGAGCCTGATGGAAGCGGCAACGCCGGACGCGTTTCGGCTGCTCGCCCACGTCTGCAGCTATTGCCAATACAAGGTGAGATGCGAGGAGGATCTCGTCCACGAGGCGGCCGGCAAATCCGTTCCGTGGGAGAACTATTGCCCAAACGCCTTCCGACTGAAGGCGACGCCCTTGTCGACCAGCTTGCTGCCGCTGCGCCCGCTGTAAGCCGCCGGGGCAATACCCGAGCCGAGCGGGACGCAGTTGGCGATGGTCCATGTCTTGCCGGCGCCGCCATAGGCATGCGATCGCCGAAATCGCGGCGCCAGAGGCGCCGTCGAGAGGCCGCCTGCTTCTTCCGAGCACCCTCCCTCTTCCGGCATCCGGAACGGGGCCATCCGGAACGCGCGGCCCCGTCAGGCGAACACCGTGAAGTCGTTGTGGTGGAGGTTGAGGTGCTTGTCGAGCTGGGCGAACTCGACCTTGGGCGAGCCGCCTCCGTTGCCGTCGGCGTCGTAATAGAGGGCGCCGGTGTGCTTGTTGTAGATGATGTAGTCGTTCGAATCGCCGGCGTGCTTGCCGACATGGAACTCGTGGCCCTTGAGCGTACCCGGCCCGGTGAGCATGGTGAAGATGGTCTGGTCGAGGAAGAGCATGTCCTTCCCGGGAGCGAAGTGCTTGACGGTGTCGACATTGGTGACTGCGTCGAGCGTCGTGTCGAAGACCAGCTTGTCGGTGCCCGCCCCGCAGACCAGATTATCGTTGCCGAGTCCGCCATCGACCTTGCCGGCCTTGCCGCCGTCATTCTTGAAAAAGTCGTCGCCTTTGCCGAGATTCACATAACCGACGATCTTGCCGCTGTTGTGGATCTCGTCGGGCTGAGTCGAAGCGCCGGTGCAATCGATGCCGCCGATCAGCTTGCCGTGATTGTCGAGCGAGAAATGACCGTCGAGCTCGGTGTAGATTGCCAGCGTGCCCCCGCTGATGGTCGCACCCGCTCGATTGACGATCGTGGTCGCGTCGATGGAATCGTTTCCGATCGAGAGCGCATGTCCGTCCGAGCGGATAGTGCCCGAATTGTCGATGGAGCCACCGCTAATGTCCGACTCCATGAAAATCCCTGCGCCGCGGCCAAAAATATCGCCGTCATTGATGATGACGATATGATCGCCGGAGGTGCTGACGGAGATGCCCGAAGCGAACAAATTGAGGCCGGTCAACGTGCCGTGATTGGTGACGGTGGCGCCGT
>CAVWYO010000010.1:0-362249 GCA_963759235.1 uncultured Alphaproteobacteria bacterium | reverse complement strand
CCGTCGTCGCGGATCTTCTTGCTGATCGACTTGGCCTTCTCCGAGTCGATGCCCTGGATGACCTTGCAGTCGATCTTGTAGGTCTTGCCGGACGGCCGCGGCTCGCCCGCGTCCAGGGACTTCAGCGAGATGTTGCGCTTGACGAGCTTCTCCTTGAACACGTCCAGCGCGGCCTTGACCCGCTCCTCGGTCTCGGCCTGGAGGCTGATCGCCTCCTCGCCCGACCAGGAGATCTCGGCGCCCGTACCCCGGAAGTCGAACCGCGTCGCGAGCTCCTTCTCGGCCTGGCGGAGGGCGTTGTCGACCTCCTGCCGGTCGACCTTGCTGACGATGTCGAACGACGGGTTGGCTGCCATGATCATGCTCCTGATGTCTGGCGATATGAGATGTCCGGGTCCGCGGCGACGCGTCCGACATCCTGACGGTACCCGCTTGCGCCCGGCCCGGGGCGACCGCTATCCTTGCTTCCGCTGCCGCGTCAGACGCGGCGGCGTGCCCTGGCGGGTTGCCCGAGCGGCCAATGGGAGCGGACTGTAAATCCGTCGCGAAAGCTACGAAGGTTCGAATCCTTCACCCGCCACCAGGTGCACGAACGGCCCCTGACCAGCGAGATCGCCGGTCAGGGGCCGTTCCCGTCCGGTCCGGCAGGGTCCGGCCAAACCGGCCATCTACGGCCCCTCACGGGCACATAGCGGGTACACCAGTTGGTCTCGATCGCAGCCACATGCACCCGCTCACGGGCGGGCTGGGACCGGCTGATCCATCGCCTCCGCAGACCTGTAAGACCCGGTCGCTCCCGTACCGCTTCAATCACGGGCGCCAGGTCGGCCAGGCGAGCCATAAGGCTTATGCCGACACTTGCACCCTGCCGCTACTCTGCCGCAGTGACCCGTGACCTGATTCTTGGGCTACTGGGCGCGGTGCTGGTGGCCGCCGTCGTGGTCGCTCAGGTCCTGTGGCTCAGCCGGCGGATGGGCAACCAGGGCGGTTTCCCGATGGTCGCGCGGTGCCTCGACGGCCATGAATTTAGGGCGGCGCTCGTGCCGGTCTTCATGCTGCCGGTGCCTCGCGTCGGCCTGGTCCAGTTTCGCTACTGCCCGTGGGTCAACATTGGACGTTCGTGGTCCTGGTACGAGCCTAGAGGTCCACATGCCGGGGTCGAGCGTCACCACCTCGGCAGAGTCATCGGGGCCTCGGTCAGGGGGTCGGCCAGATCGGGCCGGCGTCGGCCGGCTTGGCTGTACGGAGTGCGGTGCTAGCGGGGAGCATTGGGGAGCTCCCACGTGGTCGGACGGCGGCGGAACGACGCTCAGGCGCGGACCCGATTTTCCGCGTTGTCGGGCCGGGTTAAACCCAATAGTTAGCGGCATTGGGGTTAAACCATTCGGGGAGGTTGCTCATCATGAATGACTCTGATCTATCCGTCCTGCGGGAACGCGCCGAGCACGGTGACAACGACGCCGCGGACGAGCTGATCGAACTCGCCACCGAGTGCGGTGACCTAGGCGAGCTGCGACGCCTCTCGGGCAACGGCAACGCCACCGCGACCGACCAGCTCATCGAACTCGCCACCGAGTGCGGTGACCTAGGCGAGCTGCGACGCCTCTCGGGCAACGGCAACGCCGCCGCGACCGACCAGCTCATGGAACTGACCACTGAATGACAAGCGAACACCCTGTTACGGCCGGAGCGGCGGGCGGAACACCGCCTCCGGAGGGCGGGTGTTCGGTGTGGAACGGCAAGGCTTTGACCTGCTCCTATGTCGCCGGGCGCTTGTCATGATCGCTGCTGTCACGGCCTGGTGTGGAAGCAACCGCCTCGGCAGGGCGCGGCGGCACATGGAGCGGAACTTTCCAGCACTTAGATCGCTCTGCCGGGCATGGGAGTAACCGGCAGGGCGTGGTCGCAGACTAGTTATTCCCGCGGGGCGGTGCGACGGTGGGCGTTCGCCATTGCGGCCATGGTTGTGCTTGCTGTTCGCGTCCCAGCGGGACTGATTGGACACGTTGCGGCGCGCGGTAGCTGGCGACAACGGGAAGACCGCTCTGCCGGACCTTGGGAGGCGGTAGAGCGGTGCTCGGAGCCTAGCTGCGCCCCGGAAGACGGCACAAGCGCTTCGGGTCGATGGTCGCCAGGATTGGCTGTGTTAGGGCGGCGACTTCGTGAGCTCGCCGAAAGTGGCCGGCGGCCGCCCTAGTGGACGACCGCCGGCCTGGGAGGGGTTCAGCTTGGTCTGTTAGCACCCCGTGGCGGGCTGACGGAAGCCCGGGTACGGGTTCAGGTCGCCCATCAGCGTGTAGCGGCCGACGTTGGTCGATGGGCTCTGCGTGGGCTGGGAAATGATGTTCGGCGCGGTCCGCATGAACCACGGTAGGAACACCTCATCCTCGGGGTGGTAGGTGCCGTCAGCGACCTGCGTTCCGATCGGGGTCGGACCCTGCCTGAAGCTGTTGGTGCCCATGGAGAATCCGATGCCCACGACCGGGTCGCCGGTCTCGAGGATGCCGGTGCAGCCGTACTGCGGCGCAGTCGGCGTCAGCCACGGCTGGACGGTGTTGTTGATGAACGGGTCGTCCCCCCACTCCGCGATCTCGTGGCTAAGAGCGTGGATGTCCTGCAGCGCCCAGTCGGCGTTCGGGTTGAAGAAGCCGGGCGTCACGTACGAGCCCCAAGCGTAGGTCTGTACCTTGGCGTTTCCGTTGCTGTTGATGGAGCCACCGCCGTTGCCCGGCACCTTCGAGGCGCCATGGAAGCCGATGACGCAGCAGTTGAGCGGGTTCGGGCCGATGTAGAGCATCACGTTGTCGGTGACGAAGATCGGCAGATGGGTCGGGTCGATGTATGAGGTGTTGGTGATGATGTTGTTCAACTGGGACGCGAACCAGGTGATGTTGACGTTGCCGGCGACGACCCCACGGCCGGTCTGAATCAGCGTCCCATGGTTGGCCGGCACGTTGATCGTGATCGGGTCGTGCACCACCACATTGCCCAGGATGACGTGGTAGGGGCTGCTACCGGTCTGGTTGAACTGCGACCTCATCGTCGCGTCCTCAAGCTGGACGTTCGTGTTTCCGCTGGAGAGCGGACCGCCGGAGGTGAACCCGGTAGGGTTGGCGGTCGAGCGCGACGTGCTGGTGTAGTCGTTCGGGGCGAATAGCGGCGAGGCGAGGATCGGGGCCACCACGTCGACCCGGCGAAGGTACGGCCACCGACATTGATGGTGAGCGGCACGATGTCGGTCGGGATGGTTGTCGAACAGGCGGAGCCGCTGCAGTTGTTCGGGTCGGCGCCGACCATGTTGAAGCCGTACGTGACGCCGTCGTTCGGGTTCACCGAGCTGCCGAAGAAGTGCGCCACGGTACGGGTCGTCGGCAGCACGTCCGCGCCACCGACGGTTGTGGTGGACGGGTGCACCGACGAGTCGTCGACGATCGTTGGGTCGGTCACACTCGTCGAGCTCCCCGCGGACGCCGAATTGGCGATGAAGCCGACAGCCACGGCCACCGCTCCTATGGCGACGGCGACCAGGATCTTTTTCCTCATGAGACTCCTTTGTCCGTACGGCCCGCTTGGGGGTAAGGGGCGCCCGACCGCGACGCACCGGCGCGGGGTATGCGCCGACGTCGGGCAGCCGCGTCCGCGTCAGGCGGTCCTTCATGGCGTGGACGCAGCGAGGATGTTACAGCTCCGATCGAGGCGTGGATACTTAAGCTGTCATGCATTCGTATATGGGGTCACGACAGACAATCTCCGTCGAAGGTTCGGATGGGTGTGATCCGTACGGATTCGCATTGGCCCGGTAGTAGTCAGCTGGGTCGTCGTTGCGTGGGTCGTAGGCGAAGCGGCGGTCGGCTGAGGTGGTGAGGTCGGTCCGAGCGGCCCGGCGGTGCCGTCGTGTGAGCAACGGTCCAACGTGTGGCCGTACGTGACTTGCAGCTGCGCCATGTGCTCATCGCCCCGGAACTGCACTCCAAGGTCGAGGCGTCTGGGGCGAGGAGGTGCGGACCCCTCCGCGAAGCGGAGTTTCGTAACCAACGACGGACCTGACGGCCGCGCGAAGGTGTGGGCTCCAGGGTGCGGGCATCCTCGATCGGCGCTTCCCCTTCCTGACCGGCGGCCGGGTCAAGGTCGTAGAGCGAAGCGTGCCTTGACGCGGTTGCTGGGCAGGAAGACCATTGGGCGCCGGGGGATGCACGCCCCCAGGTAGGTGGCGTACGGACGCTGACCGGCACGGCCCGATGCTCGGGCCCTGGGGTTGGTCGTTGTCAAGGCCAGCCGCGGAGCCGTCAGGCGGAGCGGCCGGTTGGGACGGCGCCATCTGCCCAGCACGGCTGCCTGCTCCCTTCCTGTCGCCTGCTTCGCAAGCTCGTCGTCCTGGTCCTCATCGTCTACGACGCGTCGGTCGCGGGAGCGCGTGCGCCAGAGCGGGCGGGGAGCTGCTCGCCTCGTTGACGTGGTCGGGTCAGCCCTGGGTCGAGAAGGCCGGCTCTGTCTGGCGGGTCGTCGCGGGTTGCCAGGTCGGACTCCGGTTCCGGCGGAACGAGCGAGCCGGGCCGCTGGCCGGCGGCCAATCCAGAACCGAGGCCGGATCCCCTGCTGGCAGACAAACGTCGGGCAAGGCAGAGACCGGGCCGTGTTAGCGCCGACGTTTGGACCACAACCACCGGGCCGACGAGGACGGGCGCTGGCATACCGCGCCCGATTCGTGACGCCGCAGGCTCCTGAGCCAATACCGCGGTCATCAGGAACCAGCTCGACGGCGAGACCGACGAGCTGCGCTGCCCCCTCCTCTTTCTCCCCACCCTGTCGTCGCGGCACGGCCGAGACCGGCGAGCCGGTGCGGTCTCGTTCGTTGAGCGTTCGCTCCTCGTTGGCGGCGGAGCCGGGGTCGGGAAGTCGTCCCTGTTCGACGTGATCGCCGCTCACGCTGCGATGTCTCCCGACGCGCATCTGCTCCTCATCGATCCGAACGAGGTTCAGCTCAGCCCGTGGCGGGATCGCGCCATCGCCTATGCGGCGGACGACCCTGTCGAGGCCCTCGACGTACTCGAGCTGGTACGGGCCGAGATACGCCGGCGACTGGGCGTATTGAGGACCCTCCCCGGCGTCGTCCGAAAGGTCGACCGCAGCGTGGCAGTCGAGCGGGTTCCCACTCTGGGTCCTCGTCATCGACGAACTCGCCTTCCATACGTCGGTCGTCGGTACGGCCGGTAGACGACGACCAGCTCGTCGTTATCCTGGGCGACTCGTGGGCACGGCAAGGGTTCTCCGCCTCCGACATCGACATTACTGCCCGTGGCGTCGGGTGGCTCCTGTCGGAGGGCCTTCAGCCCCGACGGATGAAAGCCGCGTGGGTCGCCGACAACACCATCGCGGACCTGGCTGTGACGACCGTGCGCCACAAGCCACGCCGGGCGGCCGGCACGACGACATGGGCGGAGGACCCTCGATGACCAGACGAATTGGGGACCACCCGAACTGGTGCGGCCAGGGTCACGTCTGCACCGGTACCCGTCCTGGCGGTGAACACCGATCCCACCCGGTCGGCTTCGACACGCCGACCGGCCGCATCATCGCCACCGGATCCAGACCTACCACGGCGTCGATCGCGTCGAGATCCGTACCGTGGTGGATCTGCCGCCACGTGTCGATCGGACGGATTACGCGGCCCGTCTGCTGGTCCTCTCAGTCCACCAAAGCCATCGCCAAGGTCCGTACGTGGGGAGGTCGGCGATGAGCCGTAACGATGTCAAGCCTTGCCTGACGCGGAAGCGCCCGGGCGCGGTCGAAAACGACGAGTACGGCGCATTCTGCCGACGCGTCCTCCGGGCCTACGCAGGCGCGTTGCGACCGGCGATGTTGAGGGGCTCGCTCAACTGGTAGCCCTCGGCGTCGAGCTCGATCGGTCGACGCAGGACGCCGTGGACGGACTTCGGACGTTCGGCTACTCCTGGGCCGCATCCCGGCCCGGCTCCGCGTGACCCGCCAAGCTGCCTGGCAACGGTGGGGCGGAGCCTCGTCCGCGGGCGGAACCGTCAATGGCGGAGGACTGCGATGACGAGTCCGTTCCATCGCCCGTCCGCCCAGGCCAAAGCCGAGGCTATAGAAGCTGCTCGACCAGCTCGGTGCCTCCACCCTCCGCGACCGCGCGGCGTTCGCGTTCGGCTACGTACTCGCCTTCAACGCTATGGCTGACCACCTGCCGCCAGCCGATTTCGGTCAGCAGTACGCCCGGGCCCAAGCGCTGCACGCACTATGCACAAAGGACTTAGCGATCGACCACCGCCGCGATGAAATCGACGTCGACATGGCCGGTCGACTTGAGATGCTCCCTGGCGCCTGACTGGCTGTGCGGCAGCCGTTCGGCGGGAACCTCCGAGAAGCGGAACCGGGTTGGCAGCGCGACGCCTTCGCCGAAGACGATCGCCTCGGCCGTGCCGAGCGACGGCAGGAAGTCGAGCAGGCTCGACCCGGCGTCGGGGATTGCCGATCGGACGATCGCCTGGTCGCGGTCGTTGGCCATGCGCATGGCGAAGACCGTGCTGCACTGGGACAGGATGGTCGGATCGAGTTCCGCCGGCCGCTGGGTGACGGCGGCGAGGAAGACGCCGTATTTGCGGCCTTCCTTGGCGATCCGCGACAACGCCTTGCGGGTCGGGCCGAAGCCGAGCTTCGGATCGGCCGGCACGTAGCGGTGCGCTTCTTCGCAAGCGACCAAAATCGGCGCCGCGCCGTCGCTCCACGTGCCGAAGTCGAACACCATCCGGCAGAGCACCGACACCACCGCGTCGACGACCTCGGCCGGGAAGCCGGCAAGCTGCATGACGGTGATCGGCTGGCCGTTGGGCGGCAGGCGGAACAATTCGCCGATGACGTCCGCCATGATGTCCTCGACGAAGAGGTTGTTGAACATGAAGGCGTAGCGGGAATCGTGACCGAGGCTCTCGATGCGGGTGACGAGCCGGTGATATTTGATCCACGACGACCGGTTTTCCAGCTTGCCCATGCGCTCGCTGATCAGCGCGGTCAGGTCGGAGATGCGATAGGGGATCGGCGTGTCGGCGGTGTGCCCGCCGCCCGGCGTCCGGCGCAGAAGGATGCGGTCGCCGCGCGTGTTCAGCGCGTATTGCGCCTTGGCGACCGGGATCAGCTCGGCGAGGATCTCGGTCTCTTCCTCCACCCCGGGCCGGCCCCGGAAGAAGACATCGACGATCTCCTCGAAACTGAACAGCCAGTACGGCAGCCGCAGGTTCTTCGGGCTGACCAGCTTGGCCATGTCGCCGAAGCAGCCGCCATATTCGTTGTGCGGATCGATGAGGAAGACCCTGAGATTGGCCCCCTTCTCGAGGATCTCATGCAGGAGGAGCGAGACGGCGGTCGACTTGCCGACGCCGGTGGTGCCGAGGATGGCGAAGTGCTTGCTCAGCAATTCGTCGAAATTGACATAAGCGGGGATCGAGCCGTCGAGCTGCAGCGTGCCGACGCCGATCGTCTCGCCGTGGGTGATGCTGTGGATCAGCGTCAGTTCCGCGGCGCCGACCTCGATGATCCGGTCGCCGATGGTCGGATAATCGGTGACGCCGCGCTGGAAGAACGCCTTTGGAGTTCCGTGGTTGCGGATCTCGCCGAGAAGATCGATCTCGGCGGCGAGACTGGGGCCGTCCTTGTCGTCGGAGCCGGTGGGCGACACCGTGAGGCGGGCGATGACGCCGATCACCAGGGAACTCTGCGTCCGCACCGCCGCCAACCGGCCGATCGTCAGCCGGTGGTGGCTCGCCCCCGCTTGGCGGGGCGGGTTGACGAGCCGAGCGACGGCCTGCGACCCGCCGACCGACACGATGAAGCCGATATCCGCGCCGCTCACCTGCTGATCCATCGTCCTGCCCCTCGAAAATAACAGGCCTTCTGCGCGGGGTTATCTCCGCGTCGCCGGGCAATTTGCGCGTGCAAAGGTAAACACGGCGTCATCGATTGGCGGAATCTTCCCGGTTCGCCGCCGGGGGAAGGGCGACGGCCGATCAGGCGCGCTCGACTGATCTGGCTTGGCTTATTGCCGCCCTGCCTTCGTCAGATGCGAAATCGCCGCCGGCGGGATTTGGCGCGCCGTCGAACGCGCCGATGGTCACGCGACGATGACATGGCCGTCGCCCGGGTCCAAGACAGGCGGTATGATGATGATGATGCCGGGCTCGCCCGGGCCGGTCGTGTCAGCACTGCCCTGGATGCTGATGTTGACGGTCGAGGTATCCGTAAGGCCGTGATTGTCGGAGACGGTGTAGGTGAAGATGTCGTGGCCCGTCTGGCTCGGCCCCAGGCCATCGGTGTCAGGGTCGGCATTGTTGAGGTGGTAGGTCCAGTCGCCGTTCGAATCCACCGTCAACATGCCGTAGGTACCGACGATCGGAGCGCCCACGCCGGTCGACGGGATGCTTTGAACCGGGTGTCCGGCGACGACGCCGACCACGCTGAGGGTATCGCCGGCGTCCGGATCGCTGTCGTTGTCGAGCACGTTCCCGGCCGCGTTCGGATCGCCGGGACCCAGGTCGCCGGCCTCGATCACGCTGTCGGTGCCGTTGCTGTCCGGATTTGCGGTCGGCGCGTGCAGCACGACGAGAACAGCGCCTCCGCTCACCGCTGCGGTCGCGTCGCTCGCAATGCTCTCGGCGAAGCCCTCGCCGTCTGTATAGGAGACCACCACGCGAAGCTCGTCGCCGACCTCGGCCGAAGTCGGCGTGAAGCCTGAACCCGTGGCGTCGGCAATCGGCTGCCAGGCCGTCCCGTCCGGCGACGACTGCCATTGATAGGAGAACGCGCCGAGACCGTCCGCGTCGGAGATGCCGGTAGTGTCGGCGGAAAGTGCGGCATCGACTTCGACATCTCCGAGGATCGCGGGCACGCCGACCGGCGCGTCGTTGACCGGGTTGACGGTGAAGGCGAACGGTTGCGCAACCGGCGTCGAGCCGTCCTCGTTGCCGTCCTCGACCGACACGTCGAACGAGGCGACCGTGGTCTCCGAGCCGTCATGGGTGAACGACACCAGCCCGTCGGCGAGCTGCTGGCCGGTGAAGGTCGTCGCCGCCGTGCCGTCCACGACGAGGGCGCCGTTCATCAGGTTCGCCGCCGTGAACGTGACGTCCGCCGCGCCGTCGTCTGGATCGGCGAAGTTGAGTTCGCTGGTGGTGATCGTATGGCCCGCGCCTTCGTCGATTGCGGCGGTGAGCGTGCCGGTCAGCACCGGCGGGTCGTTGACCGCCGACACGTCGACGATCACCGTGCCCGGCGATTGGCCGCCCTGCCCGTCGATTGCCGTGTAGGTGATCGTGTCGCTGCCGAAGAAGTCGGGGTCCGGCGTGTAGGAGACGGTGGTGCCGTCGGTCGTCGCGGTGCCGTGTAGGGCGGTCGCGCCGCTGACCGCCAGCGTGCCGCCGTCGATGTCGGTATCGTTGTCGAGCACGTTGATGACGATCGGCGTTGGATTGTCCTCGACGGTGCTGGCGCTGTCGGCCTGCGTCAGCGGTGCGAAATTCACCGGATCGACGAACGGCGCGATGGTGACGTCGCCCGGATCCGTCGTCGTGCTGTCCGACACCGTGTGCACGGCTTCGTCGATGGTGATTCCGGCATTCGCCGTTGCCGTCCCATCGCTCACCTGGACGACAAAGGAGAAGGCAGGCGAAGTCGTCTCCTCGGTGGGGGGATGCCCTACCTGACCGAGGATCAAGGAGGTGAGCGTCTCGGTGTCGACCGTCACTTCGCCCGTATGCGTGTCGAGGGTGAGCGTGGTTTCGTCCGAGGGATTGAGGCTGAAGTGGCCCTGATAGACCTGTACGCCGCCGACGTTCGAGACCAGCGACAGACCGTCGCCGGTCAGCGCCAGCGCTGACAGCGCATCGCCGTCCACGTCCGTGACGTGGTCGAGGATGTTGAAGCTGAACGTATCGCCGGGATCGTAGGAGGTGATGGTCGCGGTATCGGCGACCGGCGGATCGTTGACCGGGTTGACGGTAAGGGTGAATTCGGTGTCGGCGCTCGCCGTGCCGTCGCTGGCGGTGACCTTCAGCCCGATGTCGCCGTTGAAGTCCTGCGGCGGGGTGCCGGTGAAGGTTGTCCCGTCGAAGCTCAGCCAGGCCGGCAAATCGCTGCCGTCGGCCAGCGTCGCCGAGAGGCTCAGGCTGGCGGTGTCGACGTCGCTGAAGGCATCGGCCGGGACGGCAAACGTCCACGGATTGTCCTCGTCGACGGTCTGGTTGGAAATCCCCTGATCGACCACCGGAGGATCGTCGACGCCGTTGACCGTGACCGTCAGCGACCGGGTGATGGTGTTGGTGCCGTCAAAGATGTCGAAGGTGATCGTATCGGCGGCGGTGTCGCCCGCCCCCAACGATTCGAAGTGGCCATTCGGGTCGTAGGCGTAGGTGCCGTCGCCGTTCACGGTGAGCAGCGCACCCGACGCCAGCGTGATCTGGGTGCCGACGCTGGCCGGGTTGCCGTCGACGCCGACGATTGTCAGCGCGTCGCCCTCGAAGTCGAAGGCGTTGGCGGCGCTGATGAGATTGCCGGCCACGGCCGGGCCGTCCTCGCCGACGCCGACGGCCACGTTGTCCGCCACCGGCGCGTTGTTCTGGTCGAGCACGAAGGTGCCGTTGTCGAATTCGAGGATTTCGATGCCGTGCAGGTCGTCGGTCGCCCCGCTGGCATGGTCGGTGACTTGGATGCCTCTGTGTGTCGTGGTGATGTCGTAGTCTTGGATGTCGCCGGCAAAGATGGCGATATCGGTTCCGCCGCCGCCGTAGATGTGGTCGCTGCCGTCGCCGCCGGTGATGCGATCGTCACCCCCGCCGCCGAAGATGGTGTCGTCTCCGTCCCCGCCCTCGACCGTGTCGTCCCCGTTGCCCGATAGAATCAGATCGTTGCCGTCGCCACCGTCGACCGTATCGTTGCCGTTGCCCGTCAGAATGAGATCGTTGCCGTTCCCGCCGGAGACGACGTCGTCACCTCTGCCCGACACGATCAGGTCGCTGTGGTTGGTGCCTTCAATGGTGAGATTCTGGGGAGGCATGGATCGAATCCTTTGCTGAGGTGATGGCGGCGCGATCTCGGGTGGCTAATCCACCGGAGCCGGCCCGGAAGCGCAGGCCGGAAAGACCGGATGGCGCGCGCGGCGAGCGCGCGTTCGCCGGCGGAGTGGGTTTGTTGAGATTTCCGGCAAAATCGCCGCCTCGATTGCCGTGAGGCGTCGTCACGTTTGAGGCGGCACCGAAGGGCTTTGCGAGCCCGAATGGCGGGTGAGCTGGCATACGGCCACCCTTTGCTTCTCAAGGGCGGTTCCAGCCGAGTTCATCGGCGCGGCCCCCGCTTAGCTGGGCCACCGTACACAATACTATGCGATGTGCGGCGGAGGATGGCGGCAGAAGTTAACGAGCACTTCAACGCAATTCAGATATTCGAAAATTCTTCAAATAAAAACTTCAGGTAAGACAGATCGTCTTTTAGGATTGTTGTAGATAGCCTCTATGGCGGTGCGTACCGGCTGTCGAAACCTCAGCCGCCGGCTCCCGGCGCCGTCGCTGGCGGCCATGTCCCGCCCTTGGGGAGGTCGCGTACGACATAGGTTTGCAGTGCGGATATCGCTTCCTCCGGCGTGCCGGTGATCAACTCCGGCGGGATGACCGGGCCGAACCTCATGTCGAAGCGCTGGCCGCGCTTGCCGAGCACCTCTCGAAACCGCAAGAGGTCCCGGAGTTCGGGATGAATTGCCTCGAGCGCGTAGTAGAGAGGCGAGTTCCGCGCCCGAATGTTGAGGGGCAGGACCGGGCAGCAATAACGGCGCACCAGCTTCACCGTGGCGGTCAGCCAGTCGAGCTCCTGCGGCCCGTGCAACGAGCCGCGCGCGATGCCGCCGCCGGGAAATATCGTGACCGCCCGATTGCCGTTGAACGCCGCCTTCGACGCTTCCAGCGTTTCGCGCAGGGCAGAGGGCGATCGCCGCTGGCGCATCCACTCGATCGGAATGATGAACCGCGACATGCGCGGTACGATTCGGACGATGTCGCGATTGCTGAAGTAGCAGGCGTCGGGCCGAATCGCCCGGATGACGCCGTGAACCGCCAGCGCGTCGATGATGCCGGTCGGGTGGTTGGCGACGATCAGCACCCGCCCCGTCTTCGGCAGGTGCTCCAGCCCCGTGACCCTGGTGTCGAGGTCGAGGAAGTCGGCAAAGGCGTCATAGGCCTCCAGGCCGTCGAGATGACCGAGCCGGTCGGCCCAATCGACCGCCTCCTGATAGTTGACGAGAGGCAGCAGCCAATAGGTGATCGCCTTCCACAGGAACGGCACTTTGCGGAGGGTTATCGCCCGCTCGAACAGGAGCTCGTCGATGATGTGGTATCCATCGCCGAAGGTCCGGCGTTGCCGCAAGGCTGCATCGCCGGTCTCGTTTCCTGCCGACATTGCGATGGCGGTCCTCCTCGACAGCGGTCAGATGAAGAATGCCGCCCGCCGCATGCTACCTTAGGCGCCTGTTGCCGGCCATGGCAAAGCTGTATAGCGCTCGGCAGGCTTGAAATGACGACCGTCCGCGAGACGGCGGCCTCGCGGGAGCGGTAGATGGTGCGCATTGGAACGACAGCGGAAATCGGAGCGAGGCGGCTGGCCGCCGAGGGAGGCGAGCCGCTCTATCCCGAATTGCACTTCCGGCCGCATCCGATTCCCGACGAAGGTCAGGCTGCCGCCGCGGCGGTTCTTCGGTCGGGACGCCTGTTCCGCTACGCCGGCGAGGAAGTCACGCGGCTGGAGCAGCAGTTGGCGGCGTATCTCGGCGTACGCTTCGCGCTCGGCGTCTCCTCGGCGAGCGCCGCCATCCACCTCGCTCTGCTGAGCACCGGGCTGAAACCCGGCGACGGCGTGCTGGTGCCCGCCTTCACCTTTTCCGCCGTGCCCAGCGCCGTCGTTCACGCTCAGGGACGGGTCGTCCTGGTGGAGGTCGGCGCCGACTACCGGCTCGACCTTGACGATCTTGCCGCCAAGCTCACCTCGCGGACCCGGCATCTGCTTCTGACCCACATGCGCGGCCACGTATCCGACATGGACGCCATCCGGGCCTTCTGCGCGCAGAACGAGGTGGTGCTGATCGAGGACGCCGCCCACGCCCTCGGCGTGCTTTGGGATGGGCGCCATGCCGGCACCATGGGGCGGGTCGGCTGCTACAGCTTCCAGGCGGACAAGATCATCAACGGCGGCGAGGGCGGTCTGGTGGCGACCGACGACGAGGATCTGATCGTGCGCGCCGCGCTCTATTCCGGCTGCTATGAGCGCTTCTGGACCCAGCACGGTTACGGCAAGGAGCGCTTCCCCGCGCTGCAGAATCAATTGCCGCTCTACAACGTCCGCATGACCAACCTGACCGCCGTCCTGATCGGCTCGCAGATCGCGGTGCTTGAGGATCGCATCGAGCGCTGCGCCCACAACCACCGCCTGTTGACGGATATCCTCGGCGCATCGCCCCATGTCTGGCTGCCCTCGCGTCATCCGAAAGTGCGGCCGGTCCTCGACACCATACAATTCACGCTTGTCGGGCTCGACGAATCCGAGCGCCGCGCCTTCGCCCACGTCATGCGGCAGGAAGGCGTCGGGCTCGGCATTTTCGGCCTCGATCCGAACAATGCGCGCGCCTTCTGGAACTGGGCATACCTCGGCGATCTGCCGCGACTGCCGCGCACCGAGGAGATGCTGAAGGCGACCTGCGACCTGCGGCTGCCGGCGACGCTTTCCGCCGACGAAGTCACCGCGATCGGTCACGTGATGCTCGACGCGCTCGACTACGTGGCGGCGCCGCGTCAGCGGAAGCGGAGCGGAACCGGCTGACGCCGGCCGGCGCGGAGCCTCGCTCAGTCGGCTCCGGTCCGCGAGCGCCGTCGGCCGACGATGAGCAGGACGCTCACCAGCGCGAACGAGATGATCAGGACAGCGCCGGACAGCGCGTAGATGGTCGGCGAGGCGCCGGAGTTCATCGCGCCGAACATGTATAGCGGCAGGGTGTTGTAGCGGCCGACGAGATAGTAGGCGCGCGCATATTCGTTGAAGGAGAGGAGGAACGAGAAGACCAGCGCCGAGACGATCCCGGTGCGCACCAGCGGCAGCGTCACGTCGCGAAACGCCTGCCAGGCGCCGGCGCCGAGGTCGCGCGCCGCCGCGATCATGTGCGGACGCACCACCGCGAGGCTGACCAGACAGACCGTGAAGGCGAAGGGCAGCGCCCACAGCACGTGGCCGACCACCACCGTCATCCACGACGGCTTGACCGCCAGCACCTTGAAGACGACCGACAGGCCGAGCCCCTCGATGGTGCCGGGCACGAACATGGCGAACAGGATGAACAGGAAGAAGGCGCCGCGGCGCGCCGCCATGGCGCGAAAGGCGAGGGCGGCCGAGAGGCCGATCGGCGTCGCGATCACCGCGGTGGCGGCGCCGACGACGATGCTCTCGCCGAGCGCGTCGAGGAGCTTCCGGTCGCCGGCGAGCGAGGCGTACCAGGTCAGGCTGAACCGGTCCGGCGGCACCAGGCCGAGCTGCAGTCCGGGGTTGAACGATGCGAGGAGCAGGTAGACGGCCGGCGCGTAGATCAGCAGGAGCGCGACGGTGAGCAGCACGGCGAAGAGGAGGCGTGCGCCGGAAGTGCCCCTGAGGACCGTGGCGTCGCGGTTCATGTGCCGAGGTCCTCGAACATGCGCGACAGCTTCAGCGTCCGGTCGGCGATGATGACGATCACCGACATGAAGACGATCACCGTCGTCGCGATGGCGAAGGCGAGCGGGAAGTTCACCACCCGCATCACGTCGTTGATCATGATGGCGATGCTCGAATTGCCGGCGCCGCCGAGCAGCTGAATCTCAGTCGAGGTGCCGAGCGCCACGACGAAGACGAAGAGGAAGCCGGCGATCACCCCCGGCATGGCGAGCGGCAGGACGACGCGGCGGAGCGTCGTCCAGAACCCGGCGCCGAGGTCCTCGCTCGCCCGGATGACCGAGGGCTCGATCCGCCCCAGCACCAGCACCATGGGGATCACCGCGAACGGCAGGTAGGCGGCGACCATGCCGACCACCACGGCGAAATTGGAGAAGAGCAGCCACTCGACCGGCTGGTCGACGATGCCGAGGCCGACCAGCGCGTCGTTGACGATGCCGGTGCGGCCGAGCACCAGCCGCCAGGCGAAGGAGCGGATCAGCGCGCTGGTGAAGAACGGGATGGTGAACAGCACGATGAGGATCATCGCCCGGCGCGGCCGGCTCATCATGCCGATCGTCGTCGCCGCCGGAAAGGCGAAGAAGGTGGCGAGCCCGGCGGTGATGAGGGCAAGGCTCGCCGTGCGGATCAGCACCGGGAAGCGGCCGGTATCGAACAGCGCGGCATAGGAGGTGAGCGTCCAGTCCGGCGTGATCCAGTAGGTGTTGGGGTCGAAGCTCCACAAGCTCCAGATCGTGATGATGAGGAGCGGCACGAGGCCGATGCCGACCAGCACGAACAGCGCCGGCAGCGCCAGAAGCAGCGCCGGCCGGCGGAGCCGGCCGGCAATCGTCGAAGCCATGCTCATGCGTTGCGGAGCTTCTGCCACCACTGCTCGTAGAGCTGGAAGTTGTCGGGCCGCGTGTTCTGCCAGAACACCTTGCCGGCGAACTTCGCCTTGACGTGGTCGGCCAGCTCCTTGACCGCCTTGGGATCGAAGGCGTCGGGATGCGCTTCGGCGTAGGCGACGTTGTTGTCGGTCGGCACCACATAGCCGCGGAGCTGGCCGAGCGTGCAGCCGTAGTAGCCGGCAAGCAGCGCGTTGGCGAAGGCGTGGGCGGTATCGGAAAGGCCCCGGTCGACGGCGCCCTTCAACAGGATCGTGTTGTTGCCCCAGCCCTCGTAGCCTTCCTTCGGCGCGGCGTAGTAGGCGTCGATGCCGCGCTCGCGGGCGGCGTAGACGATCGGCTCCCAGCCGGTCATCACCCAGACCTCCTGGTTGGCGACGAGCTGGACGCCCTGCTCCCAGCCGTTCCAGAAGGTGCGGAACTGGCCGTCCTTCTTGTGCTTGATGAGGAACTCCATGACGATGCCGAGTTCGTCCGGCGTCAGGTTGCCGGGTTCGGCGATCGGGGCGTTCTCCGATTCCTTCAGATACATCGCGGTGAAGATTGCGCTGTTGATCCAGGCGTCCTCCATCGCCGTCTTGCCCTTCAGCTTCGGGTCGAAGATGACCCCGTAGCTGTCGACGATTCCCACCTTGTCTTTCAGCGCGATCATCGAGTTGGCGTTGATCACCGCCGGAATGCCGAAGGTCTTGCCCTCATAGGTGATGTAGGGGATGTCCCGCGCCCACTGCCAGATGGTCGGGAAGTTGGGGAGCTTCGACAGATCCCAGGGCGCGATCAGGCCCTGTTTGGCGAGCTCCTTCTCGCTGCCGCCCTGCAGGCCGCCGACGTCGTAGATGTCGTTGGCGTTGCCGGCCGCCAGCTTGGCGACCACCGGACCCGGATCGTTGCCGTTGTCGGTGAACACGACGCCGACGCCGGATTCGTCGGTGAAGGTCTTCCAGCCGTCGCCGATGTCCATGGTCGCCGACGCCCAGAAGTTGATGTCGTCGGCGGCGAGGGAGCGTCCCGGCAGGCCGAGCCCGCCGATCGCCACTGCGCCGGCGCCGAGCGCCGCGCGCTGCATCAGTTGGCGGCGCGTCAACGCGAGCGCGACGCCGGTCGAAACGTTCAAGTCCGTCCACTTTCTCATTGTCGCTACCCCTTCTTCATTGGTGCTCAGGTGTAGTCTCGGCCGTGCCGGTATCCGCCACCAGGAGAGCCCGGTGCGGCTTCCAGACCACGTCGATCGAGGCGCCGACGGCCGGCAGCGCCCCTTGTTGATCGGCGGGAATGAGGAACTTGAGGATCTGCGCGTCGGGAAGTTCCGCCTCGACCTCCACGTCGCGGCCCTTGTAGGTCGTGCCGGTCACCGTCAGCGGACCGAAATCCGGCTCTTCGTCGGGCCGGCTCGGCCGGATGCGCTCCGGCCGCAGTGCCAGCGCGTAGCTGCCGGCGGTGGTGCGGCGGCGGGGCGGGTCGCAGGGAATGCGTCGGCCGGCGACGGTGGCGATCCACACCTCCGGCCCGGGCTCGACGCTCTCCGGCCTGATCATTGCGTCGACGCCGACGAAACGCGCGACGAAGACATTGGCCGGCGTCTCGAACAGCTCCCGCGGCGTGCCGACCTGCTCGATCTGCCCGTCGCGGAGCACTGCGGTGCGGTCGCTGAGCGACAGCGCTTCCTCCTGGTTATGGGTGACGGCGAGGAAGGTCGCGCCGAGGCGGCGGTGCAATCGGCCGATCTCGTCGCGGAGCTGCTGGCGGAGCTGCTCGTCGAGCCCGGTCAGCGGTTCGTCGAGAAGCAGGACCAGCGGCTCGAGCACGAGGGCGCGCGCCAGCGCCACCCGCTGGCGCTGGCCGCCGGAGAGCTGGTGGACGCGGCGCTGCTCGTAGCCGTCCAGCGCAACGATCGCCAGCATGTCCCGCACCCGCTTCCGCCGGGCGTCCGCCTCGACGCCGCGGATGCGCAGGCCATAGGCGACGTTGTCGGCGACCGTCATGTGGGGGAACAGCCCGAGGTCCTGGAAGATCGTGTTGCACGGGCGCTTGTTCGGCGGCAGCTCCGTCACGTCTTCCGTCCCGAACAGGATGCGTCCGGCGGTCGGCGGCACGAAGCCGCCGATCATTTGCAGGATGGTGCTCTTGCCCGATCCGGATGGCCCGAGCAGCGTGACGAACGATCCGCCGGCGATCTCCAGCGACACGTCGGCGACCACCGGCGCGTCGTAGACCTTGGTGACCCGGTCGAGGGTGATGGAGGTTGCGGCCGACGTGCTCAACTGGCTTCCTCGATCAGCAACAGCCCGAAGCGGTCGATCCTTACCCGCTGGCCGGGGAGGACCAGGGTTGTCGCGGTCGGCTCCTCGATGAGGACCGGTCCGTCGAGCACGGTCCCCGGCGGCAGGCGATCGCGATCATAGACCCTGGCGCGCCCCTGCGCGCCCGCCTCGCCGATGGAGACCGCCTGATCGCCGATCAAGGCGTCCTCCACGGTCGTCTCGACGATGATTTCGGGAAGGTCGACCCGCGGCGTGTCGAGTTCGGCGCCGAGATGGTAGGTGACCAGTTCCACGTCGGTGTCAGCAAGCCGAAAAGTGTAAGCCTGCTCGTGATTTGCATGAAATGCTTCGAGCAACACATCGGCGCTGTCCGCGGTCGGATCGAAGGGGGCGGCGACCGTGTGCTCCTGGCCGACATAGCGCATCTCAATTCTGCGGTCGAAAACCAGCGGGTGCGACGCGGAGTCGCCGAAATACCGCGTCGCCTCCGCCTCCAATTCGCCGAACAAAGCGCGTGCCGCGGCGGGGGTGTCGGGCGTCAAGGTGGAGAAGCGGGTCTGGCGAAGGTCGAGACGCGGCCGGGCGGCGAGCATCCCCCAGGCCGAAAACAGCCCGACATAGCGCGGGATCACCGTGCGCTTGACGCCGAGCTCGCGGCCAAGCGTCGCCGCATGCATCGGACCGCCACCGCCGCTCACCACCATGGTCAGGTCGCGCGGGTCGTGGCCGCGCTGGATCGTCACCAGCTTCAGCGCGTTGATCATGTTGGCTTCGGCGAGGCGGATCACCGCCTCGGCCGCGGCGACGACGGAGGTGCCGAGGTGCGCGGCGATCGGCTCGAGCGACCGAGCGGCGAGGTCGCGGTCGAGCCGCATCCTGCCGCCGGCGAAGCGCTCGGCGTCGATGACCCCGGTGATCAGCTTGGCGTCGGTGACCGTCGGCTGGTCGCCGCCGCGCCCGTAACAGGCGGGCCCCGGATCCGCCCCGGCGCTCTGCGGCCCGACGCGCAACTCGCCGGCCGGGCCGACATGGGCGATCGATCCGCCGCCGGCGCCGATCTCGACGATGTCGACCACCGGCACCTGCACCGGATAGCCGGGGGTGAGCCGCGTCCATTCGAGCTTGTAGTCGGACTTCAACACCGGCTGGCCGCCGCGCACCAGCGAGCATTTCGCCGTCGTCCCGCCGACGTCGAGATAGAGGATGTCGGCCTCGCCGAGCGCCTCGCCGACCCTGACCGCACCGGCGACGCCGCCGGCCGGGCCGGACTCGACCAGGGCGAGGGGCGCCGCTTCGGCGGCGTCGAACTTGGCGAGCCCGCCGTTCGACTGCATGCAGTAGCGCGGACACGACAATCCTTCGGCCGACAGCGCGTCGTCGAGATTGGCGAGGTAGCGCGCCATGATCGGCTGCACATAGGCCGACAGCACGGCCGTGTTGGAGCGCTCGTATTCCCGCCAGTTGCGCGACACTTCGTGGCTGGCGGTGACCGCCAGGCCGGGCAGTATCTGGCGGAGCCGCGCCGCTGCCGCCGCTTCGTGCTCGGGGTTGGCATAGGCGTGCAGGAACATGATGGCGACCGCCGCGACGCCGGAGCCGGCAATCGCCTCGGCGACCGCGTCGACCTCGTCCATGGCGAGCGGCGCGCGCACGCGCCCCTTGGCGTCGACCCGTTCGCTCACCTCGAAGCGGAGATGGCGCGGGACGAACGGCTCGGAGGGCAGCGAATGCAGATTGTAGAGGTCCGGCCGGTTGCCGCGGCCGATGGCGATCACGTCGCGGAAGCCGCGTGTCGTGACGAGGGCGGTTGGCACGCCCTTACGCTCGGTGATGGCGTTGATCACCGTCGTCCCGCCGTGGACGAAGAACGAGGCGGCGCGCTGGTCGAGGCCGGTCTCGTTCGCCTGGTAAATCGTGTCGAGGACGCCGAGCGAGGGGTCCTGCGGCGTGGTCAGCGCCTTGCCGACGAGGATCGCGCCGGAGGCTTCGTTGAAGGCGATGAGGTCGGTGAAGGTGCCGCCGGCGTCCGACGCGATCCTGATCATCGCGGCGCTCCTCTCAGCCGGGCGGTCGCTTTCGCGTCGACCGTGCCGCTCGACCGGTCGATGGCGATGCCGTAGAGGCTCTCGGCCTTGTCGGCGTCGATCAGTCCGTCGCGGAAGTCGCGGGCGACGTCGGCTGGCGCGCGGTCGAGCGGATCGCCCCAGCCGCCGCCGCCGCCGGTGATGATGCGGACCAGGTCGCCGCGCCTCAGCGGAAAGCGCGGCGTGCGGGTGAGCCGCGTGCGGCTGCCGCCGCGCACAACCTCCATGCCGTTCAGCGTGCCGCTTCTGCCGCCGTCGACCCCCCATGGCGGCGTCTCGGTGCGGCCGTAGCTGCCGTAGAGCACCGCGTCGTCGCACTCGATCTCGTACTCCCGCACCAGGCCGAAGCCGCCGCGGTGGCGACCGGCGCCGACGCCGTCCTTGATGTTGTAATCGTAGCGGCGGACGAGCAGCGGGAATTTCGCCTCCAGGAGCTCGATCGAATAATTGTAGGTGTCGCCGTCGGTGATGGCGATCAGCCCGCTCGCCCCGTCGCGCTCGCGCGTCGCCCCCCAGCCGCCGTTCTGCGGCTCGATGTGGACGAAGAGGCCGTCGGCGCCCGAGCCGGAGATGTAGGTGGCGCAGAGGCTGACATAGGTGCCGGCGGTGAACCGCTCCGGCGCCAGCGGCGCCAGCGCCTTCCACACCAGCTCCGACGCCTGCGCCGCACCCTCGTAATACCAGCCGGTCGGCGACGGCTTTTCGGCGGTGAAGATCGTTCCCTCCGGCGCGGTCACCGTCAGCGGCCGGAACCAGCCGTCGTTCGACGGCTCCTGCGGCGCGACCAGCGCCTTCATGACCGTCTTGACCGCCGAGGTCAGCGCTCCGCGGCTGCAGTTGATCGGGGCGTTGCGGGACGGGCTGGAGCCGGTGAAGTCCGCCTCGATCTCCGACCCCTTGATCCTGACGACCACCTTGACCGGGATGGGATCGTCGGTCGCCCCGTCGCCGTCGACGATGTCCTCGGCTCCATATTCGCCGTCGGGGAGTTCCGCGATCACCGCGCGGGCGCGCGCCTCGCTGGCCGCGAGCAGGAAGCGGAACGTCTCGTCGAGCGCCGCGATGCCGTATTTTGCCGCCGTCTCGAGGATGCGTCGCTCGGCGATCCTGACCGCCGCAAGCTCGGCGTTGATGTCGCCGAGCGCCAGCCGCGGCAGCCGCACGTTTTCGGTGACGATGCGGACGATGTCGTCGATCGGCTTGTCGTCGCGGGTGAGCCGCACCCCGGAGAGCCTCAGCCCCTCCTGGAAGACCGACGTCGCATCCGGCGGGATGCTGCCGGCGACGGCGCCGCCGACGTCGAGGAGGTGCGCCACCGCGATCCCCCAGGCGATCCGCTCGCCGTCGCAGAAGATCGGCCGGATGATGGCGAAGTCGCAGGCGTGGGTGCCGCCTTCGAAGGGATCGTTGGTGAGGAACGTGTCGCCCGGCTTCATCTCGGTCCCGAATCGCTCGATGACGAAGTGGACCTGGCGCGAAAACGTGCCGGTGAAGATGGTGATGCCGTTGGTCTGGGCGACGAGGTCGCCGCGGCCGTCGCAGATGCCGCAGGCGAAGTCGAGCACCTCATAGACGACGGGGCTCATCGAGGCGCGGGCGAGCACGATCGCCATCTCGTCGACGGTGGCCAGCAGCTTGCCGTTGATGATCTCGCGGGTCACCGCGTCGGCGGCCCGCGCGGCTCGGCCGTTGTCGGGCCGCGGCCGGGTATCCATCGCGCTTTGTCTCCCCTCGACGCTGCCGAGGAGATGATTGAAACCGGCGAGACGCCTTAAGGGCAATCGCGGCGGAGGGTAGGAGAGGCCGACTACCCAAATGGGTAGGAACGAGCATTGACGGAGGTTGGTGGTGGAGGCGCGGCCGAAGCCGCGTTTCCCGCTTGTGTCGCGAAAGGGCCCATGGCAGTCGTTCCAGGGGGGCGACTTCGCCGATCCGTCGGGTAAGGAGACGCAGCGGCTTGTGCGGATTTGCGGGCGAGGTGCGGTTCGACGGCGGTGCCGCCGATGTCGTCGCGGTGGCGCGGATGACCGAACGCCTGAAGCTTCGCGGGCCCGACGGCACGGGGATTCTCGCCCATGACAGGGTCGCCCTCGGCCACCGCCGGCTCAAGGTCATCGACCTGTCGGACGCGTCCAGCCAGCCCATGCTCGACCCGGGTCTCGGCCTCGCCATCGTCTTCAACGGCTGCATCTACAACTACAAGGAACTGCGCGCCGAGCTCGAGGCGAAGGGCTACTGCTTCTTCTCAGAAGGCGACACCGAGGTCATCCTCAAAGCCTACCACGCCTTTGGGCTCGACTTCGTCTCCCGCCTCAACGGCATGTTCGCCTTTGCCATCCACGAGCGGGAGTCGGGCCGCCTGATCCTCGCCCGCGACCGCTTCGGCATCAAGCCGCTCTACTACGCCTCGACCGGCAGACGGTTGCGCTTCGCCTCGTCCCTGCCCGCGCTGCTCGCCGGCGGCGAGGTGGATACCGCGATCGACCGGATCGCCCTCGACAATTACATAACCCTCAATTCGGTCGTGCCGGCGCCGCGTACCATTCTCGCCGGCGTGGGCAAGTTGCCGCCGGCGACGGTGCGGGTCGTCGAGCCGAACGGGCGGACCACCGACCGCCACTACTGGTCGACGAGCTACGAGCCCGACCCGGCGGCTCCCGAGGCCTCGCGCGAGGAATGGCGGGACCGGCTGCTGGACGCGCTCCGCCTTGCGGTCAAGCGGCGCATGGTTGCCGACGTGCCGGTCGGCGTGCTCCTCTCCGGCGGTGTCGATTCCAGCCTGGTGGTCGGCCTCCTCGCCGAATTCGGCCAGACCGGTCTGATGACCTTTTCGATCGGCTTCGAGGATGCCGACGACGAGAAGGGCGACGAGTTCGCCTATTCCGACCTGGTCGCCGAGCGGTTCCACACCGACCACCGCAGGATCTTCATCGACTCGCGGCGGCTCTTCGAAGCGCTGCCCGCCACCATCGCGGCGATGTCGGAGCCGATGATCTCACACGACTATGTCGGCTTCTACCTGCTCGGCGAAGAGGTGGCGAAGCACATCAAGGTCGTGCAGACGGGCCAGGGCGCCGACGAGGTGTTCGCCGGCTACTACCGGCACCGGCTTCTGGCCAATTCGAAGGATATCGTCGCCGATCATGCCCGCGTGTACTTCTCGCCGGGGCGCGAGCGGGTGAAGCAGCATCTGTGCGAGGCGTCGCATGCGGGGGACGGTGCAAGCCAGAAGTTGATCGCCGATGAGCTGACCCGCCCGGGTGCCGCGACGCCGACCGACCGGGTGCTCCGCCTCGACACCACGGTGCTGCTCGCCGAAAACCAGTTGAAGCGCGTCGACGACATGACGATGGCCTGGGGGATCGAGGCGCGGGTTCCGTTCGTCGACCACGAGCTCGTCGAACTCGCCGCGCGCATTCCCGTCAACTACAAGCTTATCAATCGGGGCAAGGCCATATTGAAGGACGTTGCGCGGACGCTCATTCCGCACGAGGTGATCGATCGCAAGAAGGGCTATTTCCCGGTCCCCACGCTGCAGCGCCTCAAGGAGCCCTACGCCGAGATGGTACGCGATACCCTGGCCTCGGCGGCGGCGCGCCAGCGCGGGCTGTTCCGCCCGAGCTACCTCGACAGCCTGTCCGCCGCACCCGAGACGGAGCCGTCTCCGCTCGCCAGCGCGGAGCTGTGGCAAGTCGGACTTCTCGAAATGTGGCTCCAGGCAAACGGCATCTGAGCCAGGTCATGGCGCGGCCGATGCTTCACGATCGTTGGGGCTTCGCCTTTTTCGTGGTCGGTGCCGGCAACCGGCGCGCGGCGGCTTGCTTGGTGCGCGGCGAATAGGTGCGCATGATCCGCTTCAGGATGGCGACCTGCTTGAAGAAGTCGCGTTGCGGCTGCGCCGGCGTGCCCTGCACGGTTATCCCGGCGGGCACATCTGCCATCACCCCCGACTGGGCGCCGATCTTCGCTCCCGCCTCGATATGCAGATGGCCGGCGATGGCAGCTTGGCCGCCCACTTGAACGAAATCCTCGAAGACCGTCGAGCCGGCGATGCCGACTTGCGCGACGATCACGCAACAGCGGCCGAGGCGAACGTTGTGGCCGATCTGGACCAGGTTATCGATCCGCGAGCCGGCACCAATGATCGTGTCGCCGGTCGATCCGCGATCGATCGTCGAATTGGCGCCGATCTCGACGTCGTCTTCGAGGATGACCCGCCCGAGTTGCGGTATGGTGAGGAAGCCTGCCTTGGTCGATGCGAAGCTGAAGCCCTCCTGGCCGATCCGCGCGCCCGGATATACGTACACCCGCGCCCCGATGATCGCGTGGCTGACGCTGGCATGCGGACCGATGCGGCAATCGCGGCCCATCACCACCCCCCGGCCGACGAAGACGTGAGAGCCCAGTCGGCACCCGGCGCCGATCCTGGCCCCCGCCTCGACCACGGCAAAGGGTCCGATCTCCGCCAGCGGATCGACCGACGCAAGCGCGTCGACCACCGCCGAGGGATGAATCCCGGGAGACATGCTCTGCTCGGGATGAAACAGCGTCGCGACGCGAGCCCATCCCTCGTAGGGGGCGCTGGTGACGATCGGTATCGTCGCCGCCGGCACGCGAGCAAGCATGTCCGGGTGGACGATCACGGCGCCGGCGCGCGTCGTTTCCATCGCCATCGCGTAGTGGCGGTTGTCGAGAAAGCTGACGTCGCCCGGCCCTGCCGTTTGCAGCGGCGCGATGCCGGTCAGCAGCAAGTCGCTGAGCGGCGCGCTGCCGGCGGCGGCGGTCGCCACGGCCGCCAGCGTGTGGGGTCCGCTCCGCGCGAAGAAGCGCGGATCGCCGATGGGCATGGATGTCATGGACTGCCTTTCGGGTGAGCCATACGTGATGGCTGGGTCGCGGCCAGGGGGACGCACCGCGGCGATAAACCCGACCCACCGGACGAACCTATCGCTTAGCACGCTTTCCGCCGGCACCGCCGAGAATCTGCGGGCCGTTCCGCGAACGACGCGCGTTGTGGCGCGGTTCCGATGATTGGCACCACCCGGATCGTTGCTGGTGGTGCGGAGCGATTGGCCGGTTTTCGCCATTTTGACCCTCTACGCCGGATCTGGCCGGAGCAGACGCCGGACCAACCGGTCGTCAGTTGCAAGCGGCAACAAACCCCGCGAACCTGGGCGAGGGCCGCCACCGGGATTTCTCTGTGAAGCACGCTGGCGGCCGCCTCTGGCGCGATCGGCAGGATGCCGTCGATGAGCATTGCGTGTCTTCCCTGGTACGAACTGCCCGAGACGGAAGCGGCTCAAGAACTCCTGTGGTCGGTTCTGGCGCGGCATCTGCGCAAACAGGGCCTGCGCGGCGTGCCGAGGAGGTTGACCCGCGGGCTTCCCGTGCCGGGCATCTTGACCCACCCCGCACTCCTGGTCGCTCAGTGCTGCGGCTACGACCTGATCTACGGTTTTGCCGGCAGCGTCGAAGTGATCGCTACACCGCGCTACACCGCCGCCGGGTGCGAGGGCGCCAACTACCGCAGCGTCGTCCTCGTCCGCGATGATAGCGAGGCTGCCGGTCTCGACGACCTTCGTGGCTCCGCGTGCGCCGTCAACGGCTTCAACTCCCATTCGGGCACCAACGCGTTGAGGGCGCTCGTCGCGCCATTCAGCCGGAACGGCAGGTTCTTTTCAAAGGTGAAGGTCAGCGGCGCCCACATCGACAGCCTCGCTTTGTTGCGGGCCGGCAAGGCGGACGTCATGGCGATGGATTGCGTCCTCCACGCCCTGCTTGGCCGGCACCGACCGGCGGCGCTGAGCGGCACCCGAATTCTGTGCTGGAGCGAGTCCGCGCCGGCTCCGCCATTCGTCGCTTCCGCGACCGCCGACCGCGAACGCGTCACCCGATTGCGTGAAGCGTTGACCGCGGCGCTGTCCGACGACGCCAGCCGAGACGCGCGGGCGGCGATGCTTCTCGACGGCGTCGAGCTCTTGCCGCTGCAAGCCTACGCCAAGATCATCGATATCGAAGGTCTTGCCCTGAGCCACGGCTACAAGGAATTGCACGCAACGTCTCCGGCCGTGACGCGCTGACACTGCGGCGCCGACCGCTGGAGCGGCCGGTCCGCCCGCGGTGTTCGCGGGCGAGGTCCCCGGACACTCGGATCAGCGGGTCTTGCGCGTTTCCTACATGCCGGGAATCTGCAGGCACTCGACCAGTTCGATCGTTCCGCCCTCGGCCATGCCGAAGTGCGGATGTCCGATGAACATCTTCGACACCGAATCGAGGGAATCGCCCTGCACGAGCGAATAGGCGGTGATCTCGTTTTTCGCGTCGGACGCGCCAGCGGCGGTGATGCGCTTGGTTTTGCCGAGCGGTGCGCCGGGATCGACGACGGCGTCGCCGTATTTCTTGACCCAGGCCATCCATTTTTCCGTCTCGGACCGCATCTCCTCGGGCGTCGGCGGCCCCATCTTGGCGAGGACTGCGGCGGGCATCATGTACAAGGCGATGAACTTCTTCATGTCGCGACCTCCTTCGGTAATAGTGCCCTGACAATACCCGCTAAACTGGACACCGCCCAGTACCTTGGGAAGACAAACGCGTCCGCTCTTGACCCTTCGGCCGACCTTCGGCCGAAGGCTCCGCCTTGTTGGCGGACGCCGGCGGATGATAGTGTCGCAACGGCGCCGGGCTTCGCCTATCGTGGTGCGCTGTCGAAGGCGGCTGAGACCGCCATGAGGCTCGACATCCGCCGGGGGCAAGGCCCTGCTGGCGCACTCCGCCTCCCCGAAGGAATTGACCGGTAGGGCGATGCCGCCCCGACCCCCTGATGCAAGCGAACGCCGCCGATAGGCGGACGACAACCGGAGCACGATCATGCCCACCCAGAAAGCGGACATCTACAATCCTGCAGCCCCCGCCATCACCTATGCCGGGCCGGGCAAGACATGGACCATCGCCAACGGCGTCCTGGTCGGCTCGGGGACTGCCCCGGCGGTCTATAGCGCCTTCAACGGCAGCAAGCTGGTCAACAAGGGCGATGTCTTCAGCAGTTCCATCTACGGCGTGCTCTTCCAGGCACAGAAGAACGGCACGGTCATCAACAAGGCGACCGGCAGCATCGTCGGCGGCTTCGGTGTTCTCGTCGGGAACGTTCCCGGCGCCAAGAACATGACCGTCATGAATGACGGCAGCATCATCGGCTTGAGCCAAGCCGGTGTGTTCGCCATCGATGTGGCGAATTTCGATCTCACCAACACCGGCCACATCCTTGGGGCCGTATACGGCGTTGCCGCGACGGTGGCCACACCCGGCGCGACCGACGGGCCGATGATTGAAAATTCCGGCGTGATCAGTGGTGGTGCGATCGGCATTACCACCAACACCCTTGCCGGGCTGAAGACGACCGTCGTCAACAAGTCCGGAGGCACGATCAAGGGAGGGGCTGTTTCGATCGAGACCAACGCAGGAAACCTGCTGGTAGAGAACCACGGCAAGATCAAAGGCATCATCGCCGGCGGCACCGCCCATGACAAGATCGTCAACCACGGGCAGATCAAGGGCGAGGTGTATCTCGGCCCCGGCAACGACACCTTCAAGAACGCCGGCGGCACCGCCGGCAGGGTTCATGGCGGCGACGGCAACGACACCCTGATCGCCGGACCGCACAAGGACCAGTTCGTCTTCGACACGCCGCTGAACCCGGCGACCAACGTCGACCGGGTCAAGCACTTCGATCCGGGCACCGACCAGCTCTTCCTCAGCAAGACCTTCTTCCCCGCGCTCAGCGGGCTGGGGACCCTCACCGCTGCGGAGTTCCACAAGGGCCCTTCCGCCCACGACGGCGACGACCACATCATCTACCAACAAGACGACCGGAGCGCTCTATTACGACCCGGACGGCACCGGCAACACCTTTGCCCAGGTCGAGTTCGCCAAGCTCGACAAACACCTCAACCTCCACCACAGCGATTTCATCGTGATCGCGTGAGAGCGGGAGGATGCCGCGCGGGCGAACGCCCCGCGCTTGAGCAGTCGCAAAGGGCCTCCACCCGAATCGGTGGCGTGCCGCCAAGCCGGTGCCATAATTTGCGCGATAGGTTCCGCATGTCACAGCGGTCCGGGCGGGCACGCCCCTCCGGGGCCTGATAGTCCCGAACGCGGTCAACTACGGCGGAGCACGATCATGCCCATCCAGAAAACCGACATCTACAACCCCACCGCCCCGGCCATCAATTATGCCGGTGCCGGCAAGACATGGACCATCGCCAACGGCGTCCTGGTCGGCTCGGGAAGCGCGCCGGCGGTCTACAGCGGCTTCAACGGCAGCAAGCTGGTCAACAAGGGCGACGTCTTCAGCAGTACCAACTTTGCCGTCTACTTCCCGGCAGCGAAGAACGGCACTGTCATCAACAAGGCGAACGGCAGCATTGTTGGCACCGGCGGCATTGTCGTTGGGGGTCCCGGCGCCAAGAACATGACGGTCATCAATGACGGGAGCATCGTCGGTTTGACCACCTACGGCGTTGTCGCCTCCGATGTGTCGAATTTCGATCTCACCAACACCGGCCACATCTTTGGCGCCGTATATGGCGTTACGGCAACGGTGGTCACACC
Organism: uncultured Alphaproteobacteria bacterium; assembly: GCA_963759235.1. Classification (GTDB taxonomy): domain Bacteria; phylum Pseudomonadota; class Alphaproteobacteria; order Rhizobiales; family Kaistiaceae; genus Bauldia. Next base: position 333,668 of record CAVWYO010000010.1, on the reverse strand, counting down.
CGGCGCGACCGACGGGCCGATGATCGACAATTCCGGTGTGATCGAGGGTGGTACGTTCGGCCTGGTCACCACCGCACTTGCCGGGCTGAAGACGACCATCGTCAACGAGTCCGGCGGCACCATCCAGGGAGCCGTTTACTCGATCGTAAACGGCAGCCCGGGAAACCTGTTGGTGGAGAACCACGGCAAGATCAAAGGCATTGTCGTTGGCGGTCCCGCCACCGACAAGATCGTCAACGACGGGCAGATCAAGGGCGAGGTGTATTCTCAGCGCCGGCAACGACACCTACAAGAACGCCGGCGGCCACGCGGGCAAGGTTCATGGCGGCGACGGCAACGACACCCTCATCGCCGGGCCGCACAAGGACCAGTTCGTCTTCGATGCGACGCTCAACGCGGCGACCAATGTCGACCGGGTCAAGCACTTCGATCCGGGCACCGACCAGCTCTTCCTCAGCAAGACCTTCTTCCCGGCGCTGAGCGGGCTGGGGACCCTCACCGCTGCGGAGTTCCACAAGGGCCCTTCCGCCCACGACGGCGACGACCACATCATCTACCAGGCAAGCACCGGGAACCTCTACTACGACCCGGACGGCACCGGTCTTTCGCCGCAGATCCAGTTCGCCAAGCTCGACAAGCACCTCAACCTGCACCACAGCGACTTCATCGTGATTGCGTGAGCGGGAGGATGCCGCGCGGGCGAACGCCACGCGCTTGAGCAGTCGCAAAGTACCTCCACCCGAATCGGTGGCGTGCCGCCAAGCCGATGCCATAATTTGCGCGATAGGTTCCGCATGTCATAGCGGTCCGGGTGGGCACGCCCTCCGGGGCCTGATAGTCCCGAACGCGGTCAACTACGGCGGAGCACGATCATGTCCATCCAGCACACGGACATCTACAACCCCACCGCCCCGGCCATCAATTATGCCGGCCCCGGCAAGACATGGACCATCGCCAACGGCGTCCTGGTCGGCTCGGGGAGTGCCCCGGCGGTTTACAGCGGCTTCAACGGCAGCAAGCTGGTCAACAAGGGCGACGTCTTCAGCAGTACCAACTTCGCCGTCTTCTTCCCGGCACAGAAGAACAGCACCGTCATCAACAAGGCGAACGGCAGCATCGTCGGTACCTCCGGTGTTATCGTAGGGACCGTTCCCGGCGCCAAGAACATGACCGTCATGAACGACGGGAGCATCATCGGCTTTACCGTAGCCGGCGTGGTCGCCGCCGACGTGTCGAATTTCGATCTCACCAACACCGGCCACATCTTTGGCGCCTCAGAGGGCGTTGCGGCAACGGTGGCCACGCCCGGCGCGACCGACGGCCCAATGATCGAAAATTCCAGCGTGATCGAGGGTGGTACGTACGGCATAGTCACCAACACCCTTGCCGGCCTGAAGACGACCGTCGTCAACAAGTCAGGCGGTACGATCAAGGGAGGCACTTACTCGATCGTAAACAGCGGCGCGGGAAACCTGTCGGTGGAGAACCACGGCAAGATCAAAGGCAACATCATTGGCAACGCCGCCGCCGACAAGATCGTCAACGACGGGCAGATCAAGGGCGAGGTGTATCTCCAAGCCGGCAACGACACCTTCAAGAACGCCGGCGGCCACGCGGGCAAGGTTCATGGCGGCGACGGCAACGACACCCTCATCGCCGGGCCGCACAAGGACCAGTTCGTCTTCGATGCGACGCTCAACGCGGCGACCAATGTCGACCGGGTCAAGCACTTCGATCCGGGGACCGACCAGCTCTTCCTCAGCAAGACCTTCTTCCCGGCGCTGAGCGGGCTCGGAACCCTCACCAGCGCGGAGTTCCACAAGGGCACCGGCGCCCACGACCTCGACGATCGCATCATCTACAACAAGGCTACCGGCGCGCTCCTTTACGACTCCAATGGCACCGGCCCCGGAGGTGAGGTGCAGTTCGCCAAGCTCGACAAGCACCTCAACCTGCACGCCAGCGACTTCATCGTGATCGCCTGAGAAGGGTCGGGGTTTGCTGCCGCAGGACATGTCGTTTCCTGGCGGATTCCGGAAGCGCTTCAGGCTCTGAACGACTGTCCGGAGATTAGCCTAAGAGCAGGCTCCATGGCTGGCAATGCTGCCCGGCTTCGCCTATCGTGGAGCGCTGTGGAAGGTGACCGAGATGCCATGAGGCATCCCGCCGGGCTGCGCCCTGCAAAGCGCCCTCCACTTCGCCTGAGACTTGGACAGGCGGGGCGACACCGCCCGACCCCCTGATGCAATCGAACTCCGCCGGTGGGCGGACGACAACAGGAGGACGACCCATGCCAACCCAGCACAGCGACATGTACAATCCTAACAGCCCGGCCATCAACTATGCCGGCGCCGGCAAGACATGGACTATCGCCAACGGCGTCCTAGTCGGCTCGGGGATTGCCCCGGCGGTCTTGAGCCACTTCAGCGGGAGCAAGCTGGTCAACAAGGGGGGCGTCTTCAGCAATACCAACGCCGGCGTCTACTTCCAGGCAGCGAACAACGGCACCGTCATCAACAAGGCGAACGGCAGCATTGTTGGCGCCAAAGGCGTTGTCGTTGGGGATGTTCCCGGCGCCAAGAACATGACCGTCGTGAATGACGGTAGAATCATCGGCTCGGCCCAAATCGGCGTTACCGCCGCCGATGTGTCGAATTTCGATCTCACCAACACCGGCCACATCTTTGGAGCCACATTCGGTGTTTCTGCGACGGTAGTCACGCCCGGCGCGACCGGCGGCCCGACGATCGAAAATTCCGGCGTGATCAGTGGTGGTACGTTCGGCATACTCACCAATGTCCTTGCCGGGCTGACGGTGACCATCGTCAACAAGTCCGGCGGCACGATCAAGGGAGACGCTGCCTCGATCGGAAACGCCGGCGTGGGAAACCTGTTGGTGGAGAACCACGGCAAGATCAAAGGCATCGTCATTGGCAGCGTCGCCAAGGACAAGATCGTCAACCACGGGCAGATCAAGGGCGAGGTGATTCTCCACGCCGGCAACGACACCTTCAAGAACGCCGGCGGCACCGCCGGCAGGGTTCATGGCGGCGACGGCAACGACACGCTCATCGCCGGGCCGCACACCGACAAGTTCGTCTTCGACACGACGCTGAACGCGGCGACCAATGTCGACCGGGTCAAGCACTTCGATCCGGGCACCGACAAGCTCATCCTCGACCAGACCTTCTTCCCGGCGCTGAGCGGGCTGGGAACCCTCACCGGCGCGGAGTTCCACAAGGGCGCGCACGCTCACGACGCTGACGACCGCATCGTCTACAACAAGGCTACCGGGGCGCTCCTCTACGACTCCAACGGCAACGCCAACGGCGGCGAGGTCAAGTTCGCCAAGCTCGACAAGCACCTCAACCTCCACCACGACGATTTCATCGTGGTTGCCTGAGCAAGCGATGGCGGCCTACGATCGGAGGACCACCGCCGTCGCGCCGCTACCCCCGAAGGCCGCTGAGTGGGCGGCCCCGTTGCAAGGAGACCTCCGATGCCCACCCAGCACACGACCATCTACAATCCCATCGCTCCCGCCATCGACTATGCCGGTGCCGGCGAGACATGGACCATCGCCGACGGCGTCGTGGTCGGCTCGGGGAGTGCGGCGGCGGTCTACAGCAGCTTCAACGGGAGCAAGCTGGTCAACCAGGGGGCTGTCTTCAGCAACACCAACTTTGGCGTCTACTTCCAGGCGGCGAAGAACGGCACCGTCATCAACAAGGCGAACGGCAGCATCGTCGGCGGCTACGGTGTTGTCCTAGGGAGCGTCCCCGGCGCCAAGAACATGACCGTCATCAATGACGGGAGCATCGTCGGCTCGGCAAATTACGGCGTGGCCGCCAGCGACGTGGACAATTTCGATCTCACCAATGCGGGCCATATCTTCGGGGTCATCTACGGTGTTTCCGCGACTGTGATTACAGCCGGCGCGACCGACGGGCCGATGATCGACAATTCCGGCGCGATCGATGGTGGCCAGGATGGCATACGGACCTTCATCCCCGCCGGGCTGACGACGACCATCGTCAACAAGTCCGGCGGCACGATCACCGGAGGCGCTTACTCGATCGAAAACGGGGGCGTCGGAAACCTGTTGGTGGAGAACCACGGCAAGATCAAGGGCATCATCGTCGGTGGCGGCGCCAAGGACAAGATCGTCAACGACGGCACGATCAAGGGAGAGGTGCATCTCGGCCCCGGCAACGACACCTTCAAGAACGCCGGCGGCCACGCCGGTAGGGTTTATGGCGGCGACGGCAACGACACGCTGATCGCCGGGCCGCATAAGGACCAGTTCGTTTTCGATAGGGCTCTGAACTCCGTGACCAATGTCGACCGGGTCAAGCATTTCGACCCCGGCACCGACAAGCTCCTCCTCTCCAAGCTCGTCTTCGCGGCGCTCAGCGGGCTGGGAACCCTCACCGCTGCGGAATTCCACAAGGGCCCTTCCGCCCACGACGGCGACGACCACATCATCTACGACAAGACGACCGGGGCGCTCTATTACGACCCGGACGGCACCGGCAACACCTTTGCTCAGGTCGAGTTCGCCAAGCTCGACAAGGGCCTCCACCTCCACGCCAGCGATTTCATCGTGATCGCGTGAGAAGGGCGGGCTTTGCGAGCCTACGGCTGAGAAGGCCGATGTCGATATGCTAAAGAAATCACTCAGCCGATATTGTTTCGGGATGTCGTAGGCATTCATGTGCTTCGATGCGGGCTAGATCCCGATGCAGAACAATTGCCCAAAGCGTTGAACGCCCCGAGCCAAGGGACCAATGTGATCGGTGTCGTCGACGCTTGGTCCAAGGCTCTAGTGACGCTCAGCAGGTCCGTAACTCTCTAAGAACCGTCGGCGACCGCCGATAGCAGGCCTCTGTCCTGAAGAGCTTGGGCTTCGCGTTCGATCGCATCTCTTGAAAGGTAGGGCTTCACGGCCTGCACCTTTCTTGCAAGTTCGGCAATTTTCTGCCTGGCGCCCCTCTCCAAGGTTGCCCGATCAACAAAAACAATTGTGCTCGCCATTTCCAAATCCTGGGCGGAGCGGGAGCCGAAATTGGTGAGAACCCAGTCAAGGCTGTCGCTGTATGGCGAAAGAAACACCTTGGCGTAGTCGGTAATCTCGTCGATCCGGGGGCCGGGCCGGTACTCATAGCGCTTGCCGCCGGCATAGACGATGATCTCGCTCTGCACAGCGCCGAGCGCCTCGGCGTATTGGAGATCGTCGAGAACGTCGCTGTCGAATGGACCGTAGGTGTACAGGCGGAAGGCATAAGCGAGGGGGACGCCTCTCAAGATCTTCAGAAAGTAAGCAAGCTTCATCAGCGCGGTTCGGCCCGGTGGGCTCGGCGCTCGCCGAACCAGTTCCGCCATTAGCGCGACCTTGTCGAGATTGTTCTGGCTAGCGGGCATGCGTCCTCCTCATATCGTGGCGATGCGAGCGATGGCTTTCTCGCGATCCTCGGGCCGTGCGTAGAGACGTATCTGGCGTATCGGGTCGATGTTCCCGACGACGGACGAATAATTCGAGAGTGCAGCAACGGATGGTCCGGGCGTTTTCGCGAGCACCTGGATGTCGGCTGGCCCTCACTGTCAGGAATTCTGTGCGGGAGGCCGGTGTCGTCATTGGCTGACGAACCTTTCGCCGAAGACGACGGCGAACTGGGTCCTGGCCTCGAACCACTCGCGGGGCGGACGTTTCCAATCCGTGGCCGCGTGGTTGAGGACCAGATATAGCAGCTTCATGGCGGCGTCGTCCTTGGGGAAGTGGCCCCTGGTCCGCACGGCTCGGCGCAGCTTGGAGTTCAGCGCCTCTATTTGATTTGTCGTGTAGATGATCCGACGCACGCTTTCGGGGAAGGCGAAGAAGGGCACGACGTGTTGCCAGTTGCGTCGCCAGCTCTGGGCGATGGCCGGGTATTTCTGGCCCCAGGCGCCGGCTTCGAACGCCTCCAGGGCCTTCATGCCGGCCTCGGCATCCTTGGCCCGGTAGATGGCGCGCAGCGCCGGCACGACGGGCTTGCGGTCCTTCCACGACACGAACTCGAGCGAATGGCGGATCAGATGGACGATGCAGGTCTGGACGACCGTGTCGGGGAATACCGCGGTGATCGCTTCCGGGAAGCCCTTGAGACCGTCAACGACGGCGATCAGGATGTCTCCGACGCCGCGGTTCTTCAGTTCGTTCATGACGCGCAGCCAGAACTTGGCGCCCTCGGTCTGCTCGATCCAGATGCCGAGTATCTCCTTGGTGCCGTCGGGCAGGATGCCGAGCGCTATGTAAACCGCCTTGTTGCGGACGAAGCCCTCGTCCCTGATCTTCACCCGGATCGCATCGAAGAAGACCAGCGGGTAGCAGACGTCCAGCGGCCGGTTCTGCCAGTCGGCCACAGCCTCCAGGACGGCGTCGGTGACCGCCGAGATCAGGTCTGGCGAGACGTCGATGCCATAGAGCTCCTCCAGATGACCGCGGATCTCGCGCACCGTCATGCCGCGCGCATACATGGAGATGATCTTGTCGTCGAAATCGGGGAAGCGCCGCTGGTACTTGGCGATCAGCTTCGGATCGAAGGTGCCGGAGCGATCGCGCGGGATCGTTAGCCGCATCTTCGAGGTACCCGTCAGAACCGACTTCTTCGAGGCGCCGTTGCGGCGATTGGCGTTGCCTTCCTCGCGCTCGTCTTCAAGATGGGCGTCGAGCTCGGCGTTCAGAATCCGCTCCGAAAGAGCCTTCTTCAGGTCGTCCAGAAGCCCGTCCTTGGCGAACACCTCATCCGGATCGCGGCCTGCAAGCAGATGGTCCAGAACTTCCTTCTCGATAGCCATGTGATGATTCTCTCCTTTCCATCATCATGGCCTCGCGCACAGAATTCCTGACAGTCCCCTCCCACCTTGTACCAGGATTTCTCTGCCCGCATTTCCGCCGCCAGAAGATCGCCAAGGGCGTCTCGCCACCCTTCGAGGCGCTTCAACTCCTCCGGCAACGGTCGCTCAGACGTGTGTCTGATTTCACGGAAATGGTTGCGCCTTGCCAGCCGTCTGCCGTCTTCGCCGCCTTTGCCGCGCCCGAGCAGGCCAAGGACACGCCAGTCGTCCCATTCAATATACCGATCAAGGCCTTTGCCCGAGGGCACTGGAAACTGACCGCCAGGCAAAAGCTCAGCTAGCGCTCTCTGGAGATGGTAGTCGTAAATGACGCGCGTCTTGTGAAAATAGACTTGGGTGAACATGAAATAGCGGGCGACGATCAGGCCTTCCGCAGCATGCCAACCGCCTTCCGTCACCCCGATCCGTGGGCCGCCCTCTTCTCCTCCAGGCATTGCGACAATCGTGTGGACCAAGCGGTTCCAATCGTAGCGCCCATAGCTGACGCCACAATGTAGGGAGTCGCGGAGGAGATAATCCATTCGATCGGCGTCAAGCTGGCCGTCGATCAGGTCCCGCCAGAACAAAGCATCGCCCGCCTCCGGCTTGCCTTCGAGAAGGTTGGCGACGCCTTGCGCCGACAGCTCCCAATTGCTCCTGTTGAGCGGATGGTTCTTGATAACATCGCCGAAATGGTGGTGGACGATCTCCGCAGAGTATTGCTCATGCCGATAGCGCTCCCCCGTCACGCGGTCGCGGACAGGCAGGAGTTCCTCCGCCGCATGCGAGAACGGCGCGTGGCCGACATCGTGAAGCAGGGTCGCCAAGCGGACCAACTGGCGATGTCGACCGAAACCCGTGTCGTTATAGCCGAACTCGGACCGAAGAATGTCGCTCGATCGCGCGACAATGCCATCATAGAGCATCGTCGCCATGTGCATCACACCCAGCGAATGCTCGAAGCGTGTATGCATGGCACCCGGGAAAACCTGGTCGGTCCAGCCAAGCTGTCGGATACGCCTCAGGCGCTGGAACGCTGGCTGCGAGATGATCTGCCACTCGAGATCATTGAGCGTCACAAATCCGTACACCGGGCAGCGAATCTCGTAGGTCCTATGGGGATCGACGGTCATCCGCGGGGCATCTCAGACCTCTGAAGCAATCGACAATGTATGGAAATATTGCACGTTCCTATTTTGTTCTCAACACCAATTACATGTATCCTCGCCAATTCGCGATCAGCTGCCCAGCCTCCGCCACAGCGATTTCGCCGGCGAACGTCCCCTTCTGGCGGGCAAAAGCCGGGGTGCTAGCAAGGCGAACCCCGCCCCAACTCCCGCCAACCCTACCCAATCAACCCGATGTGCCTCGCCCGCACAACGGCGCGGCCGCGGCGCTCGACCGCCAGCTTGGCGAACAGGTTTTTCAGGTGATACTTCACCGTGTTCGGGTCGCGGGCGATCCGCCGGGCGATCTCCTTGTTGGAGAGCCCCTCGGCGAGAAGGTCGAGGATCTGCCGCTCGCGCGCCGACAGGCCGAAATCCGCCGCGCTGTCGCCTGAGCTACGCTCCGCCGCCGCCTCGGGCTGGACCAGCCGGCGGAAGCGCTGGCGGAGCGGCGGGTCGACCGCGGCGTCGCTGGCGAAGGCGGCGGCAAGCTCCCTGAGGTCCTCGCCCTCGTCGAGCAGGGTGCGGACAAACGGCTCCGACCCGGCGAGCCCGGTCGCGACGGTCAGCGCGGCGAGCGCTTGGTCGCGCCGCCCGCGCCGCTCTTCGGCGATGGCGCGGAGCGCCCGCGCCGTGATCCGCCGGGTAAGCGGCGTCCCGACCTTCTGGGCCTGGCGCTCGGCCGCCTGGAGGTAAAAGTCGGCCTCCTCCGGCCGGCCGAGCCGGATGAGGAGCCGCGCCGCGATCAGCGCCCGCCCGTCGCCGCGCAGCGACGAGAGCGGCGCCGGCAGTGCGCCCGCGTCGCCGGGATTAAGCGACAGGCCGGCCTCGCGGCAGGTGCGGAGCGCCCGTTCGCTGTCGTCGGCGATGGTCGCGACCCGGATCGATTCCTCGGTAAGCAGCGCCGCGAGCCGCCCCATGGCGCGGCGCTCGGCCGTGGTGTGGCCGCGCTCGATCGCCGCGAAGGCCGCCGCCGGGCCGTGGTCGGCAAGCTCCAGCCGGATGGCGGTGAGGTAGCCGGCGGCAAAGATGTCGAACCAGCCGTCGGCCTCCTCGATGCGGCCGAGCCCCTGCTCGACCAGGCGCCGCGCCCGGGCGCGGTCGTCCGCCTCGTAGCGTTCCTCGGCTTCGAGGATGGCGGCGATCGCCTCGAGGTCGCTGCCCTCGCCGAGCCAGCGCCGGCATAGTTCGCGCATCGTCCGGTAGGCGGCCGCCGCGGCGGTGAGGTTGCCGGTCGCCAGCTCCGCCTGGCCGATATGGGCGTAGAGGTGGATCTCGCCGAACAGGGCGTCGGCGGCGTGGAAGTGGCGGATGGCGCGCTCCGCGTAGCGCTTGGCTTTCGGGAAGCTCCCCTTCTGTAGCGTGAAGAAGGCCGCGAGGTTGGTGGCGAGCGCCCGCGTCATCGGCTCCTCGTCGCCCATCCGGCCGACCAGTTCCATCAGGTGGTCGAGGTCGGCCTCCGGCAGCGGCTCGTCGCGGTAGAGCTTGATCAGCGCGTCGATGACGCGGATCTCGTCGGCGAGGTCGGCGCGCCTGTCGAGGCCGCGCGCCGCGATCTCGTTGTTGAGCGCGCCGGCCGCGGCAAGGTCGCCGCTCTTCGCCGCCACCACCTCGGCGCCGAGGAGGAGCCGCGGCGGCGTCTTGTCCGGGTCGAGCGCGCGATGAACCGCACGGAGCATCGCACCGAGATGGCCCTGGCCGCGATAGACGAGCTGCCAGCCGCCGGCCTCCTCGAGGATCGCCGCGGCGGTCTCCGGGTCGCCGCCGGCGAGCGCGTGGCGGACGGCCGCGGCGAGGTCGCCGGTCGCCGCGAACCAGCCCGCCGCCTTGCGGTGGACGGCGTCGAGATCGATGCCCGCCGCCCGCGCCCGCGACATCAGGAAATCCTGGAAGAGGTGGTGGTAGCGGAAGCGAAGCGGCGCCGGCGACAGGATGACGACCGGCAGCGCCGAGCGCGCCAGCTCCGGCACCAGCGTCGCCGCCTTCGCCACGCCGACCGCCTCGGCGACGCCTTCGGAGACGCTTTCGAGCGGGCTGGTCGAGAGCAGGAACGTCTGCTGGTCGGGGGTCAGCGTGCCGAACACCTGCTCCGACAGGTACGAGCCGAGGTCGTTCGCTTCCGAGGCGGCGCTGAGCGCCGACAGGCTGCCGCCTTCGTCGAGCCACATGCGGGCGAATTGCAGCGCCACCGGCCAGCCTTCCGCCCGCGCCGAGAAGCGCACCCAGTCCTTGTGGTCGAGCTTCGGCATCTCGGCGGCGAGGAAGAGGCTCGTCTCGTCGTCGGTGAAGCGGAGGTCGCGGTCGAGGAGCATGGTCGCGCGGCCTTCCGCCTTGAGCCGGGCCAGGCCGAGGCGCGGCGGCGAGCGGCTGGCCACCGCCACGCGCACCATTCCCGGCAGGCGGTCGAGGAGGGCGCGCATCACCGCGTCGGTCGCCTCGCTCTCGGCGCGGTGGTAGTCGTCGAGGACGAGCGCCAGGGGCCGTTGCTGCCGTTCCAGTTCGTGGGTGACCGCGGCAAGCGCCGCCTTGGCCGGCAGCCCGGCATAGCTTGCCAGCATCGCCGCGCCGTCGGCCGACACCCCGGCGAGCGCCCGGCGGAGCGCTTCGACCAGATAGGCGACGAACTGGTCGATCTGGCGGTCGTCCTCGTCGAGGTTGAGCCAGGCGACCGCGGTGCCCGCCTCGGCGAGCCGGGCGGCCCACTGGCCGAGGATGGTGCTCTTGCCGAATCCGGCCGCCGCCTGGATGACGATCAGCCGGTGCTCGCCGGCGGTCAGCTGGTCGAGGATGCGGCCGCGCTCGATCTGGTGACGACCGCGCGCGGTCGGGCTGAATTTGGTTTCGATGAGCCAGCGGGCTTCCGCCATGAAACGCCTGCTCCCGTCACTGTCGCGGCGTGATTCCGGTGCCGCCCGCGACCGCCCGCGCATCGCCCGCCGCCCGTCCGCGGCCGTCCGGGGGCCGGAATCATGCTAGCCCGCTTCCGCCGGAAGACAAACCGGCGCGCATTCCATGGGCCGCTGGCACGGTTCGTGGATGGCGCTGTCCCGTAGCCGTCGCAAGGGGATTCCATTCGTCATGACCGCCGTCTCAGCCGATTCACTGCCGATCGTCGACATCGCCGGCGGCCCGGGCGCCGACACCCGCATCGCCCGCGACATCGGCAAGGCGGCGCGCCAGGTCGGCTTCTTCTTCGTCACCGGCCATCGCGTCCCGACCACGCTCATCGACGAAGTCTTTGGCGAAGCTGCACTTTTCTTCTCCCTCCCGGAGAAGGAAAAGGCCAAGCAGTCGATCCGCCGTTCCCCCCACAATCGCGGCTATGTGGCGATGAAGGGCGAGAGCCTCGACCCCACCAAGCCGGCCGATCTCAAGGAAGCCTTCAACATCGGCCTCGACCTCGCCGCCGATGATCCCCGCGTCGTCGCCGGCGAACCGTTCCGTGGCGTCAATCTCTGGCCGGATCTGCCGGGCTGGCAGGACACCATGCTCACCTATTTCGATGCCGTCTGGTCGGTCGGCCGCAAGCTCCATCGCGGCATCGCCCTTGACCTCGGCCTCAAGGCCGACTTCTTCGAGGACAAGCTCGACCAGCCGATGGCGACGCTGCGGCTCCTGCATTATCCGCCGCAGCGTGCCGACGCGGCCGCCGGGCAGATCGGCGCCGGCACCCATACCGACTATGGCGACCTGACATTGCTTCTCACCGACAATGTCGGCGGGCTGGAGGTCCAGAAGCGAAACGGCGACTGGATCATGGTCCCGCCGATGCCGGGCGCCTTCGTCTGCAACATCGGCGATTGCCTGATGCGATGGACCAACGACGTTTACGTCTCCACGCCCCACCGGGTGATCAATCGCGGCGGCGACCGCTACTCGGTCGCCTTTTTCCTCGACCCCAATCCCGACGCGGATATCGCCTGCCTGCCAAGTTGCGTCTCCGCCCGGCGCCCGGCGCGGTACGAGCCCATCGCGGGAGCGGCCTATCTGATGGATCGGCTCGCCCGCACCTACGACTTCCTCAAGGCTCCCAAGAACGCTGCGCCCGATTCTTAGGCGGCGAGCGCGTGCCTACAAAATGATCACCCGTCGCGCCGTCGGCGGGCAACTGGTCGTCACCGGTCATGGCCGCCGACCTCGCTCAGATGCGGAAACCCCGCGGTTTCCGCGGCGGCCGAGGTCAGCCGATCAGCTTTGTCGGCCTGCCGGTGGTCGCGGTTCCCGCATGGCTCGATGGCGCCGACCTACCGATCGGGGTACAGGTAACCGCGCCGGCGTGGCGCGAGGATCCGGCGCTTCGGGCGGCGCGGTATCTGGGGGTGACGGGCGCGGTGAGAGCTCCCGTCGCCGGCGGCACGGAGGGAACGACATGAGCGGCGACGCACGGTGGGTGGGCCGGAACGCGGACAAGGATACGCTCCGCGCCGACATCTGGGGCAATCTGGAGACGACCGGCGTCAATGTCGGTCCGGTGGCGAGCCGCATCCCGAATTTCGTCGGTGCCGATCTGGCTGCGTGGCACCTGGCGCGGGTGCCCGCCTGGCAGTCGGCGCGGGTGGTCAAATGCAACCCCGATCCGCCGCAGATCCCGGTTCGGTTGCGCGCCCTCTACGAAGGCAAGATCCTCTACACGCCGGTGCCGGAATTGACCGAGGGCTTCCCCTTCGTCCGTCTCGATCCGGCCGAGCTCGCCGATAGGGGAATCGACTTCGAGACCGCGGTGACGCCGCAAAGCTTCGTCGAATGCGGCCGGCCTGTCGACTTCGAGGAGATGGAGCAGCTCGATTTCGTCGTCGTCGGCTGCGTCGCCGTCACCGGCGCCGGCGGCCGCACCGGCAAGGGCGGCGGCTTTGCCGATCTCGAACTCGGCATCTTCCGTGAGCTTGGCAAGGTCGGCCCGGAGACCGAAATCGCCACCACGGTCCATTCGAGCCAGGTGGTCGACGATGCGCGCCTGCCGATGATGCCGCACGACTCGGCGCTTCACTGGATCGCGACCGAGCGGGAGCTGATCGAGACGCGGACCGCCTATGGCCAGCCGAAAGGCGTCGACTGGGAGCGCGTCCAGCCCGACCAGTACGCCAACATCCCTTTTCTCAAGGATCTGCGGGAACGGCTCCAGCGATAGGCGGCGGGCCGGGTGCGGTCGGGTCCTGGTCGCCACCGCTGTGATTCGCCCTCCCGACGGCCCCAACCGCAATCGCTTGGGAACGAGCAGTAGCGGCATCGGACTATTGCGGGCAAAGCCCGCGCCTCACGGCCTCGACCCCGCGGCGATGCTTCCGGTTGTGAGACGGTGGCGTCGGCTGTATTGCGGGGGGAGGGAGGAACGACCATGACCGGCATTTTCGACCAGGGACTTGAGCGGAACGCCGCCAACTACGTGCCGCTGTCGCCGGTGAGCTTCGTCGAGCGCAGCGCCGAAGTGTTCGGCGACCTTACCGCCGTGATCCACGGCGCCCGCCGATACGACTGGGCCGCGACGCGCGACCGCTCGGCGCGCCTTGCGGCGGCGCTTCGCGCCCTCGGCATCGGCCGCGGCGGCACCGTCAGCGCCATGCTGTCGAACACGCCGGAGATGATCGAGGCCCACTACGCGGTCCCGGCGCTCGGCGCGGTGCTGAACGCGCTGAACACCCGGCTCGATGCGGCGCTCCTCGCCTTGCAGATGAACCATTGCGAGGCGGCGGTGCTGATCACCGACCGGGAATTCTCGCCGGTCATCCGCGAGGCGCTTCAAGTCCTCAAACGCGAGCACGGACGGACGCCGGTCGTCATCGACGTGTGCGACGGCGAATATGCCGGGCCGGGCGACCAAGTCGGCACCCACGAATACGAGGCGCTCATCGCCGCGCACCGGCCGCTTGACCGGCTTGAAGGTCCGCAGGACGAGTGGGACGCGATCGCGGTCAGCTACACTTCGGGGACGACGGGCGACCCGAAGGGCGTAGTGACCAGCCATCGCGGCGCCTACCTGAACGCCGTCTGCAATGCCGTCACGTGGACCATGCCGCACTTCCCGGTCTATCTGTGGACCTTGCCGATGTTCCACTGCAACGGCTGGTGCTTTCCGTGGACGGTGGCCATGCTCGGCGGCACCCAGGTTTGTCTCCGCCGCGTCGACGCCGCGGCGATCCTCGCGGCGATCCGCGACCACAAGGTCGACCACTATTGCGGCGCGCCGATCGTGCACAGCCTCGTCGTCGACGCCGACCCGAAATTGCGGGAGGGGATCGGCCACCGCGTCCGCGGCATGGTCGCTGCCGCCGCGCCGTCGGCGGCGATGATCGAGGGGATGGCGCGGATCGGCTTCGAAGTGACCCACATCTATGGCCTGACCGAGGTCTACGGGCCGGCTTCGGTTTGCGTCAAGCGGCCGTCCTGGGAGAACCAGCCGCTGGCGGACCAGGTCCGCCTCAACGGCCGCCAGGGAACGCGCTATGTCCTCCAGGAAGGCATGACGGTTCGCGACCCCGGGACCATGGCGGAGGTCGCCGCCGACGGCGAGACCATGGGCGAGATCATGTTTCGCGGCAACATCACCATGAAGGGCTACCTGAAGAACCGGCCGGCGACCGAGGCCGCCTTCCGAGGCGGCTGGTTCCACACCGGCGATCTCGCGGTGATGGAGAGCGACAACTACGTGAAGATCAAGGACCGCAGCAAGGACATCATCATCTCCGGCGGCGAGAACATCTCCTCGCTCGAGGTCGAGGACGCTCTTCACCGGCATCCCGCCGTCTTCGCCTGCGCGGTGGTCGCCAAGCCCGACAAGAAATGGGGCGAGACGCCGCTCGCCTTCGTCGAGCTCCGGCCCGGCGCCGAGGCCAGTGCCGAGGAGCTGATCGAGCATTGTCGCCGCCTTCTCGCCCACTACAAGGTGCCGCACGAGGTGCGCTTCGAGACGATCCCGAAAACCGCGACCGGCAAAATCCAGAAGTTCCTGCTCCGCGAGCTCGCCAAGTCGGCGAGCGCGATCGAGCAGGTCTGAGCGGAGGAGGCCCTATCCATGCTCGATATCGATGAGCCCCTGGTTCTCTCCGAGCCCGATGATCGTGGTGCGATCCGGGTCACCCTGAACCGCCCACGGTCGTTCAACGCCCTCTCCGAGGCGATGCTCGCGGCGCTGCAGGCCGAACTCGACCGGGTAGCACGGGACGAGACGGCGCGCGTCGTCGTCATCGCCGGTGCGGGCAAGGCCTTCTGCGCCGGCCACGATCTCAAGGAGATGCGGACGACGCCGTCGCTCAGCTACTACGAGACCCTCTTCGCCCGCTGCACGCGGACCATGCTCGCCATTCAGCACCTGCCGGTGCCGGTGATTGCGCGGGTGCACGGCATCGCCACGGCGGCCGGCTGCCAGCTCGTCGCGATGTGCGATCTCGCCGTCGCCTCGACCGAGGCACGCTTCGCCGTGAGCGGCGTCAATGTCGGCCTGTTCTGTTCGACGCCGGGCGTCGCCTTGTCGCGAAACGTCCTCAGAAAGCAGGCGATGGAGATGCTGCTCACCGGCGATTTCATCGACGCCGAGGAGGCGCGCAGCCGCGGCCTCGTCAACCGCGTTGCGGCGCCCGATGCGCTCGATGCCGAGGTGGAGGCGCTGGTGGAGAAGATCATCGCCAAGCCGCGGGCGGCGGTTGCCATCGGCAAGGAGCAGTTCTACCGCCAGATCGAGGCCGGCATCGCCGAGGCCTATGCGATCGCCGGCGAGGCGATGGCCTGCAACATGATGGACGAGGCGGCACTCGAAGGGGTGCAGGCGTTCATCGACAAGCGGGCGCCGGCGTGGGATGCGTCCGGCTGAAGGGACGCGCTCTGAACGCCGCCTCACGCTGAAGGGACTCCAGAACTCTGTGGGGCGAAAATGTCTTGCGCCCTTGACTGAGCCGCGAGCGGGCCTCGTTGCCCGCGCCCTCATCCTTCACCAAAGACGAAGCGCGCCGGCCCCAACCTCGTGACGGCGTCGGAGCTCCGTCCGCGCATGTCGGTTCCGCCCCGCCGCCACGGCGCGCCGGTGAACGGATGCTGAATGACGGGTTCAGCCTGGGTTCGAAGCCGATCTCCTAGAACCGACACCGTGCTCACCGGGCGGTTGCAGGCCGCCCAAAACCAAGGAGACGGAAAATGACTCGCACGTTCCTCATCACCACTGCCATCGCTTCCATCGTCGGCTTCGCGACGGTTCCCGCCATGGCCAACGGCATCAACATCCAGCAGTTCGGTTGGATGAATTCCGCCGGCGGCGGCCAGGTCGGTCACCACAACCAGATCGGTGTCTATCAGAACGGCATCGTCAACACCGCGGTCAGCCAGCAGTTCGGCAACCACAATCTGTCGGTGATCGGTCAGGACGGCATCAACAACTACGGCGACACCTACCAGCACGGTAACGGCAACTCGGCCGGGGTCGGCCAGTTCGGCTCGAACCACAACGCCATCGTCACCCAGGACGGCAACGGCAACGTCGCCGCCGGCGTCCAGGTCGGAAACGGCTGCGACGCGAACGTGACGCAAGCCGGCGGCGGCAACGTCGCGGCGTTCGTCCAGAATTGTCCGTGACCCCGGTCGTCAATCCCGTCGACCAGCCGAGGGGAGCCAGCCCGGCTCCTCTCGGCCTTCACCACGGCGACCAAGGAGATTTCATCATGTTCGACAAGCGCAAGCGTTTCGCAACACGAGCGGCGCCGTTGCTGCTCGGCCTCGGTCTGGCGGCGATCGCCATGGGCGCCGGCCAGGCGAGTTCAACCGACGGGCCGGTCCGCTGCGAGATCCAGACCACCTCGGCCAACGGCGTGATCGTCCTGGAAGGCGTCGTCCGCGCGGATGTCGCCGTCAGCGGCTCGTACCAGTTTCGGGTCGCCGGCGGAGGTCATGCCGGCGGCTCCAATATCTCCCAGGGCGGCGACTTCACGGCGGGTCCCGGCGGCGCCGTGACCCTCGGCAAGGTGATGCTCGGCGGTTCCGGCGCCGTCTACGATGCGAGCCTCACCGTCACCTCGAACGGCGTGACCGTCGAGTGCACCGAACACGTCGGCGGCCCGATCTGAACTCGACCGCCAAGGCCACCTGGCAAGGGGCTTCGGGCAACCGGAGCCCCTTCGCTTTTGTGCCTCCGGCGAGCCCGGTCGCCCCGATTAACGCTGCCTGAACGGCGGATTCCGATCGGGTTCAGACCGTTCGCCGCATAGTGCGCAGATCGGCTGGACACCCCCACAGCCCGCGACCAAGGAGAAAGACGATGACGCGCAAGACCCTCAAGATCGCTCTGGCGAGCGTTGCCGCCGTGATGATCGGATCGGCAGCCCTCACCGGCCCGGCAGCGGCTGGCGGTTCCGTATCCATCACCTATACGCCGACCAATGCCAAGGATGCCCATAACCTGGAGACCGGCCTCGAGATCTATGCGCTGGTCAACGCCGTCAAGCACGGCGCGAGCATCAAGCAGCTCGGCATGAACAACCTGGCCGGCATCGGCCAGAACGGCCAGGGCAACCTCGGCATCATCCACCAGCAGGGGAAGGGCCACGCCGCGACCCTTCAGCAAAACGGCGACGACAACGCCTACGGCATCTTCCAGTTCGGCAAGAACACCGACGCTCATGTCGCTCAAAACGGCAACGGCGAGGTCGGGACGACCGTCGAGTTCGGTTGGTAGGACGTCGGTGCCCTTTCAGGATGCGCTGGTGGCGCGGCCGACGGCCGGTGCCGCCAGCGCTTTCTTTTCGCCAAACGATGACGCTATCTCGATGGGTGACGAACCGGCCCAAGCTTGCGCGTCTCGTCGGCGTCTCGCCGCGGTATCCCGGAAACTCAGGGTTTGTGTCGCATCGCCGGCGATCTCGTGTATGATGCCGGCCTTCCCGCTAGGGGAAGCCGTATTGGATCGGATTTGATACATCCGTCACGCCCAGGCTTGATGAGCCGCGCCGGGGACCGGCGGAAGGCGAAAACGCAGTGCGCCTTCGCCGCGCTATCAGCCATGTGCGGGGCTCTGTGCCCAACTGTCCGCGATCGGCTGAGAGATGGTTTCCAGCCCTGGAACAGCGCATGACGTTTGCCGCTCCCCCTGCGAAGCGCTTCCAACTGGTCCTGGTCAAGCCGTCGCATTACGACGATGACGGCTACGTCATCCGCTGGTGGCGCGGCCTGATCCCCTCCAACTCGCTGGCGGCCGTCTACGGCATCGCGGTCGATTGCGCCGAGCGGGAGGTTCTCGGACCCGACATCGCCATCGACATCGACGCCATCGACGAGACCACCACCCGGCTCGATGTCGCCGGCCTGCTCGACCGGTTTCGCCGCAATGGGGGCTTCGGCCTCCTCGCGCTGGTGGGCGTTCAGTCGAACCAGTATCCGCGGGCTCTCGACATCGCCCGGCCGTTTCGCGCCGCCGGCGTCCCGGTCGCGATGGGCGGCTTCCACGTGTCCGGGTGCCTTTCGATGCTCGACGGCCAGGCGGTGGAACTCGATGCGTGCCGCGACCTCGGCATTTCGATGTTCGCCGGCGAGGCCGAGAACCGCCTGGATGCGGTCTTGCGGGACGCCGCCGAAGACCGGCTCGCGCCGGTCTACAATTTCGTCGCCGACCTGCCGGGCATCGAAGGCACGCCGGTGCCGTTCCTGCCCAAGCAATACGTTTCGCGCACGCTCGGCCACAGCACCAGCTTCGATGCCGGCCGCGGCTGCCCGTACCAATGCTCGTTCTGCACGATCATCAACGTCCAGGGCCGCAAGTCGCGGTATCGCTCGGCCGACGACGTCGAGCACCTCGTGCGACTGAACTGGGCGCACGGCATCAGCAAGTTCTTCATCACCGACGACAATTTCGCCCGCAACAAGGAGTGGGAGGCGATCTTCGACCGGCTGATCGAGCTGCGCCAGAACGCCGCCATCCCGCTCGGCCTGATGATTCAGGTCGACACGCTCTGCCACCGGATTCCGAACTTCATCGAGAAGGCGAAGCGGGCCGGCGTCACCCGGGTTTTCATCGGACTGGAGAACATCAACCCCGACAACCTGACGGCGGCGAAGAAACGCCAGAACAAGATCACCGAATATCGCAAGATGCTGCTCGCCTGGAAGGAAGAGGGCATCATCACGCTCGCCGGCTACATCCTCGGCTTCCCCGCCGACACGCCCGAAACCATCAGGCGGGACATCGCGATCATCCAGAAGGAGCTGCCGGTCGACATCCTCGAGTTCTTCTGCCTGACGCCGCTGCCCGGATCGGAGGATCACCAGGTCCTGTGGCGAGACGGCGTGGCGATGGACCCGGACCTCAACAACTACGACGTGGAGCACGTCTGCACCGCTCACGCCCGAATGAGCCGGCAGGACTGGGAGGCGATCTATCGCGAGGCGTGGTCCCTCTATTACACGCCGAAACACATGCGGACCCTGATGCAGCGTGGCGCCGCGACCGGCCTGCCGCTCGGCAGCCTGCTCAAGGTGCTTGTGACGTTCGCCACCACGGTGCGGCTCGAGAACGTCCACCCGCTTCAGGGCGGCGTCTTGCGGCTGAAGCGGCGGTCCGAACGCCGGCCCGGCCTGCCGCGCGAGCGGTGGTGGATGTTCTGGCCGCGTTTCGTGGTGGAGACGGTCGCCAAGCACGGCGTGATCACCTGGACGATCGGGTCGCTTCTGGTCACCAAGTTCGCGATCGGCCGCTCCCGGCATGCGCGCACCTACATGGATCAGGCGCTGATGCCGGTCGGCGACGACAATGACGAGAGCCGCGACCTTCTGACCAAGACGACGGGCGCGGGGAGGGCGGTGGCCCATGCCAAGCGCGTGGCGGAGCTGACCGGCTCGCGCGCGTAGCGGCCAGGGTGATCCGCCACGGCGGCGGCCAGTCCTATCCGAGCGACGCCATGTAGGCCCGCCAACTGCCGAAGCTCGAGATGTCGCGGGCGCCGTCAATGGCCGCCGTCTCGCAAAGGAAGCCCTTGACGAAAGTGCCGTCGGCAAGTTTCAGCGTACCGATGCCGAGCGGCGTCGGAATCCCGGCGACGAATTCACCGAACGCTTCGGGCGACAAGGCCCAGACCTCGGTCTCGATGGCGCTGCCGAGCTGACTGGTCCTGATCAAGCCCGGCCGATAGGGCGGCCGGCCCGGCAGCGCAAACAGGCGATAGTTCGGCTCGGTGGCGGCCGCCCGCAGGAAGATGCCGCCGCGCGAGGTGATCTCATGGTTGAGCGCCATGCCGGACAGATGCGCGCCGACCACGGCGAGCTCGATCGAACCCGGCGGCGCCTCGGCCGGTTGTCCGTTCGTCTCGGGCACCTTGAAGCCGGTCGCTCCGATCGGAACGCCGGCGGCGCGGTGCAGCTTGATGCCGATGGCGGCAAGCAGCGCGTCGCGGCCGGCCGGTGCGATCAGGGTGACGCCGGCGGGTCGTCCGTCGGCGCGGAAGGGCCCGGGCACGCTGAGCGCGCAGAGGTCGAGTAGGTTGACGAAATTGGTATAGGTGCCGAGCCGCGAATTGGCGCCGATCGGATCGGCCTCGACGTCGGCCAGCGTGCACACGTCCGGTATCGACGGCACGACCAACACGTCGATGTCGCGCCAGATCGATGCGGTCTTCCGCCGCAGTTCGGCGAGCCGGTATTCGCCGGCAAAGGCGTCGGCGGCGGAGAGCGACTTCGCTCCCTCGATGATGCGTCGGGTTACCGGGTGAAGCGCCTCCGGCTTCGCCTCGATGAAGTCGCGGATCGCCTGGTAGCGCTCCGCCACCCAGGCTCCCTCGTAGAGGAGCGCCGCCACGGCGAAGAACGTCTCCAGGCTGACGCTTCTCGGCGTGGCGCCGAGATCGGGGAGAAGCGACAGGGCCGCGTCGAAGGCGGCGCTGGCCGCCTCGCTGCCGAAAATCCGGCTGGTGTCGTCCGGCACGCCGATGCGGACGACCGGCGGTAGCGACGGACGGCCGAGCGGCAAGTACCGGGAATAGGGATCGTCGCGGTCGTAGCCGGCGGCGACCGAAAGCGCAGTCCACGCATCGGCGACGGTTCCGGCGAAGACCGAGACGCAGTCGAGCGTCCGGCAGGCGGGAACCACGCCGCGCGTCGATATCGCACCGCGGGTCGGCTTCAGGCCGACGATGTTGTTGAGTGCCGCCGGCACCCGGCCCGAGCCGGCGGTATCGGTGCCCAGCGCGAAGGAGACCAGTCCGCGCGCCACCGCGACCGCCGAGCCCGACGACGAGCCGCCTGGCACCAACGCCGGATCGATCGCATTCCGCGGCACCGGATAGGGCGTCCTCACCCCGACCAGCCCGGTGGCGAACTGGTCGAGATTGGTCTTGCCGATCAGGATGGCGCCGGCGGCGATCAGCCGGTCGACCGCCGGTGCGGAGGTCTTGGCAATATAGGTGTATTCGGGACAGCCGGCGGTGGTCGGCAGGCCGGCGACGTCGATATTGTCCTTGACCGCGAACGGCACGCCGTAGAGGGGCCGCGCCGCCGCCGGCCGGGGGTCGAGGGCCTTCGCGGCGGCACGCGCATCGTCCCGGTCGACCAGCGTCAGAAAGATGCCGGGATCGCCGGTTCCCTCTATCGCGGCAAAGGCCGCGTCGACCATGTCGACGGGCTTGCTGCCGTGGCGATAATCGGCGAGCAGGCGCGATATCTCGGCATCGTGGTTAATCGGCAAGGGCGGTGTCCGGTCGTTTTGGGACAGTCGATTCGCAAGCAAATAGCGGACCATCCGGCCCTGCATCAAGCCCGGCAATCGACGCCTCGCCAGCCGCTCCCGGGGAAGAAATTTCGTCGCCGGCCTGCTATGAAGCGGTCCATGACGGTTGGCGGCCTCTTCGATCTCACCGGCAAGGTCGCGATGGTGACCGGTGCGCGGCGTGGGCTTGGCGGGGCGATCGCCGTGACGCTCGCCAATGCCGGGGCCGACATCGTCGGCGTCGGTCCGAACGCGATGGCCGAGACGGCGGCCGAAGTTGCGGCGACCGGACGCACCTTCACCTTCCTTGCCGCCGATCTCGCCCACCAGACCGACTTTGGCGCGCTCACCGAGGAGGCGGTCGCCGCCCGCGGGCGCATCGATATCCTTGTCAACAATGCCGGGATCATCCGGCGCGCCGATCTCCTGGAGTTCTCCGAGGAGGATTGGGACGCGGTGATCCAGGTTAACCTGAAGAGCGCGTTCTTCCTCACCCAGGCGGTCGTCCGCCACATGGTCGAGGCGAAGATCGCCGGGCGGATCATCAGCATCGCCTCGGTGCTTGGCTTCCAGGGCGGCATCCGCGTCCCACCCTACACCGCCAGCAAGCACGGTATCGTCGGCCTGACCAAGCTGATGGCAAACGAGCTGGCGCCGCGCGGCATCACGGTCAACGCCATCGCCCCCGGCTACATGGAGACCGACAACACGGAGGCGCTGCGCCACGATCCGGCGCGGATGCGGCAACTCCTCGATCGCATCCCGATCGGGCGCTTCGGACGATCGGAGGAGCTGGCGACGGCGGTGCTCTTCCTTGCGTCGCCGGCGAGCAGCTATGTGACCGGCTCGGTGGTGACCGTCGACGGCGGCTGGCTGGCGCGGTAGCTCACCGGCGCATGATGCCGCGGGCAGGGCAAGGCGCCGCGGATTGAGGATCGCCCACAAGCCGGAAAGGAGGCGAAAACGATGTTTCGGAACGCCGGGTAGAAGGCGCCCTTTCGCAGTCTTCTGGTGGCGCTGGCGGCACTGGTCTTTCTCGCCTGCGGATCGCCCGCTTTCAGCCAGGACGAGCTTGTCGTCGTCTCCTATGGCGGCGCCCTCCAGGATACCCAGCGCAAGGCGTTCTTCGAGCCCTTGGCAGCCTCAGGCGGTCACGATGAAGTCGCTGGCGTGCAGGTGGAGTCCCTTGTCGAGCTTGGCGAACTGGACCTCGCCGCCGGGGTCGGTGCCGTTGGAGTCGTAGAGGAGCGCCCCGGTAGCCTTGTCGTATATGATGCGGTCGTCGAGGTCGTGGGCGGCGACGCCCTTGTGGAACTCCGTGCTGGTGAGGGTTCCCGGCCCGCTTAGCGCTAGTCTAAGTCTAGTCCACCTCGGACGTTCGATCATCTGCCGCCCTCAACAGGGCGGCGGTTTCTCGTTCGGCGTGGCGAATGCGGAGCGCTTCGAACAGACGGCGGAGCGTGAAGCTCCGTGCGATCGATACCAGGGTGAAGATCACGCCGACCTCGAGGGTCGCGCCGATCGACATCCACAGGCCGAACACCGGGAAGACGATCACCTGCGTCAGCACGGCGATAACGTACCCCGCGGCGACATGGCGAAGGCTTCGACAAGCGACATGGTTCTGGATTGGGAAGTGCTCATTTGCGGAAAGGCCTGCCAATCGACAATGCTTATGATTGGCAAGTCCTCACGCGGGTTCGACCGATGACCACTGGTTCGGATGGCACACCGAGCAGTTCTGACCGCCGCTGGAGCAGATATGGGTAAAAAGGGAGGGATGCGCGCCCCCGACATCGTAAGGGCGGTCCTTACGCTGCTTGGCGAGGGCTCTTTGCGCCAACAGGAACTTCGGGAAAGGGCGAGCGCCGCTACTCTCGGCGAGAGCGATAAGCACTACGGCGAGGTCTTCGCCACCCTGAGAAAGCTGATGCTCATCGAAATCAATGAAGCTGAGTCGGTTTCGCTTAGCTGGTTGGGCGAGTACTTCACCACGCACGCTGAGATGCCAACGGCCGACGAAATGATGGCGCTCGTGCGGTGGCGCCAGCGACCTGTGGGACCGCTTACATCAGTTCCAAAGTCAGAGTCATTTCTCCGGAGTCTAAAGGCGCTACTCACCAGACTTCCCAAGATGACACCGCGGGAAATCGCGAACGTTCGCCTGAACGCCTATCGCAAGCTCGACCAGTCTCCCCACGCAGCCTGGCGCTTCGCAGCGCTAGTCACTCTCGCTGCAATTCACGGCCACTGGGCCCGACAGTCGAATGGGCTTGACGGCGACAATTGGTTCGAGTGGCCTTCGACCGACGCGCCTGGTGGACATCGCCAAGTTGTCCACGATGTGATGCAGCCGGACGGGATGCTCAGTTACATGGGGTACCGAGTTGGAGTCACCCAAGGTGAGGATGTCACCGTCCGCCGGCAGATACTCACAGAAGTCTTCGAGCACACGCTGCCTCCCGTTTTCAGCAGAGCCTATATGGATGAGTGGGGCACCGTGAAATCGGCGGCTCGCTTGAGGAAGATGGCGTATTCGATTGCCCAGTTCGCCAAGAACATCAAGCGTAGACACGATTCGTCATTCGACGTCGCTATTGAGGATTGGGAAAGCGACCTAGCTTACCTACATAACAAATATTACGTCGGCCATTTCCATTTTGATTGGCCAAGCACTCGAATGGACTAGCGATCGAATCCCAATGAAAGCTGTTGTAGGCGGCATGGTACTCAGGTCACGCCCTCCGCTTGCCCACTAGTCTGACCAGTTTCACCAGTGAACGCCTGCCAGCGCTCGACGACTAGTCTAGCAGAGTTGCTGGCTGTGGCTATTTGGCGGCGGCTAACGGGTATGCCGCCGGCGTGGTCGACGCCCGGTCGGCCAAGCCTCGACCCGTGTTACCACTCGACCGCGATGTACTGGGTTTCGAGGAACTCCATCAGCCCATGGTGGCCGCCCTCGCGTCCGATGCCGGATTGCTTGACGCCGCCGAACGGCGCGGCCGGATCGGACACCAGTCCGCGGTTGAGGCCGACCATGCCGAACTCCAACCGCTCCGACAAAGCGAGGCCGCGCTTGAGGTCGCGCGTGTAGAGATAGGCGACCAGCCCGTACTCGGTCGAGTTCGCCCGCGCGATCACCTCGTCCTCGTCAAAGAAGGACTGGAGGACGGCCACCGGCCCGAAGATCTCGTCCTTGAGGCATGCGGCGGTGTCGGGCACGTTGGTGAGTACCGTCGGCGGATAGAAGAAGCCGCGCCCCGCCGGCAGCTTGCCGCCGGTCAGCAGCGTCGCTCCCTTCTCGACGGCGTCGACGACGAAGGCGTGCACCTTGTCGCGGGTCTCGGCGTTGACCAGCGAGCCGACCTCGACGCCGGCCTCGAGGCCGTTGCCCATCTTCATCCCCGCCATCCGCTTGGTCAGCTTGGCGGCAAAGGCGTCGTGGACCTTGGCGTCGACGAAGATGCGGTTCGCCGCCGTGCAGGCTTCGCCGATGTTGCGCATCTTGGCGGCCATGGCGCCCTCGACCGCCGCGTCGATGTCGGCGTCGTGGCAGACGATGAAGGGCGCATTGCCGCCGAGCTCCATCGCCGGATTGACGATGTTGTCGGCGCCGGACTTGAGGAGCTTCCGTCCGACCTCCGTCGAGCCGGTGAACGAGACGACGCGCACCCGCATGTCGTGGAGGAGCGCGTCGACGATGGCACCGGAGCGCCGCGACGGGATGACGTTGACGACGCCTTTCGGCACGCCGGCGGCTTCCAGCACCGGCACCAGCGCCAGCATGGTGAGTGGCGTTTCAGAGGCCGGCTTGACGATGACAGAGCAGCCAGCGGCGAGTGCCGGACCGATCTTGCGCGTGCCCATCGCCGCCGGAAAGTTCCACGGCGTCACCAGCACGCCGATGCCGATCGGCTTGTGGTGGACAAGGATGCGGGCGCCGGTGGTCGGCGAGCGCATGACGTCGCCGATGTTGCGAACCGCCTCCTCGGCGAACCAGCGGAAGAACTCGGCCGCGTAGGCGACCTCGCCGCGCGAGTCGGGAAGCGCCTTGCCGTTTTCGAGCGTCATCAGCCGGGCGAAGTGCTCCTGATCGGCGATCATCAGCTCATAGGCCTTGCGGAGCACCTCGGCGCGCTCCCGCGGCTTGCGCGATGCCCAGTCGGCGAAGGCGGCGTCGGCCGCGTCGAGAGCGGCAAGCGCGTCGTCGACGGTGGCGCTCGCCACCGCCGCGATGACCTCCTCGGTCGCCGGATTGATGACGTCGAAGGCGCCCTTGTCCGACGCGTCGCGCCAGGTGCCGCCGATGTAGAGCTGAGTGGGGAGATCGGGTTTCGTCGGCTTGTTCATCTGTCCCTCGCTTCGCTCTCGATACATGCAGCCGGCGATCCAACCCGGCCGCCCTTTGCCGGCGCGCCGGAGGTTGCCGGGGTCGCTTGTTGCTTGCCGGCCGGGCGATCGTGACCGGACTTGTAAACCCGCTCCGGTGACGCCGACAAGTCGCGGCACAGGCGTCCGGTGGGGACGCCGGAGTGGCCGACCGTCCGCCGCCAGGCATGCTTCTTATATTGCGTCGGCTGCCTCGACGGGTATGGCGCCCGTCATTGCGGCGACCCGCGTCGCCGGTTGATTCGCGCGCTTTCCAGCCGGTTCAACGCCTTGACGGCCGACGCCGTTGCTGGCTCTTGCCACGATTTCCGCCGGTTCGGCGTTAAACTTGGGATTCAGGTGTCGGCTGATAACCTGCCGAGGGGTGCGAAATCAGGTTGGGACGGCCGGAACGTCGTATGCTGCGGCGTTCTGACAATGGGATGGTGTGCTTGCGTTTTGAAGCTCCCGGCCGCGCGGTCGTCGCGCTGAGCATCGCTCTCGTTGTCACGGGCGCGGCCACGCCGTCTTTTGCCATCTGGCCGTTCACCCGCAACAATCGCGCCACCGAGGCTGTCCCCGACCCGGTCACCTACACCTTCGACCTCCAGGTCATCGGCGGCAATCGCCGCCTCGACCGCGACCTCCGCAACGCCTCGTCGCTCTATACCCGCCGGACCACGCCCGCGTCGGGATTGGTCGGGCTGCTCGCCCGGGCACGGCAGGACGTCGGCAGCCTCACCGCGGTGCTCTACGAGAATGCCCGCTACGCCGGCGAGGTGGCGATCACCGTCGTCGGTCGCCCAGTTGAGGAATGGAGCCCGTTCGATCCGCTCGGCAAACAGCCGGTGCCCGTGGCGATCAGAGTCACCGCCGGAGCGCAGTTCGTTTTCGGCACCGTCAATGCCGGTCCGCTGCCGCCGGGGACGACGATCGCCGACCTCAAGATCGCGCCGGGCGACCTCGCCGAATTGGGCCGCATCCTCAGTGCCGAGGACGCGATCACCAATGTTTGGCGCGAGCAGGGGCATCCCCTCGTCACGGTCGAGGAGCGGAACGTCGTCGCCGATCATGCAACCCGCACCCTCGACCTCGACCTCGCGGTCGATCCGGGTCCCGTGGCCGCGTTCGGCCGCGTCGAGGTCAGCGGCACCGAGCGCCTCGATCCGAACCTCGTCTACGGCCGCGCCGGCATCAAGCCGGGCGAACCCTACACACCGGCCGTCACCCGGCGCGCCGAGCAGCGGCTGCGCGACCTCGGCGTCTTCGACAGCGTCCGTGTCGTTCCGGGAGACCACCTCGATCCCGACGGCACCATTCCGATCGACATTATCGTCACCGAGCGCAAACCCCGCGTGATCGGCGCCGGCGTCAACTATTCGAATACCGAGGGCGCCGGCGTCGAGGTGTACTGGGCGAACCGCAATCTGTGGGGCGGCGCCGAATCGCTGCGGCTATCGGCCTCCGTGTCGCGCCTCCTCGACACCGATTTCAACGATCCCGACTATCGCTTCGCGGCGAATTTCACCAAGCCGGCGGTCTTCGATCCGATGACCGATTTCACCCTGCGCGCCGAGGCATTCCGCGAGACCACCGACGCCTATCGCGTGACGACCGAAGAAACCGAGGCCGGGCTCACCCATGTCTTCTCCAATACGCTGAGCGGCGCCGCCCGCGTCGAGCTCGAGCGGACCCGGACCGAGGATGCGATCCCGTCGGAGGATTATCTGATCGCCACCCTCACCGGGGCGATCGACTGGGACACCCGCGACAACCGCCTCGATCCGACCAAGGGGATGAACGTCCATTTCGAGGCGGCGCCGGCTTATGATTTCCTGCAGGATCAGGCCTTCGCCACCTTCCGCAACGATATCTCGATCTATCGCGCCGTCGATTCCGATCGGCGCTTCATTCTCGCCGGCCGGGTGTCGACGGCGGTGCTGACGGTCGACAACGTTCGTGATGTCGCCGCGAGCCGCCGGCTCTATGCGGGCGGCGCCGGCTCGGTCCGCGGTTACGCCTACCAGAACATCGGCCCGCGCAACAAAAACGGCGACCTGATCGGCGGCCGCAGCAGCTTTGCCGTCTCCGGGGAACTGCGCTATCGGGTCTCCGACACCTTCGGCCTCGTCGCCTTCGTCGATGCCGGCAACGCCTATCGGTCGATGCTCCCCGATATCGGCGACCTCAAGGTCGGCGTCGGCGGCGGTATCCGCTACCTGACGCCGGTCGGGCCGCTGCGGGTCGATCTCGCATTTCCGCTCGAGCCCGGCCCCGGTGATCCCTCATTTGCCCTTTATGTCGGCCTCGGCCAGGCGTTCTGAGGGCGAGGGGCGCGCGAGGAGAGGAAAAGCACCGCCGCGATGATGCGCGCACTGCGATACGGGTTGCTGGCAATCGCCGGGCTGGTCGTTCTCGCCGGTCTGGCGATCCTCATGCTGGCGACTCCGCCCGGCCGCTCGGTGCTCGCCTCGATCGTCGAGCGGGCCGCCTCCGGCAACGGGCTCAGCGTGTCGATCGCCTCGCTTTCCGGCTGGCCACCCTTCGCCTTCGGCGCCGACAGCATCGTTTTTTCCGACGCAAAGGGACCGTTCGCCGAGATCGATGGGCTGACGGCGGATGTCGATGTCGGCGCGCTTCTCTCCGGTGGGATCAGGCTGAGGACAATCGGCGCCAAGCGCATCGCGATCGCCAGGGAGCCTTCGCTACCAAGCTCCGGCTCGAGCGGCGGATCGCTGTTTCCGCTCGCCGCCGAGAAGCTGGAAATCGCCCGTCTGGAGCTCGGCGCCGGACTGATCGGCAATCCCGCGGCGCTCAGCCTGTCCGGCAGCTTCGTCGCCGGCGCGAGCGGCAGCCTGGAGGCGCACGTGGACGCCAAGCGGGTCGACGGCGGGGAAGGCTCCCTCACCGCCAGCGTTGCCCGGGCCGGCGGTTCCGCGCCGATCGCCGTCGATCTGACCGCCGAGGAGGCGGCGAACGGCATACTTCTCGGCCTGATGGGTCGCGACGCCGGGCCGGGCTATCGTCTGGTCGCCAGGACATCGCTCGACGGCGAGGCGCTGAACGGCTCGGTGTCCCTCACCTCCGAAGGCGACGCGCGGTTTTCCGGCCGGATCGGCCTGACGCCGGCGGCCGACGGACGGCATCTCACCGTGGAGGGCCAGGGCGATCTTGCCGAGTTGGTGCCGCTGGGCTTTGCCGACATCCTCGCCGGCCGCATCGACATCGCGGTCGATGCAACATGGACCGACGTGGCGGGCACCGCCTTACCGCGGATCGTCGTCAAGGACAGCAAGGTCACGACCGGAACCGTCCAAATGACGGCGTCGGGGGTGTTCGGCGGCGCGGACACCGACCTGTCGGTGAAGGTCGAAGCGGCGCACCCGGACGGCGGGCCGATCTCATTGCCGGTCGTCGACGGCGACGCGGTCCGCTTTGACAGCCTCTCGCTGACCGGCCGGGTCGCCCCCGCCGACAACGCGCAGCGCCTCGACCTGACCGGCCGGGTCGGCGGCCTCGCCGTCGGCACGGTGAAGGTTCCGGGCATCGGCCTGTCGCTCGCGATCGAGGCCGAAGGCAAGGATCCGCTCGCCGACGACAAGCTGCCGTTCGCCCTCCGCCTCGAGGCGGACGCCATCGATCTTGCCGACGGGCGGATCGTGGCGACCGACGCCGCCCCGCTCCTTCTCACCGCCGACGGCACCCTCGATGTCGCGGCGGTCTCGGCGGCGACCAATCTCGATCTCTCCGCCGTCGGCGGGCGGGCGTTGTTTTCGGGCGATATCTCGCCGGAAAAGGTGACCGGCGAGACGAAGGCCCGCTTCGGCGATCTGGCGCCGTTGTCGCCGCTCCTCGGACGTCAGCTCGCCGGCGCTCTATCCGCAACGCTGAAGGGCCAGTTCTTCGGCGCCGACGGCGTCAAGCTGGCGATCGACGGCACGGCGAGCGACCTCGATCCCGGTGAGCCGTCGCTTGCGCCGCTGCTCGCCGGCCAGTCCCGCTTCACGCTGAACCTCACCGACGATCTCGCCGGCCGTCTCACTCTCGAAGGCGTCTCGGTTGCCGGCGCGACGCTGACGGTCGACGGCGGGATATCGCTCGACGGACGATCGATCGACGGATCGTTCAACGGCACCGTCGCCGACCTTGCGGCTCTGGCCGACCAGTCGAGCGGTGCCGCGACCGTCTCCGCGAAGGTCGCCGGCTCGCTCGATCGCCCGACCTTCGACGCGACGGTGCAGGTTGCCGACGGGCGGCTGGTCGACCAGCCGATCAGGAACGCGACCGTCAGCGTGAAGGGCGAACCGGTCGACGCCGGCTGGCGCGGGGCGTTGACCCTCGGCGGCTCCTTTGCCGGCCGGCCGCTGGAGGGGACCGCCCAGGCGGTGCTCGACACCGCCACCGGCCGGCTGGCCTTCCCCGATGTCGACCTGGCCATCGCTGAAAACCGCATCACCGGCGCCATCGAACAGGCCGACGGCGGGCTGCTCAGCGGCTCGCTGTCGGTCGAGGCGCCGAACCTCGCGACCCTTGCCGCCTTCGCCCTCGTCGAGGCGACCGGCACCGCGAAGGGCAGCATCAGGTTCCAGCCGGACGGCGGCAAGCAGTCGATCGCGGTCGCCTTCAGCGGAGGCAAGATCGCGACGAGCGGACTGGTTGCCGACCAGGCCGACGGCGAGGTCCACATCGACGACGCATTCGGCATGCCGCGGATCGCCGGAAACATCGACGCCGGCGGGATCGCCGTCGGCTCGGTTCGCCTCGACCGGGCTCACCTCTCCGCAACGGTGGAAGGCGAGGCGACGAAGTTCGAAGCGAACGCGCACGGGCCGGAGATCGATCTGACCGGCGCCGGCAGCCTCGAGAGCGCCGGCGGCGGACAGCTCCTCCGCATCGGCTCCCTGACCGGGACAGCCTACGGCTTCCCGGTGAAGACCGACGCACCGGCCACGCTTCGCCTCGGCGCCGAGACGCGCATCGACAGCGCCAGCCTTGCCCTCGGCGGCGGACACCTGTCGGTCAAGGGGCTGGTGTCGCCGCGCCTCGATCTCGATGTCGGCATCGACAAGGTCGCCGCCTCTTTTGCCGACCAGTTCTCGCCGGGCCTGGGCGCCGAGGGCACCATCTCCGGCAGCGCCAAGGTCACCGGGACGGCGGCCGCGCCAGCGATCGCGTGGCAGGCGAACTGGTCCGGCTTCTCCGTGGCGGAGACAACATCGGCCGGCTTGCCGAGGCTGAGCGTCACGGCGAAGGGCGACGCCACCGCCAAGGCGACGACGCTGGCGGCGACCCTCTCCGGCGCCGGCATCTCCCTCGACGTTTCCGGCCGCATACCCTTCGCCGGCGGCAACCCCGACATCCGGGCGAAAGGCACCGCGCCGCTGCAACTCCTCGGCCTTGCCACCGACCGGGAGCTCGTTCTGGGGGGCACCGCCCAAGTCGACCTGACGATAGCGGGCGCATCCTCGATCTCCGGGACGGTGTCGCTTGCCGATGCGACGATCGTCGACACGGTGACCAAGCTCGGCGTCTCCGGGGTCGCCGGGCAAATCCGGCTGGACGGCCGCAACGCCACCATCGAGCGGCTGACCGGCCGGGCGGCGCAGGGCGGCGATATCACCGTTACGGGCACCGTCGCCATCGATCCCGCCGGCGGCCTCCCCGCCAACCTTTCGATCAACGTCCGGAACGGCCGCTACACCGATGGCACCACGGTCGACGCGACCTATACGGCGTCTCTGTCGCTGTCCGGGCCGATCCTCACCACCGGCAAGATCGCCGGCCGCATCGACGTCGCCAGGGCGGAAATCCTGCTTCCCGACCGGTTCGGCGGCGGCACGACGCTGAACGTCGAGCACGTCAACACCGCCCCCGGCTTCGTGCCGCCGGTCAAGCCGGCTCCGCCGCCTGCCGCCTCGGGCGTGCAGAGCGGCGGCGGCCTCGGCCTGGACATCACCGCCAGCAGCACCAACAGCTCGTCGATCATCGTCCGTGGTTTCGGTCTCGACGCCGAGCTCGGCGGCTCGCTCCGCGTCACCGGCACCACCGGCAACCCGGTCACCGTCGGCGGCTTCGACCTGCTGCGCGGACGGATCGAAGTGCTCGGGCGCCGCTTCGATTTCACCAGCGGCCGATTGACCTTTGCCGGCGACCTGATCCCCATCCTCGACTTCAAGGCGACGACCCGCACCTCGGAGATCACCGCCACGGTGCTGGTCGCCGGCCCGGCCGACGATCCGCAGATCAGCTTCACCTCGAGCCCGGCTCTGCCGGAAGAGGAGATCATCTCGCAACTCCTCTTCGATCGGAGCGTCGGCCGGCTGACCGCATTTCAGGCGGCCCAGCTCGTCGACGCGATCGGCCAGTTTTCCGGCGCCTTCGGCCGCGGCGACGGCCTGTTCACCCGCGTCCGCAAGCTGACCGGCCTCGACGATCTCGACGTTCGCCAGAACGACACCGGCGGCACCACCGTCGGCATCGGCAAGCGGATCAACGACAACATCCGCCTCGGCGTCGAGCAGGACACCAAGGGCACCGGGCGGGTGACCATCGACCTCGACATCACCCGGAACCTCAAGGCCCGCGGCGAGGCCGGCGGCGACGGGTCGGGCAAGGTCGGCCTCACCTACGAGCGGGAGTATTGAGGTTCGAGATAGCCGTGCGCCTGAGCCGGAGTGCTCACCACTCCAGCACCACCTTGCCGCATTCGCCCGCCCGCATCACCCGGAAGGCAGTCTCGTATTCGGCCGCCGGCAGGCGATGGGTGATGACCTTGCGGACGTCGAGTCCGCTTTGCAGCATGGCGAGCATCTTGTGCCAGGTCTCGAACATCTCGCGGCCATAGATGCCCTTGAGGACGATCTGGCGGAAGATGATCTTGTTGAGGTCGACCAGCGACGGCTTCGCCGGGATGCCGAGGAGCGCGATCCGGCCGCCGACAACCATGTGATCGAGCAGCTGGTCGAGCGCCGCCGGAACGCCGCTCATCTCCAGCCCGACGTCGAAGCCTTCTTTCATGCCGAGCCGCGTCATGACGGCGGCGAGGTCTTCCGCCGCCGCGTTGACGGGGACCACGTCGGTAACCTCGGCGGCAAGCTTGAGCCGCACCGGATTGACGTCGGTGATGACGATGTGGCGCGCGCCGACATGGCGGGCGACGGCGGCGCTCATGATGCCGATCGGGCCGGCGCCGGTGATCAGCACGTCCTCGCCGACGAGGTCGAAGGAGAGGGCGGTGTGCACCGCATTGCCGAGCGGGTCGAGGATGGCGCCGATCTCGTCGTCGACGTCGTCCGGCAGGGTGACGACGTTGAAGGCCGGGATGCGGACGTATTCGGCGAAGGCGCCGGGGATGTTGACGCCGACGCCGCGGGTTTCGGGGTCGAGGTGATACCGTCCGGCGCGCGCCGCGCGGCTGTGCATGCCGATGACGTGGCCCTCGCCGGAAACCCGCTGGCCGACCGTCACGTTGTCGACCTCGCCGCCGATCTCGACGACCTCGCCCGAATATTCGTGGCCGATGATCATCGGCACCGGCACGGTGCGGCTCGCCCATTCGTCCCAGTTGTAGATATGGAGGTCGGTGCCGCAGACCCCGGTTCGTCGAACCCGGATCAGCACGTCCTTCGGGCCGATCTCCGGCACCGGTTCGTCGCGGAGCCACAGCCCCGGTTCCGGTTTCGCCTTGACGAGTGCGCGCATGGTTGGCCCTGCTCAGATCAGTCCGATAGATTTGCCGGCGTCGATGAAGGCGTCGATCGCGAAGCTGATATCGTCGTCGGAGAGCGCCGCCGACATCTGGGTGCGGATCCGCGCCTTGCCCATCGGCACGACGGGATAGAAGAAGCCGGCGACATAGACGCCCCGTTCGTGCAGCGCCGTCGCCATCTTCTGCGCCCGTTCGGCCTCGTTGACCATCACCGGGATGATGGGCGTCTCGCCGGAGAGAAGGTCGAAGCCGGCTTCGCCGAGCGCGGTGCGGAAGCGTTCGGCATGCCTGGCGAGGAGCGCCCGGCGATCGTCCGCTTCCCGCGCGATCGCGATCGCCTTCAGCGATCCCGCGACCATCGACGGCGGCAGGCTGTTGGAGAAGAGATAGGGGCGCGCCTTCTGGCGGTAGAGATCGACGATCGGCTGGCTGGCGGCGATGAAACCGCCGATACCGCCGCCGAGCGTCTTGCCGAAGGTGCCGGAGATGATGTCGACGCGTTTCTCCACGCCGGTCAGCGCCGGCGTCCCCCGCCCGGCCTTGCCGAGATGGCCGGTAGCGTGGCAGTCGTCGATCATCACCATCGCGCCGTAACGCTCGGCGAGGTCGCAGATCGCCGGCAGATTGGCGACGTAGCCGTCCATGGAGAAGACGCCGTCGGTGGCGATCAGCTTGGCGCGGGCGCCGTCCCGGTCGGCTTGCTTCAGGCGCTCCTCCAGTTCACTCATGTCGCCGTTGGCGAAGCGATAGCGCTTCGCCTTGCAAAGCCGGATGCCGTCGATGATCGAGGCGTGATTGAGCGCGTCGGAGATCACGGCGTCCTCGTCGCCCAAGAGCGGCTCGAACAGGCCGCCATTGGCGTCAAAGCAGGCGGCGAAGAGGATCGCGTCGTCCTTCTCGAGATAGTCGGCGACCGCCTTCTCCAGATGCCGGTGCAGCGTCTGGGTTCCGCAGATGAACCTGACCGACGCCATGCCGAAGCCGAACCCGTCCATCGCGCCCTTCGCGGCGGCAATGATCTCGGGATGGTCGGCGAGGCCGAGATAATTGTTGGCGCAGAGATTGACGAAGTCGCGCTTGCCGCCGGCTTCCTCGACCGCGACGTGGCCGCCCTGCGGCCCGGCGATCAGCCGCTCGGTCTTGATCAGGCCAGAGCCCTTGAGGTCGTCGAGGATCGCCTCGATTCTGTCGACGAGCGCGCCTTCCAGCATTTCCGGGCTCCGCTTTTCTGTCAGACGGACCGCTTTTGGCGGGAAACACGTCGTTTCTTCGACGATGGGACCGCGACCGTCGGGGTGGAGGTATAAGTCGGTCTGGATTCGCTTTGAAGCGTGACACGATAGCCGCAACGGCAGGGAGGCGACAGGTGGACGGACGCAAGGTGGCGCTGGTCACGGGCGGGCGGCGCGGCATCGGACGGGGGATCGCGGTGGCGCTTGCCGAGGCGGGATTCGACCTGGTCATCAATGACATCGTCGAGGACGACGAGACCGGCAGGACGCTGGCCCTGCTTGCCGAGCGGGGCTGCACGGCGCGATCCGTCGCCGCCGACATCTCCGATGTCGGCGCTCACCAATACCTCCTCGACGCGGTGTATGGCGCCTTCGGCCGGCTCGACTGCCTCGTCAACAACGCCGGCGTGATGTGCGTCCGCGGCGACCTTCTCGAAGCGACGCCGGAGGATTTCGACCGCGTTATCGGCGTCAACCTGCGCGGCACGTTCTTCCTGACCCAGGCGGCGGCCCGCCGCATGATCGCCGCGGAGCCGAGCCGGCCGGGCCGGACGATCGTCACCATCAGCTCGGCCAACTCGGTGATGGTCTCGCCGGAGAAGTCCTCCTACTGCATCTCGAAGAGCGCGCTGACGATGGTCGTGCAGATGTTCGGCGTCCGGCTGGCGGAGAGCGGCATCACCTGCTTCGAGATCAGGCCGGGCTTCATCCGCACCGAGATGACGGCGCCGGTGCGCGACAGGTTCACCGAGATGATCGAGGCGGGCGCCACGCCGATCCGGCGATGGGGCGAACCAGAGGATGTGGGCAGGACGGTTGCCAATCTGGCGACCGGCGCGTTGCCCTACAGCGTCGGCCAGCCGATTCACGTCGATGGCGGGCTTCTCGTCCACCGGCTCTGACGGCAGGCTGATCGTCAAAGGTCGAGCGCCATCGTCCACAGCGACGCCTCGTCCTTGCGGCAGACCTCCAGCTCCAGCAGCGTGGCGCAGCGCGGGCAGGAGAACTCGCGGAGCTCCAGTTCGGCGTGCAGCCGAATGTGTGGACCGCAGGTTTCCGGCGCGACAGTGCGCATCGCCGCGCGGTCCTTCCAGTTGGCGTCCGCCGCGCCGAGGTCGTGACTGCAACAGCAGCGGAACCGGCCTTCACCTACCCACAGGTCGGGACGGTCGCTCGTCGTGCCGGCCGGTGCCGCGACGGCCGGCGTCGCGCCAAGCCGGTCGTGGCGGATCGCCGCGCGCTTCGCGCCGGTGGCCTCAAGATCGATCGCGCCCTCGCCGTCGATGACGACGCCATAGAGCGCCGCCGCCCATTGCTGCGTCACGTAGCCGAGCTGGATGTCGCGAAGCACCCTTTCCGGCGCGCGGCGGAGCGGGTCGCCATAGCCGCCGCCGCCCTGGAAGGTGTAGGCGAAGATGTCGCCGCGATCGAGGCGGAGATTGCCGGGCTTGGCGCCGATGTCCTTGGTAGCCGCGTCGTCCATGATGCCGGCCGCGTCATGGAGGCGGCCGATCAGCGCGCCGGCCGGTTCCGACGACCGGCGGAGCAGGTGATAGGCGCAGGCGCCCGGCATGCCGCCGAAGAGGCCGATCGAATTCGGCACCTCGATGCCGTGACCGACTAGCGTCGCGTCGAAGCCGTCGACGCCGTGCGGCATGAGGGCAACGCCGGTAGTCGCGCCGCCGCGCATCCGACCCGGGCCGGCGGTGTCGGGCACGAAGGAGCGGAACAGGTAGAGGATCGGGCTCGCCGATTCGTTGGCTTCGACATTGGCGATCGACGGGCGCGGCACGTCGTAGTCGCCCGAGCCGTCAAGGCCGTCCTGGTCGATCGAGGCACCACCGCCGCCGGCCATCGAATCGAGGAGGAACGCGCCGAACTTCTCGCCGTCGCGGTCGCGGCCACCGAAGGTGAGCACCGACATCTGCCCCTTGGTCACCGCCTGCGCCTCGCGCACCATGGCTGGCGCCGAACTGACCAGCCGCGACAGTGCGGCGACCGCGACGTTCATGACGATCCACACCGTCGAGATGGTGGCGCCCGACACCGGCGCCGGCCATTCGGCGTTGCAGACCACCGCCCTCGGCACCTCGATCTTGACCGGCCGCAGCACGCCCTCGTTCCAGCGGATATCCGGGGCGAGGATCGGCAACAGGCCGGTGAGCAGCGCGCCCTTCATGCCCGAATAGGTGCAGTTGATGAAGCCGGGCGCCTGCGGCGAGGTGCCGTCGAGGTTGAAGGTCAGTTCGTCGCCCTTCTTTTCCACCGCCAGGCAGACGCGGTAGAGCCGGTTGGCGAGGCCGTCATGGTCGATGTAGTCGCGGGCCCGGTAGACCCCGTCGGGCAGGGAGCGGAGCCGGGCGCGCATCCGCTCTTCCGACGCATCGATCTCGGCGTTCATCACGCCTTCGACCGTGGCGATGCCGTAACGGTCGAAGAGCTGGTTGAGGCGGTGGATTGCGACGTTGTTGGCGGCGATCATGCCCTTGAAATCGAGGCCGATCACGTCGGGCAGTCGCGACATCCCCATGATCATCTGCCAGATGTCCTCGCGGATCTCGCCGTTCTCGACCAGCTTGACGCCGGGCAGAAGCATCGCCTCCTGCTGCACGTCGGTGGCGGCATAGGCCCAACTGCCGAAGGCCATGCCGCCGGTGTCGAGCTGGTGGGCGCAGGAGCCCGCCCAGGCGATGCGCCGGCCGTCGGCGAAGATCGGCGCGACGATCGACACGTCCGGCTGATGGATGGCGCCGCGATAGGGGTCGTTGAGGATGAACATGTCGCCGGCGCGGATGCCGGGATTGCGCTCGAAGTTGTCGATGATCGAGCGGATCACCGTCGACATGGTGCCGGTGTGGAAGATCACCTGCGGTCCCATGGTGACGATCGAGCCGTCGCCGAGATAGAGACCGTTGTTGAAGTCGGTGGCGTCGGTGACGACCGGCGAGCCGGAGATCGACTTCAGCGTGATTGCCTGCTCCTCGGTGATCGCCTGGAGCTTGTGGCGGATGACCTCGAAGGTGATCGGGTCGATCGATGCGGCCTCGGCGCCGCTTTGCGCGAATCCGGCGCTCATGACTTGCTCTCGCTGAGGTCGATGGTGAGGTTGCCGGCCTGATCGACCAGCGCCGCCTGACGGGGCGCCACATAGACCGTGGTTTCGGGGTGCTCGATCACCGCCGGCCCGGCGACGCGATGGCCGACCGGCAGGTCGAGCCATTGCCAGATCGCGGTCTCGACCGGTCGTCCCGCCTCGCCGTCGAACACCCGGCGCCACGAGGGATTGGGGCGTCCGCTCGCGCTCGGCCAGCTCGGCACCGGCTTGCGGGTATGGCCGATCGCCTCGACGCGGAACGTCGTCAGCTCGATTCCAGCCTGGCGGAAGCCGGAGCCCTTGCCGTAGAGCGCCTCGTAGGTTCGCTCGAAGAGCTGGATGGCGTCGCGCACTCCCTCGGCGGTAACCGGACCCGGCGCGAAGCGGACGATGAGGTCGTGGGTCTGCCGCCGGTAGCGGAGGTCGACGGTGCGGAC
This sequence comes from uncultured Alphaproteobacteria bacterium, assembly GCA_963759235.1. Lineage (GTDB taxonomy): Bacteria > Pseudomonadota > Alphaproteobacteria > Rhizobiales > Kaistiaceae > Bauldia. Next base: position 295,121 of record CAVWYO010000010.1, on the reverse strand, counting down.
GATCTCGGCCTTGTCCGAGGCGATGCCGGCCGCCGCGATGCGCTTGCGGCAAAGCGCTTCGAGCTCGTCGAACAACGCACCGATCGCCGCCGCGTCGATTCCCTCCCATGGATCGCGATTGCCGCCGCCGCCGCGCATCAACAGCGAGCGCTCGGCTGATTCGTGAATGTCGGAGGCGAGCGCGCCATAGGCCGAGTGCGCCATGCTGGTTGCCGGAATGACGATCTTCGGCACGCCGAGATCGGCGCCGAAGCTCGCCGAGTGGACCGGTCCGGCGCCGCCATAGGCGAAGAGGACGAAGTCGCGTGGATCGTAGCCGCGGCCGATGGTGACCTCGCGGAGCGTGTCGGCCATGTGGGCGTCGACGACGGCGCGGATACCGGCCGCCGCCGCTTCGACCGTCAGGCCGAGCGGCTCGGCGATCTGCGTCCGGATCGCCGCGGCCGCCGCGTCGCGGTCGGCGCTCATCCGCCCGCCGAGGAAATTGTCCGGCGAGATGATGCCGAGCACCACGTCGGCGTCGGTGACGGTAGCAAGCGCGCCGCCGCGCCCGTAGCAGACCGGGCCGGGCACCGCGCCGGCGCTCTCCGGGCCGACCCTCAGCAGCCCGCTTTCGACCCGCGCGATGGAGCCGCCGCCCGCGCCGATGGCGCGGATGTCGATCCTCGGCGTGTTGAGGTGGTAGCCGCCGGCCTCGTGGGTGCCGGAGACCAGCGGCTTGCCGTCGACGATCAGCCCGACATCGAAGCTGGTGCCGCCCATGTCGGTGGTGATGACGTTGGCGTAGCCGAGCGCCTTGGCGAGCTGCAGCGAGCCGAGGACGCCGCCGGTCGGCCCGCTGGTCAGAAGCAGCACCGGCTTCCGCGCCGCCTCATCGGCGGGCATGACGCCGCCGGAGGAATTGAGGATATGGAAGCTGCCGCCGAAGCCGCGGGCGCGAAGCAGGCCCTCCATGCGGTCGAGATAGGACACCACGCGCGGCGCCAGGTAGCTGTTGAGCGCGGTGGTCGCAGTCCGTTCATACTCGCCGATGATCGGCGCCAGTTCCGAGGAGAGGCTGACATAGGCATCGGGGCGCATTTCGCCGAGGATGTCCGCGACCCGCTGCTCATGGACCGGGTTGCGGAACGACCACAGAAAAACCACCGCGAAGGTCTCGACGCCTTGCTCCGACAATCCTTCGACCGCCCGGCGAACCGCGTCCTCGTCGAGCGGGAGAAGCACCGTGCCGGCATAGTCGATCCGCTCCGGCACTTCGCTGCGGAGCGCCCGCGGAATCACCGGGTCGGGATAGCGGCGCTTCGAATACCAGCCGAGCTCGTCCACCGATAAGGCCGCCGTGAAGCCCATCAGCCGTTGGAGGCCGAGCGTGTCGCCGAAGCCGCGCGTCGTGATCAGCCCGGTGACCGCGCCGTTCCGCTCGATCAGCGCATTAGTCGCCTGGGTGGTGCCATGCCCGAAGGTGACGACGCGAGCGAGGAGCGCGTCGGGGTTCATGCCCTTGGCCTCGGCGGCCAGCGCGATGGCGTTGAAAACGCCGGTCTCGAGTTCGCCGGGGGTCGTCGAGGCCTTGGCGGTGCTGATCGTGCCGTCCTCGTCCATCAGGACGAGATCGGTGAACGTTCCCCCGATGTCGACGCCGAGATACATAGTCCCTCCCTGGGTGACCGCGCTTGCCGCCTTGCCGAACCGGAATGCGGCCCGCTAGGCTGCGCCGCTCGTTCTTGGCTGACGGAATGAAGATGAAGCGGATCGCGATGATCGGCTCGCCGATCGACCACGTGCTGAGCCCCGGCCTCCTCAATCCGATGTTCAAGGCAGCGGGCGAGCCGTATGAGGTCGTGGCGCGCGAGGTGCGGAAAGCCGAGCTCGACCCCTATGTCGCCGCGATCAGAGGCGATCCGTCCTGGGTCGGTCTGATCGTCACGACACCGCTGAAACAGGCGATCCGCGACCATCTCGCGCGCGAGACGGCGCTTGTCGGTTTGGTCGGCGCCGCGAACTGTGTCCGCTTCGACGGAGCGGACTGGATCGGCGCCAACTTCGACGGCTACGGCTTCGTTGCAGCACTCGCCGAGGCGAGTGGTTCCGTCGACGGCAAGCGGGTGCTCCTCGTCGGCTGCGGCGGCGCCGGCGCCGCCATCGCCGCGAGCCTGGTCGCCAGCGGCGATGTCGATCTGGCGTTCTGCGACATCGACCAGCCCAAGGCGGCGTCGTTCGCCGAGCGTCTCGCGCGGTTCGCGCCAGGCTCGTCGATCCGTACCGTTGCCGAACCGGCCGGCGCCTTCGACGTCGTCATCAACGCCTCGCCGGTCGGGATGCATGCCGGCGACCCGTCGCCGCTGCCGGAGGAGACCATCGCCGCCGCCGGTGCGGTCGCCGACATCGTCGCTGTCGGCACGCCGCTGAAACGTCGCGCCAGGGCGCTCGGCAAGCCGCTGGTCGTGGGAGAGGCGATGGTACGCGGTCAGGCGGCGCTGCTCCGCCGATTCCTCCTGTCCGACGCCGAAAGCGAGACGGCGGCGCTTGCCGCCTGAGACCGGCGCGTCGGCGCATTGGCCGACATCGCCGCTCCAGTGATCGCCGAACCCGCCTGACCCGCTCATCGATCAGCCGAGATAGGCCGCAAACCGGTCGGCGACCTGCGCCGCTTCGATATCGCCGTCATGGACGAGCACGCGGTAGCGGAGCACCATCGCCTCGCCGCGCGGTATCTCCCGGTGCGTCTGACGGAACGGGCCGACGGTGACGACGCCCCAGTCGGTGACGAACCAGGTGATGTCGGCGTGATCGGCCGGATTGGGGCATACCGCCACGCCAGCCCAGTGACCGCCGCCGACCGGGCCCGAATAATCGATCCATTTCGCTTCGCTGCCGGTTATCGCCGCGCCGCCCTCGCGTCTCCGATCGTCGATCACCCTGCCGCCCGAAGTGACCGCCATCGACTCGGCGACGCGCACGTTGAAATAGGAGTGGCGGGTCGGGCCGATGTGGAGGTCCCATTCGGCCGCCGCCAGGCGCGAGGCGACGTCGATGACATAGAGGCCCGGCTCGACGCCGATGTCGAGAAGGCGGGATTCGGTGGCGGCGACCCGGCCCTCCGGCGCCGCCCACTCGACCGGGCCCCGCCATTCCAGCGACTGGCTCAGCCGGTAGCGGCCGGAGCCGATTGCCTCGCCCTTCGCGTCGGTCATCACGATCCGGCCGGGCGCGCGCCCCTGAAAGGTATCGTTGACGTAGAAATTGTAGGTGTATTCCTCGAAGCGATCGTTGGCCGCCGGCATCATGCAGTGGACGTGATCGGACGCGATCCACAGCGAATTATGGTGCGGATGGTCGGCCGGCGCCTCCGATGTCACCGCGAAGCCCTTCGGGGTGTAGAGCGGAAAGGCATAAGCGCGCTGGCGGCCCTGGCTCAGCCCGAGAACCGGTTGTCCGTCGAGGCGCAGAACCCGGCGCTCCGTGCCCGCCCACGCGCCTCTCGGCAGCGCGATCGGATCGTCTGAGAATGTGAACCCGCCTGCCTCGGCCATCGGGCTACTCGAGCAGATCGGCGAGCACCTCGTAGGCGCCGTTGATGTCGGCGGCGATCGCCGCGCGGGCGGTTCCGGCATCGCCGCGCTTCAAGGCCTCCGCCATGCGGCGGTGATTGGCGTTGGCGGCGACGTAGTTGCCCGAGCCCCTCAGCAGATTGAAATACGGGCTGATCTGCAGCCAGAGAATTTCGATCAGCCCCACCAGTGCCGGCGACTGCGAGGCGCGGTAGGCGGCGAAATGGAAGGAACGGTTGGCCTGCAGATATTCCCGCGTGTCGCCGGCGGTGATCGACCGGTCCATCCGCGCCAGATCAATTTCGAGGAGCGCCACCGTCTCGCCGTCGATTGCCCGGGCCGCCCAGGCCGTGGCCACGCCTTCCAATTCGAGGCGCACGTTGCGGAGATCGGTGAGCCGTTCGAGGGTCAAGGGCGGGATGCCCATGGTTCGGCCGGAGACGACGGTCAAGGCGTTGGCGGCGGTCAAGCGCTTCAGCGCCTCGCGCACCGGCATCGTGCTCACGCCGAACGAGTTGGCAAGGTTCTGGATGGTGACCAGCTGTCCGGGTGCAATTCCACCATCGAGGATCAGGCCCGCGACCTGGCGATAGACCCGTTCCTGCAACGTGTCTCGGGTCAGCGGTTCGACCCGTATCTCCGGTCTATCGACCGCCGTTTCCATACGTCCTCCCACTGTGCCGCCGCGATTGAGAGCGCGATCTTGGCGGGGCGCGGCTAATTGGCATAGCGCGTCCATTCGCATCTTGCACGATCTTTGACCTTTGATCTATGATCAGAACTGAAAAAAGACTTCCGGCTATCGATCGTCACATAGCCGAGACACCAGGGAGGAAATGGAATGAAGCTTTCCGCACGCATGATCGGTACGGCGACAGCCGCGGCCCTCCTCCTCGGAGGGATGGCGGCGAGCGTCCCGGCTCAGGCCAAGGACAAATACAAGATCTTCCTGAGCATGAGCTATATCGGCAACGACTGGCAGGCCGAGGCCGCCAACATGGTTAAGGCCATGGCGGCTCACAAGAGCATGGCCGACAAGGTCGACCTGCAGGTGCAGGTGGCCGGTCCCAACGCCCAGCGCCAGATCCAGCAGATCAACGCCATGGTCCAGCAAGGCGCCGACGCGATCATCACCTTCCCGATCTCGCCGACCGCCCTCAATCAGGTCGTCAAGAACGCCTGCGACAAGGGCGTTATCGTCTTCGCCTATGACGCGGAGATTACCGAGCCCTGCGCCTACAACACCCACATCGACCAGACCGAAGCGGGCCGCGTCACCGCCCAATGGCTGGCCGACAAGCTCGGCGGCAAGGGCAACATCGTGATCCTGACCGGCGTGCCCGGTACATCCGTCGACACCCAACGCACCGCGGCGGCCAAGGAAGTCTTCGCCAAGTACCCCGACATCCACGTCATCGGCGAAGCGGTCGGCATGTGGAGCCAGGCCGTGACCCGGACGGAACTGTCCAAGATCCTCGCCACCCACAACTGGGATGAGATCGATGGGCTATGGCTGCAGGTCGGCTGCTACACGGCGAATGCCATGCAGCTCGAAGCCGGCAAGACGCCCGACCAGCTGATCCCCTGCGCCGGTGAAGGTGCCAATGGCGGCCGCATCCAGATGCTGCCGATCGGCACCGAGGTCGAGGGTGCTTCGTCTCCTTACGCACCGCTCGGCGCCCCGCGCATCTCTTATGCCTCGCCGCCCTATTCCGGCGGCCTGGCGCTGAAGCTTGCCGTCGAGAAGCTCGATGGCAAGGACGTGCCCAAGCTCACCGTCCTGCCGTTGCCGATCGTCACCAACGACACGATCAAGCTCTGCAAGGAGGGTACCTGGGATGAGATGAAGGCGGGCTGCAATGCGTTCAGCCCCGCCATTGTCACCAATCCGGGATGGTTCGCCTCGATCTTCTCGGAACAGACACCGGAAATCGGGTTTAACGCCGCGCTAGTCGGCCAGCCGGAGCTCTAGTTCCGGACCTCCAACTCGTGGGGCGGCCCGGGCTGCCCCACGATTTTCTTCAACGGTCGCAGATCCCGTTATATGGGTCGCAATCAACGGTCGATCGGGAGGAGGGGAGATGGCGGAGCCGTCCGGCACTCCGGCGGTCGCGGTCGAGGGGTTGCGCAAAACGTTCGGCGCCACGATTGCGGTCGATGATGTCTCGTTTCGTATCGCGCCGGGTACCGTTCACGCCCTCCTCGGCGAGAACGGCGCCGGCAAATCGACGATCGTCAAGCTGCTCTCCGGTCTGATCGAGCCCGATCGGGGCCACTTCGAGATTTCCGGCCGCCTCAGCCGCCTCCGCTCCCCGCGCGCCTCTCACGCGCTTGGCATCCAGACCGCGTTCCAGGAGATGACGCTGGTCCGCGATCTGACCGTTCTCGACAACATGCTCCTCCCTTATGCGCCGGTTGGGCCGACGGCGATGATCAGGAAGCGCGCCGCCGAAGTCGCGCTTCGCGCTCATCTCGACGCACTCGGCTTCGATGTCGACCTCCACGACGAGGTTGGCGACCTCGACCTCGCGATCCAGCAGAAGATCGAGATCGCCCGGGCGATCTATCGCAAGCCGCGCATTCTTCTCCTCGACGAGCCGACCTCGACGCTCGCCGGCCGTGACGTCGACTGGCTCGGCGACGTCATCGCCCGGCTCAAGGCGGATGGCGTGACCGTGGTCTTCATCTCGCATCGCATACGCGAGGTGCGCGCCTTCTGCGACCACCTCACCGTGCTCAGAAACGGCCGCCACATTTCGACCGGAGCCGTCGCCGACTTCACCGATACCCAGATCATCGAGATGATCATCGGCCGGTCGATCGACCAGACCTTTCCAACCCGCCCCGAGAAGCCGGCCAGCGCGGCGCCCGAAGTTTTCGCGGTCGACAAGCTGGCCGCCGGCGAAAAGCTTCGCGACGCGAGCTTCGCGCTGCACCAGGGCGAAATCCTCGGCGTCGCCGGCTTGCAGGGGATGGGCCAGCTCGATCTCTTCCTGGCGTCATACGGCATGAGGGAGATCAGTCGGGGCGGCATCCGCATCGACGGGCGTCCTGTCACCATCGCCTCGCCGCGCGACGCGATCAGGCCGAACATCGCGGTCGGCCTGTTGCCGGAGGACCGCAAGACCGAGGCGCTCTTCCTCAAGCTGACCGGCAAGCACAATGTCTCGCTGCCCGTCATCGACCGCTACAGCCGCGGCGGCCTGGTCGACGCGACACGCGAAACCGAGGCGGTCGAACGGGTCTTCGACCGCGTCGAAATAGACCACCGGGCGCTGTGGACGCCGGTCGCCTCGTTCTCCGGCGGCAACCAGCAGAAGATCGCCGTCGCCAAGTGGCTGTTCGCCGAAAGCCGCATCCTGTTGCTGTTCGATCCGACCCGCGGCATCGACGTCGGCACCAAGCACGAGCTCTACGTGCTGATGCGCGCCTTCGCCGCGCTCGGCGGCAGCATCCTCTTTCACTCGACCGAGATCCCCGAGCTGGTCCACCTCTGCGACCGCGTCATCGTCCTCTATTCGGGGCTCATCGTCGCCGAGATCGACGCCGACGATCTCTCCGAACACACCATCATGCGGGCGGCGCTCGGTGCCGACACCGCCGCCACCGAGGCCGTGGCATGACCACCTCGGCGACCGCGAATCCCGGGGGCTCGTCGACGCGGCGCGGGCGCGGCCTCGACCTCCGCTTCAACCGGTTCCGTGGTCTGGCGACCGCCGTGGTGGTGTTCGCCGTCCTGCTGGCGATCGTCGATCTGATCAGCGCCAGCCCGCTCAACTATTTCGACGTCAGTTTCCTGTCGAGCGGCGGCGCCACGCTGGCGCTCGCCGCCGTCGGCGAGACCATCGTCATCCTCTCCGGCGGCTTCGACCTCTCCGCCGGCGCCGTGCTGTCGCTGGTCAACGTCATCCTGGCGACCACCATGGATCCGACCAACTTCGAGGCCTCGATCGTCCTGTGGACCTGCGTCGGCATCGGTATCGGCGTCGTGGTCGGCGCCTTCAACGGGTTCTTCATCGCCTTCGTCCGCCTGCAGCCGATCGTCGTCACCCTCTCGACCATGTTCATCATCCAGGGCGTGACGCTTCTCTTCCTCGACAAGCCCGGCGGTTTCGTCTCGCCCTCGCTCGGCGGCTTCTATCTCGGCGACTTCATTCCGAACTGGATTCCGATGCCGATTGCGCTACTTGTCGTGGTTGGGCTGTTCTGGCTGTGGATGAAGCGGACCCGTTTCGGCACCGCCATCTACGCGCTCGGCAGCGATCCCAATGCCGCCGCTTCCGCCGGGGTGCGCGTCGACTGGATGCGCTTCGCCGTCTATGTCGTTGCCGGCGGCTTCTACGGCCTCGGCGGCGTGTTCATCAGCGCGCAGACCGGTTCCGGCGATCCGCTGATCGGCAATCCGCTGCTCCTGTCGATCTTCGCCGCCGTGGTGGTCGGCGGCACCCGGCTCGGCGGCGGCCGCGGCGGTCCGATCGGCTCGATCTTCGGCGCCTATATCCTGATGATCGTCGTCAACATCCTCCTCGTCCTCAACGTCTCGGCCTACTATTCGACCGTCGCCGAGGGACTGATCCTGATCCTCGCCGTGCTCGCCGGCTCAATCTCGCGCGATTCGACCCTCGCCCAGCAGATCCGCGGCGCGGCAACCCGGATTGCCGCCTGGCGGGCGGGGACGCTGCCCTCGCAGGTCGCCGGCGCCGATCGGCGCCTCGAGATCAAGGATGTCGGCCGGCCGGCCTCGCGGTCGGAGGCCATGCCTTCGTTCTTCAGCCGGCATGCCGAGGTGCTCCGCTATGGGCTGCCGGCCTATGTATCGCTGGTGCTGGTCGTGGTGGTCACCCAGCTGTGGCTCGGCAACGCCATCCTCAACTGGACCTACTGGAATTCGATCATCGTCCTGTCGAGCTTCCTTGCCGTCCTGGCGCTCGGTCAGGGTACGGTGATCCTCACCGGCGGACTGGACCTTTCGGTGCCGTGGACGATCGGCCTCTGCGGCATTCTGCTCGCCGGCACGGTGCAGGGTTCCGACGCCGCGCTGATCTATGCGCTGCCGATCGTACTGATCGTCGCCGTCCTCATCGGCCTGGTGAACGGCCTCGGCATCGTCTGGCTTGGTCTGTCGCCGATCGTGGTGACGCTGGCGACCAACGGACTGCTGCAGGGCGCCGCGCTGGTCTATTCGGGCGGCACGCCGGCCGGCTTCTCGTCGCCGCTCCTACGCTGGTTCATGACCGCCAAGCTGCTGGGGGCGACGCCGGTCGTCTATTTCATGGTCGTCTTCGTCGTCTTCGCCGTCATCTTTTTGTCGCGCACCTCCTTCGGGCGGCGTGTCTACGGCATCGGCAACGGCGTGCGGGTCGCCCAGCTCTCGGGGATCGCCGTCGGCCGCACGCTGGTCGGCGTCTATATCCTCTCGGCGGTCTGCTCGGCGATCGTCGGCATCCTGCTCACCGGCTTCTCCGGCCAGGCAAGCCTTGGCATGGGCGACGATTACCTGTTGCCGTCGATCGCCGTGGTCGTCGTCGGCGGCGCGCTGATCACCGGCGGGCGCGGCCACTATCTGGGCATGCTCGGCGGTGTTTTGCTGCTCACCGCGTTGCAGACTTTGCTCGCCGGCACGACGCTGCCCTACGCGACGCGGGCGATCATCTATGGGGTCGTGGTTCTCGGCGCGGTCATCGCGCTCCGCGACCGCCGGGAGTTGAGCTGAGATGAGGAACAGGATCCATGGCTGAAGCGGGCGCCGGCGCCGATCTGGCCGAAGGTATCGGTGGACAGCGTATTCTGATCACCGCGGGGGCCGGCGGCATCGGCCTGGCGATTGCCACGCGGCTCGCCCGCCACGGCGCCCGCATCTTCGTCTGCGACGTCGCCGACAAAGCGCTCGACGCGTTCGCAGCGAATTTCCCCGACGCCGGCCGCATCAAGGCCGACGTTTCCGACGAGGCCGACGTCGACCGCATGTTCGACGCGGTGGCCGACAAGCTCGGCGGCCTCGACGCCCTGATCAACAATGCCGGCATCGCCGGGCCGACCGGCGGCGTCGACGAGCTCGACCCCAAGGACTGGCGCCGCTGCATCGACGTCTGCCTCACCGGCCAGTTCCTCTGCGCCCGCCGCGCGGTGCCGATGCTGAAGCAAGCCGGCGGCGGCTCCATCGTCAACATGTCGTCGGCGGCCGGCCGCCACGGCTATGCCTTCCGCACCCCCTATTCCTCGGCCAAGTTCGGCGTCATCGGCCTCACCCAGAGCCTCGCCAAGGAGCTCGGCCCCGACAACATCCGGGTCAACGCCATTCTCCCCGGCATCGTCGAGGGCCCGCGGATGGAGGGCGTCATTCGCGACCGCGCCGCGCAGCTCGGCATCTCCTACGACGAGATGGAAGCGCAGTATGTGACAAGGGTGTCGCTCCGCCGCATGGTCAGCCCGCACGATGTCGCCGCCATGATCGCCTTCCTCTTGTCCGCCGCCGGCGCCAACATCTCGGGCCAGTCGATCGGCGTCGACGGCAATGTGGAGGCCCTTTGACATGGCCAAGGTGGCGATCGTCGGTTCCGGTTTCATCGGCCGCGCCTGGGCGATCAGCTTCGCCCGCGCCGGCCACCAGGTCGCGCTCTGGGACAATGACAAGCAGGCGCCGGCGCGGGCGCTCGACTTCATCCGCAGCGTGCTCCCCGATCTCGAGGCCAATGATCTCCTCAACGGCCGCAGCCCCGGCGCGGTGCTCGGCGATATCGGCGTCGAGGACGATCTCGCCGCCGCACTTGCCGGCGCCGACCATGTCCAGGAAAACACGCCGGAAGAGCTGGAAATGAAGAAGGCGATCTTTGCCCGACTCGACGCCGCGGCGGCGCCCGCGGCGGTGATCGCCAGTTCGAGCTCGGCCATCCTGCCGTCGCACTTCACCGAGACGCTCGCCGGACGGGCCCGCTGCCTGGTCGTCCACCCGATCAACCCGCCTTACCTTATCCCCGCGGCGGAAGTGGTGCCGGCGCCATGGACGTCGCCGGAGGTCGTCGCCAAGGTACGCGACTTCCTCATTTCGGCCGGCCAGGCACCGATCGTGATTAAGCGCGAGCTCGACGGCTTCATCATGAACCGCATGCAGGGCGCGCTGCTCGACGAAGCCTTCCGTCTCGTCGCCGACGGCTATGCCTCGATCGAGGACGTCGATATCGGTATTCGCGAGGGCCTGGCGCTCCGCTGGTCGTTCATGGGGCCGTTCGAGACGATCGATCTCAACGCCCCAGGCGGCGTTCGCGACTATGTGGTCCGCTATCAGCACATCTATGAGAATCTTTTCCACCAGACGCAGCGCCGGGTCGATTGGGCGGGTCCTGTGCTGGAGACGATCGAGAGCGAGCGGCGCCGGCGATTGCCGGAGACCGACCTTGTCAAGCGGCAGGCCTGGCGCGACCGGCGGCTGATGGCGCTCGCCGCCCACAAGCGGCGCGCCGCGAAGGAAATCGGCGAGTAGCGAGGAGCGAACCATGGCAGTCAACGGCAAGGTCATCATCACATGCGCGGTGACCGGCGCGATCCATACGCCGACCATGTCGCCGTACCTGCCGATCACGCCGGACGAGATCACCAAAGAGGCGCTCGCCGCGGCAGAGGCCGGCGCCGCCATCCTTCACCTCCATGCCCGCGATCCCGAGACCGGCAAGCCCGATCAGACCCCGGAGGCCTTCGCCCGCTTCCTGCCGCGTATCAAGCAGGGCACCAACGCGGTGATCAACATCACCTCCGGCGGCAGTCCCTACATGAAGGTCGAAGAGCGAGTGCTTCCTGCCGCCCGGTTCAAGCCGGAGGTCGCCTCGCTCAATATGGGGTCGATGAATTTCGGCCTCTATCATCTCCTCGCCAAGTATCCGGAGTTCAAGTTCGACTGGGAGCGGACGCATCTCGAAGCGACGCGCGATCTCGTATTCCGCAATACGTTCAAGGACATCGAGTACATTCTTCACACCTGCTACGACAACGGCACCCGCTTCGAGTTCGAGTGCTACGACATCGCCCATCTCTACAATCTGAACCATTTCGCCGAGCGCGGGCTGGTCAAGCCGCCCTTCTTCGTCCAGTCGGTGTTCGGCCTGCTCGGCGGCATCGGCAGCCACCCGGAGGACGTCGCCCACATGAAGCGGACGGCCGACCGGCTGTTCGGCGATTCCTATCAGTGGTCGGTGCTCGGCGCCGGCGCCGCGCAGCTTCGTGTCGCCGCACAGGCGGCCGCGCTCGGCGGCAACGTCCGCGTCGGGCTGGAGGACAGCCTTTGGGCGGGCAAGGGCAAACTCGCCCAGTCCAACGCCGACCAGGTCAAGCTCGCCCGCAAGCTGATCGAAGGCCTCGGCATGCAGGTGGCGACCCCCGACGAGGCGCGCGACATCCTCAGCCTCAAGGGCGGCGACAAGGTCGCTTTCTAGGAGAGGAGGTGCGAATGCTTCGCATCGAAGTTCTGATCGAAGCGAAGGACAGCCTCGGCGAGGGGCCGCTGTGGGACGTTGACGAAGACCGCCTCTACTGGATCGACTCCTACGGCCCGACCGTGCACCGCTGCGACGCCAAAGGCGGCGACGCGAAGCACTGGAGCGTGCCGGAGCCGATCGGCTCGCTGGCGCTCCGCAAGACCGACGGCGCGGTGGTCTCGCTTAGAAGCGGTTTCCATTTCCTCGACCTCGACAGCGGCGAGGTCACCCGCATCAACGAGACCCAGCCCGGCGAATTGCGCCCGCGCCTCAACGACGGCAAGGTCGACCGTCAGGGCCGCTTCGTCGCCGGCTCGATGGATTTCGAGGAGCGCGAGGGTGTCGGCAAGCTGTTCCGGCTCGATCCCGACCTGTCGCTCCACACGCTCGACACCGACATCATCTGCTCCAACGGCCCGTGCTGGAGCCCGGACGGCCGCACCCTCTATTTCGCCGATACGACGCGGAACCTCATCTACGCCTACGACTACGACATCGCGACCGGCGATGTACGTTCGCGCCGCATCTTCACCACCTTCGACAAGCTCCGCGGCTACCCGGACGGCGCCACCGTCGACGCGGAAGGCTATGTGTGGAGCGTCGAGGTCTATTCCGGCCGGCTGATCCGTTTCGATCCGAGCGGCGTCGTCGACCGCATCGTCGGTCTGCCGGTGAAATCGACCACCAGCATCACCTTCGGCGGCGCCGATCTCGACATCGCCTATGTCACGTCGATGGCGCGGCCGATGGGCAACGAATACCACCGCGAGCGCGAGGCGGGCTGCCTGTTTGCCGTCTATGGGCTCGGCGTCCGCGGCCTGCCCGAACCGCGCTTCGCCGGCTGAGATCACAAGAAGGGTTGCAGGGAGAAACGACAATGCGGATCGAGGTTCTGGTCGACGTCAAGACGACGCTCGGAGAGGGGCCGCTGTGGGACGTCGAGCAACAGCGGCTCTACTGGATCGACTCCTTCGACGGCCGCATCTTCCGATGCACCCATGACGGCCGCGAGGTCCGGGCCTGGGACGTGCCCGGCAAGATCGGTTCGATCGCCATCCGCAAGGACGGCAACGGCGCCATCTGCTCGCTCGCCAACGGTTTCCACGCGCTCGATTTCAGGACCGGTGACGTCACGCTGATCCATGACCCCGAGCCGGGCAAGGAGGCCAACCGCCTCAACGACGGCAAGGTCGACAAGCGCGGCCGCTTCGTCGCCGGCTCGATGGACACCGTGGAAGAGGGGCCGAACGGCGCCCTCTACCGCCTCGACCCGGACCTGTCGGTCCACAAGATCGACGACGGCATCATCGTCTCCAACGGCCCGTGCTGGAGCCCCGACGGCAAGACCTTTTACTTCGCGGATTCGTGGTCCGGCGAGATCTGGGCCTACGACTACGACCTCGACACCGGCAAGGTCGCCAACCGGCGGACTTTCACCAAGGTCGACATGTCACAGGGCGGCGCCGCCGACGGCGCCACCGTCGACAGCGAAGGTTGCGTGTGGAGCGCCGCCGTCTATGTCAGCCAGCTCATCCGCTACCGGCCCGACGGCACCGTCGAGCGGGTGATCGAGATGCCGGTGAAGAAGGTGACCAGCGTCATGTTCGGCGGCCCGAATCTCGACATCCTCTTCGTCACCTCGATGGCCAAGCCGCCGCTGCCGCGCTTCCCCGGCGATGGGGTTTTGCGCGGCAGTCTGTTCGCCATCTACGACCTCGGCATCAAGGGCGTCCCCGAGCCGCGCTTCGCCGGATAGCACCTCTCTCGCCGGCGGCTGTCCCGCCGTGGCGCAATGCCGTCGCGGCGCCGCTGCGGTCTCGTGTATGAACGAGCATGCGCGTCGCCGTCTATTTCACGCCTCCGGCGGATCATCCGCTCGTCCGTGCCGCCGTCGCCTGGCTCGGCCGCGACGCCTTCTCCGGTTCGGCGCTTGAGCGCGGGCCGGTGGAGGGATTCGGGGCGTCGGAGCTTCGGGACCTCACTGCCGATCCCCGCCGCTACGGATTTCACGCGACCCTCAAGCCGCCGTTCCGGATTGCCGACGAGCGCAGTCTCGACGAGCTGCGCAACTTCCTCGCCGCGTTCTGCCGACAACGGGCGGCCACGTCGATCCCCGCCTTGCGCCTGACGGAGATCGGGCCGTTCTTCGCTCTGACCGCCGATGGCGGTTCGGCGGCGGTCGATGCGCTGGCCGACCATGTCGTTCGCGCCTTTGACCCCTTCCGGGCGCCGCCGAGCGACGCGGAAATGGCGCGGCGCCGGCCAGTGATTCTGACCGCCCGGCAGCGGAAATATCTCGAGGATTGGGGCTATCCGTACGTGTTCGCGGATTTCCGCTTTCACATGACGCTGACCGGCCCCGTCCCCGCCGACCGCCGGGTGCCCATGAGAACGGTGCTACGGGAACGATTTGCACCGTTCATCGGGCGCCCGCTCGCGGTGGATGGGCTGGCGCTGTTTTGCGAATCGGCGCCGCCGGGAGACTTCGTCGCCGATACGTACGCGCCGCTGGCGGCGACCGACGAACCGCTCGACACAACCTGAGCGGGGGACCGTCGCTTGCGTCGCGGCGCCCCCGGGTTTACCTCCGGGGACGATCACCCGGCACCCGAGAGAGCCCCAGCCATGTATGAGAAATTCGGCATCCTGATCGATAACGCATGGCGGCCGGCGAAATCCGGCAAGATCATGCCGGTCCATTCGCCCGCCACCGAGGAGAAGATTGGCGAGGTGCCGCACGGCGATTCCGAGGATGTCGCGCTGGTGCTGGCGAGCGCCGCGCGCGGTCTCGCGACCTGGAAGGCGACGCCGGCATGGGAGCGGGCCAAGATCATGCGCCGCGCCGCCGAGTTGATCCGCGAGCGCGTCGAGGACATCGCCCGCGTGATGAGCGGCGAAACCGGCAAGCCGCTTGCCGAGGCGCGCGGCGAGGTCAACGGCACCGCCGATCAGTTCGAGTGGTATGCCGAGGAGGCGAAGCGGGTCTACGGCCAGACCATTCCCGCGCGCAGCGCCGATCAACGCCTGACGGTCATCTACCAGCCGGTCGGCGTCTGCCTGTCCCTATCGGCCTGGAACTTTCCGGCGCTGCTGCCGTCGCGCAAGATCGCCGCGGCGCTCGCCGCCGGCTGCTCGGTCGTCGCCCGGCCGGCCTCGGAGGCGCCGGGCTCCTGCCTCAAGATCGCCGAGGCACTGGTCGACGCCGGCACGCCGCCCGGCGTCATCACCGTCATCACCGGGCCGGCGGCGAAACTCGCCGACGAATTGATTGCCTCGCCGATCATCCGCAAGGTGTCGCTGACCGGCTCGGTCGCGGTCGGCAGGAAGGTGCTCGCCCAGTGCGCCGCCGGCATCAAGCGCGCGTCGATGGAGCTTGGCGGCCACGCCCCGGTGATCGTTCATCGCGACGCCGACCCGGCGGCCAGTGCCCGCACCGTCGCCATGGCGAAGTTCCGCAATTCCGGCCAGGTCTGCATCGCGCCGACCCGTTTCTACGTGCACCAGAGCCTGAAGCAGCCCTTCGAGGAAGCCTTTGTCGAGTACGCCAAAACGGTGGTCGTCGGCGACGGTCTCAAGGACGGCGTCACCATGGGCCCGATGATCCGCGGCAGCGCCGTCGATGCGGCGCTGGAACTGGTCGAGGACGCGGTCGGCAAGGGAGCCAGGCTGCTGCATGGCGGCCGGCGTCCCGCCCATCTCAACAAGGGCCATTTCATCGAGCCGACGGTGATCGCCGACGTTCCCGACGACGCCCGCATCATGGTCGAGGAGCCGTTCGCGCCGATCGCCCCGCTGACCACCTTCGCCGACGAGGACGAGGTCATCGAGCGCGCCAATGCGCTGCCGTTCGGCCTCGCCGCCTACGTCTTCTCCAACGACGCCGAGCGGGCGCAGAGCACCGCCGAGCGGTTGGAGACCGGCATGGTCGGCATCAACGAGGTGCTGCTGGCGGCGGCGGAGATTCCGTTCGGCGGCGTCAAGGAATTGGGCTACGGCCGCGAGGGCGGCTCGCTCGGCGTCCACGACTACCTCGATCCCAAATTCATCCGCCACAAGCTGCTCAAGGCGGGGTGAGGCGACAGAGGTTGGCCGTCAGTCGTTGAGGACCACCAGGTCGAGCCGGCTGAGCCGCTCGGGGTCGGCGACCAGGTCGATCGCGACGATCTTTCCACCCGCGGTCGTGAAGGTGAAGACGGCGCGCGGTCGTCCACCCGGCGCCCACACGAGTCCCGCGCTGCCGTCGACGAGCGCCGGCCGTGCGGCCGCCGCGCGCCCCAAGAAGGTGTTTGCAACGGCTCTGGCGCCGCGAATCTCCGCCGCCAAAGGCGGCGCGCCTTGCGCTTGCCGCGATTTGCTCGCCCGCACGGCGGCGAAATCGGCCGTCAGCACGACGTCCGGATCGAGCACCGCGAGAAGCGCTTCGAAGTCGCCGCCCCGCGAGGCGGCGAGGAAGGCGTCGACGATTTTGCGCTGCCGGGTGCGATCGGCGTCGGGGGCGACGCCGGCCCCGCGCACCCGGCGCCGTCCGCGGCTCGCGAGCTGGCGTGCCGCGGCCGGCGAACGTCCGACGATCGGAGCGATCTCGTCGAAGGGCAGATCGAACATGTCGTGGAGCACGAAGGCGACGCGCTCGGCGGGGGCAAGCGTTTCGAGCACGACGAGCAGCGCCAGACCGACCGAGTTGGCGAGCAGCGCGTCATGCTCGGGATCGACGCCGTCGGCACGGTCGACGATCGATTCCGGTTGGTGCGCGTCGAGCGGCTCCTCGCGCCGCGATTTCCGCGAGCGCAGCATGTCGAGGCACACCCGCGCGACGACCGTCGTCAGCCAGCCACCGAGGTTCTCGACGCCGCTGGTCTCCGACCGGCTGAGGCGGAGCCAGGCCTCCTGAACCGCATCGTCGGCCTCGCTCCGGGAGCCGAGCATGCGGTAGGCGACCGCCCTGAGGTGGGCGCGGTTCGCTTCGAATTGCCCGGCCAGCCCTTGCTGCTCATCCATCGGTCACATTCCCTTGCCGCGGTCCGTTGTGGCAATGACGAACGAAACCCGCCTGATGTGACCGTGACCGGGGATGAACATGACAAATTTCGAGGTAAGAGCAATCGGACGGGTCGAGTCGTCCCTGACCGGTCTCCAATCGGCCCCTCGGCAGCCCGATGAAGGCGCTCCGGAGGCCTGGCTGGTTTTCGATCCGGAGGTGCTTGACGGTCTTCAGGGCATCCGGCCCGGCGATAATGTCATCGTCGTCACTTGGCTCGATCGCGCGCGGCGCGACGTTTTGCAGGTGCACCCGCGCGGCGACACGGCGAGGGCGCTCGCCGGCGTCTTCAGCACGCGCTCTCCGCACCGCCCCAATCCCATCGGCCTGCATCGGGCCGAGGTCACCGCAGTCGACGGACGGCGTGTGCGGGTCCGCAATCTCGAGGCGCTCGATGGGACTCCGATCCTCGACCTCAAGCCCGTGCTCGGCCGAGAGACAAGCCGGCGCTGAGCGGAATTGTCCGGCGCGAAATTTCTCTCCTTAACCGGTCACATTCCCGCGCCGCGCTCCGTCATGGCGATGACGGGCGGAACCCCGCCGAGGTGAAATGGGATCGGCTTTGGCGACAAGCCCGTTGGATCGAACCTCGGATGTTTCGCCGTCCGCGTTCAGCAAAGAAGGAGATCGGTTATGCAAGCCCGAATGAAGAACCCGGTGATAGTGCTTCCCGAAGCGTTGCAGGCCCTCATTGCTCTGGACAAGTCCACCCAACTGGACACGGTGCCCTACGTGACCCGAAAGCTCGTCCATCTGCGCGCGAGCCAGATCAATGGCTGTGGCGTCTGCGTCGACATGCATGCCCGCGAGCTGAAGCGGGCAGGCGAACCCGACAAGCGAATCTTCGCGGTCGCAGCCTGGCGCGAGACACCGTATTTCAACGATGCCGAGCGCGCCGCGCTGGCGCTCACCGAAGCCGTTACCCGGCTGAGCGACCGGGCCGATCCCGTTTCGGACGAGGTCTGGGACGAGGCCGCCCGACACTACGACGAACCGGCTCTTGCCGTCCTCACCGTCCAGATCGGCCTGATCAACGTCTTCAACCGTCTCAACGTCGCCACGCGGCAGCTGGCGGGAGAGTGGAGCGACTGAGCCGCGGGCGCACCGCGCTCGTCCCATCGGTCACATTTCCGCCTCGCGTTCCGTCATACCAGCGGCGGCCGTATCGCCGCCGCAGCGATGAACAAGATTGAGGAACGGCACATGAGCGAAGGCATCAAGACGATCATCTTCCCGGTCAAGGACCTCGCCAGGGCGAAGGCCCTCTACGGGTCTCTCCTCGGCGTCGAGCCCGACACGGATCACCCCCACTATGTCGGCTTCAGCCTCGGCGGCCAGCATATCGGTCTGCTCCCGAACGGCCATGCCAGCGGCATGACCGGCCCCGTCGGCTACTGGCACGTCGACGACATCGAGAGCCACCTGAAGGCGCTCCTCGGCGCCGGCGCGCAAATGCAGCAGGCGGTCAAGGACGTCGGCGGCGGAAGGCTGATCGCCACGGTGAAAGACCCCGACGACAACGTCATCGGCCTCCTCCAGCCGGCGGCCCACGAGCGGAAGCCCTGATCGGAATGCAGTTCGAGAGGGCTTGCGCGGTAGCGGCTCCCGATTCAGCGAAGAGGCTGGTACCATCGGCTGCGCCACGATGTCCGGGGCCATTGCGCCAGATCAACGCGCCGGGCGATAAGCGGTGATTGGCTCGCGGGCCTCAAGGGCGATCGGCAAGGAGACGATAATGATTCGATTGGTGGCGTTGGCAATTGCCTTGATCGCGGCTACCGGCACGGCCTTGGCCCTCGAACCGGACGAGCAGAGAGGCTTCACCTTCGTCAAGACGAACTGCGCCATGTGCCACGCCATCGGCAAATACGGTGACAGCCCGCTGTCGATCGCACCGCCGTTCCGCACGCTGCACACGATCTACCCGATCGAAGAGTTGCAGGAAGCCCTCGCCGAGGGGATCATCACCGGTCATCCCTCGATGCCGGAATTCAAGCTCGAGCCCGACCAGGTCAACGACGTCATCGCCTATCTGAAGACGCTGCAATAGCCGCTCTTACCGTCGCGCGCCTGCGGGCCTATATCGCTGCGATCGACCCTCATCGACAGCGAGCAACATGACCTTCGATCTCGACACCCGGACGGGGTGGCCGCCGGAGCTTCGGCTGCTTCTCGACCGCTATCCGCGCGAGGCGTGGCCCGACCACGTCAATCTCGGCGAGATGGCGCGGTTCTGGCTCGCCATTCACGACCAGTTCCGGCGGCTGGGAGGGGCGCTGAAGGACGCCGGCGACGCGTTCCGCGAAGGCCGGCTCGACGCGGCGGACTACCGCGCCTGGTATCCACGCCGGCTAAGCAACTTCCTCGGCGGGCTGGAGGGGCATCACACCATCGAGGATTTCCAGTTCTTTCCGCTGTTCACCGCCGCCGAGCCGCGTCTTGCCCGCGGTTTCGAGGTCCTCGAAAGCGATCACGAAATCATCCACGCCGCCATGACGGCGGCTTTCGATTCGGCCAACGCCCTCCTTCAGACCCTCGATCGGGATCGCGACGCGGTCCTCAGGGCGGCCGAGCGCCATACCGAGGACAGCGAACGGCTGCTCGCCAGGCTGACCCGCCATTTGGACGATGAAGAAGATCTCATCGTGCCTTTGATCCTCGATCGCGGCGAGCGGCCGCTCGGCATGTCCTGAGCCGCGGCGACCGCGGGCGGTCACGCCGGGCAATTGCCGCTCCATCGCCCGCATGTCATAGAAGTCGCACGACAATTGGCGATCGGCTGCACCGGCGAGGTCAGTCCGCATGGACGACGGCATCCCAGGGGTTAAGGAAGCGCGCTACCGCCTTCTCGGGCTTCAGGCGGTGCCGTTGGACGACGGCGTTGTCGTTCGTCGCGGGACCACCCGCATCCTTGTCCATGGCGAAAGGGCCGGCGAGTTGCTCGACCTCCTGGTTGCGCGCTCCGCGGAAGGCAACGGGATCAGCCTCGACGAACTGAAGGCCGAGGTCGATCCGTCGCGCCACGACGTGCTCACCGGTCTCATCGGTCGGCTGACGGCGGAGCGCCTGCTGGTGCGCTTTGGAGCGGCCGGTCCCGCTTCCGGCGAGGCGCCCGAGGACGTCTTCTACTGGAACCATGGAACGACGCTCGCCGCGACCGCGGCCAGCCTCGATCGGGTCAACCTCGTGGTCTTCGGCGTCAATCACATCGCGCTGCCCCTCCTCGGCAATTTGAGAAGCTGCGGGTTCCGCTCCTTGACGCTGGTCGACCATCCGGCGCTCCGCAACCTCGATTTCTTCAACGAAGGTCGGGACCTCCGCCCGGAAATCGCCGCCGCCATGTCGGTCAAGCCGAGGCGGTTCGAGGAATGGCAGGCGGAGACCAGGCGACCGTCGGATTGCCAGGTCGTGTGCAGCGACTTCGGTGGCCTGGCGCTGATGCGCGACTGGAACCGGGCCTGCGTCGCCGCCAACGTGCTCTTCTATCCGATCGTCCTGCAGGACGAAGTGGCCAGTCTCGGGCCGCTGGTCGTCCCGCGCGAGGGGCCGTGCTTCGAGTGCCTGTGGGCCCGGCGAAACGCCAATCACACCGATCCCGATGTGGAGCGGGCCACCGAGGCGCATGCGTTCTTCGGCCGGATCGCGTCGGGCTACCTGCAGCCGATGGCGCGGGTGGCGGCCGATATCGGAGCGATCGAGCTGCTGAAGTTCTTCAGCAACACGCTCCCCGGCGGCAGCGCCGGGCGGCTGATCGAAGCCGATCTCATGGCGCCCGCGCTGAGAACGCGCAACGTGCTGAAGGTGCCCCGCTGTCCGGTCTGCTCGGAGACCTTGCTCTCCTCTGAGTCGTCCGAGCCGGAGGACGCGGAGGAGCCGGAGGCGGCGGTCGAGCTCGCCCAGGAAGCGCCGGAGGCGGATTGATGGCGGCCCGGGCGCTCGCTGCCGCGTTGGAGACGCTTTACGACCCGCGGGTCGGAATCGTCGGCGCGCTTGATGAATTCCGGACCGAACCCGATGCGCCCCGTTACCTTCACTACCGGGCGCGCATCTGCGATCCGGCGGCGCTCGGCGGGGTATCGACCGCTCGCGCCATCGAAGCCGCCGCTCCAAGCCGGGAGGCGGCGGCGGTCGCCGCGCTGCGCGCGAGCATCGCCCGGTACTGCGCGGCGCTCTACGACCGCCAAGGCCTGCCCACCGCCGCCGCGGCCGATGCCGGCCTCCCGTGCTTGAAGCCCGCCGATTTCGCCCTGTTCAGCGACGAGCAATATGCGTGGCCCGGTTTCCCTTTCGTCCGCTTCGCCGAGGACACGCCGGTCAAATGGACGAGCCTCATCGATCTCGTCAGCGGCGAGACCGTGTACGCGCCGGCGGCCATGGTCTGGTATCCGTTTTCCTATTTGCGCACCGCGGGCGACCTGCCGATCACCGCCAGCAACCCGGGTGGGCTCGCCTGCGGCGAAGGGGTGGCCGGCGCGGCGCTTGCCGGTATCTGCGATGTTGTCGCCCGCGATGCGGCGGCGCTGTTCTGGCAGGCCGTGACTCAGCCGCCGCGGGTGAGGATCGAAACGCTTCCCGAGCGCCTTCGTGACATGGTCCGGCGTTTCGAACGCGCCGGTGACGCCGTCATCATTCTCGACGTCACCACCGATAACCGCATTCCGAGCTTCGTCGCGATCGCCGCCTCCGACAGCCCGGACCGGCCGGCCTATGTCTTCGCCTACGCGGCCGGCCTCGATCCCGGAACCGCCGTCGACGAGGCGCTGTGCAGCCTCGCCGAGAAGCGGCGCGA
Source organism: uncultured Alphaproteobacteria bacterium (assembly GCA_963759235.1). GTDB lineage: Bacteria > Pseudomonadota > Alphaproteobacteria > Rhizobiales > Kaistiaceae > Bauldia. The sequence continues at coordinate 273,275 of CAVWYO010000010.1, read as the reverse complement.
GGCCGGCGAGGTCGCGCGCTCGCGGCCGAGACCAAGCGCCACCAACCAATGGGAGGACGTCTTGTCGCTTGCCGACCACGTGAATTTCGCCACCGATCATGACAACCGGCATCTGTTCGCCACGGCGCTCTCCTCCGACGAGCAACGCGACCTGCTCGACGTGGAAGGCGCCGCGACCGGCTCCGTCGACGGCGATCTCGAAGCCGCGATCGGCCGCATCATGGCGACCGGCTACCGCGTCTCCGTCGCCAACCTGACCAGCGAGGACGTTGCCGGCCTTGGCCTGAATGTCTGCCGGGCCGTCATTCCCGGCTACCTGCCGCTTTTCGCCGGTCATCACCGGCGGGCGCTCGGCGGCACGCGGCTCTACGACACGCCACGCAAGCTCGGCTATCGCGGCGTCGCCGCCGGCAGCGGCGGCAACCCCGCGCCCCATCCTTTCGGCTGAGACAGCGAGGTCGACGCGCCATGTCTGCGATCTGGTTCGATACCGGGAGCGATGCCATGCCGGAGATCGCTTGGGAACTCTATCACGAGAACTCCAAGCGCGGACGCCGCTTCCGGATCTCCGGCGGCGGGCACGACCACGGAGCTGCGGACGACATGTGGCCCGACGCGGCGCGGCAGATATTTCCGCTCGAAGCGGCGCCCTCCACGCTCGCTGTCTTCGGTGCGGGAACGGCCGAGCCGGCTCGCTCGGAACAAGGAACGATGCCGCTTGCCTCGTTGGCAGCAATTCTGGCCGCTGCCTGCGCACCGGCCGGGGACCGCGACCCGACGGAATTTCTCTTGCATATCGAAGGGGTAGGAAAGCTTCCCGTCGGTCTCTATCGCTACGATCGCCGATCGCCATCGCTTTGTCTTCTCCGGCGCGACGCGGAGCGGCGGACCCTGATGGCCGCGATGCCCGAGGCGGGCTTGGACGACAAGCCGCAGGCGATGCTGTTCATTGTCGGCGACCTTGCCGGCGCGGCGCGGGCCGAAGGCGAGCGCGGCTATCGCACCGCCTTGATGGCTGCGGGGCGCCACATGCTCGCCGTCCGGCTCGCCGCGGCGGCGGCCGGCGCCTGGAGTCGTGAGATCGCGGATTTCTACGATCGCGAGGTCGATGCCCTGCTGTCGCTCGACGGCCTGTCGCGCAGCGTGCTCGGTGTGATCCTCCTCGGCGCGGCGGACGATGGATAGCGGCGAAAGCACGGCGACGCCGGAATCGCCGGCCGCGGCCGAGCCACCGAGGCTGCGCTATGTCGACCTGGTGCTCGGCGCGTGGCGGCCGCGAGAGGCCGCGGCGCAGCTCGCCACCGTGCTCGGCGTGACGCTGCCGCAAAGGTCGGCGCCGGCCGCGGCCGCCACCGTCACCGACGATATCGACATCGCCGCGCTCGGCGACCCCGTGGTGCTCGAGGCTTACGAGGCCGCGACGCGGATCGCGGCGGCCCTGCCGCCAAACGGCCTGATCGCGGTGCTCGCCCCTCGCTACGGGCTTCCGCTTCGCCAGGACAATGAGTGGTTCTTCCTGTTCCTCAAGCGCCGCAACGTCTCGCTCGTCCTCATCGGCGACGAGCCGCCGGCGAATGCGATCGGGCGGCCGGTTTTCGAGCGGCGTCGCGGCATCGAGGGACCGCCGGTCGGCCTAGCGTCGGACACCCTGTCTCCCGAGCAGCGGCGCCTCCTCCGCTTCTTCCCCGGCCTGCTTCCACGCGCGCTGGCGGCGGAGTTCGGGATCACGATCGGCAACGCCTTCGTCGTTCCCGTTGCGACCAGCCATTTTCTCGTTCCCCCCGCCTATCGCGATACGGATCCGCGTTCGGCGGGTCGCGACTTCGACGCCATGGCCGACCTCGAGGCGAAGGACGATGGCCTGAAGGCGTTGGCCCAGACCTTCTGCACCGCCTATTTCGCCGACAGCGCGGCGATCACGGCCACCAGCGCGGCGATCGAGCGGGCGGGCGGCGTCGAGCTGGCGGAGGCGCTCGCCACGCGCGCCCGCCACGTCGCGAGGACGCCTGAGAAGATGGCGACCGCCGACGTCCGCCGCCAGGAACTGCTGCGCCATCACGGGCGATTCAGCGAAATGATCGCGCTGCCGCCGCCGTCGCGCCAGGCGTCGGAGGTGGTGCGCCAGAGGCTCGACCGCTTGCGGCTCGAGGCGGCCGTGGCCGCCGGCCAGATCGCCGACCGGGCCGGGGATCTCGCGCCGCTCGCCGCGCGCATGGCGGCCAGCGAATCCATGGCCGTCGAGGATCTCATCCCGCTCGACGACTTCGCCGCGGCATTAGCTGCCGCGGGCGAGATGGATCGCGCCGTCGCGCTCGCCGAGCAGATCGGCGCGGTGCTCGCCGACCGTGACGCGGACCAACGGCTTGTCTTTCGGAACGCCATGAACCGCGCCCGCATCCATGGGCGGCGCGGCGAGCCGGCGTTGCAACGCGCCGCCCTCGACGCCGCGTTCGCCACGTCGGCGGGCATCCGGAACTTCGGGGAAGTCATGGAGATGAACGCTCTCCTCGCCGGCGCCGAGCTGGAACGGCAATCCCGCCCGGCTCAGCTTGCCTGGCTGCGCGCCGCCCTTGCCTGGCTCGCCGTCGAACCGCCGGAGGCGCTGTCGGCCAGTGCCGTCGGCACCATCCTCGGCGTGCGCAAATACACCCGCCGTCAACTCGACCTGGACATCAGCGAAGCCATCGCCGAGCGGATCGCGGCGGCGTGGCCGGAGGGTACCGCAAGCCGCGCCGACGAATATCCGGCTGTGCGCGCGGCGACGGAGACCATGCGGCCGCGTCGATCATTCGGCGGGCCCGGCGCTTCGATCCTCTGGCTGGACCCGGCCGGCGCCGCGCCAGCCTATATCCGTCCACGCCTGACGCTGGTGCGGCTGGTCCAGGGCGCTGTCGCGACGCTCTGTCCGGCGTTCTCGCAACTTGGCGGCGGCACGATCCTGGTCGATCACAATCTCGGCCTGGATATTCCGGCCACGCGTGAACAGGCGCTGACCGTCGCGCTGCGCACGAGGGTGGAGACGGCGGTCTATGGTGAGGAGACCGTGGCGCTCGATCCTGCCAGCCGAATCCGTCTCACCGGCGGCCTGATCGTTGGGCTGTCGCCGGCGGTCCTGGCGGTGGAGGGGGGCGACGATCGCCTGACTCTCCGCTTCCGGCGGCGCCTCGCCCCGGCGACACTCACCGGGCGCGAGGCGGAAGCTGTCGCGCCCCTGCGGGACGGCGCGTATATGCCGCTCGGCTCGCTGGCCGTGATCCTCGGCAAGACCGCGGTAGACGCCGAGCGCTTGTACCGCGGACTTGAGGCGCTAGCTATCGTGCGAGTCGACGTTAAGCGACGGGAAGAAGCAGCGGAACATCCGCCGTCCGATCCGGACGCTTCCACAACGACCCGCGAGGAGCCGTGACGGCGCTGGTCACGCAATCGGTGCTCATCTGCCCGCGATGCGGCCGTCGGTCGACGGAAGAGATGCCGACCGACGCATGCCGCTACCTCTACGAATGCCCTGGCTGCGGCGCGCTGCTCAAGCCGAAGCCCGGCGACTGCTGCGTGTTCTGCTCCTACGGCAGCGTCCCGTGCCCGCCGGTTCAAGTTGCGCGGGCGGCGGGAGGAGACGCGAGCTGCGGTCCTTCTTGCCATCGCCCAGCTTCGAACATGCGGCATTGAATCGCGTAAGGAGTGGGACGCACCTCCCCGCGTGGGCTGCGGGGAGGCGGCCTGACAATCGTGTGGGCGTCTACTTCAATGCGGTCTGGCAGATGATCTTGCAGATTCCTGATATAGGCGCCGGCAGCAGGTCGCAAATGGGGCAGATATCTGGAAAAGCTTGCGGCATGATCCCGCGCGCCGAGGCCTGCATGTTGATGGCACGATTGGCGCGATCGATCGGGGCGGACTGGATTGGCAGATTCATGACTATCCTCCTGTTGCGCGGGGACCGAAGGGTCCCCCGGTTTTTGCGGCGATAGGGGCGAGCGCCAGAACGCTCGATGGGAGGCCGTCGCCACGAGCCGGCCTCGGGAAGCGCAAACCTGTCAGTACGTCGTCCAGTGGCGTGGCTTGCCGATCGCGACCGGTACCACGTCGCTCACGTCGATGGTGTAGAAGTAGACCTCGCGCGGATTGGTCGTCAGGTCGGCGGGATTGTAGAACGTCATCTTGACGTCCCAGCAGTCCGACTCCGGCCGCATGACCGGGCTGCGGACGACCTCGAACTTCTCGATGTGGATGTTGCGGCCGCGTATCTTCACGAAGATATCGTTGGCCTGGTAGGCGTTGGTCGCGGCGAAGTTCAGCGCCCGGTCTTGCGGCGCGAGGCCAACGTTCCGCATCTCCTCGTAGATCCGGTGGAGAAACGTCCGCAAGCCGTCTCGTGGGTCGAACGGCGTGCCCGGCTTGTCCTCCATGGGGGGCGGAACGGGGCGTGGAAACTTTTCCAGCGCATCGATCAAAGCATCCGTCGACCAGGTGAACATGGCGCCGAGTGCCGGCCGGACCGTCGGCACGACCAGGCCGTTCATCAGTTCGACTTGACCGTTGACGATGCCCGGCAGCGACATCCGCTCCACGGGGGGCGGCGGGATCGGTGGCGCCGTGGTCTTCTTCCCCTTGTTCGGTTCACCCGCCTCCGGCGGTGGGGTTCCGGCAGCCGTCGCCGCCGACGTCGTCTGCTCGTCCAGCGTTCTGACCAGGTCGGCGTATGTCTCCTCGAGGAAATCGCCTTCGGGCCGGATCGCGTAAATCGGCGTCTCGTCGAGATTCAGCGTCCAGGTGATCGCCGGCGCATGAGCCGGTGAGAGGCGGAGGAATTGAACGAGGTCGGTCGGATTCAACGCAGAGGGGCGACGGCCCGGGGTCTGTATTCGGTTCTCCAACTGGCTCTGGATTGAATCCATCCGCGCCTCGGTGCCGAAATCGTAGCCCACCTTGCCAAGGGCGTAGACCAGTTGGCGGGCCTCCCGCGCCGCGCAGGCGTCGCAGCACGCCGCAGGCGCGACCAGATCGCGGCCGGCCGCCGGGACGGCCATCCGCCCGGCGGTTCGCCGGCGCGCGACGATCGAGGGGGCCAAAAGGTTCGACCGAATGGCGTCGTCTCGCGCCGGCGGCTCGATCTCGGCTCGTCCGTCCGCCGGTCCGGCGCGCGGGACCGGGGCCGGCTGGAGCCCGGACGCCCGGATCGAACCGAGCGTCCGGCCGAGCCCGGCGATGGTGCTTTCCATCGACCTCAGCGCTTCCGCCATCGCATCAATCGAAGTCGCGGCCGTGTCCGCTTCCGGCCCCGACCCGATGCCGCCCAGCTCCTGCTCCATCGCTTCACTCCTTTTCTCATGTCCCGAATGCGCCGGTTGGATCACCGCCGGTCGCGCGGCGCCGATCGTGGCGCGCGGCGGCGCTATGCGCTTGGTCGCGCCGGCGACGTTCAGCGCGCCCGCCAGAAAACGCTCGCAGCTTCCGCGGAGCCCGATATCGCAGCTGTCGGCACCCTCGAGGATCGCGTTGAGGACGATCCTTCCGTCGGGCGGCCGGCCCTGCTCGACCAGCTTGGCCATGAGCAGCGCCACCGCGCCGGCGACGAGCGGCGTGGCGAAGCTGGTGCCGGAGAGCGCAACCGTTCCGCCTCCCACTTCCGCTCCGATGACGTTGGTGCCCGGGGCAAGCACGCCGTGTTCGCGATAGGCGGCGCCCCAATTGCTGAAGCCGACCGGTTCGCCCGCCTCGTCCATCGCGCCGACGGCGAGCACGCCCGCCAGGGCGGCCGGCACCTGCAGGCAGTCGCAGCCGTCATTTCCCGCCGCGGCGACGATCAGCACCCCGGAGTCGACGCATCGCCGAATGGCGTCCTCGAGGTGGGCGCCGGCGGTGCCCGGTCCCGACAGCCGGCCGGCGCTGATATTGATGACGTTGGCGCCGCGCCCCTGCGCCAGGCGAATAGCCCGCGCCAGATCGGTCTCGGCGCAAGGGCGAACGCCACCATCCTCGCTGTCGGCGAAGACCGAAACGAGGAGGCCGGGGCATGATGGCACGACGCCGACCACCGGCCCGCCCGGCTGGCCGAAAAGGATGCTCGCAACGTGGGTGCCGTGAGCCCGGCTCGGTTCGACCAGCCGCGACGTCCTGACGTTCTCGGGAAGCTCAACCAGGTTGGCGTTGCCGAATGCCGGGTGGGCAAGGTCGATCGGCCCGTCAATGACGGCGACGGAAATCCGGGGCGCCGCCACGCAGCTTTCGGAGAGTTCCCGCAGCCCGGGAACGCGGTCGATATTGGAGGTCGCGCTCGACGGCACGTCTCCACCCCCTCAAGAAGCCTCGGCACTGGACGACTTCGGCCGGGCTTTGATCGTTATAAGTGCTACACATATCTAATACTCTCTTTACGAGCAATCAAGCCGCAAGTCGACGGGGCATTGCAGTCACCCGCGATTGGGCGATGCGGCCGGGCGCTCAGGCGCCCACGGTTTCCAGGTAGAGCGAGACCAGTCCGTCGAAGTCGACGTGACGGACGACGGTAATGGGCGGCGGCGGATCCTCGATGGGGAAGCGGATATTCTCGTCGTCGACGATGCGCTCGCCCGGCTCGTAGGCGATGCTCATGCCGTATTGCGGGCCGGGATGGGTCACCACGTCGACGCAGAGTTCGGTGGTCTGGAAAAGACCCGGGCGGATCGCATAGCCGACAATGCAGGAATCGTAGAGGCCATAGGCCAGGTGGTTCTCGCGCACCAGCGATTCGAAAAGCGGCAGGGTCCAGGTCCTGAACAGATCGGCAACCCCCGTCTTCGCCGTGGTCGAGTGGGCGATGGTTTCCACGAAGCGCTTCGGCAAGTGAGTCTGGCGACAGACATTGATCGGCACCAGCACCGTCGGCAGGGCCGAGCGCAGCACGATCCGCGCCGCTTCCGGATCGACCCAGAAATTGAACTCCGACAACGGCGTGCTGTTTCCCCATCCGCCGGGAAAGAGGCCGATGCCGCCGCCCATGATGACCGCCCGGCGAACCAGGCCGACGATATCCGGCGCCTTGCGAATGGCGACGGCGAGATTGGTCAGCGGCCCGACGGCAAGGATGGTCACCGCGCCGGGATTGGCCCGCACGGTCTCGATGATGAAGTCGGTGGCATGGCGCGGATCGGCCTTCAGCTTGGGAAGCCCGGCCGGCAGGTCGAGCTCTTCCGGAAACGTCGCCCACTCGCCCCACATGGCATCCGCATAGCGGCTCCGCTCATGAAGGAGAGGGCGGTCGAAGCCCGGACAGACCGGCACGGTCTCCCGGCCAGTCGCCTCCAGCAGGCGGAGCGCGCAGGCGACTTCGTAAGAGAGGTCGTAATTGCCCATGATCGGCGTGATGCCGAGAACCTCGAGTTCAGGGGAGCAGAGCGCCATCAGCGCCGCGATGCAGTCGTCGTTCATCCAGCCGATGTCGGTGTCGTAGATGACCTTCACGGTCGGCGCCTTCTTCCGTGGCCCGCGGATTTCCGGTGAATGCGAAGCGGGTTTCCGACCACGCGTTCAGCGGCGGCCGCTGCCGCGGATTTCGGACATCGTTCGGGTCGGGGTGATCGCCTCGGGATCGAATTTGAGGTCGATGATCGCCGGCTTGCCGGAATGCACGGCGTTGTTGAAGGCGGCTGCGAAATCCCCCGTCCGCGTCACCGTCTCGCCGTGACCGCCATGGGCGCGGGCAAGCGCGGCAAAGTCCGGATCGACCAGATCGGTGGCGATCGCCCGACCGGGATAGTCGCGTTCCTGGTGCATGCGAATGGTGCCGTGGATGCCGTTGTTGACGACGATGACGACGATCGCCGCCTTGTCTTGCACGGCGGTGGCGAATTCCTGGCTGGTCATCTGGAAGCAGCCGTCGCCGGCGAAGGCGACCACGGTGCGGTCGGGGTTCTGCAGCTTGGCGGCGATCGCCGCCGGCATGCCGTAGCCCATCGAGCCGGAGGTCGGGGCGAGCTGGGTGCCGAAGCGGCGATAGCGGAAGAAGCGGTGCAGCCAGCCCGAATAGTTGCCGGCACCGTTGGCGATCACCGCGTCGTCGGGCAGGCGCTCGCGCAGCCATGCTATGATCTCGCTGAGCTGAACCGGACCGGGATTCTTCACCGGCGCCGTCCACGACCGGTAGGAGTCGTTGGCGGCGAGGGTCTCCGCCTGCCAGACAATCGCGTGCGGCGGCTCGAGGCCTTCCAGCGCCGCGGCGAAGGCGGTCGGGCTGGCGTGGATCGCCAGGGTCGGACGGTACACCCGGCCAAGCTCTTCCGCGCCGGGATGGACGTGAACCAGGGTCTGGCCGGGTTCGGGGATGGCGATGTGGGCATATCCGCCCGACGGCATCTCGCTCATCCGGCCGCCGACGAGAAGCAAAAGATCCGCTTCCCTGATCCGCGCCGCCAGCGCCGGGTTGACGCCGAGGCCGAAATCGCCGGCGTAGTTCGGGTGCTCGTTGTCGAACAGCGTCTGGCGTCGGAAGGAGCAGGCGACCGGAACGTCGAAGCGCTCGGCGAAGCGTCGCAGGCTGGCGACGGCGCTCTCGCTCCAGCGCGGACCGCCCAGCACCACCAGCGGCCGCTTTGCCGCCCACAGCATCTTCTGGAGCTGCGCCATCTGGGTGAGGCCGGGATAGGTCTCGACCTGCGCCCACGGCGCAACGTCGGCGACCGCCGCCTCCTCGCGCAGCATGTCCTCCGGCAAGCCGAGCACGACCGGTCCCGGCCGTCCCGACGTCGCCTCGTGAAAGGCCCGGCTGACGAATTCCGGAATACGCTCGGCGCGATCGATCTCGGCGACCCATTTTGCCACCTCGCCGAAGAACGCCTTGATGTTGATCTCCTGAAACGCCTCCCGCTCGCGCATGTGGCGGGCGACCTGGCCGAGGAGCAGGATCATCGGCGTCGAGTCCTGGCGGCCGACGTGAAGACCGGCCGAGGCGTTGGTCGCGCCGGGTCCGCGCGTCGCCATGACGATGCCGGGGCGCCCGGTGAGCTTGCCCCACGCCTCCGCCGCCATCGCGGCGCCGCCCTCCTGGCGGCAGGTGGTGACCCGGATCGGCGAATCGTAGAGCGCGTCGAGGAGCGCCAGATAGCTCTCGCCGGGAACGCAGAAGGCGCGCTCGATGCCGTTGCGGCCGAGCGCATCGGCCAGGATTCGGCCGCCGGTGCGGGTGGCAGTCATGACGGCTCCACGCGATCTCCGTTCGAACACACCGGCGCCGAGACTAGCAGCGACAAAGTTGTCGTACAAATTGGCGCCGCCGACCGCGCCGTCACACGTTCTCGACCGTGACGACGATGAAGGTGTGCAGTTGGCCGTCGTCGTCGCGGATCGACACATATTCCCCCGGCACGAAGCTGTGGCTCGACAGCTTGAAGCCGGATTCGTCGCCCTCGTCGCCGTCGATGTCGTAGGTGAAGCCCCACGAACCGCCCGGCCGATGGACGAGGTGGCCGATGTCGTCCTCCTGGCCGGCCCAGAAACGGACGACGCGGCAGCGGTCGCGATGCTTCTTCCAGCCTTCCGGGTCGAGATGGCCGTCGGCGTCGAGCGGCGCGGTGAAGCGGTAGCCGTGCCGATCGCTGCCGTCCGGAAAGTCCTTGGTGCGCGCCAGATTAAGCCGGATTGTCTTGAGGCCCTCTGTGTCGTTCATTGTCCCTCCCCACCTGCTGCGGTGCAGCTTAGCAGACGAGCGGCGCCTTGCCAGTTCGGGGTTTCCCGGATGGGGCGATGGGGGATAGATTCCGGTTCGCTTGCGGGAGAGGAACTTGTCCGTCACATCGGCGACACTCGGGCGCCTGTTTGGCCTTTGCCTGGTCTTCGGCTTCGCTTCGCTTGCCGCCCGGGCGCAGCCGGACGACAGTCCGGCCTATCCGACCACCGAATTCGCGGAAGGCGCGACCAGCGCCGCCGTCACCGTTGGCCCGTTGACGGCGAGCGTCGCCCTCGTCCACCGCCCCGATCTCGATCCCGACTTCGACACCCCGGTGCTCACCGTCACGGTCGATGGGAGCAAGGTGCTCGAAGTCCCGGGCGTCGCGTCGGGCTTCGACTACCCGGCGGCGGAAGCGAGCATCGCCGACATCGATGCCGGCAACAGTGGTCCGGAGGTGTATTTCGCCAGCTATTCCGGCGGGGCGCATTGCTGCACCGAGGTGATCGTCGCGACCTCGGTCGGCGATCGCTGGGTGGCCGTGCCGATCGGCGAGTTCGACGGCGACGGCAGCTATCTCACCGACCTCGACGGCGACGGCCTCGCCGAGATCGCCACCTATGACAATCGCTTCCTCTATCAGTTCGGCTGCTACGCCTGCAGCGCCGCGCCGCTGGTCGTCGAGACCGTGCGCAACGGCAAGGCCTACGACATCTCCGCCGATCCGCGTTTCCTGCCCGCCCATCGCGACTGGCTGCGCCAGATCGAAGCCGGCGTCGATCCGGCGGAGCGCTGGTCGTCATCGGGCTATCTCGCCGGCTGGGTCGCCGCCAAGATCCGGGTCGGCGAAGGGGCCGAGGCGTGGAAAGCCCTGGATGCCAATTGGGACCTCGCCCACGACGACGGCGAGGAGGTCTGCCTGACCGGCCAGGACATCGCCGACTGCCCGAAGCGGAGCCGCGCGGTCCTCAAATTTCCGGATCGGCTGAGGCTCTTCCTGAAGCAGACCGGCTACATGTCCTGACTGCACGGCGCTTCACGCCGCCTCGCCGGGCAGGGAACGGCCCTCGTGCGAATCAATGCGGAGATGGCGCCTGACCGATTGCGGATCGAGCGTCAGGCCGTATCCGGGCTCGTCGGAGAGCCTGTAGATGCCGTCCCTCAGGTCGAGCGGGTCGGTGACCAGGCGGTCGAAATTGACGATGTCCCGGTCGGGCGTGAAATACTCGATGCTGAGGCCGTTCGGTGAAGCGGCGACCAGGTGCGCGTGAATGTGCGGCGCCCAGTGCGGCGCCACCGGAACGTCGAAGCCGGCCGCCATCTGTTGAATGCGCCGCCATTCGGTGACCCCGCCGCACACCGTTGCGTCGGCCTGCATGATGTGGACGGACCGATCCTCCAGAAACTGGCGGAACGGCCACCGGGTCGCCTCGAGTTCGCCGGTGGCGACCGGGATCGACGTGCGTTGGGCAAACTCGGCGAGGGTCGCCGTGCAGTCGGGAAGGAACGGCTCCTCGATCCACCACGGATCGAAGGGAGCGAAGCGCTCGGCGGCGCGCAGCGCATCGGCGAGGTTCGACCACGCATTGTTCGCATCGAGCGCCAGGCGCCCGCTCGGCCCGAGCATCTGGCGGGCGAGCCGCACCCGTTCGACGTCGACCGCCAGATGTTGTCCGCCGACCTTGATCTTCACCGCGTCGAAACCGCGGGCGAGGTAGGCGGCGATCTCGGATTCGAGCGCCTTCAAATGGTCGTCCTCGGAATAATAGCCGCCTGAGGCATAGGCCGGAACCGCGTCGCGAAAGCCGCCGAGCAGGCGATAAAGCGGCAGGCCGGCGAGCTTGGCGTTCAGATCCCACAAGGCGATGTCGAGCGCGCTGATTGCCCTGAGCGCCGCCCCCCGGCGTCCGATAAGCAGGGTGCGCCGGTAGAGCCGCTCCCACAGCGCCTCGGTCATCCACGAGTCGCGGCCGACGGTTTCGCCGGCGAGCTGCTCCTGGACGACGTCATGGATCAGCTTGGCGCCGCCGGAAAAGCGGCTGCCGAGGCCGTAGCCGAGGCCGAAGGTCCCGTCGTCGGCGATCGCCCAGACCAGGACATATTCGCGCTCGCTCACCGCCGCCGTCGCCCAGGCCACCGGACGCGACAGCGGCACGACCACCACGGCGCTGCGGATATCGACGATCTTCATGCCTTCTCCGGCGTTGCGGGGGCGATTCAGCGGACCGTGCGGCCGCCGTCGACGGGAATGGCGAGCCCGGTCAGGAAGCTGGCTTCATCGCTTGCAAGAAAGACGGCGACCGCTGCCACCTCGTCGGCGCTGGCCATCCGGCCGATTGGATGCTTTGTGACGATCGCCTGCTCGACCGCCAACCTGTCCGGCACCGTGTCGAGATAGTCGCGGGTCATCTTGGTGTCGATCGCGGCCGGGCAGATGCAATTCACCCGGATGCCGCGCGTCGCGTAGTCGAGCGCCAACGAACGGGTCATCGCCACGACGCCGCCTTTCGCCGCCGAATAGGCGACCAGCCCGGTATTCCCCCGCAAGCCGTTGATCGAGGCATTGTTGACAATGGCGCCGCGGCCCTTGGCCAGCATGCCGCCGATCACCGCGCGGCAGCCGAGATAGACGCTGGTGAGATTGACCAGGATCGCCGCGTCCCATAGGTCGCGCCCGGTTTGTTCGAGGTCGCCGCGATTGGTGACGCCGGCATTGTTGAAGAGGATGTCGACCGGGCCGAGCGACGCCGCGACGTCGTCGACAACGCTCCGCCAGTCGTCCTCGCGGGTTACGTCGAGCGCGGCCGTGCGGGCGAGCGGCAGGCCCTCCAGCGCGGTGAGGTGCTCGGGCTTTTCGACGGTCGCCACCACCCGGCAGCCTTCGGCGGCAAAGCGGGCAACCGCCGCCAGCCCAACGCCGCTTCCGGCGCCGGTCACCAGCGCGACCTCACCGTCGAAGCGCATCAATCGATGACCCAGCCGCCCGCGACGATGATCGTCTCGCCGGTGATGTAGCTCGCGTCCGGCGAGACCAGAAAGGCGGCGACTCCGGCGACGTCCTCGGGCTTGCCGATGCGGCCGAGCGGAATCTCGGCGGCGCGCTTCGCCAGCATTTCGCCGGGCTTGAGGCCCTGCTTCTCGACGCCGATCTTCTGGTCGAGGATATGGTTGAAGGGCGTATCGATGAGGCCCGGCGCGATCGCATTGACGGTTATCCCGCGGGGGGCGAGGGCGCGGGCGAGCGTCTTGGTGATGGTGATGATGCCCGATTTGGTGGCGGCGTAGGGCGGCGACAGCGTGCGGCCGTCGACGCCGGCGACCGAGGCGATGTTGACGACACGGCCGCCTTCCGTCAGCGCGCCCTGAGCCTCCTGCACGAAAAAGAAGGCGCCCTTCAAATTGAGGTTCACGGTCGCGTCGAAATCCTCTTCTCCGATATCGGGAAACGCGGCGATGCGGAGAATGCCGGCATTGTTGACGATGATGTCGATGCGGCCGAACGCCGCCAGAGTTTCGCCGACCACCTTGCGGATCGCCGGCACCACCGAGCAATCGGCGACGAACGGCCGGACCCGTTTGCCGCTGTCGTCGAGGCGCGCCGCCGCCGCCTTGATCCCCTCCGCGTTGATGTCGATCGCCGCGATGCCGCAGCCATGCTGCGCAAGCCGCTCGGCGATGGCGAAGCCGTTGCCCTGGGCCGCGCCGGTGACGATGGCGACTTTGCCGTCGAGAAAGGGGGTAAGTCCGTAGCTGTCCATAAGTTCACCTCTTCTTTGGTCGGCCGATCTCGCCGGCCTGTGAGCGGGCGAAAGCGGCGCTCTTCAGCAGCCGCGACCGCGCCGCCTCGAGGTGGGCGATCACCGCATCATGCGCCGCCGGACCGTCGCCGTTGATGAAAGCGTCGAGGATGGCGCGGTGCTCGGCCGCGACCCGCGACTCTTCTTCCTGCTCGCCGCGATTGAGATAGAGCCGCGCATAGTGAACGTGCGGCTGCAGGTCCTTGTAGACCTGGATGAAGATGCGATTGCCGGCGCTCGCCACCACCGCCTGATGGAACTCGGCGTCGGCAACGTTGAAACGGGCGTATTTGCGATAGTGCTGGCCGAGGCCGGCGCCCGCCATGTCGGCGAAGGCCTGCCGGAGCCTGGCGACGATGCCGGCCTCGGCGCGCGGTGCGCCGATGCGGGCGGCGCTTCCCTCGATCATCGCGCGGAAGTCGATCATGTCGTGGAACCAGGCGTCCTCGTGGATCGGCGCCGCCGAATAGCCGATATACGGCTCGAAGGTCACCAGCCGCGCCGCATGGAGGCGGGCCAGCGCCTCGCGGATCGGGGTCGAGCTGACCCCGAGTTCGACAACCAGCTGATCGATGTTGATGCGCCCTCCGGGGGTCACCGTCTGATCGAGGATCTGTTCCTTGAGAGCTTCGTAGACCTGGTTGGTCAGGCCGGTCCGACCGATGGATCGGGGCTTGGCGGCTGGCTCTGCTGCGCTCATCGTCACCGGCTTGAAACCCCTTTGCGTCGCGGCCGGAGGTCCGTGTATGAGTCGTGTATCATGCATTTTTGGAGTCAGGCAAGCCGGCGCCTCGTCGCTCGGACGAGGTGGGATCGGCTGCACATTATTGCCATGGATCGCTGTCACACCGTGTCATGCCTTTTGGCTTGACAGGCCAATCATGCATGATCCATCGTGGGTTTGTAGGGCCGAGCCGCCAAGACGCGCCCGCCACCGGAAAAAGGGACGCAAGCAGAGCGATGGCCAGCAAGACGAGCGGTCAGTCGGCGGCGCGCGCGAGCGGCGCCGGGATGGCGGGCGCCTTGTCGCGCATCGATTCCGAAGCGCTGCTTGCGGCGCTGGCGCTGCCCAGGCAGGGGCGGGTCTACGACCTCGGCCTCGAGTTGAACGAACGCATTCCGCATAACGCCGAGTTCACGCGTTTCGCGCTCGCCTTCACCCACACGCCCGAGGGCACCGGCGCCAACTCGCCGTTCCAGTTTTCGGCCGACAGCATCATCGGCGCGCTGCACGTCGGCACCCACATGGATGCGCTGATCCACGTTCAGGCCGAGGATCGCATCTTCGGCGGCGAACTCGCCCGCGAGATCCGCACCGATCGCGGCTGGAAGAAGCACGGCATGGAAACCGTCGCGCCGATCATCGGCCGCGGCCTCGTCCTCGACATCGCCGCGCTGCGCGGGGTCCCGCGCCTGGAGGACGGCTACGAAGTCACTATTGCCGACCTGCAGCGATCGCTCGAAAAGGCCGGCAAGAGCGTCCGCCGCGGCGACATCGTCATCGTCCGCACCGGCAAGATACAGCATTGGGACGATCCGCCCGCCTTCCAGGCGGCGGAGCCGGGGGTGGGCAGGGACGCCGCCGTCTGGCTCTACGACGCCGGCATGGCGGTGCTCGCCACCGACACCACCGGCACCGAACCGCTGCCTTTCGCCGATCCGGCGCAGACCACCCACCGCGCCATGCTGGTCGACAGGGGTGTGCACCTCCTCGAGAACCTCGACCTCGAGGCGGTCGGAGCCGACGGCGTCACCGAAGGCCTGTTCGTCGCCCTGCCGCTGAAGATCACCGGCGCGACCGGGTCGTGGATCCGACCGGTCCTCGTTGTCTGAGCGCGATCCGGTGACGGAGCAGATCCTGAACAATCCGACGGCATCGCCAAAGCCACCGACCGATCTCGGCGAGCCGTCGATCAGCGCGCACGGGGGCCTGGCTCGCTACCTCCGGTTCGACGAAGTCGGCATCCTTCTCGCCGCCCTGCTCTTCTTCCTGATCGGTGCGTTCACCAATCAGTACTTCCTCACGCTGAGCAACCTCACCGGCATCCTGCAGAGCATGACCTTTCTCGGGTTCCTCGCCGTTGGCGTCGGGCTCGCGCTGATTGCCGGCGAGATCGATATCTCGGTCGGCTCGGTCTACGCGCTGGCCGGTGTGGTCACCGCGCTCCTCCTTCACCATGGCTATCCGGTGCCGGTCGCCATTCTCGGCGGACTGGCGACCGGCGCCGCATGCGGTCTGGTCAACGGCGTCGTCGCGCAGGTCATCGATGTGCCGGCGATCGTCGTCACCCTGGCGACGCTCGGCGTCTATCGCGCCCTCGCTCTGGTCCTCGCCGGCGGCTCGCCGGTCACCGGCATGCCCGACGCGCCGCTCTTCTTCGATTGGTTCGGCCAGGGCACCGTCGGGCAGATCTCCTTCATCACCATTCTGTTCCTCATCGTCGCGATCGGCGCGGAGATCGTCTTGCGCAATACCGCGTTCGGCTTTCGCGTCTTGGCGGTCGGCAGCAACGCCGTGGCGGCCAGGCTGGTCGGCTTCAGGGTCGAGCGCATCCGGCTGATGCTGCTCGTCCTCTCCGGCCTGCTGGCGGCGCTGTCCGGCGTCTGCTCGGTCGCCTATCTCCACACCGCCGGACCGACCAGCGGCACCGGCTACGAGCTCACCGTCCTCGCCGCGACCATCATCGGCGGCGTTCAATTGACCGGCGGCCGCGGCTCGATCACCGGCGTGCTTCTCGGCCTCGTGGTGATCGGCATCATCCAGAATCTGATCGTGTTGTGGGGCATCTCGCCGAGCTGGACCCAGGGGGTTTCCGGCATCGTCCTGATCGCCGCGGTGACGGTGACGTGGCTGACCAGACGCGAGGGCAGCGGCGCGAAGCTGACGATTTCACGGCAGTAGCAGTCGGCGCCGAGGGCGCTGGCTGGCAAAGCGTTGTCTCAACCAGGGAGGAAGACATGGCATATCGAAAAGCGGAACCGGGAATGGATCGCAGGACCTTCGGCAAGGTCATGGCGCTCGCCGGATCGGCGGCCGCGATGGGATTCGCCGGCGGTATCACCCGCGCCAGCGCCGCCGAAATGGACTGGAAGGAGTGGGTGAAATCCTACTACGGCAAGCCGATCAAGATGGCGATGACGTGCTACAACACCACCAATCCGTACTTCGTGCCGACCAAGGTCGGCGCCGAGGATGCCGGCGCCCAGCTCGGCATCGACCTCGAATGGACCGGTGTTCCCGACGGCAACACCGTCAGCCAGATCGCCCAGTTCCAGCAGCTCGTCAACACCGGCTACGAGGCGATCATCGTCATCCCGCTGGAGGCCGACGCCTGGATCGCGCCGATCAAGAAGGCGACCGACGCCGGCGTCATCGTGGTCACCGCCAACAGCAACTCGCCGGGCAGCAGCCGCGAGCTGTTCTTCGGCCAGGATCTGGTCGGCGCCGCGGTCGTTCAGGGCCAGATGCTCGCCAAGCTCGCCGGCAACAAGGGCAGTGTCGCGTTGACCAACTGCGCCCCCGGCCTGCTCGCCCTCGACCTGCGCATCCAGGGCGCCAAGGAGGGCGTTACCAAGGGCGGCCTCAACGTCGTCAATGTCTACAACACCAACCCGAGCGACATGGCGAGCGAGCTATCGACGATCAAGGACATCATCAAGGCCAATCCCGACCTCGGCGCCTTGATGCCGCTTTGCGGTCCGGATACGGCGGCGGCCGGGCTCGTCCGCAAGGAGATGAAGCTGAAGCAGCCGATCGTCGGCACCGATCTTCTCTATCAGGCGCTGGAACTGATCAAGAGCGGCGACCTTGACGGCACGGTCGGTCAGCAGCCCTATCTGCAGGGCTACCTGCCGGTGATGTACTGCTATCAGCGGGCCATTCTCCAGGCGCCCAAGCTGGAATTGCCCGACGGCAACTACTTCATGGCGAACGAGATCGTCACCAAGGACAACGTCGACACGTTCCTGATCCGGGAGAAGCGGTTCCAGGGATGACATTTGTCGCCGCCGAGCGCTTGCTTCTGTCGGCGCGCGGCATCAGCAAGCACTTCGGCGGCGTCCGCGCGCTGAATGACGTCGCCCTCGACGTCCGCGCCGGTGAGGTTCACGGCCTCATCGGCGCCAACGGCGCCGGCAAGTCGACGCTGATCAACGTGTTGTCGGGGGCGGTGATTCCCGATTCCGGCGCGCTTACCGTCAACGGCCGCGCCGTGCCGTTCGGCGAGGTGATCGAAGCGCGAAGGGCCGGCATCGCCGTCGTCCACCAGGAGCTGATGCTCTTCGCCGACCGCACGGTCGAGGAGAACGTCGCCGCTTCCGCCCTGCCGACCGGCAGGATGGGCTTCATCCATCGCCAGGAACGCCGCCGGCGGGTGCGCAAGGTGCTCGACGGGCTGAGCGTCAGCCTCGATCTCTCCAGGCGGGTCGCCGATCTCCCGCTGGCCCAGCGCCAGCTCGTCGAAATCGGCCGCGCGCTTTGCGGCGGCGGCAGCATCTTCATCCTCGACGAGCCCACCTCGGCGCTTTCCCACCCCGAGGCGGCGGGGCTGTTCGCCACGCTGCGCTCGATCGTCGAAGACGGAGCGGCGGTCGTCTTCGTCTCGCATCGGCTTGACGAGGTCTTCGAGATCACCAGTTCGATCACCGTGCTTCGCGACGGGCGCGTCAACGGCTCGTGGCGCACGGTCGACGCCGATGTCGGGACGATCACCAACGCCATGGTCGGCAGTCTCGCCAACGAGCGCCCCGATCGCGCCGCGACCGCGGGACCGGTGGTCATGGCCATCCGAAACGGCAGCGGTCCGGGCGTCGGCCCGCTCGACCTCGACCTTCGCGGCGGCGAGGTGGTCGGGCTCGCCGGGCTCGAGGGCTCGGGCATCTTGACCGTCCTTGAAATGCTCGGCGGCGTCGTTGCCGCCGGCGGCAGGATCACCGTCGAGAACCGCCCCGCACGCTTCCGCCATCCCGCCGACGCCATCGCCGCCGGCGTCGTCTACATGCCGCCGGACCGCAAGAAGGGCGGGCTGTGGCTCGAACGCTCGCCGCTGTGGAACGTCTCGGCGGCGGAGGTTTACCGCATGTCGCCGTTCGATTGGCTCAAGCGCGGCGCCATGCGGCGGGCGAGCTCGCGGCGTCTCGACGAAGTCGGCGTGCGTGCGGTCGACCGTCAGCAGCCCGTCATGCGCTTCTCCGGCGGCAATCAGCAGAGGATCATGCTCGCCCGCTCCATCGAGACCGGGCCGAAGGTTCTCCTCCTCAGCGATTTCACCCGCGGCGTCGACGTCAAGGCGAAGGCGGCGATCCATCAGATGGTTCGCGCCATGGCGCGGGCCGGGATGGCGGTCTGCCTGACCTCGTCGGACCTCGACGAGTTGCTCGAGGTCGCCGACCGTTTGATCTGCATGCGCGACGGCCGCATTATCGCCGACGGACCGGCGGAGACCTTCGATCAGCTTCGCCTCGTCGCTTTGGCAACCACCGGCGTCGAAGCCGCCGCTTAGGAGGACCGCGTGCAGACCCGCATCGTTCGTGTCGAACTGACCCGTTTCGCGTTTGAAGTCGAAGGCCTCGGCCTGCCGTCGCACGGCGCCGCCGGTGTCGGCAACCTCATCGCCAAGCAGGGGAGCCGTCTCACCGCGCAACGCTGGGCGGTACGCATCCGGACGGAGGACGGCGCGCGCGGCGAATACGTCACCCATTGGGTCGGCACCCAGGCTTCCTTCGCCCAGGCCGCCATGCTCGCGCCGCATCTGATCGGCCGCGATCCCGACACCCGCGAGGAGATCTGGCAGGATCTGCGGCGCGAGGTCCGCGCCTACGATCATATGGGCCATGGACCGCTCGACATCGCGCTATGGGACCTGCAGGCGAAGCGCCTCGGCACCTCGGTCGCCGCGATGCTCGGCGCCTTCCGCAAGCGCCTGCCGGCCTATGCCAGCACCTATCACGGTCAGGACGAGCCCGGCGGCCTCCACTCGCCCGAGGCGTTCGCCGACTATGCCGTGGCCTGCAAGGAGAAGGGCTTCGCCGGTTTCAAGATTCACGGCTGGCACGCCGGTGATGCCCGCCGCGAGGCGAAGAACCTTCTCGGCGTGCGCGCCGCCGTCGGCGCCGACTGGCCGCTGATGATCGATCCCGCCTCGCAGTTGAGAACCTGGCTCGACGCGCTCTATGTCGGCCATGCCTGCGACGAGGCGGGTTTCGTCTGGTACGAGGATCCCTACCGCGACACCGGCGGCGCGGTGGAAGGCCACAAGCGGCTCCGCGAGCGGCTGAAGACGCCTCTCCTCGTTTGCGAGCATGTCCGCGGGCTGGAGGCCAAGGCGGCCTTTCTGCTTGCCGGCGGCGGCGACCTCCTCCACGCCGACCCCGAATACGACATGGGCATCACCGGCGCGCTGAAGATCGCCAGCTTCTGCCAGGCGCTCGGCCTCGACGTGCAGTATCACGCCTGCGGTCCCGCCCACCGCGCGGTGATGGCGGCGACGCCCAACACCCGCTTCTACGAGTTGGCGCTGGTCGGCCCCGACATGCCGAACGCCGTGCCGCCGGTCTATGGCGGCGGCTACTCCGATCAGGCCGATGCGGTCGGCAAGGACGGCTGCGTCCCGGTACCCGAGGGGCCGGGCCTCGGCGTCACCTATGACTGGGACTTCATCGAGAAGAACCGCACCGAGACCTTGACCTTCGGCGCCGATTGACCGGCGCGGCGGCCGCCGAGGTTTGGTACAGCCGGCTGGGCTCGAACCAGCGACCTACGGATCCACAATCCGCCGCTCTACCAACTGAGCTACGGCTGCACGCTTCACGGCGCGGAACGTAGAAGCAATGGCCCCTCCGTTCAAGGGCAAAGGCGGCTGCCAAAGGTGACGCAAACCGCCCGTCCGCCACCCGCCGTCGTCACTCGGGGCCGACGGCGAAGGCGTTACGGAGATCGCCGAATTGCGTCCGGATTCCCGGCAGCATGTCGAGGCCGAAACGCTTCGAAATGAAGGCGAGGATCGAGGTGGTGTCGTAGACGGTGTGGTCGACGAACCCTTTCTTGGCGAACGGCGAGACGATTATCGTCGGCACGCGCGATCCCGGCCCCCAGCGGTCGCCGGCCGGCGGCGGCACCGGATCCCAGATGCCGCCGTTCTCGTCATGGGTGACGATGATCGCCATGTGATCCCATTGCGGGCTCTCCCGCAGCGTGTCGACGACCCTGCCCATGATATCGTCGCCGGCGCTGACCGTGCTTTCGCCCGGATGCTGATTGTTGTTGCCGTCGGGCTTGACGAAGGCGACCGCCGGCAGCGTGCCGGCCGCCGCCGCGTCCCAAAAATCCTCCATGTCCTTCAGATGCCGTTGGCGCGCCTCTGTCCCCGGCGCATAGTTGGCGAAGTAGTTGTAGGGCTGGTGGTGCGGCTGGAAATTGACGGCGCCGAGATTGTTGTTGATGGCGCCGCGATAGGCGAGCGCGACGTCCCACCCCTGCGCGTACCACGCCCAGTCGACCCCCTTGTCGGAAAGGCGATCGCCGAGGGTGGGCACCGTCTGCGGCGGCAGCGGGTTGCCGGCCGGGTCGGCGAAGCGCGGGTCGCCGTCCTTGGCCGGCGGGATCGCGCTCGGCTGGTAGGGCGGCTGGACCGTGTTCACCACATAGCCGTCCGGCGACAAGCTGCCGTCCCGCACCCATTTCGGCGGGCCGTCGAGCGTCGACTTCGGCGAGTCCGGCGCGAGCTTGAGGTTGCCGTCCGCGCCGAGAACCGCCCGCATGCTCTCCGGCGCGCTCTCGAAGCGCGGCGAGCAGGCGCAGGCGAGGTAGAAATGGTTGAGGCTCGAGCCGCCGAACGCGCCCATGAAGAAGCGGTCGGCGACAGTGAACTCTCTGCCGAGCGCGTAGAGATGGGTCCCTTTTCCCTCATAGGTGCCCATCGTCAGCGAGCCGACATTGGTCCAGGCAACGAAGGCGTCGTTCCGCCCGCCGTTGATCTGCCGCTGGTTCTGGTAGAACTCGTGGACCGGGTTCGGCGTCAGCACGTCGGCCGGCTTGTCGTAGGGCGGCCCGCCGATCCGGAACGGCGCGTTCGGCATTGAGGCCGGATAGGCCGGATCGGGGGTTGGCGGCTCGAACCTGCCCGGATCGGGTATGGCGGAATCCGTCAGCCACACCGGCGGCAGATAGGGAAGCACCGAGCCGTCGCGGTCCCGTTGCACGACCGCCGATTGCGGCGCCTCGGCGATCCCGAACGCACCGGGGAAGTCGGGCAGCAGGTTCACGAAGCTGCGATTCTCGAGATAGACCACGACGATCGTCTGGATCGCCTTTAAGCCGTCCGGCAGCGGCCCGTCTTCGGCGAGTGCCGGGGCCGCGACGAGGAACGCGCAAGCCAGCCCCGCCAAAATTCTTCGCATTTGTCGTTCCGCCCCTCGCCGGTGTCTCCTCGATCGCCCCCACGATAAGCGAAAGACACCCCGCCACCAAAACCAAACGGCCCGAACCGTTGGGTCCGGGCCGTTTGCCAGGAAGAAGCGGAAGGCGTCGGTTACGCCGCCTTGAACTCCTTGAAGGTCTTCTCGACGTGCGCGGTCACCGGCTTGCTGGTTTCCGCGAAGAGCTTCTGGCTGAGCTCCTGGAAGTCCTTGAACTGGGCGGATACGGTGTCGAACTGCTGACGGGCGAAGGCGGTCTGCAGCTCGATCACTTCGGCGAGCGTCTTGGCGCCGAACAGGTCCTTGGCGAAGGCGAAAGAGGCGTCGCTTTGCACCTTGGCGGCGTCGATCGCCTTGGCGCCGAGGGTGAAGACGCCTTCACGCGCCATCTCGTAGGTATCCTCGACCATGTCGGTGGTCTCTTCGGCGACGCTCTTCATCTTGGCATAGGCCTCTCGGGCCTGGGCGACACCCTTCTCGGCGAACTCGCGTACCGCCGGCGGCACCTCGAACGAGGAACCGTTGACGTTGAAGGCCTCAAAGGGATTGGAGAGAGCCGGCATGGCGGCTTCGAAGGTCGGCATCTTGGGGGTCTTGGCAGTTTTGGGGGCAGTGGCCATAAGGAGCTCCATTGGCTGGTGCGTTCACGGCAGCGCCCCGTGCTCATCGTGTCACGAGCGCTAGCCTCTCGATACAGCCCATATAAGGCACCGATTTGTGCGTTGCAATAATATTTTTGCGTCGCACAAAAATCTTTCGCTCAGGTGCCGGACCCCCTGACCTTGTCGGCCACATCGGCCCTGACCCGACCCATCATCGTCCCGAGGCTCTTTCCCTGCTCGTTGAGATTCGCCATCTGCCGGGTGAAGTACTCTTTTTGCAGCGCGGCGATTTCCTCCACGGTGCGGGCCTGCACCAGTCGCTGGGCGAGATCGAAGGAGGCGGCGACGTTTTCTTCGAGGAAGGCCAGGGTCTGGCGATTGACCTCGGCGGCGCCTTCCTGGACCGATTTTGCCGAACCTTCGACATTGGCGACCGCCTTCTGCGCCGCGTCGAGATATTGCTCAAGCGCCTTCTTGGCCTGGCTCACGTTCTTGTCGGCCATCTCCCGCATTTGATCGGGGATATCGAACGGTGTGCTCTTCATTATCGGACCCTCCCTGCTACGGTCTCCGCAATCATACACCAACATAGGCACGACGGGCCTCGACGCCAACGGCGGGATTAACCAAAGATCGAGCCGGTTGGGGCGAGGGGATGGGTTTGCGTGGACCGCCTTCGACACCCGCTGTATTAACGATTGGTTAAGCACGAGGCGGTCGGCGCGGCGGGTACAAGGGCAGTGCCGAATGAACGGCAAGACACATGCCTATCTTGACGTCGCCGCCGCCCCGCCGGTCGGCGCTTTTCTGCTCGACCCGCGGCCGGCTTTTGTCTTTCGCGGCGACGGCACCGGCGTCCTGTGGGCGAACGCTGCCGGCGTCGCCTTCTTCGGCGAGCCGAGCATGGGAGCCCTGCTCGAGCGGCGCTTTTCGCCGTCCAATCCCACCACCCGCAGTCTCGCCCGGCTGGCCAAGGCGCTGCCCTCCGATCAGACCCGCCTCGAAATCCTCAGGTTCAATTTCGGCGTTCGCCAGGTGGCGCTGCCTTCCGCCTGTCGCAAGCTCGACCTCGGCGGCGGCGCCCGCGGCGTGCTGGCGGTGGGCACGCTGGATGCGCCGCGCGAATCGCTGTCGACGCGGGCCGAACGCCTTGCCGACGCCATAGCCGCGGACGATTGCCTCGCCGCGATCCTCGACCGCGACGGCAAGGTGCTCGGCGCCTCGGGCGGCTTCGATGAACTGGCGCCGGCTGCAACTGCGATCGACGAACTTGTCGGCGAGGCGGAAGGGAGCGACGGGCCCGTGGCGAGAGCCGCGCTCGCCATAGGCGGGGCCGCCCGGCCCGCCGGCGTGGCGCGGGTCACGGTCGGCGGCGAGCGGATATTCCTCCTCATCGTCGGGCCGGCGGAAGCCTGGGCCGCCGCGCCCTCCCTCGCCGAGCCGATCGTCCCGCCGGCGACGGCCGTCGCGGCTCGGCCGGTCGAGGCGGGGGAAAAGCCGCAGCCATCCTCAACGCAAGTCACCGCATCCGCCGCGGCGGAGCCACGGTCGGCCGCCACACCGGCGCGCCGGTTCCTGTGGCAGACGGACGCCGCGTTCGCCTTCGCCTTCGTGTCGGGCGGGCTTGCCGACGAGGTCGGCAAGCCCAATGCGCCCGGCGTCGGAACGACATGGCGGGAGCTCGCCGAACGGCTTGCGCTCGACGGCGATGGCAGCTTGAATCGCGCGCTTTCCGGCCTCGCCGATTTCGCCGTCACCGTCCACTGGCCGCTTGCCGACAGGGCGGAGCGGGTGGCGGTCGACCTCACCGGCATGCCGGTCTTCTCGCGCGACCGCGTCTTCGAGGGCTATCGCGGCTTCGGCACCGTCAGGCGCGACGATCGCCGGCCGGACGAACGGCGGCAACCCGTCACCGAAGCAGCACCGCCCCTGACGCCGGTCCAGGAGAAGGCACCGGAGCCCACCGCCGCTCGGCCAGGCGAATCGCCGATCGAGCCGGAACCCCCGGCCCTCGGCGACGACCTCGACGATGTCGCCCGCGAGAGTATCGAAGGCGCGGCGTCCGCGGAACCGAGCGCCCCGGCGGCGCGACAAGGCGCCGAACCGCCGCCGCGATCCAATGTCGTTCATCTCGCCAACACGCCGACGCGGATCTTCCCGAAGCGCCTCTCCGGCACCGAGCAGGACGCCTTCCGCCGCATTGCCGAAGCGCTCGGCGCCGATACTGAGCGCGAGGCCGAGCCGCGCGGGCAGCGACCGCCACCGGCGATCGGCGGCAAGGGCGCGAAGGAGGCGCCGCCGGCCGATTTCGACGCGGCGCTCCTCGACAAGCTGCCGGTCGGCATCGCGGTCTACCGGGACAACCGGACGCTGTTTGCCAACCGCACGCTTCTCGATCTCCTCGCCTATGACTCGGTGGACGATTTTGTCGCTGCCGGCGGGGCCGAGGCGATCTTCCCCGACAAGGGTGGCTGGTCCGCCGGGCCGTCGCACGGCGGCCGGCTCCGTGCCGCCCGGCGCGACGGCGCGGACGTTGCCGTCGACGCCAAGCTCCACGCCGTGACCTGGGCCGGCGCCACGGCGCTGATGCTCTCGCTGGTCGAGGCGGCGGAGGAATCCGCTCGGCCGGGGCGGGCGCGGGAGGCGGCAGGGGAGGGTTTGCCGGCCGACCAGCGCGTGCGCGAGTTGGAGACGATCCTCGACACGGCGACCGACGGCGTCATCGTCATCGACGCCACAGGTCTGGTCGGCGACGTCAACCGGGCCGCCGAGGCGCTGTTCGGCGTCGAGGCCGACGAGGTCAAGGGAAGGCCGTTCACCAATCTCCTCGCCGAGGAAAGCCGCAAGGCCGCCCTCGACTATCTCGACGGCCTCGCCTCCAACGGCGTCGCCAGCGTCTTGAACGACGGACGCGAGGTCATCGGCAAGGTGCCGCGCGGCGGGCTGATCCCGCTGTTCATGACCATGGGGCGGCTTGGCGATTCCGGCAAATATTGCGCCGTGCTCCGCGACATCACCCACTGGAAGAACGTCGAGGGCGAGCTTGTCGCCGCGCGCCGGGCGGCGGAGACGGCCAACGCCCAGAAGTCCGATTTCCTCGCCAAGATCAGTCACGAGATCCGTACCCCGCTCAACGCCATCATCGGCTTCTCCGAGGTGATGATGGGCGAGCGCTTCGGCCCGATCGGCAACGACCGCTACCGCAGCTACCTCCGCGACATCCACCTGTCCGGCGAGCATTTGATGAGTCTGATCAACGACCTCCTCGACCTGTCCAAGGTCGAGGCGGGCAAGCTCGACATGAACTTCGAGTTGGTGGCGGTGAACGAGGTGATCCAGGAATGCGTCGCGTTGATGCAGCCGCAGGCGAACCGCGAGCGGATCATCATCCGGACCTCGCTCGCCGCCGGGCTTCCCAACATCGTCGCCGATCTCAGGTCGCTCCGCCAGATCCTCCTCAATCTTCTCTCCAACGCGATCAAGTTCACCAAGGCGGGCGGCCAGGTGATCGTCGCCACCGCGATGGAGGAGAGCGGCGAGGTGGTGCTGAGGATCCGCGATACCGGCATCGGCATGAGCGACAAGGACATCGACACCGCCATGAAGCCGTTCCGCCAGGTGGCGACCAGCGGCCGGGTCGGCGAGGGCACCGGCCTCGGCCTGCCGCTCACCAAGGCGCTGGTCGAGGCGAACCGGGCGAGCTTTGCCATCGACAGCGTGCCGGACAAGGGAACGCTGGTCCGCATCACCTTCCCGACCACCCGGGTGCTGGCGGGCTAGGAATGCCGGTCGCGCGGGTTCTGAGCTTCGTGCTCCTGGTTCTGGTCGGCACCGCGGCATCGGCGGAGACGTGGCGCACCTACGTCAACGACCGGTTCGGCACCACGGCCGACGTGCCGGCGGACTGGCGGCCCGGCGAGCCGCCGGCGAACGGCGACGGCCTGAAATTCACCTCGCCCGACGGCCGCGCGTCGATCGCCGTCTTCGGCAGCCTGCAAACCTTCGACACGATCGCCGAGACGATCGCCATCGACGAGACGCCGAACGACGGCGAGACCATCACTTATCGTCATCGCGACAAGCGGGCGCTGGTTGTCTCCGGCACCCGGGACGACGTGATCTTCTACCGGCGCTGGATCCTGTCGTGCGGCGATGCGGTGTGGAACGGCGTCTCGATCGAATATCCGGCCGCCGACAAGGCGGCTTTCGACCCGCTGGTCGCCCATGTCGCCGCATCGTTGCGGGCCGGCACCGGCTGGCAGGTCGAGACCTGCCCCAAGTAGCGCTCGGCGTTCGACAGCGAGCGTCATTCCGGCGAAAGCCGGAATCCATTGTGCCGACGTTTCCATCGGCACCGGCAGCGTCGGATACCCGGACACGTCAATGGACCCCGGCTTTCGCCGGGGTGACGGGCGTGGGGCTGACAACGATGGAGCGCGCTCTGTCACTGATCGCCGGCTCTCGTCGCCTACCGACGCCAGCGCCGGACACGTCAATGCACCGCGCCTGTGTGCCTCATCCGCCGCTCGAACCGTACAGCGCCCTGAGCATCACCCGGCACAGCTCGCCATTGGCTTCGACGCTCCGCCGCGTCAGGCGGACGTCGCGAAGGAAAGCCGGAAGGCGCGCCGGTTCGATCGCCTCGCCCTCGGCGGTGCGGAACGCCGGCTCGCCCGGACCCGCCGGCCCGCCGAAGACGGCGCGAAGCTCGAGATACCGTCCGACGGCGCGGGTCAGCGTATCGTCGCCATCGGCAACAGCGCCGAGATCGCCGACGGTCAGCGCGAGAACGGCGATGTCGGTCCGCCCGCCCCGGCGCAGAAGATCGATCAGGGTCGACATCCGACCGAGGAACGCCTTGCGGCGAAAGGTCTGGCGCAGCGCCGAGAGGTCGCCTCCGGCTTCCGCGCCGAAGGCGTCGGCGAAGCCGCGGCCGCTGGCGATGCCGGCGTTGATCCGCTCCGCCGCGAAATGGTCGACCAGCCGGATGTCGGTCCGCTCGACCCAATCGAGGCGGTGAAGCGCCGCCCGCACGTCTTCGGCCATGATCCAGGCGAAATTCAGCGAACACCATGCCGTCGGCAGGCGGAAGCTGACCCCGACCGCCGCACCATCCACCGCGACCGCGTCGACAAAGCCGAGCGAGACGACCGACTCGTCGAGCTCCGGGTCGAGCACCGTGTCGAGAACGGCCCACACGGCGGCGAGGCTGGGAGGGCGGTCGGCGCCAGCCCGGAGCGCGTCGCCCTCAGAGCCTTTCACCGACCCGATCGGGGGACGCACCACCATCGGTCGGGTCTCCCGTTCACTTCACTCCGCCGCTTGGCGGACCGGGCGCGATCGCGGCTGGTAGCATTCGCTCGGCACCGCGATGTCGTAGAGCCTGGCGGCGTTGAGGCCGAGGATCTTTGCCTTGACGTCGAGGGTCAGCGCGGTGCCCGCCTCGCGGGCGGTCTCCTCGTCGAACTCGAAATTCATGAAATGCTCGACCAGCCATTTCGGGCTGTGGATGGCGTAGTCGGAACCGAAGATCAGCCGGTCCGGCCCGAGGAAGAACAGGAGGTCGGCCATCAGCGAGGCGAAATAGCGCGGCCGCGCATGGATGAATGCGCTGACCACCGACAGCCCGCCATAGACGTTCGGCTCCTGATTGGCGATCCAGCAGAACTCGTCGACGCGCGGAATGCCGCAATGATCGATGACGAATTTGAGGTCGGGAAAGGCGGTCGCCACATCGTCGACGTCGCGCACGTCGAAAGCGTCGAGGTTGAGCGGGTGGATGGTCGGTCCCTTGTGGATGTGGATGATGTCGATGCCGAGTTCGCGGCATTTCTCCATGTAGAAGCCGACCGAATCGTCTTTCAGCGAATATCCCTTCGAATCGCCCATCCACTCGGCCGTGTAGATCTTGACGCTGCGGAACTTCCACCGCTCGTGGTCGGCCTCGAGCTCGCTCGAGGCCGCGTGGTCCCTCGCGCGGGTCCATGCGGCCGGCGAGGATGATCTTCTCCGGATAGGCGTCCTTGAGCGCCGAGCATTGCTCGGTGGTGTTGAAGCCGTGCTTGTAGAAGGCGAAGAGATAGGTCGGCAGCATGATCGCCATGTCGCAATGGCCGTCGACGAACAGGTCCTTCGCCGCGCCTTCGACGCCGTAGTGGAGAAACCGCTCCCATTTCCACCGCTCCGTCGCCGGCGCCAGCCCGGTATGGGCCGTCCAGAAGCTCTCGATGAAGGTCGCGCCGTAGCGGTTGCGCTGGTTCTCGGGGCGGGCGTCCCACAGGTGCGTGTGCCCGTCTATGACGAAGAGCTTCGTCCCGTCCGCTGTCTGGTACATCGGCTTGGTCCTCCCGGGGGGCAGCATAGCCGCTTGCCGCCCCTGCCGGGAAGACCACCACCCGGAGGCATCGCGAAGTCGGGGGAGGGGCCTTTCCGCGCGCCGTCCGGATGGCGGGCTCGCGCTATTGCGCGAGCCGGAGCTTCTGGATCGAGCCGCCGATCTTCTCGAACGTCGCGGTCAGTTCGGCGACGTCGTTGACGTCGTAGAATTTGTCGTCCGAGGAGGCGCATTTCTCGAGCACGTCGCTCGAACCGTTGTTCACCTCGACACGGATCGTGTAGATGACGACGCCCTTCTGTTTCATCGCGTCGCAAATCTGGCCGAGGCGATCGTCGCGCGCCACGGTGCGATCCCACTTGCTCGTATTGTCCGGCGGCACGCCCATGCGATCCTGCCAGACATAGCCGATGCCCGAGTAGTAGGACGCGTTCAGATCGGTGTCGTCGCTGACGGCGTTCTCGTTGTTGCCGTCGGTCATCAGCACCATGATCTTGGTCCAGTTCGGCGTGCCGTAGGTGACCCCGTCGCCGAACGGGCCGCTGTCGGAAAGAACATTCCAGCCCCAGGTGGCGCCGATCGGAATGTCGGTGTTGCCGTTGGCGATCATGTTGTTGATCGCCGCCTTTGCTTCGCCGGGATCGGAGGTCAGCCGAAGCAGGGGGGCGATTTCGCAGCCGGCATTGGGACCGTAGACGTAACCCATCGGACTGGTGGTTCCCGTGGCGGGCGTGCCCTTGTACTTCAGTATGTCGCCCTCGAAGAGCCGGAAATCCGGCAGCGTGAGCACGCCGGTGAGACCGAGATTCTGCAACTGCTTCTTGATTGTCTTCAGGGACGAGTTGGCGATGTAGCTGTTGCTGTATTTCGGATTGTCGTTCTTTCCGTTGCCGACGCCCTTCGCGCCCACTTCGTCGGGTGCGAAATAGGGGACGTAGAGAGTGTCCGGGTTGCTCGCCGCGGGCGCGGTCTCGGTGGGTTCGTAGGGCATCGCCCGGGTCTCGACGCAACCCGCCCAGTTCTTTCCGACCGCGTTGAACAGGTCGAAGCGGTTCACTTCTTGACCGAGGAACATCGACTTGGCGGAAGCCGATTTGCCGCCGACGTCGAGCCAGGCGGCGTTCGCGTACTGCGTCCCGACATTGACCGTTTGCGAGAAGGGAACGAGGCCGATCTTCAGGTCGTCGGGATTGGTCGTCGCCTGGGCGAGGGTATCGATGAGGGCGCCGGCGGCGTCTTTGAGCTTGGCGATCTTGGTGCCCCGCATCGACCCGGTGTTGTCGAGCACCAGAGCGACCTCGACCTTGCCGATCGAGCGAACCGCCTCCGAGGTGACGCTAATGGGGATCTCGGTCACGCCGAGAACGCGGGCGATGGTGGTGTCGACCTTGCCCGACGCCATGGCGACGATTTCCCCCTGGTCGTTCTGGGTGACGGAGTTGAGTTGCCAGGAGCCTATGGCGTCCTGTGCCATATGCGTGCCGACCCAGTCGTTGACCGTCGTATATGCCTCGGTGTCCGTCATCTGCGGCTGGCTGCCGACGGCCAGCACGCCGGCGTCGAGAGAGGCGATCAACTGGTTGCGAAACTCGGTGACCCGGCTGTAGTCGATGGCCGCGCCAACCGCGCCGAGAAGGGGAACCAGCGCCAATGCGAACATAACCGCCACATTGCCGCAGTTATCGCGCTTGAAACGTTCGAAGCTTGGCATCGCGAGGTGCTCCAGTGCCCGGAAAATCCCGAGCAAACTGGCACTAATTCCCGCCTGCGGCAGTTAACAGCTAGTTAAAGAACCGAAGACAATTGTAACTAGATAAATAAACAATTTAAACCACATATTGTTTTTCGTTGTATTGAAATACGATCTATTAAGCTTAACACCGGCGCAACTGCGTTAGTCTGCCAGTTCGGGTCGATTGTCAAAGAGGTCCAGCGCTTCAGGGTTGGCAAGCGCTTCGATGTTCTTCACCGGGCGGTGATGGACCACCTCGCGGACCGCCAGCTCGACGATCTTGCCGGACTTCGTCCGCGGGATGTCGTCGACCGCCACGACTTTCGCCGGAACGTGGCGCGGACTGGCGCCGGAGCGGATCACCGCCTTGATGCGCGCGATGAGGTCCTCGTCGAGTTCGACCCCGGGCTTCAGCCGGACGAACAGGACGATACGGACGTCGTTATCCCAGTCCTGGCCGATGGCCAGCGCTTCGACGACCTCCGGAATGGTCTCGACCTGTGAGTAGATTTCCGCCGTGCCGATCCGCACGCCGCCGGGATTGAGCGTCGCGTCGGACCGGCCGTGGATGATCATTCCGCCGTGCTCGGTCCATTCGGCGAAATCGCCGTGGCACCAGATGCCGGGAAAGCGCTCGAAATAGGCGGCGCGGTATTTCGCGCCGTCCGGGTCGTCCCAGAAGCCGACCGGCATCGACGGGAAGGGCTTCGTGCAGACGAGCTCGCCCTTGCCCCGCGGCAGCCGGCTGCCGGCCTCGTCGAGGACGTCCATCGCCATGCCGAGGCCGGGCCCCTGAATCTCGCCGCGCCACACCGGTTTCGTCGGGATGCCGAGGACGAAGCACGATACGATGTCGGTCCCGCCGGAGATCGAGGCAAGGTGAATGTCGGGCTTGATCGCCTCGTAGACGAAATCGAAGCTCTCCGGTGCGAGCGGCGATCCGGTCGACAGCATCATCCGCACGGCGGACAGATCGTGGCTGTCGATCGGCCGCAGTCCCGATTTCTTCACTGCGTCGATGAACTTTGCCGACGTCCCGAAGAGGTTCATGCCCTCCGCGACGGCATAGTCGAACAAGGTCGCCGGCGAGGGATGGAACGGCGAGCCGTCATAGAGAAGCAAGGTGGCGCCGGTCGCCAGCCCGGAGACCAGCCAGTTCCACATCATCCAGCCGCAGGTGGTGAAGTAGAACAACCGTTCGTCGCGGGCCAGGCTGCTTTGCAGGCGGTGTTCCTTGAGGTGTTGGAGGAGCGTGCCGCCGGCCGAGTGCACGATGCACTTCGGCACGCCGGTCGTGCCGGATGAGAAGAGGATGTAGAGCGGGTGGGCGAAGGGGAGCCGCTCATAGGTGAGCGGCGCGGGCTGGTAGGGCGCCACCACCTCGTCGAGGGTGCGCGCGTTCGGCAAGCCCGCGGCGACCTCGCCGGCGCGGCCGATATAGGGGACGACGATCACCGCGAGATCATCCGGCAGCCCGGCAACGATCTCGCCGAGCTTCTCCGCGGCCGCGATCGTCTTGCCGGCGTAGTAGTAGCCGTCACAGGCGATCAACACCTTCGGCGCGATCTGGCCGAAGCGGTCGAGCGCGCCGCGCGGTCCGAAATCCGGCGAGGCCGACGACCACACGCCGCCGAGCGAGGCGGCGGCGAGCAGAGCCGCGATGGTCTCCGGCATGTTCGGCATCAGCGCCGCGACATGATCGCCCGGGCCCACACCCATGTCGCGCAACGCCTGTTGCAGCCGCGACACCAGCGCGTTGAGCTCGCGCCAGCTCAGCCGGCGGCGGACCCGATCCTCGCCCCAGAAGACAATGGCGTCGGCCGCGTCATCCCGCCGAAGCAGATTTTCGGCGAAGTTGAGCCGCGCATCGGGGAAGAATTGCGCGCCCGCCATGCGGTCGGCGTCGATCAGACGGCGCTCGCCCTTGTCGCCGATGACGCCGCTGAAGTCCCAGACGAGGTCCCAGAAGGCGCCAGGGTCCTGGACCGACCAGCCGTGCAGCGAATCATAGTCGGCGAGCGCGCGACCGGCCCGCTGTTCGGCCTGCCGCGCGAAGGCGGTTATCGGGAGATCCTCGACGTGCGAGGGCCTCCACAGCGGCGTGTCGTTAGTCCCGCCTGGCACCCGGGAACTCCTTGTAAAGTCCTTGCCGTCCGCGGTCTTCCGTTGCGGTTCGACGCGACCAGAGGCCGCTTCCCGAGCCCGCAGAAACTCCTTGCGGACTCGGGGGTTTCTTCCTATCCGGGGGCGGGGGTAGTCAAGAGGGCAGCCGGCGGATGGGGACGACAAAGCCCAAACGCGCCAGACGGTTCATTATTGGCGCCCTGATCGTGGTCGGGGCGCTGGCGGCGCTTGCCGCCGCTGTGCCGCTGGTCATTTCGGCCGATGTCGTCAAGCACCGGATCGTCGACCAGATAACGTACTGGACCGGCAGGGATTTCAGCTTTCGCGGCGACCCACATTTCAGCCTCTATCCCTATTTGACCGTCCGCCTGCGTAACGCGACGCTCGGCAATGCCGACGGCAAGGGCGACGAGCCTTTCGTCGAAATGGACGCGATGACGGGCAAGCTCGAGATCCTGCCGCTCTTGCTCGGGCGGCTGGAATTCGCCGAGTTCCGCCTCGTCAATCCGCGCATCAACCTGGTGACCGATGCCGGCGGCCGCGGCAACTGGATCCTCGACGAGGGGGCGGTCGGCAGCCAGCTTTCCAAGGGCGACAAGCAGGGCATCACCGACGAGATCGAGCCGCCTTCGCCTTTCGCCGACATCAAGCTCGGCCGTCTCGTCATCCGCGACGGCATCGTCAGCTACACCGACAACCGCAGCGGTCGCAAAGAAGAGCTGACCAAGGTCAATGTCAGCTTCGACTGGAGCAGTACGTCGCAGGCCGCCGCCGGGACCGGTTCGTTCATCTGGCGCGGCGAGCCCGTCCAGTTCAACGGCGGCATCGACGCGCCGCTCGCCTTGTTGGCCGGCGGCAGCTCGCCGGTGCGCTTCGCGTTTACCGCGACACCGCTGAAGCTGGCCTTCACCGGCAGCGCGCTTCAACTCGACGGCACTCAGCTCGAGGGCGACGTCAATCTGACGACGCCGTCGGTCCGCCGCGTGATCGAATGGATGGGCGCTCCCATGGGGACCGGCGCAATTCTCGGCGCCGGCTCGATCGCCGGAAAGATCAACTGGCTCGGCCCTTCCGTCGCGATCGCCGACGCGAAGATGGAGCTCGACGGCAATGTGGCGGAGGGGGCTCTTTCCGCGACGGTCGGCGGAGGCGGCCTTTCCAGCCTGCAGGGGACGCTCGCCTTCGAATCGCTCGACCTGTCGCCCTATATCGAGGCGCTTCGCGCCAAGACGACCGCCGGCGGATCATGGTTGTCGGCGCCGGCTCGTCTGCCCCTCGGCGGCGTCAGCGACATCGATCTCCGCGTTTCCACCAACCAGTTGGTTGTCGGAACCGCCACGATCGGCCACAGCGCGGCAACGGCGATCCTGAAGGACGGCCAGCTTGCCCTCACCATCGGCGAGGCCCAGATCGGCGACGGCGACGCCGAGGCGCACATGGCTGTCAAGCTCGACAACGATGCCCTGGTCGGCGATGGCCAGATCAGGCTCTCCGACCTGGCGGTCGGCGACGCGCTTGGTCAATTCGCCGGCCTGACGGGACTCGATGGCGTCGCCACCGCGACCCTCGATTTCGGGGTGCGCGGCCGAACCTGGGGCGAGGTGGTTGACGGCCTGGCCGGCAAGGCGACCGTTGCGATCGCCAATGGGGTCTTCCAGGGCGCCAATCTCGCCAACCTTCCGGCCGCGCTGAAGGACCCCGACAACAACTCCGTTGCCGGATCGACGGCGTTCGCCGCCGCGACCTGCACGCTGAATCTCGCCAACGGGGTCATCACCACCGAGGATTTTGAGGCGAAGAGCGACGCTTTCGCCCTGCGGCTTGCCGGCAGGGCCGGTCTTCTCGATCCAAGCATCGAGGCGCGCGGCGTCCTGACCGTCGCCGATGCCGGAAACGACAACGGGCCGACCGACGTGCCGTTCCGGATCGGCGGCACCTGGATGGACTGGCACCTCCTCCCCGACCTCGGCCCCCCGATCGAACGCGGTGCAATCACGCCGGAACCGGGCGTGCCTCCGAGCCGCTCGCCCAACGGCTGAGCCTCAAGAAAGCCAAAGAAAAGCCGCCTTCGCTTCCCAGAGAAGGCCGATGTCGCCAATGGCGGGCCAACTCTCGGCCCCGAAACAAAAGAAAGAGACCCCGTATGAAATTCCTCTCGATTGCGACCGCCGCGCTCGCCGCTGCCGCCCTCCTCCCCACGCCCGGTTTGGCAAGCCCCACGGTGGTGCGCACCGCCGTGATTTTCTGGTCGATGGACCGCAACGGCGACGGAGTCATCGATCGGTCCGAGGCCGACGCCGTGCGGGCCATCATATTCGACGCGATCGACACCAATCACGACGGGCGGGTGACCAAGGAGGAGGCCGGCCTGGTGCTGGTGCCGGTCAAGCAGGGCGCCAATTCGAAGGCGACCGACAAGGCCACCAAGCGGCGCGATGCGTTGCTGGTCAAGCTCGATCTCGCCAAGCCGGAGGGCGTTCCCAAGGACGAATTCATCGACCGCGATACCGCCTTGTTCGCCACGGCCGACAAGAACAAGGACGGGAAGATCGACCGGGCCGAGTTCGTGACGCTTCTCTCCGGCTTCGGCGTGCTGCTGCCGCAATAGGGCATCGCGCCGCTGAATTCAGAGGCCGGCCATCGCCATCCGCTCGGCGCGCTCACGCCCCGCTTCGCGGCGCTTGGTGATGATTGACGCGGCGAGCACGCCGACGGCGACCAGCGCGATCATGATCGTGCTCACCGCATTGATCTCGGGGGTGACGCCGAGGCGGACCTGACTGTAGATCTTCATCGGCAGGGTTGTGGCGCCCGGCCCGGTGGTGAAGCTGGCGATCACCAAGTCGTCGAGCGACAGGGTGAAGGCGAGCATCCAGCCGGCGATGACCGCCGGAGCGATCAGCGGCAAGGTGATCTGAAAGAAGGTCTTGGCCGGCGGGCAGCCGAGGTCGAGCGCCGCCTCCTCGAGGGCGCGGTCGAAAGTCACCAGGCGCGATTGGACGACGACCGCCACGAAGCAGAGCGAGAACGTGATGTGGGCGACGACGATGGTCCAGAAGCCGCGCGTGAAATTGATCGCGACGAACAAAAGAAGCAGGGAAAGGCCGATGATCACGTCGGGCATGACCAGCGGCGCGTAGATCATGCCGGAGAACAGGGTTCGCCCGGTAAATCGTCCGAAGCGGACGAGGGCGATCGCCGCCATGGTGCCGAGGATGGTGGCGACCGTCGCCGAGAGGAGGGCGACCCGCAAGGTCACCCAGGCGGCGTCGAGCAGAGCTTGGTTGTGGAAGAGCGAGCCGTACCATTTGGTGGAAAAGCCTGCCCACACCGTGACAAGGCGCGACTCGTTGAAGGAATAGATGACGAGGAGGAGGATCGGCAGATAGAGAAAGGCGAGGCCGAGGGCCACCGAAACCACGTTGAACCAGGAGACCTTCTGGTTCATCTCACCCTTCCTCCTCGGTGCGCTTCATCTCGTGGTTCTGGAACAGCACGATCGGCACCACCAGGAGGAGAAGCAGGATGACCGCGACGGCCGAGGCAAGCGGCCAGTCGCGATTTTTGAAGAACTCCGTCCACAGCGTCTTGCCGATCATCAGCGTGTCCGATCCGCCGAGCAGGTCCGGGATGACGAATTCGCCGGTGACCGGGATGAAGACAAGGAAACACCCGGCGACGACTCCGGGAAGCGACAGCGGAAAGGTGATCTTCCAGAAGGCGCGCCCCGGCCGGCAGCCGAGATCGGCGGCGGCCTCGAGCAGCGTCGGGTCGAGCCGTTCGAGCGCCGCGTAGAGCGGCAGCACCATGAACGGCAGATACGAATAGATGATGCCGATATAGACCGCCCAGTTGGTGTTGAGGATGGTGAGCGGCTCGTTGATGAGCCCCAGCCATTGCAGGAACTGATTGAGCAGGCCTTCCTTTTTCAGGATGCCGATCCACGAATAGACGCGGATCAGGAACGACGTCCAGAACGGCAGGATGACGAGCATCAGCAGCGTCGGCTGCCACCTTTTCGGCGCCCGCGCCATGCCATAGGCGATCGGATAGCCGGCGAGGAGGACCAGGATCGTCGAGACCGCGGCGATCTCGATGCTCGACAGGTAGGCGCGAACATAGAGCGCGTCCTCGGTCAGCCAGAGATAGTTGTCGACGGTGAACTGCTTGACCGCGTCGACGAAGCCGGCGATGCCGCCGGCGAAATCGAGAACCGGCGTATACGGCGGCTGGGCGACCGCGCTCTCGGAGAACGAGATCTTCAGAACGATCAGGAACGGGACGAGGAAGAAGACGAGCAGCCACACATAGGGGATGAACGAGACCAGCCAGCGCATCCGGCTCGCCTCGAGCGGACCTGCCGTATCCTCGCGCTGCTCGACGGGAGCCATCGTCCCGCCTAATCGGTCAGCACGACGCCGCCGTCGCGCGACCAGGTCAGCCACACCTTGTCTTCCCAGGTGATCGGACGCTCGACGAGGCGGGTGCGGTTGGTGACGGTTGAGCGAAGCGTGGCGCCGCCCGGCAGACGCACGTGGTAGACCGAGACGTCGCCGAGATAACCGATGTCCCAGACCTCGCCGGCGATGCAGTTGACCGATGGTTCGGCCGGCGGGTCGTGCGAGATCGAGACTTTCTCCGGACGGATGGCAAACCAGCCAGCCTCGCCGAGCTTGGTGTCGACCGCCTGGTCGACCTCGATAAGCGCTCCCGTTTCGGCGCAATCGAGGGCGACCGTGCCGTTGGCATTGCCTGTGACGCGGCCCTCGAGCAGATTGATGTCGCCGATGAAGTCGGCGACATAGCGCGAATTCGGCTGCTCGTAGACCTCCGCCGGCGTCGCCACCTGGATGATGCGGCCCTGGTTCATGACCGCGACGCGGTCGGCAACCGTCATCGCTTCTTCCTGGTCGTGGGTGACGATCAGGAAGGTGAGGCCGAGGGTCTGCTGCAGGTCGGTCAACTCGAACTGGGTTTCCTCGCGGAGCTTTTTGTCGAGCGCCGCCAGCGGCTCGTCGAGTAAGAGCACCTTCGGCTTCCTGGCTAGCGAGCGGGCGAGGGCGACGCGCTGCCTCTGGCCGCCGGAAAGCTGATGCGGCTTGCGCTTGGCGAACGGAGTGAGCTTCACCAGCGTCAGCATCTCTTCGACGCGGGCGTCGATCTCCGGCTTCGGCATGCGGCCCTGCTTCAGTCCGAACGCGATGTTCGCCTCGACCGTCATATGCGGGAACAGAGCGTAGGACTGGAACATCATGTTGGTCGGCCGCCGGTAGGGCGGGACCCCGGCGAGGTTCTGGCCTTCGAGCAGGAGTTCGCCTTCGCTCGGCTCCTCGAAGCCGGCGACCATCCGCATCAGAGTTGTCTTGCCGCACCCCGACGGCCCGAGCAAGGCGAAGAACTCACGCTCGTAGATGGTGAGCGACAACCGATCGACGGCGGTGAAGCTCCCGAACCGTTTGGTGACGTTGCGAAATTCGATGAAGGGCCGGGCGGTAGGGTCATCCCACGGCGCAAATTTCCGACGAACCGGCCCGACGGCATGCGCATCCATGCGCCAATTACCCTTGAGGCGGGAGCCCGGCTGAGACGCCGGGCTCGGCTGACGGTGTCACCCTATTCGCCCGCCTTGAGGCTCGTCCACATGCGGGTGAGCACCCGCTGGGACTTGGGATCGTAGGTCGTGCTGGTGAACAGCCGGTCGAGTACCTCCTGGCTGGGGTAGATTGCTTCGTCGCCGATGACGTCCTCATTGAGCAGCGGCTGCGAATCGATGTTGCCGTTGGCGTAGTAGACATAGTTGGAGTTGCGCGCCGCGATGTCGGGTCGCAGCATGAAGTTGATGAACGCCAGCGCCTCGTCCGGATGTGGCGCGTCCTTCGGGATGACGAAGCTGTCGAACCACATCTGCGCTCCCTCCTTGGGGATCACGTAGTCGACGTTGACGCCGTTGGCGGCCTCCGAAGCGCGATCGCGCGCCTGCAGCACGTCGCCGGAATAGCCGAGCGCCAGGCAGATGTCGCCGTTGGCGAGGGCGTTGATGTATTCCGACGATTCGAACTTCTGGATGTATGGCCGGACGCCCTTGAGCACCTCGCCCGCCGCGTCGATGTCGGCCGTTTCCTTTGAATCCGGATTCTTGCCCATATAGGCGAGCGTGCTCTGCACAACGTCCTCGGATGCGTCGACGACGTGGATGCCGCAATCGGCGAGCTTGGCAGCCTCCTCCGGCTTGAGCAGCAGGTCCCAGCTGTTGAGGGTGACATCCTCGCCGAGGCGCTCCTTGATCTTGTCGATATTGATACCGAGGCCGGTCGTTCCCCACATGTAGTCGACGGCGTATTGGTTGCCGGGGTCGTAGGCCGCAAGCCGCTCCGCGATCA
The DNA here is from genome assembly GCA_963759235.1 of uncultured Alphaproteobacteria bacterium. Classification (GTDB taxonomy): domain Bacteria; phylum Pseudomonadota; class Alphaproteobacteria; order Rhizobiales; family Kaistiaceae; genus Bauldia. Next base: position 234,251 of record CAVWYO010000010.1, on the reverse strand, counting down.
GCGGCCAGACATGGACGAGGTTCGGCAGCTTCGACTTGTCGAGCTTCATCAGCGTCCCGGCCTTGATTTGCCGGGCCATGTTGGAATCGCTCGGCACGACGATGTCGTAGCCGGAATTGCCGGCGAGCAGCTTCGTCTCGACGATGTCATTGTTGTCGTAGACGTCGTAGACGACCTTGATGCCGGTTTCCTTGGTGAAGTCGTCAAGGACGGTTTCGTCGATATAGTCCGACCAGTTGTAAACGTTTACTACTTTGTCTTGTGCGGCGGCGGAGGCGACCAACCCTGCCAGAAGACCGGCAGCAAGCGCGAGACGGCTGACATTCACTCGCATGACCCACTCCTCATGTGACGATAGAGCAATTGGTTCTGGCCTCAGGTTAAGTTTAAACAACATTCTCTACAACACCCGAAGTCGACCCCCGATGAGTTGCCCCAAGCCCTGATAGTGAGCAAGATCGGGCCGTCGCTCTCTCCACGGCAGCCCCGGAGGGAACCGGACGATGGTTCGGAGCAAGCGAAGTCTGCTATTCAGGTGACCCGTGGCCCGTAAGAAACGCGTCGATAAAATGCCAGACCAAAACCGCGGCGTTACGTCGCTGGCGGAGGCCCGCGCCTGGCTCGCCCAGCGCCGCATCGAGGACATCGAGTGCGTCGTTCCCGACCAGGCAGGCGTCGCCCGCGGCAAGATGATGCCGGTGGAGAAGTTTCTCGCCGGCCCGGTGATGGCCATGCCCGGCTCGATCTTCACCCAGACCATCGCCGGCGAATGGCCGGAGAATGACGAGTCCTTCGAAAACGACCGCGCCGATCGCGACGTCCTGCTCGAGCCCGACTTCAGCACGCTCACCGTTGTGCCGTGGGAGGAGGATCCGACGGCGCAGCTCATCCACGATGCCTACCACGCCGATGGCCGGCCGGTGGAAATCGCCCCGCGCCAGGTCCTTCGCCGCGTCCTCCAGCTTTACGAGAAACGTGGCTGGCGTCCGGTCGTCGCGCCGGAGATCGAGTTCTACCTCGTTCAGCCCAACAAGGATCCCGACTATCCGCTGCAACCGCCGGCCGGCCGCTCGGGGCGGCCGGAGTCGGCGCGGCAGTCGTACTCCATCGCCGCCATCAACGAGTTCGACGATCTCTTCGACGACATCTACGATTTCTCGGACCAGCAGAGCCTGGAGATCGACACGCTGATCCATGAAGAGGGCGCCGCCCAGATGGAGATCAATCTCCGCCACGGCGACCCGCTCGTGCTTGCCGATCAGGCGTTCCTGTTCAAGCGGACAATTCGCGAGGCGGCGCTGCGCCACGACATGTATGCGACCTTCATGGCGAAGCCGATGTCGCAGGAGCCGGGCTCGGCGATGCACATCCACCAGTCGGTCGACGACATCGAGACGGGGCGGAACATCTTCTCGGACGCGGACGGCGAGCCCACCCCGCAATTCTTCTCCTTCATCGGCGGCTCGCAAAAATACCTGCCGGCGGTGAGCTGCATGCTCGCCCCCTACGTCAATTCGTACCGGCGCCTCCAGCGGTCGGGTTCGGCCCCGGTCAACACCATGTGGGGCTACGACAATCGCACGGTCGGCCTGCGCGTTCCGAATTCCTCGCCGGAGGGGCGGCGGGTGGAGAACCGCATCCCCTCGTCCGACGCCAATCCCTATCTCGCCATCGCCGCCTCGCTTGCCTGCGGCTATCTCGGCATGATCGAAGGGGTTGCCTGCTCGGAGCCGGTCGACGGCGGCGCCAATCTCGACGAGATCGATCTGCCGCGCGGCCTGCTCGAGGCGGTGGCCTTGTTCGAGGAGTGTGAGGAGCTGGTCGAGATCTTCGGCCGGGCTTTCATCGCCACCTACCGCGCCATCAAGCAGGCGGAGTTCGAGACCTTCATGCAGGTGATCAGCCCGTGGGAGCGTGAATATCTGCTTTTGAACGTCTGATCGCACCGCGAACGCCAGGGCGTCCGCGCAGGGGAGGGCAGGTCGGGATGACCAGGAAAATCGATGTGGCAGCCGCGCCGAAAGTCGCCGGAACGCTCTACCCGCCGCCCTACGACGAGCCCTGCCGCAAACGCAGCCGGGCGAAGCTCGGCGATGCGGCCGGACTGACCCAGTTCGGAGTCAATCTGTGCCGGCTGCCGCCCGGCGCCTGGTCGAGCCAGCGCCACTGGCATACCCACGAGGACGAGTTCGTCTATGTGCTGGAAGGCGAGGTGACGCTCGTCACCGACGACGGCGAAGAGGTCCTGCGGCCGGGCGACTGCGCCGGCTTCAAGGCAGGCGAGGCCGACGGCCATTGTTTCCAGAACCGGTCGGATCGCGATGTCGTCATCCTCGAGATGGGGACGCGCGTCAACCAAGGCTACGCCCACTATCCGGACATCGATTTGATGGTCGTCGTCGGCAAGCCCGGCTATGCCCATGCCGACGGCACGCCCTATCCACAGGCAACCCGGAAGGCGTGAACCCCTCACGACGTAGCGGGCGCATGCGATGAGCCTACCCCACGCGCCCTCGCTCTATGCCGCCTCGGCCGATCCGGTGCCGGTCTATCAGGCCTTGTCGGAATCGGTGCGGGCCGATGTGGCGATTGTCGGCGGCGGCTACACCGGCCTCTCCGCCGCGTTGCACCTGGCGGAGGCCGGGCGCGACGTTGTTCTCGTCGAAGCCAACAGCGTCGGCTGGGGCGCTTCCGGGCGGAACGGCGGCCAGCTCCATTCCGGCCAGCGCCGCGACCAGGACTGGCTCGAGGCGACGTTCGGCATCGACGACGCGCGCCGCCTCTGGCGTCTCGGCGAGGAAGCGAAGGCGCTCACCCTCGGCCTCATCGCGCGCCATCGCATCGATTGCGATTGGCGGCTCGGGCTCATCGAGGCGGTTCACAAGCCGCGGCTGGTCGATAGCGAACAGGCTTATGTCGACAAGCTCCAGCGCGATTACGGCTACCAGGCGGTCGCATGGCTGGACCGCGCGGCGCTTTCGGCGGCGATCGGCACCGACCACTACCACGGCGGACGCATCGACCGCGGCGCTGGCCACCTCGATCCGTTGAAGTTTGCGCGCGGGCTCGCCCGCGCCGCCTCGAAGGCCGGTGCCCGCATCTTCGAACGGACAGTGGCGACCGGCGTGTCGACGAAGGGGGGAGCCTGGATTGTTGCCGCCGGTAAGGGCACCGTCGCCGCCGACGTCGTCGTCCTCGCCGGCAACGGCTATCTCGACGGGATCGACGCGGAGACCGAAGCCCGCGTCATGCCGATCGACAACTACATTCTGGCGACGGTGCCGATCGGCGCCGGTGAGGCTGGCGGCCTGATTCCCGGCGGCGAGGCGGTCTCCGACACCCGCTTCGTCGTCTACTATTTCCGCCCGACGCCTGACGGCCGCCTGCTCTTCGGTGGCGGCGAGACCTATGCGCAGCGCGACAAGACGGCCATCGCCCCGCTCGTCATGCGGCATCTCCTCAAGGTCTATCCGCAGCTGAAAGGCACCCGCATCGACTATGCCTGGGGCGGACGGCTGGCGATCACCATGAAGCGCCTGCCGTTTATCCGCCGGCTGCGGCCGGGGGTCTATGTCGCCGCCGGCTATTCGGGGCAAGGGGTGGCGCTCGCCCCCTTTGCCGGGAAGATCATCGCCGACGCCGTCCGCGACGATCCGTCGCGCCTCGACGCCTTCGCCGCGCTGCCCTGCCCGCCCTTCCCCGGCGGCAAGCTCCTCAGATACCCGGCGCTGGTCGCCGGCATGACCTGGTACGCGCTACGGGACCGGCTATGACAACCGCGCGGTCACACCGGGCAGTTGATAGACCATAACGAACAGAAAGGCCGAATTGAAAACCAACGCCGCCACGCCGCTAAACAGGGCTTGGGGCGAAAACACGCGCCGCTTGAGGACAAATTTGGAGCGAAGGAACACAATGAAGACGGCAGCCAGGGTGTAGAAGACTGATCGGACCACATTCCCACCGGATGGTGTCTTGCTGAGGGTTGCTGACAGCATGTATCCAATGGGTTGATAAACCAGGATCCCGAGCAACAGATCCAGCGTGATAAGCGCTAGCGACACGATCCAAACGTACGTAAACAACGTCGTCCACTGATCGGCGCGAAGGTCCGCCGCCTCGCTGCCGTCTAGAATTGCAGTGAGAACAGAAACAAGAAATACAACAAAGATCGACGCCAATACAAAAACGAAATTTACGAAGAATGAGTCAAAAATACTGACTCCTGCGAAATCATAGCTGTACAAGAGAGAACAGACGAGATAGTATAATACTACAGCAACGATTAGAGCGCCAAAGTTAAGTTTGATATGCTCCTTCTGCGGAGGAATGTCGCCCGCCGGCACCGAAGCTATGCGGAAGACCGTGCGAAATGACACAATCAATTCGGAAAGAAATTTCATTAAATCTGTGAACACTTCGGCCTCAACGATCTGGGATAAATTGGTTCACTCAAATGTGAGCTGCCATTCCCGCTCCGGCAGGCGCTGGTTATCGCCCCCGCGTTCAAGCAAGCTGTTCACGTCAATCATGACTTTACTTCCCGGCTTGAGGTCGCCCAGATGAAACTCGTTGCATACACGGCCGCTATCTAGATTTGGCACTATCCGCGTTTCCATGTATGAGTACTTGCGATAGGGCATCAAAGCATTATTCAACGATGAATTGTGGCCCGCCTCTGAGGCATAAGCTTCATCGCTGAGGCTCCGGAGTTGACGGACCACGTTCTTCAGAGTCTCGGCCGTTTCCCTCACTCGATCGGCGTCGCCACCGTACAGAAATTGCTCGATGTTCCCGTTTGCCTTGTCGTCGGTCGAACTGCATCGCCGGGACACGTCGCGATAGTTCAGATGAAAGCGAAAGAGCTCATCATCCGGCAGCGAATATTTGTGGTATCCGAGATAACGCGTCACCGACACCGACGCGTCGATGGAATTGTTTGAGATTCGTGATTGAACCCAACGGAACACCCCACATGGTTGTACGTAAGGATCTCGTGCGATTCTGATCGACTGGGATGGCGCTTCGCCTTTTTGAACCAGTCGCGCCGTTTTCAGGACGTAAATCGACCGAGAGCCCGCGCCGGTAGCCGCAAAAATCAGTGTTAGCCCGGTCGCGTTCTTGAAGGGCTGCCGGCTATTCAGCCGAAACCAGCCGACGCTGGACCCTTTTCTGACCAAGGTGAACAACTCGGGACGGCTGCCCACCATTCCGGAGCCGAACAAAGCCTCACAATCTGTGGCCGCGTAGGCTTGGCGCCCCATCAGAAGCGCGGCCGATAGGGCGATCGTCCGATAAAGACCCGAGAGCATCGCCGCCTCCTACTGAGCAATCTTCCGTTCTGACCAACATACTCGCAATGAGGGCAACAAGTAAACTAGATACGCGCTAAGAGTGAGTTAACAAAATCAAACGATTGACTAAGGATTTAAATCGTGCGAATGAGATCGGGAGATAGCTGACGATGAAAAAGTGCGAGGCGGTTCGGACGTGAGCGAAAAGGCGATGGGCGGCTCCCGACCGCTCGCAGGCGGAGGCTCGGGCCCCGGCAGCGCGCGCCACTACCGCCGCGCCAGGCGCGACCGCGGCGCCGAGACGCGGGCGCGGCTGGTCGAAGCGGCGCTGGACGTGTTCGGCCGCTACGGATTCGAAGGCGCGACGACCCGCCAGATCGCCAAGGAAGCGGGGGCCAATCTGGCGGCGATCGTCTACCATTTCGGCAGCAAGGAAGCGCTGCACGTCGCCGTCGCCGAGTACATTGTCGAGCGAATCGGGGGGCTAATCGGGCCTGCGATGGCCGCGGCACAGGCACCGGACGCGTCTGCGACACCCGCGGGCGCGCGCGTTACGCTGTTCCGTCTCATCGGCACCTTCATCGACGTCATCCTCGGCACCGAGGAGGCGGAGCGCTGGGCGCGGTTCATCATCCGCGAGCAGATGCAGCCGACCGCCGCCTTCGACGCGATCTACGGCTTCATAGGCGGTGCTCATGCGCTCGCCACGCGGCTGGTAGCCACCATCCTGGGGCGGGCGGCCGAGGACGAGGAGGTGAAGATCCGCGTCTTCGCGATGATCGGCCAGGTTCTGATCTTTCGCGTCGCGCAGGCGGCGGTGCTGCGGAGGATCGGCTGGCCGGCGATCGGCGACGAGCAGCGCGCCGAGATCAAGCGCGTCGTCATTGAGAATGTCGCATCGATCCTGCGGGACAACGGCCGATGAGACGGAGACTGGCGATCGTCGTCATCGTTCTCGTCGCCGCGGCGGCGGGCTTCGGCTGGTGGTACACCCGCCAGACCGTCGCGAACGGCCCGCTCGTTCTCTACGGCAATGTCGATCTTCGCCAGGTCGACCTCGCCTTCAACGACAGCGGCCGCATCGCCGAAGTGCTGGTCGAGGAAGGCGACAGCCTAACCAAGGGAGAGACGGTCGCCCGCCTCGACACCAGCCGGCTGACGCCGCAAGTCGCCGAGGCCGAGGCGCAGATCGCGGCGCAAACGGCGGTGGTGGAAAAGCTCCACAACGGCAGCCGTCCCGAAGAGATCGCCCAGGCGCGGGCCAATGTCGACGTTGCCAAGGCTCAGGCCGAAGATGCCCGTCTCGTCTACCACCGCCTTACCAGCCTGGCGGAGACCGCCGCCGGGCGCTCGACGGTAACGCAGGGTCAACTCGACGCGGCCAAGGCCGCCTTCGACGCCGCCCAGGCGAGAGAGGAGGCCGCCCGGCAGAGTCTCGATCTCGCGGTTGCCGGCCCGCGGCCGGAGGATATCGCGCAAGCCGAGGCGCAACTCAAAGCAACCGAGGCGCAATGCGACCTGCTCAAGCAGCAGCTTAAGGACGCCGACCTCGTCGCCCCCGTCGACGGTGTCGTGCGGTCGCGCCTGATGGAGCCCGGCGAGATGGCCACGCCGCAGCGGCCGGTTGTCTCGCTCGCCATCGTCGATCCGAAATGGGTGCGCGCCTATGTCTCGGAGCCCGACCTGTCGAAGATCAAGCCGGGGATGGCCGCCACCGTCACCGTCGACGGCCTCCCGGATACCCGGTTCGACGGCCGGATCGGTTTTATCTCGCCGGTCGCCGAGTTCACGCCGCGGTCGATCCAGACGGAAGAGCTGCGCAGCAGTCTCGTCTACGAGGTGCGGGTCATCGTTGAGGACCCGAAGAACCAACTCCGCCTCGGCATGCCGGCGACCGTCCGGATGGCGGCCGGCAACGCCGGCGCTCCCAGCGCACCCGGCACCGCGGGGTGACGGCGATGAGCGGCGAAGAGAAGCCCGCCCAAGCCATCCTCGGCCGCGACATCCGCAAGGAGTTCAAGCGCGAGACCGGCGAGGTCGTCACCGCCCTCGACGACATCGCGCTCGACGTCGGACACGGCGCGCTGACGGCGTTGGTCGGTCCGGACGGCGCCGGCAAGACCACGCTCATCCGGCTCGTCGCGGGATTGATGACCGCCGACCGCGGTTCGCTCGAGGTGCTCGGCATCGACGTTGCCCGCCAGCCGCAAGCCGTGCAGGACCGGGTCGGCTACATGCCGCAGAAGTTCGGCCTCTACGAGGACCTGAGCGTCCAGGAAAACCTCGACCTCTACGCCGACCTTCACGGGGTTACGCGCGATCAGCGGCGCGAGGTCTATCCGCGCCTGATGGAGATGACCGATCTCGGTCCGTTCACCCGGCGTCTTGCCGGCCGCCTTTCCGGCGGCATGAAGCAGAAGCTCGGCCTCGCCTGCACGCTGGTGCGCGCGCCTGACCTGCTCCTCCTCGACGAGCCGACGGTCGGCGTCGATCCGCTGTCACGCCGCGAATTGTGGGAGATCATCCTGCATCTCGTTCGCGAGCAGGGCCTGACCGTGCTGATCAGCACGTCCTATCTCGACGAGGCCGAACGGTGCGGCCACGTCGTCGTTCTGCACGCGGGAAAGGTGCTGGCCCAGGGCCCGCCGGGCGAGGTGACGGCGCTGGCCGCCGGCCGCGCGTCGGTCGCCGTTCCGCCGTCGGGAGAGCCCGCGCGCGCCCTTCAATCCCGCCTGCTCGACGATCCCGCCGTCGTCGACGCGGTGCCGCAGGGGGGCCGCGTCCGCTTCGTCCGGGCCGATGGCGCCGCGACGCCGGACCAAGCCACCGGCGACCTTCTTGCCGGGATCGAAACCATGACGGTCAAGCCGCGCTTCGAGGACGGCTTCATGATGCTCCTCCGACAAGCGAGCGGGCGCGAGAACGTTGCGACCATGACCCTCCCGCCGGTCGCCGCCAAAGCCGACGGCTCGGCGGCCGTCGAGGTACGCGACCTGGTGCGCCAGTTCGGGCCTTTCACCGCCGTCGACCATTTGACCTTCGAGGTCCGGCGCGGCGAGATCTTCGGCCTGCTCGGGCCGAACGGCGCCGGCAAGACGACCACCTTCCGCATGCTTTGCGGCCTCCTGCCGGCATCGAGCGGCACCTTGCGCGTCGCCGGCGTCGATCTGCGCACCGCGCGCGCCTCCGCCCGCCAGCGGATCGGCTACGTTGCCCAGAAGTTCTCGCTCTACGGCCAGCTCTCGGTGGTCGACAATCTCGCCTTCTTCGCCGGCGCCTATGGCCTCGGGGGCCGCCGCAAGGCTGCCCGCATCGACTGGGCGATGGAGCAGTTTCAACTCGCTCCGCTGGCAGGGCTCGCCAGCGGCGAGCTCCCCGGCGGCTACAAGCAGCGGCTGGCGATGGCGGCGGCGCTCCTCCACGAGCCGGACATCCTGTTCCTCGACGAGCCGACCAGCGGCGCGGATCCGCTCGCCCGCCGCGAGTTCTGGCGGCGCATCACCGCATTGGCCGAAGCCGGCGTCACGGTGATCGTCACCACGCATTTCATGGAGGAAGCCGAGTATTGCGACCGCGTCGTGATCCTCGATGCCGGGCAATTGCTGGCCCAGGGAACGCCCGCCGAGATCCGCGGCCGCGCGCCGGCGAGCGACGACCGCGAGCCGACGATGGAGGATGCCTTCATCGCCATCGTCGAGGAAGCGCGCCGGCATGGCGAGAGCGCAGCGGCAAGGAGCGCCGCGTGACCGACCGTCGCGGAGTCCCCTCCGCCGACCGTTTCGGCAAGCTTCGCCGGGTGAGTGCCCTGGTCGTCAAGGAAAGCCGACAGATTCTGCGCGACCCGAGCAGCATTGCGCTTGGCATCGTCATGCCGGTGATGCTGATCCTGGTATTCGGCTACGCGCTGTCGCTCGACGTGAGGAACGTTCCGCTGGCGGTCGTGGTCGAAGACTCGTCGCCTGCGGCGCGCGAGGTCGTCGCCGGCTTCCAGCTCTCGCCCTATTTCGACGCGCGGCTGATGACCTCGATGGCCGCGGCCGAGCAATCCATGCTGGCGCGGGAGGTAGACGGCATCGTCCACATCCGCGCCGATTTCGCGCGCCAGGTCGCAGCCGGCGACGCCGATCTGCAGCTTGTCCTCAACGGCGTCGACGCCAATACCGCCCGCATCGTCGAGGGCTACGCGCTCGGCGCCGTCGGACAGTCGGCCCAACGCCGCGCGGCCGAGGGGTACTCCGACGCGAGCGCCGGACCCGTCGTGATGCAGAGCCGTACCTGGTTCAACGAGGCGAACGACAGCCACTACTTTCTGGTGCCCGGCCTGATCGTGCTGATCATGACGCTGATCGGCGCGTTCCTGACCGCCCTGGTGATGGCGCGGGAATGGGAGCGCGGCACGCTGGAGGCGCTGTTCGTGACGCCGGTCAGGGTCGACGAGATTCTGCTCGGCAAGGTGATCCCCTATTTCGTCATGGGGCTGATCGGCCTGGCGCTCTGCGTGCTTGCCGCGCGCTTTCTTTTTCACGTGCCGTTGCGCGGCTCGCTCCTGGTGCTGACCGGCGTGTCGATGCTCTATCTGCTGGTTTCGCTCGGTATCGGCCTCGTCGCCTCGTCGACGACCAAGAGCCAATTCGTCTCGAGCCAGATAGCGCTGCTCGCGACGTTCCTGCCGGCGATGCTGCTCTCCGGTTTCCTTTTCGACCTGCGTTCGATGCCGCTGGCAGTGCAGATCGTCACCTATGTGCTGCCGGCCCGCTACTTCGTGGCCCTCCTGCAGACGATCTTCCTCGCCGGCGACATCTGGAGCGTGATCCTGCCCAATGCCGCCGTGCTGGCGGTGATGGCGGTGGTGCTGATGACCCTCGCCCGCCTGGCGACGCGCAAGAAGCTTGCCTGAGGCCGCCGATGCGCGGCGCGCTGCTCCGCATTGTCACGCTGGTGCGCAAGGAGTTGCTGACGCTGCTCAAGGACCCGCGCAGCCGCGTCATTCTGTTCGTGCCGGCGATCCTGCAATCGCTCCTGTTCGGCTACGCGGCGAGCTACGACCTCAACCACGTTCCCTATGCGGTGTTCGATCGATCCCGCAGCGCCGCCTCGAGCGCCCTGATCGCCAGGCTCGACGGCTCCGGGGTGTTCGATCGCGTCGCCAATATCGAGCGGGCCGCCGACGCCAAGACCCTGATCGACAGCCGGAGGGCGCTGATCGTCCTCCAGATCGGTCCGGATTTCGAGCGCCGGCTCGCCGCCGGCCAGACCGCCGACGTCCAGGTGATCGCCGACGGGCGGAACTCCAACACCGCCGGCACGGCGCTCGGCTACATCAACACCATCGTCGACGCTTTCAACGCCGAATGGCGGCAGACCCACGGCCTGGCCGCCCCGCCGGTCAGCGTTTCCATCCGTGCCTGGTACAATCCAAACCTGGAAACCCGGTGGAACATGATCCCCGGCCTGATCGGCACGATCACGCTCCTGCAGACGCTCCTTCTGACCGCGCTTTCCGTTGCCCGCGAGCGCGAGGACGGCACCTTCGATCAGCTTCTCGTCACCCCGATCCGCCCGGCCGAGATCATGATCGGCAAGGCGCTGCCCTCGACGGTGGTCGGACTCATCCAGGCGACGCTCATCCTGCTGGTGGCGCAGCTCTGGTTCGGCATTCCCTTCGTGGGGTCGTTCGTCACGCTCTATGCCGGGCTCTGCCTGTTCGTGATAGCGGCGGTCGGCGTCGGCCTGTTTGTCTCGGCGCTGTCGGCGACCATGCAGCAGGCGATGCTGTTCTCCTTCGTCCTGGTGATGCCGTTCATCCTGCTGTCCGGCCTTGCCACCCCGATCGGCAACATGCCCGTCGTCTTCCAATATCTCACCCTCATCAACCCGCTTCGCTACGTCATCGATCTGACCCGCCGCGTCTATCTGGAGGGCGCCGGGGCGGCCGACCTCTTCTCCGACCTCTGGCCGCTCGCGGTGATCGGCGCCGCGACGCTCCCCGTGGCGGCCTGGATGTTCCGCAACCGGCTGACATAAGCCGCCTGAAACAAGAAGCCCGGCAGCGCTGCCGGGCTTCGAGAGGCAGAAGGTCGTCGAGGCCTACATCTTCGGCGCCGTCGGCGGCACCAGCGTCACGTAGGGAGTCTTCGGCTCCTGGTCAGGCGGAACGAAGTCCGGAGACGGATCGCCGGGGTCGCCAAGCGACTTGATGTACATGTAGAGCGAGCGAACGTCCGTCTCGTTCAATTCGTGAACGTTGTAGAAAGGCATCGGTGGCCGGGTCTGGAACGTCTTGGCGAACTTGACGAATTCGTCCTCGGTCTTGTCCTTGACCGTCAGCCGGAGATTGGCGGCATAGGTGGTGCCCCACGGCCCGCGCCAGCCGACGGCGATCCCCTTCAGGGCCGTCGCCGGGTCGATCTTGCCCTGGGACTCGTTGTAGCCGGCGGTGTGGCAGTCATGGCAGCCGCCGACGATCGAGACATGCTCGCCGCGTTTCACCGTGGCGTCGGCGGCCCAGGCCGAAAGCGGCACCGCGACCAGCCCCAATCCGACAAAGATACCAAGCCATCGCATGTCCATTCATCTCCTCCTTGGGAAGCGGCGTTCGCTTCGAACGACGCGTGACATTACCATTTGGCAACCGATTCTTGCATTCATTTCAAAGGTGCATCGCGGCGGGCGCTTCGTCCGGTGGTGGACGGGAGGTCAGGCCAAGCCGGTCCCGCCGGATCCAGCGGATCGTCAACGGGGTGGCGACGGCGGCGAGGCCGGCGGCCATGCCGATCCAGATGCCGGTGCCGGCCAGCGCCGTTCCGAAGCCGAGCAGGATGCCGAGCGGCAGGCCGACGCCCCAATAGCCGATACCGGCGAAGATCATCGGCACGCGCGTGTCGCCGAGGCCGCGCAGCATGCCTGCGCCGACCACCTGCGCGGCATCGAACAGCTGGAACAGGCCCGCATAGAACAGGAAGGTGACGGCGAGGCCGATGACCACCTGGTTTTCCGGCCGGTCGAGCGCCAGGAAGATGCCGACCAGCGGGCGGCCGCCGAACACCATCATGGCGGCCGTCGCGCAGGCGAACGCCATCGCCATGGCGAAAGCGGTCCAGCCGGCTCGGGCGATGGCCGCCCGGTCGCCGCGGCCGTAGGCCCGGCCGACCCGCACGGTGGCGGCCATGCCGAGGCCGAGCGGCACCATGAAGGTGAGGGTGGGGATCTGCATGGCGACGGCGTGCGCCGCCAGCGCGTCCGCGCCGATGATCCCCATCAGGAAGGCGGCCGCGTTGAAGATGGTGACCTCGAAGCCGAGGGTGATGGCGATCGGCAGGCCGAGCCGCCAGACGACGCGGAACCGCGCCCAATCCGGACGCCAGAAACGCCCGAAGAGATGATAGCGGCGGAATCGCCGGTCGACCGCGACGGTCAAGGCGAGACCGCCGAACATGAAGAGATTGGTCAGCGTCGTGCCGATTCCGGCGCCGGGGAGTCCGAGCGCCGGCAGGCCGAGGCGGCCGAACATGAGGACATAGACGAGCCCGGCGTTGAGGCAGACGGCAAGGCCGCCGACCCACATCGCGGCGAGCGGCCGTTCCAGCGCCGAGACGAAATTGCGAAGGACGATGTAGAACAGGAACGGCAGGATGCCCCACTGCAGGGTGTGCAGGTACCGCGCCGCCTCATGGGCGAGGGCCGGCTCCTGGTGGAGGGCGAGGAGGAGGGCCTCCCCCTGCCAGAGGATGACCCACACCGGCACCGCCACCGCGACGGCCGCCCACATGCCCTGGCGGACGCTGCGCCGCACGTCGCGCACCGAATGGCGGCGCCGCCCGAGCTCGATGGCGATCAGCGGCGCTGTCGCCGTCACCAGGCCGATGCCGAGGATCAGGAAGGCGAAGTTGAGATTGGTGGCGAGCGCCCCGGCGGCGAGCGCCTCGGGACCGAGCCATCCCATCATGATGACGTCGGTGAAGCCGAGGGCGACCTGGGCGACATTGGTCAAGACCAGCGGCCAGGCGAGCGACAGCGTGGCGCGGGCTTCCGCGGCCCACGCGCCCCGCGCCGCCGTCTCTGTGGTCGCGATGTCGATCATCGCCGGGCTTGTAGTCCGCCCGGCGCCGGCGCGCTACCGGCGGCAGGCCGGATTGCTGCCAAGCCGGATGAACTGTGGCCCGGCTGTCACGGCGTCTTGGCGAGGAGCAGCGCCTTCGTCTCGGCGAAGCTCTCGTGGATCGCCACGATGCTGGTCCGCTCGAAGACGCCGGCCTTCACATAGGGATCGCCGGCGACATAGGCCTCGGCCGCGGCGCGGTCCGGCGCCTCGACGACGAGCAGGGTTCCGTTCATCGCCCGGCCGTCGTCCTCGGTGAGCGCCACGCCGAGGATCTTGCGGGCCGGCAGGTCGGTGCGGTCGCCATAGGCCCGGTGCGCCGGCCGGGTTTCCATGCGTTTGTCGCGCAGTCCCGGCTTGTCGAGCGCGATCACGGCGAAGAACATCGGACGACCCCCTCTTCTAGCGGGCGCGACAGGTCTGCGGCGGGCCGCCGAAACGGGTCCACCGCACTTCATTGTCGCTCCTGATGGTGAGGCGCGCCGCGCCGGCGGAATAGCGCGATACGTTGCGGGCCGGATCCCAGCGGAGCATCAACGGCGGTGCTCCGACTTCAGCCAGCACGGCGGTCTGCTGCGCACCGTTGAACCTCACGGTGATCGCCGAGCCGTTGCCGCAGAAATAGGTGGCGACGATTCCCGGTCCGCTCGGGAGGCCCGGTAGCGGCAGCGGCGGGGGCGGCGCCAGGGCGACCTGCGAGCAGGCCGCCAGAAGCTGGCGCGCCGGGCCGGCGCTGCCGGCGAGCGAGATGAGACCGCTCCAGGTCGGGCCGGCCGAGGCGCCGAGCGCCGTCTCGCTGATCAGCGCCGACCACAACGGGTCGCCGGCGGAGATATCGGCCTGCGGCAGCGAGCCGCCGACGATCTGATCGACGGGCGAGCCGACGCCCGGATAGGTGCGGGAAAACGCCCCGGCCGAGAAGGTGATCGGCACGCCGCTCCCCGGTGCGAGGCCGACGACATTGGCGTCGGAGAGCGTCACGGTGATCACGCCGGACTGCCGGACGCAGCTCGCGTCGAATTCGCTGGAGTCGGTCTCCGGGATTCCGTGGATGAGGGTAGCGCGGTCACCGGCGCTCGAGAACATCCAGACCATTTCCGGGTTAGGGGCTGTTGCCATCGCCGCCGGCGGCGGCGCCGGCAGGCCCGGCGGTTCGGGCTGCGCGGTCGACGGCGGCGGTGGCGGAGTGACCGGGAGCGCCGGCGGCTCGGCGTTTGCCGCCGCGCCGGCGGGCACGTTGCCGGCGAGCGCAACGGTAACGGTCCAGTCGTTGAGGCAGATATTGACCGGCTGGGCGACCTGACGGCCATCGGAGAGGGTGAGGCCGATATTGCGCTCGCAGACGATCCCCGTGTCGCTGCTGCCGGCAAGCTCGAACTTGACCGCGCCGCCGTCGCGCCCGGTGATCTTGACCGGCTCGCCGTCGAGGGCGACCGAAATGATCGTCACCGACGGATCGTCGGCGGAGACCGTCACCGTCTGGCTGAAGGTGCCTTCGGCAGGTGGCGCGCCCGCGCCGCCCGTCGGCTCGGCCGCGGTCTCGCCTCCGGCTGCGCCTGCCGCGTTTCCACCCGCCGGCTCGCCGGTCGCCGTCGAGGCGGCGGCGGGGGCGCCCGGCGGCTTCACCTGAACCGTGACGTCCCAGTTCAGCGCGCACATGTCGGCGACCTGCTCGACGCGTTCGCCGGTGGAGGCGACGAAATCGATGCGGTTGGCGCAGCCGACCGGCGTGCTCGGGCTGTCGATGCGGAAGAGGGTGGTCCCGTCACCGTGGCCGACGATGGCAAGCGTTTCGCCGTTACGGACCGCCTGGTCGATGGTCACACCGGCGACGCTCGACCGCGCGGTGAAGATGCGGCTGTCGGCGAGCGACGGCGCCGACGCGCCGGCGAGCGCCAGAACGGTGAGGACTGCAAGCAGGCTTTGGCGGCGGTGGCCCATCATCTGTTCCCGTCGTTTGGTACTGAAGCGTGGCAAGGCTGGCAACCCAAGGCGGCAGCTCTGTGGCGGTTTCCTGGACCGGACCTGAACGGAAGCTGAACGGGCCTACCAGCTACGGCCGGCGAGCACGCTCTTCGAGCCGAAGAAGCGGAAGAAAAGGCCGATGAGGGGCGGTGCGAACATGATCCGCATGCTGAGGCGCCTGAGCCACTGGCGCGAATTGGCCGAGGGCACGAAGCTTTTCGAGAAGCGGGCGGCGGAGCGCTGCTTGGCCTCGATCGCCGGCTTGAGGAGCCGCTCATAGGCCTCGAAGGCGGCCGCGTAATCACCCCGGCTGCGGGCAAGCTCGTTGGCGATCACGTAGCCGCCCGCCATCGCCATGTGCGATCCCTGGCCGGCGAGCAGCGTCAGGCAGCCGCAGGCGTCGCCGGCCAGCGCGACCCGCCCCTTGCTCCAGCGCGGCATGACGATCTGGGTGACCGAATCGAAATAGACCGGCTCGCTCGTCGAGACGTCGTTGAGGACGTCGCCGACGATCCACGGGCTGCCGGCGAATTTCCGCTTGAGCAGCGGCAGCCGCTCCTCGTGGGCGACGTGGCCGATATCGTCGTTGCGGAAGGTGAAGGTCGCGTCCATGCGGCCGCCGCCGAGCGGATAGAAACCGGAGACGCGGCCGGTGCTTTCGTGCAGCTTGAGAGAACGGCCGATCCCGTAGTCCTTGTCGGGAAAGTGGAACGCCGCCACGTAGTAGCCGAGGAATCTGGCGAATTGGGATTCGGGGCCAAAGACGAGCTCCCTGACCCGCGAGTGGAATCCGTCGGCGCCGAAAACGAAGGCGAAGCGGTCGGTGGTCCCGTCGCTGAGGGTCGCCGGCACGGAATCCTCGTCCTCCTCGCCGATCGCCTCGATCGTCGTGCCGAAGCGGACCGAGACGCCGGCCGCGACGGCGCGATCGAAGAGGATGCGTTCGAGGTCGGAACGGCGAAGGTAGACGTAGTCGTTGTGGAGCGCTTTGCGGATCCGGTCGATCTCGACGCGGAGCCACGTCGCACCGTCGTCGTCGACATATTCCATGAAGTCGATCGGATAGCGGATCTTGCGCAACGCTCCGATGAGATCGAGGCGCTCGGCCACGTCCCAGCCGGTGCCGAAGAAGTCCATCATGTAGCCTTCGGCGCGCAGTGCCGGATCGCGCTCGACGATCACCGGGTCGAAGCCGTGCTGCTTCAGGCAGACGCCGAGTGTCAGGCCGGCGATGCCGGCTCCGCTGATAAGGCACCTGCCGTTGCCCGCCGCCATTTCTCAGCCTTGCGTGCGGAAATGGTTCTCCGGCAGCCCGGGCGCCTCGACGGTCAGGCTGAACAGCCCTCCCGCATAGTGCGCTTGGGCGCCCGAGCCACCGGTTGCCGTGGTGATGTACAGCCGCTTCAGATCAGGCCCGCCGAAGGTGCACGTGGTGATATTCTCGACCGGCATCTCGACGACGCGGTCGATCTTGCCGGCGGGGCTCACCCGCACGATGCAGGCGCCGCCATAGCGCGCGTTCCACAGACAGCCCTCGCTGTCCATGGCCGAACCGTCCGGCGACCCGCGGTCGAAGCCGGCGAAGAACGGACGCTCGTTGGCGATGCTGCCGCCCGCCTCGTCGTAGTCCCAGACCGAGATGGTATTGGCGAGCGTATCGCCGAAGTAGAAGCGCGACTTGTCGGGACTCCAGCAGAACGTGTTGGAGATGCCGATACCGGTCTTCTCGACGCTGACCGATCCGTCGGCGGTCACCTTGAAGAGCCGGCCGGCCGCCTTGTCGTCGATGGGGTAGGTTTCCCCCTTCTCGCCGACATTGTTCTGCATCGAGCCGACCCAGAAATTACCGGCCGGGTCGGCCCGCCCGTCATTGAGGCGGACCTTCGGCCAGTTCCCTTCGGGATGGGCAAAATCGGCCCGCGCGTCGTTGGCCGGCTGCCAGAGGATGAGGCGGCCGCCGATCGCCACGACCAGCGTATCGGCCCGGTCGGTGAGGGCGAGCGTCACCGGCGGCTCGTCGAAGAACCACGTCCGCGTCGCCTTGCTGCCGGTGTCATAGCGGTGGATGAGGCAGCGGTTGATATCGACCCAATAGAGCGCCTTCTCTCCGGCATGCCAAACCGCGCCTTCGCCGGTCCAGTCGCCGGTCGGCACCACACATGTCACCTCCGCCATGACGCCTCTCTTTTCGACATGATTTTTCGCGGCAGGACCCCTGCCAAAATCGCGCGTGGCAGTGTAGACCGCAACCGCTGAAGCCGGAAAGCCGCCAGGAGCATTATCGATCATGACAAGCCGTATCATTGCCGTGAAGCCGTTCGACCTGATCGTCTTCGGCGGTGCTGGCGATCTCGCCTACCGGAAGCTCCTCCCAGCCCTCTATCAGCGGCATCGCGACGGCCAGATCCCGCCGACCGGTCGGATTATCGGCGTCTCGCGACGCGCGATGAGCGACGCCGAGTACCGCGACGCGACGCGCAAGGCGCTGGAGGACCACGTTCCCGCCGAAGAACGCGAAGCGAGCGGGGTCGAGACGTTCCTGAAGCGCCTTCACTTCATCTCGGTTGACGCGGAAGGCGATACCGGCTGGAGCGAACTGGCCGAGGCGCTGAAGGGAGCCGGCGACCGAATCCGCGCCTTCTATCTCGCCGTCGGTCCCGAACTGTTCGGCACGATCTGCAAGCGACTGGGCGAGGAAGGACTGGTGACGCCCAACACCCGGGTCATCATCGAAAAGCCGATCGGTCACGACCTCGCCTCCGCCTGCGAGGTCAACGACGCCGTCGGATCGGTCTTCGACGAGAGCCAGATCTATCGGATCGACCACTATCTCGGCAAAGAGACGGTGCAGAACTTGATGGCTCTCCGCTTCGGCAACGCGCTGTTCGAGCCGTTGTGGAACGCCGCCCACATCGATCATGTCCAGATCACCGTCGCCGAGACGCTCGGTGTCGAGGGGCGCGGCGGCTATTACGACACCGCCGGCGCGCTCCGCGACATGGTTCAGAACCATCTCCTGCAGCTTCTCTGCCTGGTGGCAATGGAACCGCCGGCGCTGATGGACGCCGACTCGGTCCGCGACGAGAAGCTGAAGGTTCTGCGCAGCCTGGTTCCGGTCACCGAAGCCAACGCGGCGACGCTGACCGTGCGCGGTCAGTACCGGGCCGGCGCCGGCCCGGACGGCTCGGTGCCCGGCTATGCAAGCGAGGTCGCCAATCCGGGCACGATCACGGAGACCTTCGTTTCGATCAAGGCCCAGATCGCCAACTGGCGCTGGGCGAGCGTGCCCTTCTACGTGCGCACCGGCAAGCGGCTGGAGACGCGTGTCTCGGAGGTCGTCGTCGCCTTCCGTTCGATCCCCCACTCGATCTTCGGCGAAAGCGCCGGCGCCCTCGAGCCGAACAAGCTGGTGATCCGCCTGCAGCCCGACGAGGGCGTCAAGCTGTGGCTGATGATCAAGGATCCCGGCCCCGGCGGCATGCGGCTCCGCTATGTGCCGCTCGACATGAGCTTCGCCCAGGCCTTCAAGGTGAGGAGCCCCGACGCCTATGAGCGGCTGATCCTCGACGTCATCCGCGGCAACCAGACGCTGTTCATGCGGCGCGACGAGGTCGAGGCGGCATGGAGATGGATCGATCCGATCGCCGACGCCTGGGAGCGCGCCAGCGAACCGCCCAAGGCGTACACGGCGGGCACCGGCGGACCTTCGGCGTCGATCGCCCTCATCGAGCGCGACGGCCGTACCTGGCACGACGAGGCGGAATGATTCACCGCTTCGGCATCGCGCGCCGGACGATCGCCGGCACGATGAATCCGAGCGCCAGCGACAAGAGGGCGAACACCGACAGGAGCAAGGCGACGCCGGCACGATCACCGGCGTTCCCGTAGTCGCCCAAATCGAAGAAGGCGATACCGATCGCCGCGACGATCAGCGCCACCGCAAGGATCCGCGATACCGTCGGCACGCCGAGAACCATGAAGCGGATCAGACGCCTGGCGGCGCTCTCCGGTTTCTCGGCCAACCCAAGCTCCTTTGTCGTCGAAATGGCGGAGACTACCATCGCCGAGCGTGATATTAAGGCGCCGCCGTCGTTCCCCCGCCATCCTCCGATCGGGGGACGCGCCGCCGGCTTCGCGATGTTAGCCTTCTGATTGATCGAGACAAGATTTGCGCACCGGACGTCGGTGCCCACAAGGAGCAACTCGCATGGTGACCAAGACTGGAAATGGCGGAGACAACACCCTTAAGGGAACGGGCGGCAAGGACCATCTGTTCGGCAAGGGCGGCAACGACCATCTGTTCGGCAAGGGCGGCAACGACCTGCTCGACGGCGGCCCCGGCGATGACGATCTTCACGGCGGCTCCGGCAATGACAAGCTCTTCGGCGGCAAGGGCGACGACGACCTCTACGGAAATTCCGGCAGGGACAAATTCTATTTCGACCTGAACTCCGGAAAGGACTTTATCTACGACTTCAACATTCACGAAGATAAGATCTATATTTCAAAAGACTACGGGTTCAAGAGCGCGCAGCAGATCGTCAACAAATTTGCGCATTCCTCCGGCGGCGACACGGCGATCGATCTGAGCAAGACGGGCGACGACAACCATCAGATCATCATCCTCGGCCTCGACAACGCCAACCACCTGGCGGACCACATCTTCTTTTTCTAGGGCATTTTCAGGAAAAGTGTGCGCACTTTTCCGCCCGGAAAACGCGAAGAATCAAAGAGCTAGAGCAAAGGCCCAATTCAATCAGAACGGACTTTGCTCTAGGTCCGCTTGGGCGGAAGACGGGCTGAGAGGCCGTTCCGAAACGAACCAGCCCGATCGCAGTTGCATAACCCGCTCTCCGCCCAAATCGGAGAGCGGGTTATGCGTCGTGGCGCCGCCCGGCCGCGTGCGCAGACTGAATCTCCCCATCGCTTTCACGCCGCGCCTGTCGAAAAAGCTTCTCCGCGCCGCTAAATAAGCGCGAGGTCGCGTGCGCGGCCCCCGACCCTTGGGATCGCGAAGCAGCACAGGAGCGCCGCCATGACCCTTGACGCCCGAATCGGCGAAGTCACCGAACGCATCCGCAAGCGGAGCGAGTCCGGCCGCAATCAGTATCTCGACCGGATCGCCGCCGCCACCGATCGGAAACCCGGCCGCACCCGCCTGTCCTGCTCGAACCTCGCGCACGGCTTCGCCGCCTGCGGCCACGCCGACAAGGCGGCGCTGCGCGGCGACGTTGCGCCGAACCTCGCCATCATCACCGCCTACAACGACATGCTCTCCGCCCATCAGCCCTACGCGCGGTTTCCCGACCTGATCAAGGAGGCGGCCCGCGCCGTCGGCGGGGTGGCGGAGGTCGCCGGTGGCGTCCCGGCGATGTGCGACGGCGTCACCCAGGGCCATCACGGCATGGAGCTGTCGCTCTTCTCGCGCGACACGATCGCGCTTGCCGCGGCGATCGGCCTGTCGCACGACATGTTCGACGCCGCCGTCTATCTCGGCATCTGCGACAAGATCGTCCCGGGCCTCCTGATCGCGGCGCTGACCTTCGGCCACCTGCCGGCGGTGTTCATCCCGGCCGGGCCGATGCCGTCGGGACTGCCCAACCCGGAGCGCTCCAAGGCCCGGCAGCTCTACGCCGAGCGGAAGATGACCTGGGACGAGCTTCTCGACATCGAGGCGCGGGCCTACCACGCGCCCGGCACCTGCACCTTCTACGGCACCGCCAACTCCAACCAGATGCTGATGGAGATCATGGGGCTGCACATCCCCGGCGCCAGCTTCGTCAACCCCAACACGCCGCTCCGCGACGCGCTGACCCGCGCGGCGACGACGCGAGCGCTGGCGATCACCGCCCAGGGCAACGACTACACGCCGGTCGGCGCCGTCATCGACGAGCGCGCCATCGTCAACGGCGTCGTCGGCCTGCACGCCACCGGCGGGTCCACCAACCACACGCTCCATCTGGTCGCCGCCGCCAAGGCCGCCGGCATCCGGCTCACCTGGGACGATTTCGCCGACCTGTCGGAGGTGGTGCCGCTGCTCGCCCGCGTCTATCCGAACGGCACCGCCGACGTGAACGAATTCCACAAGGCCGGCGGCATGCAGTTCCTGATCCGCGAGCTGCTCGGCGTCGGATTGCTCCACGAGGACGTGCGGACCGCCTGGGGGCATGGGCTCGGCGCCTACGTGCAAAGCCCGAGCCTCGCCGACGGCGGCGGCATCGTCTGGACCGACGGGTCGGCCACCACCGGCGACGGGAGCATCCTTCGGCCGGCGCGCGAACCGTTTTCGCCGGAAGGCGGGCTGCGGCTTCTCGACGGCAATCTCGGCCGCGCCGTGATCAAGGTCTCGGCGGTGAAGCCCGAGCATCAGGTGGTGGAGGCACCGGCGCTGATCTTTCACTCGCAGGAGGAATTGCGCGAGGCGTTCCGCGCCGGGCAGCTCGAGCGCGACTTCGTCGCCGTCGTCCGCTTTCAGGGGCCGAAGGCGAACGGCATGCCGGAGCTTCACAAGCTCACCCCGACGCTGGGGCTCCTGCAGGACCGCGGCCATAAGGTGGCGTTGTTGACCGACGGGCGGATGTCGGGGGCGAGCGGCAAGGTGCCGGCCGCCATCCACGTCACGCCCGAGGCCGCCGACGGCGGGGCGATCGCCAAGCTCAGGGACGGCGACATCGTCAGGCTCGACCCGCCGCGCGGGCGGCTCAACATCCTCGCCGATCCCGAGGAATTCGCCGGCCGCGAGCCGGCCAGCGCCGACCTCGCGGCCAACGAATATGGCCTCGGCCGCGAGCTGTTCCGCATGTTCCGCGCCAACGCCCAGCCGGCCGAGCTGGGAGCCGGCGTGCTGTAGGCGGGTCCGGCGATTCTGTGCTATTGGGACCGGCATGGATCGCACATATACCTTTGTCTTCGATCCCGAACCGGATGGCGGCTACGTCGTCACCTGCCCGGCGCTTCCCGGTCTGGTGACGCACGGGCGAACCATCGATGAAGCCAGAGAAATGGCGATCGACGCCGTGGAAGGCTACATCGCGGTTCTGATCGAGGATCGCGAACAGGTGCCGGAAAGCGATCCACCGGAGCTGGCCCCGCGGTACGATCGTTTGGTGCACGCGCTCCGCGAAGAACCGGGCATTCCCCTTCTTGAGCAATTGACGATGCGGTTTCCGGCCGCCGCATGAGCCGGCTGCCGGGTGTTAAGCCGCGTTTGGTTGTAAGGGCGCTCGAGAAGGCAGGCTTTGTCGTCGTTCGGGTGCGAGGCAGTCACCATCAGCTGTTCAATCCCGAATCAGGTCGCAGAGTGACAGTGCCGCACCACGGGCGCGACTTGAGCAGAGGCACCCTCGCCGCAATTCTCAATCAAGCGAATCTGCCTCTCGACCGCTTTCTTGAGCTGATCTGACCACCGCTGACCTTGCCGGCAACGATATGACCTCGGCCGCGAACTCTTCCGCATGTTCCGCGCCAACGCCCAGCCGGCCGAGCCGGGGGCAGGGGTGATGTAATTTATTTCCAGCGCTCAACGTACCCACGGTGGCGGAGGCCCGCCACGCACGTGTCGAAGAAGGCGACATCGCATTCCGCAACCGACGCAACGACTTCCTCCGCGATCGGATAGTCAGGTGCTTGGTTGTCCGGGGGTGTGATTGCCTTCCAAAGCAATGGGGCCGCCGAAAAGAGGTCTGATCGATTCAAAACAACGACGGCATTTCTCAGCGAAATGCGCTCCCAAGCGTCGGGGACTCGATTGTCCAAGCGCATCATCGCGATAATGTGCGCGAAGATGTCCAGGAGCGCGAAGTATGCATTCTCGGGTTTGCTACGCAGGTCGGGCAGTTCGCGAAACGCGCGAAAAAGCACCGCCATGCGAGAGTCCGACGTGGCTGAACCCGCCATCCGAACGCCTTCGCCTCCCCAAGCACTGACATTGCCGATCGAAAGGAACGTGACGCCTTCGGCCTCGAAGGCACCCTGGAGGTATTCAAGGGTTCGAGGATGTAGGTTTTCCCCGCGCTCCAGTCGCGCCACCGTGTTAGGCGAAACATCCGCAAGGTGCGCCAGATCGCGTATTCCGAGCCCCAGCGCGGCACGCGCCATCCTACATTGGTTTGCAGACAACATTTCCGCGTCTTCTGCTACTAATTAGTAACAGAGTTACTACTACCGGCGATTTGATTCAAGCTCTTTCCCTCGGCCGTTCACCCCCGCTTCCGCCCCCACGGCCTTGTGCCGGCCGGCACCTCCGCCGTCCCGAGCGCCGGTTGCAGGTAGTTCGTCACCTCCGGCCAGTCGCCGCGCGCCAGCGCCTTGACGAGGATTGGGTCGTCGGTCTGGAAGGCGTCGATGCCGACGCGGGCCATCAGCGGCACCTGGTCGATGATGTAGTCGCCGACCGCGCGGATCTCGCCCGTGTAGCCGTCACGGTCGCGGAGTAGCCGGGCGATCGAGAAGGCACGGCCGTCCGCGTATTTAGGAATCGCAATGGCGATGACCGGGAACCGCGGCAGGTCGGCGGCGAGGTCGCTCCACTCGGTTCCCGGTTGGACGAAAAGGCCGAGCGGCGCATTGCGGGCGGCAAGCGCGGCGCGCTCCGCCCGCCAGCGCGCGACGCTGACGAACACCGGCACGTCGTCCGGGAGCGGGGACCCGTCGTCGACGATCCGCCAATCGTCCTCGATGAATTTTCCGTCTTTCCAGAGGGGCAAGCGCAATCCCTGTCTCAAATCCCGCTGCCGTCGGTCTCAAAGAGCGGTTCGTGAATGCCGCACTCGGTCTTGTCGAGCCCGCGCCAGCGGCCCGAGCGCTGATCCTCGTCGGGGTTGACGCGCGTCGTGCATGGCACGCAGCCGATCGACGGGTAGCCCTTGGCGACCAGCGGATGCTCGGGCAGGTGATGGCCTTCGGCATAGGCCTTCAGCTCGGCCTGGGACCAGGCGATCAGCGGGTTGACCTTGATGCGCTCGCCTTCCGCTTCGAACAGAGGAAGCGAGGCGCGCAGCGCATTCTGGAACCGCTTGCGGCCGGTGAACCACGCATCGAAATCCCGCATCGCCCGCTGCAGCGGCTCGGTCTTGCGAATGTGGCAGCAGCGGTCCGGATTGGTCATCCACAACGCCCGATGCGGATCCTCGGCGGCGAGACGTTGGCGGTCGGGCGTGATCGTGCGGACGTCGTCGAGCCCGAGCTGTTCGGTGAGCCGCGAGCGGTACTCGAGCGTCTCGGCGAACAGCCGGCCGGTGTCCAGAAAGATCACCGGAACGGTGGCATCGACCTCGGAAAGAATGTGAAGGAGCACCGACGATTCCGCCCCGAAACTCGACACCAGGGCTATCCGGCCGGCAAACAGTTCATGGACGGCGAGATCGACGACGTCGCGCGCTCCGAGCGCACCATAGCGGGCGTTGAGCGCCGCCGCCTCGGCACGGACGCCGTTCTCCGGGTCGAAGGCGAGGGCGACTGCGCTAACCGGCGCCATAGAGCGCTTCCTTGAAGGGCGCCTGGCCGAGGCGCCGGTAGGCTGCCAGGAAATCCTCGCCGGCGCTTTGGCGTTTTTCGAGATAGGTGTCGACGAGGGTTTCGACCGCGTCGATGACCTCGTCGCTGGAGAAACCCTTGCCGATGATCTCGCCGATCGACGCCGCCTCGTCGCCGGAGCCGCCAAGTGTGATCTGGTAGAACTCCTCGCCTTTCTTCTCGACGCCGAGGATGCCGATGTGGCCGACATGATGATGGCCGCAGGCGTTGATGCAGCCGGAAATCTTGATCTTGAGGTCGCCGATCTCGGTTTGCCGGGTGTGGTCCTTGAACCGCTCGGAAATTCGCTGCGCGATGGGGATCGAGCGGGCGTTGGCCAGCGCGCAGTAGTCGAGCCCGGGGCAGGCGATGATGTCGGTGACCAATCCGGCGTTCGGCGTGGCGAGACCGGCCTCGTCGAGCGCCTCGTAGACGGCCGGGAGATCGTCGAGCGCCAGGTGCGGCAGGATGAGGTTCTGCTCGTGGCTCACCCGGATTTCGCCGTGGCTGTAGCGCTCGGCAAGGTCGGCGATCAGCTCCAGCTGGTCGGCGGTGGCGTCGCCCGGCGTGCCGCCGATCGGCTTCAGCGAGACGGTTGCGATGGCGTGGCCGCTGACCCGGTGCGGGACGGTATTCTGTACGACCCAGTTCTCGAGCCCGCGGTCGGCAGAGCACGCGCGGTTGAGAACGACGCTTTCGGCCGGCCGCGGCTGCACCGCCGCCGGGAGGGCGAAATAGGCCTGGATACGGCGGATTTCCTGCTCCGGCAGCGCCAGTGCTGAATGCCGGATGCGCTCCCACTCGGCCTCGACCTGGCGACGGATCTCCGCCTCGCCGGCCTCGTGGACGAGAATCTTGATCCGCGCCTTGTACTTGTTGTCGCGGCGGCCGAACAGATTGTAGACGCGCAGGACGGCCTCGACATAGGAGAGGAGATCCGCCTCTGGGAGGAAGTCGCGGAGCTTGTGGGCGATCATCGGCGTGCGGCCGAGCCCGCCGCCGACATAGACGGCAAAGCCGAGCCGGCCGTCTGCGTCGCGCGTCGCATGCAGGCCGATGTCGTGAACCTGGATCGCGGCGCGATCGCGCATCGAGCCGGTCACCGCGATCTTGAATTTGCGCGGCAGGAAGATGAATTCCGGATGGAGCGACGACCACTGCCTGAGAATCTCGGCATAGGGGCGCGGATCGACGACCTCATCGGCCGCCGCTCCGGCGAAATGATCGGCGGTGACGTTGCGGATGCAGTTCCCCGACGTCTGGATGGCGTGCATCTCGACACTGGCGAGATGCTCAAGAATGTCGGGAATGTCCTTCAACGCCGGCCAGTGGAACTGGAGGTTCTGGCGGGTGGTGAAGTGGCCGTAGCCGCGATCGTATTTCCGCGCGATGAAGGCGAGCATCCGCAGCTGCTCGGGATTGAGCGTGCCGTAGGGGATGGCGATCCTCAGCATATACGCGTGAAGTTGCAGGTAGACCCCGTTCATCAGCCGCAGCGGCTTGAACTGGTCCTCCGTCAATTCGCCCGACAGCCGCCGCTCCACCTGGCCGCGAAACTGGGCGACGCGCTCGGTGACGAACTCCTGATCGAACTCATCGTAGCGGTACATTGCTCGCGTTCCCTGTCGCGCCTCGCGGCGCTCCACGTTCGTTGTCTCGGTTCCCGGTCTCGCTGTCGGGGACTCCTCGCCTCTCGTCCTCAGGGCGCTGACGCTACAATCCCACCGCGCGTCACCGCGGCGAAAGCCGGGGTCCATGGCACTGTCCGCGAAACCTCGTGGTCGCCGGCCACGGAAGGCCCTGCCAGGCCCTGGATTCCGGCTTTCGCCGGAATGACGTCATGCAGAAGGGCCGGCCTCATTCGTTCTACTCCGCCGCTGCGACATGATGCGGCGCGAGCTTCGCTCGCTCGGCATCGCCATAGACGACCGTCGGCCCGCGATCGGCCCGGATCTTCTCGCGGAGCCGGGCCGGAACCGGGGCGCCGCCGTCGGTTACCTCGACGTCGATCGCATAGGGCTCGATGACGACGCGGGCGTCGTGCTGGGCCTTGCCGTAGGCGAGCGCCTCGTCGAGCTCGTCGTCGTCGATGATGCGGGCCTCGGCGATGTCGACCGTCCAGCCACCTTCGGGGTCGAGGAAAACGACCAGCCCGCTGTCCAGCCGGTTGGCGGTGACGGCCTTGGCGGGACCTGACTTGGCTGCCTTGAACATGGCGTTCTCCTCGACGCTACGCGGCAAGCGCCGTGAGCGCCGCCGGCTCGGCGGCAATCGCGCCCGCGGCGACCACTTCGCCGACGATGAAGAGCACCGGCCCGGTCAGCTCCGGTCGGGCGGCAAGACGCCGCGAGCTCGTCGAGGCGGCCGGCATAGGCGCGGCGGTCGGTCCGCGAGGCATTCTCGATCACCGCGACCGGGGTCGACGCGGCGAGCCCGGCTTCGATCAACCGCGCCGCCAGCTTCGCGGCGACGGAGCGCCCCATATAGACCGCGACCGTCGTCCCCTGGAGCGCGAGCCCGGCCCAGCCGGGCAGCGTCTCGCCGTCGGCGTCGTGACCGGTGGCGAAGACCAGCGACGACGAGGTTTCGCGCAAGGTCAGCGGGATCTCGGCCTCGGCGGCGGCGGCGAAAGCGGCGGTGATGCCGGGAACCACGTCGAACGACACACCGGCCGCCTTCAGCGCCGCCATCTCCTCGCCGGCCCGCCCGAAGATCAAGGGGTCGCCGGACTTCAGCCGGACGACCCGGTGGCCGTTCTTTGCCTCGTGGACGATGAGGGCGTTGATCTCGTCCTGCGACAGCGAATGGTCGCCCTTCGCCTTGCCGACATAGATGCGGCGCGCGTCGCGACGGCCCTGGGCGACGATCGCCTCCGGCACCAGCCGGTCGTAGACGATGACGTCGGCTTCCTGCAGCGCCCGCTGGGCGCGGAGCGTCAGCAGATCCTCGGCACCCGGCCCGGCGCCGACCAGCGAAACATGTCCGGCGAGGTTCGGCTCGATCTCGAGCATGCCGAGTGCCGCGTCCTCGGCTTCGGTTAGACGCCCGGCGAAGACCTTCTCGGCGACCGCGCCGGAAAAGAAGCGCGCCCAGAACCGCCGGCGGTCGGCAACGGTGCCAAGCTTTCGCGACACGCGATCGCGCAGCCGCTCGGCCAAGCCGGCGAGATCGCCGAAGGCGGGAGCGAGCATGGCTTCGACGCGGGCGCGGACATGGCGGGAGAGCACCGGAGCGACGCCTTCGCTGCCGATCGCCACGGCGAGCGGCGCCCGGTTGACGATCGCCGGCGTGTAGAAGTCGCAAAGCTCCGGCCGGTCGACGATGTTGACCGGCACGCCCGCCTCGTGGGCGAGCGACCAGATTTCGCGATCGCTCTCCTCCGCGCCGGTCGCCGCGAACACCAGCGCCGCTCCCCTGAGGTCCGCCGCGCTCGGCCATTTGCCGCGCCAATCGGCATGAGCGGCGATCAGATCGACACCGGTCTGCCGGTCGAGCAGCGCCGCGAAGACGACGATTTCGGCCTTGGTTTCGGCGAGGAGCCGGATCTTCGCCGCGGCCTCCGCGCCACCGCCGACGACAACGACGCGGCGGCCTTCCACCTTGTGGAAGGCGGGAAAGACGCCAAGTTTGCGGGCGGTCTCGGCCATCGGACTCTCCAACGACGAAGCGCCCGGCCCATGCCGGCCGGCAAACGCCTGTCTTCAGAGAGATTTAGTGAATCGCCACGCAACGAACGAAGCCGCCGGTTCCAAAGTCTTCAATGGCGGGAGAAAAAGATTTCAGGCGGCGTCGCGCGCGAGGTAAGAACCGGCGGCGCCACCCGAAAACCCGCCAGCGGCTCGGGGCGAAGCTTGGCCGAAAGCCTAGCTCGTGCGGGGGAAAGCGATGCCCTTGTCGTCGAAGACGTGCAACTTGTCGGCCGGCGCCGCCAAGTCGATTTCCGTGTCCCGCTTGATCTGAACGTTGCCCTCGATCTTGGCGATGATCGGCTCGGCGTAGCCGCAATCGACGTAAAGAAGCGTCAATTCGCCGAGTTGCTCGACGATATCGAGGCGGCCGTGGAAGATCGGTTCGGCGCCGTTGGCAAGGGTGAGGTTCTCCGGGCGAACGCCGAGCGTTCCCTTCTGTCCGACGGCGCTCGCCGGGATCTTGGCCTTGACGCCCACCGCGTTGTGCTTCTCCGGTCGCACGCGCGGCTCGCCGTCGCCGGCCTCGACGATGCAAGGCACCATGTTCATCGCCGGGGACCCGATGAAGCCGGCAACGAAGAGATTGTCCGGTCGCTCGTAAAGCTCCATCGGCGAGCCAACCTGCTCGATGATACCGGCGCGCAACACCACGATGCGGTCGGCGAGCGTCATCGCCTCGACCTGGTCGTGGGTGACGTAGACCATCGTCACGTCGCTCATGCGCTCGTGCAGCTTGGCGATCTCGATGCGCATGGTGACGCGGAGCGCCGCGTCGAGGTTGGAGAGCGGCTCGTCGAAGAGGAAGACCTTGGGGTTGCGCACGATGGCGCGGCCGATGGCGACGCGCTGGCGCTGGCCGCCGGAGAGCTGCTTGGGCAACCGGTCGAGATAAGGCGTGAGCTGGAGGGTGTCGGCGGCCTTGCGGACGCTCTCGTCGATCGCCTGCTTGCTGGCCTTCGCCAGCTTCATGCCGAAGGCCATGTTGTTGTAGACGGTCATGTGAGGGTAGAGCGCGTAGGACTGGAAGACCATGGCAATGCCGCGCAAGGCCGGCGGCAGCTCGTTGACCTCCTCGCCGTCGAACTCGAGGGTGCCGGAGGTGATCTCCTCCAGTCCGGCGATCAGACGGAGCAGCGTGGACTTGCCGCAGCCCGAGGGGCCGACGAACACCACGAATTCACCCGACTTGACCTCGAGGTTGACGCCCTTGATCACCTCGACATGGCCAAACGATTTCTTGATGTCGTGCAGACGCAGTTCACCCATCCCGGTCTTCCCTGTTTTCGTCGATCGCGCTCATCCGCCCTTGACCGAACCGGCCAGCAGCCCCCGCACCAGGTAGCGCTGCAGCGAGAAGAACACGACCAGCGGGACCACAATCGACACGAAGGCCGAGGTGGTCAAGATTTCCCAATCGCCGCCGCGCGAGCCGAGCAGTTCTCGCAGCCGACCGGTCAGCACCAGTTGCTGCTCGGTATTGCCGAGGAAGACGATGGCGACCAGCAGGTCGTTCCACACCCACAGGAACTGGAAGATGGCGAAGGAGGCGAGCGCCGGCACCGACAGCGGCAGCACGATGCGGACGAAGATCTCGAAGTCGGTGGCGCCGTCGACCCGCGCTGATTCCATGATCTCGTTGGGCAGCCCGGCGATGTAGTTCCGCAACAGATAGATGGCGAGCGGCAGACCGAATCCGGTATGCGCCAGCCATATCCCGAGATAGGTCTTGGCCGGCACCCCGAAGATATCGCCGATCCCGTTGTAGAGCTTGAGCAGCGGGATCAGCGACATCTGCAGCGGAACCACCAGCAAGCCGACGATCACCGCGAGGAGCAGGGCGCGGCCGGGGAAGCGCATCCAGGCGAGCGCATAGGCGGCGTAGGCTGCGAGGAGAATCGGAATGACGGTCGCCGGGAGGGCCACCGTCAGAGAGTTGAGGAACGACTGCCCGATGCCTTCGGAGGTCAGCACCTTCTCGTAGTTCTGGAGGGTGAATGTCGGCGGCAGCGCGGCGGTGTAGTAGATGCGACGGCCGGCGTCGCCGTCGAAAGGCGTGTCGGAGACCAGCTGGTAGCTGCCGTCGCGGTTGATGGTCAGGGTTCCACCTCCGCCGGGAAGGTCGGCGGTATCCCCGGCCTTGAACTCGGTCGGGTTGATGATGCGCACGCCGAATGCCGTGACGTAACCCGTGCCGTTCAGCAGATTGCCGGAGATCACATACTTGCCGTTCTGCTCGACGGCATCGGACGGCGGGTTGGTCCGTTCGATGACGTTATGCAGGCTGGTCGTCAGTGCCGTCCACCAGCCCGACACGGAGATCTCGTCCTTGCTGCGCAACGACGAGACCAGGATGCCGAATGTCGGCACCGTCCAGACGATGACGATGAGGAGCACGGACACGTGCACCATGTACTTGCCCCAGGGGCGCTTGCGACGTCGTATTCTGGCCATGTCAGCGCCCCGCCTGTTCGGCGTTGAGGCGCCGGATGTTCCAGATCATGATGGGTACCACCGCAAGCATGATGACGACGGCGATCGTCGCACCGCGGCCGAAATCGCCGCCGCCGCGGAACATCCAGTCGTACATGAGGTTGGCGAGCACCTCCGTGTTCCACTGGCCGTTGGTCATCGCCAGCACGATGTCGAAGACCTTGAGCACGGTGATCGTGATGGTCGTCCACACCACGGCGATGGTGGGCCAGATCTGCGGAACCATGATGTAGAAGAAGATGTGCCGGCCCTTGGCGCCGTCGATCGTCGCCGCCTCGATCGTCTCTTCGGGAACGCCCCTCAGGGCGGCCGAGAGGATGACCATCGCGAAGCCGGTCTGGATCCAGACCAGGATCACCATCAGGAAGAAGTTGTTCCAGAACGGGATGGTGATCCACGCATGCGGCGTGCCGCCGAAAAGCTGGACGATCGCGTTGAGCAGGCCGATCTGCGGCGAATCCTCCCCGCGATAGTCGTAGATGAATTTCCAGATGACGCTGGCGCCGATGAACGAGATCGCCATCGGCATGAAGACTAGGCTCTTGGCGATGTTGCCCCACCAGATGCGATCGGTGAGATAGGCGATGACGAGACCGAACGCGGTGCTGAACGCCGGCACCACGATGAGCCACAGGATGTTGTTGAAGATCGACTTGCGGAACTGCTGGTCGCCGGCCGCCCAGGCGTAGTTGGAGAAGCCGACGAAATTGACGCCGTCGCGACCGAAGAAGCTGAGCCGCAGCGAATCAATGACCGGATAGACCAGGTACAGTCCGAGGAACAGGAGCGCCGGCCCGAGAAACAGCCACGGCCGGATCGTGGCGGAAATCTTCTGGTTGCGCGCCGCCTGCACGGCAGGTCCGCGGGGCGGCCAGATGATGTCGAGGATCTTGTTGGCGGCGTAGAAGTAGGCGGCTGCGAGTTCAACGCCCAAAACGATCGTGACTGCCGCACTGATCAAATGCCACATGCGTTCCCCCACCTCAGCGTGCCGGGTCCGTTTGCGGACCGCGCGGCTTGTAGTGCCGTTATACGCCGTCGGCCGATCTCGCCGCTTGGTCGGATCGGCCGTTGTGATGTCCCGGGCCGATGCGGCCCGGGACAGAGCCATGTTGGAAAGTTACACGACTTACTTGATCGCGTCCCAGGACTTTTGAATCTGGTCGGCGACCTGCTGGGCGGATTCGCCGCCCACGAAGTCGACCATGCCGGTCCAGAACGAGCCGGCGCCGACCTTGCCGGGCATCTGGTCGGACCCGTCGAAGCGGAACGTCGTGGCGTTCTGGATGATGGCGTTCTCACCCTTGAGCGTGTCGTTGGGATAGACGTCCGTGTTCACCAGCTTGGACGGCGTGAAGAAGTTCCACGAGGCCATGGCCACCTCCGACGCGATCGGCGTCTCGAGGAACTCGATAAAGGCCTCCGCCGCCGGGGAGTCCTTGGTGACGGCGAACAGCGTACCGGCACCGAGCACCGGGTTGCCGAGGTCCGGCTCGCTGGCATAGGGCGGGAAGTAGAAGAAGTTCACGTCCGTTCCGAGCTTCGTCCCATCCGGGAAGAAGGCCGGGATGAACGAGGCCTGGCGGTGCATGTAGCACTTGGGCGGCGAGGTGAAGAGGCCCTTCGGGCTGTCGCGGAAGTCGGTCGAAGCCACCGCTGCGGCGCCGCCGTCGACGAACTTGTCGTTCTTCGCGAACCAGCCGAACTCATCGATCGCCTTGACGACACGCGGATCGTTGAACGGCACGCTGTTGTCCACCCAGCCGTCATAGACGTCCGGCGGGTTGAGGCGCAGCATGAAGTCCTCGACCCAGTCGGTTGCCGGCCAGCCGGTCGCCGCACCGGAGCCGAGGCCGATGCACCACGGCGTGCCGCCGTCCTTGACGATCTGCTCGGTCAGCGCCTTCAGATCCTCCATGGTCTTCGGGATCTCGTAGCCGGCTTCCTTGAAGTTCTCCGGCACGTACCAGACCAGGCTCTTGAGGTCGGCCTTCCACGGGAAGGAGAAGAGCTGCACGTTGCCGTCCTTGCCCTTGTAGGAGGACAGGTCGACCCACGACTGGCCCGCAGCGTAGTTGTCAAGCAGCCACTGCTTGGTTTTGTCGCCGAGCGGCGTCAGGTAGCCCTTGGAGGCGACGTCGGCGGCGAGACCCGGCTGCGGGAAGACGGAGATGTTGGCCGGGCTGCCGGCCTGGGTGTCGATGACGATCTGCTGCTCGAACGAGTTCGAGCCCGAATGATTGACCTTGGCGCCGGTCGCCGCCTCGAAATAGGCGAGCACCTTTTCGAAGGCATCCTTGTCGGCCGTCAGCCAGGGGCTGAAGATGCTGAGCGTCTGGCCGCTCAGGTCATGGCTGTCTGCGAAGTCGTGATAGCTCTTCCAGTTGAAGCGCGAGTCCTGATCGACCGGATAGACCAGGTCCTGTGCGTACGCCGATCCGGCGGCAAGCGCCACGCCGGCGGCGAAGGAAAGCAGGCTGATACGAAGCTTCATTGCGTGAACCTCCCTGAAAGCATCAAACTTGTCGGAGGAGCGGCCCACGCGACGAGGCTTCCGCCGTTTACGGCGGGGCCATCTGCCGGCGTTCCTTCCTCCCTCGAAAGCGCCTTAGCATGAAAAAAGCGATTTCGGTTCCAAAGCGCTTTGGACAATATCATCGCCGAGAAGGTTGGAGCCTGTCAAGTCGGCGCGTCGGATGGCCGGCGCGATCCGCCGACTCCAAAAGTCGGACGAATATGACGAAACAGGGCCTTCCTCTCGTACCCCGACTCGATCTGACCTGATGCGCCGTGCGTCGGCCGGCACGCCGGAGCGGTGGCCGGCCTGTCGAGGCGCTACCCCTTGCATCGTGAATTGAAAGCGCTTTGAATGAGCACGGGAGGAAATCTCGATTGCTGAAGCTGAAGGACCTCGCCGAACGGCTCGGTCTCTCACAGACGACGGTCAGTCGGGCGCTGAACGGCTATCCCGAGGTAAGCGAGAAGACCCGCCAGCGGGTCCTGGAGGCGGCGCACCGCTACGACTACCGGCCGAACGCCAGCGCCCGCCGGCTCGCCACCGGCCGCGCCGGCGCGATCGGCACGGTGCTGCCGACCGACCGCAATCTTCTCGTCGATCCCCACTTCGTCGAGTTTCTCGCCGGCATCGGCGAAAGGCTCGCCAGCGACGAAATCGACATTGTGCTGTCGCCGGCCGCGCGCGGCGACGAGCTGGCGAGCTACCGGCGCATGGCGGCCGGCACGCGGGTCGATGCCATCATCCTGTCGAGCCCGATGGTCGAGGACCAGCGCATCGCGCTTCTCGCCGAGCTCGGCTGCCCCTTCGTCGTGCACGGCCGCACCGTCAGCGGGCTGCCCCACGCCTGGCTCGACATCGACAACGAGGGCGCCTTCCGCCACGCCACCAATCACCTTCTGGATCTCGGCCATAAGCGCATCGCGCTGATCAATGGCGACATGCGCTTCACCTATGCGGTCCACCGGGAAAAGGGCTACCGCGAGGCGCTTGCCGCCCGCGGCGTCGCCGCCGATCCGCGGCTCCGGGCAAACGGGCCGATGACCGACGAGGTGGGATTTCGCGCCACCCAGCGCTTCCTCGCCGAGACGCCGAAGCCCACCGCGATCGTCGTCGGCTCGATGATGCTGGCGCTCGGCACCTTTCGGGCGCTGCGCACCGCCGGCCTCGAGCTCGGCAGGGATGTGTCGCTCATCGCCCACGACGACGACTTCCCCTTCCTCCATGCCGACCGCATGGTGCCACCGATGTCGACGACCCGTTCGTCGATCCGCGAAGCCGGCACGCGGGTCGCCGAGATCGCCATCGACCTTCTCGCCGGCCGGTCGCCCGAGTCGGTTTCGGAACTATGGGAGGTCGACCTGATCATCCGCGGCTCCACCGGTCCGGTCCCCGCCCGCAAGCGCGCCGCCGCGACTTGACGAGCGCCTGAGCTTCCGGGACAAGCTCGCGCCCGGCAGTTCGCGCCGGCCGGCACGCCATGCAAGGACCACATCCCCTGATGACCAAGGCGGCCATCGAGACCGGCGCCGTGATCGCCGTCGACTGGGGGACGAGCCGCCTCCGCGCGATGCTGCTTGCCGCCGACGGGACGATCCTCGCCGAGGCCGAGAGCGGCGAGGGCATCGCGGTTGTCGAGGCGGGCGGCCACGAGGCCGCCTTCGAGCGGCTGGTCGGCGACTGGCCGGCGGTGCCGGCGATCATGGCCGGCATGGTCGGCAGTCGCCAGGGCTGGCGCGAGGCGTCCTATGTGCCGTGCCCGGCGACGCCGGCCGCCATTGCTGCCGAGCTCCTGCGCTTCGACGCGGCGCGGCAGCGCCCGGTCGCCATCGTTCCGGGCGTCATGGTCCGCGCCGCCGACCGCGACGGCGACGTCATGCGCGGCGAGGAGACCCAGATGGTCGGGCTGATCGGACGCCAGGGCGGCTTCGATGGCCTGGCGATCCTCCCCGGAACTCATTCGAAATGGGCGACGATCGCCGACGGCGCCATCGCCGACTTCCAGACCTACCTCACCGGCGAACTGTTCGATCTCCTCGCCCGCCATTCGTTTCTCCGCCATACCGTCGCCGCCGATGGCGGCGACCTCTCGCCGCTCCCCGGCTTCGCCCTCGGCGTCCGCCGCACCGTCGTCGAGGAGTTGCCCTTCCTTGCCGGCATCTTCTCGGTGCGGGCTCGCCAGCTTCTCGACGACGTCGATCCGCGCGACAACCTCGGCTACCTCTCCGGCCTCGTCATCGGCGGCGAGATCGCCGCGGCGCGCGCCGCCGGCCGCCTTGCCGGGGCCGGCACCATCGGCATCGTCGGCGCGCGGTCGCTGTCCCGCGCCTACCACCGCGCCTTCGACATCGCCGGCCACGCCACCGAGACCCTCGACGGTGGGGAGATGGTGGTCGCCGGTCTCACCAGGCTGGCGCGGGAGATCGGCTTCCTGCCGAAAAGGGGCGATTCATGACCGGGGATATTTTTGGCGGTTACCCGCCGCTCATCGCCATCCTGCGCGGCATCCGGCCCGAGGAAGCCGATGCGGTGCTTGAAGCCCTGGTTGCGGCCGGCATCGGCCTGATCGAGGTGCCGCTCAATTCGCCCGAGCCCCTGAAGAGTATCACGCGAATGGTCCGGCGCGCCGGCGACCGCGCCATCGTCGGCGCCGGCACCGTGCTGACGGTCGACGAGGTGCGGGCGGTCGCCGCCGCCGGCGGCCGCATGATCGTGTCGCCCAACCGCGACGACGCGGTGATCGCCGCGACCAAGGCGGCGGGGCTGACCTCGTTCCCGGGCGTCTTCACCGCGACCGAGGCGCTTGGCGCCATCGCCGCCGGTGCCGACGCGTTGAAGTTTTTCCCCGCCGATCTCCTCGGCCCCGCCGGCATCAAGGCGATCGCGGCGATCCTGCCGCCGGCGGTGCCGCTGCTTGCGGTCGGCGGCGTCGATGCGTCCAACATCGGCGATTACCGCAAGGCCGGCATTGCCGGCTTCGGCATCGGCTCAAGCCTCTACAAGCCGGGGATGAGCGCCGCGGAGGTGGGCAGACGGGCGGCGGAGATGGTCGCGGCCTATGACGCCGCGCTGGCGGAATGAGTTCCGGGCCGCCGCACCGCTGTCACGCCAAACGTGACAAATGTCACGGGTTGTGTTACAATCGTATGTGATCAAGACATTCCGAAGCAAGCCGCTGGCAGACTTGTGGGCAAGCGGCTCGGCGTCGAAGATCGACGCTCGGCTTCACAGACGCATAATGCTTCGCCTCGAGGTTCTTGACGCAGCGACGACTCCGGAGAGCATGAACCTGCCGGGCTATGACTTTCACGCTCTGCGGGGCCATCGGCCGACCCGATACACCGTTCACGTCAATGGGCCTTGGTGCATTACCTTCGAGTTTCGGGATGGCGATGCCCGCGGCGTCGATTTCGAGCAATATCATTGAGGACCAACGTCATGCCTGACTATGCCGCCCGTCGCGATCCAGAACGTGTGCCCACCCATCCCGGCGAGATCCTTCGCGAGGACGTGTTGCCTGCGCTCGGCATGAGCGTGTCGGAGGCGGCAAAGGCGCTGAAGGTCAGCCGTCAGACGCTCTATCGCATTCTCGGCGGGAAGGCGTCGGTTACGCCGGAGATGGCGCTGCGGTTGGGCAAATTCTGCGGGAACGGCGCTGATCTCTGGCTGCGGCTGCAGCAAAAGCATGATCTGTGGCACGCTGAACGCGCTATCGCCGAGGAGCTTGCCGAGATCCGGACGGCGAAGGCGGCGTGAGCACCACCTGTCGGTGCCATTCTCCGCATCATCACCGCTCCTTGCGGTCGGCGGCGTCGACGCATCGAACATCGCCGACTACCTCAAGGCCGGTATCGCCGACTTCGGCTCGAGCCTTTACAAGCCCGGGCTCGCGGCCGAGGAAGTCAGCCATCGCGCGGCGGAAATGGTTGCCGCCTACGCAGACCGGTGACGCCGCCCGGCTGCGCGACCTACTGGCCGCCTCGGCCGTTCTGCACAGCGACTGCGGTGGTCACGAAAGGGCGGCCCTCAGAATCATCACCGGCGGGGACCGCATTCTCCGGTTCTTTGTCGGCCTGGCCCGCAAGGCGCGGGCCGCCGGCGCCTCCACGTCGTGGTTCAAGTTCGTCCGCATCAACGGGCTGCCTGGCTACATCAACGTTGGACCCGGCGACGTCTTGCAAACGACCGCGCTCGATGTGCGGGGCGGTGTCGTCACCGCCGTGCGCAATCCCGATAAGCTGGCAGGTCCTGCCGCCCTGGCGCCGCGACAGTCGGTCGCCTGAACCAATCTGTCGCCAGCGAATTCTACCTACGGGCACTGAGGCCCCGAGGTGCCGGAGTTTCACCTGGATAAGCTGCGGAAAGGAGTGGTATCCCATGAGAATTGCTATTAGCGGCGCCGGGATTGCAGGCCCGGCCCTTGCCTATTGGCTGCATCGTAGCGGCCACGAACCGACCTTGATTGAGACGGCGCCACGCTTCCGCACGGGCGGCTACATGGTCGATTTCTGGGGTTTGGGCTATACGATTGCGGAGAGGATGGGCGTCCTGCCGGAGGTGCTGAAGGCCGGCTATTCGTTCAAGGAACTTCGCCTGGTCGATGACAGCGGCCGCAGGGTGGGCGGCCTTTCCACCGACGTCTTTCGACGAAAGACCAACGGACGATTTACCACGGTGGCGCGCGGCGACCTGGCGGCGGCAATCTACCGAACCGTCGAGGATCGCGTCGAAACGCTGTTTGACAGCGATATTTCAGGGATCGAGCAGTGCGAGACAGGGGTGCGAGTCACTCTTGAGGACGGTTCGGCTCGCGATTTCGATCTCGTGGTTGGCGCCGACGGATTGCACTCCCGGGTGCGGCAACTCGCCTTCGGGCCCGAAGACCAGTTTGAGAAGCAGCTCGGATACCGCGTGGCCACCTTCGAGGTCGAAGGATACCGGCCGCGTGACGAGTTCGAACTACGTCGCCCATGCGTCGCCGGGACGCCAGTTCGCGCGAATTGCCTTGAGGGACGATCGTACCTTGCTTCTCTTTGTCTTCCGCGCGCCGCTGATGACCACGCCAGAGCCGTCCAGCCTGGCGGAAAGGCGCGCCGTACTCCACGACGTATTCGCACATGTCGGCTGGGAGAGCGCGCGGATTCTCAAGGCGATGGAAGAGGTCGAGGACATCTATTTCGACCGCGTCAGCCAAATCAGAATGCAAACCTGGTCCAAGGGCCGAGTGATGTTGATCGGTGATGCGGCATCCGCGGTGTCGCTCCTCGCCGGGGAGGGAACGGGCCTTGCCATGACGGAAGCCTATGTCCTGGCCGGCGAACTGGACCGCGTCAATGGCGACTATCGCGCCGCCTTTCGCAACCACGAGAACCGGTTGCGACCATTTGTGGAAGGAAAACAGAAGGCAGCCGGAAGATTCGCCTCCTCGTTCCTGCCCAAGAGTTCGGCTGGCATATGGGTACGCAACCAGGTGACCAGACTGATGCGGTTCCCGAAAATTGCCGATCTGCTGATCAGCCGGAGTATCAGTCTCCGTGACGATTTCGACTTGCCGGATTACCACGGGATGGGGAGCCGGCCACAATGACGGAGGCCGCTCGACACGATCCTGCTGAGCCACGACCAGCATCGCATCTGAACAACCTCGACGGTGCCGGACGCGCGATGCTGCCGCGTGGCGCGGGTCACGTTCACGACCAGGGCCGGAGCAGCGACACTTGGTGGAAACGCCCGCAGCGGGGGCTACGCTTGCCCGCCCGGCCGTCTACACCGTCAGGTGCCGCCTGACCTTGTCGGGGTCCATCTCGTCGCGGGTGCCGGAGAGGACGATCTGGCCGCGATCCATCACCGCGAAGGTGTCGGCGAGCTCGTGGACGAAGTCGAAATACTGCTCGACCAGCAGGATGGCGATGGTGCCCTGCGAGCGCAGCCACTGGATGGCGCGGCCGATGTCCTTGATGATCGACGGCTGAATGCCCTCGGTCGGCTCGTCGAGGACGAGGAGGCGAGGGCGCGTCACCAGCGCCCGGGCGATGGCAAGCTGCTGCTGCTGGCCGCCCGACAGGTCGCCGCCGCGCCGGCGCAGCATCGAGCGGAGCACCGGGAAGAGATCGAACACGTCCGAGGGGATCGACCGCTCGCTCCGTCTGAGCGGCGCGAAGCCGGTCTCGAGGTTTTCCTTGACGGTGAGCAGCGGGAAGATGTCGCGTCCCTGCGGCACATAGCCGATGCCGAGGCGGGCGCGCTCGTGCGGCGCCATGCGGCCGAGCGGCCTGCCGTCGAGGAGGATGGTGCCGCCGGCGATCGGCTGCTCGCCGACGACGGCGCGAAGGAACGAGGTCTTGCCGACCCCGTTCCGCCCCATCAGCGCGGTGACCTTGCCCGCCTCGGCGGCAAGCGAGACCTTCCACAGCGCCTGGGCGGCGCCGTAGAAGAGGTCGACATTCTCCGCCTCGAGCAGCGGCCGCCCGTCGGCCGTCCGCCCGTCGGCGGGGACCGACGTTGCGACTGCGCTCACTCCCTCGGTGGCGATCGTGCTTTCCGTTGCGGTCGTCATCGTCCGAGATAGACCTCGATGACCTTCGGATCCTCCGACACGTGGTCGATCGTTCCCTCCGACAGCACCGATCCTTCATTGAGCACGGTGACCTTGACGGCGAGGGCGCGCACGAACGTCATGTCGTGCTCGACCACCACCACCGATTTCTCCTTGGCGATCTCCTTGAGGAGGTCGGCGGTCGCCTCGGTCTCGGCGTCGGTCATGCCGGCGGCCGGTTCGTCGACGAGGAGGAGCTTGGGCTCCTGTGCGAGGAGCATGCCGATCTCCAGCCATTGCTTCTGGCCGTGGCTGAGGCTGCCGGCCTTCATGCCCCGCTGGTCGCCGAGGCGGATGACGGCAAAGAGATCCTCGATGCGCCGCCGGTCTTCCGCCCCTTCCGGGCGGAAGAGGGCGCTCACCGTGTCGCGGCGGCCGGCAAGCGCCAATTCCAGGTTGTCGCGCACGGTATGCTGGTCGAACACCGTCGGCTTCTGGAATTTACGGCCGATGCCGAGCTCGGCGATCGCCGCCTCGTCGAGCCGGGTGAGATCGACCGTGCCGTCGAAGAGGACGGTGCCGGAATCCGGCCGCGTCTTGCCGGTGACGACGTCCATCATGGTTGTCTTGCCGGCGCCGTTCGGGCCGATGATCGCCCGCATCTCCCCCGGCTCGATGACCAGCGACAATTCGTTGAGCGCCTTGAACCCGTCGAACGAGACCGAGACGCCGTCGAGATAGAGGAGGGATTCGTGTGCTTCGGCCATCGCGGGCTACTCCGCCGCTTCCGGATTGAGACGGCCGCCCGGCGGGCCGTCGGCGCTTGTCGGCGCGGTGCCCGACTCCGCTTCGGTCGATGTCCGGCGCTCCTTCAAGGCCGTCCATCCCCCGGCCAGCGTTCCGACGATCCCCTTCGGCAGGAACAAGGTGACGCCGACGAACAGGCCGCCCAGCGCGAACAGCCAGTAGGGGGCGAGCGCTCCGGTGGTGAACCAGCTCTTTGCGAAGTTGACCAGAATCGCACCGACGATCGGCCCGACCAACAGACCGCGGCCGCCGACCGCCACCCAGATGACGACCTCGATCGAGTTGGCCGGCTCGAATTCGCCGGGATTGATGATGCCGACCTGCGGAACATAGAGCGCGCCAGCGATTCCGGCCATGCACGCCGACAGCGTCCACACCAGGAGCTTGTAGTGCTCGACCCGGTAGCCGAGGAAGCGCGTGCGGCTTTCGGCGTCGCGGATGGCGACCAGCACCTTGCCGAAGCGCGAGGCGATGATGGCTCGGCAGATGACATAGGCAAGCGCCAGCGCCAGCGCGCTGGCGGCGAACAGGCCGGCGCGCGTCCCCGGGTCCTGGATGTTGAAGCCGAGGATGTCCTTGAAATCGGTCAGCCCGTTGTTGCCGCCGAAACCGAGATTGTTGCGGAAGAAGCCGAGCATCAGCGCGAAGGTCATCGCCTGGGTGATGATCGACAGATAGACGCCGGTCACCCGGCTGCGGAAGGCGAACCAGCCGAAGACGAAGGCGAGCACCCCCGGCACCAAAAGCACCATCAGCAGGGCGTAGGGGAAGTACTCGAACCCGTACCAAGCGACCGGCAGCTCTTTCCAGTTGAGGAAGACCATGAAGTCGGGGAGCACCGGGTTGCCGTAGACGCCGCGCGAGCCGATCTGGCGCATCAGGTACATGCCCATCGCGTAACCGCCGAGCGCGAAGAACGCGCCGTGGCCGAGCGAGAGGATGCCGCAATAGCCCCAGATCAGCCCGACCGACAGCGCCAGCAGCGCATAGGTGAGGTATTTGCCGATCAGCGGCACCGCATAGCCCGGGATGTGGATGGGGCTGTCCACCGGCGTGTAGAGGCTGAGCATCGGCACCGCGATCGCCGCCGCGACAAGGATGAGGACGACGACGACGGCGCCGCGATCGAAGCCGTTCCTGAAGAACGTGCCGATCATCGACCGGCTCCGCTGGGGTATAGGCAGCCTGGCAATGCCTCGCGATGACGAGACGTTTCCGCTTGCCGACCGACGATTGCGCTGTCGACTTTAATCGTTTGCCGTACCGCCCGCCCCGCGCGCCAGCCCTCCCCTTGTGGGAGGGCCGAAACCGCTGTAGCGGTCTCGGGGAGGGGTAGGACATCCGCGCGATGCCCCATCAGGACGTAAAGCCGGGCAACATCCGCCCCGGCCGGGTCATGCGGCAGCGTCTGACTCCGGCCGAGCTCAGGCTTTGGACGGCGCTCCGCAACCGTGGCTTGGGAGGCCTGCGTTTTCGCCGTCAGGCGCCGCTCGGTGCCTACATTCTCGATTTCTTCTGCCCCGAAACCAGGCTCGCTGTCGAGATCGACGGCGGCCAGCACGTCCGGCACGACAACGCGAGAAGCGATGCGGATCGCGACGAATGGCTCAAGACCAACGGTGTCCGCGTCGTCCGGTTCACCAATCATCAAGTCCTTTCGAACGTCGAACTTGTTTGCGATGCGATTCTTGTCGCCGCCACTCCCGGCCGTGCGGGTCCAGCTTGATACCCCTCCCCGAAACCGCTTCCGCGGTTTCGGCCCTCCCACAAGGGGAGGGCTGAGCGGACGCCCGTTTCGATCCCCAGGCCCCGACCGATCCGGTGCGTGAAGAAGAGCTGAGCTGTCGCCCGTGACCCGCATCGGATTCGTCATGCCTCCACCGCCCGGCCGCGAAGCGCGAAGAGGCCGCGCGGGCGCTTCTGGATGAAGAGGATGATGAACACCAGCACCAGGATCTTGCCGACCACCGCGCCGGCATAGGGTTCAAGGAACTTGTTGGCGATACCGAGCGTGAAGGCGCCGACCAGCGTCCCCCACAGATTGCCGACCCCGCCGAACACCACGACCATGAAGGAGTCGATGATGTAGCCCTGGCCGAGATTGGGGCTGACATTGTCGACCTGCGAGAGCGCCACGCCCGCCATGCCGGCGATCCCCGAGCCAAGCCCGAAAGTCAGCGCGTCGATCCACGGCGTGCGGATTCCCATGGCGCTTGCCATCGGCCGGTTCTGGGTGACGGCGCGCATCTGGAGCCCGAACGGCGTTCGCTTGAGCAGGATCATCAGCGCGGCGAAAACCACCAGCGAGAAGACGACGATCCACATGCGGTTGTAGGTGATGGTCAGGTTTCCGACATCGAAGGCGCCGGACATCCAGGACGGATTGCCGACCTCCTTGTTGGTCGGTCCGAAGATGGTGCGGACCGTCTGTTGCAGGATCAGCGATATGCCCCAGGTGGCGAGCAGAGTCTCGAGCGGCCGCCCGTAGAGGAAGCGGATGACGCCGCGCTCGATGGCGACGCCCACCGCACCGGCGACGAGGAAGGCGAGCGGCACGGCGATGACCAGCGAGGAATCGAACAGCCATGGCGCGTTGTCGCGGATGAGCTGCTGGACGACGAAGGTGGTGTAGGCGCCGAGCATGACCATCTCGCCATGCGCCATGTTGATGACGCCCATGACGCCGAAGGTGA
This sequence comes from uncultured Alphaproteobacteria bacterium, assembly GCA_963759235.1. GTDB lineage: Bacteria > Pseudomonadota > Alphaproteobacteria > Rhizobiales > Kaistiaceae > Bauldia. Next base: position 190,652 of record CAVWYO010000010.1, on the reverse strand, counting down.
TGGCGAGGCCGATCGCCGCCAGCAGAAGGACGGAGCCGAGCGACAGCCCGTACCAGACATTCTGGAGCGCGTCCCACAGCGCCAGTTCGCCCTCGATCGAGGAGATGGCGCGTCTGGCGGCGACGCCGACCGGCCCTTCGACATCGGCGAGCGGCGCCAGGAGGGCGAGCGAATCGCGACCGCCGCGGTCGGTGATGATGTCGATCGCCGCGACCTTCTCCGCGTCGGGCCGAGCCGACTTCAGTACCGCGGCAGCCCGCGCCTCGCGCATCAGCTTGGCGATCCCCGGGTCCTTTTCCGCGGCGATCGCCGTGTCGATCAGTTCGATCGCGTCAGGGTCGCCGCTTTGGAAGATCGCTTCCGCCGCCGCCGCCCGCGTGGCGGGATCGGGGCTCATCAGCGTCAGCGAGCCGAGCGCCGTACGGATCACCCGGCGGAGCGTGTTGTTGACCTTGATTTTGTCGATCGCGCTCGATTGCTCTTCGCCGGCGGCCTCGCCGGTCAGCGGATCGGTCAGCTTGTAGGTCGTCCCGGATTTGGTGGCGATGAAGACTGCCTTGTCGGATTTCCGGACATAGAGATCGCCGTCGCTCAACGCCTGCAAGACCGGCGCCACCGACGGATCGCCCGTGGCGGCAAGCGCGGCAACCTGGTTTTCGGTATCCTTGAAGCTGCCCTGGCCGAGCGCGTTCACCAGCTGTCGCAAGTCGGCGGTTTCGGCCGTAGCCGGATTGAGGAAGCCGCTCCCCGACAACAGGATGGCCAGCAGCAAGGCGATGACGGCGCGCATAGGAAAACGTCGCGAGTCCCGGTCTGATTCAGGTTGGGGGGAGGCCGGAGCCAGCGGCCTCCCCAGCGTCAGGCATCGCGCGTCTAGGAGCCCTTGCCGCCGCATTTCCCGGTTTCGGTATTGAAGTTGCCGCAGGAGAGCGGCGCCCGCCAATCCGAGATGAGCGGCTTCGAATCCGGCAGATAGTCGGACCACTCGTCACCCATGACCAGGCCAGGCGTCTGCCATACGACCTCGAACTGGCCGTCGTCCTGGATCTCGCCGATATAAACCGGCTTGGTGATGTGATGGTTCGGCATCATGGTCGAGTAACCGCCGGTCAGGTTCGGCACCGACACGCCGACGATGGCGTCGATCACCTTGTCCGGGTCCGTCGTGCCGGCCTTCTCCACCGCCTTAACCCACATGTTGAAGCCGATGTAATGCGCTTCCATCGGGTCGTTGGTGGTGCGCTTGTCGTTGCCGATAAACGTGTGCCACTCGTCGATGAAGGCCGTGTTCTCGGGCGTGTCGATGGATTCGAAGTAGTTCCACGCAGCGAGATGGCCGACGAGCGGTGTGGTGTCCATGCCCGACAGTTCCTCCTCGCCGACCGAGAAAGCGACGACCGGGATGTCCTCGGCCTTGATGCCCTGGTTGCCGAGTTCCTTGTAGAAGGGCACGTTGGCGTCGCCGTTGATGGTCGACACCACCGCCGTCTTCTTGCCCTCCGAGCCGAACTTCTCGATCGCGGCAACTTCGGTCTGCCAGTCGGAGAAGCCGAACGGCGTGTAGTTGATCATGATGTCTTCGTCCGCGACGCCCTTCGACTTGAGATAGGCCTCGAGGATCTTGTTGGTGGTGCGCGGATAGACGTAGTCGGTGCCTTCAAGCACCCAGCGCTTCACGGCGCCGCCGTCGTCGCTCATCAGATAATCGACGGCGGGGATCGCCTGCTGGTTCGGGGCGGCGCCGGTGTAGAAGACGTTCCGCTGGCTCTCTTCGCCCTCATACTGCACCGGATAGAACAGCAACCCGTCCAATTCCTCGAACACCGGCAGCACCGACTTGCGGCTGACCGAGGTCCAGCAGCCGAAGACGGCGGCGACCTTGTCCTGGCTGAGGAGTTCGCGCGCCTTTTCGGCGAAGAGCGGCCAATCGGAGGCGGGGTCGACGACCACCGCCTCGAGCTTCTTGCCGAGGAGCCCGCCCTTCTTGTTCTGCTCGTCGATGAGCATCAGCATCACGTCTTTCAACGTGGTCTCTGAGATGGCCATGGTTCCCGAAAGCGAATGCAGGATACCCACCTTGATCGTGTCGTCATCGGCCGCCGACGGCAGCGTGCCGGCAGCCATTAATCCAGCCCCGAATACCGCGGCGAGAGACACTCGCCGGACTATTCCCCTATCCATCGCCATGAAACTCTCTCTCCTGTCGTTTGCGCGGTTCTGATTTGTGCCCGCAGCGCAGCATCGGGGGTATCAAGAAGCGTACCAACGCCGAGCTTGGCGATAAGGGACTGATTTGCTTGGGAACCGGGACGCGATCCGGATCGCGGCTACGGCACGCGATCATGCGTCGCACAAATAGCGGACGTCTGTGCCCAAGAAACAGGCTGATCAAGAATTGTGCAATCGGAGACGCGGCAGCGACTGCGGCGGTTGGACAGGCCACCGCCTTTACCGGAGGTTCGCCGCCGCATACACTCGCGTCCATCGTCCTCGGGGCGGGACGGCAGCGGAGTTGAGGCCATGCGCAGCGTCGTCCGAGCGGCTCGTCACCTATTCGTCGGTTTGTCCATCGCAGTCGCCGGTCTGGCGACCAGCGGCGCCGGTCAGGCCGCGGAGCGACACATTCTCCAGACGCCGGACGCCGACTATTCCGGTTTCGACTATCAGACGGTCAAGGACGTCACGCTTGACGTGTGCAAGTCCACCTGCCTCGAAGGTGATCAGTGCAAGGCCTTCACCTACAGCGTCAAGGCGGGCTGGTGTTTCCTCAAATCCGATTTCGGGGTTCTCTCCGACACCCCCGGGGCGGTCGCCGGTCGGGTCGTCGAAACCACCGAGCTGACGCCGAGCCTCGAAGCGCGGCGCCTCGCCGAGCTTGATTTCATTTCCGGCGGCTTCATCGACGAAGCGCGCGAGCTCGCCGGCTCGCTGCGCCGCCGCTTCGATCCGGCCGGCGGTGCCTATGACGCCCTGCGGCAGCAAGGCGCCGACGCCTATCAAGGAGGCGACTACGATCTCGCAGTGCGGCTCTTCGGCCGCGCGCTGGCCATCGCCGACGACAACCCCGGCCTGTGGATCGATTTCGCCATCGCCAGTCGCGCCCGTTCGCCCGAGAACTGGTCGGATCGCCAGCGGGCCTATGTCGACGTGACCGCCAGCGGCATCAACGCCTTTGTTCGCTCCGACGAGGTCAGCAACGAGGCCAAGGCGCTCGCCGTGATCGGCGACGGCTTCCGGATGCGCGAGATCTGGAAGCCCTCCTACCGCGCCTATCGCGCCAGCCTGGCGCTGGAGGAGAACGCCACGGTCCGCGACGCCTATGAGAAGGTGCTGGGGGAACACGGCTTCCGCATCGTCTCCCACGACGTCGACGCCGACCTTGCCAATCCGCGCATCTGCATCGATTTCTCCGATGACCTTCCCGTGTCGCAGCCGGGCCTTGCCGACTACGTCGTGGTCGAGGGGGGCGAGGGCCTGGCCGTCGAGCCGGCGCAGCGTCAGATCTGCATCGACGGCGTCCAGCACGGCACCCGCTACCATATTCGTGTCCGCGCCGGTCTCCCCGCCGCCGACGGCGAGCTGCTGGCCAGGCCGACCGAGCTCGACGTCTTCGTCCGCGACCGCGCCCCGTGGGTGGGCTTCGCCGGCAACGCCTATGTGCTTCCGGCCGGGCAAGGGGCGTCGATCCCGCTTGCGTCGGTCAATACCGATGTCGCCTTCGCCGCCATCTACCGGATCGGCGACCGGGCGCTCGCAACCGCAATCCGCGACAACGACTTCATGCGCCAGCTCGCGCCGTACAGCGCCGATACGATCGCCGACGAGCAAGGCGAAAAGGTCTGGGACGGCAAGGTTCTCATTGCCTCCAAGCTGAACCAGACGATCACCACCGCCATACCGATCAGCGACGCGGTGCCGACGCTGAAGCCGGGCGTCTACGTGATCACCGCCAAGCCGGAACTCAACCAGGACGAATGGGGCAGCCTCGCCACCCAATGGTTCATCGTTTCCGACCTCGGCCTGACCGTGCTCTCCGGCGATGACGGCGTCCACACCTTCGTCCGTTCGCTGTCGACCGCCGAACCGGTCGCCAACGTGAAGCTCAGGCTGGTCGCCACCAACAACGACATCCTCGGCGAGGCGACCACCGACGCCAACGGCTATGCCCGCTTCGGGCCCGGTCTCGCGCGCGGCACCGGCGGCGCGTCGCCGCAATTGGTCGACGCGACCGCCGCCGACGGCGACTACGCATTCCTCGACCTCACCCGTTCGGCCTTCGATCTGTCCGATCGCGGCGTCGACGGCCGGCCGGCGCCGGGCCCGCTCGACGTATTCCTGTCGCCGGAACGCGGCATTTATCGCCCGGGCGAGACGGTCTACCTCACGGCGCTGGTTCGCGACGCGCGCGCCGTCGCCGTCGACGACCTGCCGATCACCATGGTGGTCGAGCGGCCGGACGGGGTCGAATACCTGAAGAAGACGCTGTCGGACGGCGGGCTCGGCGGGTATTCGACTTCGGTGCCGCTCGAAGCCAATGCCATGCGCGGCTCGTGGCAGGTGAAGCTCTACACCGACCCGAAGGGCCCGACCATCGCCGAGACCTCGGTGCTGGTCGAGGATTTCGAGCCGGAGCGGCTTGCCTTCGACCTCACCACCGACGCCAAGGCGTTGAGCCCGTACGAGCCGATCACCGTCGATCTCGCCGCGCGCTATCTCTACGGCGCGCCGGCGCCGGGCCTGCCGGTCGAAGGCGACATCGACGTACGGCCGGTCGACAACCTCGCCGGCTTCCCCGGCTACACCTTCGGGCTCGCCGACGACAACGTCGAGCCGATCCGCCGGCCGATCGACCTCGCCGAGACCACCGACGATGCGGGCAAGGCGACGCTGAGCATCGGGCTGCCGGAAGACCTGCCGGCATCGACTCATCCCTTCGATGCCAAGGTCATCGTCCGCCTGGCCGACACCAACGGTCGGGCCGTCGAACGGACCCTCGAGCTGCCGGTCCAGCCGGAAACCGGGCTGATCGGCATCAAGCCGCAATTCGACGGCGACCAGATCGACGAAGGAGCCACCGCTGCCTTCGATGTGATTCTCGACGTCCCCGCAGGGCGAGCGGGTCGCCGGGTCGGGGCTGAGCTGGACCCTCGACAGAATCGAGACGAACTATCAGTGGTACCGGTCGAACGGCGACTGGGACTATGAGCTGATCACCACGCCGCACCGGATCGATTCGGGCAAGATCGACGTGGCGGTGGACAAGCCGACGACCGTCTCGGCGCCGGTCGACTGGGGCGACTATCGGCTTACCGTCGAGCGGACCGGCGACGATGCCGCGGCGACCAGCTTCAACTTCTACGCCGGCTGGTATGCGGCGGCGGCGGGGTCGGAGACCCCCGACGTGCTGGCCGTCGCCCTCGATAAGCCGGCTTACAAAATTGGTGAGACGGCTAAGCTCCGGCTCGATCCGCGCTTTGCCGGTATCGCCCTGATCAGCGTCATCGACAATCGGCTGATCGCCACCAAGGCGGTGGATGTGCCCGAGGGCGGCACCACCGTCGACCTCGAAGTCACCGACCAATGGGGACCCGGCGCCTATGTCACCGCGGCGCTCTATCGGCCGATGGACATCCCGGCCAAACGCATGCCGGCGCGCGCCCTTGGCTTGACCTGGGCCAAGGTCGAGCCGGGCGACCGCGATCTCAGCGTCGCGCTCGACCTGCCTGACGAGATGCGTCCGCGCCAGGCGATGACGATTCCGGTCGCCATCGACAATCTGGCGCCGGGCACGCAGGCCTACGTCACCGTTGCCGCCGTCGATGTCGGCATCCTCAACCTCACCAACTTCAAGCCGCCGGCACCGGACGACTGGTATTTCGGCCAGCGCAAGCTCGGCATGGAGATCCGCGACCTCTATGGTCTGCTCATCGACCGCATGCAGGGCGTGCCCGGCGAGATCCGCTCCGGCGGGGATGGCGGGCCGGTGCGGCTCGCCGCGCCGCCGCCGACCGAGAAGCTCGTCGCCTTCTATTCGGGCATCGTCGAGGTCAGCCCGGACGGTAAGGCGACCGTGTCCTTCGACCTCCCCGAATTCAACGGCACGGTACGGGTGATGGCGATGGCCTGGTCGCAGGCGGGCGTCGGCCACGCCGTCAAGGACGTGATCGTGCGCGATCCGGTGGTCGTCACGGCCAGCATTCCGCGGTTCCTGCGCACCGGCGACAGTTCGCGCCTGCTCGTCGAAATCAACAACCTCACCGGTCCCGCCGGCGACTACAAGCTGACCATCGCGGGCGGTGACGGCATCGGCATACAGGCAGCCGATCTCGAACGGACGGTGACGCTCGACGAGCACGCCCGCAGCCGTTTCGTCGTGCCGATCGCCGGCGAGGTCGTCGGCGACTACACGATCGACGTCAATCTCGAAACGCCGAACGGCGACGTCTTGCCGAAGGAGCTTGCGCTTGGGGTGCGGCCGCCCGATCAGCCGGTCAGCCGGCGCAACCTCGTGGCGCTTGCCGGCGGTGGTACGCTGACCCTCAATGCCGAGCCGCTCGCCGAATTCATCCCCGGCACCGCTTCGGTCGCCGTCTCGATCGGCGGCGCCAGCCGGCTGGACGTGGCGGGCATCCTCGCCGCCCTCGACCGCTATCCCTATGGCTGCGTCGAGCAGCTCACCAGTCGCGCCATGCCGCTTGTCTATCTCGACGACGTCGCGGCGAGCATCGGCGTTGCCGCCGACACCGCGGTCCACGAGCGCGTGCAAAAGGCGATCGCCGGCGTGCTCGCCGATCAGGCGCCGAACGGCAGCTTCGGCCTGTGGGGACCATATTACGGCGGCGACCTCTGGCTCGATTCCTACGTCACCGACTTCCTGACCCGCGCGACGGAAAGGGGCTACGACGTGCCGGAGCTGGCGCGTACCCTGGCGCTCGACAACCTGTCCAACCGCATCGCCTATGCCGACGATTTCCAGAACGGCGGCGAGGACATCGCTTATGCGCTTTACGTGCTGGCGCGAAGCGGCCGGGCTTCGCTCGGCGACCTTCGCTACTACGCGGAGACGAAGCTCGACAACTTCGGCACCGCCCTCGCCAAGGCTCAGATCGGCGCCGCACTTGCTCTCTATGGCGACCGGCGCCGCTCGGCGACGGCGTTCCAGGCGGCCTTTGCCGACCTTGCCAGAGGCCGCGACAACGTCTGGCGCGGGGATTACGGCAGCGGCCTCCGTGACGAGGCGGCGGTGCTCACCCTCGCCGCCGAGAACAACATCGAGGCTGGCGATCTCCGCGCCCTGGCGGACCAGGTAGCGCGCACCGAGGAACAGCGGCGCTACACCAGCACTCAGGAGAACGCCTGGATGCTGCTCGCCGCGGCGGCCTTGATCAAGGACGCGACGCGGACCAGCTTCGAGATCGAGGGCGCATCGGTTTCAGGCCCCCTCTACAAGGAATACACCCAGCAACAGATCGAAGCCGCGCCGGTCGCGATCACCAACCTCGATTCCGCGACGCTCGACGCGGTCGTCACCACGACCGGCGTGACCGTGGTACCCGAGCCGGCCGGGGGCGACGGCTTCACCATCGAGCGGTCCTACTACACGCCGGACGGCGAGCCGATCGATATCGCCACGGTCGCCCAGAACCAGCGGGTCATCGTCGAGCTGACGGTCACTGCCGACCAGGGCCGCGACGGTCACGTGATGGTGGTCGATCCGGTGCCCGCCGGCTACGAGATCGACAATCCCGACATCTCGGCAAGCGGCGACGTCAATTCCTTCGACTGGCTCGACGTGGAGCGGAACGCGGCGCATACCGAAGCGCGCACCGACCGCTTCGTCGCGGCGCTCGACCGCAGCGACGGCGATCCGCTCAGCTACAGCGTCGCCTATGCGATGCGGGCGGTGTCGCCCGGCACCTACGCGCAGCCTGCCGCGACCGTCGAGGACATGTATCGGCCCGATCTCAGGGCGCGGACGGCAAGCGGCACCGTCGAGGTCGTGGGGCCGACGCGGTAGGGGGCCGACCGCCAATGAGACGGCGCCGCCACTGGCTGAGGATCGCCGCCGGCGTTGTGCTGGTGTCGATCGCCGGCGCGGCCGGCGTCGGCGCGCTGATCGTCCGCGACGTCGAAGCGCAACTCCCGCCATTGCCGGACCCGGCGACGATCGCCACCTCGACCGTCGTCCTCGACCACAGCGGCCGGCTGCTCCGCCCCTTCACCATTGCCGACGGCCGCTGGCGGCTGCCGGTGACCAAGGCCGAGGTCGACCAGCGCTTCCTCGCCATGCTGATGGGTTATGAGGACCAGCGCTTCCTCGAGCACGGCGGCGTCGATTACTGGGCGCTTCTGCGCGCCGCCGGTCAGTTCGTCATGGCGGGCGGGCGGATCGTCTCCGGCGGTTCGACGCTGACCATGCAGGTGGCGCGGCTCATTCAGGGCGAGCCGACGCGCGGCGTCGAGGCGAAGCTTAGCCAGATCCTGATGGCGCAGAAGCTCGAGCAGCACTTCAGCAAGGATCAGATCCTCACCCTCTATCTGATGCTCGCGCCGTATGGCGGCAATCTCGAAGGGGTGAGGGCGGCGAGCCTCGCCTATTTCGGCAAGGAACCGACGCGGCTCACCGTCGCCGAGGCGGCGCTCCTCGTCGCTTTGCCGCAATCGCCGGAGGCGCGACGGCCCGATCGCGACCCGGCCGCCGCACTTGCCGCGCGCAACCGCGTGCTCGACCGCCTCGTCTCCGAGGGCGTGCTCGGCGCGGAGGAGGCGAATGCCGCCAAGACCGAGCCGGTGCCGACCGAGCGACGCACCTTTCCGATGCTGGCGGCGCACCTTGCCCGACAGGCGGTGGAAGCCCACCCGACGGCGGCCACCCACACGCTTACCGTCGACCGCGACCTGCAGGCCTCGCTCGAGTCTCTGGCGCGCGACCGGGTCGCCGCGCTCGGGCCCAAACTGTCGATCGCCATCGTTGCCGCCGATCACCGCACCGGCGAGATTCTCGCCTCGGTCGGATCCCCGGGGCTGTTGGAGGAAGAACGCGCCGGCCATGTCGATATGACGCGCGCGGTGCGCTCGCCGGGCTCGACGCTGAAGCCGGTTATCTACGGCCTTGCCTTTGAAGAGGGGCTCGCCCATCCGTCGAGCCTGATCGAGGATCGGCCGACCGGCTTCGGTGCTTATGCGCCGCAGAACTTCGACGGCCAGTTCCGCGGTACCGTCACCATCCGGGAGGCGCTGACCCAGTCGCTGAACATCCCGGCGATCAAGGTGCTTGACGCGGTGGGGCCGGCGCGGCTGGTGGCGCGGCTGAAACGCGCGGGCATAGCTCCGCAGCTGCCCGAGCTCTCCGCGCCCGGGCTCGCGGTCGGACTTGGCGGCGTCGGCATCACGCTGCGCGAGCTTGTCCAGCTCTACGCGGCGATCGCCGACGGCGGCAGGGCCCTTACGCTCCGCGACGGCATCGACGACGCGCCCTACGTTCCGGCCGCCGAGGCGGGGCCGCCGGTGCTCTCGCCGTCCGCCGCCTGGCAGGTCGCCGACATCCTCGCCGGCGTGCTGCCGCCGTCGAACGGCTCGCCGGGCCAGATCGCCTACAAGACCGGCACCTCCTACGGCTATCGCGATGCGTGGGCGATCGGCTTCGACGGGCGCGACGTGATCGGCGTGTGGATCGGCCGTCCCGACGGGACGCCGGTGCCTGGCCTGTCGGGCATCACCTCGGCTGCGCCGGTGCTGTTCGAGGCGTTCAGCCGGCTGGGGCCGAAGCGGGCGCCGCTGCCGCGGCCGCCGCCTGGCGTCCTGATCGCCTCGACCAGTGAATTGCCGCCGCCGCTTCGCCGCTTCCGGCGGCCGGACGAAGCCGTCGCCGAACGGGATCCTGGCCCGCAGATCGCCTATCCGCTCGAAGGGGTCACCGTCGACCTCGGCATCGAGGCGGGCGATCCCTCTCCCCTGGTGATCAAGATCAGGAACGGCGCGCCGCCGTTCACCTTCTTCGCCAACGGCGTGCCGGTCGGGCGCAAGCCCTTCGACCGCTCGGAGATGTGGCAGCCCGACGGTCCCGGCTTCGTCACCTTGTCGGTGGTCGATTCGTCCGGCAGATCGGACCGGGTGACGGTTTTCGTCGAATAGCGGCGCGGCCGGAGATGACCTCGATCAATGCGTAGGCCCGGCGTCCGCGGCCAACCTTGTTGGCGGAGAACGAGAGGTCTGGCCATGCCGTGGACGCTTGCCGCGTTGATCCTGGTTGCCACGGTCGGAGCGGCCGCCGCGGTTGAAATCGGCGACCCCGAACGAGGACACGCCTATGCCGAGGCACACTGCACCGAGTGCCACGCCATCGACCGCGGTGATTACGACAGCCCGTTCTACGGCGCGCCGCCGTTTTCCGCCGTGGCCAACGTCCCGGCCATGTCGGAACTGGCGTTGTTTTCTTTCTTCCAGACGCCCCATCCGACGATGCCGAACCTGATCGTGCCGTCCGCCGACGTCCGCGATTTGATCGCCTATATCCGCAGCCTGAGATATTGACGGGTCACGGCTCTGGCCGGTCGACCAAATCGCGGCACGCTCGCAAAATGACACAGTCGCCGATGCTGCCGCCCGACCTCGCCTTCCGGCCGGTCGACGAGACCACCCGCGCCGATTTCGAAGCGCTGTTCGCTGCACCGGGGGCGCCGAAATATTGCTGGTGCATGGTCTGGCGACGCACCTCGGCCGAGGCGAAGAACCATGACGGACCGAGCCGCAAGCGACAGATGATGGGGCGGATCGCCGCCGGCGTGCCGGTCGGGCTCATTGCCTATAACGGCGGCCGGCCGGTTGCCTGGGTCTCGATCGCGCCGCGCGAGACCTACCGCAATCTCGGCGGGCCGGCGGCAGTGACGAGCGAGGTGATCTGGTCGATCGTCTGCTTCTTCGTCCCGCGCAAGCTGCGCGGCCAGGGCATGACCGGGCGCCTGATCGCCGCCGCCGCCGACTACGCGCGAAAGAACGGCGCGACCGTGGTGGAAGCCTATCCGGTCGACTCGGCGGCGCCGAGCTACCGGTTCATGGGCTTCGTTCCGGTGTTCGAACGGGCCGGCTTCACCGAGGTCGGGCGCGCCGGCAAGCGCCGTCACGTCATGCGCTTGGCGCTCACCCGGCTCGCTTAGCGAGGATCGTCAGAAGAGACTGCCCTGCGAGCCGGAAGGCGGCTCGGGCTTTTTCGCCGCCTTTCGCGGCGCGCCGGAGGTCGAGACGGCCGACAGGTGGCCGTCATGGAACTCGATGTCGAGGGCGGCACCTGCGGCGACCTCGGCGGCCGCGTGAACCGGTCGGTCGCCCGCTCTGACAAGGGCGAAGCCGCGGGCGAGGACGCTCCGATAGGAGAGCGACCGCAGCAGCTGATCGAGTGCGTGAAGCTCTTGGGTCTTGCGGTCGACGCGCGTCTTGAAGGCGCGCGCCGCGGCGCTTGCGCCCTCGGCAAGGCGGCGGCTGCGTCCGGCCATCTGATCGGTAACCGCCACGGTGCGAAGCCGTCTCGCGCGAAGCACGAAATCGGTGCGGCGTCGCTCGACATATACCGCGAGCGCCCGGCTTTCCCGATCTTGGAGATTAGCGATGCGTTCGCGGTGCTGGCGCAGGAACTGGACGAGACGCCCAAGCGAGAGTTGCCCGGCGCTCCGCTCGAAGGCAAGGCGATGGGTGCGTGCGTTGGCGACAAGTGCCCGGCCGAGCCGGCTGCCTAATTCGTCGACCGTGCGCCGCGGGATGGCGAGGAGGTCGTCGGGTTTCGGCAATGCCCGCGCTGCCGCTACCAGTTCCCGCCGGCTTGTGTCGATGAGCCGGACGGCTGCGCCGCGATGGCGAACCGTCAGCGTATCGAGGGTCGCGAGCAGGTCGCTGCGGACGGGAACGGCAATCTCTGCCGCGGCGGTCGGCGTCGGGGCGCGGCGGTCGGCGGCGTGGTCGATCAGCGTCCAGTCGGTTTCGTGACCGACCGCCGAGATCAGCGGGATGGTCGAACTCGGCGGCGGCGCGGACGACGATCTCCTCGTTGAAGCTCCACAGGTCCTCGAGGCTGCCGCCGCCCCGCGCGACAATGACGACGTCCGGTCGCACCATGGCGCCGGCCGGCGGCAGAGCATTGAAGCCACGAATGGCGGCGGCGACTTCGGCGGCGGCGGTGTCGCCCTGGACCTTCACCGGCCAGACCAGCACCCGCGCCGGGAAGCGGTCGCCGAGCCGGTGGAGGATGTCGCGGATCACCGCGCCGGTCGGCGAGGTGACGACGCCGATGACCCGCGGGAGATAGGGGAGAGGCCGTTTCCGCGCCTCGTCGAACAGCCCCTCGGCGGCGAGCTTCCGGCGCCGCTCCTCGAGCAACGCCATCAGCGCGCCGACGCCGGCGGGCTCCAGAGCGTCGACGACGAGCTGATATTTGGACTGGCCGGGAAACGTCGTGAGCCGGCCGGTGGCGACAACCTCGATGCCTTCCTCCGGCTTGAAACGGAGGCGCGCCAGTGTCGTCCGCCACACCACCGCCTCGAGCCGCGCCCGGTCGTCCTTGAGGGAGAAGTAGCAATGGCCGGATGAGTGCGGGCCGCGGAAGCCCGAGATTTCGCCGCGCACCCGCACATAGCTGAATCCGTCCTCGATCGCCCGTTTGACGGCGGCGGAGAGCTCCGAGACCGAATATTCGGTGAGGTTCTGGGTAGGCACGGTCATCGACAACAGGTGCCGTCTGGCAGCCTGCCGGTCAAGGGCGCCGGTCTGTCGCTCACCCGATCAGTGCGACATCAGCACCGGCAGCGTGGCGTTGGCGAGCACGTGGCGCGTGGCGCCGCCGAGCAGGAATTCGCGGATGCGGCTGTGACCGTAGGCGCCCATCACCATCCAGTTGGCGTCTTCCTCCGCGGCGAACGTAAGCAGCGCCTGGCCGGCGTCGTTTGCCATGCCTACGATCGTCCGCACCGTCACGTCGAGGTCGTGGCGCGCCAGATAGGCGCCGATATCCGCGCCCGGCTCGCCGGTCGGCTGCCAGCCTTCGTCGACGATGGCCACCAAAACCTGCTTTGCCATCGCCAGCATCGGCATCGCGGCCCGCACCGCCCGTCCGGCCGCAGAGCTGCCGTTCCACGCCACCACGACACGGTCGGGCACGAATTCGCTGACCCCGGCGAAGGGAACGAGCAGCGTCGGGGTCCCCGCCTGGAAGAGCAGCGACTCGATCAGCACTGCGCGCATCGGCTCCGGCTGGTCGGGGTTGTCCTGGCCGACGACCGCAAGGTCGGCGAGGATGGCGTTGCGAACCACGGCAGACAAACTATCGCCGGTCATCGATTCGCCGATCCGCGCCTCCACGGCGACCCCGGCCTTTTCACCGATCGCCTCGAAAGCGGCGAGCGCCGCCTTGGCGTCGGCGATTCCTTGCTCGTGGGCGGCGACGATGAAGTCGGTGGGGATCGGGGCGGCGACGGTGTACACCGGGATCAGCGGCTCGAAGGCGAGCGCCACGCCGGTCAAATGCGCGCCGGTTCGGCGCGCAAGATCGGCCGCGACGATCGCCGCCCGCTTCTCTGCGCCGATGTCGACGACGACAAGAACGTCCCGAACGGAGGAGCCTTCATGGTGCGTCATTGCCGACCTCCTTGGTCACACCGGCGATGGATGGAAACTGACCGGACCCGCGGCGGCCCACCTTGAGCGGAATCAAAAAAAGGCGGGTCGAGGCTTGCCCGATCAATAGGCGTATTCCTGATAGATCCTGTCGAGTTGACGATTCCACGGGCCCTCGTACTGGTGGAGGATGGTCTCGGCCGGCGTCTCCCCGGTCGCGAGGATTTCCTCCAGCGAGGAAAGGAAGATCGTTTCGTCGTAGCCGTCGGCGTTGAGATTGGCGCGCCGGGTAAGCCCGCCGCGGGCGAGCGCTACCACGTCGCGGGCGATTTCGCGAACCGTGCGATTCCTGAACGGCGTGGCGAGCGCCGTCGTCGGCACCGCCTCCCGCAGCGCCTGGCGCTCGTCGGCCGTCCAGTCCTTGACGATCTCGTAGGCGCCGTCGAGCGCCGCCTGGTCATAGAGGAGGCCGACCCATAGCGCCGGCAGCGCGCAGATGCGGCGCCCGGATCCACCGTCGGCGCCGCGCATTTCGAGGTAGCGCTTGAGCCGGACCTCGGGGAAGAGCGTCGTCAGGTGATTGTTCCAGTCGGAGAGCGTCGCGGTTTCGCCGGGGAGCGCCTTCAGTTCGCCGGCCATCAAGTCGTTGAAGGACGCGCCGGCGACGTCGTGATAGGTGTCGCCCCGCTTGACGAAGTACATCGGCGCGTCGAGCGCCCAGTCGACATAGCGCTCGAAGCCGAAGCCGTCCTCGAAGACGAAGGGCAGCATTCCGGTGCGGTTGGGATCGGTGTCGAGCCACACCCAAGAGCGCCACGACAGAAAGCCGTTGGGCTTGCCGTCGGTGAACGGGGAATTGGCAAACAGCGCGGTGACGATCGGCTGGAGGGCAATGCCGACCCGCATCTTCAGCACCATGTCGGCTTCGTCGGAGAAGTCGAGATTGGCCTGGATGGTGCAGGTGCGATACATCATGTCGAGGCCGTGCTTGCCGACTTTCGGCATGTAGCGGGTCATGATGTCGTAGCGCGACTTCGGCATGCGCGGGGTTTCCGCGAGCGTCCAGTCCGGCGAGGCGCCCATGCCGAGAAAGCCGATGCCGAGCGGGGTGGCGCATTCGCGCACCTGGGCGAGATGGCCGTTCACCTCCCGGCACGTCTGGTGAAGGGTGTCGAGCGGCGCGCCCGACAGTTCGAACTGGCCGCCCGGCTCGAGCGAGATCGCCCCCTGGCCGATCGGATCGCTGAGGCCGATGATGTTGTCGCGATCGGTGATCGGCTGCCAGCCGAGCAGGTATTCCATCGCCTCGAGCAACCGGCGGATGCCGCGCGGGCCCTCGTAGGGGACCGGAGCGCAGTTCTCGACATAGAAGCCGAATTTCTCGTGCTCGGTGCCGACGCGCCATTCGCTCGCCGGCTTGCCGCCGGACGAGAGGGTCTCGACAAGCTGGTCGCGTGAAACGATCGGCGTCGCGTCAGAGACGTCGCGGGCCATTCAGGGTCTTTCCGAGAAGAAACGGAGGCGCACTGTAGCGGCGGGCGGACAGGTCGGCAATCGGCACGCTAACATCCCCCAGTTTGAATTCGGCGCCCGCTAAGTGGGATCGTTTGCGATGCTTTTCCAGTCCCCTAGCGTCGCCTGGACGAGACCCAGCGCCGCTACCGCCGCCGTATCGGCACGGAGGATGCGGGGACCGAGCGGCAGTGGGGTGACGAAGGGGAGTGCATGGAGGCGGCTCCGCTCGTCGGCCGAAAATCCGCCTTCGGGGCCGACGAGAACGGCAAGCGGTGCCGGTCGAAGGGCGGCAAGGATCGTCAACGGATCAGCGAGGTCGTGGCCTTCGTCGCAGAAGACAATCCGCCGCGCCGGTTCGTTCGCCGGCCACGCCTCGAGAAGGGCGGCAAACGGCACCGGCTCGTCGATCGTGGGGATCGCTAGGATGCCGCATTGCTCCGCCGCCTCGATGACGTTCGCTTCCATGCGCTGGCGGTTGATCCGCGTCACCTGGCCGTGCTGGGTGAGGATCGGCCTGAGCCGCCCAACGCCCATTTCGACCGCCTTTTGCACCATGTAGTCGAGGCGGGCCTGCTTGAGCGGCGCGAAAAGATAGTCGAGGTCGGGCCGGTCCGGCTGCGGCCTTTGCCGCTCGCCCACCACGACCGCGTGGGATTTCCGCCGGTTTGAAGCGAGCGTAGCGCTCCATTCGCCGTCCCGGCCGTTGAAGACCAGAACGCCGGTGCCGTCCTTCATCCGCAGCACATTGACGAGGTAGTTCGCCTGTTGGCGGTCGAGCGGGACGTGCGTTCCGGTCCCGAGCGGGTGGTCGACAAACAGGCGAGGGGTCCGGAAATCGTATCGCGCCATGGTGATGGCGCCGATATCGCCCCGCGCGGCCGGACGCAAGCACCGGTCGCGCAAAAAAATGGCCCGCCGGAAAGGCGGGCCAGTCAATCCGGAGCCTCCAGGGGACCAGCGGCTCCGCCAGAGTGGGATGCCGGTCAGCGATTGACCGGCCGGATGCGGGAGCGCGTCTGCTTCTCGCGTGCGTTGGCGCGGAAGGCCGCGCGGCGCTCGTGCGCGAAGCCGGCGAGGGTGTGCGACGGGTCGTCGGAGATCGGCGCGCTCATCGCTGCGTGCACGTCGCCACGGGTGACGCCGATGTCGCGCAGCATGTGATCGTCGAAGGCGAGCATGTGAGCAACGGCCCGGCGGTTCCGATAGGCCTGCCAGAGCGTGAATCCCCGGCTGAGGCCCGTGACGAGGAGGCGTAGGAAGGTGCCGCCGGCGCCGGCCGGCGTGGGAAAATCGGTCGTGGCCATGATGGCCTCCTGGTGCGCTGACGAATGTCGCCGAGGCGGTTTGTTCCGCCACTATTGCTGGCCGAACCGCCTTCGGACACCCGAAACATGCGTCATATCGATTGATCATTCCAACGAATGTTTCTAATATCGGTCATCAAGGTTCCTGATGAATTGGGAGCGTCCGCATGCCCACGACTCTCGACCTCGACCAGCTCCGCACCTTCGTCGCCATCGCCGAAACCGGCAGCTTCACCCGGGCCGCCGACATCGTCTTCAAGACCCAGTCGGCGGTCTCCATGCAAATGCGGCGGCTGGAGGAGCGGATCGGCAAGCCGATCTTCATGCGCGACGGGCGCGCTTCGCGACTGACCGAAGACGGCGAGCGCCTGCTCGGCTATGCGCGCCGCATGATTCGCCTGTCGGATGAGACTCTCGCCGCTTTCGACGAAACCGAGCTTTCGGGGAGCGTGCGCTTGGGTACGCCCGACGACTACGCCGAACGATTCCTGCCCGAGGTGCTGGCCCGCTTCTCCCGCTCCAACCCGCGGGTCGAGGTCTCGGTGATCTGCGAGCAATCGCTCGATCTCATCAATCTCGCCCGCGCCGGAGAGCTCGATCTCGCCATCGTGACCAATTGCGGCGAGGGCGCCGTCGATGTCATCCGCCACGAGCCGCTTCTGTGGGTGACGTCGGCCCAGCACGCTCCGGAAGAGGAGGAGGTTCTGCCGCTCGCCCTCTTCAAGCCGCCGTGCCTCTGGCGGGCGGCGGCAATCGACGCGCTGACCGAGACCGGGCGGAAGTTCCGGGTGCTTTATCAGAGCGCCAACTCGACTGCGGTAGGCGCCGCGGTTTCCGCCGGGCTTGCCGTCACCGCGCTCGCCGAGTCGGCGCTCCGGCCCGGAATGCGGGTGCTCGGCGAGAGCGACGGGTTCCCCCGCCTGCCGATGTGCGAGATCGGCATCATCCGATCATGGCACCGCCCAGCATCGGCCATCGTGGACGCGCTGGCCGAGCACATCGTCTCCTCCCTGGACAATCTGTCGGTGCCGGCTGCCGCCGCCTGAGCCATAGGGCCGATACGCGGGTCGCGCGGAACGAATGTTCAGAGCGGCGCTCTGCTTTCCGTCAGACGAAACGGTAGTCGGTTCCCTCCAGCGCCAGCACCGTCAGCGGCCCGCCATAAACCGCCCCGGTGTCGACGTTGATGCGGTTCGGCCGGACCTCCGGCTGCGGCGCCGGCGTGTGGCCGTGCACCACCACGACGCCGAAGTCGCGCCCGTCCCATAGGAATGCCTCGCGGATCCAGATGAGATCCTCGTGCGACTGGGCGTCGAGCGGCACGCCGGGCCGGATGCCGGCATGGCAGAAGAAGAAATCGCCGAAGCGGGCGGTAAGCTGCAGCCCTTCGAGGAAGGCGCGGTGGCGAGCCGGGAGGGCGGCGGCGAGCTGCTTGCCGAGCTCGGCCAGGTACCGCTTCGCGTCGTGCCGGGCGCGGCCGTCGACGCCATAGCTCCGCAGCGTCGCGTCGCCGCCGTTCATCAGCCACAGCGGCCCGCCGCCAACCGGATCGGCGAGGAAATCGAGCATCATCGCGTCGTGATTGCCGCGAAGGCATGAGACGCGCGGATCCGCTTCGGTCAGCCGGGCGAGACGCTCGATGACCGCGGCCGAGGCTGGCCCGCGATCGATGTAGTCGCCGATGTGGACGATGCGGTGATCCGCGATCGGCCGCGCGCCGAGATCCGCGGCGATCTGGTCGTGCGCCGCGGCAAGCATGTCGTCGCAGCCGTGCACATCGCCGATCGCGTAGAGGCGCATGCCCTCCGGCGTTCTCGCTTCACCCAGCCACATGTGTGCGGTCCCGATCCTGTCCCTCTCGTCCAACGCCGATCGCCATGCTAGCAGTTCGGGCCGGCAGGCGTCCGCGATGGGAAGTGAGCATGCGCGTCCTGGTCATCGAGAACTACCCCGGCACCCCGCTCGGCCTGGTCGGGGTCGCGCTCGCCGAGGCCGGCGCGTCGATCGACACCCGCCGGGCTTTTGCCGGCGAGCCGGTGCCGGCAAGCGACGCGGACTATGACGGTCTCATAATTCTTGGCGGTGGGCAGAGCGCGCTGGACGATGCCGACCATCCCTACCTCCCGGCGCTCGCATCGCTGAGCCGCGCCTTCGGTACCGCGGACAAGGCGGTGCTCGGCATCTGCCTTGGCGCGCAACTCGTCGCCCGTGGCCATGGCGGCGACAACCTGCTCGACCGGCCGATCGAATTCGGCTGGCACCCGGTGCGGCCGACGGCGGCCGGGTTTGACGATCCGGTGATGTCGGAGCTCGGCGCCGGTGCGCCGGTGTTCCATTGGCACACCGACACCTTCAGCCTGCCGCCCGGCGCCGCCCATCTTGCCGCCAGCGACCGCACCGAGCTTCAGGCGTTCAGGGTCGGCCGCGCGGTTTACGGCGTCCAGTTCCATTTCGAGGCCGACCGGGACCTCGTCTCGCGATGGAATGTCGGGTTCGCCGAGGAGATCGCCGGGCACTCGCCGGATTGGCACGACCGTCACCCGGCCGAGGCCGCGCTCCACGGCGCCCGCGCCGATGCAATTGGTCTTGCCATCGCGCGCGCCTGGGTGAGCGTGATCTAGCCGGGCCGGCGCAGCCTGCCTCTCTGTTTTCTTTGCGTTTTTCGGCCAGTTTACGCTTTGTTTTCCGTGCGGTATTCAAGCTTTCTGCAAATATTTTCTTGCGGGTTTTTTGGAAAACCCTATATTCAGTTCATGAAAAACCACAAATTTTCTGTTGGTCAGAAAGTAGATTTCTTCAACAGAGTGCGGGTAGCCGCGGCACAGGGCGAGTACGAAATCGTAAGGCTGCTGCCGGCGGAGAACGGTCAGTTCCAGTACCGCATCAAGAGCGCCCTCGAGCGCAACGAGCGCGTCGTGGCGGAAGATCAGCTCAATTCGCGCAAGGTCAGGGCCTGACGCGCGTCGCGGCTTCTGGCGGAAATCTGTGAATGCGGGGCGCCATCGGATGCCGGCGCCTGGCCGCCGTTGCGACACGGGCGGCGAGGAGAAACGAAGGTGCAGGCAACATTCGACTACACGGCCCCGGCCGAGGTTTTCTTCAACCGCGGCACCCGGTCGAATTGGAAAATGTCGTATCGGCGGTTTCCCTCCGCCGCCGAGGCGATCGCCTTTGTCATGGAGGAGCTCGGCGGTTCCGCCGTTGCCTTCACCACGCTGCAGGTTGACGACGAGCGGTTCGAGCGCGGGCAGATTCGTCGCCTGTACGACGATCCGGACTATCCACTCATCCGCAGCGCTGCCGTCGCGTGACATCAAGGCGGGCGGCGCAAAGAGCGGCCGTTTGCCCGGCGGGACTTTGGGCCGTCAGCCGTTCATAGAGGGAGTGGGAGCGTGAGCGGACCGCCTATCGACGCACACCATCTGACGAAGGCGCTTCTCGACTATCGCGACCCGGACGTCGCCCGCAGCATCACCGAGATCGCCGTCACGACAATCCCCTTGGTTCTGCTCTGGGCGGCGATGTGGGCGTCGCTCACCTATGTCGGTTTCTGGCTGGCCTTGCTGCTCGCGGTGCCTGCCGCGGGTTTTCTGGTGCGCCTGTTCATGATCCAGCACGACTGCGGTCATGACGCATTCTTCCGCCGTCGGGTCGCCAACGACTGGGTCGGCCGGGCGCTCGGCGTCTTCACATTGACCCCCTACGACTATTGGCGGCGGCGCCACGCGACCCATCATGCCACGTCGGGCAATCTCGACGGCCGCGGTATCGGCGACGTCGCTACGCTGACGGTTGAGGAATACTTGGCGCGCGGACGCTGGGGGCGCTTTGGCTACTGGCTCAGCCGTCATCCGGCGGTGCTGTTCGGCGTCGGCCCGACTTATATCTTCCTGTTGGAGCAGAGGCTGCCGATCGGGCTGATGCGCGCCGGCTGGCGTCCGTGGATCAGCACGATGGCGACCAATCTCGGCATCCTCGTGCTGGCGGCGGGCCTGACATGGCTTGTCGGTATCGGGCCTTTCCTGATGGTGCAGCTGCCGATCGTCCTGCTTGCCGCGACGATCGGCGTCTGGCTGTTTTTCGTCCAGCACCAGTTCGAGACCACGCACTGGGCGCCGGTCAATGAGTGGAGCCACGCGGAGGCCGCGTTGCACGGCAGCTCGCACTACGATCTCCCCGGGGTGCTCCGCTGGTTCAGCGCCAATATCGGCGTGCACCACGTCCATCACCTGGCGAGCCGGATTCCCTTCTATCGACTGCCGGAAGTGCTTCGCAATCATCCGGAGCTCCGCGATCTCGGCCGTCTCACGCTTTGGCAGAGCCTCGCCTGTGTCCGGCTCGCGCTATGGGACGACGGTCGCCGCCGGCTTGTTTCCTTCCGCGAAATGCGGCGCCACAGGAAGCGCTTGCAGGCGCCGGAAGCAGCCTCGTCGCGCTGACTTCCTTTCCCGAGCATGGCTTCGCGCCGACCACGTCGTTCGTCGGTGCGCACCGGCGCCGTGGCTCCGCCGGCGCAAAGTCGCGCGATGTCGCCCCATCGCAAGCCAACGGGCCTAACAAAAATGTTGTGCCCACTCGGTCGAACCGGCCGCATACTCCTCGCCATCCTCGCTCACTGAGGGGCGCCTACCGGTGGCGACCTGTTGGCGGAGCGGGGTGCGGTGTCCTGGCGGCGGTTTCGCATGCCCCGCCGGGAGGCTCGGAAACCCGCCCGCCGGTGAAAGCCGGCGCCGTACGCCAGCAAATGGCGCGGCAACGGGTGCGTGAGCGTGGTCCTCCGCCGGATCCCGTCCCTGATAGACCCGGGGGCGGATGTTTAGCGGATGCAGTCCCGGCGAAAGCCGGGATCAAGGACGGGCCTCGAAGGACGGCGAGTGGCCGGTAACGGCGCCGCCTGCTCACCAAGGCCGGAGGTCGCCGGCCTTGGCATGGGTGCTCCCTGAAAGGTGGGAAAGCCCCGTGTGCCCCCGGAGCGGACCGGAAGGCCGAAAGCCACCGCGGCGGGCGCCTGGGAGGCGCCCAAATCTGCCTTCGGCTCACCCCGGAGGCGCGCAGGCGTTTCCCAAGGCGCCCGCCATCCCCTCGCGAGGCGAGGGCAACAGAAACAGGGACGCGGGACAGGAACATCATCACCCGGCTCGTTCGCGGGCGCGGCAACGGAGGCGTGTGCACTGAACGGATCGCGCGGAGCGGCTCACCTCCTCCTGTCATCCCCGGCGAGCGCCCCCCGGGTCGGGCCGAAGGCCCGCCCGAGGGCAGGCTCCGGCGCGAGGGAAGGGGACCCAGTAATCGCCGTCGGTGCAGAACCACCCGCGCCGGTGCTTCCTGGATGCCCGCCTCAGCGGGCATGACAGGTCGTGTTTAGGGCATGCAGCACGACAACGAGGGAGTCTTGCCCTGAAACGACCCCACCCGCGTCATTCCGGCGAAAGCCGGAATCCATTGTGCCGACGTTTCCATCGGCTCCAGCAGCGGCGGACCGGCAGACACGTCAATGGACCCCGGCTTTCGCCGGGGTGACGGACGCGGGGCCGACACCGATGGAGCGTGCTCTGTCACGGGCATGACACGCTGTGTTTCTGGCGAACGCCCGGCAGCGATGGAGTTTTCCTTGAGCGGTCCCACCCGCGTCATTCCGGCGAAAGCCGGAATCCATTGTGACGACGTTTCCATCGGCCGCGGCAGCGCCGATGGACACGTCAATGGACCCCGGCTTTCGCCGGGGTGACGGACGCGAGGCTGACAACGATAGAGCGTGCTCTGTCACGGGCATGACGGGTCGTATTTCTGGCGAACGCGCGGCAGCGATGGAGTTTTCCTTGAGCGGTCCCACCCGCGTCATTCCGGCGAAAGCCGGAATCCATTGCGCCGACGTTTCCATCGGCTCCGGCAGCGTCGGACCGGCGGACACGTCAATGGACCCCGGCTTTCGCCGGGTGACGGACGCGAGGCTGACAACAATGGAGGGTGCTCTGTCACGGGCATGACGGGTCGTGTTTCTGGCGAACGCCCGGCAACGATGGGGGCAGGCCTGATGTTTGACGGCGGACCCGCGCTACCGGCTCCACTCCGTCTATGGGGCGCCGCCCGTCGCCCGCGTCTTGCCCATCGTCAATCGCCGCCGGTCCGGCTAGAGTTGGGCGCCAGTCGCGACCGGAGGTTTTGCAATGACCATGCTGCGCACGATCGTCCTTGCCCTCGCCGTCATCGCCGCGGGGTCCGCCGCCGCCGCCGAATTGCCGGATCTCAAAGGGCGGGTCGTCCAAGCCGTCACCGAGAACGCCTACACGCCCCTCAACTTCGCCGATCCGAAGACCGGCCAGGGCATCGGCTGGGAGTACGACGCGGTCAACGAGATCGCCAAGCGCCTCGACATGAAGGTCGACTGGAACGTCTCCAGTTGGGACACCATGATCCAGGCGGTCCGCGAAGGTCAGTTCGATATCGGCATGGACGGCATCACCATCACTGACGACCGCAAGACCCAGGTCGATTTCTCCGACCCCTACATGGTGTCGGAACAGTACATGCTGGTGCGCGCCGACGAGAACCGCTTCACCGACGCCGCCTCGTTCGCCGCCGACCAGGATCTCCTCGTCGGCGCCCAGGCCGGGACCACCAATTTCTACACGGCCGTCTACAACGTCCTCGACGGCGACGAAGGCAATCCGCGCATCAAGCTGTTCGACACCTTCGGCGCCTCGGTCCAGGCGCTCAAATCGGGCGACGTCGATCTGGTGCTGATGGACAAGACCAGCGCGGCCGGCTACATGGGCGCCTCGCCCAATTCGTTCAAGATCGTCGGCAAGCCGCTCGGCACCGAGCAGTTCGGCTTCATTTTCACGCCCGGCTCCGATCTGGTCGCGCCGGTCAATGCGGCACTGAAGTCGATGCAGGACGACGGGACGATCGAAGCGCTGAACCGCAAGTGGTTCTTCGAATATGAAAACGCCCAATGACACCGTAGGCGGCCGGGCTCTCCGCCCAGGATAGGGGGAGTGGCCGAGCACGCCGATCCAGCCAAGCGTCCGGGGACGATCGGTCCCGAGATTCCCTACTGGCTGCTGGCGATCATCCTGCTCGGCGTTCTCTTCGCCTGGCTGATCGCCACCGACGGCAACTACGCGACCATCTTCTGGGCGCTGCGGCGGGGCATCGTCACGACGCTCTGGGTGTCGTTCGTCGCCTTTGCGCTGGCGACTGCCCTCGGTCTCGCGGTCGCTCTCGGCCGGCTGTCCCGCCGCCGCGTGCTGCGCGAGGTCGCCACGTTCTATGTCGAGATCGTCCGCGGCATTCCGGTCCTGGTGCTTCTCTTCTATGTCGCCTTCGTCGGCGCCCCTCAGATCGTGGCGCTATGGAACCGACTGTTCGCTGCGGCGATCGAAACGGGCTGGTTGCCGGCGATGAGCGTCCGCGACTTCGACATGACCTGGCGGGCGATCTTCGCGCTGATGATCAGCTACTCGGCATTCATCGCCGAGATTTTTCGCGCCGGCATCGAGGCGGTACCGCGCGGCCAGATCGAGGCTGCCGAATCGCTCGGACTGAAGGGCCGGCTGGTGATGCGCTTCGTCGTTCTGCCGCAGGCGGTGCGCACGGTGCTGCCGCCGCTCGGCAATGATTTCGTCGCCATGATCAAGGATTCGGCGCTCGTCTCGGCGCTCGGCGTCCAGGACATCACCCAACTCGGCAAGGTCTATTCCGCCTCGACCTTCCGCTTCTTCGAGACCTACAACGTCGTTGCTTATCTCTATCTGGTGATGACCATCGGCCTGTCGCTGCTCGTCCGCGGGCTGGAGCGGCGGCTGAAGGCGAGGGGGCAGACGCAGTCCTGAATCCGGCTACCCCACCACGACGATATGCAGCCGGCGCGGGCCGTGGGCGCCGAGAAGGATGGTCTGCTCGATGTCGCCCGAGCGCGATGGGCCGGTCACCATGTTGACCGTGCGCGGCAGGTTGCCCTTGCCGTAGCGTTCGCGGAGCTTGTCCCAGACGCTCTCATAGTCGCCGACGACGTCTTCCGCCTGGAGCATGACGATATGGGTTTCCGGCAGGAAGTTGATGGATGTCGGGTTGTCCCGGCCCGAGGTGAGGACCAGCGTCCCCGTTTCGGCGACACCCGCCGCGGCCTGGCTCATGCCGACGGCGTCGCTGCCGTCGCTGGCACCCCGCGACACCTCGATCTGGGTAGCCTGCCAAGGAAGTTCGGCAAGCAGCGAATCGTCGCCCATGCGGATCGCGGCGGGAAGGTTGTGCTGTCGGAGATAGTCGGCGACGGCGCCCGGCACGTCGGCCCGCTCCGCGACACGGACCACGCTCGCCGCCACCCTCTCGGCCATCCTGGTGAACAGGGCGACCTGTTGTTCCGCCGGCAATTGGCCGCGCGCCGGGACGACCCCGCGCGGCATCCCTTCGAGCCGGGCAATCACGATGGCACGCCGTCCGACCTCGCCGCCGTCAACGGCGAGCGAGCGGCGGATCTTGGCGAGGACCGTATCGCGCGCGGTCATCGCGTCTTCCGTCTTGCGGCCCACAGTTCCTGGAAGGTCCGGCCTTCCGGCGCCGGGAAGTCGCGGTATTTCGTCCAACCGCCGGCGAGCGGCAGCGAGGAATAGCGGCCCTTGCCGATGGCGCGATTGGAAAGCACTCGCATCGCCAGCCGCGTCGCCCACTGGTAGAGGCGGGGGCGCTTGGCGAAAAACGCCCAGAGGCCGATGCCGTAGCGCACCGTGGCCGGCGACAGGTGGCGCTCGAACTCCCGCTCGCGCCAGTGGCGCATCATGTTGGGCAGCGGGATGCGCATCGGGCAGACCGCCTCGCATCGCCCGCAGAAGGTCGACGCGTTGGGAAGGTCGCCGGCGCGGTCGACACCGATGAATTCGGGCGTCAGCACCGCCCCGATCGGGCCGGGATAGACCCAGCCATAGGCGTGCCCGCCGATCGCCTGATAGACCGGACAGTGGTTCATGCATGCCCCGCAGCGGATGCAGCGAAGCGCGTCCTGGAACTCCGAGCCGAGCATCTCGGAGCGGCCGTTGTCGAGAATGACGACGTGATACTCCTCCGGTCCGTCCGGGTCCTCGGGCCGGCGTGGGCCGGTGGAGAAGGTCGTGTACACCGAGAGATCCTGACCGGTCGCCGAGCGGGCCAGCAGCCGCATGATCTGGCTGACGTCGTTCAGGGTCGGCGTAATCTTCTCGATCGACGCGATGACGATGTGGACGCGGGGGAGAATCTGCGTGAGGTCGCCGTTGCCCTCATTGGTGACGATCACCGACGTGCCGGTTTCGGCTACCAGGAAATTGGCCCCGGTGATGCCGACATCGGCGGTGAGGAAGCGCTGGCGAAGAACCGAGCGCGCTTCGTTGAGAAGCTCGGTCGGCTCCGACAGGTCCCGCTCCGCCGGCAGCATCGTGTGGGACTCGCGAAAGCTCGCCTCGATCTGCTCCCGGGTGAGATGCACGGCCGGCGCGATGATGTGGCTCGGCGGCTCGTGGCGAAGCTGGATGATGTATTCGCCGAGATCCGTCTCGATCGGAGCGACCCCGTTCTCCTCGAGATACTCATTGAGGCCGATCTCCTCGGCGACCATCGACTTGCCCTTGGTGACGGTCGTCGCCCCGACGCGTTTGCAGATCGAAAGAATGAGCTCGCAGGCGCCTTGTGCGGTCTCCGCGTAGTGGACCTCGCCGCCGGAAGCGCGGACCTTTTCCTCATAAGCTTCGAGATAGAGGTCGAGATGAGCAAGCGTGTGATTCTTGATGTCGCGCGCGTTATCCCCGATCGCATCGAACTCCGGCAAGGCGGCGACCGCCTTCGCCCGCTTGTCGATGAACCCGGCGCGGACATGGCCGAGCGCCTGTTGCAGATGCGGGTCGGCGAGCGCGTGGCGGGCGTTCTCTTTGAAGCTGGGTGAGGTGATTTCCATGGTCAGGCCTTCCCGGCCTCGCCGATCGGCGGCGTCTCGGTCATGTCGGCGAGAACCTCGGCCACATGTCGGACCGACACGGATCGGTGCTCGCGCTGGAGCTTGCCCGCCATGTTCATCAGGCAGCCGAGATCGCCGGCGAGCAGCGTCCGCGCCCCCGAGGCAACAACCTCCTCGGTCTTCCTTTCGACGATTGCGTTGGAGATGTCCGGATATTTGACGCAGAACGTACCGCCGAATCCGCAGCAGACGTTGGCGTCTCTCAGCTCGATCAGCTTCAGGCCATCGACGGAGTTCAGGAGCTGCCGCGGCTGGTCGCGAACCCCGAGTTCGCGAAGGCCGGCGCAGGAATCGTGATAGGTGACGGTTTCGGGAAACCGCGCGGCGACGCTCTTCATGCCGCGAACGTCGGCAAGGAAGCCGACTAGTTCGTGCACCTTTGCGGCGAAGGCCTCCGAGCGCTCCCGCCACGCCGGATCGTCCTTGAACAGGCTCGGATAGTGCAGCTTGAGCATGCCGGCGCACGAACCGGACGGCGCGACCACGTAGTCGTAGGGCTCGAAACTCGCCATCACCTTTCGGGCGATGGCGCGGGTGTCGTTGCGGTCGCCCGAATTGTAGGCCGGCTGGCCGCAGCAGGTCTGGGTTGCCGGCACCTCGACGTCGCAGCCTGCGGCCTCGATGAGCTTCACCGCGGCAAAGCCGACGGTGGGGCGGAACAGGTCGACCAGACAGGTGACGAACAGCCCTACCTTCGGCCGCCGTTCCTTCTCTTCCGCCATTCGCTGTCGCTTTCCGGATTTTGCGTCGTCTGCAGGACCCGTCGATAGCAGGGGCGGCGCGCAATGATCAATATGGGCCGCGGCCTCAGTCAGGTGGCGACACGGCGACAATCGGATATCATAGCAGCGAAGAGGGAGCGAATGCGCCGATGACAGCCATTCCCATGCCGCCGGTCGACCCGGCGGTGCTTTCCCGCCGCGATGAGATCGTCGCCGGTTTGCGGGCGATTCTCGGCGAGGCGCATGTGATATCGGCGGAGGATGAGCGCCGCGCCTACGAAGCCGACGCGCTGACCGCCTATCGCGGTGTGCCCCTCGCGGTGGTGCTGCCCGGCTCGACCGAGGAGGTCTCCAAGGTCCTCGCCTTCCTCAACGACACCGGCGCCAAGGTGGTCGCGCGCGGCGCCGGCACCTCGCTGTCCGGCGGGGCGCTGCCGTCGCCGGACGCCGTTGTCGTCGGCCTCGCGCGGATGAACCGGATCCTCGACATCGACTATGCCAACCGCGTGGCAAGGGTTGAGACCGGCGTTACCAACATCAACATCACCAACGCCGTGTCGGGGCGCGGTTATTTCTACGCGCCCGACCCGTCCAGCCAGCTTGCCTGCACGATCGGCGGCAATATCGCGATGAATTCGGGCGGCGCCCATTGCCTGAAATACGGCGTCACCACCAACAACGTCCTCGGCGTCAAGATGGTGCTGATGGACGGCACCGTCATCGAAGTGGGCGGCAGCCATCTCGACGCGGCCGGCTACGACCATCTCGGCCTGATCGTCGGTTCCGAGGGCCAGCTCGGCGTCGTGACCGAGGCGACCGTGCGCATTCTTCGCGCGGCGGAAGGGGCGCGGCCCATGCTGATGGGCTTCGACAGCGCCGAGGCGGCCGGCGGCTGCGTCGCCGCGATCATCGGCTCCGGCATCGTGCCGGTTGCGATCGAGTATATGGACCGGCCGGCGATCAAGGTCTGCGAGGCTTTCGCCCATGCCGGCTACCCGCTCGATGTGGAGGCGATGCTGATCGTCGAGGTCGAGGGGTCCGAGATGGAGGTCGCCGATCTGATCGGACGGATCACGGCGATCGCCGGGACGTTCAAGCCGACGACGATCCGCGTGTCGAAATCGGAGACCGAAAGCGCGGCGATCTGGAAGGGCCGGAAATCGGCGTTCGGCGCAATGGGCCGGATTTCCGATTATATGTGCATGGACGGCGTCATCCCGACCGGCAGGCTGCCGGACGTGCTTCGCCGCGTGTCGGAGATCTGCTCGGGCCATGGGCTGGCGGTCGCCAACATTTTCCACGCCGGCGACGGCAATCTCCACCCGCTGATCCTCTACAACATGAATGACCCCGACGAACTCGCCAAGGCCGAGCAGGCCGGTGCCGACATCCTCAAGCTATGCGTGGAGGTTGGAGGCTGCCTGACCGGCGAGCACGGCGTCGGCATCGAGAAACGCGAACTGATGGGCTTCCAGTTCTCCGCGACCGACCTCGCCCAGCAGATGCGGGTGAAGAGCGTCTTCGATCCGGATTGGCGGCTCAACCCGGCCAAGGTATTTCCGCTTGCGGGCCGTCCGGTCGCCGCCGCATAGCGGATGCGCTCTTTGAGCCTGATCAATGGCATGACGCGCGGCGACGCTTACGGAGGGCGACATGGAACAAATCAAGATCGAGCAGCACAGTTCAATCGGATTGGCCTGGGTCGGCGGCTGGCTTTTCACCCTCGGTTACCTCAACCTGAGCTTCTGGCGGGGCGTATGGGCAATCATCGTCTGGCCGTACTATCTCGGCGCCCATTTCAGCCCGCTGCTGAGCTGATTTCTCCCGTCGGCGGCGGGAAGGGATGAGGCCGTGCCTCCAGCCCCTCCGACCATCGCGCCGGCGGACGAGGCCGAACTCGCCGAAGCGGTGGCGGACGCCGCCGCCCGCACGGCGCCCCTCGCGGTCGTCGGCGGCGGCACCCGCACCGGCCTCGGCCGTCCGATGCAGACGGCGGCAAGCTTGTCGACGGTCAACCTCACCGGCGTGACGCTTTACGAGCCGGCCGAACTGGTGGTTTCTGCCCGCGCCGGTACGCCGCTCGCCGACATCGAGACGCTGCTTGCCGAACGGAAGCAGCGGCTCGGTTTTGAGCCGGTCGATTTTCGCCCCCTCTACGGGTCGAGCGGCAAACCGACGATCGGCGCGGTGGTAGCCGCCAATATTTCTGGGCCGCGGCGCATCCAGGCCGGCGCGGCGCGCGACAGTCTGATCGGCGTCCGCGCCGTTACCGGCCGTGGCGAAGTGGTCAAGTCCGGCGGCCGCGTCATGAAGAACGTCGCCGGCTACGATCTGGTCAAGTTCCTCGCCGGTTCGCTTGGCACGCTCGGGATCCTCTCCGAGGTCACCTTCAAGGTGCAGCCGGCGCCCGAGACCGAGGCGACGCTGGTGCTCGGCGGCCTTGACGATGCGCGGGCGGTGGCGGCGCTATCGGCCGCTCTCGGCTCGCCGTACAGCGTCACCGGCGCGGCGCACCTTCCTCCCTTCGACGGCGAGCGGGCGCGGACGCTGATTCGTCTCGAAGGCTTTGCCGATTCGGTTGCCGATCGGGCGGGAAAGCTCGTCGCCGCGCTCGACGCATTCGGCGCCGTCGAAATTCTCCCCGCCGACGCCTCGGCGGCCGTCTGGCGGGTCGTCGGCGATCTCGAAGCGTTGGGCGCGCCGGCAGACGCAGCGGTCTGGAAGGTGTCGGTGAAGCCGAGCGACGGGCCGGCGGTCGGTCACGCCGCGCAAGCTGCTTCAGACTGCCGGCTCCTCTATGACTGGGGTGGCGGGCTGGTGTGGATCGCGGTCTCCGGCCATGGCGACGATGCCGGCGCCGCAGTCATCCGCAACGCGCTGAAACCGCTCGGCGGCCACGCGACGCTGGTCCGCGCGCCTGACGCGGTTCGCCTCGCCGTCGACGTGTTCGAACCGCCGGCGCCAGCGCTTATGGAGCTGACCCGCAAGCTCAAGGCGAGCTTCGACCCGGCTGGCATCCTCAACCCTGGCCGGATGTATGCGGGGGTGTGACATCAGCCGATGCAGACCAATTTCACCCTCGCCCAGCTTGCCGATCCCGACACCGCGGTGGCGGAGAAGATCCTCCGCTCCTGCGTCCATTGCGGCTTCTGCACCGCCACCTGTCCAACCTATGTTCTGCTCGGCGACGAGCTCGATAGCCCGCGCGGAAGAATTTATCTTATCAAGGGCATGCTGGAGAATGATAAGCCAGCAAATGAGGAGCTGACGCTCCACATCGACCGCTGCCTTTCCTGCCTCGCCTGCATGACCACCTGCCCGTCCGGCGTCGACTACATGCACCTCGTCGACCACGCTCGCGCCCGCATCCAACAAACGTACCGCCGGCCGTGGTTCGACCGCCTGATCCGCAACGCGCTGGCGGCAGTGCTGCCCCATCCCGGACGTTTTCGTATGGCGATGAGAGCCGCGGGGTTGGCCAAGCCCTTCGCAGGCCTCGTCGCCCGGACGCCCGGCATGGCCCGGCTGGCTGCGATGCTGGCATTGGCCCCCGGCAAGATCCCGCGGCGAAGCAATTCCGACCGCCCCGGTGTCGTCAAGCCGGAGGGCGAGCGCAAGGGCAGGATCGTGCTTCTCCGCGGCTGCGCGCAGGCGGTGCTCGACCCCGGCATCAACGATGCCGCCATGCGGCTCTTGGTCAGGAAGGGCATCGAGGTGGTGCTCGCCGAGGGGGAGGGATGCTGCGGGGCCCTGGTCCATCACATGGGACGCGTGGACGAGGCCCATGAACAGGTGAAGCGGAACGTGGACGCCTGGACGCGGGTGATCGATGAGCAAGATCTTGACGCGATCGTGGTCACCACCTCGGGCTGCGGCACGACGGTGAAGGACTACGGGTTCATACTCCGCACCGACCCCGCTTATGCGGAGAAGGCAGCGAAGGTCTCGGCGCTCGCCAAGGATATCTCCGAATATCTCGACACGCTCGATCTCGGCGCGCCGGAAAACGCATCCGGCCTGGCGGTCGCCTACCACGCCGCCTGCTCGCTCCAGCACGGGCAGCAGGTGACGGTGGCGCCGAAGGCGCTGCTTGCCAAGGCGGGCTTCGAGGTGCGCGAACCGGCCGAAGGCCATCTCTGCTGCGGCTCCGCCGGAACCTACAATCTCCTCCAGCCGGAGATCGCCGGCCGCCTCCGCGACCGCAAGGTCAGCAACCTCGAGGCGACCGAGCCGCAGGTGGTCGCGGCCGGCAATATCGGCTGCATCACCCAGATCGGCAGCGCCACGCGCCTGCCGGTCGTGCACACGGTCGAGCTTCTCGATTGG
This sequence comes from uncultured Alphaproteobacteria bacterium, assembly GCA_963759235.1. GTDB lineage: Bacteria > Pseudomonadota > Alphaproteobacteria > Rhizobiales > Kaistiaceae > Bauldia. The sequence goes on along the minus strand of CAVWYO010000010.1, from coordinate 159,195 downwards.
GCCTATGGCGGGCCGCGGCCCGAGCGACTTGCGGCAACCGGTTCTGCGCCGGCGCCGGCCCGTCAGTCGTCGATGGCCTGATAAGCCGAGGTCCAGAAGTCGCTGTAGACGGCGGGAGGCTCCGGCAAATCCATGGCGCGCTGGGTCATCAGAATGCCGATCAACTCCTCGCGCGGGTCAGTGTAAGCGGTCGTGCCGTAGCCGCCGTCCCAGCCGAAGCGGCCGGGGACGCTGGCGAGACCGTCGCGGCGCGTAATGACGGCCATGCCGAAGCCCCAGCCGCGATCACGCCCGAGGATGGCCGTCGCGTTCGTATCCGCCATCTGCTCGGGCGTGAGCTGATTAGTGGTCATCAGTTCGACCGACGGCCGCGCCAGAATGCGCCGGCCCTCGTGGACGCCCTTGCCGAGCATCATCCGGCAGAAGGCGAGATAGTCGTCGACGGTCGAGACGAGCCCGCCGGCGCCTGATTCGAAGGTGGGAGGGCGCGAGAAACGGCCGCCGCGCGCCTCGTCGAAGACCGCAAGCTCCCCGGTGGCGAAGTCGGTTTGGTAACAGGTCGGCAGCCGACCGAGCTTCCCCTCGGGCACGCTGAAGCCGGTATCCTTCATGCCGAGCGGCTCGAAGAGGCGCTCGCGGACGAACGCGCCCAATGGGAGGCCGGAGACGCGGGCGATCAGCACGCCGAGGATGTCCGAGCCGCTGTTGTAGAGCCACTTTTCGCCCGGCTGATAGAGGAGCGGCAAGCTCCCGTAGCGCTTCATCAGTTCGTCGGGCGGCAAATCCGGCAGCGTCGGGCCGGGGGCCACGCCGGCCTCGGTCATCGCCTTCTGGATGGGATATCTCTCCGGATAGACCATGACGGCTCCGTGACCGAGGCGGAAGGTCAGGAGGTCACGGAGGGTGAGCGGCCGGTTGGCCGGGACTGTGTCATCAACCGGGCTCTCGATCGTCCGCAAGACCCTGCGGTCGGCGAGTTCCGGCAGCCACGGATCGACCGGATCGTCGAGGCGGAGCCTGCATTCCTCCACCAGGATCATCGCCGCCGCGGCGGTGACCGGCTTGGTGATCGAGGCGACGCGGAAGATGGTCTCGCGCTGCATCGGCGCGCTGCCGCCGAAATCCATCGTGCCGATCGCATCGACATGGGTTTCGCCGCGCCGGCTGACCAGGGCGACAAGGCCGGGAATCCTGGCGCTTGCCACATGGCGCTCCATCACGTCTTGCATGCGCGCAAGCCGCTCTTTGGACATTCCGCCGGCACTCATCGTTAGGTCCCTTGCCCCTGTTCTCGGTCCAACGCGGCGCCGAGGTTCTCCAGCAGATCCCGGGTGCCGCGTTCGCGTTCGAAGGGATCGTCGTAGCCGTCGAGAAAAGCACCCTGCTCGGTGAAGACCAGCCGCGTGCCCCCCGGCTCGAGTTTCAACTCGACGGTCGCCAGCGAAACCGAGATCCGCTTGTCATCGAGGTGCATGTCGTAGCCGTAGATGATGCGTTCGTCCGCAACGATGTCGTAGTAGCGGGCGTCAAAGCGATGGACCGGTCCGCCCGTCTGCCCGCCGCTCACGCGCTCCCGCCCGCCGACGCGGAAGTCGAGTTCGTGATCCGACTTCTGCCATTCGTCCGGGCCGACGAACCAATGGGCCTTGGCCTTCGGGTCGGCCCAGGCGGCGAACACCCGCGCCGGCGTTGCTTCGTACGTGCGTTCGATGACGAAGGTAGCGTGGGTGACAGATCGATTTGTCATGACTTGTCGTCCTCGGATGGCTCTTTTTCGGATGCGGCAAGATAGGCGCCGAGACGATCGAGGCGGCGTTCCCACGTTGTCCGCCGCTCGGCGATCCAACGCTCGACGCTCCTCAGCACGGCCGGCTGAATCTGGCAGGTGCGGACGCGGCCAGCTTTGGCGGAGCGGACGAGACCGCTCTCCTCCAGCACCTGAAGATGCTGGACCACGGCGGGGAGAGACATGGGAAGCGGACGCGCGAGTTCGCTCACCGACGCCGGTCCGCGGCTTAGCCGCTCCACCATGGCCCGCCTTGTGGGGTCGGCTAGTGCGTGGAAGGCCCGATCGAGCGGGTCATGATAGTTAAGCATACACTTAAGTATCATGGCAGACCGATTTAGGCATGGGCGTTTGTCGTGAGCGGTGATGAGGACCGCCAAAACGGCCGGCCGGAAACCGGCTGACGTTTTGAGGACAATCAGCGCAAATTTGACGCGCTTGAGGAAACCGAAAGTTAGCCCACTCCCGCAATCGGCCCTGCTGCCGATTGACGCAAGCCGGCCAGCCCCGAAAGCTGCGCGCCCGGCAATCACGCCGGTTCCAAAGGGGGGCGACATGGCAACCAGCAAGCTTGCGGAGTCCGGCGGCGTCGGCACCGTCGCCAAGGACGCGCGAAAGAGCGCGTTCGATGCGATCCAGCAAAAGGCCAAGCGCCTCAGCGCAAAGCTGGGCGAAGCGGACTTCGACCGCGACGGCAACCCGATCGGTCCATGGGCCGAGATGCTCGCCGAACTCGATGCCTGGGCAAAGAAATACGGTGTTCAGTTCAGGACCACCGAGCATGTGAGTGGCGGTGGCAAGGGCCAAGGCGCCGGCGGGGCGACGCCGCGGTCGCACAATGCCTGTCCGGGCAGGATGACCACCACCGAGCGCACGGATTGGGTCGAAGGCGGACATATCACCATTGAGACGACCTGCACGCTCCGCCGACAAACGATCATTACGGGCCGCTGCGTCTATTCCTGCGTCGGCACGATCGTCGATCTGCAGATCGAATAGGCCGACATACCGGCTGGTTCCGGGTGCCCGGGAGGGATTCTCGGCTCAGATGCCGTAGGCCATGCGCGCCAAGGTGCGATCGTGCATGATCAGATGGTGGTAGAGCGCCGCCCCGACGTGCATGGCGATCAGAATCCATAAGATGTTGCCGCCGACGAAGAAGTGGAAGGCGTCGAGCGGCTTCTCGAAGGAGTCCCAGCTGACCCCCAGTCCGTTGACGAAGACGGTCTGGAAGAGGCTCGTGTCCTTGAAGGCGGGCAAGGAGAAGAAATAGAGATTGGTCGGGCCGCCGGTTCCAAGGTAGCCGGTGATCGGCATCAGGAACATGCCGAGATAGAGCAGAACATGAACCGTCTTGGCCGCCCAGCGCTGCCAGTCCGGGGCTTGCAGCTCTTCCGGGGCGACGTTGATGAACCGCCAGCCGAGCCGCAGCGCGGCGAAGACGAAGATGGAAATGCCGACCGCCTGATGGACCGACAGACCGGGCGGCGGTCCGCGTCGCGTGGTCTCGACAAAGAACTCCGGCAGGTAGACCGCCGAATAGGACACCAGAAAGAGGCCGGCGATAATCCAGTGAAGGGCGATCGCTACCGTGCCGTACCGCTCCGGTGTGTTCCACGCACGCATCGGCCCACCTGCCGTATTTGTCATTTCTCGGCGAGCCTAATGACCCGGCCCTCTCCGCGGCAAGCAGTCTCTCAAGCAAGAGTTGCCAGGATGATAACGCGACGACTCGGCTTTCACCGGGTAGGCGGCACGTCGGGGAGCCGCCTACCGCGGAAACTTAGGCGGCTGGTCCGGCGCCAGCATTCCTCCGATACGCTCAAAGAGAACGTCCGTCGGCCTTGGACCGTCCGGCGTATCGCGGCCGTTGGTGACGGTGACCGCGATCGCGATCTTATGTGACGGCAGGTAGGCCATCGCGGCTGAGTAGCCGGCGAAGGAAGGAGTCTGGATGACCCACCCGTTCGTCACCACGACGCCCATCGCATAGTAGACGGTGTCGTTGAATGGCGGCAGTCCGGCGGTCGACGGCGCAAGCTGCAGTTGGTGCGAGGCGGGCGAGAGCAGCGTTCCGTCCCCGATCGCGATCGCCGAGGCGACCAGATCGTCGATGTCGGTGGTCATCACCGCGCCGCGCGCCAGCGTCCAGGATGGGTCCCAGTAGGTCGAATCCTCGAAGACCCCGCGTTCCGCGGTGAACGCGTGCAGCACCGGCGACTGGATGACAGCGGTCGACTCGCTGCGCGTATTGTCGAGCGCCAGCGGTGTCAGCACGAAATCGCGGATCAGCTCCTCGACCGGCTTGCCGGCGACCTTGCTCAGGACCTCGCCAAGGATGACGAAGTTGGTATGGGCATAGGCGAAACAGCTTCCCGGTTCGCACACCATCGGCTGCGACAGCGCGATCCCGATCAGATCGTCAGGCGTATAGTGTCGGAATGGGTCCTGGTAGAACGGCAGGAGGTCGAGATTGACATAGTCCGCATAGCCGGAAGTCGACGTCATCAACATGTGGAGCGTGACCTGGTCGGCCTTCGGATAGTCGGGAAACCATTTCGACAGCTTGTCGTCGAGGCTGAGCAAATCCTCTTCCTGCAGTCTGAGCAGCACCGTCGACAGATAGGCGATCGCCACGGCGCCGTTGCGGAAATGCATCTCCGGCGTTGCCGGCACGCCGGTCATCGAGGTGCCAAAGGCCTGGCGCACGATCGGCGTATCTCCGACCCGCACGTTGACGATGACTGCGGTGAGGTCGTCCTCCTTCATGAAGTCGGTGATCATGGTCCGGATCTCGCCGGCAAGCTCGGACGGCTGGACGCAATTCCCGGCCACCGGCACGGCAGTCCCTTCGCAGGCTGTCCGATCCGCCTGTTGCGCGCGCGCCGGCGAGATCGCCGCAGCAACCGTCGCGGCGACAACCCATCGGCCAAGGCTTCGAAGGATCAGTCGGTTGGTCGGGTTCACGGCGAAGACTCCATGGGTGGAGAGTGCCCGGCGCATCGGGTCGAACACGGATCCACCCGATCATAGCCGAGGCTCGTGGTCGCCGCGACGGATAGCCGGTTCAGTCCCGGGCGAGGCTGTGCCATACAGGGGCCCGAACAGCCGTCGGATCGGCGAAAATCAACAGGAGCGGGGCGAATGGCCGTCACCGAAGCAGCGAAAATCAATGTACCCGGCGTCGAGGTGCGCGGCGCCTGGGGAGAGCGCTACGAGGAAATCCTCAACGAGGGGACTTTGAGCTTTCTCGCTGATCTGCAACGACGGTTCGACACGCACCGCCGGCAACTTCTGCAGCGCCGCGATGAGCGGCAGAAGCAATTCGATGCCGGCGCGTTGCCGGACTTCCTGCACGAGACACAAGGGATACGCGACAGCGACTGGAAGGTGGCGCCGATCCCGGCGGACCTCCTCGACCGTCGGGTCGAGATCACCGGCCCGGTGGACCGCAAGATGATCATCAACGCGCTGAATTCCGGGGCGAAGGTGTTCATGGCCGATTTCGAGGACGCCACGTCGCCCGTCTGGTCCAACATGATCGAGGGGCAGATCAACCTCAAGGACCGCTGGGACGACAAGATCGATTTCACCGATCCGGTCAGCGGCAAGGACTACGTACTTTCCGATAAACCGGCCGTCCTCCTTGTCCGACCGCGCGGCTGGCACCTGCCCGAGGATCACCTCGTCGTCGACGGCGCACCGATGTCGGGATCGCTGTTCGATTTCGGGCTCTACTTCTACCTCAACGCAAAGAAGGCGATTGCCCAGGGCAGCGGGCCTTATTTCTACCTGCCCAAGCTGGAGAGCCATTTGGAAGCGCGGTTGTGGAACGATGTCTTCGTCCACGCCCAGGACATGCTGCAGATGCCACGCAAGCACATCAAGGCGACGGTGCTGATCGAGACACTGCCCGCCGCTTTCGAGATGGATGAGATCATCTATGAATTGAGCGACCACATGGCCGGGCTGAATTGCGGTCGCTGGGACTACATCTTCTCCTTCATCAAGACGCTCCGCAACAATCGCGACTACCTGCTTCCCGATCGCGGTCAGGTGGTGATGGGCAAAGCCTTCCTCCACGCCTATTCGGAGCTGTTGATCAAGACCTGCCATCGGCGCGGCGCCTTCGCCATGGGCGGCATGGCGGCTCAGATCCCCGATCGCCGCAACCCGAAGGTCAACGATGCGGCGCTTGCCAAGGTCAGGGCCGACAAGGAGCGCGAAGCCAAGGCCGGTCATGACGGAACTTGGGTCGCGCATCCCGATCTGGTGCCGGTCGCGACGGAGGTTTTCGACATCTACATGCCGACCCCCAACCAGCTCGACAAGCTGCGTGAGGACGTCCATGTCGGTCAGAAGGACATGCTGGAGGTGCATCAAGGAACACGCACGGTGCAGGGCATGCGCGACAACATCCGGGTCGGCGTCCAATACATCGAGGCTTGGCTGCGGGGGCGCGGCGCGGTGCCGCTCTACAACCTCATGGAGGACGCCGCCACCGCGGAGATCAGCCGCTCGCAGGCCTGGCAAGAGCTCCACTTCGAGGCGAACCTCGACGACGGCGAAACGGTGACGGTGGCGCTGTTCGACCGGCTGGTCGGCGAGGAGATGGAGCGGGTGAAGCAAGAGATCGGCGCCGACAATTACGCTGCCGGGCGCTTCCCCGAGGCGATCGACCTGTTCCGCTCGCTATCGACGGCGAAGGAGTTCACGCCGTTCCTGACGCTGCCGGCGTACCGGCTGATCGAATAGCCTGTGCGACGCGTCTTGAAAGGCGGACCGGTCTATCCGCCTTCGCTGTGGTCCATATGGGCGCGAAGCGGCAGCTCTTTCATCGCCAGCTGGAAAAGCAAGGCGATGAACAAGGCGATCGCCGCGGCGGCAAAGACGCCCGTGAATACGTGACCGAAATCGATGCCGCTCGAGCCGCCCTCCAGGATGATGGTCTGGACCGAGGCAACCCCGCCGCCGGCGGCCGCGGCAGCGAGGAAGATCGCGCTGAATACCGGCACCAGGATCGCGCCGCCCAGCGAGCGAAAGAAGTTGAGCACTCCCGTCGTGGTGCCGAGTTGCCGTAGGGAAACGGCATTCTGAACGGATGTGGTGCCGATCGGGAAGACCGTGCCGATTCCCACGCCGATCACCGCCAATGCAATTTCGACCCCCGTGAAGGAGAGCGACGCCGGCCAGATCGCGAGGACGGCCATGACGATCGTCGCGACAGCGAGGCCCGCCAGCCCCGTGCGTTTGTAGTGCGTGTAGTGCATCATGATCCGCCCGGCTATCGTCGCCCCGACCACCGTGCCACCCATCAGAGCGATCAATGCGATGCCGGAGCCAGCCGCCGAGAGACCGAGGATCGCTTCGAAGTAAAGCGGTATGAAAACGGATAGGCCGACCAGCGACCCGACGGCGAAAAACACCGAGGCGACGCCGTTGCGGACCACCGAATTGCCGAGCACGCTGAGGGGGATGAACGGCTCCGCCGCGGTGGCCAGCCGAAGGCCGAAAAGCACCCAGCCGACCGCCGAGGTAGCGAACAGCCCGAGGATCTCGGCCGATCCCCATGGGTAGGTGCTGCCGCCCCAAGTCAGCGCCAGCAGCAGGGCAATCGTCGCCGCGAGCATCAGCCCGGCGCCGACGAGGTCGAGGCTGTGGGGATGATCATGCCGCGGCAGGAGCCTCAGCACTCGACTGGTCATCACATAGGCCGCAATCCCCAGCGGCAGATTGATCCAGAAAATGAAAGACCAGTGCAAATATTCCGCGAACAAGCCACCGAGAACCGGTCCGGCGATCGACGAGGTAGTGAAGACGGCGGCGAAATAAGCCTGGTAGCGACCGCGCTCCCGCGGCGCCACGACGTCGCCGACGATCGTCTGGCCGAGCGAGATCAACGCACCCCCGCCGAGGCCTTGCACCGCGCGGGAACCGATCAGGAAGACGATGTCACGAGAAAGCGCGCTGCCGACGGAGCCGACCAGGAAGATTGCTATGGCGACCATCAGGGTCGCGCGGCGTCCATGGATGTCGCTGAGCTTGCCGTAAAGCGGCGTTACCGCGGTGGCGGTGAGCAGGTAGGCGGTCACCACCCACGACAGGCTGTCGAAGTTGCCGAGCTCGCGGCCGATCGTCGGCAACGCGGTAACGACGATCGTCTGATCGAGCGCGCCGAGCAGCATGGCGAGGACGACCCCGACCAGGATCGTCCGGATCTCGGCATGGCCGATGGCCGCGCCGGCGGGTGCCGCGGAAACGTTCATCGAGGAGAAAGCATGAAACGCCGACCACCGGACCGGTCAGGGGACGAAGGCATCAACTACATATACCACGCCCGCCTCGCGAACAGTGGCAGGCTCGGCGCATTGTCGTGTCGGCAGAACGACGTTGCCTCAGGTGACGATGACCTTGGCGCCGATCTTGGCGCGATTGTAGAGGTCGATCACGTCACGATTGAGCAGGCGGATACACCCTGAGGAAACATTGAGGCCGATGGTCCACGGCTCTGAGGTCCCGTGGATGCGGAACATCGTGTCCTGATCCCCCTTGTATAGGTAGAGCGCCCGGGCACCCAGCGGGTTGCCGATGCCGCCGTCCATCTGTGCCGGCAGGATCCGGCCCCGGTCGCGCTCGCGGGCGACCATCTCGGGCGGCGGCGTCCACGTCGGCCACTCCGCCTTGCGGCCGACCGTCACGGTGCCCTTCCAGCCGAACCCCTCACGGCCCACGCCGACGCCGTAGCGGATCGCCTGGTCGTTGCCGAGCACGTAGTAGAGGTAATGGGCGCCGGTATCGATGACGATGGTGCCGGGCTTCTGGCTCGTCTGATAGTCGACCACCTGGCGGCGGAACCTGAACGGCGCGATCCGGGTCCTCGGCACCTGTTCGGGATAGTACGAGCCCCCACTCGCGCTCGATTGGATATTCGCGATGATGTCGCGGAAAAGGCCGGCCTGAGCTGGAATTGCGGCGGCCACGGCGCCCGCCAGCGCCAATGCGAATGCGAATCGTCTAGTCATCATGGGAAATCCCCAACCTCCCGGCACCGTAGCCCACGTGCCAAGCCGCTCCCTGATATCCCCAAGATTAGCGGGACTTGAGGCCGTCAGGCAACCGCCCATTCGATAAAGTTGCGGTGAACGATAAAAGTTGCGGTGAACAAAGAAAGGGCCGCCCGCCGCATCCCCCGCGGGCGACCCTTGACGCGGCCGTGCAAACGGCCGCTCCCCCGATCCCTTTCGGGGTCGACTAAATGACAACCACCGTCGTCCCCACCGGCACGCGGTCGTAGAGATCAATCACGTCCTCGTTTCGCATTCTGATGCAGCCTGACGAGACGGCGTGACCGATCGTCCAGGGCTGATTCGAGCCGTGTATGCGGTAGAGCGTATCGCCGAGATAGAGCGCCCGGGCGCCGAGCGGATTGTCAGGACCGCCGGCCATCGATTCGGGCAGATTCGGTTGGCGCTGACGCATTTCCTCGGGCGGCGTCCAGGGCGGCCATTCCGCTTTGGCGGTGACGGTATGGATCCCGGCCCATTCGAAGCCCGGACGGCCGACGCCGACGCCATAGCGTTTTGCCCGTCCGTTTTCGAGGACGAGGTAGAGAAACCGCTGATTGGTGTCGATGACGATTGTACCGGGCTTCTCGCTCCCGCTGTAGCGCACCACGGCCGGCAGGAATCTCGGGTCCATGCGAGGAGGGCCGGCGTAGAGACGGACGCGCTGCACCGGTAGGGCACTGGAGACGGCCGGCCGGCCGCCGGGCTTCATCTGGAGGAGCCACGCCGAAGCGAGATCGGGACTCACCACCGCCGGCGGGCGGGCAACGGCAAAACCCTGGCCTGCTTCGGCCGCGGCGCCGACCACCACGGCTGCGCCAAGCACAACAAGGAAAGCGATCCGTTTCATCCACCCACCCGAGGCACGCACCAAAGCTGCCGCCGGCTCTGCCGGCGCCTTTTTCGACTGGAGCGGTCGGGAGGGGGTGACGCTTCCCGCTGATGCTTTCGTTGGACCGTCCGAGGCGCCATCTTGTTCGCAAAATCCAACCGAATGGTGAACGAGGCGTTGCCCGGCGGACACAGCCGGGCCGAAGCGTTTCTATGGTTAATGGATTGTTGCCGCGAGGGAGTCAGCAGCTACCTGCTTCAGTCCTTCCCGCCGGCGTCGACTCGTGTCAAAGAGGCGCCACTAGGGGAGAGGGTGATGGCCGAGCAGAGCGGGCTCGCCGTTGGCGATGACGGCCGGAAACGCTGTTTCTGGGGCGGCAGCACCGCTGACTATGTCGTCTACCACGATACCGAGTGGGGACGGCCGGTCGCCGACGACTTCCGGCTTTTCGAGAAGATCTGCCTGGAAGGCTTCCAGTCCGGTCTCTCCTGGCTGACGATCCTGCGCAAGCGGCAGAACTTCCGCCATGCCTTCGCCGGCTTCGACTTCAATCGGATCGCGCGCTTCGGCGCGACGGATGTCGAGAGGCTGCTCGCCGACGCGGGCATCGTCCGCCACCGCAGCAAGATCGAATCGACGATCAACAACGCCAAACGCGCCGCCGAACTGGTGGCTGCCGAAGGCTCGCTCGCTGCCTTCGTCTGGCGATTCGAGCCCGAACCGCGAACGCGGCCGCGCAAGCTTGACCATGACGCCCTGCGGGCGATGCCCAAAACGCCTGAGTCGACAGGGCTTTCCAAGGAGTTGAAGAAGCGCGGCTGGAGCTTCGTCGGCCCGACGACGATGTACGCCTTCATGCAAGGCGTCGGGATCGTCGACGATCACCTCGAGGGTTGTTTCTGCCGCGCCGAGGTGGAACGCGAGCGAAAGGCCTTCAAACGGCCCGGGTGACCCGCGCCGGGTCAGAACGCGCGGGTCAACGGTACGTGGCCCACTCGACCGCTTTCCGCCGAAGATCCGCGCGGGCGAGGCCGATGTCGGCAAGGCCGTGGTCGCTGAGCTGGTCTAGCTCGGCCCGCAGGCGCGCCGCCCGGACGCCGTTCGCCATCCCGGCAAACAGAGCGGTGAATTGCGTCATCTGCCTAGCTCCTTCTTGCCATCTCGCGCGCATGACGCGGAATGTCGCCGCGGGCGAAGCCCATATCCTCAAGCTGGCGATCGCTGAACGCGCTGAGCACCTGCTTGTACCGCGCGACCTTGTAGCGTTCGGTCACACCGGCGAAGTAGTTCGAGAAACGTGACATAGCTGTTCTCCTTTTCACGGCCGGAATCTAGGCGCGTTGTTGCTATGCAAAAGTGTTGATATTGCAACGCAGCAATGCGTCTGATGCGAGGCTTATGGAGGAGGAACGCCGGTCGGGGCGAGGGTGGCGACGAGGTGCCGCTTACCGCCGTCGATCGCCACGACCGCCACCGGCTTGATGGGGATGCGGCTGCCGGGCGGATAGCTCAGCCTTCCGGTCACGCCGTCGAGGCGCACGCCCGGAAGAGCAGCGAGGACCTTGTCCGGATCGGCGCTGCCGGCCCTCGCCACCGCGGCGAGGGCGAGATTGACAGTGTCATAGCCGAGCGCGGCAAACGCGTCCGCCGTGTCGCCCGGTCGCGGCGACGATGGGCAAGGCGACGAAGACTCTCCTCAAGCGCGCTTTCCTGGCTGGGCGGTTGCGCGGGCAAGCCGGGCACGGATCGTCTCGAAGGTGCGCCGCCGGCGCCCATCCCACTTTGCCAGGCGCGACACCACGAGATGCGCCTCCGACTTCAGGATGACCCCGTCGGCCAGCACCTTCAGACCGTTGGCGCGCAGCGTCGCCCCCGTCGAGGTGATGTCGACGATGAGGTCGGCGGCGCCCGTTGCCGGCGCACCTTCCGTCGCCCCGAGGCTCTCCACGATGCGGTAGTCGGCGATGCCGTGTCCGGCAAAGAAGCGGCGGGTGATGTTGACGTACTTTGTGGCGACGGTCAGCCGCCGGCCGTGACGCGGCCGAAAGTCGGCGGCAACATCGTCGAGGTCCTCCATGGTGACGACATCGATCCAGGCTTCCGGCACGGCGACGACAACGTCGCAATGGCCGAAGCCGAGCGGCAGAACGAGGTCGGTCCGGCTGGCGAAGTCCGGCACGGATTCCTCGACCTGGTCGCGGCCGGTGACGCCGAGATGGACGGCGCCGGCGCCGATCTCGCGGGCGATCTCCGGCGCCGACAGGAAGGCGACCTCGACGTCCTCGACACCGGCAAGAGCGCCGCGGTAGCGGCGTTCGGCACCCTCCCTCAACGCGAGCCCCGCCTCCGCGAAGAGATCGGCGATGCTGGACTGAAGCCGGCCCTTGGAGGGAATGGCAAGGACGAGGGCGGTCACCGCCCCGCTCCGATGCGGTCGAGCCAGATGGCAAAGCCGACGGCCGGCACCGCGCCGCTGCCGCCAATCAGCGCCACCAGCCGGTCGTATCGGCCGCCGCCGACAATCGGCCGGGCGCCCCAGCCGGGGGGCCCATGGATCTCGAAGACGAAGCCCGTGTAGTAGTCGAGCCGCCGGCCGAAATCGGCCGCGAAGACGATGCGCTCGACATCGATGTCGCGCGCGGCAAACGCATCGAGGCGTGCCTCGAAAGCGTCCAGCGCCTTTCCAATGTCGAGCTTGTTGCGGCGGGCGAGGGTACGCAGCGATTTGAGCGCGGCAGGCGGCGGACCGGAAACCGCGAGGAATTGCGCAAGGAGCCTTGCCGGCCGGGCGCCGATGCCGGACGCAAGCGCCGCCTTCTCGACGTAGCGGCCGGCGATCTCGTCGGCGGTGCGACCGCCGATGGTGCCGAGCCCGGTTTCAGCGAGCACGCGCGCGGCCGTCCGCTTCGCGGCGGCACGGCCCATGCGGCGGCCACGGGCCGAGGGCTGCGGCCCGCCGTCAGCCGCCCGGGCGATCATGGCCATGAGCCGCTCGGCCTCGCCGAACGCGCGAGCGAGGCGGCGGCGCCACGGCGGATTCAGGTCGAGTCCGTCGAGCATTGCGGCGAAGAGCGCGGAGTTGCCGATGCGGACGGCGGGCTTGCGGACCCCGAGAAGACCGACCGCGGCGAGCGCGAGCTTCAGGACATCGGCGTCGGCGGCAAGGCGATCGGTCCGGCCGAGGGATTCAACTCCGGCCTGAGCGAATTCGTTCGCCTCGTCGCGGCGCTGGCGGAACACCGGGCCGAGATAGGCGTAGCCGGCGCGACGTCCGGCGGCGCCGGTGGCGAGGTGGTGCCGGCAGACGGGAATGGTGTAGTCGGGCCGGAGCGCCAGTTCCGTGCCGTCGGCGGCGGCGGTGAGGAACAGCCTGCGGCGGAGATCCTCGCCCGCCAGTTCGACGAAGACATTGGCGTCGTGGAGGATCGGCGGCTCGACGAAGCCGTAGCCGGCTTCCGTGAAGAGCGCGCGGAGGGGTGCGTAGTCGGCGGTCATGGCGTTCGTCCCTCTCCCCAAGGGAGAGGGCTTCCGGCCTTGGCTTCGCAGGGAGCGGAGCGGCCGAGACGCTTAGGCCGGAAGAGCCTGCCCCCGACCCGATCGGGGGGTGAGGGGCTGCGACCTTTTCGTAGAGGCCACATCCCCTCACCCCGTTTCCCTAAGCTCGGCTCCGCCTCGCCAAGGGAAACGGCCCTCTCCCGACGGGAGAGGGGGCGTATGCCCTGCCGGCGGAGTGCGGGTTGCGAAGCGAGGCGCGGCGACATCGGCGGGTCACGCGCCGGAGCCGGCGGCGATCGCCTTGATCCTCGCCACCAGCTCGCCTTCCGGCGCCTCGAACTGGCCGGGACGTTCTTCGCGCCATTCGCGGTTGTCGGCGACGGTCTCGGCGAGGCGCTTGCCGAGCGCCAGGTCCTTGATCTGGACGACGCCGCGCGCTTTCTCGTCGCCGCCCTGGATGACGACGGCTGGCGCGTTGCGGCGGTCGGCATATTTGAGCTGGGCGCGCATGCCCGACGAGCCGAGATAGAGCTCGGCGGCGATGCCGGCGTTGCGGAGGTCGGAGACCATCTGCTGGTAATCGCCGAGCCGGTCGCGGTCCATGACGGTGACCACCACCGGCCCTTGCGCCGCGCTCGTGTCGAGCTTGCCGAGGGCGGCGAGCGCCGCCTGCAAACGCGATACGCCGATGGAGAAGCCGGTTGCCGGCACGTCCTCCTTCATGAAGCGGCCGACGAGGCCGTCATAGCGCCCGCCACCGCCGACCGAGCCGAACACCACCGGCTGGCCCTTTTCGTTGGGGATCTCGGCCAGCAGCTCCGCCTCGAACACCGGGCCGGTGTAGTACTCGAGGCCCGCGGACAACGGAGGGGTCAATGCGGATCCTTTCCGGACCGTAGCCAGCGTCGCGGACGTAGTCTTGAATGTCCTCCAACTCGCTCCGGCCTTCCAAGTAGGATGAGCTCGCTTCATCGACTGTTCGGCCGTCCGGAAGAGCTACTGTCGTCCCGATAATTCCGAATCCGTCCTCATCACTTTCTAGCGTTGTTTCAAATAACACTTCGGTTTGCCACGTTTCGAGCAGGGCACCTGATGTAAAATCCCCGCTCTCGTCTTTGCGGCCCTTTCCAAGCAGCGCGCGCACGCCCTCGATCCCCAGCCGGTCCAGCTTGTCGATGGCACGGAGCACGGTGAGCTTCTGGTGCTCGTCGGTGACGCCGATCGCCTCCATCACCCCGTCGAGCACCTTTCGCGAGTTGACCTTGATCACGTATTTGCCACGAGCAGCTTCGCGCCCGCCAAGCAGCTCCTCCATGGTGTCCGCGGCCATCATGCACATCTCCGCGTCGGCGGCCGGCGAGGCGGCGCCCACCGTGTCGGCGTCGAACTGGAGGAACTGGCGGAAGCGGCCGGGACCGGGCTTCTCGTTGCGAAAGACCCAGCCGAAGCGGTAGCTACGATAGGGCTTGGCGAGCCGCTCGTGGTTCTCGGCATAGTAACGGGCGAGGGGCGCCGTCAGGTCATAGCGCAGCGACACCCATTCTCCTTCCGTCCCTGTCGCGGCTCCGCCGCTCCTCGCCTCTTCCTTGTTCCCGGTCGGACCTCCGGTCCTCCTCGCCTCTTGTCCGCCCGCGTCCTGGAACGAGAACACGCCCTCGTTTGGCCGGTCCTGGTCGGGCAGGAATTTTCCGAGCGTCTCGGTGTATTCGGCGAAGGGCGTTTCGACCGGCTCGAAGCCGTAGCGCTCATAGACCCGGCGGATCGCCGCGACCATCGCCTCGGTGGCGCGGATGTCGGCGGCCTCGCGGTCGGCAAAGCCGCGCGGCAGGCGTGCCTTGATCAGCGTCTTGTCGGCGGCCATCGGAAAATCCGGGAAACACGTACGCGAAAGGCGGCGGACGCCCGCCGGCAGGCGTCCGACTACCGCATCATTCCAGAAGCGGCAAGGCACCGGACGCGCGCCGGCGGCGGCGCCCCGGTCCGGCGGCGAGACTTTGTTAAGCGCTCGGGCGTATGAGTTGGTGCGGATTTTGCGCCTGGAGGAGGCACGCCGTGGCGGAGACGGACATCGTGGCAATCGTGGTCGGCGCTGGCGTCGAGGTGCGAACCTATCCCGGCGGCAGCGTCATCTTCGTCAAGGAGGATATCGGCCACGCCGCTTATGTGGTGAAGAGCGGACGCGTCGAAATTCGGGAAGCAGGGGGTGTCCTCGAGGCGGCGGCGGCCGGCGAGATCTTCGGCGAGGTTGCCATGATCGACGAAGGGCCGCGCAGCGCTTCGGCCGTCGCCGTCGAGCCGACCGAGGTCTACATCATCGACCGGGCAACCTTCGAGCGGCTGATCCGCAACGATCCCGATTTTGTCCTCTTGGTGATGCGCGCGATGGCGCGACGCCTGCGGGCGATCAACGCGAAGCGGCGACCTCAGCACAACCTGCCTATCGGCGCCTGACGCCAAGCGTCAGGGCGACTTATTACCCACGGCAACTGCCGGGATCCCCGGTCGTGCGCGCCGCGGAACCCTTCCGTGGGCGTCATTGCGTGCCCTGGTTTTTCAGCTGAGTTCTCCGGTCCGCGCCACGCGCGGGCAAAGGCGCAGCGCACCTGTCGGATCGATTTTGCGGCGCCATATGGCGATTGCGCCCCGGGTGCCCATTGCCAGTCCCTCGCGATCGGTCAAAAGTCGCTGCGAGCAACCGACGCCCATCCACCGACTTCGCCGAAGATAGGACCTCCATGTTCGCCTCATTCTTCCCCAGTCCCAAGTCGTTTTTCATTTCCGCCGTGCTGTGGACGGCCCTCTGTATGGCCGTCTGGTACCTTTTTGCCCGCGACCTCGGCGACAGCCTGAGTCTGGGCGGGTTCTTCGGCTATGACTTTCCGCCGCCGCTGCCGGAGGGAGCCGCCGAGGCCGAGCGCACGGCGTTTGCCTCCGCCTACAATCTCGCCTCCGATATCTGGCTCTACCAATACATGATCGTCGCCGGGGCGATCTTCGCCTTCGTTTGGCGGCGGCTGTCGCCGCATGTCTGGTTCTGGTGGTCGGTGGTGGCCTCGTCGGTGATCCTGTTCATCGTCTGGTTCCAGGTGCAGCTCGACGTGATGATCAACAACTGGTTCGGTTCCTTCTATGACATGATCCAGAATGCACTAGCGACGCCAAACAGCGTCACCATCGACGCCTATTTCGCCCAACTGGTGACCTTCCTCAGCATCGCGATGGTCTACATCACCGTCGCCGTCTTCAACGCCTTCCTCGTCAGCCACTTCATCTTCCGCTGGCGCACGGCGATGAACAACTACTACGTCGCCAACTGGGAGAGGCTGCGGACTATCGAAGGCGCCTCGCAGCGCGTTCAGGAAGACACGATGCGATTCGCCTCCACCGTCGAGGATCTCGGCGTCAGCCTGGTCAATTCGCTGATGACCCTGATTGCCTTCCTGCCGATCCTTTGGGGGCTGTCGACGTTCGTCAAGGAACTGCCCATCTTCGGCGCGGTTCCCCAGGCCCTGGTCATCGTCGCCATCATCTGGTCGATATTCGGCACCGGGCTTCTGGCGCTTGCCGGCGTTCGCCTGCCCGGGCTTCAGTTCCGCAACCAGCGGGTCGAGGCGGCCTACCGCAAGGAGCTCGTTCTCGGCGAGGACCGCCCGGAGCGCGCCCAGCCGCCGACGCTTGCCGCGCTGTTCAGGGAAGTGCGGCGGAACTATTTCCGCATCTATTTCAATTATCTTTACTTCAACGTTGCCCGTTATGGTTACCTCCAGGCTGGCGTCCTGGTACCCTATGTCGCGCTCGCCCCGACCATCGTCGCGGCCGGGTTCACCCTCGGCGTGATGCAGCAGATTCTCCGCGCTTTCGATCGCGTCGCTTCGTCGTTCCAGTATCTCGTCAATTCGTGGTCCACGATTGTCGAACTGATGTCCATCTACAAGCGGCTGCGGGCCTTTGAGGCAACGCTCCATCACGAACCCCTCGCCCAGATTGAACGGGAGGTCGGGCCAAGCACGGCGGACGCATGATCGGGGAGGCAATGCATCCCTTGGTTGCATGGTGGCCTTGGGGCGCCTCGGAGCGGGATGGCCCAACCTTTGTTATCAACAGGCTGCACACCGCGTTAAGCGAACTGGCTGGAATTTGAACGGTCCGGTCATCGCTTTCTTAAGAGGGGCCGGAGAGGATGCGCCGGCTATGGCAAGCAAGGGGAGCGACGGATGCCCGGCACGACATTCGATATCGAAGTCATCGCAGCCGCCGATCTCGGCGTCAGGGGCCTTGGTAACGGCGGGGTCGTGTATGCGAAGGGCGACCCCGGTGACTGCGCCTACATTGTCCGCAGCGGCAAGGTCGAAATGCGCAGCGCCGGCTGCCCGATCGAAGTTATGAGGCCCGGCGAAATCTTCGGCGAGATGGAGCTTCTCGACAGCCAGCCACGGTCCTGCTGGGCGGTCGCGCTCAGCGATGCCGAAATCATGCCGATCAACCGCTGGCTTTTCGAAGCGCTCATTCGCGACGATCCAGAGTTTGCCCAGACCATCACGCAACTGGTTGTGCGCCGGTTGCGCGCCGCCTTCGCGCAGCTCGACGACCCGGCCCACGGCTCGGCGCTTCGACCCACTCTGGGACGGCGGGCCCCCCGCATCTCGGCCTGAGCGATCCAAACAAAAAGGGCGCGGGAAACAATCCCGCGCCCGAGCTGTTTGCCGTGATGGGCTGAGCTTAGAAGTCCATGCCGCCCATGCCGCCGCCCGGAGGCATGCCCATCGGAGCTTCCTTCTTCGGATGCTCCGCGACCATCGCCTCGGTGGTGACCAGCAGCCCGGCAACCGAAGCCGCGTCCTGCAGCGCCGTGCGCACCACCTTGGTCGGGTCGATGATGCCTGCGACGACGAGATCCGAATAGAGCTCGTTCTGGGCGTCGAAGCCGAACGAGTCGGACTTCGAACTCGAGCACCTTCGACACGACGATCGAGCCCTCGACGCCGGCGTTCTCGACGATCTGCCGGATCGGCGCTTCAAGGGCGCGGAGCACGATGTTGATGCCGGCCTGGACATCGGCGTTGTCCGACTTCAACTTCTCGACCGCCCGCCTGGAGCGGAGAAGCGCGACGCCGCCGCCGGGGACGATACCTTCCTCGACCGCCGCGCGAGTGGCGTTGAGGGCGTCGTCGACGCGGTCCTTCTTCTCCTTCACCTCGACCTCGGTCGCGCCGCCGACGCGGATCACCGCGACGCCGCCGGCGAGCTTGGCCAGCCGCTCCTGCAGCTTCTCGCGATCGTAGTCGGAAGTGGTCTCCTCGATCTGGGCTTTGATCTGGTTGATGCGCGCCTCGATCTCCTTCTTCTTGCCGGCGCCGTCGACGATGGTGGTGTTCTCCTTGGAGATGGTCACCTTCTTGGCGCGGCCGAGCATGGCAAGGGAGACGTTTTCGAGCTTGATGCCGAGGTCTTCGGAGATGACCTGGCCGCCGGTCAGGACGGCAATGTCCTCGAGCATCGCCTTGCGGCGGTCGCCGAAGCCCGGCGCCTTGACGGCGGCGACCTTGAGACCACCGCGGAGCTTGTTGACGACGAGCGTCGCCAGCGCCTCGCCCTCGACGTCCTCGGCGACGATGAGCAGCGGCCTGGCCGACTGAACGACGGCCTCGAGCACCGGCAGCATCGCCTGGAGGTTCGACAGCTTCTTCTCATGGAGGAGGATGTACGGATCCTCGAGCTCGGTCACCATCTTGTCGGCGTTGGTGATGAAGTAGGGAGAGAGATAACCGCGGTCGAACTGCATGCCCTCGACGACCTCGAGCTCGAACTCGAGCGCCTTGGACTCCTCGACCGTGATGACGCCCTCGTTGCCGACCTTCTGCATGGCCTCGGCAATCTTGTCGCCGATCGTCTTCTCGCCGTTGGCGGCGATGGCGCCGACCTGAGCGATCTCTTCCGAGGTCTTGATCTTCTTCGAACGGCGCTTGAGGTCGTTGACCGCCTCGTTGACGGCGAGTTCGATGCCGCGCTTCAGATCCATCGGGTTCATGCCGGCCGCGACCGCCTTGGCGCCGTCGCGCACGATTGCATGAGCGAGCACGGTGGCGGTGGTGGTGCCGTCGCCGGCGACATCGTTGGTCTTCGACGCCACTTCGCGAACCATCTGGGCGCCCATGTTCTCGAACTTGTCCTCAAGCTCGATTTCCTTGGCGACGGTGACGCCGTCCTTGGTAATCCGCGGAGCGCCGAATGACTTGTCGAGGACCACGTTGCGGCCCTTCGGACCGAGCGTGACCCTGACGGCGTTGGCAAGGATATCGACGCCGCGCAGCATCTTGTCGCGGGCGTCGGTCGAGAATTTTACGTCTTTAGCAGCCATTGCTGTCTTCCCTTCAATCTGAGGTGGTAGTGGCGTGTTGGTCAGGCGGCCTTGCGGGTCTGAGCCTTGCCCTCGATCACACCCATCACGTCGGATTCCTTCATGATGAGAAGATCTTCAGCATCGAGCTTGACCTCGGTACCGGACCATTTGCCAAAAAGAATCCGGTCGCCGACTTTGACGTCGAGCGGAATGAGCTTCCCGGTCTCGTCGCGTGCGCCGGGGCCGACGGCGATAACCTCGCCTTCCTGAGGTTTCTCCTTGGCGGTGTCCGGGATGATGATGCCGCCCGCGGTCTTCGCCTCGGATTCGACCCGGCGGACGACCACCCGGTCGTGTAAAGGACGGAATTTCATGGGGTTTGTCTTCCTCTTCTAGACGCTCCGGCCCACTTGCGGGCCCTTCGAAGGTTGCTAGCACTCTCTTTGATCGAGTGCCAAGCACGCGCCGCGCATGTAGTCACGCCCTTCAGGCTTGTCAAGCACGCAGCAAGCCGGATTTCCGGTGTTGCCACTCGATAAAATTGCAATGACACATTTAACGGCCGAGCAACGGCGGGTTGGTAGGAATAACAAAATCGATTCAAAACGAAGAGGGTGGCGTGTTGGCTCTGTTCAGGCGTTTCATTACGGAACGGAAAGGGAACGTGGCGATGATTTTCGCTATCGCCTCGGTCCCGCTCGTTATCGCAACCGGGGGGGTTGTCGATTTCAACCGCGCTTACCAGCAGCGCGCGGTCGTTCAGGGGGCGCTCGACAGCGCCGCCCTTGCCGCCGGCAAGAAGGTCGGCCTGCTGACGGAACCCGAATTGAAGACCGAGGCCCAGAACCTTTTCGTCACCAATACCAGAAACGGGCTCGACGCGATCCCGCCGACAACGATGAGCGTCAGCGGAGCGACACTGACTTTGAGCGCCGAGCTCAAAGTGAAAACGTATTTTCTCGCCATGATCGGCATGAGCGAGATGACGTTCGATCTCTCCTCTCAGGTGACCTCGGGGGTCGGCACACTTGAAATTGCCCTGGTCCTCGACAATTCGGGGTCGATGGCGGGCAGCAAGATCGCGACGCTGAAGACCGCCGCGAACAACCTCACCACCACACTCTTCAATCTCGGCTCGGCGAGCACCAAGCCGGATCCCGTCAAGATGGCGGTCGTCCCCTTTGCCGCCGCGGTAAACGTCGGGCCGCAATACGCAAACGCCGCCTGGATCGACACCGGTGCCAAGGGCACCTACCACGCCGACGCGATGAAAACCAACGGCGCGCCCGCGACCACCAGCAACCTCGACCTCTTCAGCCGGTTCGGCAACGCATCCTGGGGAGGCTGCGTCGAGGAGCGCCCCGCGCCTTACGGCACCACCGACGATCCGCCCTCGACCGCGTCGAATCCGTCGACCGACGAGAAGAAGACACTGTTCGTGCCGATGTTCGCCGCCGATGAACCTGACAATTGGACCTGCTCGACCGGCAGTTGCAATTACACCGGCTCAAGCTCACAGCGCCGCTACAACGGCGCCCCGTCGGGCTCGCAGAGCTACAACAACTACATTCCGGACGCAGGCGGCACCTGCGGCAGCTCGAATGCGAACTGGACCTGTTCGAACGGCAACGCAAATTGCGGCGGTTCGGGAATCGGCAAGAGCGAGGAGGATGCCTTCGGGACGCAGTCGTCGTGCAAATACGGCACCACGTCCGCCCACGTCTTCGCGGCGAATGTTACGGTCGGCGGCATCCCGGGCGGTCCGAATTTCATGTGCACGACGCCGGCCCTTACCGGGCTGACAAGCGACAAGACCGACATTATCGACGCCAACAACGCCCTGGTGGCAACCGGCGCCACCAACATCCTGAGCGGCGTCATGTGGGGCTGGCGGACGCTTTCGCCAGGAGAGCCGTTCACCGGAGGCCGTGACTACGCGGATCCCGAAAACAAGAAGATCATCGTGCTGATGACGGACGGTGCCAACACCTACTACCCGAACAGCAAGTTTCTGGGGTCCTGGTACGGCGCGTACGGCTATCTCGACATGGGCCACCTCGGCACGACGTCGAGCAACAGCTCGACGCTGACCGCAGCCATGGACGCCCGCACCCTCCAAGGCTGCCAGAACGCCAAATTGGCGGGAGTCACGATCTACACCGTCGGGTTCGACATCAACAGCGGTACTGTCGGCAACGTCAACAACGCGCTGTCGCTCCTGAAGGCTTGCGCCAGCGACGAGGACAAGTATTTCAACGCCAACGACAATACCGCTCTTCTGGCCGCGTTCAGCGCCATCGGCGACTCGATAACTCAGCTTCGGATCGCCGAATAGCCAAACACTCCCCGCCAAACCGCGGCGCCAGGGGGCGCCTCAGGTGATCGCACAGGAATTCCCCACGCGCACCCCGCCGCATAGCGCGGCGCGTTCTATTCGACGACGGAGAAGGGGAGGGTGACGGTCGTCTTCTTCGCCGACCCTTCGTCGCGCAGTGTCAACAGGAGCTGATACTCGCCGGGCTTGAGCTGCGGCAGCGGCAGTCCGATGGTCGCGTGCACCTCATGCATCTTCGACCGCCCGTGCCACTCGAGCCGGCCGAAATCCTCCGACGTCGCCAGGATCAGCCCGCCCGGCGTCCTGATCTGAAGGTCGGCGGCAAGCGCCGAGCGAAAGCCGTCGCCATCCGGCATGAAGCTGAACCCGAACGGCTCGAAATAGATGCGGAGCGTTTCATTCTGACGGAACACCGCGTTCTCGCGCGGCGTGTAGTTCGCATAACCGTCCACCTTGTCGGCGAAGAGGACCTTGCGAAGCTGCAGCGGGGAGGCCTCCCAGAACGCTGCCGCGGCGTTGTCGAACGCGGAAAGGGCTGCGGCATCGTAACCGCGACCGAGCAGGTCTTCGGCCAGAGTCGCCCGATCGGCGATCTCACCGGCTCTGGTTGTGGCCGGCGATCCGAGACAAACCGCCACGCAAAAAAGCGCGGCGGCCGCTGGCCGACAGGCGGGAAGTCTCATCGTCTCACCCCCGATTCCCCAACGCCAGGACCCGCGGCCGCTCGCGGTTCAAGACACCATGATCCAATTCCGCGTGCTTCCGCGCAAGGGGCGGCTTGGAACGGGCGATCAGGTTCAAGCAGCGCGCCGGTGCCGCCAAGCCTGGCGTTTGCGGTAGATGGTCGAAGGGCTGATTTCCAGCGCGGCGGCCGCGCGGGGAATGTTGCCGCCGAAGGCCCGAAGCGCGGCCTCGATGATTAGCCGCTCCTGCTCCCAATAGGGCGCGATGATCTCCGGTAGGATCGGCCGGGCGTCGGCCTGGGATCGGGCCGGTTGCGACATATGGTCCGCGTCGGCAAGGTCCGATGGCAGCATTGCCGGCGCGACCTCGACCCCGTCATGGAGCACCACAATCCGGCGCACGACGTTTTGCAGTTGCCGAACATTGCCTGGCCACGGGCAGGCTCGGATCAACGCCGCAGCCTGGTGGTCGAAACAGCGAAACGCGCGGCCCTCCTCGGCGGCGAAGCGCGCGAGAAAGGCCTCGGCAAGCGGCAGGATGTCCTCGGGGCGCTCGCGGAGCGTGGGCAGCCGGATGGGGAGAACATGGAGGCGATAGAACAGGTCGGCTCGAAAGCGCCCGGCCTCGACCTCGGCGAACGGATCGCGGTTGGTGGCCGAGGCGATCCGAACGTCCACCTGCTTCAATTGGCTGCCGCCGACACGGCGCAAGCTTCCCGTCTGGACGAAGCGGAGGAGCTTAGCTTGAAGTCCGAGATCCATCTCGGCAATTTCGTCGAGGAAGAGGGTGCCTCCGTCGGCAAGCTCGGCCGCGCCGGGCCGGTTTTCCGAGGCGCCGGTGAACGCGCCGCGCATATGGCCGAAGATTTCGCTCTCCATCAGCTCTCTCGGGATGGCGCTGCAATTGATCGCCACGAAGGGCCGTTCTCCCGGCCCCGAATGGAGATGGATCGCCTCGGCGCAGAGCTCCTTCCCCGTCCCGCTCTCCCCGGTGATGAACACCGGCGCGCGGGAAGCGGCCATCCGGCGGATCTGCTCGTAGACCTCCAGCATCGCCGGCGAGCGGCCGACGAAGCCGGCGAAGTCGGTTGAGGCGGTTCGGGCGATCCCCTCCTTCGGCCGCGCTTGCCGGGACGGCACCGCCCCGGCCGGTGTTTCGTTCCACGACGAGACGGCCGCCTCGAGCCCGTCGATGAGGGCCCGGGCCCCGATCGGCTTCGGGAGAAAATCGATCGCTCCGGCTTTGACCGCCGCGACGGCGATATTGAGCGAAGACGCAGCACTCGTCACGATCAGCCTGGGGGCGGTGCGGGCGAACGCGGCGATCCGCCCCGGTCCGCCGATTGTCTCGATGTCGGCGAGTACAATCGCACTCGCCATCTTTTCGGCCGCCGCGACGGCTTCCTGCGGAGTTGCGCATGCGTGGATCTGGAAGCGGTCGAGCCCCCGTTCGGCGATCAAGCCGGCCAGAACCCGGCGTTGGCCGGGATCGGCGTCGACGATGACCACGTCGATCGTTCTTCCGCGATAAGTGTCGTTTGCCACGACCGGCGACCCCGCCTCCGGCAATTCTGGTTTGCGTCACCGGGACTATGGCCAAATAGGGTAAATGAACCGTTGGCGAGAGGCGGCGTCTGAAATTCCGGATGACCGGCAGGGACGGCGCTTGACCAACGGTCCGCGACCCTTTAGCCGGCCGCCAATGAGCAGTCTCACGCCTCCCCAGCGGATCAGCGGACTTTCGGAAATCGTCGGCGACTACCGCTACATCCTTTGCGACGCCTGGGGCGTCGTCCACAATGGCGCACGGGCCTATCCGGCCGCCGCCGAGGCGCTGACGCGCTGCCGCGAATCGGGGCGCGCCGTCCTGATCATCACCAATGCGCCGCGGCCGAAGGCACAGGTGGTCGCGCAGTTCACGCGCTTTGGCGTCGATCACGCCGCCTTCGACGACATCGTTACCTCCGGCGAGGCGGCACGCGACTATTTGGCCGCTCGTCCCGGAATCCGGGTGTTTCATCTCGGCCCCGAGCGCGACATGCCGATCTACGAGGGTCTCGACATTGCGCTGACCGACGACAGCCGGGCGGAGCTGATCTCCTGCACCGGGCTGATCGACGACGAAGCGGAGACGCCCGACGACTATGCCTTGCGGTTGGCGCGCTGGCGCGACGACAGCCTGCCGCTGCTTTGCGCCAATCCGGACAAGGTCGTCGAACGCGGCGACAGGCTGGTGTGGTGCGCCGGGGCGATTGCCGAACGCTACGCGGCCATCGGCGGCGAAACGATCGTCCTCGGCAAGCCCCACGCGCCGATCTACGCGACGGCACTGGCTCGTTTCGAAGCGCTCGCCGGCGGACCGGTCGACAGGAGGGCGATTCTCGCGATCGGCGATGCCGTGGAGACCGACCTTCGCGGGGCGGCCGGTTTTGGGCTGGATGTGCTTTTCGTCACCGCCGGGATTCATGCGGCCGCCTATGGCGAGCGGGAGAATCCCGACCCCGAGAAAGTCGGCGCATTCCTGGGCGAAGCGGGGCTCGCCGCGCGGGCATTCATTCCTCACCTCACCTGGTAGCGCCAAACCGTGCCTTGACCGGTCGAGGCCGAGACGGCAGTTTTGCCGACCCTCCAATCTCCGGATCGCCTCCGAATGCCGGACGTCGCAAACGCAACGCCATCACATCTCATGACGTATTCACTCGACGGCCTGCCGCCGGCTCTCGCCGGCGGCGCGGTGGCGATCGGCAATTTCGACGGTGTTCACCGCGGCCACGCGGTCTTGATCCAGATGGCGGTGGCCTTTGCGCACGGCCATGCCACCAAGGCGGTCATCCTGACGTTCGACCCGCATCCGAGGGCCTTTTTTCGGCCGGAGAGCACGATCTTTCGCCTGACCCCGCCGGCAGCCAGAGCGCGGATCATGGCGGCGCTCGGTGTCGATGGGGTGGTGGTGGCGCGGTTCGACGAATCATTCTCGCAGCTCACGCCGGAGGCGTTCGAAGAGTGGGTGCTCGCCGGCCGGCTTGGCGCCAAGGCGATCATCGTCGGGGAGGGATTCCGCTTCGGCAGGGGCCGGGCCGGCACCGCGGATCAGCTTGCCGCGTCGGGAGAGCGATGGGGCTACGAAGTCGTCGTCGTCGAACCGGTGGCCGACGACACCGGGGAGCGCATCTCTTCCTCGGCGATCCGCGAGGCGCTCGCGGCCGGCGACGTCGCTACCGCCAACCGCCTTCTCGGCTACAGGTGGTTCGTGATCGGCACCGTGATGACCGGAGACCGGCGTGGCCGGGAACTGGGTTTCCCGACCGCAAATATCCGACTGCCGGATGACTGCCAGCTTCGCCACGGCGTCTATGCCGTCACGCTGACCCGAAAAGGCGGTCAGCCGCTCGCCGGCGTCGCGAGCTACGGTCGGCGCCCGCAATTCGACAACGGTCCGCCCTTGCTCGAAGTCTTCGTCTTCGATTTTGCCGCCGACCTCTACGGCGAGGAGGTCATCGTCACGTTGTTCAACTGGATCAGGGCCGAGCAGGCTTTTCCGACGGTCGGAGATCTCATCGCCGCGATGGGCCAGGACGTCGAAACGGCGCGGTCGATCCTCGCGACCGCAGGCCCCGGCAGCCCGGTTGATGAAGCCCTGGCGAGGACCGGGTAGGCCGCTCGGTTGTCGCGGCGCGGCGCATGGGCTAGAGGTGGGGACGAATCCCGCCGGAATTTTGCCGGTTTTGAGGAATTTGTTGCACGATCCGTGTAGCGGGAGGTTCGGAGGGTTCGCGCCGGAATGACTTTGTTCGCGTCAGACATATGGAAGCCGCTGAGCATCGTTCTGCTGGCGGTGGTGGTCGGCGGCTGCTCCGGCATGACCTACGGAACAGGTGTGTCGCCGGGCAAGCAGACTCTCGAGGACATCACCGGCCTGGTGTCGCTCGGTTCGAAGGACAAGCAGCCGATCGACTACGCTCCGCGGCCGCCGATCGTCGCGCCTCCGCCGACCGCCGACCTGCCGAAGCCCGGCGAGTCCACCACGGCGGTGGCGGATTGGCCGAAGGATCCGGACGAGATTGCGCGCGAGAAGAAGCTGGCCGCGGCGCCGAAGAACGCGGAGACGACCACCGAGGTCCTCGCCGACCCGGGTTTCCGCCTCCCCAAATCGTCGACGCCGACGAACCACTATCCGAACGAAGATCCGACCAGCGCCAAGAACCAGATCTTTCAGGCGCAGCAGGCGCGCACCGAGGCAAAGCAGCTTTTTGCCAACGCGAAGGCCGGCGCCGGCGGCGCGGTCGACGCAAACGGCAATCCGGTCCGGACCTACCTTACCGAGCCGCCCGCCGACTACCGGGTGCCCGATCCGGCGTCACCGGAAGCGTTCGCCGCCGCCAAGAACCAGAAATGGTGGCAAATCTTCAAGAAGAAAGACGCGAGCGCTCCGCCGCCGACCGACGCCATCCCCGATGTAACGCAATAGGCGCCACGGCCGGCGCTTACCTCCGCTCGGCGAAGAACCGTGTGAGCAGCGCTGCTGCTTCGGTTTCACCGATTCCCCCATATAGGTCCGGGGCGTGGTGGCAGGTCGGTTGCGCGTAAAAGCGCGGCCCGTGCTCGACCGCCCCGCCCTTGTCGTCCGCCGCGCCGAAATAGAGGCGCTGGAGCCGGGCGAACGAAATCGCCGCCGCGCACATGGCGCAGGGCTCCAGCGTCACATAGAGGTCGGCGCCCACCAGCCGCTGCGAGCCGATTGCTTTGGCGCCGGCGCGGATGACCAGCATCTCGGCGTGGGCGGTCGGATCGTCTTGTTCGATAGTGCGGTTGCCGTTGCGCGCGATGATTTGACCGCCGAGCACGAGTGCCGCGCCGACCGGCACCTCGCCGCGGGCCATGGCGGAGTGCGCTTCCTCGAGGGCAATCCCCATCGGATCAAGGGACCTAGCCATTTCGCTGTCCTCGCCTCGGCCTTCCGCCTTTGCTATGGAGCGGCCATGAACACCCGAAAGGCCGCTGCGGAGGCGCCGGCAGGCGAACGGATCGCCAAGATCCTCGCCCGCGCCGGCCTCTGCTCGCGACGCGACGCGGAACGCTGGATCGCCGATGGGCGTGTCTCCGTCAACGGCAGCATCCTGACTTCCCCGGCCGTAAATGTCGGGTCGCGCGATCAGGTGACCGTCGACGGCAAGCCGTTGCCGACCCGCGAACGGACGCGCCTCTGGCTCTACAACAAACCGAGGGGGCTGGTCACTACCGCCCGCGATCCCGAAGGGCGCAAGACCGTCTTCGATGCCTTGCCGCCGGACCTGCCGCGGGTCCTGGCGGTCGGCCGGCTCGACATCAACACCGAGGGCCTGTTGCTCCTCACCAATGACGGCGGCCTCAAGCGGGTGCTCGAATTGCCGTCGACCGGCTGGCTGAGGCGCTACCGGGTTCGCGCCCACGGCAGCGTCGATCAGGCGGCCCTTGACCGACTGAAGGACGGCATCGCCATCGACGGCGTGCTCTACGGCGGCGTTGAGGCGACGATCGACCGCTCACAGGGCGGCAATGTCTGGCTGACAGTCGGGCTCCGCGAGGGCAAGAACCGCGAAGTGAAGCGGGTGCTCGCCCATCTCGGCCTCGAGACCAACCGGCTGATTCGGCTGTCCTATGGCCCGTTCCAGCTCGGCGATCTCGCCGCCGGCGCCGTCCGCGAAATTCGTGGTCGGGTGCTGCGCGATCAGCTGGGCGCCAAGCTCGCCAACGAGGCGGGTGTTGATTTTGACGCCCCGATCCGCCCGCCGACCCCGGCGAAACCGACGGCGGCGCGGAAGCCTCATGCGCGTCGTCGGCGGTGAGTTTCGCGGCCGACGGCTGGCGACGCCGCAATCGAGCGCCATCCGCCCGACCGCTGATCGTCTACGCCAGACGCTGTTCGACCTGCTCGCCCACCGCTATGGCGATCCCGTCACGGATGCCCGCGTACTCGATCTTTTCGCCGGGACCGGAGCGCTCGGCATCGAGGCGATTTCGCGCGGCGCCCGATACGTTCTCTTCGTCGAGGAGGATGCGACGGCGCGTGGCCTGATCCGACGCAACGTCGAAGCGCTCGGCCTGACCGGCCGGACGCGCATCTTTCGCCGCGACGCCACGCGGCTCGGCGAAGCCGGACCGATCGCACCGTTTTCGCTGGTGTTCGCCGATCCGCCCTATGGCATCGGGCTCGGGGAAGCATCGCTCGCGGCGGCGGTGGCCGGCGGCTGGCTGACCGCCGATGCGCTGTGCGTGCTCGAGGATCGGCGCTCCGCCACGGTTGCCGCGATCGACGGCCTGACGATCCTCGAACGCCGCCAGGCGGGCGAATCGCAACTGGTCTTCCTTAAGAGGATGTAATGTTGCCGGCGCTGTGCGAGTGCTAGCTTCCGTTCTATACCGGCCGCCAGCTTTTCGGCCAATCCCGCCGTCAACCGGAAGGAAGTCTCATGTTCGCTCTCGCCCGTGCCACCCTTCCCTTTGTTCTGGCCTGGGCGATAGCAACGACGACCGAGGCGGCGCCGCTCAAATTCGCCGAAGACGCGACGACCTTCACCCTCGACAACGGTCTCCAGGTCGTGGTCATCCCGGATCATCGCGCCCCGACCGTCACGCACATGGTCTGGTACAAGGTCGGTGCCGCCGACGAAGTGCCCGGCAAATCGGGCATCGCCCACTTCCTCGAACACTTGATGTTCAAGGGCACCAAGGACCATCTCGAGGGCGAGTTCTCGAAGGTGGTCACCTCGGTTGGCGGCAGTGAAAACGCCTTCACCACCGACGATTACACCGTCTACCACCAAAGCGTGGCGAAGCAGCATCTCGGACTGATGATGCAGTTCGAAGCTGATCGGATGGCGAACCTGGTCCTCAGCGACGAGGTCGTGTTGCCGGAGCGGGACGTGATTCTCGAAGAGCGCCGTTCGCGCATCGACAACAATCCCGCCGCGCAGCTGAGCGTCGCCGTCGCCTCGGCGCTTTTCCAGAACAGTCATTACGGCATCCCGACCATCGGCTGGACGAGCGAAATGGCGGGGCTCGACCGCCAAGATGCCATCGCCTTCTACAATCGCTACTACACCCCCAACAACGCCATCGTCATCGTTGCGGGCGACGTGACCGAGGACGAAGTGCGCAAGCTCGCCGAGGCGACCTACGGCAAGGTTCCGCGTCGCGCCGAGCCACCGCCACGGGTGCGACCGCGTGAACCCGAACCGCTGGCGGCCCGGACGGTGACGCTCGCCGATCCGCGGGTGACCCAACCGACCGTGCAGCGCGCCTACGTCGTGCCGTCCTATGCCACCGCCGAGCCCGGCGAGGCCGAGGCGCTCGATCTGCTTAGCGACATCCTTGGCGCCAGCACCACGAGCAGGTTCTATCGCCAACTGGTCGTCGACAAGGGCGTCGCGACCGACGTCGGCGCCTACTATCGGTCGAGTTCGCTGGGCGACACTCAGTTTGCCGTCTACGGCGTGCCGCGCGGCGATGTCAGCCTCGACGATCTGATGGCCGACATCGACGGCGTTTTGAGTGATCTGGTCGCCAACGGCGTCAGCGAGGAAGAATTGGCCAAGGCCAAGCACCGAGTGCTTGCCGATGCCATCTACGCCCAGGACAACCATTCCGCACTCGCTCGGGTCTTCGGCACCGCCCTTGCCACCGGACAGACGGTGGAGGATGTGCAGAATTGGCCTGCCGCGATCGAGGCGGTGACCACCGACCAGATCGTCGCGGCGGCGCGCAAATATCTCAGCGTTCGCAGATCGGTGACCGGCTACCTCGTCGGGTCGCCGGACGACAAGCGTTCGTAGCCGGAGGCCAGAAAACATGAAACCTGCACGACTCGCCCTCGCGCTCGGTCTTTGTCTCGCGCCGTTCCTGGTTGCCGCCGACGCCAACGCGGTGACGATCGAACGCGTTGTCAGCCCGAAGGGCGTCGAAGCCTGGCTCGTCCATGAGGACGCGGTGCCGTTGATCGCCATGTCGTTTGCCTTTGTCGGCGGTTCGTCCCAGGATCCGGCGGACAAGCCGGGCGTCGCCAATTTGATGTCTGGGCTCCTCGACGAGGGCGCCGGACCGCTCGACAGCGAGGCGTTCCAGACGGCGCTCGACGACGCTTCGATCGATCTCTCGTTCGATACCGGCCACGACACTTTCGGTGGTTCCATGCGAACTCTGGTCGAGAACCGGGATCAGGCGGCCCATCTCCTCAAGCTTGCCTTGACCAAACCCCGCTTTGATCCGGAGCCGGTCGAACGAGTCCGCGCGCAGATCCTCACCGACATCAAGGCCAATGAGCGCGATCCCAACGAAGTGGCCGCTGAGGCAATGACCGAGGCGCTGTTTCCCGACCATCCCTATGGCAGACCCACCGAGGGGACGCTGGAAAGCGTCGCGGCGATCACCGTCGACGACCTCAAGACCTATTTCGGCAAGAACATCGCCAAGGACAATTTGAAGATCGCCGTGGTCGGCGCCATCGATGCCAAGACCCTTGCCGCCATGCTCGACGATGTCTTCGGCGATTTGCCGATCAAGGCCAATCTGGCCGGCATTCCCGAGATCAAACCGGCCGCCGGCGGCGACATAGCCGTGCCCATGGGCATCCCCCAGACCGTCATCCAGATGGGCGGCGCGGGGCTGAAGCGCGACGATCCGGATTTCATTCCGGCGTCCGTCGCCAGCTACATTCTCGGCGGCGGCGCGTTCTCATCTCGCCTCTACAAGGAAATCCGGGAAAAACGCGGCCTCGCCTACTCGATCGATCTAAGCCTTGTGCCCCTCGACCACGCCGGGGCGGTGCTGGTCGGCACGTCGACGCGGGCGGACCACGCCGATACGGTGATCGCGCTGGTCGAGGATGAGATCCGCCGCTTCGCCAAGGAAGGGCCGACTGAGAAGGAGCTGGCCGACGCCAAGGACTACCTCATCGGCAGCTATCCGCTTCGTTTCGACACGTCGCGGGAGATCGCCGGGCAGCTTCTCGGCATCCAACTCGACCATCTCGGCATTGACTACATCGACAAGCGCAACGACCTCATCGCGGCGGTCACCATCGACGACGTGCGGCGGGCGGCGGCGCGACTTTTCGGGGACGACAAAATGATCGTGGTGCGTGTCGGCCAGCCAGCGAGCTGAGGCCGTGGCGGCCGAGGGCGGCAGAAGTGGCGGAAGCCGAATTGGACTGGCGCTGAGCGGCGGCGGCGCCCGCGGCTTCGGCCACATACCCGTACTCGAGGCGCTCGACGAGATGGGACTGGCGCCCTCCGTCATCGCCGGCACCTCGATGGGCGCCATTATCGGAGCCGGCTACGCAGCGGGAATGAGCGGCGCGGAAATCCGCAAGCATTCGACGACGTTGTTCCGCAACCGCACCGAGGTCTTCGGCCGACTGTGGCAACTGCGCCCCAAGCGGGTGCGCGACCTCTTCGCGGAAGGCAGCTTCGCAATCGGCCAGTTCGATGCCGAACGGATTCTCGACAAGTTCCTGCCCGAAAGTCTGCCGCGCAGCTTTGCCGAACTCGGTATTCCCCTGAAAGTCGTCGCCACCGATTTCTATGGCTGGCGCGCCGCAGGCCTTCACGAGGGACCGCTCATTCCCGCGCTGGCCGCGTCCGCGGCGATACCGATCCTCTTCCGGCCGGTCCGCCTCAACGGCCGAATCATGGTCGACGGCGGCGTCATCAATCCGCTGCCTTTCGACCTCATCGAGGACAACGCCGATATCGTCATCGCCGTCGACGTCGTCGGTGGTCCGGTCGACCGGCATGGGCGCATGCCCGGATCGACGGAAGCCGTCTTCGGCGCCACCCAGCTTCTGATGCAGTCGATCATGACCGAAAAGATGCGCCGGCCGCGCCCGCCCGACATCCTGTTGCGGCCCCCGGTCGTCGCTCGTGTCCTCGATTTCATGAAGGCGAGGGAGATCATGGACAGCGCGGCGACGATCAAGGACGACGTCAAGCGCCTCGTGGACCAGGTGATGTCCACTCTATCCGCGCGCGGCTGAATCCTCGTTGGCACGTCTCATGCCGAAGAGGCCAAGCACGGATTGCCACCAGGACGGTGCGGATGGTTCTTCGCCGAGTCTGCCGATCACCCGGTAACAGACGAGAATAGCGCCGATACCGAACGGAATGCCGCCGATGAAGAACCCGGCGAGCGTTCCTTCGACACCGCCGAGGTTCGCTCCGACCCAGACGAACGGCAGCACCCCGAGCGTGGCGCGCCCCCAGTTGAACAGGGTCGAGAACGTCGGATGGCCGAGATTGTTGAAGCCGGCGTTCGCGGCGTAGAGCCCCCCCGCGAAGATGAAGGTGACGGCGAGGTAGGTGCAGAACGCCCGAACCAGCCCCGCCCCATCGCCTTCCAGCCCGAAGCCAAGCACGATCCACGGTTGGGCGACGTAGAGGATGAGGCATATCGCGACAACGTAGACGGTGCTGACGGTGAGGGCATTGTTCATCGCGGCGCGCACGCGGCCATAGGCGCGGGCGCCGTAGTTCTGGGCGAGCACCGGGCCGACCGCTCCGGACAGAGCGAACAGCCCCCCGAACGCCAACGGAATGAGCCGCGAGATGACGGCCCACCCCGCGATCGCCGCATCACCGAAGGGGGAAATCGCGCCGGTCGCCAGGACGCTTCCGACCGGAGTCGCGATGTTGGTCAGGATCGCCGGGACGCCGATCGCCGCCAGCGGACGGAAGTCGCTGAGGGCATGCGAAAGCCTCGGTCGCGCGACGAGATCGTGCCGCACGATCAGCGCCCGCAGCCCATAGGCCACCATTGCGAGGCGCGCGATAACCGCCGCCACCGCCGCGCCCGGTACGCCGAACCCAAAGGCAAGGATGAGGAGGGGATCCAGCGCCGCAACCACCCCTCCATAAGCGAGGGTCGTGATCATCGACCGCCTGGCGTCACCCACCGCCCGCAGGAGGCCGGTGAAGCACATGCCTAGCCCGAGAAGTGGCGTCGTCGGCAGGACGATCCACATGTACAGCGCCGCCACTGAGCGGGTGTCGCCCTTGGCGCCGAGGATGGCGAGCATGTCGTCGACGAACGGCATGCTGACCAGCGTGGCGCCGCCGCTGACAACGATCATCCAGACGATCGCCGAGCCCGCCAGCTGCCGCGCCCTTTCTCGATCCTGCGCTCCGAGCGCACGGGCGACCAGGGCGGTCGAGGCGATCATCACGCCGATGGACAGCGAGGTGTAGAAGTAGACAAACGCGGACGCGTAGCCGACCGCCGCCGTCAGCCCCTGGTCGCGGAGAAGCGAGATGTAAAAGAGGTTGAGGAAATCGATGATGAAGACCGTCACCAATCCGGCCGCACCGGCACCGGCCATGACGAGCACGTGGCGCATGGTTGGGCCGGTGACGAATCTCGCCTTTTCAGGCGGGGCGTCGGCTGGAGCTGACGGCATCGGCTGACCTTGGGTGCGACGCTCGGCGGGCGTGAGCGACGACATTGGCCCGGATGCAACGAGGACGCAATGTGGCGGGATGCGCTTGCCCGGGAGAGTGAAGGACCATAAATGAGGCCGCAAGGAGCCGACATGACCGAAATCCTCGACCAATCCGATCTCATCGACCGCGCCGCCCGGCTCGTCGAAGCCGCAAGAAAGGCCGGAGCCGACGCAGCCGATACCGTATGCCTGCGCGGTATGTCGTTGTCCGTCGACATGCGGCTCGGCAAGATCGAGGAGACTCGGCGGGCGGAAGGCGACGATTTCACGCTGCGCGCCTTTGTCGGACAGCGCTCGGCGACCGTGTCGGCCAACGTGCTTGCCGACCCTGCCGAACTGGCGGAACGCGCCGTCGCCATGGCGAAGGTCGCGCCCGAAGACCGCTTCGCCGGTCTAGCCGAAGCCGATCGGCTCACGAAGACTTTCGACGATGATCTCGACCTGCTGGATGCGACGATTCCCGAGCCTGCTGAGTTGAGCGACGCCGCGCTTGCCGCCGAGGACGCCATGCGGGCGATCGATGGCGTGACCAATTCGGGCGGGGCCAGCGCGGGCTGGTCGCTGGGTGGGATGGTCCTTGCCACCTCGCACGGCTTTGCCGGCTCATATCTGGCGTCGCGCTTCAGCCTCTCCGCCTCGGCGATCGCCGGCGCGGGCACGGCGATGGAACGCGACTACTGGTACGAGGTGCGCACCCACCGGGCCGACCTGGCTGACCCGGCTGAGATCGGGCGCAAGGCCGGCGAACGAGCGATACGCCGGCTCAATCCAGTGACGTTCGCCACCGGCCGGACCACGGTCGTTTTCGATCCGCGCGTCGCCGGCGGACTGCTTGGCAGCCTTGCCGGCGCGACCAACGGATCAGCCATTGCCCGGAAAACGAGCTTCCTTCGCGACAAGTTGGGAACGGCGATCTTCCAGTCGAACATCACCGTCACCGACGACCCGAGTCGCCGGCGCGGCCTTGCCTCTCGGCCGTTCGACGGCGAGGGTGTGCGGCCCGAGCGCCTCGATCTCATCCGGGACGGAGTCCTGCAAACCTGGTTCCTCGATTCGGCGACCGCCCGCGAGCTTGGCCTCGCCACCAATGGCCACGCCGGCCGCGGCGGCGGCAACCCGTCTCCCGGAACTACCAATTTGACGCTTGCGCCCGGCGATCAGACCCCGGAAGAACTGATGGCGGCGATCGGCGACGGCCTGTACGTTACCGAAATGATCGGCCATGGCGCGAACCTCATCACCGGCGACTACAGCCGCGGCGCCGCGGGTTTCGCCATCCGCGATGGAAGGCTCGCCGAGCCGGTGAGCGAGATAACCGTTGCCGGCAATCTTTCCGACATGTTCCTGCGGCTCGTACCGGCCTCCGATCTGGAATACCGCTTCGCCACCAATGCGCCGACAGTTGCCATCGAAGGCATGACGGTGGCGGGGCAATGAGACGTGGCGCCGACCGCCGCGGATGATCTCGAGCTCCTGAAGGCGGCAGGATCCGAAGCCTCGCTTCTGGCGCTCGCCTACTTCAAGCGCGATCCGCATGCCTGGACGAAGGACGGAGGCTCGCCGGTCAGCGAGGCCGATATCGCCGTCGACCGGCGGCTGACCGAAATCCTGCGCACGGCCCGGCCGGATTATGGCTGGCTCTCGGAAGAGACCACCGATAGTCCGGAGCGGCTGGAGCGCGCCCGCGTCTTCGTCGTCGATCCGATCGACGGCACTCGCGGCTTCCTCGCCGGCGGCAAGGAATGGACTGTTTCGCTGGCGGTTGTGGAGGAAGGCCGGCCGGTCGCCGCGGTTCTCATCGCTCCGGCATTGTCCGAATCGTACTGGGCGATGGCGGGTGCCGGCGCCTTCCGCAATGACACGAGGCTGGCCGCCTCCGCCAAAGACGACCTCGCCGGCGCACGCTTCGCCAGCCCGAGACGCTACGCCAAGGCCATCGAAGCGGAGATGGGAAAGCCGGTCCGGCCACGTTTCGTTGCCTCGCTCGCCTATCGCATTGCGCTGGTTGCAGCCGACGAAATCGAGGTGACGATCGCCCGGCCGAACGCCCAGGATTGGGACCTTGCGGCAGCCGATCTTTTGGTGCAGGAAGCCGGAGCGCGCCTCTCCGACCTGTCCGGTCAGGTCCTGCGCTACAATAGGAAAGACACCGCTCATCCGACGCTGATTGCGACAACGCCGGCGTTGTTTGACCGGGTCGCGGATGTGGTCAGGAACGTCCAAGCGCGGCACCAGAGTGGGGGACCGGAAAGTCAAGATGGTGGGGACGGACACCACGCCGAACCGGCCGCAGCTCCTTCATCTGGTCTTCGGCGGCGAACTTGAGGATATCAAGGGCATTCGCTTCACCGATCTGGCGGCGCTTGATATTGTCGGCATCTATCCGAACTACGCCACCGCCTACGACGCCTGGAAGGGCAAAGCGCAGGCGAGTGTCGACAACGCCCG
Organism: uncultured Alphaproteobacteria bacterium; assembly: GCA_963759235.1. Classification (GTDB taxonomy): domain Bacteria; phylum Pseudomonadota; class Alphaproteobacteria; order Rhizobiales; family Kaistiaceae; genus Bauldia. Next base: position 122,745 of record CAVWYO010000010.1, on the reverse strand, counting down.
CATGCGCTATTTCATCGTTCATCTTCACCGGCTCCTCGACCCCGAGACCGACGTGCGACCGGAACGCATCGGCACCTAGGCGCCGATGGCCGGCTCGTTGAAGACAATGAAGAAGCCAATCGCCGCTGCCGACGAGACGGCGGACGCCGACGCAACCGACTCCGAAGCGATGGACGGAAATGCCAGCCGGCGCAAACGGGCGACCGTGGCCTTCCCAAAGAAGGCGCGTCGCAAGCCACGTCTGTCGACGCGGATATTCCGGACCCCCGCGGCGCAGCGGGTGATCGCCGGCCTGGCCGCCAACTACCTTCGCTTCGTCAACGCCACGAGCCCGCTTGCCTTCGATCCGCCCGATCCTTACGGCAGCTACATCCATCTCGCGCCGGTGATCTTCACGATGTGGCACGGCCAGCATTTCATGTTGCCCTTTGCCCGCATCTTCGATTTCGACGCGCGGGTGCTGATTTCGAGGCATCACGATGGCGAGATCAACGCGCTGGTGGCCCGCAAGCTCGGCATCAAGACGATCCGCGGCTCGACGGCCCGCGATCCGTCCCGCATGATCGAAAAGGGCGGGATGGTCGGCTTCCTCGAAATGAAAGCGGCGCTGGAGGAGGGGGCCTGCGTGTCGATGACCGCCGACATCTCAAATCTTGCCGCGCGCCGGGCCGGGATGGGGGTGATCACGCTTGCCCGGGTGAGCGGCAGGCCGATCATCCCGGTCGCCTACGCCACCAGCCGACGCATCGATGTCACCAGCTGGGATCGCGCCACCATCAACTTGCCGTTCAGCCGTGCCGTGTGCGCGGTCGGCACGCCGGTCGAGGTTCCGGCCGATGCCGATTCCAACGTCCTTGAAGACAAGCGCGTTGCGCTGGAGGACGCGCTCAACGAGGCGACAGACCGCGCTTATCGGATCGTCGATCGGCGCCATGGCTAGCCTCGGCGCTTCGTTGGCTCTTGGAGCCTACAGGGTCTTCGGCAGTTTCGTTGTGCGACCGCTCGCGCCTCTCTTCCTTTCCTACCGGGTCTCGCGCGGCAAGGAGGATAGGGGCCGGCTCGGCGAGCGGTACGGGCGGGCATCGCGTCCACGTCCTGACGGGCGCGTGGTCTGGATCCACGCCGCGAGCGTCGGCGAGACCAATGCCGTGCTGCCGTTGATCAGGCAGATCACCGCCACCGGTCGTTCCGTGGTGTTCACCACCGTGACGGTGACCGCCGCCAAGATCGCCGAGGAGCGGTTGCCGCCGGGCGCCGTTCATCAGTACTCGCCGATCGACGTTCGCAGCGCGGTGGCGGCGTTTATCGATCATTGGCGGCCCGAACTGGCAATGTTCGTCGAGTCCGAGCTTTGGCCGCAAGCGATCGTCAACCTCTCCGAGGCGGGGGTGCCGCTGGTCGTCGTCAACGGGCGACTGTCGCGCCGATCGTTCGAGGGGTGGCGCCGCCATGCCGCGGTCGCCAACGCCATATTCTCACGGGTCAAGCTCTGCCTGGCCCAGAGCGATCCGGACGGCGAGCGCTACCGCTCGCTCGGCGTTCCCTCCGTGGTGGTCACCGGCAACTTGAAGTTCGACACGCCGCCGCCAGGCGCCGATCCGAGCGTCACAGCCGCGCTGCAAGCCGAAATCGGCGACCGCCCGGTGTGGCTCGCTGCGAGCACCCACCCGGGAGAAGAAGAAATCGTCGTCGCGGCGCACAAGCTGATGGCGACGCGCCTTCCGCGGCTCCTGACGATCATCGTTCCGCGCCACCCCAACCGGGGACCGGAAATTGCCGCTGCCCTGGCGCGACGCGGCGTGTCGGTTGCACGACGTAGTGCCGGCAACCGGGTTGCCGCATCGACGGACGTCTATCTCGCCGACACGCTTGGCGAGCTCGGTCTTTTCTACCGCGTCGCTCCGGTGTCCTTCATCGGCGGATCTCTGGTCGATCATGGTGGTCAGAACCCGATCGAGCCGATCGGTCTGGGCACGGCGATCCTGCACGGTCCCCACACCCATAACTTCGACGAGGTCTATTGCGCGCTCGACGGCCTGACCGCGGGTAGCCGCGTGACGGACGCCGGCGACCTTGCCGAACGAGCCGGCGCGTTGATCGGCGATCCCGAGGCGCGCCAGCGATGTGCGGTCGCCGCGCGCGAAGCCTTGTCCCCGTTCCGCGGCGCACTCGACCAGACGATGAAGGCGCTGCTGCCCGCCCTCGGCGCTTCCGGGGAGCCGGCGCCGAGCGGTCCGGCGTTGGAGGCGGCGAGACCGTGACGGCGGCGCCGTCGTTCTGGTGGCTGGCCCGTCCTAACGCGCGGGCTCTGGCACTTTGGCCGCTCTCCAAGATATGGGGGCAGTCGTCGGCCTGGCGGATGACCAGGCCTCCGCGTCTCCGTCCGCCGGTTCCGGTGGTCTGCGTCGGCAATTTCGTGGTCGGCGGGGCCGGAAAGACGCCGACGGCGATTGCGCTGGCCAAGGTCGCCCGGCGCCAGGGGCTGAAGCCCGGCTTCCTCGCCTCGGGCTACGGCGGCAGCGAAGCTGGCCCGCTGATGGTTGATCCCGAAACGCACGGTCCCGAAGCCGTCGGCGACGAAGCGCTCCTGCTCGCCGCGGTCGCGCCGACCGCAATCGGCCGCGATCGCTCCGCGTCGGCGCGTTTGCTGCTCGACCGGGCCCTGACCCTCATCATCATGGATGACGGTTTCCAGAATCCCACTCTTGCCAAGGACGTCTCGCTCGCCTGCGTCGACGCCGGCGCCGGCATCGGCAACGGCCTGATGGTCCCGGCCGGCCCGCTGAGGGCGCCGCTCGACCTGCAGCTTCGCCGCGCCGACGCGCTGATCGTGATTGGCGACGGTGCCATGGCCGAGCCGTTGATCCGCGCCGCCGCCCGCGGCGGTCGGTCCACCCTGCGGGCGACGTTGAAACCGGTTCGCGTCAGGGAGTGGCGCAAAGCCCCCATCCTCGCCTTTGCCGGCATCGGACGCCCCGAGAAGTTCTTTGAAACCCTTCGCGCCATCGATGCCCCGGTGACCAAGACCGTGGCCTTCCCCGATCATCACCGCTTCGATGACGCCGAGGCGTCGCAATTGCTGGCCGACGCCGATGCGGAGGGTCTTCGATTGGTCACCACCGAAAAGGACCTGGTCCGGCTGCGGAGCGAGACCGGGGTCCTCGCGAGGCTGCGTGAGCGCGCCGAGGCGTTTCCGGTGACGCTTGAGTTCGAGAATCCGGCGGCGGTCGACGAGATGGTGGCGAACGCTGTCCGTCTCGCTGCGATGGCGGGCTGAGCGTGCTGGCCGGCTATTTGCGACGGGCGCGCGGGGCGACCTCGCGCTCGCGGGCGAGCGAGGCTGCGGCGTCGACATAGGCTTCCTGCCGCGCCACGCTCCAGTATTTCAGTTCGTCGAGTGGAATTTCGATGCCGGTCACCGCGCAACGGACAAAAGTACCCGGCGCGACGACCTGAAAGTCGCCGTCGAGGTAGCGGAGCCGCGCTTCACCTCCTGGCCCGGATCTGTCGATGCGGTTCATGCCGAAACCTTAGCCGAGCCGTCGCAATCCGGGCAATCCATCGCGTTTCAATTCCGTCATGGCTTCTTCTTGGTAAGATTGAGGAGCTGATCCACCTGGGGCGCCTGGGTATCCTTCTTTTTCGACTTCTTCTTGTCGGGATTGTTGTCGCCGGCATTGCCCAACAACCCGTTCTCGAGTTGTTGGAGCGCTCCTTTCGGATCGTTGAGAACGCCCTGGATCTCCGGATAGATCTTCGGACTGTTGAGAGGACCCTCGATGCGCACCGGCACCGGGAAATCCTGCAATTGGCCCTTCTTGCCCGCCGCCACCTGGGCGTTGACGCGATAGCTGACGGTCTGGCTCGGAATGTCGATCTGACCGGCGCCATTCAACGCGAAGGCCGGGCCGGCGATCACCAGATCCTTGTTGGTGAGGATGCCGTCGGTGATGGCGAAGCTGGCGTCGATGCGATTGAACTGGGTCTTGTCATTGCTTGGCTGCCAGCCAAGCAGCGTATTCACCGACAGGCTCTGCAGCATCTTCGGAATATCGATCCCGCGGATAGCGCCGTCCTGAACGTTCATTGTGCCCTGGCCCGACAGCGATTTCGTCAGCGCCACCTGGCTCTTGCCGGCCGCCTTGAGGTCGAAGGCGAAACTGCCGACGCCCTCGACCCGCTTGAAACCGACAGCGTCGGTAAGGAAGGGCAGCGCCGATACGTTTGCGAGGCGGAACGACGCGGTGACGGACGGCGTCGCCGCGGCGCCGTCGACGCTCACGGTGCCGGTGCCGGTCCCCGAATAGAGCGCCATTTGGGACAGGTCGGCATCGAGCTTGCCGCCGGAGAGCTTCACCGTCAGCGAGGAGGGGCCGATCTTGACCTTGTCCGCCAGAATACTGTCCGCCTCGAGGTTGAGATCGGCGTCGACGGCGGCAAGGCCGGAAAAGTCGATCGGCGTATCGCCGGCGCCACCGCCATTGCCGCTTCCTCCGCTGCCACCCCCCTTGGCGGTCGCGGCGCCCGAGGCAATGAGATAAGGCGTCACGTCGAGCACCGTCATCGACAACCCGGCGGTGACCTTGGGTTTGCCGCCGAAGTCGATCTTGCCGGTGCCGAGCCCGCTCGACTTGTCGAGGGTGAAGGCGGTCTTGTCGAAGGTGAAGCTTCCCTTGTCGAGCGCCACGATGCCGTCGAGCGAGAAGGCCTCGAGGCCGCCGCCGGCTCCGATCGGCTGACCGACCCAGCCGAGGAGCTGGCGGAGCGACGGCGTCGACAGGGTCACCTTGCCGGTGCCGAATCCCTTGCGGCTGGCGATCCCGGCAAAAGCGACATTCAGGCGCGCCGACGTGGCGTCGAGCGATAGCTGCGTATCCTCGCCCTCGGCGAGCGCGCGCGCGTCCGCCGTTGCAGTAACGGTGACGCGTTCGCCGCGCCAGGTGAGAGCGCCGTCGATGGAGACCGGCGAGGACAGCGAAGCGAAGCTCGCCTTGAGGTCGACGTCGTCGATTCGATCGGCGGCGGCATCGCCGCCGACCATCTCGGCTAGCCCGAGCCCGCTGACGGCACCGTTGGTGAGCGAGACCGCGCCGCTCGCCTCGAGATTGGCGAGGAGTTGATCGAGAGAGGCGCCGGACGTCCGAAACTTCACGTCGAGCCCGGCCGTGCCCGCGACGGGCGCGCTCGCCCCGGCCAAGGCAGTGAGCGCTGCGAGGTCGAGGCCGTTCATCTTGGCCGAGCCGTCGATGACCGGTGCCGCCTCGCCGGCGTCGATGGTCAGCGCCGCCGATCCCGGCGCGCCGTTGATCTCTACCGAACGGACCGTTGCGCTGAGCACGCCCTTGGCGAGCTTCACGTCCATGCCGAGATTGGCGAGGCTCGCGCCGCCGAGCGCGACTTCGCGCGCCGAGAAATCGACATTGGCGTCGAGCGCATTGAGCGCCGACAGATCGATCCCGCCGGCGTCGCCGGTGCTCTGGCTTGCCGGCTCCGTGGGGATGAAAGCGGCGGCATCGATACTGCCGGCGGCGAGGTTGAGCCCAATGCCCGGCCGCTCGCGGTCATAGACCAGCCGCATCCCGCCATCGACGGAAATGCCGCCGACATCGCCCTTGAACTTTTCGATGAGGACGCTGGTGTCATCGACGGCGAGTGGCCCGGCCAACGAGAATTTCGCGAACGCCGGCGCATCCGGCAGGTCTGCCCCGAAGCCTTGCAGGAAACCGCGGAGCGAAGAGCCGCTCGCTTCCATCGTGCCGGCGAACAGCGAACCGCCGTCGAGCGCGGTCCCCTTCGCGGTGAGGCTGCCGCCGTCGGAGGACAAGGTGAGTTCGATCGGGATGCGCTCCAGAAGCTGGGCGGCAGGCCGGTCGCTGACGGTGAGTGCGATCTTCTGGGTGTGTCCGCGCCAGGCGAAGGTGCCCTCGGCGGTCCCGGCGCCGATCATCCGAGGCATCCTGACGTCGAAGTTGAGGCCGTCGATCGTCTCTGCCGTGCCGCTCGAAGCGTCGCGGTAGGTCACAGTGCCGTCGACGATCGAAACGCGGCCGACGGTCAGGCTTTCGACGGCAGTGACCGCCGCGCCGGCCGAGTCCGTCGCCGGCGGTGCCGCCTCGATCAGCCCCTCGATGGACTGTGGGTTCGCTTGCGGCGCCGCTGGACCGGTCCAGTTGCTCCCTCCCGTCTTGTCGAAGGCGACGAGGAAATGCGGCCGCTCGAAGGTCACGGCGTTGATCACGACGTTGCCCGACAAGAGCGGGACGAGGCTGAGGCCGAAGGAGACCGAATCGGCGCTGAAGGCCTCCGAGTCGCCGGCGACGCCCGCAAGGCCGATGCCGTGCGCCGAAAGACTGGCGCTGGGCAGTACACTGATCGATACCGGCCCGTCGATCCGCACGTCGCGGCCGGTCGCCGCTTCGATCTGGGCGATCAGTTCGGCCTTGACCGTCTCCGACGGGATGAAGAATGGCAGGGCGAACAGCCCGCCAACGATCAGCACGACGATGACGAGCAGTCCGATCAGCAACTTCTTCACGAGTGTGTTGGTCCCTAATCGCGGCCGGCGTCGGCTCCTAGCGGCGCCCGAACAGCCGCTCGATATCGGCAAGCTTCAATTCGATATATGTCGGCCGGCCGTGATTGCATTCGCTGGCGTTGGGCGTTGCCTCGATCTCGCGGAGCAACGCGTCCATCTCCTCCGGCTTGAGCCGCCGGCCGGCGCGGACCGAGCCGTGGCAGGCCATGGTCGAAGCGACCCGTTCGAGCCGGTCGCGAAGGGTGGCGGTCTTCTCCCATTCGGCGATCTCTTCGGCGAGGTCGCGGACGAGCGCGGCGGCGTCGATCGCGCCGAGCATCGACGGTGTTTCGCGAATGGCGACAGCGCCCGGTCCGAAACGCTCGACGACGAGCCCCAATTCTTCGAGTTCGCCGGCGCGCTCGATGACACGGTCCGCATCCTCGGAAGGCATGTCGACGATTTCGGGGATGAGGAGGATCTGCCGGGCGATGCCGTTGGCATCGAGGCCGCGCTTGAGCCGCTCGTAGACCAGCCTTTCGTGGGCGGCATGTTGATCGACGATGACTAGCCCGTCCTCGGTCTGGGCGACGATATAGGTCTCGTGGAGTTGCGCCCGTGCCGCGCCAAGCGGCCTGGCGACGCTGGCGGGCTCAGGGTCGATGGCGCGGACGTCGGCGGAGGGGCGGTTTGCCTCGTCGAAGGCGGCCTGGGTGTCCTCGGCGAAACCCGTGGCGAATGCTGCGCTCAGGGCCGTGGGGCGGGACGGTGCCTGCCAGTTGGCGACGCGGGAGGACGGCGGCCGCGCGAGCCCCGGCCGGAACGCGGCGATCGTCGCGCTCGCGGCGGTCGAAGAGGAGCGCGGGCCACTTCGGGCGAAGGCTTCGCGAATCGCGCCGACGATCAGCCCGCGTACCAGCCCGGGGTCGCGAAAACGGACATCCGCCTTGGTCGGGTGGACGTTCACGTCAACCTCGGCCGGATCGATCGTGATGAAAAGGGCGGCGACCGGATGGCGGTCGCGCTTCATCAGGTCGGCATAGGCGCCCCGCAGGGCGCCGAGGAGCAGCTTGTCCCTTACCGGCCGGCCGTTGACGAAGAGGAACTGTCCGAGGCTGTTGGCGCGGCTGTAGGTCGGCAGGCCGGCGAAGCCGGCCAGCCGCACGCCTTCCCGCTCGGCGTCGATGGCGATGGCATTGTCGGCGAAGTCGGTGCCCATGATCTGGGCGAGCCGGGTGAGCCGCGCCCGATCGCCGGTCGCGGTCGGGTAATCGAGGCTGGAGCGGTCGCTGCCGCTGAGCGCGAAGCGGATTTCCGGATGGGCCATGGCCAGCCGCTTGACGACGTCGGTGATCGCCGCCGCCTCGGCCCGCTCGGATTTGAGGAACTTGAGCCGCGCCGGCGTGGCGAAGAAGAGGTCGCGAACCTCGACACGCGTGCCGCCGGAGAGCGCCGCCGGCTTGGCCGCGCCGACGCGGCCGCCTTCCACCGCGATCTCGTAGGCCTCTGTCTCGCCGCTTCGACGTGAGGCGAGCGCGAGCCGCGCCGCCGCGCCGATCGCGGCGAGCGCCTCGCCGCGAAAGCCGAGCGAGCGGATTTCGCTGAGCCCGCCATCCAGCTTGGACGTGCAATGCCGTTCGACGGCGAGCGCCAGTTCGTCCCGCCCGATCCCGATCCCGTCGTCGGTTATGCGGATCAGCGCCGCCCCGCCGCCGGCGGTGACCACCTCGATACGGGTTGCCCCGGCGTCGATGGCGTTCTCGACCGCCTCCTTGACGACGCTCGCCGGCCGTTCAACCACCTCGCCGGCGGCGATGCGGTTGACCATGTCCTCGCTGAGACGACGGATCGGCATGAGCGGAAGCTTCCTCTCCCGCGATTCTGACGGATTCGCCGCCCGCGGGGAAGGCCATGCCGGATCGATCGTCGTCAGGTCTTGGTGGTGAGAATCACCGCGCAGCCCCTGGCGACGCCGTCGACCGCCGCGTCAGCCCCCGGCATGACTGCCCAGCCGCCCTCGTCCACGAACTTCGACTGCTCATAGGACCTGAGCTTGTTCAGTTCATCGAGCTTTGCCGCCGCATTCGGTTGTTGACGGAACTGCTCGGCACAAATCGGGGCGAGAACGCTGATGACCGCGGTGTCGGCGTTCCGTTCCGATGCCTCACGTGCCTTCGCGCCGGTCACCCATCCGCCCCAGGTGAACCCGATCACGGCAAGCACGACAGCTCCGCCAGCCGCGCCCCAAAAGGCGGGCTTCACTTCCGGTCCGATTTTCATGATTTGAAACCTTTCGGTAGAGACGAAAGGATCTCGCCTCGCCGTAAGGATAACACATCAAGAATTCTTTCGGAGATTATTGTGAGTGCGCGTGGATTCTGTGCAAAAACCATAGGTCTTCCAGGAATTATTTTCGACGACCCGCTGAGAACCCGCGTTGTGCTGGAATCGCTCGCGTTAGGGTTGGCCGAGAGAGCGATACGGACGGCGAGACGGCCAGGGTGGCTGGTTGCTCAACGGTGCGATGCCGCACCCGCGCTGGTCTGGTCGGCCGCATCGTTGCCCTGACTGTCGCCCGGCACGACGGTACTTTCTCCCCGGCGCAGAAGATTGGGCACCAGCGACTCGCTGAAGCCCGCGATGAAAGCGAGGAAATAGAAGACAGGCGGCTGCAACGGTCCTTCCGCCGTGAAGTCGGGGTTGAGGAATTGCGAGTGGATGGCGAGGCCGACCACGATCCCGGCGAAGACGCCGATCGAGATTCGCGTCAGGCCCGCGAAGAAGTGCTCCCAGGCCCCCAAGTCGATATCGAAGTCGATGGACCGGATGCCGAGGAGGACCGACAGAAACGCGCCAAGCCCGCCGAAGACGCAATATCCGGCGTAGGTGGCGACGTCGGAAATCCTGATCTGCCCGATGTCTCCGAGCCGCGGCAGGAAGGCCATCATCAAACAGAGTACGACAACAACCGCGATGAAGGCGTAGATCGCGCCGACAATGTAGTTCTTCCGGTAGGCGCTGGTGACCACGCTGCGCAGCCGGCTTTCGGTCCGCTTCAGTACCTCCGCCGGAAGACCGGTGATCGAGGCGTCCGCGTCCGACCCGCTCTCGAAGGCCTGAGCAAGCCCTGCGGCGAGTTCGACGCCGGCGCGGTCGCATTCGGCTTGCGGTACATTCGGGTTGCTGCGTAGCCGCTCGATATTGGAGCGCACGTCGATCAGTCCGAAGATATTGCGGCGGAGCTCTTCCGCCGTCTTGTAGTCGTCGGGAAGGATGTAACGGACCGTCTTGTCGGCCTGATAGATGACGAACTTCTTCGTTCCCCAATAGATGTCGGTGATCACGCGACCGGCCGGATCCTTGTCACCTACATGAGGGCAATTCGCGATGACGGTCGGACCGGAGGCGCTATCCTGCCCGCTGGCCGCCATGCCCCACTGGGCACCATATGGCATGGACTCGGTTCCGCAATCAAAGAGAGCATTAAAATACATATATTTACTTGAGATAGCAAAGAGAATGGCCCGGATGGTAAACCTTTGGCTGCGTGCGGACGTACTATGAGGTGGCCCGCCAGCCGATGTCGCGACGGCAGAAGCCGTCCGGCCAGTCGATGCGATCGACGGCCTGGTAGGCTCGCGCTTGCGCCTCGGCGATGGTTCGGCCAGTCGCGGTGACACTGAGAACGCGTCCGCCATTGGCGACAAGTCGGCCGTCGCGAAGCGCGGTTCCGGCTTGGAAGACCTTGACGCCAGAAAGGGCCTCCGCCGCATCCACGCCCTTGATCTCGTTTCCCTTCTCGTATGGCCCCGGATAGCCGCGCGCCGCCATCACGACGGTGAGCGCCGCGTCGTCGCTCCATCTCGGCGCCATCCCGTCGAGCCGTCCCGTGGCGGTGGCGGACAGCAACTCGAGGAGGTCGCTGTCGAGGCGCATCATCAGCACCTGCGTTTCCGGGTCGCCGAAGCGGACGTTGTATTCGATGAGCTTCGGCCCTTCGGCGGTGATCATCAGCCCGGCGTAGAGGACGCCGCGATACGGCACGCCGCGCTCGCCCATTGCTGCGACCGTCGGGCGGATGATCTCCGCCATCGTGCGCTCGACCAAGGCCGGCGTCATCACCGGCGCCGGCGAGTAGGCTCCCATGCCGCCGGTGTTCGGTCCGGTGTCGCCGTCGCCGACCCGCTTGTGGTCCTGGGCGGTGGCCAACGGGACCACCGTCTCGCCGTCGGTGAGAGCGAAGAAGCTCGCTTCCTCGCCGACCAGGCATTCCTCGATCACCACTTCGGCGCCCGCTTCGCCGAACGCTCCGGCAAAGCAGTCGTCGATGGCGGCGAGCGCTTGATCGAGGGTTATCGCGACGGTCACCCCTTTGCCGGCGGCGAGGCCGTCCGCCTTGACGACGATCGGCGTTTGCTGCCGACCGACGTAATCCTTCGCGGCGCCCGCCTCGGTGAACCGACGGTAGGCGGCGGTCGGGATGCCGGCCTCGGCACAGAGGTCCTTGGTGTAGCCCTTCGAGCCCTCGAGCCGCGCCGCCTCGCCGGTTGGGCCGAAGGCGGCTATGCCGAAGGTAGCGAGATCGTCGACAAGCCCGGCGACGAGCGGGGCTTCGGGCCCCACGACGACGAGGCCGACGTCCCGATCCCGGCAGAACCGGACCACCGCGTCATGATCGGCGGCGTCGAGCGCGACGAGCTCCGCGCATTCGGCGATGCCGGGATTGCCCGGCGCCGCGTAGAGCTTTGCCAGCCGCGGCGACTGCGCCAGCTTCCAGGCCAAAGCGTGCTCCCGCCCGCCCGAGCCGATCAACAGGACATTCACGACAAGTCGCACCCCCGGACACCGACGATCGCGCTATAAAGGCCCATGCCCAAACACTCAACTACGGCGAACACTTCCGCCACCGTCGCCGATGCAGTCCGCGGCAATTGGGTCGACCGCCTCTTGCCCGAGGCGGCCAAGCCTTATGCGCGGATGGCCCGGCTTGACCGGCCGATCGGCTGGTGGCTGCTGCTTTGGCCCTGCTGGTGGTCGGCGGCGTTGGCTGCCGACGCGGTGGGACGCGCGTATCCCGACCCGTGGCATCTGGTCCTCTTCCTGATCGGCGCCATCGCCATGCGCGGTGCCGGCTGCACCTACAACGACATTGCCGACCGCGACCTCGACGCGAAGGTCGCCCGTACCCGCTCGCGGCCGATTCCGAGCGGTCAGATCAGCGTTTTCCACGCGGGTCTGTTCCTGGCGGCACAGGCGCTGATCGGCCTGATCGTCCTTCTCCAGTTCAACCGCTTCGCCATCCTGGTCGGCCTTGCCTCGCTGCTCACCATAGTGGTCTACCCATTCCTGAAGCGTCTCACCGACTGGCCCCAACTCGGCCTCGGCATCTCCTTCTCGTGGGGCGCCCTGATGGGATGGGCAGCGGCCCTCGGCCGGCTGGATGCCGCCCCGATCCTACTCTACCTCGGTGGCATCGCCTGGACGATCGGCTACGACACCATCTACGCCCATCAGGACAAGGAAGACGACGCCCTGATCGGCGTCCGCTCGACGGCCCGCCTGTTCGGTGGCCGGACCAAGCCGTTTCTCGCCGGATTCTACACGCTGGCGACGGCGCTGTTCGCCGCCTCGCTTGTCGCGGCCGGAGCCGGCATTGCCGCCTTCGTTGGCCTTGCTCTCGGTGCGATTCACCTCGGCTGGCAGGTCGCGCGCCTCAGGATGGACGATCCGGACAATTGCCTGAAGCTCTTCCGCTCCAACCGCGACTATGGCTGGATCATCTTCGCCAGCCTCGTCGCCGATTGCTGGCTGAGCGCGGCGGGTTGACCGGGCAGAAGGAGATTTCCCGCTGGAATCAGCCGTTTGCCATCCCCATATGCCAGGAGGCTCTACCGGCATTCCGCCATTCCACCACCCCTGTTATTGTCTCGAATCATGCGCGATCCCTATCAGGTTCTGGGTGTTAGCAAGACCGCGAGCGAGTCGGAGATCAAATCGGCTTTCCGCAAGCTCGCCAAGAAGTATCACCCCGACTCCAGCAAATCCGACCCCAAGGCCAAGGAACGCTTCAACGAGGCGAATTCCGCCTACGAGATCGTCGGCGACAAGGAAAAGCGCGCCCAGTTCGACCGCGGTGAGATCGGTGCCGACGGCAAGCCGCGCTTCCAGGGCTTCGAAGGCTTCGGCCAGCCGGGCGGACCTCACCCGCGTGGCGGCGGGGGCGGCCGTACCTTCCGGTGGTCGACCAGCGGCGGCGACAGTGATCCCTTTGCCGCCGACGATATCCTGAACGAGATCCTCGGCGGCTTCGGCCGCGGTGGCGGGGCGAGGACGAGTTCCGGGCCGCGGCCACAGCCGGTCAAGGGCGAGGACGTCCATGCCACGGTCGCGGTCACCCTCGAACAGCTCGTCCGTGGCGACAAGGCGCGGGTCGACCTGCCGACCGGCCGGACGCTCGACGTGGCGATCCCACCCGGAACCACGTCCGGCAAGGTGATACGGCTGCGTGGTCAGGGGCAACCCGGCGTTCTCGGCGGGCCGGCCGGCGACGCGCTCATCGCCGTCGAATTCGTGCCTCATCCTCACTTTCGCGTCGACGGCGACACGCTTCGCCGCGAGGTGAGCATTCCGCTCGAGGATGCGGTGCTTGGCGGCAAGGTCCGCGTTCCGACGCTGGACGGCGAGGTGTCGCTGAACGTCCCGGCCAATTCGGGCGGCGGCAAGGCGCTGCGGCTGAAGGGCAAGGGCCTGCCGAAGGCAGGCGGCGGCCGCGGCGACCTGCTGGTGTCGCTGCGGATTGTCCTTCCCGAAGGCGGCGACCCGGATCTCACCGAACTGATGAAGACCTGGCGGAAAAGCGGTCGCCATGCCACCACGACAGATTCGGAAAAGGCGGCCTGATCAGTCTCTTGGCGCGGCAGCGCGGCGCAGGCGGTCGTTGATCGCCTCGCCGAGGCCGCTGTCCGGGATCGGCGCCACGGCGATTACATCGGATTTTGCGTCAAGATCGCGGAGCGCGGCGAAGAACCGCGCGGCCGCCTCCGCGAGATCGCTGGACCGGCTGAGGTTGACGCATGCAGCCGCCGTTTCGGCGCCCGGTGGCATCTGTGGCCCGAAAGCGAGAAACGCTTCACCCGGCTGAACGTCGACCACCTCGAGCCGGAGCCTGGCCGCCGGGGCGTAGTGGGACCGTAGCATTCCCGGCGCCGCAGGCGCGGCATCGCTCTCGATGGGCGATATGAGTTGCCCGCCGAGGACGCGCTCGACATCATCCCGCGGCAAGCCTCCCGAACGGAGGAGGCGCGGTCCCCCGCTACCGAACCCGACAATGGTCGACTCCAACCCGATCCCCGTCGGACCGGCGTCGAGGATGACGGCGACGCGGTCGCCGAGGTCGGCGGCGACGTGGGCGGCGGTTGTCGGACTGACGTGGCCGGACCGGTTGGCGCTCGGCGCCGCGATCGGCTTGCCGAACGCGCCGATCAGTGCCCGTGCTATCGGATGGGCGGGAACCCGCAGCGCAATCGTGTCGAGCCCGGCGGTTGCGAGATCGGCGACCGGCGACGGCTTCCGCCGGGGCAGGACCAGGGTGAGGGGACCCGGCCAGAACGCCTGGGCAAGCTGGCGTGCGCCCGGCGTGAATTCGCCAAGCGCTTCGGTCACCGAGGCTGAAATGACATGGATGATCAGTGGGTTGAACCGAGGCCTTGATTTGGCGGCAAAGATCGCGGCGAGGGCCGCGTTGCTGGTGGCATCGGCCGCCAGACCGTAGACCGTCTCGGTCGGCATGCCGACCAACGCGCCTCTTTCGAGCGCGGCCACCGCCGCGGCGATCCCGGCCTCGACCGCCTCGGGATTGCTCAAGTCGACGATTTGAGGCAAGTCCGCCATGCGAATAGGGTCCCAACGGAGACGGCGGGTTGTCGCCGCTCGGGCCGGGGCCGGTCAAGCACGCATCGAGGAGGATGAATGGCCTTTCAGGCGCCGATCGCCGATATCGCGTTCGCGATGACGAACATCGCCGGTCTCGACCGGGCGGTTCTCGGCGATGTGGCGCTGGAGACGGTGCAGGCGATCCTGGCGGCGGCCGGCCAGTTTGCCGAGTCCGAGCTCGCGCCGCTCAACCGGGTCGGCGACCGCGTGGGCGTCCAGCTTGCCGACGGTAGGGTGACCACCGCGCCTGGCTGGAAGGAAGCGTATCGCCGCTTCGCGGCGGCGGGCTGGAACGGCGTCAGCACGCCGGAGCGCTGGGGCGGACAAGGCCTGCCGGTGATTGTCGAAATGGCGGTTCAGGAACTGTGGAACGCCGGCTCGGCAGCGTTCGCAACCGGTCCCATGTTGACGGCCGGGGCGATTACCGCGCTCGATGCCCATGGCTCCGAAGCGTTGAAGGACATCTACCTGCCCAGGCTCGGATCGGGGACGTGGATGGCGACCATGAACCTGACCGAGCCGCAAGCAGGATCCGACCTCAACGCGGTTGCCACCAAGGCCGCGCGCGCCGGCGACGGCACCTATCGGATCTCCGGCCAGAAGATCTTCATCACCTACGGCGAGCACGATCTCACCGAGAACATCGTGCATCTCGTGCTCGCCCGCCTGCCCGACGCGCCGGCGGGCACCGCCGGCATCTCGATGTTCGTCGTCCCCAAGTACCTGACTGATGGAGATGGCGCCCTCGGGCGTCGCAACAGCGTGACGGCGGCAGGTGTCGAGGAGAAGCTCGGCCTGCATGGCGCGCCGACCTGCACCATGATCTACGATGAGGCGGTCGGCTACCTTGTCGGCGAGGAGAATCGCGGTCTCGCCTGCATGTTCACGATGATGAACATCGCCCGTCTCTCGGTCGGCATTCAGGCCGTCGGCGTCGCCGAACGCGCTTGTCAGGAGGCCTCGGCCTATGCGCGCGAGCGGCGCCAGGGACGAGCGCCGGGCTGGCAGGGCGAGGGGATGAGCCCGATCGTCGACCATCCGGACGTCCAGGCGATGCTGGTGCGCATGAAGGCGTTGACCGCCGCCTCGCGGGCGATCTGCTACGCCTGCGCCCATGCCATCGACATGAGCCGCAGGGGACCGGACGGCGAACGCCCCGCCTGGGCTCAACGCGCGGCGCTCCTGACGCCGATCGCCAAGGCCTTCGCCACGGATTCCGGCATCGAAGTCGCCTCGCTCGGCATTCAGGCGCACGGTGGCGCCGGGTATATCGAGGAGACGGGGGCCGCCCAGCACCTCCGTGATGTCAGAGTCTTCGCCATCTACGAGGGGACCAACGGTATCCAGGCGATCGACCTCGTCACCCGCAAGGTGTCGCTTGACGACGGGCGGGTCGTTGGTCGTCTTTTCGACGAGATTTCGCTATTGGCCGAGCGGGTGAAGACTACGAATCGCCCCGATCTTGGCACCCTCGGCGATCAGCTCGGCGTCGCGCTCGCCGATCTCAGGATGACGACCGGCCACATCGTCGCCGCGTTGCAGGGCGGGCGGCAACGCGAGGTGCTTGCCGGAGCAACTCCTTATCTCCGCCTGTTTGCGCTGACGCTCGGGGCGGCCCTGCTGACGCGGGGCGCCTTGAGCAGCGGGGACGGCGGGGCCGGCGAAAACGCTGTTGCCATCGCTTGTCATTTCGCCGAGACGGTGCTGGGTGAAACCGCCGGGCTGAGCCGCGCCGTCACATCGGGGGCGAAAGAACTCGAGGCGCAGGCCGCCGCGGTGCTGTTTCGATCGACCGGCGATCGCCAGTGAATCGATGGGTGCAAGGGAAGCAAGCCGTAATGGATGATCATATTTCGGTCGACGTCGCCGACGGGGTGCAGACGATCCGGATCTATCGGCCGGAGAAGAGCAACGCATTTACCGGGGAGATGTACGAGACGGTGGCCGACGCGATCGATTTGGCGGAACGCGACACGGCGGTGCGTGTGGTGCTGTTCGGCGGCATGCCGGGAGTCTTCACCGCGGGGCACGACGTCGACGATTTGAGACGTTACGCCGACGAGGCCAACTTCGGCGACAGCCCCATCCGCTTCGTCAAGACGCTGGCGACGATCGACAAGCCGGTCGTGGCGGCTGTCGACGGTCTTGCCGTCGGCATCGGTACAACCATGCTGCTCCACTGCGATTTCGTCGTCGCCAGCGAATGGTCGATCTTTTCCTCGCCCTTCGCCGATCTCGGCCTGCCGCCCGAGGCGGGGTCGAGCCTGCTCGGGCCGTGGATCATGGGCTATCATCGCGCCTTCGAACTGATGGTGATGGGCGAGCAGCTCGACGCCCAGCACGCGCTTGCCGCCGGACTGATCAACCGCGTCGTCGCGCCGGAAGAGGTCGAGTCGGTCGCCTTCAGCTTTGCCCGCGCTCTGTCCGCCAAACCGCCCGAGGCAGTGCGGATGGCCCGTCGATTGATGCGCGGCGAGCGACGGGACGTTGTCGCCCGGATAAACCTGGAAGCGAACAGCTTTACTGATCTTCTCCGCTCGCCGGCGGCCCACGATGCGCTGATGACGTATCTCGACCGCGACCGGGGTTAGCGGCGCTTTCGTCCGCCCACAAGGATTTCCCCTTGACCACCCTTCTGGTGACCGACCCTATCTTCCTCGAACACCTGGTTCCGGATGGACATCCGGAGCGGCCCGATCGGCTCCGCGCGATCGCGCAGGCGCTGTCCGACGAGCGGTTCTCCGGGCTGGAGCGGCGGGGAGCCAAACCGGTCGACGACGCGGTGCTGGCGACCGCCCACGACGAATCCTACGTGGCTGCCGTGCGCGCCGCCATTCCGAAAGACGGCGAGGCGCAGCTCGATGGCGACACCTGGGTTTCCCCGCGGAGCTTCGAGGCCGCTTCGAATGCGGTCGGCGCGGCCTGTGTGGCGGTCGACGCGGTGATGAGCGGAGAGGCGACCAATGCATTCTGCGCCATCCGGCCGCCCGGCCATCACGCCGAAGCCGACCGCGCGATGGGCTTCTGCCTCTTCGCCAACGCCGTCATCGCGGCACGACACGCACAGCGGCACCACGGCGCCGAGCGGGTGGCGATCCTCGACTGGGACGTGCACCACGGCAACGGCACTCAGGCTCTCGTCTGGTTCGACCCGTCGATCCTCTACGGCTCGACCCACCAGATGCCGCTCTATCCCGGAACCGGCGCGGAATCCGAGACCGGCGTCGGCAACATCTTCAATGCGCCGCTTGCCCCCGGCGCTGGCGGCGTCGAGTTCGTCGAGGCGTTCTCGACGCGCCTCTTGCCGGCAACGAACGCCTTCGCGCCGGACCTGATCATCATCTCCGCCGGCTTCGACGCGCATTGGCGCGACCCTCTCGCCTCGCTCAACCTGAAGGAGGACGACTTCGCCTGGGCGACCGGTGAACTCGTGGAACTCGCCGGTCGCCACTGCGGGGGTCGCATCGTCAGCGTCCTCGAGGGCGGCTATGATCTTCGCGGGCTGGCCGACTCGGTTGCAGCGCATGTCGCCGCGCTGATGAAGGCTTGATCCGGCGCGCCTTCACTCCGCCCAGGGCGGGGTGAAGGGGGCGGCGCCGGGGATGGTCGCCATGCCGCCGACCGGCAGGACGGCGACAGCCTCGAACGGCTCGGAGCCGGGGTTGAACAACGCGAAGTCGGTATCGGGTGGGACAACGACGGCGCCGCCGGCGGTCAGCTCGGCCTCCACGCCGTCGATCGACACCCGCGCCGCGCCTGAAACGGCGACGATGATCTCCTCGCGACTGAGGCGATGAACATTGGCGGGCGTCCCGGGCTGCATGACAACACGCCACACAGCGTTTTCGCGCGCGCCGCGGCTTGGCGCCGCGAGGCCGGTGAATACGACGCCGGGGATGGCGAATGTCGGCGCCGAGTCGGCGGAAATGATTGGCATTCTGAGGCTCCTTTGCGAAATCGACCGGCCGGATTGCCGAGATTGGCGCGGCCGCGTATACGTCAAGTTTCTTGACTATACAGGATACTGATTTTTGGTCAAGAAGCTTGACGAAAAAGACTGGCCCGAGTTGCTCGACCATGTCGGGATTCGCCTCTGGCGTGCGACCCAGCGCTGGAAGCGCGAACTTGACGAAGGCCTGGTGGCGATGGGCTATCCATGGGCGACGGAAGCCCGCGCCAACGTCATCATGCATGTCGGGCGCAACGGCATCCGCCAGTCTGAGCTGGTGCGGCGGATGGCGCTGAGCAAGCAGGCGGTTCAGCAGCTTCTCGACGAGCTTGTCGGGGACGGAATTATCGAACGGAAGCCGGACCCTGGCGATCGGCGCGGCAAGCTCATCGTCTTCACCGCGGCCGGCCGGAAGCTGCTCGCCGACGCCAATGCCGTCAAGCAGGACATCGAGGACCGCTATCACGCGGTGCTGGGAGACGCCCGGTTCCGGCGGTTCATGGAAATGCTGAAGGAACTCGACGACCGGCCATAGGAGATCGATAGGTGCTTGGCCGTTTCGATTGAGGCCCATATAGAAGGGTCTGATGAAGCCTCGACAAGGCGGCCCGTCAGGCGGCCGACCAGGAGACCAAATGCCGGATAGCAATCCGCCCGTGCCCGTTGGCGAGCTAACCTTCGAGAAGGCGCTCGA
This sequence comes from uncultured Alphaproteobacteria bacterium, assembly GCA_963759235.1. GTDB lineage: Bacteria > Pseudomonadota > Alphaproteobacteria > Rhizobiales > Kaistiaceae > Bauldia. The sequence goes on along the minus strand of CAVWYO010000010.1, from coordinate 103,656 downwards.
GGAGCTCGAATCGATCGTTCAGCGTCTTGAGCAGGGCAAGGTCGATCTTGAGGAATCGATCGCCATCTACGAACGAGGCGAGGCGCTGAAAGCCCATTGCGAGAAATTGCTGAAGGAGGCCGAGGGCCGGGTCGAGAAGATCAGGCTCGGCGCCGACGGCAAGCCGGCGGGGACCGAGCCGCTCGACGACGACACGCCGTTCTGAGCCGCCGGCCGCTTGCTACGCCCCGCGGCGGCACTATCTGACGGGTCTCTCCCAATGAGGCTTAAAACATGCGCCCGCTTCCGCTTCCCGACCCGGCCTTTGGCGACGCCCGCGCCGCCGATCTGATCGACACCGTCATCGTGCCGAGGGCGAAGGACCTCGGCGGGTTCACGGTCGGACGCGTGCTGCCGTCGGCCGAGCGCCAGATGGTCGGTCCGTTCATCCTCTTCGACCAGGCCGGGCCGGCCGAGGTGCTTGTCAGCGAGAAGTTCGACGTTCGCCCCCATCCCCATATCGGATTGGCGACGGTGACCTATATCCACGAGGGCACCATCGTGCATCGCGATTCGATCGGCAGCGAGCAGGTCATCAGACCCGGCGACGTCAACTGGATGACCGCCGGCCGGGGCATCGCCCATTCCGAGCGCGCTCCGATCGGGCATCGCGGGCAGCGCCATCGGATTCTCGGATTCCAGACCTGGGTTGCCCTGCCCAAGGATCGGGAGGAGATTTCGCCGACCTTCTTTCACCACGCCAAGGACGACCTGCCGGTGGTCGGCGGCGACGGCGCGTCGGTCCGCCTGATTGTCGGCTCGCTCTACGGCGAACGTTCACCGGTCGAGACGTTCGGCGACATGTTCTATGCCGACGTAGCGCTTGACGCTGGCGCCAGGCTCCCCGTCGACGCCGGCCACGAGGAGCGGGCTGCGTTTCTGCTCGACGGCACGATCGTGATCGCCGGCGACCGCTTCGAAGCCGGCCGCCTGGTGGTCTTCCGTCCCGGCGACGGTCTTGTGATCGAGGCACTGACGCCGGCGCGCCTGATGCTTCTCGGCGGCGAGGCCATGGACGGTCCGCGCCATATCTGGTGGAACTTCGTCTCGTCGTCGAAGGAACGGATCGAGGCGGCCAAGAATGACTGGCGGCTCGGCCGCTTCGACAAGGTATTCGGCGACGAGAAGGAATTCATTCCGCTGCCTGCATGACACGGCGAAGCCGATCCAATCCCGCTTCGGCGATCTCGCCGCCCGGCGGTTGCCACAATCGACCCGCTTATATGCGGCCCGACCGTTAACCCTTGGGGATGGATTTTGCTTCCGGACGCGGAGAGGGGGCCTTCGCCGTACTGCATGCCCCTTGGCAAGCTGCTATAGTGCAACTCTGAAGGGCTGCCGAAGCTCGAATCACGACAGGGACGGTCTTTTGCGCCAATGACGCCCTCGCCGACGCCGCTCCTCGACTCTGTTCAACTCCCTGCGGATCTTCGCAAGCTGAACGAGCAGGCATTACCGCAGCTCGCCGAAGAACTGCGCCGGGAAACGATTTCCGCGGTTTCCGTGACCGGCGGCCATCTCGGCGCCGGCCTTGGCGTGGTCGAGTTGACGGTCGCGTTGCACTATGTCTTCGACACCCCGCGCGACCGTCTGATCTGGGACGTTGGCCATCAGGCCTATCCCCACAAGATCCTGACCGGCCGGCGGAACCGCATCCGCACCCTGCGCCAGCCGGGAGGTCTGTCCGGTTTCACCAAGCGCAGCGAAAGCGAGTACGATGCGTTCGGGGCTGCCCATTCCTCGACGTCGATTTCGGCCGGCCTCGGCATGGCGGTCGCCCGCGACTTGTCGGGCGACGACAACCGGATCGTCTGCGTCATCGGCGACGGTGCGATGTCGGCCGGCATGGCCTACGAGGCGATGAACAATGCCGGTCACCTCAAGTCGAGGCTGATCGTCATCCTCAACGACAACGACATGTCGATCGCTCCGCCGGTCGGCGCGCTGTCGGCCCATCTCGCCAGGCTGGTGTCGAGTTGCACCTATCGGTCGTTCCGCCGCGTCGGCAAGAGGATCGCCAGTGCATTCCCCCGCTTCTTCCGCGACAAGGCCAAGCTCACCGAGGAATTCGCACGGAGCTTCTGGACTGGCGGCACGCTGTTCGAGGAACTCGGCTTCTATTACGTCGGTCCCATCGACGGGCACAATCTCGACCATCTCCTCCCGGTGTTGAAGAACGTCCGGGACATGCGAAACGGGCCGGTTCTTGTCCACGTCGTGACCAAGAAGGGGAAAGGCTATGCCCCGGCGGAGGCCTCAGCCGACAAATACCACGGGGTCGCCAAATTCGACGTGGTGACCGGCCAGCAGGCCAAGAGCACCGCCAACCTTCCCTCCTATACCAAGGTCTTCGCCAAGGCGCTGATCGGCGAGGCGGAGAAAGACGAGAAGATCGTCGCGATCACCGCAGCCATGCCGAGCGGCACCGGCCTCGACCTCTTCGCCGGACGGTTCCCGGATCGCTGTTTCGATGTCGGCATCGCCGAGCAGCACGGTGTCACCTTTGCAGCCGGCCTCGCCTCGGAAGGCTACAGGCCGTTCGCCGCGATCTATTCGACCTTCCTGCAGCGCGCCTACGACCAGGTGGTCCATGACGTCGCCATTCAGCGCCTGCCGGTTCGCTTCGCCATCGACCGAGCCGGCTTCGTCGGCGCCGACGGGCCCACCCATGCGGGATCGTTCGACACCGCCTATCTCGCTTGCCTGCCCGGCTTCGTGGTGATGGCGGCCGGCGACGAAGCGGAACTCGTCCATATGGTCGCGACGGCGGCTGCGATCGACGATCGGCCGTCCGCTTTCCGCTTTCCGCGCGGCGAGGGGATCGGGGTCGACCTGCCGGAGGCAGGTGTGCCGCTCGAAATCGGCCGCGGGCGGATCCTCCGCGAGGGAACCAAGGTCGCGCTGCTTTCCTACGGCGGCCGACTGGCCGAGTGCCTCGCTGCTGCGGAGGAACTCGACGCGCACGGCCTGCCGACGACGGTCGCCGATGCCCGGTTTGCCAAGCCGCTGGACGTCGACCTCATCGACCGCCTTGCCCGGGAGCACGAGGTGCTGATCACGGTGGAGGAGGGCGCGCCGGGCGGTTTCGGCAGCCACGTCCTCAACCATCTGGCGGCGTCGGGAGCGCTCGACAGCGGGTTGAAGGTGCGACCGCTCGCCATGCCGGACCGCTTCGTCGATCAGGACAAGCCTGAAGCGATGTACGCCGCCGCCGGGCTTGATGCCCGTGGCATCGTCTCGGCGGTCTTCGCCGTGCTTGGGCGCGAGGGGGATTTCGCGTCGCGCCGCGCCTGAGAGACGATCTGACGCCCCTTTATGACGGCTGAGGCACGCTAAACAGTCCGATGCGGGAAACCTCGTTCCTTGCCGCGCTGAGGAGCGCAGACGGACGATCGCTGGCGCGCGCCATGGCGATCCTTCTGCTCGTCAACGCATTTGCCGCCGGCATACACCTCGGTTCGATGGCGGCCGGCAGCGATCATGCCTCCGTCTTTTGCGCGGCGTCGTCGGGTCACGGTGATCGTTCGCTTCCCGCTGGCGATCAGCGGAGCGACTGCTGCTGCGCCGGCTGCATGCCCGCGCAACTCGCCCTCGCCGTTGACGGCGGGCCGATCGCCGAAATTCCGACGCGTGGCACAGGTCGTCCTGACTTCCTGCCCGCCAGCACCCCGCCCGCCGCGGTGCTGTTCCGGCCGAACGCCCGCGGCCCTCCTATCCTCGCCTGAAGCGCTACCCCGCAACTCAAACAGGGACGCGGGCCGCGGACCTCCGTTCGCCACGCGTCAGGAGAGGATCATGATTTCGTTGTCGAAAATGCTTGTCGTCGTTGCCGCAGCCGTCGTGTTTGGCAGCCCAGCCCTGGCCGATCCGGTCAGGGTCGGTGACCTGGAACTCACCGGCCTTTGGACGCGGGCCACGCCGCCCAACGCTCCCACCGGCGCCGGCTATGTAACGATCACGAACACCGGCGACACGCCGGATCGTCTGGTTTCCGTCAAGACCCCCGTCGCCGACATGTCGCAGATCCACCAGATGAAGGTGGTCGACGGCGTGATGACGATGCGTCCGGTCGAAGGCGGCCTCGAGATTCCCGGCCATGGCAGCGTGACCCTTGCGCCCGGCGGGTTTCACCTCATGTTTATGGGATTGAAGCAAGGCATCGTGGAGGGTTCGGAACTGCCGGTGACATTGACTTTCGAAAGGAACGGTCCGGTGGAGATCGACCTCAAGGTCTATCCAGTCGGTTCGCCGGGACCGGGTGCCGGCCAATGAAGTCGGTCAGGATCATCCGCTATGTCGCGTGGGCGGCCGTCGCCGTGGTTATCGCCGCCGTTGGCACGATCCTTGTGATGAACCAGATGGGCGAGTCGCCCGTCGTTGCGGTTGCCACGGTGGGTGGGCCGTTCACCCTCACCGACCAGCACGGCAACAAGGTCACCGAGGCCGCGCTCAAGGGGCATCCGTCGGCGATGTTCTTCGGTTACACGTTCTGTCCCGACGTCTGCCCGACCACGCTCTTCGATCTCACCACGCTGATGAAGGACCTCGGACCGGAAGCCGACAAGCTGAAGGTCTATTTCGTCACGGTCGATCCGGAGCGCGATACCAAGCAGGTGCTGGCCGACTATCTGCAGGCCTTCGATCCGCGGATCATCGGTTTGACCGGGACGCGGGAGGAGATCGATCAGACCCTCAAGGCGTATCGGGTGTTTGCGCGAAAGGTGCCTCAGGACGGCGGCGGCTACCTGATGGATCACACCGCGACGGTCTATCTTCTCGACCAGAACGGCGCCTTCACCGGGACGATCGACTACCAGGAGAAGACGGAAACAGCCCTTGCCAAGCTCAAGCGTCTCATCGAGGGCTCGTAGCGCTCAGGCCCACGGCTTTCATGATAGGGTTGTGTCATGGCGCGTATACCGAAGGTCGCCGCCGGCGTTGCCGCGCTTGCGCTTGTCGCCGGCGGTGCGGTGTTGTGGACGAAGTTTGGCAGCCTCGTCTATTTCGACGTGCTTGCCACGACTTCTATCGGTTGTCTCATATGACACCAGTCTCGCCCCCGCGAGCGGTGGCAAACGGATGTCGAGAATGAACATTCACCGCGCTCGGTCCGTCCCTGACGGGCGGAGTTGCCTTGACCTTGCGTTGGTCGAGCGCGGCATTGTTGAAACCCGGGCCCGTGCCCGCGATGCCGTCCTCCGCAGTACGATCCTCGTCGACGGCGAGACTGCCAAAAGGCCGGCCATGATGGTGCCGGCCGATGCGACGATCGAGGCGCTTGATCCAGCTGGACGCTACGTGTCGCGAGCCGCTCTCAAGCTGATCGCCGGACTCGATCATTTCGGCTATTCGCCGGCCGGCCTCCGCGTCCTCGACCTCGGCGCCAGTACCGGCGGGTTTACCGATGTTCTGATCGAGCGGGGCGCCGAGCGCGTCTACGCGGTCGATGTCGGCCACGACCAGCTCCATCACCGCTTGCGGGACCACCCGGCGGTCGTCAGCCGCGAGGGCGTCAATGCCCGTGACCTCACCGCAGCGCACGTCCATGGTCGGGTCGATGCGGTCGTTGCCGATGTCAGCTTCATTTCGCTGCGCCTGGCGCTGCCGCCGGCCCTCGCCCTTGCGGCGCCACACGCCTGGGGGGTGTTCCTGGTCAAACCGCAATTCGAGGCAGGCCGCGCGGCGCTCGGCAAGGGCGGTGTCGTCCGCGATCGCGAAGTCGCCCGGAAGGCCGCGGCCGACATTGCGGCCTGGGTGCAAGAGACGGGCTGGACGGTGGACGGCCTGATCGAGTCACCGATTGTTGGCGCGGACGGCAATCACGAATTCCTGCTCGGGGCGAGAAACCGCTGAAAGCGAGGCGGTCCGACGCCATATTGCGACCATGCGACGCTGGTTTCGCCATGGGCGCGCAGTTGTGCCAACATGGCAGCGAACGAAACAACTGACCCGGATTTGAGAATGGGGCCGCGCGCCAGGTCATTTCTGCAACGGCTCGACCGCTATCGTCACTTTTTCTGGCCGACGATCGGCATTCTGGCGGTGATTTTCTGCGGCTGGCTCCTCTACCGGGAGGTGGCCAATCTCACGCTGGAAAGCGTTCTCGACAGCGTCGCGGCGATTCCGCGTCGAAGCTGGTTGCTGGCGATCGCCGCGACGCTCGTCGCCTACGCCGCACTTGCCGAATATGACCGCATCGCGCTGATCCATCTTCGCCGCAAGATCAACTGGGCATTCGTCATGGTGGCGTCGTTCACCACCTATGCGCTCTCCCACAATATCGGCGCTTCGCTTCTGTCCGGCGCCCTCATCCGGATCCGGGCCTACGGCTCGCGCGGCCTGTCGGCCGGCGAGATCGGCGTGCTGGTGGCGCTGACCACCGTCACCTTTCTGGTTGGCGCGCTGTCGCTCGGCGGCGTGGTGGTCATCCTCCGGCCAGCCGTCGTCCAGCGTTTCTTCGATGTGCCCGATTGGGGCGCCGTCGTCATCGGCCTGGCGCTGGTATCGGTGGTGGTGTTCTACGCGATCGGCGCATTGCTTCATTTCAAGCCGCTGACCATCGGCGGCTTTCATCTCTACTACCCGCGGCCGGAAGTAGTCTTGCGGCAACTGATCGTCGGTCCCATCGAATTGGCCGGTGCCGCGGCAATCATCTATTTCTGTCTGCCTGCCGCGGGAAATCCCGGCTTCCTCACTGTCCTCGGCATCTTCGTTGCGTCGTTCTCCGTCGCGATCATATCGCACGCGCCGGGTGGCCTGGGGGTGCTGGAGTTTGTCTTTTTGATCGGCCTCGACGACATGGACCATTCCAGCGTGCTGGCCGCGCTGATCGTGTTTCGTTTGTTCTATCTGCTCCTGCCCTTGGCCATGGCGGTGGTGATCGTCCTGTTTTTCGAGCGCTCCGAATTCAGGCGCGGCGCCAACGCCCGCCTGTCGGAGCGGAAGGAGAGCGATTTGCCCGGCGAATGACGGAGCGGCCGGCTCGTCTACGTATCGAGGAGCTCGGTCTCCTCGATGGCGATGCCGAAGCCGTCCAGCCCGACATAATGCAGCTCGCGGGACGCAATCAGGCAGATCGAGGTGACGCCGAGATCGCGCAGGATCTGGGCGCCGAGCCCGATCTCGCGCCAGCTCCGCTGGCGGGCATCCGCCGAACCGTGCCGTTCCTCCTCGCCGGTCACCCGGTCGCGGGGACGCTCGTCGGACGCGGCGACGCCGACCGAACCTTCCCTCAGATAGACGATGATGCCGCGACCGGCCGCGCCGAGCCGGGCAACGACACGATCGAGCGGACTCTGCGCGGCAAAGACGTCCCGGGCAACCGACTCGCGATGGAGCCTCACCGGCAGGTGACGGCCGTCGCCGATCTCGCCGAAGATGACGGCGAGATGCTGGGTCGGGTCCCATTGCGTGCGATAGGCGATGGCGCGCGCCGGTCCGGCGCCCGTCGCGATACGGAACTCGCCGACCCGCTCGACCAGCTTCTCGCTGCGCTGGCGCCAGGCGATGATGTCCGCAACCGAGATTCGTTTCAGCCCGTGCTCCTCGGCGAAGGCGGTGACCTCGGCGCCGCGCATCACGGTGCCGTCGTCATTGACCAGTTCGGCAAGCACGCCGACCGGTTCAAGCTTCGCCAGCCGGCAGAGATCGACGGCGGCCTCGGTATGGCCGGAGCGCATCAAGACGCCGCCCTCGCGGGCGATCAGCGGGAAGATGTGGCCCGGCCGGGCGAAGTCGTCGGCGCCGGCATTGGGATTGGCGAGCGCCCGGATGGTGGCGCAGCGCTCCTCGGCGGAGATGCCGGTGGTGGTGCCGGGGCGAAAATCGACCGAGACGGTGAAGGCGGTGCCCTGCGGCGAGTCGTTGTCGGCGACCATCGGATCGAGATGAAGCCGCCGCGCCGCATCGCGTGGCAACGGCGCGCAGACGATGCCGCTGGTATGGCGGATGATGAAGGCGAGCTTCTCCGCCGTCGCGTGGACGGCGGCGAGGATGAGGTCGCCCTCGTTCTCGCGGTCGTCGTCGTCGGTGACCACCACCATCTCGCCCTGCGCGAAGGCGCGCACGGCCTCGTTCACCCGGTCTGCGTCGCTGGTTGTCAACGTCAAATGCCTCAGCCGACCTGTCCGCGATGGCGGAGATAGTGGTCGGCGAGCACGATCGCCAGCATGGCCTCGCCGACCGGCACGGCGCGGATGCCGACGCAGGGGTCGTGCCGGCCCTTGGTGGAGACCTCGACTTCCTCGCCGCCACGGGTGACGGTGCGACGCGGGGTGAGGATCGACGAGGTCGGCTTGACCGCGAAACGGGCGACGATCGGCTGTCCGGAAGAAATGCCGCCGAGGATACCGCCGGCGTTGTTCGACATGAACTCCATGTTGCCGTCATGGCCCATGCGGATCTCGTCGGCGTTCTCCTCGCCGGTGAGCGTCGCGGCGGCGAAGCCGGCGCCGATCTCGACCCCCTTGACCGCGTTGATCGACATCAGGCCGGCGGCGATGTCCTGATCGAGCTTGGCGTAGATCGGCGCGCCGAGGCCGGCCGGAATGCCGTGGGCGATGACCTCGATCACCGCGCCGACCGACGAGCCGCGCTTGCGGATGTCGTCGAGATACTCGGCGAAGAAGTCGACCATCTCCGGATCGGGGCAGAAGAACGGGTTGTCGTCGACCGCGTTCCAGTCCCAGCGCCCGCGATCGATGGCGTGCGGCCCCATCTGCACCAGCGCGCCGCGGACGATCATGCCGGGCACCACCTTGCGAGCGACGGCACCGGCGGCGACCCGGCTCGCGGTCTCGCGGGCCGAGGCGCGGCCGCTGCCGCGCCAGTCGCGGATGCCGTATTTGGCGTCGTAGGTGAAATCGGCGTGGCCCGGCCGATAGTTGTCCTTGATGTCGGAATAGTCCTTGGAACGGGCGTCGACATTCTCGATGAGGAGCGAGATCGGCGTGCCGGTGGTAAGCAGCTCGCCGCTTTCCTCGTCCTCGAACACCCCGGAAAGGATCCTGACGGCATCCGGTTCCCGCCGCTGGGTGGTGAAGCGCGACTGGCCGGGACGGCGCTTGTCCATCCAGTGCTGGATCTCGCCTTCCGAGATCGGAATGCGCGGCGGACAGCCGTCGACCACGCAGCCGATCGCCAGGCCGTGGCTCTCGCCCCAGGTGGTGACGCGGAAGAGATGGCCGAAGGTGTTGTGCGACATGCCTGACCGTTCCGGAACGGACCGGTTCTAGGCAAGCCCGGGGAGGGCGTCAAACAGGGTTTTCCAAGGGCCCGGACCGGGTGGCTCGCCCGGTCCGGCCTTTCTGCAAGGTTGCCGGTCAGGACAGGTTCGCTTTGAAGAATCTCAGCGTCCTGTCCCAGGCCAGCGCGGCGTCCTCGGCGTCGTAGCGCGCCGTGGTCGGGTTGGCGAAGCCGTGATTGGCCGAATACCAGTAGACGGTGAGGTCGTCGGCCTTGCCGGCCGCCTTCATCGCCGCCTCGAAGCGGTCGACCATCTGCTTGTTGATGTACTGGTCGAGCTCGCCGAAATTGCCGAGCACCGGACCTTTCAGCGCCTTTAGTTCGTCGGGACTCTTGTCGAGCTCGCCATAGTTGATCACCGTCGCGTCGACCGGGGCGGCAAGCGAGGCATTCAGCGACCAGCCGCCGCCGAAGCACCAGCCGATGGTTCCAACCTTGCCGTTCCCCTTCGGGTACTTCTTCAGCCAGTCGATGGCGGCGACTAGCTTGGCGGTGGCGACCTTGGGGTCGAGCCCCTGCACCAGCTTCTGGGCGTCGGCCGAACTGGTCGCCGGTTCGCTGTCGAACAGGTCGATGGCGAAGGCGATGAAACCCTGCTTGGCGAGCTCGGCGGCGACCGACTTGATCTGGTCGTTCAGTCCGAACCACTCGTGGACGAGGAGGACTGCCGGAGCGTGATCGGCGTCGGGCAGGGCAAGCGCGCCTCTGACCGGGGCGCCGCCCGGCATGTCGATGGAGATGATTTCGAGCTGGTTCGCCTGCGCCCGTGCCAATCTCGGGTCGAAAAGCACCGCAGCGAGCGGCAAGGCGACCAAACCCTTCAAGAATGCCCGGCGCTGCTCGTCGGGGAGGATAATCGGCGGCATGTCCCGGTGCGTGCCGCAGCCGTCAAGATCGCACATTAGTACTCCTTCCTTTCCGGTGCGCTTCCGCTCACGGAAAGGTTCGCATGTGAAACAGGCGAGGCGTATCACAGATCGATCACGCCTGTGTGAGGCGGAGGGGCGGTTGTCTTGCGCCGGTGAGCGGGCGTTGCAGGTCGATCAGGAGGGCGCGCTCCGTTCGCCGTCTTCTCGAATGTCACCCCATTGCAGTTTCGCGGCCAATTGCACCGCCGGAGCCGATGGAAACGTCCGCGCAATGGATTCCGGCTTTCGCCGGAATGACGTGGGTTGGGATGGTTCAGGGCGAGCTCCATCGTTGCCGGGCGTTCGCCAGAAACACCAACTGTCATGCCCGCTTGGGCGGGTATCCAGGGAACACCGGCGCGGGTCAGTCTGCGCCGACGGCGGATCCTGGATCCCCGCTTTTGCGGGGATGACAGGGAGAGGAGATGAGCCGCTCCGAGCGATCCGTACACAATGCACGCTCCCATCGTTGCCGCGCTCGCTTCGCGGCTCGTTCCGCGCAATGGATTCCGGCCTTCGCCGGAATGACGCGGGTGGGGGATGGTTCGGCAGAACGACCTTCGCCGCGTCCTTTCGGACCCGCCCGTTTGCCATCTCCTCGAACGTCACCCCGGCGAAAGCCGGGGTCCATTGCGGTGTCGCGGCCAATTGCACCGCCGGAGCCAATGGAAACGTCGGCGCAATGGATTCCGGCTTTCGCCGGAATGACGTGGGTTGGGATGGTCCGGCACAGCGACCATCGCCGCGTCCTTTCGGACCCGCCCGTTTGCCATCTCCTCGAACGTCACCCCGGCGAAAGCCGGGGTCCATTGCCGCGTCGCGGCCAATTGCACCGCCGGACCCGATGGAAACGTCGGCGCAATGGATTCCGGCTTTCGCCGGAATGACGTGGGTTGGAATGGTTCAGGGCGAGCTCCATCGTTGCCGGGCGTTCGCCAGAAACACCACCTGTCATGCCCGCTTGGGCGGGCATCCAGGGAACACCGGCGCGGGTCGGTCTGCGCCGACGGCGATTACTGGGTCCCCTTCCCTCGCGCCTTCGGCGCTCGCCGGGGATGACAGGGGAGGAGGTGAGCCGTTCGGAGTGATCTGTACAACGCACGCTCCATCGTCGCTCGCTTCGCGGCTCGTTCCGCGCAATGGATTCCGGCTTTCGCCGGAATGACGGGGGTGGGGGATGGTTCGGCACAACGGCCATCGCCGCGTCCTTTTGGGTCCGCTCGTTTGCCATCTCCTCGAACGTCACCCCGGCGAAAGCCGGGGTCCATTGCTGCGTCGCGGCCAATTGCACCGCCGGAGCCGATGGAACGTCGGCGCAATGGATTCCGGCTTTCGCCGGAATGACGCGGGTGGGGATGGTTCGGCAGAACGACCATCGCCGCGTCCTTTCGGATCCGCCCGTTTGCCATCTCCTCGAACGTCACCCCGGCGAAAGCCGGGGTCCATTGACGCGTCCGGGTGTTCGGCGCCGCCGGAGCCGATGGAAACGTCGGCGCAATGGATTCCGGCTTTCGCCGGAATGACGGGGGTGGGGATGGTCCAGGGCGAACTCCATCGTTGCTGGGCGCGCGCGTGAAACACCACCCGTCATGCCCGCTGGGGCGGGCATCCAGGGAACACCGGCGGGACTCGTTCTGCCGCGACGGCGGATCCTGGGTCCCCTTCCCTCGCGCCGGAGCCTGCCCTCGGGCGGGCCTTCCGGCCCGACCCGGGGGGCGCTCGCCGGGGATGACCGGTGGTGGGGGTGGCGGCGTTTTGCGAACGGTCGGCAGAGCGCAGCCTCCTTCGTTCTCGCGGCGGATTTCGCCCGAGGCTTGAAACCGACCCCTCCCCCTTGATTTGCCTCGCCCTCGGCAGAAACCGAGGGGGTGGCGGGCGCTGCACCAACGCCAACGCGCCTCCGGCCGAAGCCGGGAGGCAAAAGGGCGCTCGCCCAGCGCCCGCCGCGGCGGTTTTAGGGCTCAAGGCCACGCCGGGGGCACACGGGGGGAATGCCCTGAGGCGACCCCCATGCGAGGCCGGCGACCTCCGGCCTTCGTGAGCAGGCGGCGCCGTTGCCGGTCATTCGCCGTCCTTCGCGGCTCTCTCCTTGGTCTCCGGTCGCCCGGAGATCGCATCCGCTAAACGTCCGCCCCGGGTCTAGCGGGACGGGATCCGGCGGAAGGACCGCGCTCACGCACCCGTTGCCGCACCATTTGCTGGTGTGCGGCGCCGGCTTTCGCCGGCGGGTGGTTGCCTTGGCCTCCAGGCGGATGCTTGCGATGCACGCCGCCAGGACGCCGCACCCCCGCCCCACGCAGATGACGCCTCATGAGCGCGCCCCTCGGTGAGCGGGGATGGCGACGAGTATGAGGGCGGTTCGGCAAGAGGGCATAACATTTTTGTTGTGCCGGCCGGCGCGCCGCGGCCGCGTGCCAGGCTGGCGGGTTTTGGCCGACCTAGATCCAGCTGGCAACGCCGTCCTTGATGAGGAGCGCCCGGTCCTGCGGAAACGACATGGCGACCGCTTCGTGCGGGTCGAGGCCGAGGACATGCCTACGCAGCACGCGCCCGACCCCGCCATGGGAAACCGCGAAGGTCGGCCGCCCGACATCGGCGAGCCACGCTTCGATCCGCTCGGAGAGCACGCGATAGCTCTCGCCACCCGGCGGCAGGAAGCCCCATTTGTCCCTCTCGCGCGCCGCCACCAGCGCCGGCTCCTGTTGGCGCAGCTCCTCGGTGGTGAAGCCCTCCCACTCGCCGAAGGTGATTTCGCGCAGCCGCTCGTCGAGGTGGTAGGCGGAGGGGTCGAGCCCCATGGCAAGCCGGGCGATCTCCATGGTCTCGCGCGAGCGCACCAGCGGGCTGGCGACGAAGTCGTAGCCGGTGATATCCGGCATCGCCGCGATGATCGCCTTGCCGTTCCGGCGCGCCTGGGCGCGGCCGTTGTCGTTGAGGGGAATGTCGCGCTGCCCCTGCAGGCGGCCCTCGACGTTCCAGTCGGTTTCGCCGTGGCGCACAAAGACGATGGTCGGAAGGTCCGGCATCGGGATTCCCGGCTGGCGAGACGAGCCGCGCTCAGTCCTTCACCGTGGCGATGTCCGGCGCGTCGACCGACTTCATGCCGACGACGTGGTAGCCGGCATCGGCGTGGAGCACCTCGCCGGTGACGGTGCGGCCGAGATCGGACAGGAGGAACAGCGCCGCGTCGGCGACCTCTTCGACCAGCACCGACCGCTTCAGCGGTGCGTTCAGCTCGTTCCACTTCAAGATGTAGCGGAAGTCGCCGATTCCCGAGGCGGCGAGGGTCTTGATCGGGCCGGACGAAACGGCGTTGACCCGGATGCCCTGACCGCCGAGATCGACGGCGAGATAGCGCACGCTCGCCTCGAGGGCCGCCTTGGCGATGCCCATGACGTTGTAGTGGGGCATCACCTTCTCGGCACCGTAATAGGTGAGGGTGAGGATGGAGCCGCCGTCGGTCATCAGCTTCTCGGCGCGCTGGGCGACGGCGGTCAGCGAGTAGCAGGAGATCAGAAGGGTTCGGGAGAAGTTCTCGGCGGTGGTGTCGACATAGCGGCCGGTGAGCTGGTCCTTGTCGGAGAAAGCGATGGCATGGACCAGGAAGTCGAGCCGGCCCCACAACCGCTCGACCTTGGCGAACACCGAATCGATGGTGGCGGGGTCGGTCACGTCACAATGGCCGACGACGTGGCCGCCGAGCTCGGCCGCCAGCGGCTCGACCCGCTTCTTCAGCGCGTCGCCCTGGTAGGTAAGGGCGACCTCGGCGCCGGCATTCCGGCACGCTCTGGCGATCCCCCAGGCGATCGACCGGTTGTTGGCGACGCCCATGACCAGGCCGTGCTTGCCTTGCATGAGTGCGCCCGTTTCCGTCATGGGAGATCCTGCTTGTGGCCGTCCGGCAGGCGGCCTCTATCGCACAGGGCCATCCGGGCTTCAAGAAGACGTGACTGGCGGGCCGCCGCCAAACGGCCAAGAATCCCGAATAAACCGGCCGCACAGGCGTTTGCTGCCGGCCACGACGCGCTTTGCGTCGCCAAGGGGCCTCAATCAGAGGGAGTTTTGACAATGAAGCGACTGTTATTCGCCGCCGCGGCGGCTGCCCTGACCATCTCGGCGGCCTACGCCATGGATCCGGCCAAGACGATGGAGACCTCGATCGGCACGGTTTTCGTCGATCAGAACGGAATGACCCTCTACACCTTCGACAAGGACGAATCCGGCAAGTCGAACTGCTACGACCAGTGCGCCGTCAACTGGCCGCCCTTCATGGCCGCCGCCGACGCCATGGCGGCGGGCGACTGGACGGTGGTCGAGCGCACCGACGGAACCACGATGTGGGCCTATGACGGCATGCCGGTCTACACCTTCATCAAGGACAAGAAGCCGGGCGACGTGGCCGGCGACGGCGTCAACAGCGTGTGGCACGCCGCCAAATCGGGCATGTAAGCCGGCAAGGTAACCGACGATCGGCGCCGGAGGCGAGGCAGCCTGCCGCAACGGCGGCTCGCCGCCGCTTCCGCGCCGGACCGTCGGCAGGTCCGGCGCCTCGACGCGTTCGTTCCGGCGGCCTAATATGCCGGCCAAATGGATGCCAAGACACCGTCGCCCGACGGCGACCTTCTCGCCCGTTTCGCCGCCATCGTCGGGCCCGGCTACGCGCTCGACGACGCCGCGGCGATCGCCCCCTACCTGATCGAGCCCCGCGACAAGTTCCACGGGACGACGCCGCTGGTGCTGCGGCCGGGCTCGGTGGCGGAAGTGTCGGCGATCCTTCGCCTCGCCAACCAAACGCGGACGCCGATCGTGCCCCAGGGGGGCAATACCGGCGTGGTCGGCGGGCAGATCCCCGACCGCAGCGGCAGCGAGCTGGTGCTGTCCCTGTCGCGCCTGAATCGCATCCGCGAGGTCGATGCGGCGAGCGATACGATGACCGCCGAGGCCGGCGTCGTGCTTGCCGAGGCGCGCGCCGCCGCCAGCGTCGCCGACCGCCTTTTTCCGCTGTCGCTCGCCTCCGAGGGCTCCTGCCAGATCGGCGGCAACCTGTCCACCAATGCCGGCGGCACCGGGGTGCTCGCCTATGGCAATACGCGGGAACTGGTTCTCGGCGTCGAGGTGGTGCTTGCCTCCGGCGAGATCTGGGACGGTCTCAGGAAGCTGCGCAAGGACAATACCGGCTACGACCTCCGCGACCTGTTCATCGGCGCCGAGGGGACGCTCGGCGTCGTTACGGCGGCGGTGTTGAAGCTCGTCCCCAAGCCGCGCGGGCAGAGCGTCGCCATCGTCGGGTTGAAGAGCCCGGCCGACGCGCTGGCGCTCTTCGAGATCGCCAGGAAGCAGGCCGGGCCCGGCCTGACCGCTTTCGAACTGATCCCCCGCATCGGCATCGAGGTTGTCGTCCGCCATGTCCCCGGCGCCCGCGACCCGATCGCCGAGCCGCACGACTGGTATGTGCTGTTCGAGGTGTCGTCGCTCCGCTCTGAGGCCGACGCCGAGGCGGCGGTGGAGACCATCTTCGGCGAAGGCTTCGCGGCCGACCTGGTCGAGGACGGGGTGCAGGCCCGCTCGCTGGAGCAGGCCAAGGCGTTCTGGGCACTTCGCCATGCCCTGTCGGAGGTGCAGAAGCGCGAGGGCGGCTCGATCAAGCACGACGTCGCCGTGCCGGTCGCCGCGGTGCCCGAGCTCATCGTTCGGGCCGGCGAGGCGGTAAGGAAGCTGATCCCCGGCTGCCGGCCGTTTCCCTTCGGCCATCTCGGCGACGGCAACATCCACTACAACGTCACCCAGCCGCCCGACATGGATCGGGACGCCTTTCTCGGCCGGTGGGACGAGGTCAACGCGGTCGTCCACGCCATCGTCGCCGAGCTCGGCGGAACGATCTCGGCCGAGCACGGCATCGGACAGTTGAAGCGCGAGTTGCTGAAGCGGGTGAAGAGCCCGCTCGAGATCGATCTGATGCGCCGCCTGAAGGCCGCCTTCGATCCAAACGGCATCCTCAACCCTCGAAAGGTCTTGTGAACCTCGTTCGGTGACGGTCTGCTAACCGTCTGGGAAATCAGTAAAATTTAACCCAACTCTTTAAGCGAATCCTGAGCTTCTTCCGCCATCCTGCGCTCACAACGAGGTCCTCGAAAAGCGGACCCGGGGAGCGTGATCTTGAGACGTCAAACAGTTGTGGCTGGCAGGGCCGCGACCGGGTCGGGCCAGCACTTTCGGCTCGACCCGTTCGCCCTGCCGGTGTGTCATTCGGCGATTGGCGAGATGACCGCCTTCACGCTCGACCGCGATCAGGCGGTCGTGCGGCGGCCGGTTGCCGGACGGCTTGCCAGCCTGTCGGTGCCGGTCCGCGCCTATGCCGGCGTTTCGGTGCGGATCGAGCCGGCCGGACAGGCCGGCGCCATCAGCGTCATCGTCGAGTTGCGCCATAAGGATCCTCGCCTGACCTTGCCGCTGGTGGTCGCCGACGAGCCGGAGGATGCGGCCGCCGACTGGATCGCCTGGGGGAGGGCACTCAATCTGCCGCTTCTGGTCGTCCAGCACGACGGCACGATCCGCGTGCCGGTGGAACGGCTGGGCGGGCTGGTCATCTGGTCGCCGCGCCCCCGCCGCAACCGGGCCCTGTTTCGCGGCCGCCGCTCGCGTCAGATCCGCCGCCGCAAGCCGGGACGCTCACAAGGGCTCGACAGGCTGGCCGGCCGCGAGATCATTGCGCGCGACTGACCGGCTCTCGCCGGCGAGCCTAAAGCAGCGCGCTGTCGTCGGGGATGATGCCGGTAAGCTGCCAGCTGCCGCCTTGCGGCCGACAGGCCTCGCCGCGATAGCGCCGGATGCCGCGGAGATCGTTCACCGTTGTCGAGAAGGCGCGGCAGATGCCGCCGTCGCCCGGTTCGGCCGCCTTTGCGTCCAGCGTTCCCGACGACCCTGTCCGCGGATTCTGCCAGACCAGGGGACCGCCCGAGCCCGACGCCGGGGCGATGCCGGCGACGGTCTGGCGGACGACCTCCCAGTCCGACGGATCGACACCGTCGGCGACCGAGGCGTTGATGGCGGCGCCGTCGGCATAGGCGGTTGCCATCCCGGCGCCCGAGGGAAGTCCGAGGCGCGCGCACCCCGCCGTCGACAGAAGCAGGACGGCGAGGACCCCGGCGCGGAAGAACGGCGGGGACTGGCGGGGGGAAGCGTCGCCGGTTGCCGATTGGCGATCGGGCCGGCGGCCGATATATGGGGGGCGGAACGCGGACAAGCTGGAAAGTCCCTCTACGCAACTTCCTCTTAAGCATCGTGAAATTTCGTTAATGACTCGTGACTTCGAACCGGCAGCGGATCCGATTGCGCTGTTCGCCGAATGGTTTGGCGACGCGGAAGCCGCCGAACCCAACGATCCGAACGCCATGGCGCTGGCGACCGTCGACGGCGACGGTCTGCCCGATGTGCGCATGGTGCTGCTCAAGGGCTTCGACGCTCAAGGCTTCGTCTTCTTCACCAACTATGAGAGCGCCAAGGGCGTCGAACTGATCGCCAACCCCAAGGCGGCGCTCTGTTTCCATTGGAAGAGCTTGCGGCGCCAGGTGCGGGTCCGCGGTCCGGTCAGCCAGGTGGACGAGGCCGAGGCGGACGCCTATTTCACCTCGCGCCCGCGGGGGAGCCGGATCGGCGCCTGGGCGAGCAAGCAGTCGCGGCCGCTCGAATCGCGCTTCGCCCTGGAGAAGGCGGTCGCCGCCTACACCGCCAAGTTCGGGGTCGGCGACATCCCGCGTCCCGACCACTGGTCGGGGTTCCGTATCGTGCCGCAGGAGATCGAGTTCTGGGCCGACCGGCCCTTCCGCCTGCACGACCGGATCAAGTTCACGCGGACCGCCGAGGGCTGGGAGAAGGTGCGGCTCTATCCCTGAGCCTCGATCGGGTGGGACCGTGTGTGATAGGGTAACGGAATGAGTAAGAGCCGGATTGACGCCGTTCTTGACCGGGTCCGCTCCTGGCCGCCGGAGCGTCAGGAGGATGCCGCGCGCATCTTGATGGCTATGGATGCTGCGGACGCGGCACCATACCGGCTCACCAACGAAGAACGCGCGGACCTCGAAGAGGCGCTGAAAGAAGCCGACCGAGGCGAGCTTGCGACGGATGAGGCCGTGAAGGCGGCCTTCTCCCGCCATTCCTCATGAACCTTTGCTTCAGCCGAAGGTCCCTCACCATAGGGCCACGCACCGATCTCGCGGATGTACGCGTGTTCCCCGTCCAGCCTCACCCGACGACGGGGGCCTTTGCCTTGGCACCTTCTTCCGCCACCACGGCAGTCTCCTCGCTGAGCGGCTGGGCGGCGTGCTTGGGCTGGGAGAGCGGCGTCGGCGCCGGACCGGTCTTGATCAAATCCCGGCCGGCATAGATGCCCTCCGCCATCTGCACCTTGAAGCGATCGGCGTCGCGCTTGCGGACGCCGTCGACGGTTTCCGCCGCCTCGTCCGGGGGAATCCCGAGGGCGATCAGCGCCGCCTCGCCGAATTTCATCGCCGATTCCAAGGTCTCGCGAATTTCGTAGTCGACGCCGGCGCCGATCAGGCTGAGCGAGTGGCCGCGGTCGAAAGAACGCGCCAGGACCCTCGCCAGCGGGAACTCGGCCTTGATGATCTCCACCGCCTTGTCGACCGCCTGCCGATTGTCGATGCACACCGCGATGATCCTGGCGCCCTCGGCGCCGGCGGCGCGCAGTACGTCGAGGCGGGTGCCGTCGCCGTAATAGATCTTGAAGCCGAAGCGGGCGGCGCTGCGGATCATCTCGGTGTCGGAGTCGATGATCGACACCTCGACGCCGCGGGCGAGCAGCGCCTGGCTCGCCACCTGGCCGAAGCGGCCGAAGCCGATGACAAGGGCGGCGGCGCTCAGCCCGTCAGCGGTCTCGATCCCCTCGAAGGATTGGCGGTCGGCGGGGAGAATCCGGCGAAGCAGGATCGGCGCGAGCGGGGTCAACGCCATCGAGACGATCACCACGGCATTGAGGAGGGCGGTGATGTCGGGGGTGAAGACACCGTCGCTGGTCGCCGTCGCATAGAGCACGAAGCCGAACTCGCCCCCCTGCGCCAGCATCAGCGCGATGCGGAGCGCATCGGCATGGGCGCTGCGGAACACCCGAGCGACGGCATAGACGCCGATCGCCTTCACCACCATGAAGCCGGCGACGGCGGCGAGGATCAGCGCCCAGGACCGGCCGATCAAGGCAAGGTCGAGCGACATGCCGACACCGATGAAGAAGAGACCGAGCAGAAGCCCGCGAAACGGCTCGATGTCGGCCTCGAGCTCGTGGCGGAAGCTCGAATTCGGAAAGGAGCACACCGGCAAGGAAGGCGCCCATCGCCATCGATAGCCCGCTCGCCTGCATGGCGAAGGCGGCGCCGAGCACGACGAGGAGCGCGGCGGCGGTCATCACCTCGCGCGCCCGCGTCTCGGCGAAGAAACGGAACATCGGATTGAGGAGGTACTTGCCGGCGACGACGACGCCGAGAATCGCACCGACAGCGATGACGGCCTGGAGCCATCGGGCCGGACCGGTTGCCGCTTCGGTGACCGGCGCCAGAAAGGCGACCACCGCGAGGGCGGGGACGATGGCGAGGTCCTGGAGGAGGAGGATCGAGAAGATCTTCTGGCCGTGCACCTCCGTCGTCTCGTTCCGCTCCTCGAGAATCTGCATCACCACGGCGGTCGAGGAGAGGGCGAGCCCCATGCCGGCGACGATCGCGACGGGCGGCGCCAGCCCGACGAGCACGGCGCCGCCGGCGAGCAGCGCGCCGCAGGCCAGGACCTGCGCCAGTCCAAGACCGAAAATATCCTGCTTCAGCGCCCACAGCCGCGACGGCTTCAGCTCCAGCCCGATGATGAAGAGGAGCATGACGATGCCGAGCTGGGCGACGCCGATGATCGCCGCCGGCCCGGTGAAGATCGCCAGGCCGAACGGCCCGACGACGATGCCGGCGGCCAGGTAGCCGATGACCGAGCCGACGCCGATCCGCTTGAAGACCGGCACCGCCACCACCCCCGCGGCAAGCAGCGCCACCGCGGGCAGGAGATCAATTCCGTGGGTTTCGACTTCCATGTCCCGCCGCCCTCGATGAAGCGAGAACAGATAGGTTTGGAGAAGGGGGCTGTCGAGGGGAGCCGGCCACCAACCGAGACAATATCGTCGGTCGGATTGCAGATTCGTGGCGACCCGACCTGGCGACGCCAGCGCTCGTCGCGGAAGGAGCGGCAGCGAACCGGCGCCACGGCTTGGCGGAAACCATCCTCTTGATCCCCAGGTCCGGACGATATATAACCGTCTAGTTCTAAAACTTGTCGGTTATAGAAATGGCACCGTCTCACCGCCTCGATGCGACTTTCGCCGCGCTGGCCGATCCGACGCGGCGGGCGATCCTTGCGCGCCTGATATCCGGCGAGGCGTCGGTGACGGAGCTCGCCATGCCCTTCGCCATGAGCCAGCCGGCGATCTCAAAGCACCTCAAGGTGCTGGAGCGGGCCGGCCTGATTTCGCGTGGCCGGGACGCACAGCGGCGGCCGTGCCGGATCGAAGCAAAGGCGCTGGAAGAGGCCAGCGGCTGGCTCGAGCGCTACCGCGCCATCTGGGAAGGCAATTTCAAGCGGCTCGACGCGCTTCTCGATACCTTGCAGGCCGACGGCAAAACAACCCCACGCAGCAAGCGATAGAGGAGTTTCGCATGGGAAAGATCACCCCGTTCCTGTGGTTCGACGGTGAGGCGGAAGAAGCGATGAACTTCTATCTGTCCGTCTTCCCGAACGCCAAGGCGATCGACGTCAGCCGATCCGGAGAGGCCGGTCCGGACGGGACGGCGAAGGTGATGTCGGTCACCTTCGACCTCGACGGGCAGCGTTTCATCGGCCTGAACGGCGGGCCGCATTACACCTTCTCGCCGGCGATCTCGTTCTTCGTCAGTTGCGACACCCAGGAAGAGGTGGACCACTACTGGGAGAAGCTCGGCGAGGGTGGCGACCCAACCGCCCAGCAATGCGGCTGGCTGAAGGACAGGTTCGGCGTATCGTGGCAGATCGTTCCGAAGGTGCTCGGCCAACTGCTCGGCGACAAGGACCGCGCGAAAGCGGGCCGGGCGATGAATGCCATGCTCGAGATGAGGAAGCTCGACATCGCCGGACTCCGGCGCGCTTACGAGGGACAATCCCGATGACCGGCACCCGCACCATGGAAGTCACCACCAGCGGCGACAACGAGGTCGTCGTCAGCCGGGTTTTCGACGCGCCGCGGACGCTGGTCTTCGACTGCTTCACCAAGCCCGAATTGGTGCCCCGCTGGCTGCTCGGCCCGCCGGGCTGGACGATGCCGGTCTGCGAGATCGACCTCAGGGTCGGCGGCAATTACCGCTATGTGTGGCGGAATCCCGAGCGGGGCGACATGGGGGTGAGCGGCACCTACCGCGAGCTCAAGCCGCCCGAACGCATCGTCCACACCGAGCTGTTCGACGAGGACTGGAGCAAGGGCGGCGCCGTGGTGACGACGGTGTTCACCGAAGCGGCCGGCGAGACGACGGCGACGATGACCATCCGGTTCACCTCGGCCGCGGCGCGGGAAGCCGCACTCGCCACCGGCATGACGAGAGGCATGGCGCAAAGCTACGACCGGCTGGACGAGGTGCTGGCAAGCGAGCAGGGCGACGCGGCGGCCTGAGCGGCTTTCGCGCCGATGCATCCGCGTCCTTCGAGGGCCGGCTGACGCCGGCCGCCTCAGGATGAGGAGGTGCGCGTCCCCCGATCGAGTCCGATCGAGTCGGGGGCAAGCTCCTCGAGGCTCGTGCTTCGCCCTCGCTCCTCGGGATGCCTTGGCTATTTGCTGCCTCCAATCGTGAGCGCTCCCACCTTCGCCGTGTTGAGGAGCCGCCAAAAGTGGCCTCGAAGCATGCACGATCCTTCAAATCGAAATAGACCCGAGGCGTAGAAACCTGAGGTTTACCGTTCCGGTGGCAACAGCTTGCGGTGTGATCCCGGCCATCCCAAGTTCAGATTGCGAGGAGCAGGACATGGGCGTGCCGTTGCCAGTACAGATCGTCGTCGCCGGCGGGCTCGGATTCGCGGGATGGCTAGGAGTAGATGCGACGGGCACGACGATGCCCGATTTCCGCTCCATCATCGCTTCTCCGCACGCGGCGGAGGCGGGATGCCTGATCAAGGGCAACATCAGCCAGAACACCGGCGAACGCATCTACCATGTGCCGGGGCAGAAATACTACGAAGCGACGCAGATCGATCCTTCGTCAGGCGAACGCTGGTTCTGCTCCGAAAACGAGGCGAAACGCGCCGGCTGGCGAAAATCCCACATCTAGAAAGAGGCTTCGTCGCCCTTGCCTACGCCATCGCCGTGCCGCCGACGGTGATCTTGTCGATCCGAAGCGTCGGCTGGCCGACGCCGACCGGCACGCCCTGGCCGTTCTTGCCGCAGGTGCCGATGCCAGGATCGAGCTGCATGTCGTTGCCGACCATCTTGACGCGGGTCAGCGCGTCCGGCCCGTTGCCGATCAGCATGGCGCCCTTGATGGCGGGACCGATCTTGCCGTTCTCGATGCGGTAGGCCTCGGTGCAGGAGAAGACGAACTTTCCGCTGGTGATGTCGACCTGACCGCCGCCGAACGAAACCGCGTAGATGCCGTCCTTGACCGAGGCGAGCACCTCGGCCGGATCGGCGGTGCCGGACAGCATGATCGTGTTGGTCATGCGCGGCATGGGGATGTGGGCGTAGGATTCGCGGCGGCCGTTGCCGGTCGGCTTCATGCCCATCAGCCGGGCGTTCTGACGGTCCTGCATGTAGCCGACCAGCATGCCGTCCTCGATCAGCGTCGTCGACGAGGTCGGCGTGCCCTCGTCGTCGATGGTCAGCGAGCCGCGGCGGCCGGGGATCGTACCGTCGTCGATGACGGTGACGCCGGGCGAGGCGACGCGCTGGCCCATCAGGCCGGCGAAGGCGCTCTCCTTCTTGCGGTTGAAATCGCCTTCGAGGCCGTGGCCGACCGCTTCGTGGAGGAGAATGCCCGGCCAGCCGGGGCCGAGCACCACGTCGAAGGTTCCCGCCGGCGCCGGAACGGCGGAGAGGTTGACCAGCGCCTGGCGGAGCGCTTCGTCGACGGCCGAGCGCCACGATTCCTCGGTGACGAAGCGCTCGAAGCCTTCGCGGCCGCCCATGCCGTGGGAACCGGATTCCTGCTTGTCGCCGTCGCCGACCACCAGATTGACGCCGACCCGCACCAGCGGGCGGATGTCGCGCACCAGCCGGCCGTCGGCACGCAGAATCTCGACGACCTTCCACGAGCCGGCCAGCGAGGCGGTCACCTGCCGCACCCGATCGTCCTTGCCGCGGGCATAGGCATCGATCTCCTCGAGGAGCTTGACCTTCTCGGCGAAGCTCGGGGCGCCGAGCGGGCTCTCGTCGCCGTAGAGCGACCGGTTGGTGCCCTGCGGCGCCTCGGCATAGGCACCGGTGTGCCCCGACTTGACCGCCTGCACGGCATCGGCGGCGCGCCTGATCGCCGGCTCGGAGATCTCGCCGGAATGGGCATAGCCGGCCGCTTCGCCGGAAACCGCGCGAAGGCCGAACCCCTGATTGGTATCGAAGCTCGCCGACTTCAGCCGGCCGTTGTCGAAGACCAGACCTTCCGACTGGGCGTATTCGAGATAGAGCTCGCCGTCGTCGGCGCCGGCGAGGGCATCGGCGACCAGGCTGGTCGCCCGGCCGCGATCAAGCCCGGCGCGGTCGAGGATCGAATGAGAATTGTCGGTCATGGTCTTCACGGCTCCTGGAGCGGTGGCGGCGAGGCCGCCGGTTTCGCTACCAGATAGTGCCTGGCGGCCGATCAGCCAAATCCCGGAGGTGGATTTCCTACGGCAGCGCCTGGAATCCGTCGCCGAAGCCGGCCAGCGAGATCGGAATGCCGATCCCTTCTTCCGGCGTCTGGAAGATGATGAAGGTGGCGGTCTTGCCCTCTTCCAGCTGCTTGAGGAGCGGATCCTCGAGGATCACCTCGGCGACGCAGCCGTTCGGCAGGCAGCGGACGAAGCCGGCGCGGCCGATGTCGGTCTGGTCGATCTTGAGGCCGAGGCCGGACGGCAGCAAGACGCCGAGCGGGGCGAGCACCCGCATGATGCGCGCCTTTTGGTCGGCGGTCTTCAAGACGATGACCGTGAGCCCGACATTGTCGCGGTCCTCGGCGGTGACGAATTGCATGAGGACGCATTGCTCGCTCTGCGCGCCGGCCGGCGTGTCGCATCGCACCTGCCAGTCGCCGTGCGTCGACCTGACCGGAGGCTCGCCCTGGGCCGGCGGCGCGATCGACACGGACGCGTCGCGGACGGCCGGCGCGGTGGCGTCGGCGGGCGGCTGACTGACGCCGACATCCTGCGAGCCGGGCACCGCCGGAACGTTGTCGGGCGTCAGGTCCATCGGCTGAGGCGCGGAGGTCTCTTCGGTCGCCACGCTGGTCGAGGGAGCCGGGGAGGTGTCGAAGACGCCGATGACGTAGAGCACCACCACCACGCCGATCGCCACGGCGAGCAGCGAAGCGACACCGGTCAGAATCGGGACCAGCCGCCTTCGTCTCCCCTCGACCTCTTCGTATTGGCCGCCGCGGTCGTCGTATTCGTCATAGCGGTCGTCGTAGCCGCGCTCGTCGTCCTCGTAGCGGGGCTGACGGTCGTCCGCCTGGTCGTATTGGCCGCGCCGGTCGTCTACGTCGTTTTGCATCTCGCCATATCTCATCCGCGCCGCGGGTGGGCCGGCTGGAGCAAATCAGGTGCCGAATCACCTATCGCATCCTGCACCAATCGGACCTTCGTTGAAAATCCACGGTTTTGCGCCGGAAAAAAGGCCGGTCGGAGCGCGATATGCCGCATCGCGTCGCGTGATCGTCCGTTGCAGGGAAAATCGGCTTGTGGTTTCTGTCGTTGGCAATTGGGATATTATCAAGACCTTCGCACGGCCAGCGGGTGATTCCGCCTTGCGCCGAGGCCGATCGGCGGGGCGCCGGCAGGGGCAGAGGAGAGAAGCGTGAAGCAGGCAATTTCGTGGCTGCGGGGCGGCGTGATGCTCGGCGGACTTGCCCTGTTGGGGCTGACGGGCCCGGCCTCGGCGACCCAGCCGCAGCCTTGGGAGATCAATCTCCAGCCGGCCGGCTCGCCGATCATGGAGATGATCCACCGCTTCAACGACGGGCTGTTGATCGTGGTCGGCTCGATCATGCTTTTCATCGTCGCCCTCCTGGTCATCGTCATGGTGCGGTTCAATGCCCGCCGCAACCCGGTGCCGTCGAAGACCAGCCACAACACTCTGATCGAGATGATCTGGACGGTGCTGCCGATCCTGATTCTGGTCGGAATCGCCGTTCCGTCGTTTTCGCTGCTGATCGCCGAGCACGACCCGTCGCGGGTCATTCCGAACTACGATCCGAAGCAAGCGCTGACGATCAAGGCGACCGGCATGGCCGCCTGGTACTGGACCTACGACTATCCGGACAATGACGACATCTCGTTCGGATCGTTCATGCTGACCGACGACCAGATCACCGATCCGGCGACGCAGCCGCGGCTGCTTGCCGTCGACAACAACATGGTCGTGCCGACCGGGACGGTGATCCGCATGCTGGTGACCGCCGAGCCGGAGGGCATCATCCATTCGTTCGCGGTTCCTTCGCTCGGCTTCAAGATCGACGCGATTCCCGGGCGCTTGAACCAGACCTGGTTCCTGGTCGAGCGGGAAGGGATGTATTACGGAGAGTGTTCCGAGCTGTGCGGCCGCAATCACGCCTTCATGCCGATCGCCATCCAGGCGGTATCGCCGGAGAAGTACAAGGCCTGGGCGGCGGCCGCGGCGACCGACCTCGATGCGGCCAACAAGCTGCTCAAGGAACCGTCGGCCGAGTCGGCGCCGAAGCCGACGGACGCGCAACCGGCGAGCGGCGTCTAGGGGTCGATTCTCTCGGCTGAGCGCGCC
Organism: uncultured Alphaproteobacteria bacterium; assembly: GCA_963759235.1. Lineage (GTDB taxonomy): Bacteria > Pseudomonadota > Alphaproteobacteria > Rhizobiales > Kaistiaceae > Bauldia. The sequence continues at coordinate 77,475 of CAVWYO010000010.1, read as the reverse complement.
GCGCTCGCCGATGCGCAATTGTGAAGGAGACCGACAATGGCAATGAGCGCGGCCGAAGCGGCACACGACCACCACCCCACCGGATGGCGGCGCTGGGTCTATTCCACCAATCACAAAGACATCGGGACGATGTACCTGGTCTTTGCGATCATCGGCGGCATCATCGGCGGCTTCCTGTCGATCGGCATGCGGCTCGAGCTGATGCAGCCCGGCATGCAGATCTTCGGCGATCCTGAACTCTTCAACGTCTTCACCACCGCGCACGGCCTGATCATGATCTTCTTCATGGTCATGCCGGCGATGATCGGCGGCTTCGGCAACTGGTTCGTGCCGATCATGATCGGCGCGCCGGACATGGCCTTCCCGCGCATGAACAACATCTCGTTCTGGCTGCTGCCGCCGGCGCTTCTGCTCCTGATCATCTCGATGTTCATGCCGAGCGCGCCGGGCGCCCACGGCGCGGCGGGCGGCTGGACCCTCTATCCGCCGCTCTCGACCTCGGGTCAGCCGGGACCGGCGATGGACTTCGCCATCCTGGCGATCCACCTCGCCGGCGCCTCCTCGATCCTCGGGGCGATCAACTTCATCACGACGATCTTCAACATGCGGGCGCCGGGCATGACGCTCCACAAGATGCCGCTCTTCGTGTGGTCGATCCTGGTGACGACGTTCCTCCTGCTGCTTGCTTTGCCGGTGCTGGCCGGCGCGATCACCATGCTGCTGACCGACCGCAACTTCGGGACCACCTTCTTCAACCCCGTGGGCGGCGGCGACCCGGTGCTGTTCCAGCACCTGTTCTGGTTCTTCGGCCACCCCGAGGTGTACATCCTGATCCTGCCGGGCTTCGGCATGGTCAGCCAGATCGTCTCGACGTTCTCGAAGAAACCGATCTTCGGTTACATCGGCATGGCCTATGCGATGATCGCCATCGGCTTCATCGGCTTCGTGGTGTGGGCACACCACATGTACACCGTCGGCCTGTCATTGAGCACGCAGGCCTATTTCGTCGCCGCGACGATGGTGATCGCCGTTCCGACCGGCATCAAGATCTTCTCGTGGATCGCGACGATGTGGGGCGGTTCGATCGAGTTCAAGACGCCGATGCTGTGGGCGATCGGGTTCATCTTCCTGTTCACCCTCGGCGGTGTCACCGGCGTCCAACTCGCCAATGCGGGGCTCGATTACGTGCTCCACGACACCTATTTCGTCGTCGCCCATTTCCACTACGTGCTGTCGCTCGGCGCCGTCTTCGCCATCTTCGGCGGCTGGTACTACTGGTTCCCGAAGATGAGCGGCTACATGTACAACGACAGGATCGGCAAGCTCCACTTCTGGGTCACTTTCATCGGCGTCAACCTGGTCTTCTTCCCCCAGCATTTCCTTGGCCTGTCGGGAATGCCGCGCCGCATCGCCGACTATCCGAACGCCTTCGCCGGCTGGAACATGGTCTCCTCGATCGGCTCCTATATCTCGGCGGTCGGGGTGCTGATCTTCCTCTACGGGGTGTGGGACACCTTCGCCAAGAAGCGCGCCGCCGGAAACAATCCGTGGGGTGCCGGCGCGACGACCCTCGAATGGCAGCTTTCCTCGCCACCGCCATTCCATCAGTGGGAGGTGCTGCCGCAGATCAAATAAGGCGACCGGCGCTTCGCGCCGGCCACAGCTGATCCCGGAAGCAAGAAGAGAAGATGGCTTACGTCGCCCGCCGCGAACTGGACCGGACTATCGATGCCGAAGACGCGGCTTACGGTTCGGTCGGCGATTTCTTTGCACTGCTGAAGCCGCGGGTCATGTCGCTGGTGGTGTTCACGGCGCTGACCGGGATGGTGATGGCGCCCGGCGCCATCCATCCGATCATCGGCGTCGCCGCCCTGTTCGCGATCGCCATCGGCGCCGGCGCGTCCGGGGCGCTCAACATGTGGTACGACGCCGATATCGACCGCATCATGCGCCGCACGCGCGGGCGGCCGGTCGCCGCCGGTCGGCTCAGCCCGGGCGACGCGCTTGGCTTCGGCATGACACTCGCCGTCGGCTCGGTGACGGTTCTCGGCCTTGCCGCCAACTGGCTCGCCGCGGCGCTGCTCGCCTTCACCATCTTCTTCTACGTGGTCGTCTACACCATGTGGCTGAAGCGGACGACGCCGCAGAACATCGTCATCGGCGGCGCCGCCGGCGCGCTGCCGCCGGTGATCGGCTGGGCGGCGGTAACCGGCGGGGTCGGCTTCGAAAGCCTCGTGCTGTTCGCCATCATCTTCCTGTGGACTCCGCCGCATTTCTGGGCGCTGTCGCTGTACCGGTCCGACGACTACAAGCGGGCGGGGGTGCCGATGCTGCCGGTGGTTGCCGGCCCGGCGGCCACGCGGCGGCAAATCCTTATCTATTCGGTGGTTCTGGCCGTTGCCGGGCTTGCTCCTTTCGCCCTCGGATTTGCCGGGCCGATCTATGCGGCGGTGGTATCGGTCTCCGGCGTCGCCTTTGTCGGCTTTGCCGTGCGCGTCTACCGAAGCAGGGCGGACGCCGCCGGCGAACGGGCCGCGCGCGACCTTTTCGCCTATTCGGTGCTCTACCTCTTCCTGCTGTTCGCCGTCCTTCTCGCCGAAGCAATCGGCTTCAATGTCGGAGGCCTGACGTGAGCGGGCTAACCGCTCCGCAGTTTCGCAGCGCCGGCGGTTTCGGCCTCATGGCCGACGGCCGAAGCGGGCGGCGCCGCGACCAGTTCGCCGTCCTCCTCATGGATGTCGACCGCGTAACCCCGGCAGCGGCGGAGCATGTAGCGCCGGATGGCGTCGGCGTCGGCGCCCCGCGCGATGTTGACCCGCGCCACGGTGAGCTTGGCCGGCACCATTCTCAGTCCGGGCATGACACCGGGGCCGGCTTCGACCAGAAACAGGAACGAGTAGTCGCTGCGGAATCCCGGCGCGACGATGAAGTCGTCGACGTAGTCGCCGGTGTCGTAGAGGATCACTCCGCGTCGATGGAACTCGACGGCCTGGAGAAGATGCGCCGAGTGGCCGTGGACGATATCGACGCCGAGCTCGATGGCGCGCCTGGCGAACGCCCGGTAGCGTCTGGGCGGCCACCAGCGGTAGTTCGGTCCCCAATGGATCGACAGGACGATCAACTCCGCGCCGGCCTGGCGAAGATCGTCGATGAGCCTGGCGAGCCGGCCGAGCGTCTCGCGATCGGTTCTGATCTTCCAGTAGTTGGTGCCGGGTCGATCGGGTCTCGCCGCGAAGGCAGGGACGGTGTTGGTGATCGAGATCAGGCCGACGCGCATCTGGCCGGCGCTGAACAGGGCCGGCTGCATGGCCTGATCGGCGTCGATGCCGGCGCCGGCGAAGGCGATGCCGGCGGCCTCGAGGTGCTTGCGGGTATCGGCCAGCCCCTGGTCGCCGAAGTCGAGGATGTGGTTGTTGGCGAGGGCGACGCACTTGAAGTTGCCCGCCGCGAGGGCATTGAGCGCCAGCGGATCGGCCCGGAAATAGAACGCTTTCCAGCGGTGCCACTTGATCGGGTGCGTGGTGATCGGCCCTTCGAGGTTGCCGATCATGGCGTCGGCGGCCAGCATCCGCGGCCCGAGGTCTCCCCACATTTCCGCCGGCGGCAGCCCGCCGACCACCTCGGCGTCGACCTTGCGCCCGAGGATGAGATCACCGGCGAAGCCGAGCTGTACGGTGCGGCCTTTGCCCTGCGCGCTCTCGTCTCGCATCGTTCCTCCCTTCGTTCCGCGTGCGATATTCGATGAGTTTCCCGGTGACCGGAAGCCCCGACATGCCAGGCCGCCGCAACGAGCCGGTGACGTCGGCCGATGCGCTTCGCCGCCAGCGCCGCGGGCGGTCGGTGGCGATCGCCTTGGCGCTGGCTGCTCTCGCGGTCCTCTTCTATCTGATCACCATCGCCAAGTTCGGGCCGAGCACTCTGGACAGGCTCCTCGAGGGCGCCGATCTCGGCCTTCTCGACACGATCACGCTTTCCTACACCTTCTATCCCGCCGAGCCCGCCAGATCCGCGACGGCGCCGGCGAAAACAACGCGTTCTGACGTTGGAGCATAGGGAAAATGGCTGAGGCCCACGCGAAGACCCACCCCTACCATCTCGTCAATCCGAGTCCGTGGCCGGCGCTCGGGGCGGTCTCCGCCTTCGTTCTGGCGATCGGCGCCATCTCCTTCATGCACGGCGCTTCGCCGTGGTGGATACTGCCGGGCATCCTCGGCGTGCTCTACACGATGCTGGTGTGGTGGCGCGACGTCATCAAGGAGGCCCAGGAAGGCGACCACACGCCGATCGTGCAAATCGGCCTCCGCTACGGGATGATCCTGTTCATCGCCTCGGAGGTGATGTTCTTCGTCGCCTGGTTCTGGGCCTTCTTCGACGCCAGCCTCTTCCCCAATGCGGCGGAGCAGGTGGTTCGCGCCGAGTTCACCGGCGGACACTGGCCGCCCAAGGGCATCGAGGTCTTCGACCCCTGGCACTTTCCGCTCCTCAACACGCTGATCCTGTTGACCTCGGGCACGACGGTCACCTGGGCCCATCACGCCCTCATCCACGGCGATCGCAAGGGGCTGGTGTGGGGTCTGGTCTGCACGGTCCTGCTCGGCCTCACCTTCACCAGCGTGCAGGCCTACGAATATGCCAATGCGGCGTTCTCCTTCGGCGGTAGCATCTACGGCTCGACCTTCTTCATGGCGACCGGCTTCCACGGGTTCCACGTCATCGTCGGCACCATCTTCCTCATCGTCTGCCTGATCCGGGCGGCGATCGGCCAGTTCACCCCGCGGCAGCATTTCGGCTTCGAGGCCGCCGCCTGGTACTGGCACTTCGTCGACGTGGTCTGGCTGTTCCTGTTCTTCTGCATCTACGTGTGGGGCAACTGGGGTGCGCCGATCCACATGATCGACTAAGCCGATGGTCACCGAGGACAGGGCGCTCTATCCGGATCTGCCACCGACGCAAACCGGCCTGCGCGGGCGCTGCCCGCGCTGCGGCGAGGGCCGGCTGTTCAAGGGCTTCCTGACCCTCGAGGACCGCTGCCGAAACTGCGGGCTCGACTACGCCTTCAGCGATTCCGGCGACGGGCCGGCGGTGTTCATCATCATGATCGTCGGCTTCGTCGTCGTCGGCCTGGCGCTGTTCGTCGAGTTCACCTGGCACCCGCCGTTCTGGCTGCACGCGCTTTTGTGGATTCCGTTGGTGCTGGGCCTCTCCATCGGCCTGCTCAGGCCGCTGAAGGGGCTGATGATCGCCCAGCAATACCGCCACCGGGCGCAGGAAGGCCGCGTCGATACCAGGTGAAGAATCCCGGGCTCCGCCGCCTCTTCGTTCGGGGCGCGTTCGCTGCCGTCGGTTTCGCCGTCCTGGTCTCCCTCGGCGTCTGGCAATTGCAGCGGCTTCAGTGGAAGGAAGCGCTGATCGCGCGGGTTGAGGATCGGACGACGGCCGAACCGGTCGCCGCACCCGGGCCGGATGCCTGGCCGACGCTCGACGTTACCGACGCCGAATACCGGCCGGTCGTCGTCACCGGCCGCTACCGCAACGACGAGGAAGCCCATGTCGTCTTCGCGCTAACCGAGCCGAAGGGCCCCTATGGCGGCGTCGGCTACATGGTGATGACGCCCCTGGAAACCGACGAGGGCTGGATCGTCTACGTCAATCGCGGCTTCGTGCCGCGGGACAAGGCGGACCCGGCGACGCGCGCCGAGGGGCAGATCGAGGGAAGCACGGAGGTCACCGGCCTGCTTCGCCGGCCGGCCGACCGCCAGTGGTTCGGACCCGGCGACGACGCGGCCGCGAACGAATGGTTCTCGCGCGATCCGGCCCTGTTTGCCGCGGCGAGCGGCCTGCCGGCCGACACGGTGGCACCCTACATCATCGACGCCAACGCCGATCCCGCGCTTCCGGGCGGCCTGCCGCAAGGCGGCGAGACGGTGGTCAGCTTCCCCAACAACCACCTGCAATATGCGCTGACCTGGTTCGGGCTGGCGGCAGCCCTCGCCATAATCTTCGTCGGCTTCGCTTTCCGCCAACTGAGGGGCTGAAACGTCCGGCCGGCCCGGTCGCTCAGGCGTGGCCCGCCTCGCCGGAAAGCCGGCTCGAATCGATGCCGATCATGGCCAGCGCCCGTTCGTATTTGGCTTCGGTGTTGGCGTCGAAGATCAGTTCCGGCGTCGCCGGGCAATTCAGCCAGCCGTTCGCCTGAATTTCCGATTCGAGCTGCCCCGGCGCCCAGCCGGCATAGCCGAGCGCCAGCATCGCCTTCTGCGGTCCAGTACCGACGGCGATCGCCTTGAGAATCTCCAAGGTCGCGGTCAGGCAGACCTGCTCGTCGATCGGCAGCGTCGAGTTTTCGATGAAGTAGTCGGCGGTGTGCAGAACGAAACCGCGCCCGGTCTCGACCGGTCCGCCGCGATGCACCCGCATGCCGTCGGCGGTGTCCGGCAGGCGGATCTCAGGTCCCTCGGGGATGATGCCGAGCTGCACCAAGAGGTCGCGGAAGGTGATCTGCGGCGCCGGCTGATTGACCATGATGCCCATCGCACCGTCGGCCGAATGGGCGCACACATAGACGACCGTGCGGGCGAAACGGCTGTCCTGCATGCCGGGCATGGCGATGAGGAACTGGCCGTCCAGGTAGCTTTGCGTCGCCTGTGCCTTTTGCGTTTTACCCATGGCCAGTAAGCCTAGCACGCCGACACCAAAAGGAAAGGCGGTGGGTTCGAAACGCTCGGTTGACGCCGGGGTCACGAACAAATGAACCGCAAAACCGGCGTCGAGCCTCGTGGCCGGCAAGTGACGAGGCTATTCTGCGCCGCGATGACCCTCCTCCGTTCCACCACGACCCTGACAATCGCCTTGGCGCTTGTCACCGGATTTGCCACCCCGCTGCTCGCCGCCGTCGGCGAGTGGTCGGTCGGCAGCAAGGCGCGGATTCGCCTGATCGCCGCCGGCATCGAAGCCGACGGCAAGCTCGGGGCCGGCATCGAGATCGAGCTGGCGCCCGGCTGGAAGACCTATTGGCGGACGCCCGGCGCTGCCGGCATCGCCCCGCGCGCCGATTTCTCCGCTTCCTCCAATGTCCGCGACGTGACCGTCCGCTATCCGGTTCCCCATCGCTTCGACGACGGCTACGCGGTGACCAATGTCTATGAGGGGCGGGTCATCCTGCCGCTCGCCGTCGATCTCGGCGATCGGACGGCGCCGGCCGACCTCCGTCTCTCGCTCGACCTCGGCGTCTGCGAGGAAGTCTGCATCCCGGAACATTTCGACACCGACCTCGCCATCGCGCCGGGGACCACCGACCAGGCTGCCGCGCGGGCGCTCGACGCGGCGGTGAAAGAGCTCCCCGGTCCGCCGGAGCCGGGTGTGCTGGCCGTCGACGGCATGGCGCGGAACGGCGGCACCGACAAGCAGCCGGTCTATGACTTCACCCTTGCCGTCCCCAGCGCCAAGGACGCCGAGGTTTTTGTCGAGGGACCGGCGGACTGGTACGCGGCGGTTCCGGATCTGGTGTCGGACGACAACGGTCGCGCCGTCTATCGCGTCGCCTTCAACCGGCTCGGCGCCAAGACGCCGATCGAGGGCGCCCGCTTCACGGTCACCATCGTCACATCCGAGCGCGCCGTCGAGCAGACGGTCGGCCTCGACTAGCCGCCGCCCGTGCCCTAAATGCGGTAGCGACGCGGCCGTTCGTGCCCGCGGATATCCGTTCCTGGGAGAGTTGGGATGATCAAGCTTGGCGATCGGCTGCCGGACGGCGTGTTCAAGGTGAAGAACGAGGACGACACGGTGAAGGAGGCGACCACCGCCGAGTTGTTCTCGGGCCAGTCGGTCGTCCTGGTCGGCGTTCCCGGCGCCTTTACCTCCACCTGCCACAACGCCCACATTCCGCAATTCGTCGCCAATGCCGACGGGCTGAAGGCGAAGGGCGTCGATCGCATCGCCGTCATGTCGACCAACGATCACCACGTCATGAAGGTCTGGTCGAAGGCGCTCGGCGCCGACGGCAAGATCGACTTCCTCGCCGACGGCAACGGCACCTTCACCCGCGCCCTCGGGCTCGAGGTCGACATGATCTCCGGCGGTCTCGGCAAGCGCTGCAAGCGCTTCTCGGCGCTGGTCAAGGACGGCGTCGTCACCGCCCTCAATTTCGAGCCGGAAGGCGGCAAGGGCATCTCGGCCACCGGCGCCGCGAGGATGTTTGAGGCTCTGGGTTAGTCAGCCCACGCACGCCCCCATCCGCGTTCCATCCATCGCCGAGAACGGTCGCTTCGCGACGGCGAGCCGGCCCGGCGTTTGCGGCCAAAGCCGAGGCCGCCTGACCGATGGCGGCTCAGGCTACCGCCAGGATTTCACCGGGTTGGCCGACACGACCGAGGTTCGCGTCCCACCTGCCCGATTGGTGAAACACGCCCATCACTTCTTCGGCGGCGTCGACGAGCGCCGATGCGATGAAGTCCAGGTCTTCCTTCTTGAGCCGCGCCGGCAGCCGGACGTCACATGCCCTGACCAGCATGTCGCGGGTCTGTGACAGATCGCCTTGCGGGCCGATGAACTCCCAGTTCCAGAAGGCTCTGGCGTTGTCCTTGGAAAGCCCGAAAATCTGGACCTCGACGCCCTTCTCCTCGGCGCGCCGTGCGAACGCCTTGGCATCGGCGTCGAAGTCGAAACCACGCAGGTTGAACTGGATCGAATCCGGGGCGCGGATCTCCTGATCGAGCGGTGGCGGCACATACAGCCAGCCGGAGGTATTGAGGATCGCAGCCACGTAGTCGTGGTTTGCTCGGCCATCTTCGGCGCGCCCCGAAATTTTCCCGATCTGGGCACGGGCGACCGCAGCGGAGAGGTTGCTCATGCGCATGTTGAAGAGCGGAAGCTTGTTCTGCCAATACTCGAAGCGATCATTGGCAACGGGGTGCTTCTTCCAATTGCGTTCGTAGGCGCCCGACATGATGACGGCACGTGCGATGATGTCCGGATTGTGGGTGATGAGCATTCCGCCCTCACCGGCATTGACCAGCTTGTAGGACTGAAACGAGAAGCACCCTATCTCGCCCATCGTGCCGATTTTTCGCCCCGACCAGGTGGTGCCGAGCGAGTGCGCGGCGTCTTCGATGACCGGAATGCCCGGTGCCTCTGAAAGTTTCAGGATTGCGTCCATGTTCGAGGTATGGCCGCGCATATGGCTGATGATCACGGCGCCGATGTTGTCCGCCAGCTTCCGCTCGAAGTCGCCGAGATCGATGCGATAGTTCTCGCCAACATTCACCAGGATCGGAACACACCCCGCGTGAACGACCGCCGAGGGCACGGCGGCAAAGGTGAAGGCTGGAACCAGAACCCTGCTGCCCGGCTCCAACCCCAGGGCCTTGAGGGAAAGGAACAGCGCGGATGAGCAGGAGTTCACCGCCAAAGCAAACGGGACGCCCATGAACTCGGCGAATTCTTCCTCCAGCTCGGAGACCGGCGATCCGGATTTCGCGGTGTAGCGGAAGAGGTCGCCGCTTGCGAGGATCGCCTTGATCCCGGATTCTGCCGACTCCGGGATCGGCTCAGACGCGTAGACGTCAGGGCAAGGTTTCATCCTGATTCCTCATTGGCGAAAAGTCCGACTCGACTGGGCCCGAGCGTGACATCATCATCTGGTGGAGCCGGGTAAGGCGGTTCATGGGGGCAAGCGCCGCAACACGTCAGACTTTCCGGTACCCGCAGAACCGGAAGAACTCGCACACCTCGTCGGAAAGGAAGCCCTGACCGCTGGCCAGTTGCGGCAGGTCGAATCCTCCACCGGTGTTGATCTCGATCAGGACGGGCCCGTCCTGGGTGAGGGCGATATCCATCGACTGATACCGAAGCGGGTAGAAGATCGGCGAACAGCCATGGACCAGATCCATGACCCGATCCCACATCGGAACGGTCTCTCCCAAAATCGGATGGCCTGTCTCCGGATGTTCCAAGTAGTCGGTCGTCCCGAGCGGATCCTGAGACCGAAGCGTCAGGATCTTGCCGGTCTCCGGGGCGAGATTGCAAGCCAGGTTGCCGGGCCGCCAGAAACTGTCGGCCAGATTCTCGTTTGAGGGCAATTTCAACACGGCAAAAGGCGTCTTGATGCTGCAATTGGCAATCAGCACGCACACGCGGATGGTGGCGAGACTCTTGGTGTAAGGCTCGAAGAACTGATGATTGCGTTGGAGCGGCTGAAGCAGATAGGGCGTATCGCCGATGAACTGATTCATGACAGTGCCGTAATCGGTCCAGCCTTCGCCTTTCAGGTGAATCCGGTCTTTGTCGGCTTCGAGGGCCAGGAACGCCCCAAAACTGCAGATGCCCCGATTTTCCTTTCCAAAGAACGGAAGCACGCCGGACGAAGTAGCGAAATTGCGAAAGTCATCGGCCGTCGAAATCTTGTGCGTTTCGGGATAGGCGCGGCCGCTCGTGTCGATAACGGCAAGGGTCTCCGGCACGGGAATGCCCGATCGGGCGAGAATATGGGAGCACAGCCACTTGTCTTCGGTCGTTGCCTGCCAGGTCATGTCGCAGCACAGGCGCGTAATAGGCCAGTGAAGTGTGTTGGTAATGAACCTCGCCTGGTCTTCGCGGCTGTGGCGGGCCTGCTCGTAGACGCCGTATTGGACATATTCCGGCAATGTCAGCCTGCCGCGACCGCGGTGCAAACGAATGTACTCGCGAGCCAGGTCCAACGGGCCGCGGCCGCTCCTCTTGCTGGCATGGCGAAGATATTCCGCCGACGGCGGGGCTTTCCTGGCCTTCGCTTGACTGTCGCGCGTCACGGCGTGAACTTGCGTCACGACGGATTTCCTCTTGTTTCCAGGCCGGCGGGTCGGTGCGGCCTCAAGACAACTCATCAAACTGACTTGGCGTCCAAACCGCCGCTTTTGGCGGAAGACTACCGCCGGCCAATTTGCGCAGAAAAAGGTTGATGCTCTCCAAAACTAAAAACTAAAAAAAATGCCGAGGAACCCAATCTTAAGAAGCACGCCGGCGTCGACTGCTGCGAAGCCGCACTCGCCCTGCTTGCGAAAACGGCGGAATTCCCAGCGAATCCGAAGAACAAACCCGAGCGGAACTCATCGCGAGGGTCGCAGCCGGCCCCCCGGTTTCGCCAAATTGCGCGGGTTCGGCCGGTGGCGTGATCAGTCGGGCTGGTGCCCGTGGCGCCGGCGCTCCTTGAACGGCGCCATGCCGTCGCGGGCGAGCTGGTCGGCGCGCTCGTTCGCCTCCGCGCCGGCATGGCCCTTCACCCAGTGCCAATGCACGTCGTGCTTGTCGCGGAGGGTGTCGAGCGCTTGCCAGAGATCGACGTTCTTCACCGGCTTCCTATCGCTGGTTCGCCAGCCGTTCTTCTTCCAGCCGGCAATCCAGGCGGTGATGCCGCCGCGCAGATATTGCGAGTCGGTATGAAGGTCGACGGCCGATGGCCGCTTGAGAGCAGCGAGTGCCGAGATCGCGGCGGTCAGTTCCATGCGATTGTTGGTCGTCAGCTTCTCGCCGCCGGATAATTCCCTGCTGTGGCCGTTCCAGATGAGCACCGCGCCCCAGCCGCCCGGGCCAGGATTGCCGGAGCAGGCGCCGTCCGTCCAGATCTCGACCCGCGGCTTGGCGGTCAAAGGTCGAGCCCGTAGGCGCCGGCGTCGGCGACGCCGCGATGGAAACGGAGCTTCCGGTAGTACTCGGCCGGATCCTTGGGGACGACCAGCGCGCCCTCCGGCACCGTCAGCCAGTCATAGAGGCGGGTGAGCAGAAAGCGGAGCGCCGCGCCGCGGGCAAGAACCGGCAGGGCCGCGACCTCTTCCGCGGTAAAACGGCGGACCGACGCGTAGCCGGACAAGAGCGCCCGCGCCTTGGTGATGTTGAGCGAGCCGTCGGATTCGAAGCACCAGGCGTTGAGGCAGATCGCGGCGTCATAGGCAAGCATGTCGTTGCAGGCGAAATAGAAGTCGATGAGGCCGGAGAGGTCCTTGCCGAGAAAGAAGACGTTGTCGGGGAAGAGGTCGGCATGGATGACGCCGGCCGGCAAGCCGACCGGCCAGTGCGCCTCGAGATAGGCAAGTTCGGCTTCGATCTCGCGGCCGAGACCGGCTTGCACCTCGTCGGCGCGGCCGCCGCACGTCTCGTAGAGCGGTCGCCAGCCGTCCACCGAGAGCGCGTTGCGGCGGGTGAGGCTGAAGCCGACGGCGGCACGATGAAGGCCGGCGAGCGCCCGGCCGACGGCCGCGCAATGGTCCGGCCGTGGGCGGCGCACCCACATGCCGCTGAGGAAGGTCACGATTGCCGCCGGCCGTTTGGCCAATGTTCCGAGCGAACGGCCGTTACGGTCGTGGACCGGCGTCGGGCAATTGATCCCACGCGCCGCCAGATGCTCCATGAGGCCGAGGAAGAAGGGCAGGTCGGTCGGGTCGACCCGCTTCTCGTAGAGGGTCAGGATGAACTGGCCCACCTCGGTGGCGAGCAGGTAGTTGGAGTTCTCGACGCCCTCAGCGATGCCCTTGATCGAGAGCAGCGTGCCGAGGTCGTAGCTCCGCATGAAGCTTTCCAGGTCCTCGTCGGAAAAGTCGGTGTAGACCGCCACGGGCTCAAGACCCGTCGCAAGCCGGTGAATCCCTCGCCGGACCCTCCGGTCGAGCCGGAGGGCGCCGGGTAGATGCGGCCGACGTAGCCGGTCGCAGACGGGTGGGGTTCGCCGGGGTTGGCACCGCAGTGCAAGGTGGAGAAGGACCCCACCCACCACGCATTTTCCCCAAGTCGGAAAAATCCGACTTGGGTGCGTGGTCCCCCCTCCCCGTGCCGGGGAGGGATGCGGTGAGCGCGTCGCGCCCGCTCGGGGTCACGGAAATCTCGTCGGACCGGTACCAACGCGCCAGCGCCATCACCTCACTCCGCCGCTTCGCGGAGCTGTCGCGGCAGCGCGAAGGCGACCGTCTCCGAGGCGGTCGTCACCACCTCGACCGTCACATCGTAGCGCTTGGCGAAGGCGTCGATCACTTCCTCGACCAGCACTTCCGGGGCCGAGGCGCCGGCGGTGATGCCGAGCCGCGCGAGCCCCTGGAAGCGCGGCCAGTCGATGTCCGAGGCACGCTGGACGAGGGCCGCGAACGGACAACCGGCCCGCTCGGCGACTTCGCGCAGCCGTTGCGAGTTGGACGAATTCGGCGCGCCGACGACGATCATCGCATCGACTTCGGCGCCGACCCGCTTCACCGCCTCCTGGCGATTGGTGGTCGCGTAGCAGATGTCGTCCTTGTGGGGGGCGAGGATGTCGGGGAAGCGCTCGGTGAGGATCCCGACGATCGCGGCGGTGTCGTCGACCGAGAGCGTCGTCTGGGTGATCCAGGCGAGCTTGTCCGGATCGCGCGGCACAAAGGCGCGGGCATCATCCTCGGTCTCGATCAGGCTCACCGCGCCAGCCGGCAACTGGCCCATCGTGCCGACCACCTCGGGATGGCCGGCGTGACCGATCAGCACGATCTCGCGGTGCTTCTTGCGGTGGAGGATTTCAGCCTCGCGGTGCACCTTGGTGACCAGCGGACAGGTCGCGTCGAGCTGGAAGAGGTTCCGCGCCCGCGCGGCTTCCGGCACCGCCTTGGCGACGCCGTGGGCCGAGAAGATCACCGGCTGATCGGTGTCGGGGATGTCGGCGAGCTCCTCGACGAAGACGGCTCCCTTGGCCTTGAGGCCGTCGACCACGTAGCGGTTGTGGACGATCTCGTGGCGCACATAGACCGGCGCCCCGAAGCGTTGCAGCGCGAGCTCGACGATCTGGATCGCCCGGTCGACACCGGCGCAAAAGCCGCGCGGCGCGCACAAGAGGATGCGCAGCGGCGGCTTGTCCGGGTTCGGCGCGACGTCGGGCGGGCTGTGGGTCATGCCGGGAATAAGGGAAGTCGGGGCTTCGGTGTCAAGCCACGAGCGGCCGCAAGCTCATCTGGCCCAACGGTTTCAACAGAATGCCGCCAAAACAGACCAAACTGTTGAAACCGGGGTCAGGCCTGCTCGAATTCTTCCTCCACGTCGGTGCGGAAGAGGAGCCGGTTAGCCTCGGCCGCCGTCATCGGCTGGCCATAGAGGAAGCCCTGGATGAATTCGCAGCCAAGCTCCTGCAGCTCGAAGGCGTCGGCTTCCGATTCGGCCCCCTCGGCGACCACGTCCATGCCGAGGTCGTGAGCGAGCGAGATGATCGAGCGCAGGATGATCCGCCGGTCGCCGCCGCCGCTGCCGCGCACGAAAGTCTGGTCGATCTTGATCGTGTCGAAGGGGAAGCGCTGCAGGTAGGAAAGGGAGGAGTAGCCGGTGCCGAAATCGTCGAGGGACAGGCCGGCGCCGAGCTCGCGGATGCGCACCAGCACCTGGGCGGCGTATTCCGGGTTCTCCATCACCAGGCTCTCGGTCACCTCGAGCTTGAGCGAGCCGCGATTGATGCTGGAGCGGACGAGCACCGACTTGACGTCGTTGATGAGGTCGTGGCGCAGGAGCTGCCGGCTCGACACGTTGACGCTGGTGAAGAGCGGCGTGTGGCGGCCGAGCGCCTCCTGCCAGTCGGCGAGCTGGCGGGCGGCGCGGTCGAGAACGAAAAGGCCGAGCGGGATGATCAGCCCGGTGCGTTCCGCCATCGGGATGAAGTCGGTCGGCGGAATCCGGCCGAGCTTCGGATGATCCCAGCGGACCAGCGCCTCGAAGCCAGCAATCGTCTTGTCCTCCAGCCGCACGATCGGCTGGTAGAGAACCTTGATCTCCTCGCGGCCGAGCGCCCGGCGAAGGTCGGATTCGAGCGTGGCGAGGTCGGTGCCGTGCTGGCGAAGCGCCGGCCGGAACGCCTCGATCCGATCGCCGCCGAGGCGCTTGGCATGGTACATGCCGATCTCGGCGTCCTTGATCATCTCCTCCGCCTCGACCTGCTTGCCGTCGTGCATCGAGATGCCGATCGAGGCGGTGAGGAAGACCTCCTTCTCACCGAGGGTGATGGGGGCGCGCAGCGTCCGCCGCACGGACTCGGCAAAGGCGGCGATCCGCTCGGGCTGGTTCTCGGAGATGAGCAGAAAGGCGAACTGGTCGCCGGCCAGCCGCGCAAGCGTATCGGCCGGCTTCAGCAGCCGGGTCAGGCGCCGGGCAATGGTGAGCAGGATCGAATCGCCGATCGCCAGGCCGAACCCGTCATTGACCTGCTTGAACCGGTCGATGTCGAGCATGAAGACCGAAGGACGGGCGACGCCCTGCGCCTCGGTCCAGGCGAGGGAGGCGCGCAAGCGGTCGAGAAACAATTCGCGATTGGGCAGGCCGGTCAGATTGTCGTGCACCGAATCGTGCAGCAGCCGCTCCTCCGCCGTGCGCTCCTCGGTGACGTCGAGGAGGGTGCCGACGACGCGCGATACCTCGCCGTCCTGGCCGATCACCGGGCGGGCGCGAAGATGGAACCAGCGATAGTGGCCGTCCTCCGAACGCAGGCGAAAATCCTGGGAAATACGCCCCCGCCGCTGCTCGACCGCCGCGTCGAGCAGCGTTCGGAAGCGGTCGCGGTCGCCGGGATGCAGGATCTCCAACCAGTCGCGCGCCGCCCCTTCCAGCGCGCCACGGCGAAGTCCGAGCAGGTCTTCGGCCTCCGGCCCGGCGTAGATTCGGTCGCGCTGAACGTCCCAGTCCCAGACGATGTCGCCGGCCCCGGTAAGCGCCAGGGCGCGCCGTTCGGTGTCGCCGATCGGCCCCTGGGTGACGATGCCGCCGGCAAAGGCGTGCTGCATCACCGTGAAGCCGATGAGGAGCACGATCAGCACCAGGCCGCCGGCCAGCGCCGGCTGCACCACGTCGTTCACCAGATTGCCGGTGACCGTCAGCCAGGCCGCGAAGATCCAGACCAGAAGCAGAATCCAGGTCGGGATCAGCATGATCGCTCGGTCGAAGCCGTGGGTGGCGAGATAGACGATGAGGGCGAAGCCGAGCACGCCGGTCAGGCCGATCGACAGCCGCGCGACACCGGCGGCGACCGACGGCTCGATGACCGAGATGCCGAACAGGAGCACCAGGCATACCAACCAGCCGATGGTCAGATGGCTGTAGCGAACGTGCCAGCGATTGAGGTGGAGATAGGTGTATGTGAAGACGACCAGCGACGCGGCGAGAAACACCTCCGCCACCGCGCGCCACATCTGGTCCTGGCCGGGCAGGACGTTCATCACCCTGTTCCAGAAACCGAAATCGATACCGAGATAGATCAACACGGCCCAGGCAAGAGCGGCCGTCGCCGGGAACATCGCCGTTCCCTTGATCACGAAGACAATGGTCAGGAACAGCGCGAGCAGGCCCGAAATGCCGAGCACGATGCCGCGATAGAGCGAGTACGAGTTGACGGCATCCTTGTAGGCGTCGCCGTCCCACAGATAGAGCTGCGGCAAATCCGCGGTCCGGAGCTCGGCGACGTAAGTGACGACAGCGCCGGGGTCGAGGGTGATCCGGAAGACATCGGCCTCCTGGCTCTGCTGGCGGTCGGGCGCGAAGCCCTGGCTCGGCGTCACATTGGCGATCCGCGAGGCGCCGAGATCGGGCCAGAAGAGCCCGGAGCCGGCGAGGCGGAAATGCGGCGAGACGAGCAACCGGTCGATCTGCTCATCGCCATTGTTGGCGAGCGCGAAGACCGCCCAGTCGGAAGCGGCGCCGCCGCCTTCCTGCGAACGGACTTCGATGCGCCGCACGATGCCGTCGGGCCCCGGCGCGGTGGACACCTGGATGCGGTCGTCCGGCTGCCTGAAGATCTGGACCTGATTGGTCAGGTCGAGGGTCTTCCCGTCGAGGGGAACCGCGATGCCCTCGAGCGCCCTGGCGCCGGCCTGCGGCAGCACGGCCGACAGCGCTGCAATGAGCAGGACGGCAATCAGGCGGGCAGGAAACAACCGACGCTCCACGGCCGAGGTGAGTCGCGACTTACTATTTGCCCAGGCGGGCCGAAACAAGGCACGGGCGGGCCCTTCAGGTCCGTCGATCGTCGCGGACCAGACCGTAGAGCAGGTGGTCCTGCCAGCGCCCGTCGATGCATAGAAACTTGCGGGCATAGCCTTCCCGCTGGAAGCCGACTTTCTCGAGGAGACGGATCGACGCGACATTATGGGGGAGGCAAGCCGCCTCGATGCGGTTGAGTTGCAGGGTGTCGAAGGCGAAACCGATGATGGCGCGAACCGCGGCGCCCATGAACCCCTTGCCGGCGAAGGGCGTCCCCATCCAATAGCCGAGCACGGTCGACTGGGCGACGCCGCGCTGAATCTGCGACAGCGTCAGACCGCCTAGCAATGTCTCTCCGTCCGGCGAAAAGACGAACATCGGATAGCCCGTCCCATTACGGATTTCGCGCTGGTAGCGACGGATCCTGCGCCGGAAGGCGAGCTTGGTGAGATCGTCGGCCGGCCAGACCGGCTCCCAGGGGACGAGGAAGGAACGGCTGTCCTCGCGCAGTTTCGCCCATTGCGGATAATCCGCCAGCGTCGGCACGCGCAAGAGCACGCGCTCCGCCCGAATGGTCGGGTTGGAGTTGACGGTCGAGATCGAACGTAGGAACGCCATGACGCCCGCGCCGATCCTAGCCGGTGATGCGAATGCCGAGACGGTCGGCTATGTGCTGACGGTCCATCATTCCGTTGGCCGGGCCGACCGCGGCAAGCGTCGGTGATCCACCCTGAAACGTGCGCGCCGCCAAGCCGCGAAGTTCGGCGACGGTGATCGCCTCGATCCGTTCGACCAGCTCGTCGGGCGGGATCACGCGACCGAACAATAGAAGCTGCCTGGCGAGCTGGCCGGCCCGCGCCGCCGGGCTCTCCAGCGTCATCAAGAGCCCGGCGCGGAGCTGGGCGCGGGCGCGCTTCAATTCCTTCTCGCCGATGTCGTCGACCGCCCGTGCCAGCTCGTCGATGACCACCGGCATCAGCTCGTCCACGTCGTCGGGTCCGGTTGCCGCATGAATACCGAATACCCCGGTGTCGGCAAAACTCCAATGGAAAGCGTAGATGGAATAGCAGAGGCCGCGTTTCTCGCGCACTTCCTGGAAGAGCCTCGACGACATGCCGCCGCCGATGATCGCGGCGAGGATCTGGGCGGTGTAGAAATGCTCCGACGCATAGGGCACGCCCTCGAAGCCCAGCATGATCTGGGTCTCCATCAGGTCGCGCGACTCGCGGCTTTCGCCGCCGCGATATTTCGCCGCCGCCGGCAGGGGACCGGCCTCGCTGGCGAGACTGCCGAACGCCTCGCCGGCAAGGTTGACCAGCGCGTCATGGCTGACAGCGCCGGCCGCCGCCACGACCATCGCCGGGCCGCGATAGTGGCGGTCGAGATAGTCGCCAAGCATCGGCGAACCGACCGCCTTCACCGTCTCCGCCGTGCCGAGGATGGTCCGCCCGATCGGCTGGCCGGGAAAAGCCGCACCGGCGAAATTGTCGTAGACCTGGTCCTCGGGCGTATCGAGCGCGGCGCCGATCTCCTGAAGGACGACATGCTGCTCGCGGGCAAGCTCCTGCGGGTCGAACACCGAGTTCCTCAGAATGTCGCTGAGGATGTCGAGCGCGAGGGGTACGTCGTCCTTTAGGATGCGGGCGTAGTAGGACGTCGTCTCGACGCTGGTCGCAGCATTCACCTCACCGCCGACCGCCTCGATCTCCTCGGCGATTTCGGCGGCCGAACGCGTCCTGGTGCCCTTGAACGCCATGTGCTCAAGGAGATGGGAGAGCCCGTGCTCCTCCTCCCGCTCCGAGCGCGAGCCGGCGCCTACCCAGACGCCGAGCGCGGCGCTTTCCAGATGGTTCATCTCATGCGTAACGATTCTGAGACCGGACTCCAGATTCGTTACTTGCACCGACATCGCTTCAAACCCCGTCTGCGACTGCGTTGGCTTCGGCCAACAGGAAATCCTCCACGACCGCCTGATCGTTGGCAAGGACGACGAAGTCCTCTCGCCTGGACATCAGGTCGTCGAAGCCGGGCGGCGGCACCGCCGGCTGACCGGTCGCCGCTTCGACCGCGGCGGCAAATTTCGCCGGGTGGGCGGTGGCAAGCGTTACCATCGGCACCGGCGGGGAGACGTGCCGGCTTGCCACGGCGAGCCCGACCGCGGTGTGCGGATCGGGCAGGAAGCCGGTGTCGCGCCAGGTCGCCGCGATGGTTGCGCGGGTCTCCTCCTCATTGGCGGTCCCGGCGTCGAAATCCTCGCGGATCGCGGCAAGCGGCCGCGGATCGACCGTGAACGAACCGGATTGGGCGAGCGTCGCCATCAGCCGAGCGACCGCTTCCCCGTCGCGGTCATATGCCTCGAAAAGCAGCCGCTCGAAGTTCGACGACACCTGAATGTCCATCGACGGCGAGGCGGTCGCCTGGACGCCGTGGACCTCGTAACGGCCGGTCGCCAGCGTGCGGGCGAGGATGTCGTTGACGTTGGTGGCGACGATCAGCCTGGCGACCGGAAGCCCCATGCGTTTTGCCGCGTAGCCGGCATAGATGTCGCCGAAATTGCCGGTGGGGACGGTGAAGGCGACCGCGCGGTGCGGCGCACCGAGCGCGACGGCAGCCGTGAAATAATAGACGATCTGAGCGACGATCCGCGCCCAGTTGATCGAATTGACGCCCGACAGCGACAGCCGGTCGCGCAGGCGCTTGTTGCCAAAGGCCGCCTTCACCATCGCCTGGCAATCGTCGAAGGTGCCCTCGATGGCGACCGGGTGGATGTTGGCGGCACCGCTGGTCGTCATCTGCCGCTGCTGGAAGGGCGACACCCGGTTCTCCGGGAACAGCATGAAGAGGTCGACATTCGCCCGGTCCCGGAAGGCCTCGATCGCGGCGCCGCCGGTGTCGCCCGAGGTGGCGCCGATGATGGTGACCCGCTCGCCGCGACGGGAAAGCACATGGTCCATCAGCCGCGCCAGAAGCTGGATGGCAATGTCCTTGAAGGCGAGCGTCGGCCCGTGGAACAGCTCGAGCACCCATTCGCCCGGTCCGATCTGGACGAGCGGCGCGACGGCGGGGTGACGAAAGCCCGCATAGGCTTCCGCGCACATGCGGCGAAGATCCGGCTCGCCAATGTCGCCGGCGGTGAACGGCCGGATGATCTCGAAGGCAATCTCGGCGTACGGGCGGCAGGCGAAACCGGCGATTTGCCGGGGCGACAGCCGCGGCCAGGATTCCGGCACATAGAGGCCGCCGTCGCCGGCGAGCCCGGCAAGAAGAACGTCGGAGAAGCCCAGCGCGGGGACGCGTCCGCGCGTACTCACATATTTCACGGGCAATGCCTTCCCACGCCGGGCGAAGCGCCCGGACCAGATCGTCGAACCTAACCGTCGCGAAACCGGGCGGCAAGCGCCATGCTCCCGTCATAATCGGCTTGCGCAACCCGCACGGGCCGCAAAAAAGCCTTTTGATTTGCTATAGAGGCCGGGCTTTTCGGGGGAGATGACATTCGATGCGATTCCGATTCCATCTGCCCGCGGCGGCGTTGATCGTCGCGGTTGTTGGTTTGGGTGCCTGCACGGCGCACGACGGCGCAGGCCCGCTTGCCGGCGGCTCCGGTGGCGGCGCCGCGAAGACCACGTACACCATGGCCGATTTCGCCCCGACGACCTATTGCCCGCCGCTGCAACTCCGGCCCGGCACGGAGGCGCTGACCACTTACGAACACGGCCACGACAACGAGGTCGCCTATGTCCGCCAGCAGGCCTCGATCACCCAGACGGCGCGGGAGTGCCATCTCGTCGGCAACACATTGTCGGTCAAGGTCGGCGTTGCCGGCCGGGTGGTGGCCGGGCCGAAGGGCGGCGCCGGCACCGTCACCCTCCCGATCCGCGTCGCCGTCACCAAGCAGGTCGGTGCCACCGGGCCGATCTACACGCATCTCTTCAAGGTACCGGTCGCCGTCACCGCGCCCGATTTCAGCGCGTCCTACGATGAGGTGTTCGACCAGGTGTCGTTCAACGTCGCTCCCGACGACCGCAACCTCATCATTTATGTCGGCTTCGACGAGGGGAAGTGAAAGCGCCCGGAACCGGCGATTGACTCGGATGGGGCCGCCTCTATGCTGGCGGAAACCGGGATGTCGTCGCATCCCGGCCGGCTGATGCCCGCCAGGGGATCGGCCGCCGACGACCGCCGGGAGAGACCGGACCGAAAGCCGGTCCGGCGCCGAAGGAGCAACCGCCCCGGAAACTCTCAGGCGAAAGGACCGGACGGTCGACGACGCTCTGGAAAGCAGCCGGCCAAAGTGGTCGGCTCACCGAAGGAGTAACCGCGCGGGGGGCGCTTTTAGAAGGAAGAGTGTCCGCACTATTCCTTCCGGAAGAACGGCCCGACAAAACGCGGGAAATCTCTCAGGTTCTCGGACAGAGGGGGCGCGAACGGCTCTTGGATGAGTCGGATCGCGACCGTCGTTCTGTTTGTCCGGGAACCCTTATGGCCGAAGACGCACCGCAGGACCTCAAGCAAACGCCGCTCGCCGCTCTGCACCGGGAGCTCGGCGCCCGCATGGTGCCGTTCGCCGGCTACGCCATGCCGGTCCAATATCCCACCGGGATCATCGCCGAGCACAATCAGGTGCGCAACGCCGCGGGGCTCTTCGATGTTTCCCATATGGGCCAGGCCCGTCTCGTCGGCCGCGACCACGAGACGACCGCGCGCGCCCTCGAGGCGCTGACGCCGGGCGATTTCGACGGACTGGGCCGCGGCCGCCAGCGCTACACGCTGCTCCTCACCGAGGACGGCGGCATCGTCGACGACCTGATGGTCACCCGCTCGCCCTGGGTCGACGACGACGGCCGGCTGATGCTGGTTGTCAATGCAGCACGAAAGGATGTGGACTACGCCGACTTCGCAACGCGCCTGCCGTCTTCGGTCCGGCTCGAACGGGCCGACGACCGGGCGCTGCTCGCGCTGCAGGGGCCGGCGGCAGCCGCTGTCATCGCCCGCCACGCGCCCGACGCGGCCGAACTCGCCTTCATGGCGGCCGGCCCGACGGTCTTCGACGACATGCCGTGCCACATCTCCCGCTCCGGCTACACCGGCGAGGACGGCTTCGAGGTTTCGCTGGCGGCAGCCGATGCCGAGGCGGCCGCGCGGGCGCTCCTCGCCGAACCGGAAGTGGCGCCGATCGGCCTCGGCGCCCGCGATTCGCTCCGCCTCGAGGCGGGCCTTTGCCTCTACGGCCACGACATCGACGTCACCACGTCGCCGGTCGAGGCCGATCTCGTCTTCGCGATCGCCAAAAGGCGCCGTGAGGAGGGTGACTTTCCCGGCGCCGACCGTATCCGCCGCGAACTGGAAGAGGGACCGCCGCGCAAGCGCATCGGTCTGAGGCTGCAAGGCCGCGTGCCGGCCCGCGACGGCGCCCCGATCAAGACCGCGGGCGGCCGGCACATCGGCTCGGTCACCTCCGGCGGCTTCGGTCCGACCGTCGGCGGCCCGATCGCCATGGGCTATGTCGACGCCGATTTTGCCGCCGACGGAGAAGAACTCCTGATCGAGGTGCGCGGCAGGGACCTGCCCGCCACCGTCACCGCCATGCCGTTCGTTCCCCACCGCTATTTCAAGAAGCCCAAGCCCTGACGAGGACAACCGATGAGCACCCGCTATTCCCGCGATCACGAATGGGTTCGCCTTGACGGCGACGTCGCCGTGATCGGCATTACCGACTACGCCCAGGAGCAGCTCGGCGATGTCGTCTATGTCGAGCTTCCCGCGGTCGGCAAGAAGCTCGCCAAGGGCGACGAGGCGGCGGTGGTGGAGTTGGTCAAGGCGGCGAGCGAGGTGTTCGCCCCGGTCGCCGGCGAAGTGGTCGCGGTGAACGACGCGCTCACCGACGAGCCCGGCGCCGTCAACCAGTCGCCGGAGGGCGCCGGCTGGTTCCTCAAGCTGAAGCTCGACGACAAGGGCGAGGTCGAGGCGCTGATGGACGCCGACGCCTACAAGGCGTTCCTCGAGACGATCTGAGGCGGCCGGTGGCGCATCTTTATCATGCGAGCGTGATCTGGCGGCGCGGGCCGGACGAGGACTTCGCCAAGGGCCGCTATTCGCGCCGCCATGTCTGGCGGTTCGACGGCGGCATCGAGGTCGCCGCCTCGGCCTCGCCGCTGGTGGTGCCGAAGCCCTTCGTGGCGGAGGACGCGGTCGACCCGGAGGAGGCCTTCGTCGCCTCGCTGTCGTCGTGCCACATGCTCACCTTCCTCGACCTCGCCCGCCGCGCCGGCGTCATCGTCGACCGCTACGAGGACGACGCCGAAGGCGACATGGAGAAGAATGCCGAGGGCCGCTACTGGATCGCCCGCGTGAGGCTCCGGCCGCGGATCGCCTATGCCGGCGAGCCGCCCGACGCCGCGGCGCTGGACCGGCTTCATCACGCTGCCCACGAGAACTGCTTCATCGCCAATTCGGTCCTGACCGAGGTCACGGTGGAGGGGGCGTGATGGCGGGTCGAGCTGGACATCCGGAGGTGCGTCCTTCGAGGCTCCCCCGGCTTGCAGCCGGGGTCGCACCTCAGGAAGAGGACGCTTTTGTTCTTTCCGAAGGGCGCCGAAGCCTTCGAGGCCGGTTCGACCGGCCCCCGTCCCTCATCCCGAGGAGCTCGTCGCGCCGGCGGCGGGCCTCGAAGGACGCACCGCGCTCTCTTGGGCGCCGCGACCGGTGGAAAGCTTAAGGATATTCCATGCGCTATCTTCCCCATACGGAGGCCGATCGCGAGACGATGCTGGCGCGGATCGGCGTCGATGCGATCGGCGATCTTTTCGCCGACATCCCGGCCGACAAGCGGCTCGAAGCGCTCCTCGACCTGCCGCTGGCCAAGAGCGAGATGGAGGTCGAGGCGATGCTCGGGCGGCTGGCCGCTCGCAATGTCGCCGCCGGCTCGGTGCCGTTCTTCGTCGGCGCCGGCGCCTATCGTCATCACGTTCCGGCGAGCGTCGATCATCTCATCCAGCGCTCCGAGTTCCTCACCTCCTACACGCCGTACCAGCCGGAGGTGAGCCAGGGGACGCTGCAATATCTGTTCGAGTTCCAGACCCAGGTGGCCAATCTCACCGCCATGGAGGTCGCCAACGCGTCGATGTATGACGGCTCGACCGCCACCGCCGAGGCGGTGCTGATGGCGCACCGGGTGACCAAGCGGCGGAAGGCGGTGCTCTCCGGCGGCCTTCACCCGCAATACCGTGGCGTCGTCGAAACGATCTCCGGCATGGCCGAGGAAACGGTGGTGGCGCTGCCGCCCGATCCGACCGGTACCGAGGCGATCCTCGACGCCATCGACGGGGAGACCTCCTGCGTCGTCGTCCAGTCGCCCTCCTTCTACGGACAGCTAATCGATCTCGTCCCGATTGCCGAGAAGGCGCATGCCGTCGGCGCGCTGCTCGTCGCCGTCTTCACCGAGGTGGTGGCGCTCGGCGCCATCGAGCCGCCGGGCGCGCAAGGCGCCGACATCGTCGTCGGCGAGGGGCAATCGATCGGCAATCCGCTCACCTTCGGCGGGCCCTATGTCGGCTTGTTCGCAACCCGCCAGAAGTTCGTCCGTCAGATGCCGGGGCGGCTCTGCGGCGAGACCGTCGACGCCGATGGACGACGCGGCTTCGTGCTGACCCTCTCCACCCGCGAGCAGCACATCCGCCGCGACAAGGCGACCTCCAACATCTGCACCAACTCCGGGCTCTGCTGCCTCGCCTTCACCATCCACATGACCCTCCTCGGCGAGACTGGGCTCCGCCGTCTCGCCCGCCTCAACCATGCGAACGCCGTCGCGTTAGCCGACTTACTTTCTGAGCTTCCCGGCGTAAGTGTGCTCAACGACTCGTTCTTCAACGAGTTCACCATCCGGGTGCCCGGCGACGCCGCGGAGATCGTCGAGGCGCTGGCGTTGGACGGCGTTCTCGGCGGCGTACCGGTCTCGCGGCTCGAACCGGAGCGGCCGGAGCTGGCCGACCTGATCGTCGTCGCCTCCACCGAAACCACCACCGACGCCGACCGCGCCGCCTATGCGGCGGCCCTGAAGGAGGTGCTGTCGTGAACGAACAGGGCCGTCCCACGGCGCCCGCCGAGGCGAGCGACCGCGGTGCCGAGCGCACCTTTACCGGCAATCGCGGCCTGCAGATCGAGGAGCCGCTGCTCTTCGAGATCGGCCGCAATGACGTAACCGGCGTGGACCTCCCCGAGGGAGCGCCGGCAGGGTCCAGGCTCGGCACACAGGCGCGGAAAGCGCCGATCGACCTGCCCGGCCTGACCGAGCCCGAGGCGGTGCGCCACTATGTGCGGCTCAGCCAGAAGAACTACGCCATCGATACCGGGCTCTATCCGCTCGGCTCCTGCACGATGAAGCATAATCCGCGCCTCAACGAGAAGATGGCGCGGCTGCCGGGCTTCGCCGACATCCATCCGCTGCAGCCGCAGTCGACGGTCGGCGGCGCCATCGAGCTGATCGCCGAGCTCGGCCGCTGGCTCCTCGAAATGACCGGCATGGCGACGGTCGCCATCGAGCCCCAAGGCCGGCGCCCATGGCGAACTCTGCGGCATGATGGCGATCAAGGCGGCGCTCGCCGCGCGCGGCGAGAAGCGGGCGACGGTGCTGGTGCCGGAATCGGCCCACGGCACCAACCCGGCGACGGCGGCGCTCCTCGGCTATTCCGTCGTCGGCGTCCCGGCCCGCGACGACGGCACGGTCGATCCCGAAGCCGTCAAGGAGCGGCTGTCGACGGACGTCGCCGCGATCATGCTCACCAACCCCAATACCTGCGGCCTGTTCGAGCGCGACGTCGTCGCCATCGCCTCAGCCGTCCACGCCGCCGGGGCCCTGTTCTACGCCGACGGGGCCAACTTCAACGCCATCGTCGGCAAGGTGAAGCCCGGCGATCTCGGCGTCGACGCCATGCACATCAACCTCCACAAGACCTTCTCCACCCCCCACGGCGGCGGCGGTCCCGGCGCCGGGCCGGTGGTCTTTTCACAAATGCTGGCGCCCTTCGCGCCGGTCCCCTTCGTGCGTCTCGGCGCGCATGGCGCCGAATTCGTCGGGACCCGCGCCGAGGCCGGCGAGGCGGCCGAGCCCTTCGGCCGGATGACCGCCTTCCACGGCCAGATGGGCATGTTCGTCCGGGCGATGGCCTACATGCTGTCGCACGGCGCCGACGGCATGCGGCAGGCCTCCGAGGATGCCGTGCTCAACGCCAACTACATCCGCGCCGGCCTTCGCGACGTGATGAGCCAACCGTTCGGCGACCGCGTCTGCATGCACGAGGTGCTGTTCGACGATTCCTTCCTGGAAGGGACCGGCGTCACCACCCTCGATTTCGCCAAGGCGATGATCGACGAGGGCTACCACCCGATGACCATGTATTTCCCGCTGGTGGTTCATGGCGCCATGCTGATCGAGCCGACCGAGTCGGAATCGAAGGCATCGCTCGATCTGTTCATCGCGACGCTGCGCGACCTGGCGATGCGCGCCAAGCGGGGCGAAGCGGAGCGCTTCCACCAGGCGCCGATGCTGGCGCCGCGCCGCCGGCTCGACGAGACCCGCGCGGCCCGCCACCCGAAGCTGAAATGGGAGAAGCCGGAACCGTGGTCCGACGCGGCTGAATAGCGAACCTTTATTCGCCCTCGCCGATGAGATCGCGCCGCGCGCGATCGAGCTCTTCCGAATACCGGCGGAGGGCATGGGCCTCCGACAGAAGGCCGATGACCTGCCGGCTGCCGCCTCCCTTGATCACGGCGAGCGCTTCGCTCTCGGTCCGGTCGAACGCCTTCATGGCGTCCTTGACGTTCAAGGACGGCTCCAGTGGATCCTGCAGGTAGTGAACGAATTCGCCGATGGTCCGCTGATCCGCTTCGCCGTTCAGGATTGCCGCATGGATTTCGGGGACGAGGGCGATGCCGGCATAGTCCCCAGCCTCGTTGACGACGATCACACGCTGGGTTGACCCGAGCGGAAAATCCCGGCGGAAGGTCGAGACGCGGGTATCGGCGCGGACGGTGCGCACGTCGCGGCGCATGAGACGGCCGACGGTGAGGGCGCGGATGCGGCCAACGTCATGGGCGCTGCGGATCGTCTCGCCGCGAAGGTGGAGGCGCCAGGTCGCGAAGGAATAGCCGAACAGTTCGCGCACCGTGACCGATGAGATGACCGCTGCCGCGAGAACCGCGAGGGTGATCGGCAAGTCGCCGGTCGTTTCGAGAGCGAGAAACGACATGGTCAGGGGTCCACCCACGATCGCCACCGCCGTGGCGCTCATCCCGATGATCGTTGCGGCCAGGGGATCGGGCGCCAAATTGGGCGCAATCGCCATCGCCGTCAGGGCGTAAACCTTGCCGGCGAGCGCGCCGATGAACAACGAGGCGAAGAACAGACCGCCGCGGAAGCCGGAGCCGAGCGAGATCGCCGACGCAGTCGCCTTGAGGGCGAGCAGCAGGAAGAGCGGGCCGATGGCGACCGCGCCCTGGTCGAGGGTCAGCTTGAGGGCGCCGTGGCCGGAGGACAGGACGTGCGGATTGAGAAGGGCGAGGCCACCGACGATCAGGCCGCCAAGGGCGGGCACCATGACGGTTGGCAGGCGGGAACGCCGAAAGGCGAGCTCGGCGAGAGTGACGCCGCGCATCAGCGCGATGCCGAGGCCGGCGCAAAGCAGGGCAAGCAGCAGAAAATTCGGCAGCCCCTTGTTCGTTATGTCCGACAGGGGCCCGACGGTTATCGAATAGGGTGTGCTGCCGATCGCTTGCGAGACGACGACGGCAACGATCGACGAGGTCAGAACGGGGGCGAGGGACGCAGCGGTATAGGAGCCGATGATCAACTCGAATGCGTAGAAGGCGCCGGTGAGGGGCGCGCCGAACGCCGCCGCGATGGCGGCCGCAGCGCCGCTGCCGACCAGCACCCGGAGGTCGCCTCGCCGCAGGCGAAAGGCAATGCCGAGCCGCGACGCGATGCCGGACACCAATTGCGTATATCCGGCCTCAAGGCCGACCGACGCGCCGAATCCGTTCGAGATCAGCGTCTGCACCGCGACGATGACGCTGTCCCAGGTCGACATCCTGCCGCCGTGGAGTGCGTTCGCCTCGACCGGGTCGGCGATCCGCCGCGGGTGGTAGCGCCGGATGGCGAGCCCGGCGAGGCCCATCACCGCACCGCCGACAATCGGCACCAGCACGGTCGGCCAGGGAAGCACGGCACCGACCGCGCTCAGTCTGTCGCCCGGATCGAGGCCGAACAGAATGCGGTGGAGAAAGTTGGCGGCCGCGCTCATGACGGCGACCGCCACTCCTCCGCCGGCGCCGATGACGGCGGCGAGGATGATGACCCAGAATTCGCTGCCGCGCACCAGAGCGCGCAGCCTGTCGGGCACGGCGAGTTTGGCTTGCGCAATCGTCGCCGCGGACGCGACCGTCAATTTCAGCGTAGATGGCATGATGGTCGCCGGCACTGGAGAATGCCGCCGCGGCTGGTCCCGGGACCGGCCGCATGGTGGGCTTAGGTTGAAGCCTATGTAGGAGCGGTTATCCGGCGGTTAAAGCGCTGGCGGGCCCGTTTGCCGTCGCGATGCGCCCGCGTGCCGCAGTTGGGGCATGCCCGCGCGCCCCGTCTTCGGCCGGGTTTCGGCTCGGACTTCTACCGGATCTCGGTCTCCGCCTGCCCGACCGCGATCTCCTTGCCGTCGCGGATCACCGAGTAGCGACCCCGATAGGTGCCGGACGGCCAGGGGTCCTCGTGGCGCTTCCTGCCGGTGAAGGCGAAGAACTGGTCTTTCGGCCTGTCGACCGGATCCACATCGTCCTCCGCCACAACCTCGCCGCCGGGCCCGGTGAGCGCGAGGTGCTGGACGTCGCCGGTCTCCAGGCCGATGGCGCGGCCGAAAAAGACGATCGCCGGCGAGTCCGGCGCAAGGTGGATGTCTTCAAGAACGCCGCTCTCCACCTGATCCATGGTGACCACGGCGTTGGAAAACCCGACGTTGAGGACAAAGCTCGGCCGGTAAGCGAGCATCGCTTTCGCTTCCGGCGCCCACAGCGAACTCTGGTCGTCGCCGGCATAGGGGCAGGCCGCGCCGGTCGCCAGCGGCTGGACGGCGAACGGATCGACCACCGCGTCGTCCTTGCGGACTTCGAAATGGAGATGCGGGAACTGGGTGTCGCCCGACAGGCCGACCTGGCCGAGCGGCGCGCCGGCGGTCACCCGGTCGCCGACCTTCACGCCGATACTGCCGCGCTTCATGTGGCAGTATTGGGTGACCCAGCCGCCGCCGTCGTCGATCAGGACGCCATTGCCGCATTCGCGACCGGCGATGGAGGCCGGATCGGCGTCGTCGACCAAGATGTCGGCTATGTCGTCGCGCAACGCTGCAACCTCGCCGTCCGCCGCCGCCAGAACCTCGACCCCCGACGCCATGTCGCGGAGCGTCGGCACCCGGATGTCGGTGCCCTTGTGTCCGTCGTAGGTGTGATGGCCGCAGCGGTAGTCGACGGCGTCGGGGCCGGGGTCGCGGTCGACATAGTGCTGGATCGCGCAATCGGTGCCGATGGTGCAGGCGAGGGGGAAGTCCAGTTCGATCGCCGCCGACGGCGTGACCGCGACAACGGCCAGCGCGACGGCGACCGGCAGACGCATCACTCGGCGATGCCGTCCCATACCGCGAAAGCCTCCGCCACCTTCGGAACATCGGCCAGGCGGTTGATCACCGTCTCGGCGCCGGCCTGAATGAGGAGATCGCCAAGCCCGGACCAGGCATGGGCGCCGCCGGTGAAGCCAACCACCCGGGCGCCGGCGGCATGGGCGGCGGTGACCCCGAAAACCGAATCCTCGACGACCAGCGTGTCGCGCGGGTCGGCGCGGAACTGGTCGAGGGCGTAGCGGTAGACGTTCGGGTCGGGCTTCGGTATCCTGGTGCCTACCTCGACCGCCGACCAGATATACGGGGCGAACCGATCCCATAGCCCGGTGCGCTGCATGGTGATCTTCAGCCGGTCGGTGGAGGAATTGGAACAGACGCAGCGCGGCCCATCGAGCGCATCGAGGAGCGCGACGGCGCCGGGCACCGCCTCGACCTCCGCCGCCAGGCGCCGGTTCAGTTCGGCCTGCTGCTCGCCGAGGAATTCCGGCGGCAGCGGCTTGCCGATCTCCGCCTCGACGATCTCGACGATGCCGGCACTGGTGAGGCCGGCAAAACGGCGGACCACCTCTTCGGGAGTGATCGTGAAGCCCACCTCGGCGAGGTGCTCGGCGTCGACCTTTGCCGCGATGATTTCGGAATCGACGAGCACGCCGTCACAATCGAAAATGGTGAGCATGAGTATCTTTCGCTGCCGGGAGGTCGGTTGAGCCAGCCCCTGTCTAACGGTATCGGCGGGGCGGGGGAAGGCCCAGCCGGGCATGGCGGCCATTCACCGAGAGCAGTGCCGTTTCATCGTCCCTTAACCATGTCGCCTAACCTCGGATTCACGTTAACCGACCAAGACTCCACCCGGATAGTTGCTGTTGCGTAAGGGTGGCATGGATGGGGCGTTTGCGAAGGGCCGAGGCGGGGTCGGCCTGGCTCGACACGATCCTGCGGGGCGATTGCGTCACCGAATTGGAGGCGCTTCCGGCCGCCTCGGTCGACCTGGTTTTCGCCGATCCGCCCTACAACCTTCAGCTCGAGGGCCGGCTGACCCGGCCGGACCAGTCGGAGGTGGCCGCCGTCGACGACGCCTGGGACAAGTTCGCGAGCTTCGCCGACTACGATGCGTTCACCCGCGCCTGGCTGCTTGCCTGCCGCCGGGTGCTGAAGCCGGACGGCACGCTCTGGGTGATCGGCTCCTATCACAACGTCTTCCGGGTCGGCGCCATCCTGCAGGATCTCGGCTTCTGGATCCTCAACGACGTCGTCTGGCGCAAGACCAATCCGATGCCGAACTTCCGCGGCCGCCGTTTTCAAAACGCCCACGAGACGCTGATCTGGGCGAGCCGAAGCGCCGATGCCAAGGGCTACACCTTCAACTACGACGCCCTGAAGGCGGGCAACGACGATCTTCAGATGCGCTCGGACTGGCTGTTCCCGATCTGCACCGGGGCCGAGCGGCTCAAGGACGGGGCGGGGCGCAAGGTGCACGCAACGCAGAAGCCTGAGGCGCTCCTCCACCGCATCCTCACCGCCTCGTCGAAACCGGGCGACGTCGTGCTCGACCCGTTCTTCGGCACCGGCACCACCGGCGCCGTCGCCCGGCGGCTCGGCCGGCACTTCGTCGGCGTCGAGCGCGAGCCGGCCTACATCGCGGCGGCCGAGGCGCGGATCGCGGCGGTGAGCCCGGCGCCCGACGACGCGCTGGTGCTGACGACCGGCAGACGCGGCGAGCCGCGGGTGCCGTTCAACACGCTGATCGAGACCGGTCTGATCGCGCCGGGTGCCATCCTCACCGACGCCCGCGCCCGCCACGAGGCCGAGGTTCGCTCCGACGGCTCGCTGAGGGCCGGCGCCCATGTCGGGTCGATCCACCGGGTGGGCGCGCTCGTCCAAGGGCTCGACGCCTGCAACGGCTGGACCTTCTGGCACTTCGAGCGGCGAGGGATGCTGGCACCGATCGACGAATTGCGCCGGGTGGCGCGGAGCGAGATGGCCGCCGCGGGCGCCTGACCGCTTCTTTCGGCCGATGGTGGCAATGACAAGGGTGCCAAGTCTGGGTCTTGCGGAAACGCCGGGTCAGAAGCCGCTCACCCCATAGCGGGCTAGGTCGGCTCGCATCCGCTCGGGGCTGACGAAACGTTCGGCCTGCCAGCCGACGGCGCGCGCCCCTTCGACATTGGCAAGGTTGTCGTCGAAGAAAAGCGTGTGCCGCGGCGAGAGGCCGAAGGCCTCGGCGTGATGCCGGAAGATCGCCGCCTCGGGCTTCATCAGGCCGACCCGCGCCGACACCGTGACGCCGCGGAACCGGTCGAGAAACGGGAATCGCTCGCGCGCGACATCGAAGGTGTCGCTGGCAAAGTTGGTGAGCGCGGTCACGTCGTGGTCCGTCGCGAGCAGCTCGTCAAGGACGGCAAGGCTCCCCTCGACGTGCCCGGGGATCATCTCCGGCCAATGCGTTCGGAACGCGCGGATCAGCGCCTCCTGCTCGGGATGCTCGGCGATCAGCAAATCCTCGGCTTCCCGCCAGCCTCGGCCGCGATCCTGCTCCGCGTTCCACGCCGGCGAGCAGATCTCGCCGAGGAAGAAAGCGCGTTCGGCATCGTCCGGGATGAGGCGGCGATAGGGAACCTCCGGGTCCCATCGCAGCACGACATTGCCGAGGTCGAAGACGATGTGACGGATGTCGGTCACGCCGCCCTGCCGCTCCGCCGCGTCGCGCCGGGCAGGGCGGCTTCGATGACCTTCTTCATGACGCTCGGCAGCGCCTCGCCGGGCAACGATTGGGGTTCCGACCACCAGCAGCCGGGCGGCGGCGGCAGGCCGTCGATCATCGCGTGATAGACGGTGAGCTCGAGACGGAAATGGGTGAAGACGTGGACAACGCGGCCGGGCACCGTTCGCCAACTGGCCTGAATCGGCGCCTGAGCTTTTGCCGCCAAGTCGTCGTAACGACTCGACCATTCGGAACCCGGCACCTCGGTCATGCCGCCGAGCAGCCCGCTGTCTTGCCGCTTGCGGAGAAGCACCGCCCCGTCGCGCCTCACGGCGACGAACGCCGCGCCATACCGCGTCGGCCGTTCGGCCTTCTCCGCCTTTACCGGGTAGCGCTCCGCTTCGCCGCGGGCGCGCGCGATGCAACCCCCGCCGAGCGGGCAGAGCACGCAGGCCGGCCGCTTCGGGGTGCAGATCGCGGCGCCGAGATCCATCATCGCCTGGGCGTAGTCGCCGGCGCGTTCCTTCGGCGTCAACTTTGCCTGGAGGGCGCGGATCTCCTTCTTCGCCGCCGGCAGCGGCGTGTCGACGGCGAACAGCCGGGCGATCACCCGCTCGATATTGCCGTCGACCACCGCGATCGGCTCGTCGAAGGCGATTGCCGCGATTGCGGCGGCGGTGTAGTCGCCGATCCCGGGAAGCGTCTTCAGCTCCGCCGCGGTTTCAGGAAAGCGTCCGCCATGCTGCGTGACGACGACCTGGGCAGAGGCGTGGAGGTTGCGCGCCCGGCTGTAGTAGCCGAGGCCGGCCCACGCCTTCATCACGTCCTCCCGCGGCGCCGCGGCGAGCGCAACGACGTCGGGCCAGGTGCCGACGAACCGCTCGTAGTAGGACTTCACCGCGGTGACGGTGGTCTGCTGCAGCATGATCTCGGAGAGCCATACCCGATACGGGTCAACTTGGACGCCGCGCGCCCGCTCCTTCGGCCCGACCCGCCACGGCAGCTTGCGTGCGTGGCGGTCGTACCAGGCGATGAGGGCGTCCGATATTTGCCGCGGGGGCTTGGTCATCTCTCGATCGTAGGAGAAGCCGCGATCGGACGGAACCAAAGGCCGGTCGCGCGCTCTGTGAATGGCGGGCCTATCCCGCCTCCAGGAACCGCTCCGCCGCTTCGAGGTCGACCGAAACGAGCTGCGAGACGCCGCGCTCGGCCATGGTGACGCCGAACAGCCTGTTCATCCGCGCCATGGTGATCGGGTTGTGAGTGATGACGACGAAGCGGGTGTCGGTCTGCCGCGTCATTTCGTCGAGGAGGTTGCAGAAGCGTTCCACATTGGCGTCGTCGAGCGGCGCGTCGACCTCGTCGAGGACGCAGATCGGCGCTGGGTTCGTCCGGAAGACCGCGAAGATCAGCGCCAGCGCGGTCAGCGCCTGCTCGCCGCCGGACAGGAGCGTCATGCTCTGCGGCTTCTTCCCCGGCGGCCGGGCGATGATTTCGAGGCCCGCCTCCAGCGGATCGTCGGACTCGGTCAGTTGCAGCTCCGCCTCGCCACCGCCGAAGAGGTGGGTGAACAGATGCTGGAAGTGGCTATTGACGGTGACGAAAGCGGCGAGCAGCCGCTCGCGGCCCTCGCGGTTGAGGCTGCCGATGCCCTGCCGGAGACGATGGATGGCGGCAACCAGGTCGTCGCGTTCGCCGACCAGCGTATCGCGCCGCTCGGAGACTTCCTGGGCCTCCGCCTCGGCGCGAAGGTTCACCCCGCCGAGCCGCTCCCGCTCCTGGCGATAGCGTTCCAGCCGCGATTCGACCTGCGGCAGGTCGGGGAGCGGCGCCCCCCGCTTCAGTTCGGCAACGCCGAGCACTTCCTCCGGCTTGCAGCTTAGCGTCTCGTCGATCCACTCGGCGATCTCGTCGAGCCGCTGCCGCGCGGCGACGCCCCGCTCCTCGGCCCGGCCCCGCTGCTCGCGAGCCTCGGCAAGCTGGTCGAGCGCGGCGCGCGCCGCCTTGTCGGCCTCGGCAAGCACCGTCTCGCCGCTGGCGAGCCGGTCGGCCGCCTCGGCCCGCGCCACTTCCGCCGAGGCGATCTCGGAAAGAAGCGCCCGCCGCTTTGCCTCGATGTGCGCCGGCTCGTCGGCGAGCCGGGCCTTCTCCTGCTCCGCTTCGCCGCGCCGCGCCGACAGCGTCTCGATCTGGGTCTGGGCGTTTGCGGCGCGCTCGTGCCAGGTCTGCCGTTCGACCGCGATCGCGGCGAGCCGGCCGGATCGCATCTCCGCCTCGCGGGCGAGGCTCTCGACCGCTGCCCGCGTCTCGGCGAGCACGGCGCGATCCTCCGCCACCTTGTCGCGGAGCACGGTCAGCCGTTCGGTGAAGCTGTCCGGGGTCGGCGTTTCGGCGAGGGCCAACAACGCCACGTGGCGGGAGGCTTCGACATCGGAAATGTTGGCGCCGAGCCGGTTCCGCGCTTCCTCCAGCGCGCTCCGACGGGCGGCCTGCCGTCCCGCTTCGCGCTCGGCGTCGGCGAGACGCTCGCGCGCCTCGTGTAGCGCCTTCTGGGCCTGCCGCCAGGCGTCGCGGGCGGCGCGCTCGGCTTCCTCGGCAGCGCGCATCTCCGCGTTGGCGGCTTCCATGTCCTCGCGCCGCCGGCGCAGCACGCGTCCGGCTTCCACGGCGTCCGTTTCGAGCTCGGCCAGACGGTTGCGCGTCGCCAGCCGCTGGGCCGCCGCCGTCGGCGAATCGGCCGTCGCCACGTAGCCGTCCCAACGCCAGAGATCGCCTTCGCGGGTGACCAGCTGCTGACCGGGCTTCAGCAGGCCTTGCAGTCGGACGCCATCGTCGCGCCCGACGAGGCCGATCTGCCGAAGCCGGCGCGCCAGCACGGCAGGGGCGTCGACATGCGCCGAAAGCGGCCCGACGCCACTTGGCAACGCCGGATCGTCACCGGATGCCTCGACCAGCCGCCAATAGGCGGCGGCCTCGGCGTCGGCGGGCGAATCGAGGTCGTCGCCGAAGGCGGCGCCAAGCGCCGCCTCGTAGCCGGGCGCTACCTTGACGATGTCGATCAACGGCGTGCCCGCCTCCAAGCGCGTCGACTTGAGGAGGGCGACGAGGGTGGCCGCCTCGGTCTCGATGCGGCCGAGAGCGCGTTCCGCTTGGGTGAGCGGTTCGCGCGCGGTCGCTGTGCGGTCGCGGGCGGCACCCGAGCGGCGCTCGGCGGCGAGGGCTCGTTCTTCGGCCGCCTTGGCGGCGGTCTCGGCACCCTCCGCTTCGTCCCGCCGCACGCCGAGCCCCGCCTCGACGGCACTGCTGTCGCCGAGTTCGGCAAGCTCGGCGGCGACGGTGGCGAGTTCGCGCCGCTGGGTGTCGAGCCGCCTTTCGGTGTCGATGACGGTGCGCTCGTACTGGCTTCGCCGGGCGGTGATGTCGGCCATCTTCTCGGTCAGCACGGATAGATTTCGCTCGCTGTCCGCCAGTGCCGCTTCGCTCGTTCGTCTGCGCGCCGCCGCGGTTGCCTGCCGCTCGGTCATGGCGGCGTTGGCCGCTTCGAGTTCCTTTTCTTCGTCGCCGAGCCGAACGAGGATCGCCTTGTTGTCGGCGATCATCCGTTCCTCGCGGGCGATGTCGTCGGCAAGCTGGGCGAGCCGGTTGGCGAGGTCGGCTAGGCGCTCGTTGATTCGCGCCTCCTCGCTGTCGAGCTGGTCGCGCGCCACGATGATGCGCTGGAGGGCCGCGCCGGCGCGCGCCGCGGCCTCGCGGAGATCCGGGAGGGCGCTTCCGGCCTCCGCCTGCGCCCGCGCCGCCCGCACCTGGGCGTCGGCCCGCGCATCGGCAAGCGTGGCCGCCTCGCGCAGCGCAGTCTCGGCTTCGGCCAGCGCGCCGGTCGCCGCCAGCCACCTCAGATGGAAGACCGTCGCCTCCGCCTTGCGGATTTCCCCCGACAGATTGCGATAGCGGACGGCCTGGCGGGCCTGCCGCTTCAGCGCCTCGAGCTGGGCGTCGATCTCGGCGATCACGTCGTCGAGGCGGGCCAGGTTCTGCTCGGCGCCGGAGAGCCGCAGTTCCGCCTCGTGGCGGCGGTTGTGCAGACCGGAGATGCCGGCGGCCTCTTCCAACAGCGCCCGCCGGTCCTTGGGCTTGGCGGCGATGAGTTCACCGACCTTTCCCTGGCCGACCATTGCCGGCGAATGCGCACCGCTGGACGCGTCGGCGAACAGCAACTGCACGTCGCGGGCGCGGACGTCGCGGCCGTTGATCTTGTAGACCGATCCGGCCTCGCGCTCGATCCGCCGGCTCACCTCCAGCGCGTCGGAATCGTTGAGCGCCGCCGGTGCCGTCCGGTCGCCATTGTCGATGAACAGGGTGACTTCCGCGGTGTTGCGGGGGGGCCGGTTGAGGCTGCCGGAGAAGATCACGTCGTCCATGCCGGACGCGCGCATGTTCTTGTAGGAGGCTTCGCCCATCACCCAGCGGAGCGACTCAACCAGGTTGGACTTGCCGCAGCCGTTCGGACCCACCACCCCGGTAAGGCCAGGTTCGATCAGGAAGTCGATCGGCTCGACGAAAGACTTGAAGCCGAGAACCCGCAGCCGCGTGAACTTCACCTACGCCCTCACCGTGCGCCCCGGCGGGCGCCGCAAAGCGACACCCGCCCATGGTCCCGCCTAAGGCGATTCGGCCCTATCCTGCAAGGATTGCGTCGATCTCGTCGAGCGACAGGTCGCCGGATTTCTTCTCGCCGTTGAAGAAGAAGGTCGGGGTCGAATCGACGCCGAACTTGTCGGCGCCGCGCGTGCGCACCCAGTCGACGCCGTCGAGAACCGTCTGGTTCTTTAGGCAGGCGGTGAAGGACTCCTGGGTGAAGCCGGCCTGCTTGAGGATGTCGAGGAGAGCCACCGCCGGCTGATCGACATAGGCCCAATTGGCCTGCTGGGCGTACAACAGGTCGACCAGCGGGAAGAAGCGCTCTGCCGGCACGCAGTTGGTCAGCATGATCGCCGCCGTGTCGAGCGGGTTGAGCGGAAACTGCCGGTAGATGAAGTAGACCTTGCCGGTGTCGATGTATTTCGTCTTGAAGTCGTCGAAGGTCGTCTCGCGAAAGTGCTGGCAATGCGGGCAGGTCAACGAGGCGTATTCGATGACGACATTCGGGGCGCTGGGATCGCCCATGGTCTTCTCGCCGAGCGGCCCGGCGACCAGCATTTCGTCGCTGGTCTTCGCGCTTGCCGGCGTGACGAGGAGCGCGCTGTCGACGACGCTCGTGGTTGCCGTCCGTCCGGCGAGCAGGTAGACGCCGGCACCGACCACCACCGCCACCACCGCGACGATCGCAAGTATCTGTTTCGATTTCATGTCTTCATCGCTTTCATTCTTCGGCCGGTCGGCGGTCGGCGGCCGCTTTCGGCCCGGATTCAAAGGCTAAATGTGGTCTTTCTCGGGCTGTCGCAACTCAACTATTCGCGACGCGACCCGTGCACGCCGCGCCCCAACCGTTCAAGCGCCGCGCGTAGCCGCTCGTTCTCGACGGCCGACACGGCGTCAAAAAGCGCCCGCTCGGCCGCCGCGTCAAGCGTCAGCTGCCCGCCGGCCGGCTCCGCCGCTTTGGCGTCCACGACCGGGCCCTGGACGATGCGCGCCTGGCCGACCGCCCGGTAGCCGAAATAGGCGTTGATGCGTTCGATGATCTGGGGGAGGTCGTGCTGGACGAGGATCGCCCGCGGACCGTCGACCCTGACGAACAACACTCCGGCCCCCGGTTGGTCGGAGTTGCCGTGCCGCGGCCAGGCGATCTTCTCCGGCGCCGAGCAACCGGCGTAGAGCGGTCCGGCGATTTCCGGCCAGGCGGCGATCAGATCGGCGGTGGCGAAGCCGCGTCGCGCGGTCACCGGCGCGATAACGCGGCCAATCAGTTCGCCGAGCGCCATCGGCCCCTTCCGGCCTTGCTTTGCCGAGTTCATGGACATGTTGTCTTTTCGCACGAGCGGCGTCCGCTCGGAAGAGACCTCTGTGGACGACGGGCATTTACCGATTGGCCGAATCCCGGTTGCGACGCAACATTGCATTTCGGATCGGATCAGAAAAAGGAACAAAATCAGAGAGTTGTGCGTAATTCTGGGCTTCTTGACACCATTCGGCCTCAAACCTATTGTGCGGCCGGCTTTTGGCGCGGGGTGGGAGTTCAGAAGGCGCGTGTCGCCTGCCGGCAGGACGATCGGATGAGCGGAACGGAAGGGCCGGAGGGCGGCAAGCCGGACCGTTCGCGGCGTGACGAGGAAACCGCGCTCTCCCGAAGGCTGCGTGATCTCGACCGGCGGATCGACGCGAGCCGCCCGGCGCGGGAGAAGCCGGCGGGGCCCGAGGCGCACGAACGCCCCGGTTTCGCGATGGCGTTGAGGCTTGGCGCGGACTTTGTCGCCGGCGTGGTTCTCGGCGCGGCGCTTGGCTGGGGCTTCGACCGGTTACTCGGAACCTCGCCGTGGGGCTTGATCGTGTTCCTGCTTCTCGGATTCGCGGCCGGGCTGTTGAGCGTGATGCGATCTGCCGGGCTGGTTGCCAAGCGGCCAGGGATTGACGACGATCCGGCAGGGCGCCGGCTCGATTGACGAGGGGACAAGGTGGCTACCGATCCGATTCATCAGTTTCAGATCCACAAGCTGATTCCGATCGACGTGGGTGGCGTCGATTTCTCGTTCACCAATTCCTCGCTGTTCATGGTGCTGACGGTCGTCTGCGCGTCCGCCTTCCTGGTTCTGTCGACCCGCGGTCGCGGTCTGGTGCCGGGCCGCTGGCAATCGGCGGCGGAGATGACCTACGAATTCATTGCCCAAACGCTCCGAGATTCGGCCGGCAGCGACGGGATGCGATTCTTCCCGTTCGTGTTCACGCTCTTCATGTTCGTCCTGGTGTCCAATCTGTGGGGCATGTTCCCCTATTTCTTCACCGTGACGGCGCACATCATCATCACCGCGGCCCTGGCGCTCGCCGTGATTCTTCTCGTGGTCTTCTACGGGCTGAAGCGGCACAAGTTCGGCTTCTTCCTGCTGTTCGTGCCGAAAGGGGTGCCCGGCGCAATCCTGCCGTTCATCGTCGTCATCGAGGTGCTGTCCTTCCTGTCGCGGCCGCTCAGCCTGTCGATTCGTCTGTTTGCCAACATGCTTGCCG
Organism: uncultured Alphaproteobacteria bacterium; assembly: GCA_963759235.1. Classification (GTDB taxonomy): domain Bacteria; phylum Pseudomonadota; class Alphaproteobacteria; order Rhizobiales; family Kaistiaceae; genus Bauldia. The sequence continues at coordinate 38,022 of CAVWYO010000010.1, read as the reverse complement.
GCCACATCACGCTGAAGGTGTTCGCCGGATTTGTCATCGGGCTTGCCTCGCTCGGCGTCGTCGGCGTTCTCGGTGCGATTCTGCCGCTGGCCGCCACCGTCGCGCTGACCGCGCTGGAGTTTTTGGTCGCGGCGCTGCAGGCCTATGTCTTCGCCATCCTCACCTGCCTCTATCTCAACGACGCGCTTCATCCCAGCCACTGACAGGCGCGGGGGGCGCGCGCACGCATCGCCAGTCAATCGGAACACCCTCAAGGAGCATTGGAACCATGGATCCAGAAGCAGCGAAATTTCTAGGCGCCGGCATTGCCTGCATCGGCATGGGCTGCGCCGGCATCGGCCTCGGGCACATTTTCGGCAACTTTCTTTCCGCTGCGATCCGCAACCCGGCCGCCGCCGACGGTCAGTTTGGCCGCCTCATCTTCGCCTTCGCCATCACCGAAGCGCTCGGCATCTTCTCGCTGCTGATCGCGCTCATCCTGTTGTTCACTTGAGCTTGCATCCGGAGCATAAGTTGCGGAGAGCGTGATGGCGGAAGTCGCACCGGACCAGCCGGCCCCCCTCCAGGCGGGGGGCACCCTCCAGGAAACGCCTGCCGAGCACAGCGTCTTCCCGCCCTTCGACGCGACGACGTTCGCCTCGCAGCTGTTGTGGCTGGCGATCACCTTCGCGGTCTTCTACTACCTGATGGCGAAGGTGGCGCTGCCGCGGATCGGTGGCATCCTCGAGGGGCGCCGCGACCGGATCGCCGCCGATCTCGACCAGGCCGAGCGGCTGAAAGGCGAATCGGAGGACGCGGCGGCGGCCTACGAGAAGGCGCTGGCCGACGCGCGGGGCCGGGCGTCCGCCATCGCCGACGGGGCGCGCGAGACGGCCAAGAGCAAGGCTGACGCCCAGCGGACCGAGGTCGAGGACGATCTCGCTCGCAAGCTGGCAGCCGCCGAAAGCCGGATTACCGAGATCAAGAACCAGGCGCTTGCCGAGGTCGGCAGCATTGCCGGCGACGCCGCCGAGGCGATCGTCACCAGGCTGATCGACGCCAAGCTGACGGCCCGCGAGGTCAAGGACGCGGTTTCGCAAGTGCTGGCGGCGAGGGCCGCGAGGAACGTCAATGCTTGAAGACGCCGCCTTCTGGGCCCTCGTCGGCCTCGTCATCTTCCTCGGCCTGATGATCTATCTGAAGGTCCCGGCCATGGTGACGCAGGCGCTCGACAAGCGCGCCGAGACGATCAGGAGCGAGCTCGAGCAGGCCCGCAAGCTGCGCGAGGAAGCGCAGGCGCTTCTCGCCGACTATCAGCGCAAGGCGCGCGAGGCGGAGTCGGAAGCCGAGGAGATCATCGACCAGGCCAAGCGCGAAGCTGAGGCGCTCGGCGCCGAGGCGAAGAAGCGCATGGAGGACTACGTCTCCAGCCGGACGAAGATGGCGGGGGACAAGATCGCCCAGGCAGAGTCCCAGGCGATCCAGGAGGTGAGGGCGCTGTCGGCGGATGTCGCCATAGCGGCGGCCGAGAAGATCCTCGCCGTCAAGGCGAAGGGCGAAGCGGCCGAGTCGCTGGTCGCCTCTGCCATCGACGACGTCAAGGCCAAGCTGCACTGAACCGCGGGATCGGCGCTACTCCGCCGCCACGATCTTGAAGCACGACACCTGGCAGCTTTGCCAGTTCCCCGTGCTCACCAGCCATTTTCCGTCGTCTCGCCGTTCGATGACGCAGCCGGCATCGGGCATGCTGCTCGTCAGCATGCTCGGGCGTTGGACGTTGATGCCGGTGATCGCGCAAAAATCGTAGCCTTCGCTTCCCGGCACCTCGGCGTTGGCCAGTTCGTCGCCGTAATCGGAGTCGGGCTTTCCGTCCGGGCCGATCCGGTCGACCGTCAGGCTGAAGCCGGTTGCCGATGGCGCGGCCGGACCAGGCTCAGCCGGCGGCTGTCCCCCGCCGGACAGCATGCCGGAGAATTCCATCAGCAGACTCAACATCACTATGGCGACGATGACGCCGATGATGGAGCCTTTGGCAATGTCACTCACGCAGGCCTCCTGCGGTCTCGGTCGGGGCGCCGGACATTAAGCGGGAACGGGCGGCGGCGAAAGGCGGATCAGGCGGTCGGCGCCGGGCGCCGCTACGATGTCGTTTCCGGGAGGCGGTCGGCACCGGCCTCCGCCTCGAACAGGTCGATCTGCTCGGCTTCGAGCCCGAGCGCGATCCTCACCGGCGCGAAGCTTCGCCGGTGGTGGACGCAGGGACCGTGGCGGCCAAGGGCGTCGAAATGGGCGGGCGTCGAATAGCCCTTGTGGTCACCGAAGCCATAGTCCGGAAAGGCGCGGCCGACCGCCACCATCAGCCGATCGCGCGTGACCTTGGCGACGATCGACGCCGCGGCGATCGAGACCGACAGACCGTCGCCGCCGATCACCGCTTCCGCCGGGCAAGGCAGGGCGGGCGGCAGCATGTTGCCGTCGACCAGCACGTAATCCGGCTGCCGCGACAGTCCCGCCACGGCGCGGCTCATCCCCCACAGCGAGGCGCGGAGAATGTTCATGCGGTCGACCCGGGCGCGGCTCGCCACGACGACCGACACGGCCGCCCGATCGAGGATGAGATCGTAAAGGCGCTCGCGTTCGGCGGCGGTCAATCGTTTGGAATCGTCGAGCCCTTTCGGCACCCTGCCTTCGAAGACCACCGCGGCGACCACCACGGGACCGGCAAGCGGTCCGCGTCCAGCCTCGTCGACGCCGGCGATCCGCCTCGCGCCGCGCCGCCGCGCCCGCTTCTCGAAGCGGTCGGTCGGCGGGAGGGGCAGGTCGATGAGCGGAGGCGAATCGACTGGGCCGGACATGCCTCATGGTGACGCCTGCGGACCCGTCCATCAACGGCAAAGGTGGCCGGAGCGACATGACGCCCCTGCGACGTCGGTCACAAGCGGAGGTTTACAGCGCGAGGCGCCTCGTCGCCCCAGCCATCGAGCCTCAAAACAAACTGAGCTGTGCCCCGTCTACGACCGGAGGCCTGAAGAGGTCCGTGGTCAGCTGGCGGCGCTCATGATTGAGACCGAGCCGGCGGGCGGCCAATTCGAAGCGACGGCCGATCTGCCACGCATAGGGGCCTTCGCCGCGCATGCGCGTTCCCCAGGTCGAATCGTAATCCTTGCCGCCGCGCATCGAGCGGATCACCGAGAGCACGTGCTTCGCCCGGTCGGGATATTCGCGGTCGAGGAAATCCTTGAACACGTCGCGCACCTCGAGCGGCAGGCGGAGTAGCACGTAGCCCGCCTCCTTGACGCCGGCCGCCGCGGCCGCGTCGAGGATGCGCTCGATCTCGGCTTCGTTCAGCGCCGGAATGATCGGCGCCACCATGACCGTCGTCGGAACGCCGGCTTCGGAAAGCAGGCGAAGCGCGGCGAGGCGCCGCTCGGGCGTCGCGGCGCGGGGTTCCATGGCGCGGGCGAGCTTGCGGTCGAGGGTCGTCACCGACAGCGCGACCTTGCAGAGATTTCGCTCCGCCATCCGCGACAGGATGTCGATGTCGCGGAGCACCAGCGCCGACTTGGTGACGATGCCGACCGGATGACCGGCCGCTTCGAGCACCTCGAGGATCTCGCGCATGATGCGGTAGCGCTTCTCGATCGGCTGATAGGGATCGGTATTGGTGCCGATCGCCATCGTCTTCGGCTGATAGCCGGGCCTGGCGAGCTCGCGCTCGAGAAGCTTCGCCGCGTTCGGCTTGGCGAACAGCTTCGTCTCGAAATCGAGGCCGGGGGAGAGGCCCATATAGGCGTGGGTCGGGCGGGCGAAGCAGTAGGCGCAACCGTGCTCGCAGCCGCGATAGGGGTTGATCGAGCGGTCGAACGAGATGTCCGGCGACTGGTTGGTGGTGATGATCTTGCGCGGCCGCTCTTCCTGCACTTCCGTCTTGAAGGGGGGCAGGTCGTCGGCCGAGTTCCAGCCGTCGTCGAACAGTTCGTTGGCGAGCGGCTCGTACCGGCCGGACGGATTGATGCCGGCGCCTCGACCCCGTCGCCGCTCGGGGTCGATTTGGACGCCGACAAAGTCCTCGACCGTCTGCGCGGGGGCGGCGCGGCTGGCGGCGAATCGGTGGCGTAGCGAGGACATGAATAAATTCCTAGCATCTGAATGGAACAAATCAAGAACAAAATTGCTTTAAGCGCCGAAAACTGCACGCGGGCTCGAAATCCGCGGGAATGGGGTTTATGAAGCGCCGATGATTACCGCCATTTTTTCAACCAGCGACAATGAGGCCGGCCTCGCCCTGGCGCTGTCGCCGCTCGTCCCGGCCGCGGTGGAAGGGATCGTCCGGGAGGTGATCGTCGTGGACGCCGGCTCCCGCGACGGCACCGTCAAGGTGGCCGACACCGCCGGCTGCACGGTCCTTCATGGCTCCGGCCACGAGGCCCTGATGCACGCGGCAGAAGCGGCGAAGGGGGACTGGCTGCTCTTCCTGTCGCCGGCATCGACCCTGGAGTCGAACTGGCAGGGCGAAGCGCTTTCCTTCATCGATCAGGCGATTCTTTCAGGCAACGGCCGAGCCGTAGCGGCCGCCTTCCGCCACGGCCGGGCCGAGCTCGGCATCGGCCCGCGCCTGGCCGAATGGACCGCGACATTGCGTTCGCGCCTCTTCGCGGCGCCTTATGAGGAGCAGGGTCTGCTCATTTCGCGCTCCCTCTACCGCTCGGTCGGCGGGCACCGGACGCTGCCGGCGATGGCCCATGTCGATCTTGCCCGGCGTGTCGGCCGTCGGCGCCTGACGATCCTGCGCTCCCGGGCGGTTCAGCGACACAATCCCAAGCGAGCCGGCGGCTTCGCGCGCGGCGCCCGCAACGCCGCCTGCCTGGCGATGTTCGTGATGCGTCTGCCGCCGCGGCTGATTGGGCGGCTGGCCGCCTGAACGGAGCGATTCTACGCTTCGCCGGTGCGCAGCTTCGCCCGTTTGAGATGCTCGTCCAGGCGCGGCATGATCTCGACGAAATTGCACGGCGGATGACGGTAGTCGAACTGCTGGGCGAGAATGCCGTCCCAGGCGTCACGGCAGGCGCCGGGCGACCCTGGCAGGCAGAAGACGAAGGTTTCTGCCGCGATCCCGGCCGTCGCCCGCGACTGGATGGTCGAGGTGCCGATCTTTGCGTAGCTGATCATGTGGAAGACGGTCGAGAAGCCGTCCATTCGCTTGTCGAAGAGCGGTTCGAGCGCTTCGATCGTCACGTCCCGCCCGGTCAAACCGGTTCCGCCGGTGGTGATCACCGCGTCGATTTCCGGACTCGCCGTCCACTTTGCGACGACCGCCCTTATCTCCTCGACTTCGTCGCGGACGAGGTCGCGCGCGGCAAGGATATGGCCCGCCTTTTCGATCCGTTCGGCCAGCGTCGTACCGGACCGATCCTCCGCCATCGATCGGGAATCCGAGACCGTCAGAACACCAAAGCGGACAGGGAGGAAGGGTGGTTCCGGCGTTTCGGTCATGGCGCGCCTGTCTGGTTGCTGTCCCGCCAGCGCTATGAGCCGCCGGTCCGGGTGACCGCAACCCACCAGTGCGGCTTGGCCGCGTGGAGCCTGGCGGCGGCGCGATGGGCGGCGTCGTTCGACATGAAGATGCCGAAGACGGTCGCTCCGGACCCCGACATCCGGGCGAACAGGCAATCCGGGTCGGTCGCGAGGGCGCGGAGCACCTTTGCGATCGCCGGCGCCACGGCTGTCGCCGGCGCGAAGAGGTCGTTCCGTGTCTTCCTCAACCAGAAGACGAACTCCATCAGGGTTCCGAACGCAGCCGGAATCGGAGGAAGCGGCGTCCTTTGCTCCGGCTGAAGGCGGCCGAAAACGTCGCGCGTGTCAATCGCGATGCCGGGATTGACGAGAACGATGGGCATCGCCGGCACTCCGGCAAGCGGACTGACCTCCTCGCCGATCCCGCGCATGCGAGAGGGGCGGGATGCGAGGCATACCGGGACATCGGCCCCGAGCGACAGGCCAAGGCGAGCCAGCTCCTGTTGGCTGAGGCCGAGGTGCCAGGCGCGGTTGAGGAGGCGAAGCGCTGCCGCGGCGTCGGCGGAACCGCCGCCGAGGCCGGCGGCGACCGGCAGGTTCTTGCTGAGGCGCAGCGTCACACCAATGTCCGGGCGGCTTGCGAACGCCTCGGCCAGGCCGTTGGCCACGGCGAGGATCAGATTGCTGCCCGGCGTCGTCGCCGCCCGCAGGTCGTCGGCGAACGGACCGTCGATGGCGAGGTCGACGAATCCCGGGTCATGGTCCTGCGGAACGGCCGTCAGCCTGTCGGCGACGTCGGCGAAGACCACCAGGCTGTCGAGCGTGTGATAGCCATCGTCGCGCCGGTCGACAACGTGCAGCGCGAGATTGATCTTGGCCTTGGCTGTTTCGAGCCCCGACGCGACCTCGGAGATCGGCTCCGAAACGGGGTCAGCCGTTGCTTCCGCCATCGCCAACCAAGCCGCTTTCGAGCTTCTTGACGATCCTCTCGAGATCCTTGGGCTCGGGCTGAAGGTCGCGGGCGTGGCTCCATTGGAAGGTCGCTTCGAGCTTTCGTCCGACCTTCCAATAAGCGTCACCAAGGTGGTCATTGATGACCGGGTCCGCAGGCTTCAACTCGACGGCGCGCTCAAGCTGCGCGACGGCATCCGCGTAGCGTCCGAGGCGGAAATAGGCCCACCCCAAGCTGTCGACGATATAGCCGTCGTTCGGCCGCTGGTCGACGGCCGAGCGGATCATGTTGAGCCCCTCGTCGAGATGCAGCCCCATGTCGACCCAGGAATAGCCGAGATAGTTCAGGACCTGGGGCTGATCCGGATTGAGCTCCAGCGCCTTCTTGAGGTCCGCTTCCGACTGGTCCCAGCGCTTGCTGCGCTCATAGGCCACGCCGCGGAAATAGAAGATGCGCCAATCCGCTGCCGTCGGCTGCTCGATGGTGTTTATGCCGCGGGTATAGACGTCCGCGGCTTCCGCGAAGCGGTCCCTGCCTCGATAGATGTTGCCGAGCGCGATGACCGCGTCGAGGTCGCTCGGGTCGGCATCGATCAGCTTGGTGAGGATCTTGGCCGCTTCGTCGGTTCGGTCGAGCGAGTCGAGGCAGAGCGCCGTCTGAACGTCCGCATTCCATCGCAAGGGCGACGTCTGCGGCACCTTGCCGTAAGCGGCTATCGCTTCGTTGCACTGATCGGTGGAGACGAACAGGTCGCCAAGCGCCATCAGCGCGAGGTGCGAATTCGGAGCAAGATAGAGCGCAAGCTGCAGATAGGCGGCCGGCAGTTCGGTGCCCTCGTCGACCCCGATCGCCGCCCCCAGTCCATAGAGCACTTCGGCGGCGCCCTCGGCCGTCGAGGTGACGACCGGTCCGGGCTCCGTGCCGGCGGTGAGCGATTTGAGCAACCCGCCGATCACCGGATTGTTGGGTTGAGCGTCGGCAAACTGTTGCAGGGCGTCGATCGCTTCTTGCTTTTGACCGGAATGGGCGAGAATGCGGCCATAGGCCTCGACGATCCGCATGGCGGTCCCGTCGGTCCCGAAGGCATCTTTGATGGCGTTTACGGCAACGTCCTTCCGCCCGGCAAGGTCGGCGATCAGAGCGGTGTGGTAGTTCTTGAAGATCCCGTACCAGCTCGGCCCGTTCAGGCTGTTGACGGTATCGAGCGCTTCGTCGACCTTGCCGCTGCCCTGTTCAACCCAGGCGTCCAGGAGCGCGCTGGTCAGCTCCGCGAGCGGAGCCTGGGCGGTCTCCGAGAGCTCGGCCTGGGCTTCGCCGAGATCGCCCTGCTGAATGGCGCGAACCCCCAGCAACAGACGCCCCAACGGATTTCTCGGGTCGATCTGGATCAATCGCCTGGCGTAGGCCGTCGCCGGGTCGATTTCACCATTGGCGAGGCGGAGCAGCAGAACTCGCTCGAGCAAGACCGGGTTTTCAGGATCGTCGTCGAGCGTATCGGTGAAATAGGTGGCCGCCGCCTTGAGGTCGCGCGCCGCGTCGGCGCTGCGGGCGGCGAGATAGCTGCCCGCCAGCGACGTGGGCAGGAAGGAACCGGTGTCCTGGAAGCCGGTTTCGGCCGCGGCCGGGGCGATCAAAGCCGCCAGGCCACATGCCACAATCGTGATTCGAAGTGCATTTTTGATGGTCATGTCGACCCGATCGATAGATTCGAAAAGATGATGGTCCCTTTGGCGCAAGAAAGTGGCGGTTTTGCAGCCGCCTCGCAAGCGACCGTCGGTCGAAGGCGGGCTAGTAGGCCCGGCTGACGCAGAAGTCGACGGCTTCGAGCAATGCCGAGCGGTATTGCGAATCGGGGAAGGGCGCAAGTGCGTCGCGCGCCACGGCGCCGAAATGACTGGCGCGCTCGATGGTATCCTCGATCGCCTTGTGGCGGCGCATCAGGGCAACCGCCCTGCCCAGATCATCCTCTTCGATCGTGCCTTCGACGATCACCCGCTCCCAGAAGGCTCGATCCGCGTCCGATCCGCGCCGGTAGGCGAGGACGACCGGCAAAGTAACCTTGCCTTCGCGAAAGTCGTCGCCGACCCGCTTGCCGAGCTGGTCCGAATTTCCGCCGTAGTCGAGGGCATCGTCGATGAGTTGGAAAGCAAGGCCGAGATTGGTGCCATAGGAGCGGAAGGCGGCGCGTTCGTTCCTGTCGCGCCCGGCGATGGTCGGACCGATTTCAGCGGCTGCCGAGAACAAGGCGGCGGTTTTGGCGTTGATCACCGCCAGATACTCGTCCTCGGTGGTTCCGGTGTTCTTGGCGGCGGCGAGTTGCATGACCTCGCCCTCGGCGATGACGGCCGCGGCGTTGGCGAGGATTTCCAACGCTTCGATCGAGCCGGCCTCCACCATCATCTTGAACGCCTGGCCGAGCAGGAAATCGCCGACCAGCACGCTTGCCTGGTTGCCCCACACGAGGCGGGCGGCGAGCTTGCCGCGGCGGAGGTCGCTTTCGTCCACCACGTCGTCGTGGAGGAGCGTGGCGGTGTGCATGAATTCGACGCTCGCGGCGAGCCTGATATGCCCGTTGCCCGCGTAGCCGCACATGCCCGCCGCGGCGATGGTCAACATCGGTCTGAGCCGCTTGCCGCCCGAATCGATGAGATGGCGCGCCACCAGCGGGATCAGGCTCACGTCGGAGCCGGCCCGGTCGAGGATGAGCTCGTTGACACGCCCCATCGCTTCGGCGCTCAACCGCACCAGCGGGTCGATGCTTGCCCTTGGCTCGGTCTTGCCGTCCTGGAGCGGAACGATGACTCCCACCCGACACCTCTTTTCCTGCTAGCCTCAAATGGCAAAACGACAATAGGCGCCGCCTGTTCCTCCCACAAGCTGGGCGGACGGCGGTGCGACGGATTGTCGGACTCGCTTTCGCCACCTAATCTCAAAGCGAACGCCGCCCAGTCAGGAAGATGCGCCGACAAATGGAAGAACTGATCCGGACCAACGACCTCGTTCTCATCTCCTTCGTCGAGGCGCTTTTGCGGGACGCCGGCATCGACGCGCTGGTCCTCGACCAGAACATGAGCGTCATCGAAGGCTCGCTCGGCGTGCTGCCGCGGCGCGTGCTCGTCCCTTCCAACCGCGCGGCCGAAGCCCGCCGACTGCTCACCGACGCCGATGTCGGCGGCGAATTGGAGAAACCCAAGGGCAAGAAATGACGGTGACTGCGGCCGCCCCGGCTTTGCGCAACCCGGTGACGGTCGACACGTTCCTCGGCGGCAGGGTCGAGGCGGTCCAGCCGAAGGCGGGCCATCACCGGGCCGGGCTGGAAGCGGTGCTGCTCGCCGCTTCGCTAGACGCAAGGATCACCGGGACCGTCGTCGATCTCGGCGCCGGCGTCGGGGTGGCGGGCTTCTGCGCCGCGGCGCGCTGTCCCCGCGCCAAGGTGGTGCTGGTCGAGCGAAATACCGAGGCGGTCGACTGCGCGCGGGCGGGGCTGGACCGCCCGGCCAACGCGGCGTTCGCGGCGAGGGTGCGCATCGCGGCGGCCGACATAACGGCGCCCGAGGCGGAGCGCGCGCGAGCGGGCATCGGGCGCGACCTCGCCGATCACGTCCTCCTCAACCCGCCGTTTCACCTGCGCGCCGCGGGAACCGCATCGCCGGCAGCGGCGCGGGCCGAGGCCCATGTCCTCGACGCCGGCGGCCTCGATTCATGGTTCCGCGCCGCCGCTTCGGTGCTCAAGTTCCGCGGCGATCTGACGGTCGTCTTCCGCGCCGACGGCCTCGACCACCTGCTTGCTGCGATCGGCCGTCGCTTCGGTGCCCTCGACATCCTGCCCGTCCAGCCCCGCCCGGCGGTTGCCGCCCACCGGGTGCTGGCGCGGGCGGTGAAGGGCAGCCGCGGCGGCTTGCGCATCCTGCCGCCGCTCGTCCTCCACGACGAAACCGGCAACGCCTTCGTGCCGGGGGTCGAGGCGATCCTGCGCGACGGCAAGGCGCTCGCCAGCGTCAATCGCGCTTGGCACGGGGGCCGGGGACGCCCATCTTGATGCCGGAGCGCCCGGGACCAGGAGCAGGCACGGCATGGATTTTTCGCTGAAAAGACTGATTTCGCGCGGCGGACCGGTCGTCCCGGTGGTCCGCCTGCAAGGCGCGATCGGCGTCGGCATCGGCCTCAGGCCGAGCCTGTCGCTTGCCGGCGTCGAGACGCTGCTCGCCAGGGCGTTCGCCTACAAGGCAGCGCCGGCGGTCGCCGTCCTGGTCAATTCGCCCGGCGGCGCGGCGGTGCAGTCGCACCTCATCCACCGGCGCATTCGCGCGCTCGCCGAGGAGAAGAAGAAGCACGTCATCGTCGCGGTCGAGGACGTCGCCGCCTCGGGCGGCTACATGATCGCGCTCGCCGGCGACGAGATCGTCGTCGATGCCTCGTCGATCGTCGGCTCGATCGGCGTGCTCTATGCCGGCTTCGGCTTCGAGAAGGCGATCGCCAAGATCGGCGTCGAGCGGCGGGTGCATACGGCAGGGGAGAACAAGGTGATCCTCGACCCGTTCAAGCCGGAGAAGGCCGAGGACGTCGCCCGGCTGATGGCGTTGCAGGCGGAAATCCATGCCGCCTTCATCGATCTGGTCAAATCGCGCCGGAAGGCGCTTGCCGACGATCCCGATCTCTTCACCGGCGCCTTCTGGTCGGGAGAGAAGGCGGTCGGGCTCGGGCTCGTCGACCGGGTCGGCGACCTCCGCGACGTGCTTCGCGAGAAATACGGCGAGAAGGTCGTGATGAAGACGATTCAAGCCGAGCGCGGTTTCTTGCGCCGCCGGCTTGGGCTCGCCGGCGGTATCGCGGCCGGGCTCGACGGGGCGCTTGCCGCCCTGGAAGAGCGGTTGCTTTGGGAGCGCTTCGGGCTTTAGATTCTTGGGCGGGGACGCAGGCCCGTGCGTCCTTCGAGGCTCGGGCTTCGCCCTCGCACCTCAGGATGAGGTAAGTAGGTGTTTCTATTTGAAAAACGTCCTCATGCTGAGGTGCGCGCGGAGCGCGCCTCGAAGCACGCAGGGTAACCGCCATGGTGCCGCTTCTCGCCATTGTCGGGATTGGCGTCGCCGTCGGCCTCGGCTGGCGCGCGCTCGGCCGCCAGCACGAGAAGGTGATGGATTCGCTGAAGCGCGCCCAGACCAACCTCGACAAGCGCGCCCCGGTGACGCTGGAGAAGGACCCGAAGACGGGGGTGTATAGGCCGAGGGGGAGGGGGTAGGGGGAACACGCCTCGGGCGCCTCAGGTGAAACGCGGTTGGCTGCGTCAGACGACTTCAGGAAGGACCTGGAAGCGCAGATCGCTCGGGCGCGGAAACAGGGTCGGCCGCACGTGGAGATCAATGCGGGCGAACTCCATCGAGTGGTTGGCGGCTATCCGGGCGGTGGAGCCCACCAGATGCCGAACTGTTGCCGCGTCATGCGGGCAATGATGGGAGCGTCGGACAAGATCGTCTTCGAACCGCCGGCCGGTGCCGGCGCTTCCCTGACGATACGGTATCGCCTTCCGCGGTAGCTCACGAGCACCTCGTACGCGCTCGCCCGCCAGCGCGCGAGGGCGATCGAGCAACTGCCGCGTTGCGTACAACGATTTCGGGCGGTGGTATCTAAACATCGCGAGAAGCTTGCACCGCGCAGACGTTTCGGAAGCTCCAGTCTGACAAGCTCATGGCTAGCGCGCGTTCGGGCGCAGCACAGCAAGGTGATAGATTCGCTCAAGCGCGCGCAGACCAACGTCGACGAGCGACCCCCGGTGATGCTGGACAAGGATTTGAGCGCAGGGGGGCCGCCTTGGCAGCGCCGGCTTTGTAGTGGCAATATTGTGGACGATGCCTGCAAGCCCGCGCTAGGTAAATAGCGTGCCCAACGGTCCTATCTCTGAAGCAAACACTTGGGAACTCATAGAAGCCCTCTTGAACTTTGGCCGACGCAAATATAGGAGCAACTAAACAGAGTCGGCGAGGCTGAATTATGAACGCATCGCGTCTTCTTGAGATTGTGCAGCTCCTCATCGATCTGGAGAAGAGAACCAAAGTGCAGGAAGCGCTCAGCAATCTCAATTCGGCACTCACCAATCTCGTGGGCGAGCCGTCACAGGCGGCGCGCCAGAACGAATTTGCCGCCACGCTTCAGAAACTGCGGGCGCTGCTGAGTGATGTGCGATCTACGTTTCAGCCTGCGCAAATAAAATTGTTGGAGGAAATAGGCGCTGCCAAATATTTCGCGGCGGACCTCGCGTCCGAAATTGCCGGTTGGGTCTCGGAGAATGTCGCGACTCCTGCAGTTGCACAGGAGAAGTTGACCAAGCTGATCAGCGAGCGAGACTCATATCTGACACAAATTAGGCAACTTCGGGAGAACTTACTGAAGGTCGACATAAAGGTAGATGGCCTTGAACCCGGCCAAGCTGAAATTGGTTTCCTACTACCCCGCGAACTGTTTGAAAATCAGCTTGAGCCGCTTATCAAAGAGCTTAACGTTGTAAAGAGAATTATCAGAGCCTTCTCTGAAGCTGCAACGGGCTCCGTTGAGCCTATTGAAGTGCGACAAATATCGACGACAGATCCTCTCTTCTTTTTCGGCCTGCCCCCCGAAACAATCGGAATGATCGGGGCCGCCGTGACATGGGCCTTGCTCACGTGGAAGCAAGTCGAGGAGATCCGTAAGATTTGGCTAGAGACACAGAAAATAGACGCGTTAAAAAATGATCCCATAGAAGAATTATTTGAAGGAAAGATCAAGCAATACGTTGAGAAATCTGTGAACGAACACGTAGCTTTGATAAGCGGCGGCATTAAAGCCGACAAAATTCGAAAGAATGAGCTGGAATTTCACTTGAAGTGGGCGCTGGAATCAATCATCAGCCGTGTCGAGCGCGGGATGGTTGTAGAGATCAAGCTTTTAGCACCGCCCAAACCGGAACCGCGGAGGGCGAAGAACCACCGCAGCCGCCACCGGTCTTCGACCAACTCCAGAAGATTGCCGGTCAGCTTGTCTTCCCGGAGAAGGAAAGCTCGCCCATTCTCAACCTTCCTCCGTCCGACCCCGATGAGCATGAGGAGAGAGATTCCCAGAAAAAGGCTTAGACCTAGGGCAGGACAATATGGTTAGAATCCCAGTCAAAGTCGGTCCGTTGAGCTTCGCGACCAAAGGTGAAGCCAGCGAGTATTTTCGCGCGATCCTCTATCGCTACAAGATCGGGCAGCGGATACCTGATTCCGATGCGACGAAGCTGGATTGGCTCCTCGAGCGCCATTCGGAAGCTGCCGACAAAATCGGCGCGGGCGTTGACCACTTCGGAGTCCGCAATGCTATATACGGGACGCGGTGTTTCGAAGTGGTCCGCGTTGATGGCACGGCAACGGACTTTTCGTTCAAGAATTGTGTTGATGGAAAGGCGCCAAGCGCGCAGGCCCAGGTTCTCGATGCGCTGCGCGCAGCGGTGACCCCGGATATCCTTGATAAGAAGCGCGCATGGTTCGCGGCTCACGGCGACGTTGGGGGCAAGGTCGCCTGTTCGACCACGGGGGCGATGGTCTCGTTCGAGGAATCGCACGCCGACCACGCGCCGCCTCGCCCGTTTGGAACGCTGGCCGTCGCCTTTCTGAGGGCGCGCGGCATTACGCCCAGCCTCGATCTCGTCACGCCTTCTTCAGACAACCAGTATCAGCCAAGGCTGGCCGATCCCCAGCTTGAGAAGGACTGGGTCTCCTTTCACCATGACATGGCGGTAATCCGGGTGGTGGCGAAGGGCGAGAACCTGCGTAAGGCCCACGAGGGTCGGCTGAAGAAACGTGACCAGCAGCTGAAACTTGCGGAGTGACATCTGTTGTCGACGCTTTTCCAGATTCCGCCTGCATTAGCCGAGGAATTCGAGACTGTTCGGTTGATTGGCCGAGACGCGGGGCGTGGATCCGCTGATCCTCAGCCGGGCGAAATACGAGAAGCGGTTGCGCCGCCTGCGGCGGCCTGCGCCGCCCCTTCCGGCTCTCTCCCATAACCCCTCACCTGGCTTCGCTAAGCGCGGCTTCGCCGCGCAAGCTTCGCCGTCCTCCCCCCGTCCGCGAGAGGAGACCGCGCGGCAATGTGGGCGCCCCGCGCCCCCTCCACCATCGCTTCGCGATGGTCCCCCTCCCCCGCTTCGCAGGGGAGGAGACGCGCCACGCGCGCCATCCCCCGCCTTGACCCTCGCGCCGTCGCGTCTATAGCTTCCCGCGCCGTTTGTCGTGCCCTCCTGCCGGAAGCTCGACCCATGCCCGACCCCATCCCGCCGCACATGCGCCCGGACCGCTCGTTTCAGGGGCTGATCCTGGCGTTGCAGCGCTACTGGGCGGACTGCGGCTGCGTCATCCTCCAGCCCTACGACATGGAGATGGGGGCGGGCACCTTCCATCCGGCGACGACGCTGCGGGCGCTCGGGCCGCGGCCGTGGAAGGCCGCCTATGTGCAGCCGTCGCGGCGGCCGACCGACGGGCGCTACGGCGAGAACCCCAACCGGTTGCAGCACTATTACCAGTTCCAGGTGATCATCAAGCCGTCGCCGCCCGACCTCCAGGACCTTTACCTGAAGTCGCTCGCCGCGATCGGCCTCGACATGGCGCTCCACGACGTGCGCTTCGTCGAGGACGACTGGGAGAGCCCGACCCTCGGCGCCTGGGGGCTCGGCTGGGAATGCTGGTGCGACGGCATGGAGGTGTCGCAGTTCACCTATTTCCAGCAGGTGGCGGGCTTCGCCTGCGAGCCGGTGTCGGGCGAGCTGACCTACGGGCTGGAGCGGCTCGCCATGTACGTGCAGGGCGTCGACAACGTCTACCACCTCAACTTCAACGGCCGCGAGGGGGCCGACAAGGTCACCTATGGCGCGGTCTTTCTCCAGGCCGAGCAGGAATATTCGCGGCACAATTTCGAAGTGGCCGATACCGAGATGATCAAGCGCCACTTCGAGGACGCCGAGCAGGAATGCCGGCATCTGCTCGAAGCGGGCCACGACGGCGAAGGACGGCATCGCCTGGCGCTGCCCGCCTACGACCAGTGCATCAAGGCGAGCCACGCCTTCAACCTTCTCGACGCCCGCGGCGTCATCGCGGTGACCGAGCGGCAAAGCTACATCCTGCGCGTGCGCGAGCTGGCCAAGGCCTGCGGCGAGGCGTGGCTGGCGACCGAAGGGGGAGGGGCGGCAAGCGCGGCCTGATCGCGGCGGCAGGACGCCGGGCTTTACCCCAGAGTGGCGAGTCCACCGACCTCCGCGTCCGGCAGAATCACGCTCTGGCTGACGGTGGCGCCGGAGATCGTCCGCATCGCGCGGCGGATGCCGTGGAAGTCGTGGGCGAAGGCGAGGTGCGCGACGAACAGGGCGGCGAGCGCGACGATCTGGATTGGGGCGGTTGCGGTCTTCATGGCGGTTCGCCGTCCATGCGGGGAGCCAGTGACCGGGATTGTTGCTGATCGCGGCTGAACCTGCCGTGGCTCGCGCCTTTAGCGTCTGTTCATCCCGCGGCGACGATTCGAGACGAGTGACATCGGCCGGCCGAGTTGCTATGGCCCGCGGCTAACCGGACGAACCGCCTAGATGCCCGACCTTCTCCTCGAACTGTTCTCGGAAGAAATTCCCGCCCGCATGCAGCGGCAGGCGGCGGAGGACCTCCGCCGGCTGGTCACCGACGCGCTGGTCGAGGCGGGGCTGGTCTATGAGGGCGCCAAGGCCTTCGCCACGCCGCGGCGGCTGGCGCTGACCGTGCACGGCGTGCCGGCCCGCTCTCCCGATCGGCGCGAGGAGCGGAAAGGCCCGCGGGTCGGCGCTCCGGACAAGGCGGTCGCCGGTTTTCTCAAGGCGGCCGGACTGGCCTCGATCGAGGCGGCCAAGATCCAGGCCGACAAGAAGGGCGACATCTATGTCGCCGTCATCGAGAAGCCGGGGCGGAGCGCCGAGGACGTGATCGCCGAGATCGTGCCGGCCGTCGTCCGCGGCTTCCCGTGGCCGAAATCGATGCGCTGGGGTGAGGCTTCGGCGAAGCCGGGCAGCCTCGCCTGGGTTCGGCCGCTCCATGCGATTCTGTGCGTCTTCGGGCCGGAGACGGCGGACACCGAGGTCATCCATTTCGACATCGGCGGCATTGCCGCCGGCAACATCACCCGCGGCCATCGCTTCTTGGCGCCGGAGCCGATTACCGTCAGACGCTTCGACGATTATGCGTCGAAGCTCGACAGGGCGAAGGTGGTGCTCGACACCGAGCGGCGGAAGGAGATCATCCGCGCCGACGCACGAGACCGGGCGCTGGCACTCGGTCTCGAGCTGATCGAGGACGAAGGCCTGCTGGAGGAAGTCGCCGGGCTGGTCGAATGGCCGGTGGTGCTGGTCGGTTCGTTCGACGAAGCCTTCCTCGACATCCCGCCCGAGGTCATCCGCGCCACCATCCGCGCCAACCAGAAATGCTTCGTGCTGCGCCGCCCGACCGGTGCGTCCTTCGAGGCTCCGCTGCGCGGAGCACCTCAGGATGAGGAGGTTGGGGGAGGCTCTCGGGATGAGGAGGTTGGCGTTGCCCAGGGGGGCGTTGCCCAAGCGCAGGTTGGCGCCAGGCACCAGCGACCTCATCCTGAGGTGCCGCCGGAGGCGGCCTCGAAGGACGCACCGAGCGACCTGGCCAATCGCTTCGTGCTGGTGGCGAATATCGAGGCGCCGGACGGCGGCAAAACGATCGTCGCCGGCAACGAGCGGGTGATCCGCGCCCGCCTCGCCGACGCGCGGCACTTCTGGGACACCGACCGGCGGGCTCTCACCGACCACGATACGCCGGCGATGCGCGACGCGGCACACCGGCTCGGCCTCGACCTTGCCAAGCCGCTCGACCAGCGCATGGCGAAGCTCGCCGCCACCAGCGTCGTCTTTCACGAGAAGCTCGGGACCCAGGGCGAGCGGGTCGAGCGCATCGCCCGGTTGGCCAGGGAAATCGCGCCGCTGGTCGCCGCCGATCCCGACACGGCCGAACGGGGAGCCCTGCTCGCCAAGGCCGACCTCGTGTCGGAGATGGTCGGCGAGTTTCCGGAGCTGCAGGGGCTGATGGGCCGCTACTACGCCGCGGCGCAGGGCGAGGACCCGTCCGTCGCCGCGGCGGTCGAGGATCACTACAAGCCGGTCGGGCCGTCCGACCGCGTGCCGGCCGGTCCGGTCGCCATCGCCGTGGCTCTCGCCGACAAGCTCGACCTGCTGGTCGGCTTCTGGGCGATCGACGAGAAGCCGACGGGGAGCAAGGATCCCTACGCGCTACGTCGTGCCGCACTCGGCGTGATCCGCATCGTGCTCGAGCGCCAGGCGAGAATCAGCCTCCAACCGATTCTGTTCGCACACCTTCTTGAAGTTCTTTCGCGCGAGGCCGCGGCTAATCCTCAGTACGTGGAGTATCTCGGCCACGCCTACGCAAACGAGGGGAGCGGCGTCGAGGAAAACCTCGGGCGGCCGATCGAGGCCGATGCCGGCTCGGTGGGGAATGATCTTCTCGCCTTCTTCGCCGACCGCCTGAAGGTCCAGCTTCGCGAGCAGGGGGCGCGGCACGATTTGGTCGACGCGGTCTTTGCTCTCGGAGGCCAGGACGACCTGGTGCTCATCGTCCGCCGGGTCGAGGCGCTCGGCAGGTTCCTCGATACCGAGGAGGGTCGCAATCTCCTCGCCGGCACCAAGCGGGCCGCCAATATTCTCCGCGAAGAGGAGAAGAAGTCCGGTCAGACGTTTGACGGCGAGGTCGATCCGCACCGGCTGGTCGAGCCGGAGGAGAAGGCGCTGTTCGAGGCGATCGGAGCCGCCGGCGGCGAGGTTCGCGCCGCGATCGAGGTCGAGGATTTCGACGACGCCATGCGCGCCCTCGCCAGGCTGAGGGCGCCGGTCGATGCTTTCTTCGACAAGGTTCTGGTCAACGCGCCGGAGCCGGAGCTTCGCGCCAACCGTCTCCGCCTCCTCAACCTGATCCGCGAGGAGACCCGCACCGTCGCCGATTTCTCCAAGATCGAAGGCTCAACCAATGTCTAGTAGTCAGGTCGCCCGAACCCCCACCCCGCTGGCGCGGAGTGCCGGACGCTTCGCCATCCTTGTCGGCGTCGCGATGATCGTCATCTGGGCATACCTGCTGATCACCGACGACGTACCGGACCTGGACACCCAACCGGTCAGCATGTGGTTTCACATTGCCGGCGAGGTGGCCACGGCGCTGGTGCTGATCGTCTCCGGCTGGGGGCTCATCACCGGCGCGAGCTGGGCGCGAAAGCTCTACCTGCTGGCGACCGGCATGCTGCTCCTGGCAGTGATCAACGCCGTCGCCTGGTACGGCGACCGCGGCGACATCTGGATGGTGGTCGCCTTCATCGTCTTTGCGGTCGTCGCCGTCTTCTTCGCCATCCGCGCCGAGGAATAGCGTCGGCCACGCGCGAGCCACGCGCGACGCGGAGGCGCTTTTCGGCATCGGCTCGGGCATTATGCCACGCGCATGATTCGTCCGACGGACGAATCGCAGCGAGGAGGCAGCACCCATGCATTTCGACATCGTCACGATTCAGCCGATCGTCGCGTTGATCGCCGGCATTCTCATCCTGATCATGCCGCGCATCCTCAACTACGTGGTGGCGATCTATCTGATCTTCATCGGCGTGGTTGGCCTGTGGCCCAACCTGCTTCACGGCGGCGGTTGACGCGCCGGGAAGGCTTA
Source organism: uncultured Alphaproteobacteria bacterium (assembly GCA_963759235.1). GTDB lineage: Bacteria > Pseudomonadota > Alphaproteobacteria > Rhizobiales > Kaistiaceae > Bauldia. The sequence goes on along the minus strand of CAVWYO010000010.1, from coordinate 18,867 downwards.
CCCGATCTCGACAACCAGCCGCCCGCGAACCTTGCCCTGGACGATGTCGCGGGCGGCGTTGACGATACCGCTGAACGGAATCGTCGTGGTCATAACGACCAGCTTGTCGCGGTCGATATCGCGAGCAAGCCGCGACCACGCCTCGATGCGCCGCTCCCTCGGCTGATAGACCGAATCGATCCCAACCAACGATACGCCGCGCAGGATGAACGGCGCGACCGAGGTGGAAAGCTCCATGCCGCTGGCGTTGCCGCAGGCGGCGACCGCGCCGCCGCGGCGGGTCATCGACAGAAGGTTGGCAAGGACGTTACCGCCCACCGCATCGACCGCGCCGCTCCATCGCTCCTTGCCGAGCAGCTTCGCCGGTTCACTGAGTTCGGCCCGGTCGACGATCTCGCCGGCTCCCAGCTCGTCGAGATAGTCATGCTCGTGGCTGCGGCCGGTCACGGCGACGACCTGGTAGCCGAGGCGCGACAGCAGCGTCACCGCCATCGAGCCGACGCCGCCGGCCGCGCCGGTAACGACGACCGGCCCGGTATCGAAGGCAACGCCGTTCCGTTCCAGCGCCATCACCGCCAGCATCGCCGTATAGCCGGCGGTGCCGATCGCCATGGCGTCGGCCGTCGAGAACTCCTTGGGTAGCGGGATCAGCCAGTCGCCGTTCACCCGCGCCATCTGGCTGAAGCCGCCGAAATGGGTCTCGCCGAGGCCCCAGCCATTGAGGACGACCTTGTCGCCCACCCGGATGCGGGGGTGCACCGAGCCGATCACGGTTCCGGCGAGATCGGCGCCGGGGATCATCGGAAAGCGGCGCACCACCGGCGCCTTGCCGGTGATGGCAAGGCCGTCCTTGTAGTTGATGGTGGAATATTCGACCCGGACGTCGACGTCGCCGTCCATGAGATTGTCCGACGACAGCGTCGTGTCGGCGACGGACTGTTGCTTGGTTGCCTCGTCGCGCGTGATCAAAAGGGCTTTGAAGCTATCCATGGTCGTTCGCCTCCCGCCGGCTCCCCGTTGCCGCCACCTCGGCAAGAGCCGGGTCGATTCCCGTCGCTACCCTGAAGGTCGGCCGTGGGAGCCGTCCGGGCTGTCCAGCAACGGATTCCGGCTTTCGCCGGAATGACGCGCGAATGTCAAGGGCAGGGCGTCCCGGACCGGTGCTTTTAGCCCGATGCGGCGGCTGCCATCATCAAAGTTGATGATTGCAGCCATGCAACTTCCGAATGGGTCGCATGCCACTCGGTATTGGATTTTTGCTCACTCCGTGCTTATATCGGAAAAACACGATCCGGCTTTGGCCGGAAATTTCGGGCCGTACTTATGCTCAATTTGAGCATAAGATGGCGAAAGGGAGCGGCGATGACTGAGGTTCAGGCCACCATCAGCAAGGCACGGCGCGAGGCCGCGCGGCCCTCCGGCAGCGGCGGGTTTCCCGTCGTCGAGATGCCTTCGCTCGAATACACCGACGCGGTCGCCCGTGAAACCGCGCATCTCTACGCGCGCGTCAAGGACGTCATCCCGGCCATCGAGTGGCCGGTGATGGCGCCCTATGTGAAGGCGATCAACGATCTGAAGAAGGTCCGCAACGCCGTCATCCTGGCGCACAACTACCAGACCCCGGAGATCTATCACTGCGTCGCCGACATCGTCGGCGACTCGCTGCAGCTTGCCCAGGAGGCGGCGAAGGCCGAGGCCGATGTCATCGTCCAGTGCGGCGTCCACTTCATGGCCGAGACCTCCAAGCTTCTGAACCCGGACAAGCTGGTGCTGATCCCGGACCAGCGGGCGGGATGTTCGCTTGCCTCGTCGATCACCGGGGCCGATGTGCGGCTCCTGCGCGAGCGCTATCCCGGCGTTCCGATCGTCACCTATGTCAACACCTCGGCCGACGTGAAGGCCGAGAGCGACATCTGCTGCACGTCGTCGAACGCCGTGGAGGTGGTGGAGAGCTTCGGCAAGGACACGGTGCTTCTCATCCCCGACGAGTATCTCGCCAAGTACGTCGCGACCAAGACCGACGTGAAGATCCTCGCCTGGAAGGGCCATTGCGAGGTCCACGAGCGCTTCACCGCCGACGAATTGCTCGCCTACAAGGAGGCCAATCCCGGTCTCGAGATCATCGCCCACCCGGAGTGCCCGCCGGAGGTGATCGCGGTCGCCGATTTCACCGGCTCGACCTCGGGCATGATCAAGTGGGTGAGGGACAGGAAGCCGGCCAAGGCGCTGCTCGTCACCGAGTGCTCGATGGCCTCCAACATCGCCGCCGAGACGCCCGGTGTCGAATTCATCCGGCCTTGCAATCTCTGCCCGCACATGAAGCGGATCACGCTGCCGAAGATCCTCGACAGCGTGGTCGAATTGAAGGACGAGGTGACCGTCGACCCGCTGGTCGCCGACCGCGCCCGCCGGGCGGTGGAGCGCATGGTTAATCTGAAGAGCTGAGGCGGCGCAGCACGAGGCGGCATTTCCGGCCACAGCCGGGCCCCATCGCCGCGCGGCGCCGACGGCCGCGCCGCCCCTGCTGCGCCGGACACACCGACCGGAATCCGCACCGGAACGACAAGACGATCGGGAGGCGAGGTACCAATGCTCAATCGAACCAACCCGTCTCCCGGTCCGACCGACGATGTGATCATCGTAGGCGGCGGGCTCGCCGGGCTTTTCTGCGCGTTGCGGCTGGCGCCGCGGCCAGTCAGCGTCCTCGCCACCGCGCCGATCGGCGAAGGCGCCTCGTCGGCCTGGGCCCAGGGCGGCATTGCCGCGGCGATCTCGGCCGGCGATTCGGTCGACAAGCATCTCGCCGACACCGTCGCGGCCGGCGCCGGCACGGTGGACGAGAAGATCGCCCGGCTGATGGTCGCCGACGCCGCGGCGCGGGTCCACGATCTCCTCGAATACGGCGTGCCTTTCGACCGCGACCTCGCCGGGCATTTGATGATGTCGCGCGAGGCCGCCCACAGCGAGCGTCGCGTCGTCCACGTCAGGGGCGACATGGCCGGGGCGGCGATCATGTCGGCGCTGGTCGACGCGGTCCGCCGGACGCCGTCGATCCGCCTGATCGAAGGCCATGTCGGCGAAACCATCGCCACCGCCGGCGATCACGTCGCCGGCATTATCGCCCGGCCGCGTGACGGCGGCACCCCGATCCTGTTTCCGGCCCGTGCCATCGTGCTCGCCACCGGCGGCATCGGGCATCTCTATGCCGTCACCACCAACCCGCCGGAATCCGAGGGCGCCGGTCTCGGCATGGCCGCCCGGGCCGGTGCCGTCATCGCCGACCCCGAATTCGTCCAATTTCACCCGACCGCCATCGCCATCGGCCGCGATCCGGCGCCGCTTGCCACCGAGGCGCTCCGCGGCGAGGGGGCGACGCTGATCAACGCCGCCGGCGAGCGCTTCATGCTGGCGGTCCACCCGCTGGCGGAGCTGGCGCCGCGCGACGTCGTCGCCCGCGCCATCCACAACGAGCTTGTCGCCGGGCGCGGCGCCTTTCTCGATTGCCGGCAGGCGATCGGCGCGGATTTCGCGGCAAAGTTCCCGACCGTCTACGGCTACTGCCGCGAGGCGGGCATCGACCCCGTCACCGAACCGATCCCGGTCGCCCCGGCCGAACATTTCCACATGGGCGGAATTTTCACCGACGCTCGCGGCCGCACGACCATCGACGGCCTTTGGGCCTGCGGCGAGACCGCCTCCACTGGCGCCCATGGCGCCAACCGGCTAGCGTCGAACTCGCTGCTCGAGGCGGTCGTCTTCGCGGCGCGCGCCGCCGACGACATCAGGGAAGGCTGGCCGACGGCCGAAGCGATGCAACCTATGGCCATGCGTGAAGATGATGGGGAGGGCGCGCCGAAGACGGAAGCGGTGGCGTTGCTCCGGCAGACGATGACCCGAGACGTCGGCGTCGTGCGCGATCGGGCGGGACTGGTGCGGGCGCTGGAGACCATAGAGGCGCTTCACCAGGACGACGGCTCGACGCGCTTCCTGAACATGCTGGTCGCAGCGAAGCTGATCGCCGCGGCGGCGCTTGCCCGCGCCGAGAGCCGCGGCTGCCATGAGCGATCCGATTTCCCGGCTACCGACCCGGCCTGGCAGCGGCGGACCTTCATCACCCTGGAAGAGGCGGAGGCGATAGCGGCGTCGGCGATCGGCTCGGCTGCGAGCGATGCGGCAACCGCACCGGCGGAGTGCGGACCATGAGCGATCTCCCCGAGCTTTCCCCGATCCTCGTTGTGGAGGCGGTGCGCGCCGCGCTGAAGGAGGATCTCGGCCGCGCCGGCGACATCACCTCCGACGCGACAATCCCGGCCAATGCGCGGGCGAGGGGCGTGATCGCGGCACGCCAGAGCGGCGTGCTCGCCGGCCTGTCGCTGGCGGCCTGCGCCTTTCGCGAGCTGGATGCCGCTGTCCTGTTCCATGCCAGACGGCGCGACGGCGACTGGCTCGAATCCGGCGCGATCGTCGCCGAGATCGAAGGGCCGGCCCGCGCCATCCTTGCCGGCGAGCGCGTCGCCCTCAACTTCCTCTGCCATCTGTCGGGCGTGGCGACGGCGACGCGCGAACTGGTCGACAAGATCGGCCATACGAAGGTGCGCATCTGCGACACGCGCAAGACGACGCCGGGCCTGCGCGCTTTCGAGAAATATGCGGTTCGCTGCGGCGGCGGTGCCAATCACCGCTTCGGCCTCGACGACGCGATCCTCATCAAGGACAACCACATCGCGATTGCCGACGGCGTGGTTCCGGCCATCGAAGCCGCTCGGGCCTTCGCCGGCCATCTGGTCAAGATCGAGGTGGAAGTCGACACCCTCTATCAGCTCGAAGAGGCGATGACCGCCGCCCCGGACGCCGTGCTTCTCGACAACATGTCGACCGACGACCTACGCCAGGCGGTGAGCATCATCGGCGGACGAGCGATCGCCGAAGCCTCCGGCAACGTCACACCCGACACGGTTGTCGCGATCGCCGGGTGCGGCGTCGACCGGATTTCTTCGGGCTGGATCACCCATTCGGCGCCGTCGCTCGATCTCGGCCTCGACATCTCGACCGGGTAACCGGCGTCGAGGCCGGCCCGGGGGATTTCGCCTCAGCTCCAGCCGCCGTTCCGCGTGTTGTAGAAGATGTGTCGGCCGATCTTGTCGGTCTGCTCCATTCTGCCGGCCCAGCGCGGCCGCACATAGGTCGCGTGATAGTGGGTCGACGAGCCGACCTCGCTGATGAACGTGTCGGCCTGGTCTTCCACCGCTTCCTTTGCCAGGGTCTGAGCCTTGGTCCACGCGGTCATGTCGGTGATGCGGTCGCTCCGCCCGTCGCAGGCAAAGGAAAACTGGCAGCGGTTGCGGCGGTACTTGTTCTGGTACACGACCCCGCAAATGGTATTCGGGTAGGCCGGGTTCTTCAGGCGGTTGAGCACGACCTGGGCGACCGCGATCTGACCTTCCTCCGGCTCGCCGCGGGCCTCGAAATAGATTGCCGTGGCGAGGCACTTGAGCTCGCTGTCCGATCTGGCGCTCGCCGGGATCGGGTTGTTCACCCAGGCGTGGGTCGCCGGAGCGTCCGGCATGACGACGTTCGGATCGAGCGAGCCCTTGGCGATGACCGCGTCGAACGGTGCGTTCGTCACCGGCTCGGCCGCCGAGGCATAAGCGACGATCACCCCGCCGGCGGTCTCATCGCCGACCTTGCCGACCGGGCCGCTGTCGGCCGCCTTCGGCTTGGCCGCCGCAGGCTGCTTCTCCGGGGCGAGGGCAACTTTCTGCACCTTGGCCGGGGCGGCCGGAGCGGCCGAGGCATATGCCACGATGACGCCGCCGCTGGTCTCCTCGCCGACCTTGCCGGCCGGGCCGCTCGCTCCGGTGTCGGCCTTGGCGACGGCCGCGGCCTTCTGTTGTTCGGTGAGGACGAACGCCATCCGCGGCAAGCCGCCCTCGGCATCGATCGGGGCGAACAGGGTGACGGTCTTGATGTAGCCGGCGCTGAACTGCTGCCTGACGGTGAGGCGATCCGCCTTCGCTCCGCGATTGACCCGTTGGAGAATTATCGATCCGGTCTGGATGGGGTCGACTGCCAGCCCCGACGCAAGGCCGCTTGCTTCGGTGCTCGCCGCCGGCGGTCGGTTGGCAACTTCGCCCGTCGAGAGGGCCAACGCCAGACCCGCAACAAAGAGGCGGATCGTCATCGTCGGCTTTGACGGCCGTGGCCGCCTCGTCGATCGTTTCATTGACGCGGTTACTCCACCCCACGCAACCGTGCCGCCGATTTGCCGTGAATGCCCCTGGCAACCACGACGGCACACCCCAAGACCGCCTAGTGATGGGGGATTAACCTTGAAAGTCGGTTAACGGCGGAGGGCGGATCGATTTCGGGCGAGGATCCCGGCGGGGATCAGGAAGAACTTGAGATAACCGGGTAACGATCGGTTATTGATCGGTGCCGTCGGCTTGCCGGGCGGCGGCGGCGCGGAGTGCCGACTGGGCGGCGGCGAGCCGGGCGATCGGCACCCGGAACGGCGAGCACGAAACATAGTCGAGGCCGACTTCCTCGCAGAACGCAATGGTCGCGGGGTCGCCGCCGTGCTCGCCGCAGATACCGAGCTTGATGTCGGGCCTCGTCCTGCGGCCCCGCTCGACGGCGATCCGGATCAGTTCACCGACACCGTCGCGATCCAGCGTGACGAACGGATCGGAGGGAAGGATGCCGGCCACCATATAGGTGGCGAGCAGCGAGGCCGTGTCGTCGCGCGACAGCCCGAACGTCGTCTGGGTGAGGTCGTTGGTGCCGAACGAGAAGAACTCGGCCGTCTCGGCGATCCCGCCGGCCTGCAGCGCGGCCCGCGGCAGCTCGATCATCGTTCCGATCGTGAAGCTGGAACGCTTGCCGCGCTCTTCTGCCACCGCGTCGGCCGTCTTCTCGACGACGTCCCGAATGCGGGTGAACTCTGCGGTCGTCGCCACCAATGGCACCATGATCTCGGGCGCCACCGCTTCGCCGGCCTTGGCCTCGACATCCGCCGCCGCCTCGAAGATGGCGCGCGCCTGCGTCTCGGCGATCTCGGGATAGGAGATGGCTAGCCGGCAGCCGCGGTGGCCGAGCATGGGATTGAATTCGCGCAGCGCCAGGGCTCGCTCGCGCAGCCGCTCCGGCTCGACCTCCATTGCCTTGGCGACCGCCGCCAGCTCTTCGTCGGAATTGGGCAGGAATTCGTGGAGGGGCGGATCGAGCAGCCGGATGGTCACCGGCAGGCCCCGCATGATCTCGAAGAGGGCGACGAAGTCGGCCCGCTGCATGGGGAGAAGCTTGGCGAGCGCCGTCCGCCGGCCGGCCTCGTCGCCGGCCAGGATCATCTCCCGCATCGCGACAATCCGCTCTTCCTGGAAGAACATGTGCTCGGTGCGGCAAAGGCCGATGCCCTCGGCGCCGAACGACCGCGCCGCCTTGGCGTCGGCGGGCGTCTCGGCGTTGGCGCGCACCCGCATCCGCCGCGCCTCGTCCGCCCACACCATGAGCTTGCTGAAATCGCCGGAGAGTTCCGGTTGCCGCATGGCGACGGCTCCGGCCAGCACCTGCCCGGTGCCGCCGTCGACGGTGATGATGTCGCCCTTCTTCAGGACGCGCCCGCCGACGGTCAGTGTCTCGTTCTTGTAGTCGATGCGAAGGCTGCCGGCGCCGGAGACGCACGGCTTGCCCATGCCGCGGGCGACCACCGCGGCGTGGCTGGTCATGCCGCCGCGCGTCGTCAGGATGGCCTCGGCGGCGTGCATGCCGTGGATGTCTTCCGGGCTGGTCTCGATGCGGACCAGGATGACCTTCTTCGCCTGGCCCTTGGCGGCCTCGGCCTCCTCCGGCGAAAAGACGATCTCGCCGGATGCCGCGCCGGGCGAGGCCGGCAGGCCGTTGGCGATCAGATCGCGTTTGGCCTCGGGATCGATGGTCGGGTGGAGAAGCTGGTCGAGCGACATCGGATCGACCCGCAGCACCGCCTCGTCGGTGCCGATCAGACCCTCCTCGGCCATGTCGATGGCGATCTTCAGCCCGGCGCGCCCGGTGCGCTTGCCGGAGCGCGTCTGCAGGATCCACAGCTTGCCCCGCTCGATGGTGAACTCGACATCCTGCATGTCGCGATAGTGCTGTTCCAGCGTCTCGCAGATCGACTGGAACCCCCAGAACGCCTCCGGCATGGTGCTTTCGAGGGAGGGCTGGTCGGAGCCCGAAGCGGCGCGGGCGGCTTCGGTAAGGTCGCGCGGCGTGCGGATGCCGGCGACGACGTCCTCGCCCTGGGCGTTGACCAGGTACTCGCCGTAGAGCGCATTCTCGCCGGTCGAGGGATTGCGAGTGAAGGCGACGCCGGTGGCCGAGGTCTCGCCCATGTTGCCGAACACCATCGCCTGGACATTGACGGCCGTGCCCCAGCTTTCGGGGATGCCGTGGAGGCGGCGATAGGTGATCGCCCGCGGCGTCATCCAGGAATTGAAGACTGCGCCGATCGCGCCCCAAAGCTGGTCGTTGGGGTCCTGCGGGAAAGGGGCGCCGCGGTCGCGCTCGACAATCACCTTGTAGTCGTAGACGAGCTCGGCCCAGTCGTCGCCGTTCAGCTCCGTGTCGAGACTGTAGCCACGCTCATCCTTGAAATCCTCGATGCGCTCCTCGAACCGGTGGATGTCGACGCCGAGGACGACGTCGGAATACATCTGGACGAACCGCCGGTAGGAATCATAGGCGAAGCGCTTGTCGGCGCTCGCTGCCAGCGCCTCGACGGTCTGGTCGTTGAGGCCGAGATTGAGAACCGTGTCCATCATGCCGGGCATCGACGTCCGGGCGCCGGAACGCACCGACACCAAAAGCGGCATGTTGGTGTCGCCGAAGGTTCTCCCGGTCCGCTGCTCCATTTCAGCCAGCGCGGCCATCACCTGCTGGGTGAGATCGTCGGGATAGGTGCGGTTGTTCGCATAGAAGTGGGTGCAGACTTCGGTGGTCAGGGTGAAGCCGGGCGGCACCGGAAGGCCGAGACTCGCCATCTCGGCAAGGTTCGCCCCCTTGCCGCCGAGCAATTCGCGCATGCTGGCGCTGCCTTCCGCCTCGCCATCGCCGAAGCCGTACACCCATTTCGCCATCGGTTGCTCCAGCCGGAACCACGCGTCGCTTCCTAGCATGTCGATGATGTGCGGCAATAGGGTGGCTTGCCGCAGAAGTCGAAACGGTTGGGTCGTTCAGCACAACCCCGCCGACGATCGGCTCAGGATCGCGAGCCGACCCGCAGGCCAGGCGCCGGGCGTTCCTTGAGGACTTCGCGCCGGAAGCGAAATAGCGCGGCCGGCCTGCCGCGCTTCGGGCGGATGGCGGTCCCGGTCGGCTCGACCAGGGTCGCCGCCTCGACCAGGCGACGAAAGTTCTGCTTGTGGAGATGCCTGCCGGAAATCGCCTCGACCGTCAGCTGCAGGTCGGTCAGGGTGAATTCCGGCGCCATCAGCTCGAAGACCACCGGTCGATATTTGAGCTTGCCTCTGAGGCGGGAGATGGCGGTCGCCAGAATCCGCCGGTGGTCGAAGCGCATCGGCAAGCCGGTCATCCCCTTGGGAAGCGGATCGCAGGGGGCGGCGCGGTCATCGCGGGCAGCCTCGGAAACCAGCCCGGCCTCGTAGAGGAGTTCGTAGCGATCGAGCACCCGCTCTTCGTCCCACCGCTCGCCGCTTGCCCCGAAGGCGAGGCGAATCCGTTCCCGCCGGCTCAAAGCCGCCTCCTTGCGGCCGTGGGCGGAAGGTGTCCGGGCCCAGCGTCTGAGCGCGGGGAGAAGCGCCTTGTCGAGAAGCGCGGGGCGGCCTTCGCGCCAATCCTCCCATGGAAAGAATTCGTACCAGCGGCGCCAGCCGGCGCCGGCGCGGGCGAGAGCCCTGGAGGACGCAGCATCCGGCCGGGTCAGGGCAAGATAGCCGACCGAGACGAGGTGCGGCCCCCGGTCGCCGGGAAGCGCATGGCGGCCGCGATCCCCGAACGTGTAGAGTTGCTCGACATAGCCGAGCTTCAGCGCCGTCTGCTCCGCGACCCAGGCCCGCAAGCCCATGTCGAGCGTGCGATGGGTGATCGGATCGAACGGCCCGAAGGGCAGCCCGTCGGGCTCCCGCGTCTCATCGCCGGTCGAGACCACCAGAATCAAGGGCTGCTGATCCTCTACGGCGACGATCGCGGCGTTGAGGCCGATTTCGAGTGGGGGCCGCACGGCGCTGGCCATGGGGCCGCAACTCTCAGTCCCGCAGGGGCAAGGCGAAAGGCATGCTCTCCAGGGCGAGCTCCCCGCGACCGATCGCGCTCACCGCGGCGATCATGCGGCCTTCACGCCCGAGGAGTTCGTCGCCATAGGCGACGATAAGCGGATTCGGATAGGCCCACGGCGATGCCTCCCGCATCCGCCGGGCGATCTCGAGCTCGCTCCTCTCCGGCCTGACGGTGCACAGCGCCACATACGCCGCCGCCGTCGACCGGCTGATGCCGGCGTAGCAGTGGACCACCATCGGCCACGTCCGGTCCCATGCCTCGACGAAGGCGATGAGTTGCTGGACGTGGGCTTCGCCGGGCGTGATCAGACCGTCGGTCGGCTCGACGATGTCGTTGATGCCGAGAAACAGGTGGTTCTCCTCGGCGATGGTCGCGGGTCTGAGCACCGGCGTGTCGTCATTGATCAGGCTGACAAGGTGGCTGGCGCGCGACGCAGCGACCGTCGCGGCGACCTGTGACAGCGGGCAGACGTATACTTCGGGCATGGGTTCTTCCGGGTTATCCGTATCTCCAGAACATCTTAGGGTGATTACCCCGCCTGGTCACGTGCCTGCTGCCTTGGCCAGAGCAGCAAAGCGTTTGAGGAACCGCCGCTCGGCCACGGCGGCCGGCCACGGATCGAGGTCAAGATCGGATGGAACAACGCCTCGCGCACGGCCGAAGAATTTCGCCGCCTCGGCGTCGCCGAAGCCGGCAAGCGTCGTCGCCTCGTAATATGCAGCGAGCCGGTCTCCGGCCTTGATCCTCGCCTTCAGCTTGGCGGGAAGCGGGGTCTTCACGCCAAAGCGGCGGTGAATGGCGGCGAGCAGGCGTTCCTCGATCTCGCGATACTCTCCACCGAGCAGCACCTTGAACGGCGAGATCAGGTCGCCGATCACATATTCCGGAGCGTCGTGCAGCATGACGGCGAGCCGGCTTCCGGGCGACAGGTCGGGGCCGGTCATCTGGACGATCTTGTCGACGACAAGGGTGTGCTGAGCGACGGAAAAGGCATGCGCCCCGATCGTCTGCCCGTTCCACCGCGCCACCCGGGCGAGGCCGTGGGCGATGTCGCCGATCTCAACGTCAAGCGGCGAGGGGTCGATCAGGTCGAGCCGCCGGCCGGACAGCATCCTTTGCCAGGCGCGGGGCGGGGCTTTCGGGTGATCGGGCATCTTGGCCGGGCCTGCGTTTGATCAGCGGAGGCAGTCTCGCCGATTCGCAGGCCCTTCGGCTAATCGGACTCGGTCGACGCCGGCCAGGCGAACCGCGCCCATGGCGGGAGCGACAACGTGACGGGACTGGCGTCGGCGAGAATGGGCACGCCGCCGTCCATCGCTTCCTTGGCGCGGTCGAGCCGGACGAGGGCGAGGCCGGTGTCGCCGGCCGACGAGCCCATGCTGCCGATGGCGCGGCCACCGGCGGTGATCGCGGCGCCGGCGGCAGGCAGATCGGCGCCGTGCGCGACGACCACCCGGCGGCGTGCCGTTCCGCGGTGTTTCATGCGCGACACCACCTCCTGGCCGACGAAGCACCCCTTGTCGAAATCGACGCCGGCCAGTTGATCCATGTCCGCGTCGTGGGGGAAGACATCGCCGAAGGCGAAGTCGACGCCGCCTTCCGGGACTCCGAGGCCGATCCGGTGCGCGTCGTAGGCCGCTTCGCTCGCCTCGTCGAAGTCGGGCGCCATGTCGGCGCCGGGCGGGACGACGCCCCGAAAGCCGAGCGCCGGCAGGCGGGGGTCCGCCCCGACGACCCCGTCGAGGATCGGGGCGGTGTCGCTCCCCCAGGCGGCGACGACGATTCGCTCGTCCGACAGGTCGGCGAATGCGACCTTGGCGCGTAATCGGTAGAGGCCAAGTCGTTTCAAGAGGTTGGCCACTTCACTTCGCGCGATGTCGAAGAGATAGCGATCGCCGTCGGGGAAGATCAGGAAGTCGAACAGGAGCTTGCCTTGCGGCGTCAGCAGGCCGGCGAACACGGCACTGCCGCGGTCGACGCCGCCGACGTTCGAGGTGATCAGGTTGTCGAGGAATTTCTGCGCGTCGGGACCAGTGACGGCGACGACGCCGCGCCGGGGAAGTTCGGCAATCCGCGCTTCGCTCATCGCTCACCATCCCTTGCGTCACGTCGGCCGGTTACGTAAGCGGAGGCGGCTGCCGAGGCAAGGACCGACATGAGCGAGACCTTCGACGTCGTCTATGCGGGCGGGACGGTTGTCAACCACGACGGCACCGGCCACCGCGACATTGGCGTCCGCAACGGGCGCATCGCCGCCATCGGGCAGATCGACCGGGCGGCGGCCGGCGAAGTCGTCGACTGCGCCGGGCTCCATGTGCTTCCCGGCGTCATCGACACCCAGGTCCATTTCCGCGAGCCCGGCGGCGAGCACAAGGAGGACCTCGAATTGGGGTCGCGCTCCGCGGTCATGGGCGGGGTGACCGCCGTCTTCGAAATGCCGAACACCAACCCGCTGACCACCACCGAACAGGCGCTTGCCGACAAGGTGCGGCGCGCCACCCGGCGCATGCATTGCGAATTCGCCTTCTTCGTCGGCGGCACCCACGGCAACGTCGAACAGATCCCGGACCTGGAGCGACTGCCGGGTGCCGCCGGGATCAAGATCTTCATGGGCTCCTCGACCGGCGATCTTCTCGTCGCCGATGACGAGGGGCTTGCCGCAATCCTCTCCCGGACAAGGCGGCGCGTCTCGGTCCATGCCGAGGACGAGCCGCGGCTCACCGATCGCGGCCGCCATCGCCGCGTAGGCGATCCGGGGACGCATCCGGTCTGGCGCGACGAGACGGCGGCGCTGCACGCGACCGAGCGGCTTGTCAGGGTCGCGCGGGCGTGCGGGGCGCGGGTCCATCTCCTCCATGTCTCGACCGCCGAGGAAATCGAGTTCGTCCAGGCCTTCAAGGACAACGTCACGGTCGAGCTGACGCCCCAGCACCTGACCTTCCACGCCGACCACTACGGTCGGCTCGGCACGCGCCTCCAGATGAATCCGCCGATCCGCGAAGCGCGCCATCAAGCGCGGCTATGGTGGGGGCTGCAACAGGGGGTCGCCGACGCGCTCGGCTCGGACCACGCTCCCCACACGCTGGAGGAGAAAGCCAAGCCCTATCCGGCGTCACCCTCGGGCATGCCCGGCGTGCAGACCCTGGTCCCGGTGATGCTCGACCACGTGGCGGCCGGCAGGCTGACGCTGGCACGCTTCGTCGACCTCTCCTCGGCCGGTCCGGCGCGACTCTTCGGCATCGCCGGCAAGGGGCGGATCGCCGTCGGCTACGACGCCGATCTGACGGTCGTCGACCTGAATCGGCGGGAAACGGTCACCGACGCGTGGATCGCCTCGCGCTGCGGGTGGACGCCCTATGACGGCATGACCGTCACCGGCTGGCCGCTCGGCACGGTGGTCCGCGGCCGGCGGGCCATGTGGGAAGGGGACCTGGTCACCCCGGCCCTCGGCCAGCCGGTGCGCTTCGTCGAGGCGCTGCCGCGGGTGGCGCCGGCTTAGGCTCGAAACGTCAGTCGCCGGCGACGAAGTAGCGCCAGGTTCCGTCGGGGCCGAGTCCCACCCGATAGGAAAGGTAGGTCCCATAGGTCTTCATGTCTTCGTAGTCGCCCGGATAGACGATCCTCAACAATTCGACGATCTGCGGTCCGGTCAGCAACTCGACCGGGTAATAGGCGAAATACGGCCAGACATACATTTCCTGCGGCGTACCGACACCGACATGGACGTAGCCGGCATCGAGCATGTCGATCAGGATCGCAAGGATTTCGCGCCCTTCCGGATCGGTCGACAGAGACCGCAGATACTCGATCGGATCGTCGCCGATATCGCTGTAGCTGAAGATCGGCGGCTCGTCGTTGGCGTCGATGATCGGTCTGAGCTTTTCAAGGTCGCCGGTCGATGCCGCCTCGATGATCTGTTCGCGCAACCGACGGACCGGGGTCGGCAGCTTCGCCACATCGTACTCAACCGTCGGCACCTCGGTCGTCTTGCCTTGGTCGACGGGCGCTTCCGGCGAGGCGACGGGTGCGTCGTTCGGAATCTCGGGCATGACCCGTTCCGGCACCGCGTTCGGAGCGATTTCCAACTCGGGGTCGACCGGGCCGCTGCCGGCGGCCGCCATCGCCGGGGCAACAACCAGCGTGACCAGCCCAAAGCCGATCATCCGAATCAACGTGAAAGCCGACATGGCTGCCCTCCCGATAGCGCCCTGCCGCAGCCGAAATGTCCCCGGCGGGCAGTCTACCCCAACCGTGGGCCGGAGTAACGCGAGGAGCGGTGAGACCGATTCGCCTATTGGACGACGCGATGGAGGGAAAATTCGAACGCACGAATGCGGCCGGGCAGCGTCTTCGCCAGCCCCGCCACCGCCTCTTCGCCGTAGATGTCGATCAGGTCGGAGAACGCCCTGAACAGGGCCGCGTGCGCCAGAATCTCCATGTCGACCCCGGCGGAGACCGCTTCCTCCCAGGCCTCCGTCAGATAAGTGAGAGCGAGTCGCTTCTTCTCGGCGATCATTCCGTCGTCCGATGTCGGCGCGCGCGCCTGCGTGGTCGCCATGAGCCCAGCCGTTCCCGTCCCCGGAGATAGAGTTAACGGGTTACGACCCTATCACGTCGAATTCGACGCTTCAGCCGCATCGTGAAGAAAGGGTTAACGCTCGCTTAAGATTTTAGACAATCCCGTTAAGCATTTGTTTACTCTTGGCGGCCGTAGCGCGCCACGATGTCGCGAGCGATCCGCGACCCTTCGGCCGTGTAGCGATCGATCGCCAGAGTCGCTGCCGGGGTGCAGGCACGGTAAACCGCCTTGAAGCTATCGTAGCCGCGATTGAACCGGTCGATGAACCGGGCCCGGCGGATGTCGTCCGCCTGCTCGGCATCGATCAGCGCCTGCATCTGGTCGCGCCACAGGCTGCCCTCGCCGCTATCGCACAACGGGCGGAGGTAATGGAGCGCACCGAGGATCTCGGAGAGACGGAGCAGGCCGCCGTCATAGGGCGGGGCGCTCGGTGCCGGCGCGGCCGGCGGGGCCGGCGCCGGTTTCTCCGCCGCGACCGCCGGGGCCATAATGCCGAATAGAACCGCGAACACCGCGGCGATCGCGGCGCTTGTCGAACGGCACGTCACTGACAGGCCTTCTCGGCGCACCTGGCTAATCCATCACCGGCTTGTCAGCCATGCCCAGCATGGCGAGGATGCGGGCTGTATCCCGTGTCAACGCGACCGTCGTCAACTCATGAGCCTCAAACCATCGCGCCGCCGCCGCATCATCGCCAGCGGCAAGCGTGCCGCCGGTTCGCCGGCCGCTGAAGACGATCAAGACGTAGTGCCCATCAACGCCGGCACTTTCGTGGCGGGGAAGGATTTCGGCGCGGTCTATCTGCTCCCCGATCTCAACCTCGATGCCGGTCTCCTCCCTGACCTCCCTGGCGGCGGCGACCTTCAAGGGCTCGCCATATTCGACGGAGCCGCCGGGAAACGCCCACACCCCGCGAAAGGGCGGCTTGGCGCGTTGGACGAGCAGGACCTTGTCCTCCTGCATGACGACCGTGCTGACGCCAAGCACCGGACGCGGGAGGGAAGCCGACGACATGCGCCACCGTATCTCCGCCGGGACGCGATGGCCACGTCCTCCACGCAAGCAACCGACGATGTCAGCTTGCTTCCGAAGACCCGAGACCGCGGCCCATGTGCGGACGTTACCTCCTGACCGCCGCGCCGGAGGAGATCGCCGCCTTGTTCGGCTATCTCGACGGCGAATGGTTCCCGCCGCGTCATAACATCGCGCCGAACCAGCCGATTGCGGTCGTCCGCCACGTCCGCGATGTGCGCCGCTTTGCACTGGTCAGGTGGGGTCTGGTGCCGGCCTGGGTGGAGGACCCCGGAAGATTTTCATTGCTCATCAACGCGCGGGCCGAGGGGTTGGCGACGAAGCCGGCCTTCAAGGGCGCTTTTCAGTGTCGGCGTTGCCTGGTGCCGGCGACCGGGTTCTACGAATGGCGCCGCGGGTCGGGCCGCGAGCGGCAGCCATTTCTCGTTCGCCGGCGCGACCGCCGGCCGTTCGCCTTTGCCGGCCTGTGGGAAACCTGGATGGGGCGGGACGGCAGCGAGCTCGACAGCGCCTGCATCGTCACCACCGGCGCCAACCGTCTGCTCCAGCCGATCCACGAGCGGATGCCGGTGATCGTCGATCCCGGCGACTACGATCGCTGGCTCAATGCGGGCCGTCACCGCCCCGGCGCGATCGGCGACCTGCTTCGCCCGGCGCCGGACGATCTCCTCGACGCGACGCCGGTCAGCACGCGGGTGAACAAGGCCGACAACGACGATCCGGGCCTGATGGAGCCGGTTACGCCAGGTCTGTTCTGAGCGAGGACGGCCGGCGCCGTTCCTCTCGTACGGCTTAGGCAGCCTTCTCGGTACGGTCCTGCCTTACCGGCCCGAGGGCCGCGACGACCTCGGGGATTGCCACGTTTCGGTACTGGGCTTCGAGGGCTTCCTCGCGCTCGCGTTCAGCCTTCGACCGGAACGGTCGGCGGTCGATGGGGCTCTTCGATCTGGTCACGGTACGAACTCGTGTCTGGTGCGGCCATCCGGCGGATACATCCGCCGCTTGGGCATTCTCTTCCGCCAGTTTGCGGCGGAAAAATGAAGATATGGTCACCGCCGCCTTGCCATATCGATGTTGCAACTTGCGATCGATCAAGCTGCGCCGCCGAGATTCGCCGTAAGGGAAGGCCGTCATGGCGACCCGGCCGATTCACATCGCCGCTTACCCGTTCAGCGGGCACACCCGCGAAGCCGCGGCCCGTCTTGCCGAGCTGCTCGGCGCATCGGCCTCCTCGGAGGCGATCCGCCCGACCACGGAGCCGCGCGCCTGCTCGGCGAGATCACCAAGCTGACCGGCAAGCCGGTGGCCGCCAACGTCGCTCTCTCGGGCGAGGACCGCAAACACGATCGGGTCGGGGTCAAGATCGAAGCGTTTGCCGCGGCTTTGCGTCGGCTGATCGACGGGCCGCTTGCGCGACCGGCGGCGAGCCGGTAGCTGACGGGCTGTCGTCTCTCTGGGAATCGCCGCGCGGATGACTGCCCGACTGCGTGAACGCCGCTCTTCGCTGGCAGTCTGGAGTTCCAGGCTCTCGATCGTCTCGATCCCGGTGCTCCTCATCGTCGCGATCGGCCATCGCAGCGGCCTGATGAGCGCGACCGAGGCCTACGCGGTCATGGCGCTTGGCTTCTCGCTGGCGGGGCTCGGCGTCCTCGCCGCCCTGGGCGCGCTGGACGGAATCTGGCGCGATGGACGCAAGGGCGTCGGTCCGGCGCTGCGCGGACTGATTGTCGGCCTCGTAGTCCTGAGCTTGCCCCTCGCCGCGGCGTGGAAGCTCGTCAATTATCCGCGGCTGACCGACATCTCGACCGACGTCGACGATCCCCCGGCCTTTGTTCTTGCCCTGGCGGATCGTCCGGCCGACGCCCTGCCGCTGACCGACCCGAGCGACGACGAGATCGACATTCAGCGCGACGCCTATCCCGACGTCGTTTCACGCCATTACCCGGTCGGACCCGCCCGTGTTTTCGACGATGCCCTGGCCATCGTCCGCAACCGGGGCTGGCGGCTCCTCGGCTCTCAAGCCCCCGAGGAGCCCGACGAGACGGGACGCATCGAGGCGGTCGCCCTGACCCCGGTGTTCGGCTTTCGCCAGGACGTGGTGATCCGTATCGTGCCGGACGGCGAGGGGGCCCTGGTCGACATGCGCTCGGCGGCGCGCTACGGCGCTCACGACCTCGGCGCCGATGCCGAGCGCATCCGCGCCTTCTTTGTCGACCTCGACGCTTCGTTGCAGGGTATCAGCGAGGAGTGAAAGCCGCGGGGGCCGGCTTCCCGCGACTTACGCCGCGTGGGAGACGGGCGTTCCGAGTCGAGGTCGTCGTCACGGCGTGGGGCAGACGTTTTGCGCCCCGCGCGCTCGCTTCTGCGGCTGCGTGAAGGCTACGCCGTTGGAGGAATTGGTCGGAGTGGCAGGATTTGAACCTGCGACCCCCTGCTCCCGAAGCAGGTGCGCTACCAGGCTGCGCTACACTCCGGCCGCCGGCGAGGCGCTTTATAACGTCGGGACAGGGCCCAAACAAGGCATACCTGAGCCGGTGTGACGGCGCCGATGCGTTGCGATCCGCCCCCCGAGACTATATAGGGGCGCACGCCGGTCGCGGCCGAGAGCGCAAGCCGCCGGGCGAAGCCCGACCGGCGATCTGATGGGGCGTGGCCAAGCGGTAAGGCAACGGGTTTTGGTCCCGTGATCCCAGGTTCGAAATCCTGGCGCCCCAGCCAGCTAACTACTTGATATTGAATTAGTTTATTCTCGTGGGCCGTATACTAGGCGAATAGGCCGGGTTTCCGACGTACTGCAATTGGCAGAGACGGATTTAGGCACGCGCTCCTCGCGCGGCGAGGGCGAATATCTCTCGGGCGCCGTTCAGTGGTTGACTCGCCTCTGAGATAGACGCGGCCGATGAGCGCACGCCTATGTGGGCTCGGCAGCCGGTCAGGCGCCTGCGATCTCGTCCTGCGGGAAGCCGAGCAGTTTGCGCTGATCG
>CAVWYO010000009.1:0-256775 GCA_963759235.1 uncultured Alphaproteobacteria bacterium | reverse complement strand
ACTCGGCGTCCACCTTGGGGATGCACCACATGTCCTTGCGCCAGGGCTTCAGGTGGTTCTCCAAGAGCCGGCGGCGCACGGTCTCGCGCGAGAGGCTCTCATGCTCGGTGAGCTTGACGAAGGCGCCGGCCAGGAGTTCCAGCGTCCAGCGCGAGCAACCGGGCGGCGGCGCCGAACAGGCGGTCGCCACCAGCAAGGCTTCTTCCTTGCCGGTGAGCTTGCGTTCCGCGCCCGCTCTCGGCTCCTCGCTGAGCGCCGCTTCCAGGCCCAGGGCCACGAAGCGCTGCTTGGTGCGATAGACGGTCGAGCCTGAGGTCCCGACCGCCTGGGCGATGGCCTCGTCGGCAAGGCCATCTGCGGCGGCCAGGAGGATCTGCGCCCGTTTGAGCTTGCGCGCCGCAGGTGCGCCGCCGCTGGTCAGCGACTTCAACGCCTGCCGTTCGGCTTGGTCCAACTCCACCCGATAGCGTACGTTCATCCTTGCGACCTCCTCGGCTCGAGAAGGTCCCGGGATGAATCAGAAAATGAACCGATGGGTTGACGAGGCGCCGCCGACCGCCCCCCGCTTCACCGAAAAGCAGGGCCAGTACCTGGCCTTTATCTGGGCCTACGCCCAGATCAACGGCCGACCCCCCGCCGAACGAGACCTGCAGGGCTACTTCCGCGTCACGCCGCCGTCCGTCCACCAGATGGTGCTGACCTTGGAAAGCGCCGGCTTCATCCGTCGAACCCCAGGCCAAGCGCGCAGCATCGAGCTATGCATCGACCCAAGGGACCTACCGGTCCTCGGACTGCCTCAACTCGTCAAAACCTCTGTGCAGAGGTACTAGCGCATTTTCAGGAAAAGTGTGCGCACTTTTCCGCCCGGAAAATGCGATGAATCAAAGAGCTAGAGCAAAGGCCCGATTCAATCAGAACGGACTTTGCTCTAGCGCGGCGCCACCGCGTAGCTGTCGACGGGCAGGATCTTGTCGATCAGGCCGTGCGCCTTGAGGAATTCGGCGAAGCGTTCATAGCGGCCGACGTCGAGCGCCGCCGGGCGCTTGGCGAAACGCGGCAAAGTGAGGTCGAAGGCGCGCCGGTTCAGTTCGTCATTGAGGTCGGGATAGGCCGCCATGAACATCGCCCGCGCCTCGTCCGGGTGATTGGTGAGAAAGATCGTCGCCTCCTCGACCGCGGCAAGGAAACGGGCGAGCAGCGGATCGTCGCGACGATCCGCCTTGGCGACGAAGATCAACTCGTCGTACACCGGCACGCCGTGCTCCTCCGGATAGAAGGCGACGCCGGGCTTGCCCTCGAGTTCCGAGCTGAATCAGCTCGAAATTGCGGTAGCCGTCGATGGCCGCATCGATCTGGCCGGCGAGCAGCGCACTGACCAGATTGAAGTTGACGTTGACCAGGGTCACGTCGTCCGAGGTCAGCCCCACCGATTTCAGCATCTCGTCGAGATAGGCGCCCTGGATGCCCGCCACCGAATAGCCGACCCGCTTCCCCTTCAGGTCGGAAAGCTGCTTGATCGGGCCATCCTTGAGCACGATCAGCGCATTGAGCGGCGTCTCGATCAGCGTGCCGAAGCGGACGAGCGGCACCCCCTCGTTGAGCTGGAGCATGAGATCGGGCTGGTAGGTGATGGCGATGTCGCCCTGCCCCGCCGCGACCAGGCGCGGCGGCGCGCTCGGATCGGCGGGGGCAACGAGGTCGACATCGAGCCCATGGCGCTCGAAGTAGCCGCCCTCCCTGGCGATGACCAGGGGCGCGTGGTCGGGATTGACGAACCAGTCGAGGAGCACGGTCAGCTTGTCGGCGGCCGAGGCCGGCCCCGCGGCAAGCCACAGAGCGGCAAGGACGATGAGGGATCTGCGGGTCATGGCCATTCCCATCAGTTTGTTTCGGGGACCCAGGGAGTGAGATTGCGGGTGAGGAGATCCACGGCGGCGCGAAGCAGCACCGACATGGCGGCGAGCAGGAAGAGGCAGGCGAACATCACCGCCGTCTGCGAGCGGGCATTGGCGAGGAGCATGGCGTAGCCGAGCCCGGAGGAAGCCCCGACCCATTCGCCGATCAACGCGCCGATCGGCGCATAGACGGCGGCAAGCCGGAGGCCGGTCACCAGCGCCGGCAGGGCGGAGGGAACCCGCAAGAGCACCACCTGCTGCGCATGATTGGCGCCGTAGAGCCGGGCGAGATCGATCAGGCCTCCGTCGGTCCTTGCCAGCCCGTCGTTGAAGGCGGAGGCCACCGGAAAGAAAATCGCGATCGTCGCCATGACGATCTTCGAGCCGAGACCGAAGCCGAACCACAGCACGAGCAGCGGCGCGATGGCGAAGACCGGCAGAGCCTGGCTCACCACCATCAACGGCAAGAGCATCCGCCGGGTCGGTGGGACGAAGCTCATCAGAAGCGCCAGCAGCGTTCCAAGAGCGACGCCGGCGATGAGACCGATGACCGTCTCGGTCAGCGTGGTGACCGCCTGAACCCGCCAGAGGTCCGGCCGGTCGCGGAGCGCCTCGAACACGGCGGCCGGCGACGGCAGCATGAAAGCGGGCGGCGCGAAGACGAAGATGACCACCTGCCAGACGACGATCAGGCCGATGGCGACGAAGAGGGCGCGCACGACGATCATCGCCGGCCGCCGGCCCCGCCAGGGTGGAGATGGATATGCTTGCCGAACGCCATCGATCGCCTACCGCCTGCGTGGCGATCCGGTCATGTAACGAGGCTTCGGATGAACCCGTTCCGTTCCTTCGCCGGCATGACCCGGATCAGGTTCGAAGGGTTCGACCGTCAGGTCATCTCAGCTCGCGAGCGAGCACCCCTCGGAACAAACGTCAGCATCGCAGGTGCCGCGGTGAAGGGCAACCGAATTCAACGGCGGTGAGCCATGCGCCGGGCGATCAGCCGGTTCCCCAGGCGGTGATCGCGTCTTCGAACACCTTTTCGCCGGCCGGACCCTTCTCAAAGGTCAGGATTGCCCGCTGCCCGGTCCCGTAGACGAACGGCAGGTCGATCCAGTCGCGGCTGCGAAGCAGCGCGAGGTTGGAGGCGATGTCGTTCTGGTTGGCCGACAGCGCGATCCAGAAGAACCCGTCGGCGACCTTGGCGGCGGCGCCGACCAGCGGCTGCCCGCGGGCTTCCTCGCTCGGCTTGAGCACGATCCGCGGGATCTCGCTGATGCTTTGACCCGGAAAATCGGCCGGCGTATCGACGGTGACTTCGATCAGGTGGCTAGCCGGCAGCGTGTTGTCGGTGTTCTTGTGAAGGGCGAAGCGGACCTTCATGTCGCGGTCCGGAATGTCGAGATTGGCCTCGATCTCGGGACCGTTCGGACCATCTTGGACATACTGCCAGGTGACGGCGGCATTGATCGCAGTCACTCCGCCGGAATCCCCGGCAGCGTTACCGACGGGCTCTTCGTAGAGAATCGCCTTCTGGACGGGAGTGTCGCCGGTGGCGCCACCGCTGGCCGAGACCGGCAGCGGCTGGGTGTCGCCACCCGGCATTGCCGTCGCCATCTCGTCGCCCGAGCCCGGCTGGCCGGCCGCGTCCGGCTGGCCGCCCGTGTCCGGCTGGCCGTCGACGACGCGAACGTCGCTATCCGGCGCCGGCGCCGGCTGATCGCCGGCAAGCAGGCGATCCGAATTCTTGCCGGACGCCGCCGCGGTATCGGTAACCGGCTGCTCCGTGGGGCTCGGCGGTTCGCTGGACTCGAAGGATGCCAGTAGATCGCTCAACACGACGCGCTGCGACCAGGCGAGCGCGCCAAGCCCGCCGACCACGGCGACGATAAGAATGACGAGAATGATCCCCGGCAGACGCGACCGCCGCGGCGCACTGTCGAGAAGCTCCGCGTCGTCGTCTTCCACATACCCACGCCGCCGACTATCCCTGGCGAAGGCCAACCGGTCGCGGCTGTCGACTTCAGGCCCCGGCCGCGGCGGAGGCGGAGCCCGCGTGGCAGAGGGCTGCGGAGCCTCCTCCCAGTCCTGGTCGTATTCCGGCGCAAGCCTCGGTTCCGGCTCGTAGGATTCCGGCGGCAGCGTTTCGGCAACATGATAGCGCGGCTCCGGCGGTGGCGGAGGCCTGCGGGGCGGCTCGCGTCTGACCGGCCGATCGTCCGGCCGTCTGAGATCGGGAGCGGTGGCGCTTTGACGCACCACGTCCGATCGCGCGGGAAGCGCGGCGCGCTCCACGGTGCCCGGCGCCGCTCCACCGCGGATGCCAGCTTCCTGGATCGCCCGGCGGAAAACATCCTGGGGCGTTGCGCGGGGGGGTTCTTGATAGGCCGGAGGCGGGGTGGCGGAACGGGCGGCGACCGGTATGGGTTCCGGCCTCCGCGGTGGTTCGGCGTGAGACGGCACCGGGGCGGCCGCCGCCGGAGGCGCGACGCCTGCCGCGCTTTCCCGCTCCACCCGCCGAATTGCTTCCTCAAGCTCCAGACGCTGGCGCGAGATCTCCGCCGTGGTGAGCGGCGGGTCGACGGCCTTCAACTGACCGATCAGCGCGTTGCGCGCCTTGTCGTAGACCGCCCGGCGCCCGTCCGCGACGTTTGGATCGATGCTGGAGATTGCCCGCTTCAGTACTGTATAGTATTCGGCCATCTTTTCGCCCTGCCGAGAGGACCCTCTTAGCGTTACACCCTAACCTTGAAAGGGATCGTGAACCAGAATTGTATCCTCACGCTCGGGGCTTGTCGAAAGTAAGGCCACCGGCGCGCCAATCAACTCTTCGACGTGGCGGACATATTTGACCGCCTGCGCCGGTAGATCATTCCACGTCCGCGCCCCGCGTGTCGAATCCTGCCAGCCTTCCATCGTTTCGTAAATCGGTTCGATGCGAGCCTGGGCACCCTCGACCGCGGGAAGATGGTCGAGCTCGCGGCCATCCAGCCGGTATCCCACAGCAATCTTGATGGTTTCAAGGCCGTCGAGCACATCGAGCTTGGTGAGGGCGATCCCGTCGATCCCCGACGTCCCGATACTTTGCCGGACCAGGACCGCGTCAAACCACCCGCAGCGGCGCTTGCGGCCGGTCACGGTTCCGAATTCGTTGCCGCGCCGCCCGAGGAAGTCGCCGGCCTCGCCGCGATCCTCGGTCGGGAACGGACCTTCACCCACCCGCGTGGTGTACGCCTTGGTGATTCCGAGCACGTAGTCGATGGCGCCGGGCCCGAGCCCGGAGCCGGTCGCGGCTTGGCCCGCCCCGGTATTGGACGACGTGACATAGGGATAGGTGCCCTGATCGATGTCGAGCAGGATGCCCTGGGCGCCCTCGAACAGGATGCGGCGGCCTTCGCGACGGGCGGCATTGAGAAGACGCGAGGTCGAATCAACGTAAGGCAGGACCCGTGGCGCGACGGCCAAGAGATCGGCGAGAACGGCCGCCGAATCGATCTCGTCGCGACCAAGACCGCGCCTCAGCGCATTATGGTGGGCGAGGAGGCGTTCGATCCGCGACTCCAGGGTTTTGCGATCGGCGAGATCCATCATGCGGACCGCCCGCCGCCCGACCTTGTCCTCATAGGCGGGGCCGATACCGCGGCCGGTGGTGCCGATCCGGGCACCGACGCTCGCCGCCTCGCGGGCGAGATCGAGTTCGCGATGGAGGGGCAGGATCAGAGCCGCGTTCTCGGCAACGCGGAGATTCTCCGGCGACACGGCGACGCCCTGGGCGGCCAGCCGGTCGATCTCGTCGACCAGAGCGTGGGGATCGACGACGACCCCATTGCCGATGACCGACATCTTGCCGGGCCTGACGACGCCGGAGGGCAAGAGGCTGAGCTTGTAGGCGACGCCGTCTATGACGAGCGTGTGGCCGGCATTGTGGCCGCCCTGAAAGCGCACCACGATATCGGCGCGCTCCGACAACCAGTCGACGATCTTCCCCTTGCCTTCGTCCCCCCACTGCGAGCCGACGACCACCACATTGGCCATTTAGGTCTGGTTCCCCTCCGTCGCCCACATTCACCCGCTCGCCGCGGACATCCTCAACCACGGCGCGCACTATAGCGATGCCGATCGTCGCGGGCGACCGGTTCGACGCCCGGCGCCGCCGATTTGCGTCGGCCGGGAGCATAGCCGATCCACCCGCCGCGGGCGCCCTTTACAGCGTCGACGGACAAGGCTACCCCGCCATGTCGCGCGTCGGAGAAATCGCTTGGATTCCAGCCGATCGGGTGGCCGGTCCCTCATCGACCGCCCTTACGTGCTTTTGTCGCTCGCGTCGCTGTTCTGGGCGATCAACATCGTGCTTGGCCGTTTCATCGTCGGGACGATCCCGCCGGTGACGCTGGCGCAAATCCGCTGGAGCTGCGCGGCGCTGATCATGCTCGCGGTCGGCTGGCGCCATCTGGGGCGCGACTGGCCAGTCATCCGGGCCAACCTGCCGATCCTGATCATCCTCAGCCTGACCGGCATCACCCTCTACAACACGATGTCCTACTACGGCCTCAACTACACCCAGGCGATCAACGCGCTGTTGTTGCAGTCGAGCGGCCCGCTCCTGGTCGGCATATGGTCGCTTGTCCTCTTCCGCGATCGGCTGACCCGCGCGCAACTCGCCGGCATCCTTATCTCGCTGCTCGGGGTCGTCACCATCATCACCCGCGGCCGTCCGGAAGTGCTCTTCAGCCTGACGCTCAATCGCGGCGACCTGTGGTTCATCGCGGCGATCGGCGTCTACGCCCTCTACACCGTGCTCCTCAGGAAGCGGCCGCCCATCCACTTCCTCTCGTTCCTCACCTTCACCATCACCGCGGGGGCGGTGATGCTCCTGCCGATCTTCCTCGTCGAATTCGGCGCCGGCTACCGCCTCAACCCGACGCCCGCCGCCTTCGCGGTGATCGCCTATGTCATCATCTTCCCCTCGATCCTCGCCTATTTCTGCTTCAACCGCGGCGTCGAGCTGATCGGCGCCAACCGGGCCGGGCAGTTCTTCCACCTGATCCCGGTATTCGGTTCGGCGGTCGCGATCCTTTTCCTCGGCGAGCGGCCGGAATGGTTCCACGGCGTCGGTTATGCGCTGATCGTCGCCGGCATCGTCATCGCCCAGAGAAACTGGCAAAGGGCGACAGGCTGACCGCTTCTTCGCTGGCAATCGCCGCCGCCCCCACCATACTCCCGGCATGCGCGTTCATGAGAGCGGCCCGAAAACGGGCGAAACCATCCTCTTTCTCCACGGGGCCGGCGCGAGTGCGGAGATGTGGAAGGCGCATGTCCGCCACTTCGCGCGGTATCACGGCCTCTTGCCGGATTTCCCCGGCTTCGGTGATGCCGCCGGCGAGCCGTGGGTCTCGCTCGACCAGACGACCGGCGAGGTCGCCGAACTGGTGCGCACCCGCGCCGCCGGCGGGCGGGCCCATGTGGTCGTCGTCAGCCTCGGCGGCATCGTCGCGATCAAGCTCCTCGCCGAGGCGCCGGAACTGATCGAACACGCCGTCGTCGACGGCGCCAGCGTGCTTCCGCTCCGCCATCTCGCCCTGGCCAAGCTCGGACTGCGGCTGATGCGGCCGATCGTCAAGACCGATCTCGTGACCGGTATCATCGCACGCCGCCTCGCGCTGCCCGAGGCAGGCATAGCCGATTTCCGGAACGACTATCGGCGGATGTCATCGGCGGCGTTTGTCGCGGCGTTCACCGAGGCCCTCGACTTTCACCAGCCGCAAGGGCTGGCGCGGGTGGAGTGCCCCACCCTCTTCGTTGCCGGCGAGCGGGAACCGGGTTCGACACTTGCCTCGAACCGGCTGCTCGCGCGCACGATGCCACAGGCCGCCGCCTGCATCGTTCCCGGCAAATGGCACGGTTGGGTCGCCGGCGAGCCGCTCCTCCACTGCCGGATGGTCGAAGCCTGGATCACCGACCGCCCCTTGCCCGCCGAGTTGGCGACCGGCGATCCCTGATCCCGGCCGACGGCGCCGGATCAGAAGCTCAGCGGCCTCGCCTGAACGACGCCCTCGAGCTGACGCACCCGGTCGAGCACCGCGTCCTTGATCGGCTCGTCGATCTCGATCAGGGCGATTGCGTCCGAGCCGGGCGCGGCGCGACCGAGATTGAAGGTCGCGATGTTGACGTTCTCGCTGCCGAGCAGCGTTCCGAGCCGCCCGATGAAGCCGGGTCTGTCGCGGTTGGTGATGTAGAGCATGTGGCGTCCGAAGCTCGCCTCCATGTCGATCCCCTTGATCTGGATCAGGCGAGGCTTGCCGTCGGAGAACACCGTGCCCGCAACCGACCGCTCCAGCCCCTCGGTGCGCACGGTCGCCCTGATATAGGTCTCAAAGGCGCCGCGTCGCGACTGGCGGACCTCATTGACGGCAATCCCGCGAGCCTGAGCGACCACCGGCGCGTTGACCATGTTGACCTCGGTCAGGATCGGCCTGAGCAAGCCCGCCAGCAGAGCCGAGGTCAGCGCCTTGGTGTTCATCTCGGCGACGTCGCCGGCGAACTCGATGGTGATGGCGCTGATCGTCGTGTCGCTGAGCTGGCCGGCGAAAGAACCGAGATCCTCGGCAAGCCGGACGAAGGGCGTCAGGCGCGTTGCCTCTTCGGCCGTGATCGACGGTGTGTTGAGGGCGTTCGCCACGGCGCCGTCGAGCAGATAATCGGACATCTGCTCGGCGACCTGGATGGCGACATTTTCCTGTGCTTCGGTGGTCGCCGCGCCGAGATGCGGCGTGCACACGACGTTGGGCAGCCCGAACAGCGGGCTTGCAACGGCCGGCTCGACGACGAAAACGTCGACACCGGCGCCGGCGACCTTGCCGCTCTTGATCGCGTCGGCGAGATCGTCCTCGACGACCAAGCCGCCGCGCGCGCAGTTGATGATGCGGACGCCGTCCTTCATCCGCGCGATGGCGGCCGCGTCGACGATGCCCTTCGTCTTGTCGGTCAGCGGCGTGTGGAGAGTGATGAAGTCGGAGCGCCGGAACAGTTCGTCGAGGTCGACCTTGTCGACGCCGAGCTGCACCGCGCGCTCGTCGGCGAGATAGGGATCGAAGGCGATCACCTTCATCCTGAGGCCCAGCGCCCGATCGGCGACGATCGAGCCGATATTGCCGCAACCGATGATGCCGAGGGTCTTGCCGGTGATCTCGACCCCCATGAAGCGGTTCTTCTCCCACTTGCCGGCTTGCGTCGAGGCGTCCGCCGCCGGGAGCTGCCGGGCCACCGCCAACATCATCGCGATGGCGTGCTCGGCGGTGGTGATCGAATTGCCGAACGGCGTGTTCATTACGATGACGCCGCGGGCGGTAGCGGCCTGCACATCGACATTGTCGACGCCGATGCCGGCGCGGCCGATGACGCGGAGCTTCGATCCGGCGGCGATCACCTTTTCGGTGACCTTGGTGGCCGAGCGGATGGCAAGACCGTCATAGTCGAAGATAGCGGCGAGCAAGGCGTCCTTGTCCTTGCCGAGATCGGGCTTGTAGTCGACGTCGATACCGCGGTCGGTGAACACCTTGACGGCGGTCGGAGAGAGCTTGTCGGAAACCAGTACGCGGGGAGTCATGGAAGAAATCCTTGTGTCGGGGTCTCTCCCCTCCTCATCCCGGCGTTCTAACGAAGCGTGGCCGCGAAGGACGCAATTGCCGTCGTGGCGTGCTTCGCGGCTCCCGGCTTGGTCGGGAGGGCTTCAGCATGAGGAAGGAGGGTTACGCGTCATTGCCGTTCAAGCCGCCTGCTTGAACGATGCCCTCTCGATGGCGAAGGCCCAGTCGAGCCATTCGGTGAGGATGGCGAGATCGGACGCCTCTATGGTCGCCCCCGCCCAGATGCGGAAGTGCGGCGGAGCATCGCGATGGAAGACGATGTCGTAGGCAACGCCCTCCTTCTCCAGCCGACCCGCCGTCGCCTTGACGAACGCCTCCTGCCCGGCAACGTCGAGCGAGGCGATCGCCGGGTCGATCACCTTGAGGCAGATCGAGGTGCTCGACCGGGTCTCCGGTGCTTCGGCGAAGAAATCGATCCACGGGGTCCGCTCGGCCCACTCGGCCAGCACGTCGAAATTGTCGTCGACCCGCTCGATCAGCGCCTTCAGCCCGCCCACCGACTTCGCCCAATACAGCGAGTCGAGATAATCCTCGACGCACAGCATCGACGGCGTGTTGATGGTCGAGCCGGCGAAGATCGCGTCGTTGAGCTTGCCGCCCTTGGTCATGCGGAAAAGCTTGGGCATCGGCCACGGCGGGGTATAGGCCTCAAGCCGTTCGACGGCGCGGGGCGAGAGGATCAGCATGCCGTGCGCCGCCTCGCCGCCGAGCGCCTTCTGCCAGGAGAAGGTGACCACGTCGAGCTTGTCGAAGGGCAGCGACTGGGCGAAGGCCGCCGACGTCGCATCGCAGATCGTCAGCCCCTCGCGATCCGCCGCGATCCAATCGCCGTTCGGCACCCGCACGCCGGACGTCGTGCCGTTCCAGGTGAACACGACATCGTGACTGAAATCGACCTGGGAGAGATCCGGTAGCTTGCCGTAGTCCGCCTTGATCACCCTTGTGTCGGCGAGCTTCAACTGCTTGACCAGGTCGGTGACCCAGCCGAGGCCGAAGCTTTCCCAAGCGAGCACGTCCACCGGCCTGACGCCGAGCAGCGACCACAGCGCCATCTCGACCGCGCCGGTATCCGACGCCGGCACGATGCCGATCAGGTAGTCGGCGGGAACCTCCAGCACCTCGCGGGTCAGCTCGATGGCGAGCTTCAGCTTCGCCTTGCCGAGTTTGGAGCGGTGCGAGCGGCCGAGGGCGGCGTCGCGCAGCTTGTCGAGCGACCAGCCGGGTCGTTTGGCGCAGGGTCCGGAAGCGAAATTGGAATTGTTTGGCCTGCGCGTCGGTTGAGCCGGGCCGGCCAGGGAAGGATTGGTCATCGGTCTACCCTCTCAGATAGGCGCCCCTCGGTGGGGAGGGGTGTCCCGCCGCCGCGTTTACGACGCGGTAACTGACGAGTCAATCAGGCAACGCACTGGCTACCGCCAAGGCGAAACGCGACGGAGTTTCCCCCGCCGCGTTCGCGATGCGCCCCCGAGCAGCCGGAGGAGAAACGACTGCCCTCAATTCAGCAGGTAGCGGAAGCCGACACGAGCCTCCGAGGCGGTGATGTCGTCGTATTTGATGTGCTTGTCGCCGAGCGACGCCTGCGTCTTGCCGGACTGCGCGTTGCCAAGGTTGACATAGCGGTAGTTGAGGTCGACCAGCCAATTCTTGCTCATCGGGATAGCGACGCCGGCCGTCAGCGCCCATGCCAGATTCGTGGTTTTTTCACCCTTCCACGTTCCGGTCGTGCCGTTGGGATTGGCGTAGTGGACCTTGGTGGTGGTGAGGGTGGAGACGCCGACGCCCCCGCCCAGATAGGGGATGAAGCCGCTCAGGCCCTGACCACTGAGGTCGAGATCGAAGTAGACGTTCAGCAGCCCGCTCCACGCGCTGATGTCGGCGTACTGCTTCGAGTATTCCGGGCCAGGCTGGCCGGTGCAGGGCTCGGGGCAGTGCAGCATGCCCTTGAAGTGGCTCGGCCATTCGTAGTCGAGCGTGAAATCCGACCGGAAATATTTGTTGAAGCGGTAGCCGAAACCGAGACCTACCGCCCCGGTATTGGAGAGGCTTTCGTCCTTCATGTCACCGTAGCCGGGAACAGGGTAGGACGCGTTCGGCGCCGCGTACCATTTGTAGCCGAGGTCGCCGCGGAGGTACCAGTTGCTTCCCACTTCATAGGGGGTCGGCGTCTCGTAGTAGAGTTGCGACATGTCGGCCGCAACCAGAGGTCCGGCTGGCGCAGCCAACGCGATAGCGCCGAAAAGCGCGATCTTCCCCAGTCTCCCCATGCCCAGTCCCTTTCCCTTGCGCGCACCGCCGGCAATGCGCGTCCGCCGACAGCGGCTGACGTTGGAAAGGAATTGTTCAGCTTAATGGTAAAGATGATGTTAACCACGTTCGTTAACCATCCTCGTCCGCGAAGCGCGTGCGCGGCCGAAGTCGAACGCGCGCTAGCGACAGGTGTCGCCGAGCCGGATCGACAGGAGTTTTAGATCAGTGTGTCAGAGGAACGCCGGCGCCCAGCGGGCATCGAGGCGCGGCAACAGAGCCACACCGATGCTCAATTCGCGCAGGCAAAACGCTAACGGACCGCTGCCGCGGCGGGCCGGCCTTCAGGCCTGTGGCTGCGGCTCGAGGCCCGTGTCGGGCTCGCCGCCGGCGCCTTTCGGCTTGCCCTTGGTGACCGGGACCGCGGAGCCGCGCGACGAGGCCTGCTCTTCGGCACTCTCGCGCACCGGCGGCTTGCCGGCCAAGAGGTTCCTGATCTCCTCGCCGGATAGCGTCTCGTATTCGAGCAGGCCCTGGGCGAGGGTTTCCAGCTCCTCGCGGTGATCGGTGAGGATGCGACGGGCTTCCGCCAGCCCGGTCTCGACCAGCCGACGGATCTCGGCGTCGATCTTCTGCGCCGTCTCCTCGGAAACGTTCTGCTGGCGCGACACGGAATGGCCGAGGAAGACCTCTTCCTGATTCTCGCCGTAGGAGACGGTGCCGAGTTCCTCCGACAGGCCCCAGCGCGTCACCATCATGCGGGCCAACCGGGTGGCGCCCTCGATGTCGGAAGCGGCACCGGAGGTGACCTTGTCGCGCCCGAAGATGATCTCCTCGGCAACTCGTCCGCCCATCATGATGGCGAGGCGCGACGTCATCTGCTCGAGGCTCATCGACAGCTTGTCGCGCTCCGGCAGCTGCATGACCATGCCGAGCGCGCGGCCGCGCGGGATGATCGTCGCCTTGTGCACCGGATCGGTCGCCGGCACGTGCAGCGCGCAGATGGCGTGGCCCGCCTCGTGATAGGCGGTCAGCCGCTTCTCGTCCTCGGTCATCACCAAGGTGCGGCGCTCGGCGCCCATCATCACCTTGTCCTTGGCGTCCTCGAACTCGGCCATGGTGACCAGGCGCTTGCCGCGCCGGGCGGCGAGCAGCGCCGCCTCGTTGACCAGGTTCATCAGGTCGGCGCCCGAGAAGCCGGGCGTGCCGCGGGCGATGGTCTTGAGATCGACGTCGGGCGCCAGCGGCACCTTGCGGACATGGACCTTGAGGATCTTCTCGCGGCCGACCACGTCGGGATTGGGCACCACGATCTGGCGGTCGAAACGGCCCGGCCGGAGCAGCGCCGGATCGAGCACGTCGGGCCGGTTGGTGGCGGCGATGAGGATGATGCCCTCGTTCGCCTCGAAGCCGTCCATCTCGACGAGCAGCTGGTTCAGCGTCTGCTCGCGCTCGTCGTTGCCGCCGCCGAGACCGGCGCCGCGATGACGGCCGACCGCATCGATCTCGTCGATGAAGATGATGCAGGGCGCGTTCTTCTTGGCCTGCTCGAACATGTCGCGGACGCGGCTGGCGCCGACGCCGACGAACATCTCGACGAAGTCCGAGCCGGAGATGGTGAAGAAGGGAACGTTGGCTTCGCCGGCGATGGCGCGGGCGAGCAGCGTCTTGCCGGTGCCGGGCGGACCGACCAGCAGCACGCCGCGCGGGATGCGGCCGCCGAGCCGCTGGAACTTCTGCGGGTCGCGCAGGAACTCGACGATCTCCTGGAGGTCTTCCTTCGCCTCGTCGACCCCGGCGACGTCCTCGAAGGTGACGCGGCCATGCGCCTCGGTCAGCAGCTTGGCCTTCGACTTGCCGAATCCGAGCGCCTTGCCGCCGGTTCCCTGCATCTGGCGCATGAAGAATATCCACACCGCCAGGATGAGGAACATCGGCAGCCAGGAGACCAGCATTCCGATCAGCGACTGGCCGCCCTCGCTCGGCGGCTTGGCGGTGATCGCCACGCCACGGTCCTCGAGCCGCTTGACCAGTTCGGGGTCTTCCGGAGCAAAGGTCTGGAAGGCGCCGCCGTCGGTGTAGACGCCGGCGATCTGCTGGCCGGAGATGACGACGTTGCGGACGCGCCCCTGGTCGACGTCGGTCAGGAACTGGGAATAGGAAATGTCATGGCCGGCAACCCGTTGGCCGGAATTCTGGAACAGGTTGAACAGGGCGATCAGGACCAGCCCGATGATCACCCACAACGCGAAGTTACGGAAATTGGCGTTCATTCTGGTCCCTTGGCGGCCCGCGATCCGCTCCAGCCCGGTTTCTCAAGCGTTAAGATAGGTGCCGGCCGCTTGAAATCCAACAAGAGTCTGCTTTCCTATCATGCTGAAATTACGGCAGAGTGAACGGGCCGTGGTCATCAATCCCGGTAGCTCGGGAACCGCGGCGGGACCGCCAGTCGGTCACCGACGACCTGGTGGGCGGTCAAAGTGAATGCGACCCGGCCCGTCGCCGTCGTATCGAGGGTCGGGGCGGCGATCAGGCGGTCCTTTCGCCACACCGCCGGCTGAACCGACAGCGCCGCCGCCGGAATCTGGTCGAATCGGGCGCCGATCGCCCGGCGTCCCGCCTCGCCGAGCGGACCGAGGACGAGATTCGCCGGCGCGTTTCCGCCGACATCGATCCGGAAGCGATGGTCCCACACACCGGCGAATCGTGGGCCAAGCGGAACCTCCGGCAGCCCGCCGCGTCCCGCCTCGCGATAAACGAGGAGCGAGCCGCCCCTGATCTCGACGACGGCGCCAGCCAGCGTCCGCTTGAAGCGGCCGCCGGCAAAGCCGAGAAGCGCCTGATGGAGCGACGCTAGCCGCTCGAAGCGCGGCGGATAGGGTTCGCCGCCCATCGCCATCAGCAAACGGGCGAGTAATCTGAGCCGCACCTCCTCGGGTTCGCCGACGAACGCACCGCGCGACATGCGGGTGACGGCAAGGTGGTCAACCGTGACAGCGGCCTTGATGAAGCGGTCGGTGAAGGCGTCGATCGCATCGGCCGCCGCCGCGAAGCGCCTGGCGGTTGCGGCGAGTTCGGCCGCAGCGAACCCGGCCGCCGCCAATTCCGGCATCATCCGCCGCACCCGGGCGCGCAGGAAACGCGGATCGCTGTTCATCGGATCGTCGACCGGGATCAGTGCGGCGGCAGCGGTGGTGGCAACCAGCCGCGACCGCGGAATGTCGAGGAACGGCCGGAAGACGACGAGGCCGTCGCTGTCGACGACCGGTCGCATCGCGGCGAGACCGAACACGCCCGAGCCGCGCTGGAGACGCATCAAAAACGTCTCGGCCTGATCGTCGCGGTGATGGGCGAGGAGAAGATGCGACGCACCGATTTCCCGGGCGGCACCGAGGAGGAGCCGGTACCGGGCGTCGCGGGCAACGGCCTCGATGTCACTCCGCGGCCGAAGGCCAGTCGCGGTGAGGAGGCGCGCCGCCATGCCGCGCCTTTCGGCAGTGGCAACCACCATGGTCGCCTCCGCCGCGGAGCCGGTCCGCAAACCGTGGTCGACGGTCAGGACGACCGTATGCGGGCGCCGATGACCGCGCCGCCACCGATCGACCGCATCGAGGAGCGCGAGGGAATCGGCGCCGCCGGAGACGGCGAGGGCAATCGTTCCGGCTCCGGCGACCGGCGCAAGAAGCGCCTCGATCTCGCCGTCGGAGAGCGGTTCGGCCGGGTCAGCAGTTCGCAACGGCCTGTTCGGCGGCGACCCTCTGACGGAGCGCGTTCGACGAGTCGGGATACTTCTTCAGCACCTCCGCATAGGTCGAGCAGGCGGCGTCGCGCTCGCCGAGTCCGGCGAGCGACAGGCCAAGCTTGAGGAGCGTATCGGCCGCTTTCCCACTCTTCGGATAGGCCTTGTAGCCGGCCAGGAACTCGTCGGCCGCCTGGCTGTATTGCCCGCGGGCGAACAGGCTTTCACCGAGCCAATACTGCGCGTCCGGCGCCCGCTGGTCGTTGGGATAGGTGGTCAGGAAGTTGCGGAACGAGGCCTCGGCAAGCTCGTAGTCGCCGGACAGGATGCTGGCATAGGCGTGCTCGTAGTCGGTCCCGGCGTCGCCGAGCGAAGCGGTCTGGGCGCCGGCTTTGTTTTTGTTCTTGCCCTTGCCGTTCCCCTTGGGGGCCGCGGCTCCACCGGCCGATGCCGTCAGGTCGATCGGCTGATTGGGGGGCGGATCGACGACCAGGTTGCCGAGGTCCTGCGGCGGGGCGCCCGTCGCGGCGCCGCCGGCCTGATCGGGGACCACCGCCACGGCGGCGTTGGTCTGGAGGTTGCCGTTCTGAAGTCCGAGCTCCTGCTGGAGCTGGCGGACGCGGAAGTCGAGTTCCTCGATTTGGCCGGTCAATTCGCGGATTTTCGCTTCGGCGCGGTCGAGGCGTTCGGTCACGTCGCCTGGCGCGACCGTGGCGTCGCCGGCTGCTGCGGGTGCCGGCTGTTCAGTGCGGTCCTGGCGCTTCGACCACGGCCACCAGGCGGCATCGACGGCAGTCGGCAGCAACGCGCCGGCCGCCACGGAAATCGCCGCGGCGAGAAGAATTGGCGCGGCTTTGATCTTCACGGCCATTGCATCCCCTGCGCGCCGACCGCGACGAGGGCCGACGCGAACCATCGTGATCCGTCCGTAGCATAGGACCCGCGAGTTCGGCCAAATTTGGGCGTTTCTCCGGAATCGGCGGCCGGAGCCGCCGCCCCGAACCCGCGATCAGACGCCGGCGCCGTTGAGAACGATGACCGCGCGCCGGTTCTGCGACCAGCAGGAAATGTCGTTGCAGACCGCCACCGGCCGTTCCTTGCCGTAGGAGATGACGCGCATGCGGCTGGCGGCGATGCCCCGCGCCGCAAAGTAGTCGTGAACCGCCGAGGCGCGGCGGGCACCGAGCGCGATGTTATACTCTCGCGTACCGCGCTCGTCGGCGTGCCCCTCGATGACGAAGGTGTAGCGCGGATATTGCCTGAGCCACTGGACCTGGCGGTTCAGCGTGGCGATCGCCTGCGGGGAGAACTCGGCGGAGTCGGTGTCGAAGAAGACCCGGTCGCCGACGCTGACGACGAACTCCTGGGTGCTGCCGGGCGCCGCCGCCGCGCCGGTGATGCTGAGATCGGAGCCGGTCAGGCTGTTCTTCGATGCGCAGGCGGCGAGGGCCAGTGCCACCCCGACGACCAAGGCGAGACGGCCAGCGCGCGAGACGGCAAGAATCTGCAGCATTCACTTAACTCCTCGTCCACCATACCGGTCATGTAACCAGCGCGTGGTTAAGCGCGCGTTCAGCGACGTGGTTAAGAATGAATTACCCGAGATCGCGTCGCCGTCCCCGTGACCGTCGCGACGGCTTTCGCCCGTCGTGACCGGCGCCCCTTGACCCGCGCGGCGCAAGGTAGACGTTGGCGCTCAGTGGATCAAGGGCGACCAGGCCGGGTCGGAGGCGAAGTCCGGCGTCGGCACGCGGAATTCGTTGTAGCCGGTGATGTCGATCGTCCACAGCTGCGGGCCGCCATTGCCGCCCGGCGTGTCGCGGAAAAACATGATCACCCGCCCGTTCGGCGACCAGGTCGGCCCCTCGTTGTGGAAGCCCTCGGTCAGGATGCGCTCGCCCGAACCGTCCGGCTTGAGGATGCCGATGGCAAACTGGCCGGCGTGCCGGCGGGTGAAGGCGATGTAGTCGCCGCGCGGCGACCACACCGGCGTCGAATAGGTCCCCTCCCCGAAGCTGATGCGCTTCGGATCGGACCCGTCGGCGTTCATCACATAGAGCTGCTGCGAGCCGCCGCGGTCCGATTCGAAGACGATCTGCGACCCGTCCGGCGCGTAGGACGGGCTGGTGTCGATCGCCGCGTCGTCGGTCAGCCGTGTCGTGCGCCGCGAGCGCAGGTCCATCGCATAGATGTTGGCGTTGCCCTCCTGCTGGAGGCTCATGATCACCTCTTGCCCGTCCGGCGAGAAGCGCGGCGCGAAGGTCATTCCCGGGAAATTGCCGACCAGCTCCCGCTGCCCGGTCTCGATGTTGAGGAGATAGACCCGGGGCTGCTCGCCTTCATAGGCCATGTAGGTCACTTCCTGGGTCGACGGGCTGAAGCGCGGCGTCAGCACGAGCTCGCTGCCGTTGGTGAGGTAGCGGACGTTGGCGCCGTCCTGATCCATGATGGCGAGCCGCTTGGTGCGGTTGTCCTTCGGTCCGGTCTCGTCGACGAAGACGACGCGGGTGTCGAAATAGCCGTGCTCGCCGGTCAGCCGCTCGTAGATGGCGTCGGCGATGATGTGGGCCACCCGACGCCAGTTCTGCGGGCTGGTGAAGAACTGCTGGCCGGCGATCTGGTCGGCGCCGAAGATGTCCCATAGCCGGAATTCCGTGCGCAGCCGTCCGTCGGACAATTGCTCGACACCGCCGACCACCAGAGCCTGGGCGTTGATCACCCGCCAGTTGGCGAAGCCCGGCACGGCGCTGGCATCGGTGACGCGCTCGGCGAACGTGGCCGGGTCGAGCGGCACGAACAGGCCCGAGCGCTGAAGGTCGGCGGCGATGACGCCGGCGATATCGGCGCCGAGCTGCGCGTCGGAGCCGGTGGCGATGAAGGCCGGG
This sequence comes from uncultured Alphaproteobacteria bacterium, assembly GCA_963759235.1. Taxonomy (GTDB): domain Bacteria; phylum Pseudomonadota; class Alphaproteobacteria; order Rhizobiales; family Kaistiaceae; genus Bauldia. The sequence continues at coordinate 238,366 of CAVWYO010000009.1, read as the reverse complement.
ATGGCAATCGGGACGGGCTGGATGTTGCCGCGCGTGACGTTGAGCTCGAGCTGGGCATGGGCGCCCACGACAAAGGTGACGGCTGCGACGGACGCGGCGAGGAGGACGGCGAGCACCCGGCGGCGCGGTACCGCGCGGCGTGCTTCCGTCGGCGTCCCCATCGGCTCAGCCACCGAACATCTCCCTCGGATCGAAGGTCACGATGATCTCTTTCCAGCTATCATATTTCTCGGGCGGGAGATTGAACGGCGCGCATCGCTGGACGGCGCGGATGGCGCTCTCCGCCGCCACCTGACCGATCTGGGTCGGATGGTATTCGACCACCTCGGGCGCACGGGCGAGCGTGCCGTCCCGGCCAAGGAACATCTTGACCTTCACCCGCAACTCGGCCGGGTCGGCCCGCGTCGGCGGAATATCCCAGCAGGAAGCAAGCCGCGCCCTCAGCGCATCGATGTCGTTTTGCCGAAGCTCGGAGAACGGTGAGCCGGTGACGGCGCCGATCGATGCGGGCTGTTCCGATTGCGCCGGCGCCGACGCGGATTTGCTCTTGTCGAGAAGTGCGGTGATCTCGTCGGAAAAATCCTTGCTCTCGGCCGGTGGCGCAGGTCGAGATGGGCGGACATGTGGCAACGGCGGCTCGACCGCGGCTTCCTGTGTCGGCGGCGGCAGAGCCTCCTCCGGCGGAGGCGGCTCGGCCTCGGGGACCGGCTTCGGCGCCGGCTGAGGCTCGCTGGCGAGGTCCGGCTGCGGCGGCGGTGGGGTAGGCTCAGGGTCGGCCGCTGGTTGCGCCGGCGGGGTTGGCGCCGGCTCGTTCGCCGGCGGCGGTGGGGGCGGCGTGGGAGGCTTCGGATCGGGCGCCGGAGGCTCGGGCGCCGGCACCGATTTGTCGGCCGCGACCTTGGCGGGATCGTTCGGAGAAGGCTGCTCGGCGGCCGCTGCCGTGCGCACGCCGAGCGGGATGCTGCTCACCGCGTCGGTGACGATGAAGTCGACCGGTACCGCCTCGATGTCGTTCGCGTCGAGCGGCGCGAACGAGCGCAAGGAGATGACACCCCAGCCGATCAGGACGAGGTGGCCGACAACCGATACCGTGAGGCCGGTACGCATCACCCAATCAGCTATCCGGTTCCTTCAGCGCGACCAGCCCGATTCGCTTGAAGCCGGCACCGTTGATGGTGCCCATCACCGTCATGATCGTCCCGTAGCTCGCCGTCCGGTCGCCACGCACATAGATGCGTTCGTCGAGCCCGTTCGGCGCGATCGCGGTCAGCTTCGGCACCAGCTCGGCAATGGTGACCTCCTGATCCTGCACGAATATCTTGCCGTCGGGATCGATGGTGACGGTGATCGGCTCCTTCTCGAGCGCCAACGGCTTGGCCGCCGCCTCCGGCAGGTCGACCGGAACGCCGGCGGAGAGGAGCGGCGCCGTCACCATGAAGACGATGAGCAGGACGAGCATCACGTCGACGAACGGCGTGACGTTGATCTCGCTCATCAGCCGGACGGACCGTCTCCGGTGCCGATAGCGGAAGTCGCCGCCGGGTCCGATAGGCAGCGCCATCGTTCAAACCCTCTCGTCGACCTGACGCGACAGGATAGCAGAGAATTCGTCGGCAAAGCCTTCCAGGCGCTGACCGATTCTGCCTGCCTCGCTTGACAGTTTGTTGTAGGCGATCACCGCCGGGATGGCGGCGAGGAGGCCAAGGGCGGTCGCCAGCAGCGCCTCGGCGATGCCGGGCGCGACGACGGCAAGCGAGGTGTTCTTCGAAGCCGCGATCGCCTGAAAGCTCGTCATGATACCCCACACCGTCCCGAACAGGCCGATAAACGGGCCGGCCGACCCGACCGTCGCCAGAAACAGGAGCCGGCGTTCCAGCCGGACGGTCTCGCGGACGATGGTGACGTCGAGCACCTTCTCGATCCGCGTCTGCAGGCCGAACGGCGATCGGGCGCCGGCCTCGAAGCTCCGCTTCCATTCCCGCATGGCGGCGACGAAGACGGAGGCCATGCCGGTCGGCGTTCTCCCCGTCAACGACCGATACAGATCCTCCAGCGACTGGCCCGACCAGAAGACCTTTTCGAACCGGTCCATCTGCCGGCGGGTGTTGGAGTAGAGCAGCGTCTTGTCGATGATGATAGCCCAACTCCAGATTGAGGCGAGCAGAAGGCCGATGATCACCGCCTTGACGACGATGTGCGCCTCGAGGAACAGCGAGACCAGCGATATGTCGCCCGCCGGCGATGCCAGGACCGCCTCGGTCACCCCGTCAATCGGCATCGGCAATTCACCTTTCGGACCTGATTCCTACGACGCTACGCGGCCGGCAAGCGGCGGGTCGCCATATGCGGCAATCGGACCGCGTCCGGGCCCTTGGGGCCACCGGTCCAGGCGTCTGCTCGGAGCCGGGTCTGTCGCTTCCAAATTTGTCAAAACGAGGGCCAGCGGAGACCGCAAACCCTTGGCATTTCTAAGCTTGTCAGGGTTAACGAAGGGTTATCCGCCCGCCGCCGCGATCAGCCTTGCGCGGACCGAATCCGGAATCCGCCGCGCCCGACCCTCCGGCGTCACGAGCACCACCGTCACCTCGGCCTCGACCAGAGACTGGCTGCCGCGCCGGACCGACTGGTGAAGGACGAGCCGGGCGCCGGCGATCGCCTCGACCATTGTCGCCACCTCGAGAAGGTCGTCGATACGGGCCGGCTTGAGGAAATCGACGTGGATGCGGCGGACCGCGAAGGCGAGTGGCTCGCCGTGCTCTCCGTCGTTGAGCGCCGTGTGGCCGATGCCGATGAGACGGACGAAATCCGAGCGGCCGCGCTCCATGAAGCGGACGTAGCTGCCATGGTAGACGACCCCGGAAAAGTCGGTGTCCTCGAAATAGATGCGCACCGGCAGGATGTGGCCGCCGGGAACCAGCCGGCCGGCAAGATCGGGCCATGGATCGCGGCTGGTTAGCATTATCAACTTCCGTTTCCCCCATATGCGAAAAGCGCGCGACGGTTGCGCGCGAGGCCATGATCGGCTGTTACTAAGCCAGTGACGACGTGGAACATTATGCAGCTTGGTTGGAGGTCGCAAAATGGCGAAGGCAGAGGCATCGGTTGAGGAACTCGTGGGGATGATTGAGCGCGGCGAGTTGCGCCTTCCGGAGATGCAACGGCGGTATGTCTGGCGTTCCACCCGCGTGCGTGATTTGCTCGATTCGCTCTATCGTGGCTATCCATCTGGAGCGATCCTGCTGCGGGAGACGGATGAGGCCGTGCCGATGCAGGAAATGGCCGTCACACAATCAGCAAACCCGTACCAGACCACACGACTCTTGCTTGACGGCCAGCAGCGGCTCACATCACTTTCGGCGGTAATTCGCGGAGAGCCGGTATCCGTTCGGGGGCGCAAGCGCCCAATCGAGATTCTTTTCAATCTGGAGCACCCCGACGAACTGTCGGTGGTCACTGAAGTCAATGAGGAGAATGACGAAGACGAGCCAACCGAGAGTGAAGCGGACTTGACCGAGGATGAACTGCTACGCCGATTTGAGCGAATGACCTTTGTTGTGGGGACCGGCAAACTGGCACAGATGCCCCAATGGGTGAAGGTGACCGAGGTCTTTAGCACAGATAGTGACTCGGTGTTTCTGAGGCGCGCGGGCGTGAATGATTTCGACGACCCCCGGTATGAGAAGTATAGCCGGCGTCTCGCACGCCTAAGGAATGTTCGCAAATACGCCTACCGAATGGACGTCCTTGAGCGGCGCCTTTCCTACAATGAGGTGACCGAAATATTCGTCCGCGTGAATTCGCTCGGTGCGAAGCTGCGGAGTTCGGATCTCGCGCTCGCGCAGATCACCGCAAAATGGCGCAACTCCCTGAAGATTTTTCAAACGTATCAGAAGGAATGCGCTGACCTCGGGTTTGATCTCGACCTGGGCTTGCATCTCAAGAACCTCGTTGCCTTCGCCACGGGTCAATCTCGCTTCCTCACGGTTGGAAGCTTGACGGTCGAGCGACTACAGGAAGCCTGGAATGCCGGATGCAAGGGGATGGACTTCGCGATCAATTTCATGAGGGCAAACGCGGGCATCGATAGCGCGACCCTCCTATCGTCACCCTTCGTCCTCATCACCGTCGCACTGTTCGGACATCAACGCGACTACCGTGTGAGCGCGGAGGAGATGCAACAGCTCAGGCTTTGGGCCCTTCTCGCCAATGCGAAGGGCCGATACTCGCGTGGGTCGAGCGAGACATTGCTCGACCAGGATTTGGCTACGTTGACAAGGCAGGACGGCGGACCTGAGGAGTTGATGGATAGGCTGCGACTACAAGTCGGGCGTTTGGACATTACAGCCGAAGAGTTGTCTGGAAGAAATCAGCGCAGTGCTATTTTCAAAACCATGTTTTTGGCTTTCCGTGCGGCTGGGGCCAAGGATTGGCAATCAAATCTAGCAATCGCACTCGACCACTCGGGAGCGCAACATCGATTGCAATTTCACCACATCTTCCCAAAAGCTGTTCTTAAGGATGTCTACACGGGGCGAGAGTCGGACGACATCGCCAACCTGTCATTCATCGGCGGCAAGACAAATCGCCAAATCCGAGACAAATCTCCCGTAGACTATTTACCTGCCTATGTGGCAAGCGCTGGACAGTCCTCATTTGACGCTCAGTGCATCCCAACGGAAGATGACTTGCTTCGGCTGGATTCGTATAAAGCGTTCCTCGCCAAGCGCAGAGAACTCGTCGCGAGTCGCCTGAATGAGTTCCTCGAAACAGGAACCCTAAGCTCGTTGCGCCGTTCGCCGCTCGTAGGTGCGACTGTCGATTTGCAGCGCGCTCGGGAACCTAGCCGCGATGTCGATTTGTAAGCCGGTATCCAGACTATTGATCGGTAGCTCTGCACTGTTGTTCGGTCCGTATGCAGCGAACGGTCCTACAAACAAGCCGGAGGACGACCGTATAGGTTGGCACACGTGTGCCCCTCGCCGCTTGACTGTGAGAAGCGGAGTCGCCCTTCCTATTCGATAGGATCCCCCTCCTCCCCCCCCCCGAACAGCCCGAACTGCGCCGCCTGGGCGGCCGGCGCTTCCAGCCCGAGATGGCGGAAGGCGTTGGGGGTGAGGAGCCGGCCGCGCGGGGTGCGCTGGACGAAGCCCTGCTGGATGAGGAACGGCTCGACGATCTCCTCGATGGCGTCGCGCGGCTCCGACAAGGCGGCCGAGATGGTCTCGATCCCGACCGGGCCGCCGCCGAAGCTTCCGGCGATCAGCTCCATGTAGCGCCGGTCGAGGGCGTCGAAACCGAGCTTGTCGACTTCCAGGCGCTCCAGCGCGCGGTCGGCGACCCTCGCGTCGATGGCGTCGACCTTGTCCGCCGCGGCAAAGTCGCGGACGCGGCGCAGAAGCCGGGTGGCGATGCGCGGCGTGCCGCGCGAGCGGCGGGCGATCTCGACGCCGCCGTCGTCGGTGAGCGCCACGCCAAGGATGCGCGCGCCCCGGCGAACGATGTGCTCCAGTTCCGCGGTGGAATAGAAGTTGAGACGGATCGGGATGCCGAACCGGTCGCGGAGCGGCGTGGTGAGGAGACCGAGCCGCGTCGTCGCCCCGACCAGGGTGAACGGAGCGAGCCCGATCTTGACCGAGCGCGCCGCCGGCCCCTCGCCGATGATCAGATCGAGCTGAAAATCCTCCAGCGCCGGATAAAGGATCTCCTCGACCGCCGGCGCGAGACGATGGATCTCGTCGATGAAGAGAACGTCGCGGTCCTCGAGATTGGTGAGAAGTGCGGCGAGGTCGCCGGACTTGGCGATGACCGGCCCGGAAGTTGCCCGGAAATTGACGCCGAGCTCGCGGGCGACGATCTGCGCCAGCGTCGTCTTGCCGAGGCCGGGCGGGCCGACGAAGAGCACGTGGTCGAGCGCCTCGCCGCGCGCCCGCGCGGCGTCGATGAACACCTTGAGGTTGGCGCAGGACTGCGCCTGGCCGACGAACTCCGACAGGAGCTGCGGGCGAAGCGTCGCCTCGGGCGCGTCGTCGTCGCGGCTCTCTGGCGTGACCAGCCGGCTCACAGCGGATGCTCCAGCTCGATCTCGTCGCGGATCGGAATGCTGAAGGCGCCGACCTCGGGGATAGACGGTTTGATGCGGCGGCTCCCTTCGATTGCGCCGGGGTGGACCGCCACGATACGGAAGCCGCGGCGTTGATGAAACCGCAGCGCCTCCAGATTGTCGTTGGTGGTGACCAGCCAAATCCGGCGGACGCCGAGCCGCCGGGCGAGTTCGACCACCGCCTCTACAAGGCGGGTGCCGATTCCGCGGCCGGGAAAGAGGCTATCCAGCGTCACCAGCTGCCAGGCGTCGTCCTCGGCCGCCCAGCTCGCGACGCCGACGGTCTCGCCGTCGTCAACCGCGCGGATCGCGGTCAGCGCCTCGCCGGTCCACAGCCGGCCGCGGCTGACCACGCCGGGTTCGCCCCACCGCGTGACGATGAAGCGTTGCAGCCACGCCGGGTCGCTCACCGGCTCGAGCAGGGTCGACTCGTCATCGTTCATGGCGCCCGGCCTTGGCGTTGGCCGTCGTTCGGACGTGGCGTCCGACTGCCCCGACCTCTGATCGCCCCTGTCACGATCACCGTGCGAGTTCCTTCAGGCCGAGCCGGATGAGCTGTTCGGTGGTTGCCGCTTCGCCGCCGGAGCGCGAGGCGGCAGCCACCGCGGCGCTCGCCTGAACCTGGGCATAGCCGAGATTGACCAGCGCCGACACTGCGTCAGCGATCGGCTGCGGGGCGCGGCGTTCGGCGAGGTCGGCCTGGAGATGGATCACCGCCGGGTCGGCGCTCGAATAGGCCGGCGCCCTGTCACGCAGTTCCGCCACGATGCGCTCGGCGACCTTCCTGCCGACGCCGGGAGCACGGGCAAGCTGCGCCCTGTCCTGGAGCGCGATGGCGGTGGCGAGATCCCCCGGCTTCAAAACGCCGAGGACCGCCAGCGCCACCCGGGCGCCGACGCCCTGCACGGTCTGCAAGAGCCGAAACCATTCGCGTTCGAGGTCGCTGGCGAAGCCGTAGAGCTTGATCATGTCCTCGCGGACATAGGTCTCGATCGACAGGCTCGCCGCTTCCCCCGGCGAAGGCAGCGCCTGCAGCGTGCGGGCGGAGCAATGGACCTGATAGCCGACCCCGCCGACGTCGACGATCACCCAGTCCTCGCCGTAGGAATCGATGATCCCCCTGAGCTTGCCGATCATGGCCGGGCGTCCGGCGATATGATGTCGAGCGTCGGAAAATATCCCGCGTAATAGCCGCGGTCGCGGGTCAGCAGCCTGTATCCGCGGACAGCGGCATGCGCACCAATGAAGAAATCCGCAAGTGGCGAGGACCGCCTGCCGCCGCGCCGGCGATATTCGAGGAAGGCGACGCCTGCGAGATAAGCGGCATCCCAGGGAACGTTCTCGCGGCGATAGGAAGAGGGGGCCAGGACCGCATCCAGGTCCTCACGCCGCGCGTATCCGGAGGAGACTTCGGCGTAGATAACCTGGTTGATCACTAATTCACCCCCGTCGACGGCCTCGGTCATTCGCAACGTCGACCAGGCCTTCCAAATGGAATCCGGCCCATTGATGTCGAGCAGCACGTTGGTGTCGACAATGGTGTCAGTCATCCCCGCGCAACAACCGCATCAATTCGTCGGTAGAAAGATCGCGGTTGGCGGTCCTGCTGCCAGCCAGCGCCTCGACAATCTTTTCGCCACGGCTCTTTCCGGGACGCTTTCGCGGCGCGACGCGCCTCATCGTAATGAGCTCGCCGTCCACATCGAACTCAACCTCGCTGCCAGGACGGATTCCGGCTCGCTCGCGAACCTCCTTGGGGATGGTGACCTGGCCCTTGGTGCTCACCCGCATGGCGCTCTCCGAATTCTTTACTTACTAAAGTAAGAAATAGAACAATAAGGAAACACGCGCAACGTCAGTCCGGCGATCACGTTGGGGCAAGCAGAAGCCGGGCCGTCCGATGGTGGGCATGGCAGATGGCGATGGCCAGCGCGTCGGCGGCGTCGTCCGAATCGAACTGCGCCCGGGGAAGGAGCACCCGCACCATCGCCCGGATCTGCCCCTTCTCGGCATGCCCGGCACCGACGATCGTCTTCTTCACGGCATTCGGCGCGTACTCGGCGACGGGCAGGCCTGCCTGCGCCGGAACGAGGAGCGCGATGCCGCGTGCCTGCCCGAGCTTGAGCGTCGCCGCGGCGTCGCGATTGACGAAGGTCTGCTCGACCGCCGCCTCGTCGGGATCATGGACGCGCACCACCTCGGCGAGCCCGACGTGCAGGGCGAGCAACCGGGCGGCCAACTCACCGTCGAGCGGCGCGTGGATCGTCCCGGCGGCGACGAAGCCGAGTTCGTTGCCGCGCATGACGACGACGCCCCAGCCGGTGCGGCGAAGGCCGGGATCGACGCCCAGGATGCGAATCGGCGGGTTCATCCACAAGAGACGTAGACCCGAAGCAGCCGCAACGCCAACGACACCCGGCGGCACCGCCGGTTCAGTCGACGACCGGCGGCGGCTCGAGAGCGGCAAACGCCCCGAAGCTCTCTGCGTCAGGATGCAAGAGATTGCGGTCGACCGCGATGCCGCAGAGCGTCGACGCCTCGGCCTGGCAAAGCGTCCACCGGTCGAAGGGCGTTGCGCCGGGCTGGTTGGCGAGCCAGGCGAATTCCGCCAGACCGACGTCGCAAACCGCGCGGCAGACCAGCCCGCCGCCATAGACCCCGACGCGATAGCGCCAGCCGTTAGAGGCCATTGCCATCGCAACGACGACTGCGCGGAAATAGGGAACGATCCGCTCGCGGACATCGCTTTCGCCGGCATCGTAGTCGACCGCGAAATAGATGGCCGATCCCGTCGGCTGGCCGATGACCGACGCCGCGTAGTCGCGAGCATAGGCCCCGTCCGCCGACCCGATCTCGCCCGAGAAACAGGCCGGCCCGTCGCCGGCGCTCTGGAAGACTACGCCGATGCGGATGCCGGCCGAGACAAGCGCCTCGGCCTCGCCGCGGGTGAGCCGCTTCTCCGGCATGCGGGTTTCGCGGGCATAGTAGCGGATGACGGCGGTAACACCGGCCGATTTGAGGCAGTCGAGGCAGTCGGTCGTTCGCCGGCCCGTGTCGATGATCATGGCGGGCTCACCTCAGGTGTCTGCCGCCCCGGGGCCTCCGGATCACGCTTCGACAAAGGGCGGCTGGTCCTTGACCGAAATCAAGGTCGACAAGGACGCAACGGAACACACTGCATCCACGAGGCGCACGATGAGTTCCGGCATCGTACATGATTTCCGACTTGAAATCGGCCACGTCTTCGGCCTGCCGGTCTATTGGTACGGCGCGGTCTACACCGTCGGCTTCCTCGCCGTGTTCGGCTGGTTTGCACTTCGCCGTCGGCGCCTCGGCTGGTCGCTCGCCGACGTATTCGAGCTTTCGGTGTTGATGGCGGCCGGCATCCTGATCGGCGGCCGCATTTTCGACATCCTGGTCTACGAGCTCGTCTTCTATGCCGCGCATCCGCTCGAGGCCTTCAACTGGTGGCGCGGCGGCATGGCCTCGCACGGCGTCTTGCTCGGCGGGCTGATCGGCGTCTTCCTGTTCTGCCGGCTGCGCCGGAAGCCGTTTGTGGAGACCGCCGACGAACTTGCGGTACCCGCCGCCTTTGTCATGGGGATCGGACGCCTCGGCAACTTCATCGAAGGCGGCGTGATCGGCTCGGTAACCGCGATGCCGTGGGGGTTCGTCTACCCCGACGTCGAGGGTGCCCGTCACCCGGTGGCCCTCTACGAAAGTGCCAAGAACCTGGTGATGGTCCCCATACTCATCTGGGTCCTGAAGCGGTTTCCCGCCGGCCGAGGCGTGGCGATGGGAGCCTTCGTCTTCCTCTATGGCGCCTTGCGCTTCGGGGTTGATTTCTTCCGCGACTATGAGGGCGGTTGGCTCGGCATCGGCCAAGGCCAGTACTTCAACCTGGCGATGGCGGCGATCGGCATTGCGGTGCTGATATGGGCATCGAGGCGGAAGCCGCCTGCCGCGGCGGTCGTCACGCCGGAGCCGCGGCGGACAAGCCCGGTGCTGGTGGCGCTGTTCCTTTTCCTCTGCCTCTACCCGCTCGGCATTCCGACCAGCTGGACACACGAGCATATCGAGGCGATCCGCAACGAACAGGCGACGCTCATACCCTGAATAAAGGACGGGTGCGCGGCCCGCGATGCGCGATCGTCACTCGGCCGGCGCGACCGCCGGCGCTGTCTGGAGGTCGAGGTAGGCGATGACGCGATCGACAAAGACGTAGGCGACGCCCGTGAAGCTGAAAATGAAGACGAACTCGATGATGTGGAGGAACACACGCGGGTAACCGAACTTGGTGACGTCGACGAAGGGATAAGGATAGAAGCCGGAGAAGGCGCCGTGGAGAAGGGTCCACGCGCCGTAGACCAGCGGCGGAACCATCATCCACAGGACGGTGCGGAGGTGAAGCGCGCCCTTCGGCATGAAAAGCAGCCAGAACAGGACGAAGCCCGGCGGCATGATGTAGTGGAGAAGGTGGTCGAAATGCTTGGTCCAGCCTTCGAGGTTATAGAGGCTGCTCAGCAGGAAATAGTAGGTGAGGCCGGTGACGGTTATGTAGACCACGGTCGCCAGAGTGGTCGTCGGCCGGAGCAGAAACCGACCGGTCCGCGAGTTGGGCGCCACCGATGCATAGGTGAAAGTCAGCGCCACGAGGATGTTCGACAGGATCGTGAAGTAGCTGAGGTAATTGACCGTGCCCGCCAGCGTATGATCGTCCGAGACGACATACTGCCCGATGACGGCGAACCATCCGACAAGCGCAAACGTCCAGGCATAGAGCCGTTCCATGGCATTTCCTCCGCACGCGTCCCCGCCGCCGCAGGGCGGTGGACTCCCATAGGCATCCACGGCACCGACGGGTTCGGCACCGACACGGAGCGAGGCTGCAGCCTGCCGGCCCGGCCGTCGCGCAACGAATCTGAAACGATGTCCCGTACCTGCGGCGACTGCATGGCGTGATCACGCCGCGGTCAGCTTTTCCATGACCTCGTCGGGTACCTCGAAATTCGAATAGACCGACTGCACGTCGTCGTCGTCGTCGAGGGCCGAAACCAGCTTCATCATCGTCGTCGCTTTTTCTTCGTCGAGCTCGGTCACGGTCTGCGGCTGCCACACCGCCTTCACCGACTCCGCCTCGCCGAGAGCCTCCTCCAGGTTCCTGGCGACATCGCCGAGATCGCCGAAGGCGCAGATGATGACATGGCCGTCCTCGCCGCTCTGCACGTCGTCGGCTCCCGCATTGATCGCCGCCTCCAGCACCTCGTCGGGCGAGCCGGCCTCCGGCTTGTAGACGATCTGCCCGACGCGATCGAACAGGAAGGAGACGGAACCCGTCTCGCCGAGCGCGCCGCCGTGCTTGGTGAAATAGGAGCGCACCGCGCTTGCCGTGCGATTGCGATTGTCGGTCAGCGCCTCGACGACGACCGCGACGCCGCCCGGGCCGTAGCCCTCGTAGCGGACTTCCTCGTAGTTCTCCGCGTCGCCGCCCAGCGCCTTCTTGATGGCGCGCTCGATGTTGTCCTTCGGCATGTTCTCGGCGCGGGCGTTCTGGATGGCCAGACGCAGCCGAGGATTCATCGTCGGATCCGGCGTGCCGAGCTTGGCCGCCACGGTGATTTCGCGGGCGAGCTTGGAGAAGACCTTCGAACGGCGCGCGTCGGCGGCGCCCTTCTTGTGCATGATGTTCTTGAACTGGGAATGTCCGGCCATGAATTGCTCGGGCTAGGCGAACTGTCGGCCGCGCTCCATCGAGACGGCCCTTGCGCTGGGATTGGATGAATTGCCGCGGGTTATACGTCCCTCGTCCTGGGAAAGGAAGGCCGGGCCGCCGGGCCGCCGCGACTCCCCCGCAGCGTTTCGATCCAGCCGAGAACCGGCACCGCCGCCACCTCGATCAGCGAGCCGGCGATCAGCCAGTGGCCGTGCCCGGGGACGATGATCAGCTCCGCCCCGTACTTGCGGGCAATCTCGCGGGCGACAGACGGCGGCACCAGCCGATCGGCGGCGCCGTTGACGACAAGCACCGGACAGCCGACCGACCGTGCCTTCACGCGCACCTTGCCGAAGAGCATCTCCCGATAGGCGAGGCCCGATTCGGCGACGAAGCCGGCGATCAACTTATCCCGCTCCGCCACCGGCAGATCGTGAAGGGCAAGATGCCTCAATGCAGCCCGGCTCGGATAGAACGGCAGACCGGCGAGAACCCGAGGGCCGACCCGAAGGTAGTAGGGGATCGCGCCGAGCGGCGCCGGGATACGGCCGGTGGCGAGCGAACCGACCAGCACGATGGCCGCGCAGTCAAACGCCGCGGCGAGCATCTGGGCCAGCACGCCGCCCACCGAATGGCCGATGACGATCGGCGGTTGCTCGAGCTTAACGAGCGCCTCGCCGACGGCGGCGAAATAGTCGTCGATACCCAGCCGGCGCAGACGCTCCGGATCGCTCGGCGCATGGCCCGGCAGCGCCGGGACGGTGCACGCATAACCCGCGGCCGTGAAGAAAGCGCGCCACGGCTCCATGTGTCCGGGCTGGCTGCAGGCTCCGTGAATGATCAGGATCGGTGGCTTCATCCGATTCGCCCGAGACTGAGCCGGCCTTGAAAACGACGGCGCGCCGCTTCGCGTCGCAGCGGGAGCGACAGCCGCAAGCTCAATCGACCCAAAAGGCCGGCAGCGCCTCGGACAGAACGCCGCCGATGCGGAGCGGCGCGACCGCCGTGGCCAGGCCGGTATTGTCGTCGACCTCGACGGCGAGACCCGCCAGCGTCGCCTCGCCGAGCGCCGGCGAAAAGCGCTCGCCGGGCACCTTGGTGAGGAACCGCCTCAGCGGCTCGTCCTTGTCCATGCCGATCACCGAATCGTAGTCGCCGCACATGCCGACGTCGGTCTGGTAGGCCGTACCGGCCGGCAGCACCCGGCAATCGGCAGTCGGAACATGGGTGTGGGTGCCGATCAGGAGCGTCGCCCGGCCGTCGACGTACCAGGCGGCCGCCTGCTTCTCGCTCGACGCCTCGGCGTGAAAGTCGATGACGATCACGTCGGCCTGTTCGTTAAGCGGACAGGCGGCCAGCTCCCGGTCGATGGCGGCGAACGGATCGTCAAGCGCGTCCATGAACACCCGGCCCATGACGTTGATCACCAGGACCCTTGCGCCGTTGCGCGCCATGTAAAGGCCCGAACCTTTGCCGGGCGTGCCCGCCGGAAAATTCACCGGCCGGAGAAAGCGGTCCTGCCGCTCGGCGAAGACCAGCGCCTCGCGCTGGTCGAAAACGTGGTTGCCGGTGGTGACGACGTCGGCTCCGGCGTCGAGCACCGTCGTCAGGATGTCTTCGGTTATGCCGAATCCGCCCGCCGCGTTCTCGCCGTTGATGATGACGAAGTCGAGCCGGCGCTCGACGATCAGGCCGGGCAGGCGCTCGATGACGGCGTTGCGTCCGCTCCGTCCGACGATGTCGCCCAGAAACAGAAGCCGCATATCGCCTCAGTTGAAATTCTGGCGGAAGTTGAACACGTCTTTCTCCGTCACCAGCCCGTCGAGCCTCACGTCATGCGGCTCGACGGGGATTGGGTCAACCTCCTGCACCGAGAAAGCCAGGCCGAGGAGGATCGGCCGATGTCCCTCCCCGCGAAGCATGGCGATCGCGCGGTCGTAATGGCCCTTGCCGTAGCCGAGGCGCGCCCCGCTCCGGTCGAAGGCCGCGGCCGGCACGAGCAGGAGGTCGGGGTAGACGACCGGCGCCTCGGCGCCTGGCTCGCTGGTGCCGAAGCCGGCCGGAACCAGAGGATCGCCGTCGTCGTAGCGACGGAACACCATCGTCTTCCGGTCGAGGAAGGCGGGCAGTGCGATCGTCGCGCCCGCTGCCCTTGCATATGCCATGATCGGACGCGGATCGCATTCGCTGAGGATCGGCAGAAAGCCGGCCAGGCAGTCGAAACGGAGCTTGGCGAGCACACCTTTACATCGGCGCGCGATCGCCGCCGAGCCTTGCCTCCGCGCATCAGCCGACAGCCCGTCGCGCCGCGCCAGGGCGGCCGCGCGCAGGACGCCCTTCGATGTCACTGCGCTTGCTGCCATCGGTCCGCGGGGGGTGTGGGAAGTCAAAAGCGAGGCCGCAACGGCCGGTGGAGTGTTCGATCCCGGAGACCTACAACGTAGGTGGGTGCCGTGTGAGCCGGCCCACGGGCCGGTACAGGGACAGCTCCCGTTAGGATCGATAAGGCCCCGGGGATTGTTACTCCTGCCGGGCCCCGCAGCCTCGCCGCGAGAAGATATAGAGCCGCCGCCGCCGGCGCGCCAGAGCCTATCGCGGGTTCACCCGCCGGACGCCGACGGGGGCTGATCGTTACCCGCTGCCCTCCAGCGGATCCGCGCCGCTCAGCCGTGCGGCGACCGCCTCCAGCCGGTCGGCGACCGCCTCGATTATGCGGGCGAGATCGGCCTCGGCCATCTCCTGCCGCTCGGCCAGCGCGGCGCGTGCCTCCTCGAGGCCGCCCATCTCCGATTCGAGCTGATGCAACCGCCTTTCCGATTCGGTGAACTGATCGGCCATGGTGATTGCCGCCATCACCGTCAGCCGCTGATCGCCGATTTCGCCGAACTGTTCGCGCAGATATTCGATGGTATCGCCGAGCCGGCGACCGAGCGCGGCGAGGTGTTCCTCCTGGCCGTCGTCGCAGGCCATGCGAAACGTCTTGCCGCTGATGGTGACATTGACCTGGCCCATGCCTCGTCCCCGACCGTTCGCTCAACCGGCGCCGTTGCGATTCAGAAGGTCGCGAATCGATTCCATTGCGGCGACCAGCCGACGCGACACGTCCCGGTTGGCCTCCTCGACCCGCGCCGAGCGCGCTTCGGCCGCGTCCAGCGACTGCGCCAGCCGCGAACGGTCGGTGCTGAGACGATGCATCTCGGCCTCCATGTCCGAGATGCGCCCGGCATGATCAAGCCGCTGCTCGGCGGCGCCCTCCATCCTACCGAGGACCGATTCAAGCCGCCGCAGCGCATCATCGAGGGGTGAGCCAGCCGGCATTCTCTTACTCTGTGAGGACCCGACCGCCGCCTACCAACCGTCGTCCGTCCGGACGACGCACCAAGCCGTCGATTCACGGGCCCCTGAGAATCGAAGGCCGGGCAACGCATTGCGTCGAAGAGATTAGGCAATACCCGAAGAATACGTCAATGGCCGGACGTTGGAACAGCCGGCATCGGCGGAGCGAAGGGCCGGGACGCCGCATTGACTCACCGATTCGACCTGCTATGTCTCGCCGCGACCTCTTCCCGACCGGTCCGCCCATGCGGTGCAATCGTTATCAGGCCGGCCGGTGAACCTTTTCCATGCACCCGTCGCGGCACCAGATCAGAGCTTGTCCATGACCGACCTCGTCAAGCACCGGCGTATGGCGAACGCAATCCGCGCCCTCGCCATGGACGCCGTCGAGAAAGCCAAATCCGGCCATCCCGGTTTACCGATGGGGGCGGCCGACATCGCCACCGTCCTCTTCACCCGCTTTTTGAAATTCGACCCGACGGAACCCCATTGGCCCGATCGCGACCGCTTCGTGCTGTCGGCCGGTCACGGCTCGATGCTCCTTTATTCGGTGCTCTTTCTCCTCGGTGTCGAGGGGATGACCATCGATGAGATCAAGCGGTTCCGCCAGCTCGATTCGAAGACGCCGGGGCACCCGGAGAATTTCCACACCATCGGAATCGAGACGACCACCGGACCGCTTGGCCAGGGACTTGCCAATTCCGTCGGCATGGCGATCACCGAGCGACTGCTGGCGACCGAGTTCGGCGACGAAATCGTCGACCACCGCACCTATGCCCTCGTCTCGGACGGCGATCTGATGGAGGGGATCAGTCACGAGGCGATCTCGATCGCCGGGCACTTGTGCCTTTCCAAGCTGACCGTCCTCTACGACGACAACCACATCTCCATCGACGGACCGACGTCGCTTTCCGATTCGACCGATCCGATCGGCCGCTTCGAGGCGGCCGGCTGGGACGCCTCGCGCATCGACGGCCAGAACCCGGACGACATCATCGCCGCCCTCGAGGCGGCCCAGGAGAACGACAAGCCGACGCTGATCGCCTGCCGGACCACCATCGGTTACGGCGCGCCCACCAAGGCAGGCACCAACGCCGCCCACGGCTCGCCGCTTGGTCCCGAGGAGATCGCCGGCGCGCGCAAGAATCTCGGCTGGGAGTATCCGCCCTTCGAGATCCCCGCCGATGTCCGCGACAGCTGGCGGATCGTCGGGCTGAAGGCCAGTCAGCTCCGCAAGGACTGGGAAAAGCGCCTTGCCGGCACCGAGGCCGAGAAGCGGGCCGAATTCGAGCGCCGCATCCGCGGCGACCTTCCCGCCGGCTTCGAGGCCGCGATGCTGGCCTACAAGAAGAAGCTCTCCGTCGACCGGCCGAAAACCGCTACCCGCAAATCCTCCGAAATGGCGCTCGACGTGATCAACGCAGTTGTCCCGGAGACGATCGGCGGCTCGGCCGATCTCACCGGCTCGAACAACACCCGTTCGCCTGGGATGAAGGACGTGGCGCCGGGCGACTTCTCCGGACGCTACATCCACTGGGGCATCCGCGAGCTCGGCATGTCGGGGGCGCTGAACGGCATGGCCCTGCATCGCGGCATCATCCCCTACTCCGGCACGTTCCTCATCTTCAGCGACTACGCCCGTCCGGCGATCCGACTGGCGGCGCTGATGGGCAACCGCATCGTCTGGGTGCTCACCCACGATTCGATCGGCCTCGGCGAAGACGGGCCGACCCATCAGCCGGTCGAGCAGTTGGCGGCGCTCCGCGCCATCCCCAATCTGCTGGTCTTCCGGCCGGCCGATGCCGTCGAGACCGCCGAGTGCTGGCAGCTGGCGCTCGAACGCAGGACGAGCCCCAGCCTCCTGGCGCTCACTCGCCAGGATCTCCCGACGCTGAGGACCGCGTATGACGAGACCAATATCTGCGCTCGTGGGGCGTACGAGCTTTCGCCGGCCGATGGCGACGCCGAGGTGTCGCTGTTCGCCAGCGGCTCGGAGGTCGAGATCGCGGTCGATGCCAAGGCTCTGATCGAGCAGGCCGGCCACCGGGCGCGGGTGGTCACCGTCCCCTGCTTCGAACTGTTCGACGAGCAGAGCGAGGACTACCAGGCCGAGATTATCGGGACCACTCCCGTCAATGTCGCCATCGAGGCGGCCGTGCGCCAGGGCTGGGATCGCTTCATCGGCCGCAAGGGCATCTTCATTGGCATGCACAGCTTCGGCGCCAGCGCACCATATAAGGAGCTCTACGCCAAGTTTGGCATCACCGCGGAAGCAGCGGCAAAGGCGGTTCTCGACCGGCTCGCCGCGCTCGCCTGATCAGAACGGAGAGAGGGAAATGAGCGTCAGGGTAGGCATCAACGGGTTCGGGCGCATCGGCCGCCTGGTTCTCCGCGCCATCGTCGAATCCGGCCGCAAGGACATCGAGGTGGTCGGCGTCAACGACCTCGGGCCGGTTGAGACCAACGCCCACCTCCTCCGCCACGACTCGGTGCACGGCAAGTTTCCGCATGAGGTGACGGTGAACGGCGACACCATGGACGCCGGCCGCGGCCCGATCAAGGTGACCGCCATCCGCAACCCGGCCGAGCTTCCCTGGAAAGAGCTGAAGGTCGACATCGCGCTGGAATGCACCGGCCTCTTCACCTCGAAGGAAAAGGCCGTGGTCCATCTCGAGGCCGGCGCCAAGCGCGTTCTCGTTTCCGCGCCGTCGGAGGGCGCCGATCTGACCGTCGTCTACGGCGTCAACGACGACAAGCTGACCAAGGACGACGTCGTCATCTCCAATGCGTCCTGCACCACCAACTGTCTCGCGCCGGTCGCCTTTGTCTTGAACAACGCCTTCGGCGTCGAGCATGGATTTATGACCACCATCCATTCCTATACCGGCGACCAGCCGACGCTTGATACGCTGCACAAGGACCTCTACCGGGCCCGCGCCGCGGCGATCAACAGCATCCCGACCTCGACCGGCGCCGCCAAGGCGATCGGCCTGGTCATCCCCGAGCTGAAGGGCAAGCTCGACGGCAGCTCGATCCGTGTTCCGACCCCGAATGTCTCGCTGGTCGACTTCAAGTTCGTCGCCAAGCGCTCGACCAGCGCGGACGAGGTGAACACCGCCGTCAAGGAAGCCTCCGCCTCCAACCGGCTGACCGGCATTCTCGGCTTCACCGACGAAAAGCTGGTGTCGTCCGACTTCAATCACGACCCGCGTTCTTCCATTTTCGCCACCGACCAGACCAAGGTGATCGACGGAACGTTCGTCCGCGTCGTGTCGTGGTACGACAACGAATGGGGCTTCTCCAACCGGATGGCCGACACCGCCGTCGCCATGGGCAAGCTGGGGTAAACAGTTCCCGGCGATGGCCTTTCGACCGATCCGGCCGATCGCCGCGCGCTGGCGGTCCGAGGACGGCGGCGGCCTTGAGCACCTGAGCATCGCCCCGACCGAAGGGGGAATTGTCGCCACCGGTGTCATCATCGGTGACCGGGGCGGCACGCCGTATGGGGTGACCTACCAGGCCAGCTTCGATACCAACTGGTCGACCTTGACGCTCGACCTCGCGGCGACCGACGGCCGGGGCCTTCATCTCCGATCGGACGGTGCCGGGGCATGGTCCGATGCCAAAGGCGGCCGGCTCGCCGAACTCGACGGGTGCATAGACATCGACCTCGCCGGTTCGCCCTTCACCAATACGCTGCCCCTCCGCCGCACCGGCCTTTCGCCGGAGACCGGCGCCGTCACCTTTCAGATGCTCTACATCCCCTTCGCGACCTTTGCGCCGACGGTCGACGGACAACGATACCGCTGCTTGGAGCCTGGCCGACTCTATCGCTATGAGGCGGTTGACCGGACCTTCGCGACAGACCTGATCGTCGACGACGACGGCCTCATCGTAGATTATCCGACGCTCTTCCAGCGCGTGCCGCTGACCGACAAAACGGAGCCGACATGACCGCCTTCCGCACGCTCGACACCGCCGATCTGAAAGGCAAGCGCGTCCTCGTCCGCGTCGACCTCAACGTTCCCATGGACAACGGCAAGGTCAGCGACGACACGCGCATTCGCGCCGTCGCGCCGACCGTCAACGAGATTGCCGACAAGGGCGGCAAGGTCATCCTGCTCGCCCATTTCGGCCGGCCGAAGGGCAAGCCGAACCCCGAGATGTCGCTCGAACAGGTCGTGCCGGCGCTTCGCGCCGTGATCGGCCGGCCGGTCGCCTTCGCCCGCGACTGCATCGGTCCGGACGCCGAGACCGCGGTGGCGGCGATGAAGGACGGCGATGTCCTGCTTCTCGAAAACACCCGCTTTCACGCCGGCGAGGAGAAGAACGACGACGCCTTCGTCTCAGCACTTGCGAAGCTCGGCGACGTCTACGTGAACGACGCCTTCTCGGCCGCCCACCGGGCCCATGCCTCGACCGAGGGGCTCGCCCGCAGGCTGCCCGCTTATGCCGGCCGCGCCATGCAGAAGGAGATCGAGGCTCTGGAGTCGGCGCTTGCCCATCCCGAGCACCCGGTGGTGGCGGTGATCGGCGGCGCCAAGGTATCGAGCAAGATCGACGTTCTGGAAAATCTCACCGGCAAGGTCGACGCGCTGGTCATCGGCGGCGGCATGGCCAACACCTTCCTGCTCGCCAAGGGGATCGCCGTCGGCAAATCACTGGCCGAGCCGGATCTCGCCGACACCGCGAAGCGGATCATGGCGGCGGCCGACAAGGCGGGCTGCGCCATCGTCCTTCCCGACGACGTGGTCGTCGCCGCCGAGTTCAAGGCCGGCGCGGCAAACCGCACCGTCGCGGCGACCGCGGTGGGTGGCGACGACATGATCCTCGACATCGGCCCGCGGTCGATCGAGACGGTGAACGGCTGGATCGACAAGGCGAAGACCCTGGTGTGGAACGGGCCGCTCGGCGCCTTCGAGGTGCCGCCCTTCGACAAGGCGACGGTCGCCGTGGCCAAGCACGCCGCCGAGCGAACGAGGACCGCCGGCCTCAATTCGGTCGCTGGCGGCGGCGAGACCGTCGCCGCGCTTCACGCCGCCGGCGTGGCGGACGCCTTCTCGTTTGTCTCGACGGCCGGAGGCGCCTTCCTCGAGTGGCTCGAAGGCAAGGCGCTCCCCGGGGTCGAGGTCTTGCGCGCCCGCTAAGCCTCAGGACGCGAGAAAGATGATGCCGATCACCGTCGCGCCGAGCGCCAGGGTTATCGGCAGCGTCAGTAATTCCACCAATGCCTCGCGACCTGGAACCTTGCCGGTCTCGATCGCCACGTCGTCATGGACGAAACGGTCGAAGCTGACCGGCTTCTCGGACCAACGCCGCTGATGAGCGGACCTCAAGCCGAGGCCGAGCGTCAGCCCGAAGAAGATAACCGCAAGGCCGATCATCACCGCCATGATGTAGTCCGATTCGAGCGTCCGCCCGAACGAGAGGGCCATGGCGACGATGAACCAGACGACGGCGATCATGGCGATCTTGAGCGCCGTCGGGTGGATCGCGTGCGTCGGCGTGTCGGTTTTCGCCTTGGTGTCGATTGCGGCTTCGACATGGGCGATCGGCAATGTCACATTCATTGTCCGTCCTCCGATTTGATGGTGGACGGTCGGTACCGTGCCGGCCGGTTGCCTCACTTTTCTAGATGGGCCGAGGTCGCGCGATTGCAAGCCCGTGGCCGCCGCCTCGCCCGGCGTAGAAAATCCCGCGCCATGCGATTATAGAGGGCACCGGCTGATCGCTTTTTCGCTGGAGGTTTTCTGATGGCTGAGACACTTGAAGACATCGCCGCGCGCATCGTCACCAAGGGCAAAGGCCTGCTCGCCGCCGATGAAAGCACGGGCACGATCGCCAAGCGGTTCAAGGCGTACGGGATCGAATCGACGTCGGAAAGACATCGCGACTATCGCGAGATGCTGTTCCGCACCGACGAGGCGATGCGCAACTACATCTCCGGCGTGATCCTCTACGACGAGACGATCCGCCAGAACGCCGCCGATGGAACGCCGCTGGTTCAAATCATCGCGGCGAGCGGCGCGGTGCCGGGGATCAAGGTGGACGCCGGCGCCAAGCCTCTTGCCCTCCAACCGGACGAGAAGGTGACGGAGGGCCTCGACGGGCTGCGCGAGCGGCTGGCGGCGTATTATGGGCTCGGCGCCCGCTTCGCCAAATGGCGGGCGGTGATCGACATCGCGCCAGGCCTGCCGAGCCACAACTGCATCAACGCCAATGCGCACGCGCTTGCCCGCTACGCCGCGCTCTGCCAGGAGGCGGGCATCGTGCCGATCGTCGAACCGGAAGTCCTGATGGACGGCCCCGTCGCCGCCCACGACATCGATACCTGCTACCGCGTCACCGAATGGACGCTGAAGACCGTGTTCCAGGAGCTCTATTTTGCCCGGGTCAAGCTCGAGGGGATGATCCTCAAGCCGAACATGGTCGTGCCGGGCAAGAACAGCCCCAAGCAAGCCTCCCCGCAGGAGGTGGCCGAGAAGACCGTACACGTCCTCAAGAATTGCGTTCCGACCGCCGTACCGGGCATCGCTTTCCTGTCAGGCGGCCAGAGCGACGAGGAAGCCACGCGGCATCTCTGCCTGATCAACGAGCACGGGCCGCTGCCCTGGGCGGTGACCTTCTCCTACGGCCGTGCGCTGCAGGCGGCCGCGTTGGAGACGTGGCGCGGCAAGCCGGACAATGTTCCCGCCGCGCAGCGCGCTTTCCTCCATCGGGCGCACATGAACAGCCTTGCTGCGACCGGGACTTGGAAACCAGAATTGGAGAAAAAGGCGGCCTAACTACCGTAAATCGCGGATTTCGTTATATATTGACCGGAAATCAAAGCCTGTGCGGTCGATTTTGGCCGCATTGCACCGGCATATGAGGCCGCGGGCGACCAGACGGACCGCGGATCGAGACGATGCCCGACGCGGACGCGAGCCGCTGCCGACTTTGTCTGGTGACGCCGGACAAGATTGACCTTGCCGGATTCCGGCCGCTCCTCGATGGGGCGCTCGCCGGGGGCGACGTTGCGTCGCTGGTCGTCACCGGGCCGTCCGAAGCGCTGCAGGACATCGCCGGAGCGCTGAGCCCGGTTGCGCAGGCCCGCGGCGTCGCCGCGCTCGTCCACAACGACACGCGCATCGCCGGGCGCGTCAAAGCCGACGGCGTCCATGTCGACACCGGGCTTGCCGATCTCAAGGCAGCCATCGCCTCGTTTCGTCCAGCAAGGATCGTCGGCGCCGGCGGACTCCGGTCGCGCCACGACGCTATGCTCGCCGCCGAGGCCGAGCCCGACTATCTCTTCTTCGGCCGCCTCGACGGCGACACCGCGAGCGGCATATTTCCCAAGGCCTTGGCGCTAGCGGCATGGTGGGCTTCGATGTTCCTCGTCCCGGCCATGGTGATGGGCGGCCGAGATGTCGCCTCCGTTGGCGAGGCGGCCGAGGCCGGAATCGAATTCATCGCGCTCCGCGACGCGGTGTGGATGCATCCCGGCGGGCCCGGCGCGGCCGTCGCCGAAGCCAATCGTGTTCTCGCAATAGCCGGGGAGCGGGCGGCATGAAACGCCTGCCCCTCGCTGTCCTGATGGCGCTGTCCGGCGCCACTGCCGCCGTCGCGCAGAATCCGATCGTGCTGACGCCACCGGGCCTCGGCAATACCGCCGCGCCGTCATCCCCACCACCGGCTGCGATCGCGCCGGCGAGCCCTCCGCCGACGGTCGTCGCTCCGGACGCTTCGATCGTGCCGCTGCCGCGCCCGAGACCGGAGCGCGACGACGCGGCGGCCGTCACCGATCTGCCGGTGATGCCGACGCCCGACGCGATGTCCCGGTTGCCGACGACGGATACGATGTCCCGGTTGCCGACCGACGCGTTCAATTCCGAACCGCTCCCCGATCCCGGCAACCTCACTCGCGGCGAAACGCCGATGCTTCCGTCGGCCGCTGCCGAGCCGGAGAGCGATGCGAAGCTGAACGAGATCGCGCCGCCGCCGCCATCGGCGGATGGTCCGGATCTCGCTTATGGCGCGTTCCAGCGCGGCTTCTACCTGACGGCGTTCGACCTCGCCATCCAGCGCGCCGAGGCGGGCGACGTTGCCGCGCAGACGCTCATCGGCCTCATCTACGAGGGCGGCTACGGCGTGCCGCAAAGCTATAACGATGCCTTCACCTGGTACCAACTCGCCGCCAATTCCGACGACCGGGAGGCGCAGTTCGCCCTCGGCATGATGTATCTGCAGGGTCGCGGCGTCGACCAGGACCGCGCCAAGGCGGCGGATCTTTTCGAAATGTCGGCGAAGCAAGGCCAGATCGATGCGATGTACAATCTCGCCCTCCTCTACCTCGAAGGCGCGGTGCGGCCGGTCGACCCGAAGCTGGCGGCGCAGTATCTGGAACAGGCGGCGGAGTCGGGCAACGCCGACGCCCAATACGCGCTGGCCCAGCTCTATACCCAGGGACTGGGGGTCGAAATGGACGATTCCCTCGCAACCCGTTGGCTCGCTTCGGCGTCGCGGCTCGGAGTCGTCGCCGCCCAGGTCGAATACGCCATCCACCTGTTCAACGGCAAAGGCGTCGCCAAGGACGAAACCGCCGCGGCGCAATGGTTCGAGCGGGCGGCCAATGCCGGCGATCCCATCGCCCAGAACCGGCTGGCCCGCATCCTCGCCATCGGCGCCGGCGAGCCGGCCGACGCCGTCGACGCGGCGAAATGGCATTTTCTCGCAAGAGAGGCCGGCAAATCCGACGCGTGGCTCGACGCCTTCGTCGATGGCCTGACCAGCGAGCAGAAACAGGCGGCGGTGGCGGCGGCGCAACGGTGGCCGGCCAACTGAGCTCGGGCGGCTGATTGGCGGCGAGCGGGTTGATCCCCCGGCGATTCCAAGGCACGCTGAACCGCCAAACAAATCTCCGCGCCCGCATGGAAAGCGCAATTACCATGGCCAGCCCAGCGTCGAATCTGACCCCGCTCGAAGCGATCCTGCGTCGCGACCGCACCATCGTCCTTGCCGCGCTGACGGCGGTGATCCTGATGTCGTGGGCCTATGTCCTCGCCGGCGCCGGAATGGGGATGACGGCCTTCGACATGTCGTCGCTAGAGCTCGCGCTCGGTCGCGCCAAGCCGATGGCGATGGGCGGCGGTGCGATGGCGGCGATGGCGACGCCGGCCGGCTGGACCCTCGGCTATGCCGGCATCATGGTCGTCATGTGGTGGGTCATGATGATCGCCATGATGCTGCCGAGCGCCGCACCGATGATCCTGCTCTACGCCGCGATCGACCGTCGCCAGCGGAGCGCGGGCCGCACGGTGCCGCTCCCGGCGGGCATCTTCGCCGCTGGCTACATCGCGGCCTGGGGCGGCTTCAGCGTCATCGCCACGGCCTCGCAATGGGGGCTGGAACACGTCGGGATACTGTCGCCGAAGATGATGAACACCACCAGCCTGCTCTTTGCCGGCGTGCTTTTGGTGGCAGCGGGGATCTACCAGCTCTCGCCGCTGAAGCGGGCCTGCCTCAGCCACTGCCGCAGCCCATTGCAGTTCCTGACCGGGTATTGGCGGAGCGGCCGATGGGGCGCGTTCCGCATGGGGGTCGAGCACGGGGCGTTTTGCCTCGGCTGTTGCTGGGGGCTTATGGCACTCCTGTTTCTCGGCGGGGTGATGAACCTCTATTGGATCGCGGGGCTCGCATTGCTCGTCGGCATCGAGAAACTGGTTCCCGCCGGCGACGTGCTCGCCAAGGTGATCGGCGGGCTCCTCGCCCTGTGGGGAGCCACCTTCATGTATAGCGCGCTGGCCTGAGCCCCCTAACGGCCTTCCTGCCGCCTGTCGGCTTGAAACGGTTGCGAAACTGTGATGGGAGAGGCCCTCGCCGTGTTCTGCGGCGAGGGAGAGCCCCATGGCACGCACGGCGCTGCTCAACGTGATGGTCAACGCCGTCCTCAAGGCGGGCCGCGGATTGGCGCGCGACTTCGGCGAGGTCGAGAACCTCCAGGTCTCGCTGAAGGGACCGGGCGATTTCGTCTCCGCCGCGGATCGCCGCTCCGAGGAGACGCTGATCGCCGAACTGAAAAAGGCGCGGCCGACTTACGGCTTCCTTGCCGAGGAATCGGGGACGACCGCCGGCGCCGACAGCAGCCATCGCTGGGTCATCGACCCGCTCGACGGTACGACCAACTTCCTTCATGGCATCCCGATCTTCGCCATCTCGGTGGGGCTGGAGCGCGACGGGGCGGTCGTGGCGGGGGTCGTCTACAATCCGGTTCTGAACGAGCTCTACGTCGCCGAGCGCGGCGGCGGCGCCTTCCTCAACGACCGGCGCCTGCGCGTTGCGCGCCGCAGCAAGCCCGCCGATTGCGTCATCGCCACCGGCATGCCGCATCTCAACCAGCCCGGCCAGGACGCCTATCTCAAGGAACTGCGTACGGTCACGAGCCGAGTTGCCGGCGTGCGCCTGACCGGCTCGGCGGCGATGGACCTCGCCTGGACCGCTTCGGGCCGTCTCGACGGCTATTGGCAGCACGGGCTGTCGGCCTGGGACGTGGCCGGCGGCATCATCCTCGTCCGCGAGGCCGGCGGCTTCGTCACCGACACCGAGGGCGGCGACACCGCCATGGAAAGCGGATCGATCGCGGCCGGCAACGAGGCCGTCCATCGCGAGCTCCTGGCGTTCCTGTCGGGACCCGTTTGAGCATTTGCGCAAACCAGGGGTCCCGTCGGAGCCCGAAAAACATCTCCAAACCAGACTTTCTCCCCACCTTCGGCGCCGCCGCCGCTATTTTGCCGTTTCTCTCTGGTCGCAAATCACGGTAAAAAATCGGAGCGACCGAGAAAGGACCCAAGAACTTGCGTCTCTTCGGACGAGGCCGCGCGCGCGAGTACGATCCGTACAAGCTCGCTACCCCTCAGATCTATCTGTGGCGGATGATCATCTTTTTGATCATCGCGGGCTTCATCGCGCTGATTCTCTATCGGCAGGTCTATGTCGCCTTCCGCGCCAATCCCGGCCTCAACGGCGTCATCATCGCCGTTCTCATCATCGGCATCCTGCTGTCGTTCCGCCAGGTCCTGCGGCTGTTCCCGGAAATCCGCTGGGTGAATACCTTCCGCGTCGCCGACCCCGGCATCGAGGTCGAACGCGCCCCGGTGCTGCTCGCGCCAATGGCGACCTTGCTCGGCGATCGCATCGGCCGGATGGCGATTTCAACCCAGACCATGCGGTCGATCCTCGATTCCATATTGATGCGCCTCGACGAGGACCGCGATATGTCGCGCTACCTCGTCAGCCTGTTGATCTTTCTCGGCCTGCTCGGCACGTTCTGGGGGCTTCTGCAGACGGTCGCCGCGGTCGCCAACACGATCCAGAACCTCGATGTCTCCTCGGGCAACACCGGCGTCATCTTCGAGGACCTCAAGGCCGGGCTGACCGATCCGCTCAACGGCATGGGCACCGCCTTCTCGTCGTCGCTATTCGGTTTGGCCGGCTCGCTCGTCCTCGGCTTTCTCGATCTGCAGGCCGGCCAGGCGCAGAACATGTTCTACAACGACCTCGAGGACTGGCTGTCGACCGTCACCGATCTCGACCCGGAGCTTCTGGAGAGCCGCGGCGCAACCAGCGCCGAGGACCTTCGCATCGCCATCGAACGGTTGTCGCGCGCCATCCAGGACGGGGGGGCCCAGCACGAGGTCGGCTCGACCCAGCGTGCCACCACCGCCATGGCCAATCTGGCGGAGGGCATCCAGGGTCTCGTTCAGCACATGCGGACCGAGCAGCAGGTGATCCGCAGCTGGGTCGAAACCCAGTCCGAGCAGCAACGCGACATGCAGCAATTGCTGGAGACGATCTCGCGGGCGCTGCAAACCCCGGTAGGTGAGTAATGGCCACGGCACGGGCGCGACGCCTCGGGCCGCGCACGGAATACTGGCCGAGCTTCGTCGACGTTCTGACGAACTTGCTGCTGGTCTTCATCTTTCTGCTGTCGATCTTCGCCCTGGTGCAGTTCCTGCTCAGCCGCGAAGTGTCGAGTCGCGACGAGGTGCTGAACCGGCTCAACGCGCAGATCGCGCAGCTGACCGAAATGCTCGCTTTGGAAAAGGCCAATCACGGCGAGATGTCCGACAATCTCGAAAACTTGCAGGCGAGCCTCACCGCCGCCGAAACCGAGCGCGACCGGCTGCGCGGCCTGCTCGACAGCCAGTCGGACGCCGCCTCGAGCGCCAGCGACCGCGTGGCGCAACTGACCGACCAGCTCGACAACCAAAGCCAGGTCAGCCAGCGGGCGCTCGCCCAGGTCGAGCTTCTCAACCAGCAGATATCGGCGCTGCGCCGGCAGATCGCCGCGCTGGAAACCGCCCTCGGCGCGTCCGAGGATCGCGACCGCGAGAGCCAGACCAAGATCGCCGATCTCGGTCGCCGGCTGAACGTGGCGCTCGCCCAGCGCGTCCAGGAACTATCCCGCTATCGGTCGGACTTCTTCGGCAGGCTGCGCGAGATTCTCGGCGACCGGCCCGACATCCGCATCGTCGGCGACCGTTTCGTTTTCCAGTCGGAAGTGTTCTTCCAGACCGGATCGGACGAGATCGGCGCGGACGGACAACAGGAGCTCGACAAGCTCGCCGAGGCGATCGTCGAGCTCAACAAGGAGATCCCCGACGACATCCCCTGGGTCCTCCGTATCGACGGCCATACCGACAAGCAGCCGATCACCAATACCAGCGGGCGTTTCCGGTCCAATTGGGACCTTTCCGCCGCCCGCGCCATTTCGGTGGTCCGCTACCTCATCGACCACGGCATCCCGCCCGAGCGGCTGGTCGCCGCCGGCTTCGGCGAATACCAGCCGATCGAGGAAGGCGACACCCAGGAGGCCTACGCCAAGAACCGACGGATCGAGCTCAAGCTGACCGAGCGGTAGGCAAGCCGACCTTGCCGGCCCCCGCCGGCTCCGCTATACCCTCGCCCGGACCGGCGCTTCCTTTGAGCGCCTTTCGCGGATTTCGAGTTGAAGCCATGAAGAAAGACATCCACCCCGACTATCACGCGATCAAGGTCGTGATGACCGACGGGACCGAATATGAAACCCGCTCGACCTACGGCGAGCCGGGCGCGACGCTCACCCTCGACATCGACCCGAAGACCCATCCTGCCTGGACGGGCGGCGGCCAGCATCTGGTCGATCGCGGCGGCCGCGTCTCCCGGTTCAAGAACCGCTACAAGGGACTGATGGGGAACTGACCAACCGCCAATCACGTTCACCAAGGGCCCGCGTTGCGGGCCCTTTTCGATTCAGGCAAACGTCAGGCGTCTATTTGGTGACGGCGCGGAAGGCGCGGGCGATCTGGCCGATCTGGCGGGCGACCGGATTGTCGGCGGCCGGCGATACCTCTCCCGGGTTCATCGCCCCTTCCAGTCGCCGGATTCGCTCCTGAAGGCGCATGGAGCGGCCGATCAATTGCCGGAGGTGCTCGGGCAAGCCGTCCCAACCCGGCCCCTCCGTTGCAGTCGCCAGGCCGCTCAGCTTGACCTTGGCCTTTTCGAGGCTGGCCTGCTGGGCCGACATCTCCCCGTTGTTGACCGCGCGCTGGAGGAGCAGCCAGGACGCCACCTGCATCAGCCGTGTCGTCAGCCGCATCGATTCGGTCGCATAGGCAAGCGAGCCGGCCCGGCTCAACCGCTGCGAATCGCTGCGTCCGTCGCCGTCGAGATAATCCGCCGTCTCCTCGACGAGCGCCATGCCCTCGCGGAACATCGCGCGAAACACCTCCGACCCGGCAAGACGCTCGGCAAACCGGATCGGCGTTGGCCTGCTTTGATCGGACTCGCGTTGTTCGTCGGCCATTTGAGGTTTCTTCTGCAAGAATTAACCAAACGCGTCCCCGACGGGGACCGGATGCCGCCACGATCCGCAAGCTTCGTGCCGTCGTCTCATGGAGAGGGGCCGGTAGGCAAGGCAAAAAAGAGCCGCTCGGGTGAGCGGCTCTGAAGAGTTTACAGGGAGGCGTCAAACAGAGTGGACAGGAGCCACTCGAATCCAGATGACTGGACAGCCAGCAGTAAGCGCTCGTAAAGCTTAAATTTTGGTTAACGAGTAAAGAAGAACTTGTTCTTCACCGCCGCAAAATTTGGCGAACTGTCTCATTTCGGGAACAGTTCGGCGGCTCGTCTCACCGTTTGAAGAAAGAGGCGGCCGTATCGGCGCTGGAGCGTTTGAGGGTGATCGACTCCTCGATCCGCGCGATCTCCGCCTTCAAAAGCCCGATACGCTCGGTGAGTTCGTCGAGCGAGAGGCTTGACAAATCCTCGCCGACCTCGTGTTTCGGCTTCTTCTTCGGCAGGTCCTCGTCGACTAGCGGCATGGCTCTCCTCCTCCTCCCGCCCGAAAGGCTATTTCAGGCCGGTACAATTGTCATGGCCCGGGCAAGCGGCTAGATCGGATCGGGCAAGGGAATCCCGAACATGGCCGTGCTTCCAGACACCATGACGGCAATCGTCATCAAGGCTCCCGGCGGACCGGAAGTGCTGGTCCCCGCCCGGCGTCCCTTGCCGCAACCCGGCGAGGGCGAGATTCTGGTGCGGGTCCACGCCGCCGGCGTCAACCGGCCCGACATCATGCAGCGTCGCGGCCAGTATCCGCCGCCGCCCGGCGCCCCGGCGGATGTGCCCGGCCTCGAAGTCGCCGGCATCGTCGCGGCGCTTGGCCCGGCGGCGACCAGGTTCGCGGTCGGTGACGCTGTCTGCGCCCTTCTGCCCGGCGGCGGCTATGCCGAATTCGCCAAAGTCCACGAGACCAACGCCCTGCCCGCGCCGAAGGGCTTTTCGATGCGCGAAGCGGCGGCGGTGCCGGAGACCTTCTTCACCATCTGGCCGAGCATCATGGAGCGCGGCCGCCTTTCCGTCGGCGACACGATCCTCATCCATGGCGGGACGTCCGGGATCGGCACCAGCGCCATCCAGCTCGCCAAGGCCGCCGGGGCGCGGGTCATCACCACCTCCGGCAGCCTCGAGAAATGCGACGCCTGCCGCAAGCTCGGCGCGGACGTGGCGATCAATTACACGACCGAGGATTTCGTCGAGGTGGTCAAGCACGCGACCGGCGGCGCCGGCGCCAACGTGATTCTCGACATGGTCGGCGGCGACTACGTCAACCGGAACTACGAGGCCGCCGCCATAGAGGCGCGCATCGTCCAGATCGCCGTGCAGCACGGCGCGCGATCCGAGGTCGATATCCGCCGCCTGATGGTGAAACGCCTGTGGCACACCGGCTCGACGCTGAGGCCGCAGTCGGTCGCCTTCAAAGCGAGGATAGCAACGACGCTGCACGAGAAGCTCTGGCCGTTGTTCGAAGCCCGCAAGATCGCTCCGGTGGTCGGCTCGACCTACCCGCTCGCCCGCGCCGCCGACGCGCATCTGCGCATGGATGCCGGCGACCATATCGGCCGAATCGTGCTGACCCTCGTCGAGGACTAGGCGCCGGTGGCAAACGCGCCAGCCAGACGATCGGGCGGGTTCTCGTCGAACGCGTTCGGCCAGTGCCGACGCCAGCCCGAAACATCAATGTCGGAAGCATCGATTTGCTTCCGGCGCCGACGCGGCCTATATAGCGGCTATCCCCATCATCCGATTGTGGAGGAAAGGCTTCGTCGGCCGAATCTCGGCGGAGCAGCCGGGAGAGGTTTATGAGCACGCCACTGATGCCCAAGGCGACCGCCGTCTGGCTGGTCGACAACACGTCGCTGTCGTTCGAGCAGATCGCCGATTTCTGCAAGCTGCATCCCCTGGAGGTAGCGGCGATCGCCGACGGCGAATCGGCGATCACCATCAAGGGCCTTGACCCGATACTGACCGGCCAATTGACGCGCGAGGAGGTCGAAAAGGCCCAGGCTGATCCCAACTATCGCCTCAAGATGGCCGACAGCAAGGTCCGCGTCCCGCTCGCCAAACGAAAAGGACCGCGCTACACGCCGGTCTCCCGCCGGCAGGATCGCCCCAACGCCATCCTCTGGCTGCTGCGCAACCATCCCGAGTTGAAGGACGCCCAGATCATGCGGCTGGTCGGCACCACCAAGCCGACCATCGACGCGATCCGCAATCGCACGCATTGGAACGCCAACAACCTGACGCCGATGGATCCGGTGACGCTCGGGCTATGCAGCCAACTCGACCTCGACTTCGAAGTGGAGAAGGCGGCCAAGCTCTCGCCGCAGCCGGAACCGGCCCACGGCGGAGCGACGCTGCTTCCCGCCGATCAGACCGCGACGCCGGCCGGCGCCTTTGCTGCCGCACCGTCTGCCAAGAGCGCCGAGCGCGAGGCTGAAATCGAGGCCGACGCAGTCTTCGCCAAGCTCAAGTCGATGAAGGGAGCCGACCAGGCGGAGGACGACGGATAGGCTCAGGGCGATCGCGTCATCCGGCCGAGGTAGTCGTTGAGCGTCCGCCCTTCGATGCGCGGGAACCGTTCCTCGGCGAGGCCAACCGACTCGGCGCGATCGACGCGAAACGTCCTGAAATCGTCGCGCAGCTCGCACCAGGCGGCCAGCGTCCAGACCTGGCCCCAGAAGTGCAGCGCCAGCGGCCACACCGTCCGTTCGGTGTCGCCGCCGTCCGCATCGCGATAGGCGAAGCGGACCTTCAAGCGCTCGTCGATCGCCTTGGTGAAATCGTCGAGGTTGCGTCGCTCGGCCTCCTGCACCCGGAAGCCATTGGCAAAGATCGGCACCCGCTCGGCGACCCTCATCCGCTCGGCCGGCACCACCGCGCCGATCTTGACCAGGGCTTCGGTGGCGGCCGCGGCGAGGGCGCGACCGGCCCACGCCTCCACCATGCGGGCTCCGACGATCAGAGCCTCGATCTCCGAAGGCATGAACATGAGCGGTGGCAGGTCGTAGCCGGGCCGGAGCAGATAGCCGACCCCGGCCGCTCCGTCGATCGGCACGCCCGAGGCCTGCAAATCGCGAATATCGCGGTAGACCGTGCGGACCGACACCTCGAGCTGCTCGGCAAGCCGCTGCGCGGTGACCAATCGGCCACCGCGCAACCGCTGGATGATCTCAAACAGCCGGTCGGCGCGGCGCATCGCGGATCAACGCCCGAACAGACCGAAGCTGTTGCCGTCCGGATCCAGGCAATAGGCGAAGCGGCCGGCCGGGATGGTGATCACCTCGCTCAGCACCGTGCCGCCGCCGGCGCGGACCCGGTCGAGCGCCGCCTCGAGCGGCGCGGGAGCGGCGAGATGGATGGTGTTGCCGGTTCCCGACGGCGCCGGCTTGCCCGGGTGGAGATGGCCGGCGACGCCGGTGCCGCTCTCGGCCGGGAAGACGGCCATCGGGTTCGGCCCCGTATCGTCGTCCTTCAGTTCGGTGTCGAGAACCGCGCCGTAGAAGGCCTTGGAGCGGTCCATGTCGCTGACCGGGATTTCGAACCAGACGGCGGCGTTCGCCGGGACAAAATGCTTCATTTTCCAGTCTCCTTGGTGTGAGTCGCACGCTCGCCGTGCGACTTCGAGTGGAGACTACCGAGGCGCTGCTGACAGCATATTGTCAGCAGTCCCCGCCATTCTCAAATCCGTCGTCAGGCAGGCTATTCGCGGACCGCCACCGTGTAGTTCAGCGGCAGCCGGCCGCCGTCGGCATAGATCGTCTGGCCGGTGATGTAGCTCGCCTCGTCGGAGGCGAGGAAAGCGGCAACCGCCGCGATCTCCTTCGGCTCGCCGATCCGCCCGAGCGGCGTCCGCGACAGGACCCGCTGCCGCCCTTCGGGGTTCGCCATGACGGCGTCCAGCATTTCCGTCGCGATCGAGCCGGGGCCGATGGCATTGACCCGGATGCCGTGCGGCGCGAGGGAAAGCGCCATCACCTTGGTGAGCTGGTTGATGCCGCCCTTGGAGACCGAATAGGGAACCTGGTTGGCGATCGCGAAGATCGCGTTGACCGACGACAGATTGACGATGGCGCCGGGGCTGCCGCCGGCCGTGATCCGCTCGACCATGTGGCGCGCCGCGGCCTGGGAGCACAGGAACGTTCCCTTCAGATTGACACGCAGGACCCGATCGAAATCCGTCTCGTCCAGGCTGAGGAAATCGGCCTCGGCGAGGATCGCGGCGTTGTTGACAAGCACGTCGATGTCGCCGAAAGCGTCGAGCGTCGCCGCGATCATGTTCCGCACGTCGAGCCGCTCGCCGACGTCGCATTCGACGAAGCGCACCGGCCCGAACACGGCGAGCTCCTCGGCGGCGCGCGCACCTGCGTTGTCGTCGATATCGGCGATGACGACGCGGCCACCTTCTTCGAGAAAGCGCCGGACGATGGCGTAGCCGATGCCCCGCGCACCGCCGGTGACGATGGCAACCTTGTTGTCGAGCAACATTGGCTTCTTTCCTCTACCGCCCGGCTTCTGCGTGATTGTAGCGCGGTTGTCGGCTGCCTGTGGTGCGGAGTATCATTGTCCCGGCTAGTCTCGCCCGCCTGCCTTTTCTCACACCCTCGCGCATCGATGATCGACGACCCCTGGTTCTATGCCGCCGCGATTCCGGCGATGATCATCCTCGGCCTTGCCAAGGGCGGCTTTGGCGTCGTCGGCCTGCTCACCGTCCCCATCCTGTCGATTGCCATATCGCCGGTTCAAGCGGCCGGCATCACCCTTCCCATTCTGGTCCTCAGCGACATGGTCGCCGTCTATTCCTATTGGTGGGAGTGGGACGCCACCTTGCTCAAGATCATGCTACCGGGAGCTCTGATCGGCATCGGCATCGCCTGGGCGACCGCCTCATGGGTCACCGAAGGCGAAATCCGGCTGATCGTCGGAATCGTGTCCGTCGCCTTTGCCCTCAACTACTGGCTTCGCCGCCGCGACACTATCACGCCGCATGCACTCAATCGGGCCAAAGGGGTGTTCTGGGGAGCGGTGACCGGTTTCACCAGTTTCGTCAGCCATGCCGGCGGCCCGCCCTATCAGGTCTACGCGGCACCGCTCAGGTTGCCTCCCCGCCTGTTCGCCGGAACCGCGGTGATCTTCTTTGCCATCGTCAACGCGGTGAAGGTCGTCCCCTATTTCTTCCTGGGCCAATTCAACCCCGAGAACCTCTTAAGCTCGGCGATCCTGCTGCCAATCTCGATCCCGGCAACCTTTTTCGGGGTGTACTTGGTCAAGCGCATCAACCCGAAGGTCTTCTATCAAGCGATCTACGCTCTGGTGTTCGCCATCGGCATCTTCCTGATCGCACAGGGGCTCGGCGACGTGATCTGAGTGTCGGCGCTCACATGATGCTGTGACTGATGCCGCTGATCTTGAAGAATTGAGAGATCGCCACGAGGACGCTGTCGACCGCGACCGCGGCGAGGATCAGCCCCATGATCCGGCTGAGGACGCTGACACCCGAATCGCCGATGGCCCTGACAATCGGCTTCGCCATGAACATCAGCGCAAGGGTGATGCCGAGCAGCGACCACGTCGTGGCGAGGTTGATCACCGTGTCGAGCGGTGACAGGTAATCGGTGTCGTTGAGAAGAACAGCGCCCAGCATCGCCCCGGGGCTGGCGATCGCCGGAATGGCGAGCGGAAACACCGCCACGCTCCGGGCCCGCTCGATGGTCTCCGCCTCCGCCACCTCCTCCACTTCCTGTTCCGATTTTGGCGGCCCGAAGATCATCGTCAGGGCAAAGAGGAACAGCACCATGCCGCCGGCGATCTGAAAGCTGGCGAGCGGAATGCCGAGAGCATTGAGGAGCAGTTGGCCGCCGATCAGAAAGAATGTCAGGACCGCTCCGGCAATCAGCACCGACCGTACTGCGATCATCGAACGATGCTCGGGCTTCATGCGGCCGGTAACCATCAGGAAGATGGGTAGCGTGCCGATCGGATCGATCAGCACCCACATCATGACGAACTCGTTGACGGTGTCCTGGATTTGAACCGACATCGTAAATCTCCGCCACCGCGGCGACGGGCGGTGGCCCGGGTCGCGATTACGCCATGGAACGCCTGACGCCGGCCAAAAGCAAAGGCGGAGGCAGGCACCGCACTCTGCCCCGATAGCGCTTAAGATTGGTTGACCACGCGTTGGTGCCGGTCCGCAGCCTGGTCCGGATCTGGGTACACGGCCCGTTCACGCCGGAGAGAACCCGCTTCCCGGCCACCATCAATGAGATTTGCTTTGCCCTTGTTCCGGCCTTCGGGGAAAGTCGCGCCGCGCCATAGCGGCCGCCCCAGCGCGGGACAGTCAAGGAGGGCAACGATGAAGGTCCTGGTTCTGAACGCATCATTGAAGCACGGGCCGGATATCTCGAACACCGACGAGGTGACCGCGATAGTCCTTGATGAGATGGGGAAGTACGGCGAAGTCGAGGCGGAGAGCGTTCGCCTCGCCGACCGAAATATTCCCGTCGGGCTCGGCTTCCGGGAGAGCGACGACGACGACTGGCCGGAAATCGCCGACAAGCTGAGAAAGGCGAACATCCTGATCATCGCCACGCCGATCTGGTGGGGTGGCCGGTCGAGCCTGATCCAGCGGGTGATCGAGCGGATGGACGCCTTCGACGAGGAGGCTCACGCCGGCCGCAGCGATCTCCTCAACAAGGTCGCCGGCGTCGTCATCACCGGCAGCGAGGACGGCGCCCAGGCGGTTCTCGCCGGGATCATGGAGGTTCTGACCTTCATGAACTTCACCCTTCCACCGCAGTGCTGCACCTACTGGGTCGGCGAGGTGGGCTTCGACCCCAAGACGGATCGCGAGCGCCGGCTGAAGAACCGGGCGGTCGGCGAGATGGCGGCCAAGACCGCGCGTAATTTGATGTACTACGCCGATCTCCTTGCGAAGCATCCGCTGATCGAGGACGCGCCGATGGAGATGGCCCCGAGCCGTCCGTCGCCGATGCCGTAACCATCGGCCCTTGAGAACAAGGTTAGTCATGGCTTACGGTAAGTAATGGCTAACTCAGACCGTGCTCTTGCCGCCCTCGCCGACCCGACGCGACGCGCCATTTTCGAAAGGCTCGCCGCCGGTCCGCAGCCCGTCGGCGCACTCGGCCGCGGCCTGCCGGTGAGCCGGCCCGCGGTCTCTCAGCACCTCCAGGTTCTGAAGTCGGCGGGCCTCGTCCGCGATCACGCCGAGGGCACTCGGCGGGTCTACCGGATCGATCCTGCCGGCCTCGGCGCGCTTCGCGCCTGGCTCGACCGCTTCTGGACGGACGCGCTGGAAAACTATCGAATCGAAGTGGAGAAGGAGTTGGACACGTGAACGTGCGGATCGCACCGGCACCCGTCCGGAAAAGCATCACGGTCAAGGCGGCGCCCCAGCGCGCCTTCGAAGTCTTCGCCACCGGCATGGGCCGTTGGTGGCGACCGGACCATCATCTCGGCAAGTCGCCGCTCAAGGACGTCGTGATCGAGCCGCGCGTCGGCGGCCGCTGGTTCGAGGTCAACGAAGACGGATCGTCCTGCGATTGGGGGAAGGTGCTCGCCTGGGAGCCTCCGACGCGTCTGCTCCTTGCCTGGCAATTGAACGGCGACTGGCAATACGACGCCGATTTCGTCACCGAGCTGGAGATTCGCTTCACTCCCGACGGCAACGGGACGCGCGTCGAACTGGAGCACCGCCATCTCGACCGTTACGGCGACAAGACCGATGCGGTTCGTGGCAGCCTCGATTCCGAGGAAGGCTGGGCCGGCGCCCTGACGGCCTACACCCGAGAAGTCGAGAAGATGGTCTGACGACGGCGGATGCCAAGCCGGACTGCAACGAAAAACGCCGCGGGAATCGTCCGCGGCGCTCCGTAACGAAACTCAGGGCCGGCGCCCCGCTTAGTGGACGGGCGCGCCCGATAGGCGAACAATCTCGTCCTTCAGTCGCAACTTCCGTTTCTTGAGTTCGGATATCTCCAGATCATCCGCTCCGGGATGAGCCATCGCGTCCTCGATTTCCTTTTCGAGTGCCTGATGGCGACGTTCAAGCTCGGCAAGATGCGAATCCATGGTCATCAGCAAGAGCCTCCTGTTGACCGAGTCACGGTAGCAGTCTGACACAGGGCCAAAGCTCTGTCGAACCGCCCGCGCTCATGCTGCACTGCAAAAACAGGCTTATCCACTTTCTGCTCACCCGTTGTCATTTGAGTGCGGATGCGGACGGTTTCAATAGTCGGGAAGCGTTCGAGGCGCGTGGCGTTTTATGCTATCCTCCGAGCCATGACCCACCGTGGCTTGCTGCACGGGTCTGAGGGAGGACATGGCGTCAGGCGGTCGCCGCCTTTCGGCGGAAGAAGAGGAAGAAATCCGAGGTCAGCTCGCGGAGCTTCGCCAGGAGCACCGCGACCTCGACGCTGCGATTGACGCACTGGTGACATCCGCCGCCGCCGATACCATTCAGATCCAAAGGCTGAAGAAGCGGAAGCTCGCCCTGAAGGACCGCATCGCCGGCCTCGAGGACCAGCTCCTCCCCGACATCATCGCGTGATCGGCGCCCGCCCCCGCCGGTGGGCTCCTTGCGGAGCAATGTGCCGCCACTATAATTCGCGCAGCCGCCCGCCAGCGCTGAAGTGGACACCGTTTTCATGATCGAGCCGACGCCGCCCGTCGCCATTCTCATGGGCAGCCAGTCGGACTGGACGACGCTGCGCCACGCCGCCGACACCCTCGATTCCCTCGACATCGCCCATGACGATCGCATCATCTCGGCCCACCGCACGCCCGATCGCATGATCACCTTCTGCAAGGGGGCACGCCGCGCCGGCTACAAGGTGATCATCGCCGGCGCCGGCGGCGCCGCCCATCTGCCGGGCATGTGCGCCTCGCTGACGCCGCTGCCCGTCTTCGGCGTGCCGGTGGAATCGAAGGCGCTCGGCGGCCAGGACAGCCTGCTGTCGATCGTTCAGATGCCCGCCGGCGTGCCGGTCGGCACGCTGGCCATCGGCCGATCGGGGGCGATCAACGCCGCGCTCCTCGCCGCCGCCGTCCTGGCGCTCTCCAACGACGACATCGCCAGCCGGCTCGACGGCTGGCGCATGGCACAATCGGCGGCGGTGGACGAGCGGCCGATCGACGATGAGTGAGGCACCGCCGATCAAGCCGGGCATGATCGTCGGGATTCTTGGAGGCGGCCAGCTCGGCCGAATGCTGGCGCTCGCCGCGGCCGAACTCGGCTTGTCCTGCCATATCTACTGTCCCGACCCGAAGAGCCCGGCCTTCGCCGTCGCCGCGGTGCGCACCATTGCCCCCTATGACGACGAAGCAGCCTTGACCGCGTTCGCGGCGGCCGTCGACGTCGTCACCTTCGAATTCGAGAACATCCCCGCCGCGACGCTTCGCTTCCTGGCGGAGCGCGTGGCCGTCCTGCCTGGCCCCGCATCGCTCGAATCGAGCCAGGACCGGCTGACCGAGAAGCGGCTGATCGCCGGGCTCGGCATTCCGGTGCCGGCCTTCGCCGAGGTCACCCAGCAGGCCGACATCTACTCCGCCCTCGCCAAGACCGGCCGTCCAGCGCTCCTCAAGACCCGGCGCCTCGGCTATGACGGCAAGGGCCAGGCGCTGGTTCGGCCGGGCGACGACCCGGTGGCGGCGTGGCGCGCCATCGGCCAGGCGCCGGCGCTTCTGGAAGCGTTCGTGCCGTTCCAGCGCGAGGTCTCGGTGATCCTGGCGCGCGGCCGGGACGGCTCGACGCGCGCCTACGACATCGCCGAGAACATCCATGAGGGGGGCATTCTCGCCACGACCACGGTGCCGGCGCACATCCCTGCCGACCTTGCCGCCGAGGCGGTCGACATCGCCGAGCGCATCGCGGCGACCCTCGACCATGTCGGCGTGCTCGCCGTCGAGATGTTCGTCGCGGCAGGGAGCGGGCCACGCCTGCTCGTCAACGAAATCGCGCCACGCGTTCACAATTCGGGGCACTGGACGGTCGATGCGTGCCTTTGCTCCCAGTTCGAGCAGCACATCCGCGCCATCGCCGGCTGGCCGCTCGGCAGCGTCGAGCGCCACAGCGACGTTGTGATGACCAATCTGATCGGAGACGCGGTCGCCGACTGGGCCTCGATCGCCGCCGAGCCCGCCGCCCGGCTGCACCTTTATGGGAAGACGGACACACAGCCCGGCCGCAAGATGGGTCATGTCAATCGCATCACCCGCCGGTCCGACCTCTGATCGACTCTTATCGTTAGCATTTTGACAGTCTTAAGCGTGTTCTGATAAGCACGCTGCCCATTGCGGGCAGCGGGCCACGCCCTCAAATCGCCGGCTTTAACCGGTCGGCTGCCCGGTCGTGGAA
Source organism: uncultured Alphaproteobacteria bacterium (assembly GCA_963759235.1). GTDB lineage: Bacteria > Pseudomonadota > Alphaproteobacteria > Rhizobiales > Kaistiaceae > Bauldia. Next base: position 198,985 of record CAVWYO010000009.1, on the reverse strand, counting down.
GCAGAATCAGCGGGCGTCGTTGCGGTGGCGGCCTGGGGAGCGACGGCGGGGATGCTCGCAAGCGTGACAGGGAAGACGTTGCGGCTGCCGACGGTCCTGGCCTTTGCCGGACTGACGGCGATCGCCGGCTGTCAGACCAGTCCCACCTCGTTCGCCACGGCCAATGTCGACCCGGCGACCGGCTCGGCGGTCAATATCGGCTCCCTGTCTTCGGTCATCGCCCAGAACCCGACCGACGCCAACGGCTACAACGTCCGCGGCACCGCCTACGGCAATGCCGGCAAGCTGCGCGAGGCGGTCGCCGATTTCGACACCGCCATCAAGCTCAATCCCGGCTTCTATCAGGCCTACGCCAATCGCGCGTTGGTCTATCGCCGGCTCGGCCGCGACGATCTCGCCCTTGCCGACTACAATCGCGCCCTGCAGCTCAATCCGAGCTACGACGCCGCCTATATCGGCCGCGGCAATATCTACCGGCAGAAGAACCAGACCGACCTGGCGCTCGCCGATTTCAACCAGGCCATTGCCCTCGACACCGCCGACCCGCGCGCCTACCACAACCGCGCCCTGATCTATCAGGCGAGCGGCCGTCAGGACGCGGCGATCGACGACTTCTCGAAGGCGATCGCCATGTCGCCGAAGACCGCCGAGCCGTTTGACGGCCGCGGTCTCTCCTACCTGGCGATGGGCGACTACAAGGCCGCGCTCGACGACTTCAACGAGGCGGTCAAGCGCGACCGCGACTCCTACGCCGCCTGGACCAATGAAGGGCTGGCGCTCGAGAAGCTCGGCGACCGCGAGCGCGCCTTCGCGGCCTTCGCCAAGGCAGCCAACCTCAATCCCAACTACCGCCCGGCGACCGAGGGGATGAAACGGACGTCCCCGGGAGCGAGCGTAGCGGCGGCCGAGCGCACCACGTGACCCCCCGAACGGCTGCCGTTTCCTACCGGTAGATGTACACCACCTTGCGCGTGTCCTTGTCGATCAGGACGTTCTGACCGTTGACGCTGGTGAAGGTGTACTCGGATTCGGGGATCGCATAGAGCGGAACGGTCTCCGGCACCACGGCACCGACCACCACCTCGCCGTTGACATAGACGGTATCGATCGCCTGTGCGCTGACGTAAGCCGAAACCGGCTCGGCCGGTGAAATCGCCTCGACATACCCTTTCGCCCCGACGACTTCGCCAACCACCTGCGGTACGACCTCGTCGACCGCCTCGTAGGTGACGACCGGGATTTCGATCGCGTCGCCGACGAGCGGCAGCACCCTCACCCCTGCGTCGCTGTCATAGGCGAGGTATTCGCCCGCCGCCCAGCCCTGGAGATCGCCCCAGTTCACATCGCACCAGGTGATCTCCTTGAGGCATCCGTGGACGTCGACACGATCGTCATGATTGATCGTCGCAATCACCGCATATTGAGGCCCCGGACCGGCCCTGAGGTTGAGATGCGTCGTGGAAACGGCACTGAAGGCGAGCGCCGACTGGACGCCGGCGACCGTTCCGACAAGAGCGGTTGCGACGGTTATCAAACGTGCATATTTCATGGAAAGCCCCCAGCTGTTCTGGCCGCCGGACGATCGAACGCTTCTCGTCGACCGGCTGAAATCTTCGCGTGCAACACCTCGATACTAGATAATCGCCGCGGCCGGGTCACGTCGGGCGACCGATTCACCGAGTTTGGTAAACGCCGAGATACCGATCGATCGAGCCTCCATGACGCAACCCTCCCCGCAACTCACCACGATCGGCTTCGATGCCGACGACACCCTCTGGCAGAACGAAACCTTCTACCGGATGACCGAGGAGCGCTTCCACGACCTGGTTGCCGGCCATGCCGAGGGGACCGACCTGTCGTCGAAACTGCTGGAAGCGGAGACGCGGAACCTTGCCATCTACGGCTACGGCATCAAGGGCTTCACGCTGTCGATGATCGAGACTGCCATCGAGGTGACCGACGGCCAGGTGCCGGCCTCGGTGATCGGCGAGATCCTCGACGCCGGCCGCGACCTGCTTCGCCATCCCGTGGAGACCCTGCCATATGCCAGGGAAACGCTTGGCGAGCTCGCCGGCTCCTACCGGATCGTGCTGATCACCAAGGGCGACCTGTTCGACCAGGAACGCAAGCTCGCCCAGTCGGGGCTCGGCGACCTTTTCGACGCCGTCGAGATCGTCAGCGCCAAGACCGCGGTGACCTACCAGCGCATTTTCTCCCGGCACGGGGACGGCCCTGAGCGGAGCATGATGGTCGGCAACTCGCTCCGCTCCGACGTGGTCCCGGCCATCGAGGCGGGCAGCTGGGGCGTCTTCATCCCCCACGATCTGACCTGGTCGGTGGAGCACGCCGAACGGCCGCAGGATGCGCCGCGCTTCCGCCAACTCGCCCATCTCGGCGAGCTGACCGATCTGATACGGTCGCTGTGAGAGGTTGACGCTGGCGACCGCCGCAATAATTCTCCGTGAAGTCGGTCCCGAAGAGGTGTCGTTCGCCATGGACACGGAGCTGCAGCGGCGGCCGCTGGTCGGCCTTTTCACGGCCGTCATCGCTCTGTTGATCGTTGGCGCCTTCGCCGTGCCGACGATTGCGCAAGACTCCCTTGGTTTGCGCGGCGATGCGAGCGCCTATGCCGCCGAGGGCGACCGCCTGTTCCACTTCCTCGGCGCGGCGAAGACCGAGGCCGAGGGTCGCGCCATGGAGGACGAGATCTGGCGGCACTGGATGCTGGCGCCGGACGCGGCGGCGGCCGACCTCATGGCCCGCGCCATGGATCGGCGCGAGAACTACGACCTTGCCGGCGCCGTCGAGGTCCTCGACCAGCTGATCGCCGTCGCTCCGGATTGGGCGGAAGCCTGGAACCAGCGCGCGACGATCCGCTTCATGCAAGGCGACCTCCAGGGCTCGCTCGACGATATCGAGGAAACCCTGCAGCGCGAGCCGCGCCACTTCGGCGCCATGGCCGGGATGGCGTTGATCCTGACGCAACAGGGTCGGGTCGAACAGGCCCAGGCGATCCTCAAAAAGGCGGTCGGCATCCACCCGTTCCTGCGCGAGCGGTCGATGATCGTGGCGCTCCCCGGCGACAACATCTGAGCGAGCCGAGGCAGGATGGCGTTTGCGGGCCGGTTGAGCGCCCGGGGGTTGTCGTGCAAAGCTGACGGCAAGCAAAACCGTCGAAGGGATGCCGGAATGACGATCGCCCGATGGTTCATCACGGCTGCGACACGGTTGACCAGCGACCCGCGCGTGCGGGCGAAGGCGGTCGAGGTTTTCGAAAAGGACGTCCGGCCGCGGGCGGCCGAAACCTGGCGCCGGACCCGGCCGAAGCTCGAAGCGGCGCGCGACGAACTGAAGCAGATGGCGCGGGAAACCGACGCTCGCAACAATCCCGGCGCCTTCGCGGCGCGGGTCAAGAAGCGGTTCATCGATCGCGACCGGCGCGGCTGAGCCAGCATTTTCAGGAAAAGTGTGCGCACTTTTCCGCCCGGAAAATGCGAAGAATCAAAGAGCTAAAACAAAGACCCCGATTCAAATCAGAACCGACTTTGCTCTGAGTCAAGCCGCCGGATGGACGGATGACGGGCGGGCTGCCCTGGTGGGAAAGGCTGCTCAGCAAATAGGGCGGCCTTCAGATCGCCGATCCGTCCATCTCGCCGGAATAGGGCGGCGGTGGTTCGCCGGCGGCGATGCGCACCGAGCGGAGGCTGGGCAACGCGCTCGGCAGCGGCATCCACGAGGCGAGTTCGCCCGCCGCATAGACGATCGGAGCATCCGCGTCCGAGTCGGTAGCAACCCACCCCGGCTCGGCCGCGGCTTCCGGCCTCGCCCATTTGACCACGTCGACCTCCGCCGGCCCCTGCTCGCTGGCGCGGACCGTCACCAGGATCCGCGACCCGTCCTTCGGCGCGGTCGTCATCGGCTGCCATTCGGTCTTGATATCGGGCCGGCTCATCCTTGGGGGCCTCACGGGGCTCGACGTCGATGGCCGAACATGGAACGACCCGCCGCCAGGGGCAAGCCCGCGTCGCATGCTCACGATACCCTGTGGAACATCCCTTTCTTCTACGTTCCGCATCTTCAGCGCCGCCGTGTGCTGGATCGCCGAACGATCTTCCATCGCTGGCGGCGCTGAATATATGCTCCTGACAGCATATACCCCCAAGGACATATGAATTACGAATGCTGTGGACGGTGCTGTTTCACGCCGAATTCGAACCGGAGTTCGCTGAGCTCTCTACCCCAACATGAAGGAGCTTCGCTTCAGGAGCGGAGACGGGGTGTGGCGCTTGCATTCGCGTTCGACCCGCGAAGACGCGCCGTCGTGCTCTGCAGCGGCAGCAAAGCCGGCGAAAGTCAGCGCCGTTTCTACAAGCGGCTTATCGAACGGGCGGACCGGCGCTACGCAAGTTATCTGCGCGAACATAAGGAGAAATGATGCGCAACCTGAGTGAAGTGATTGCCAGCCTGCCTTCGGAAGAGCGCGCTCGCATCGCCGCCAAGGCGAAGCGACTGATTTGGGTGGAGACACTCCGCCAGCTTCGCGCCGCAGCGAAGAAGACGCAGGAGGAGGTGGCGGTCGCGACCGGCATTTCACAGCACAATATCTCGCGCCTCGAACACCGCGAGGACATGCTCTTGTCAACGCTGAAGACCTATGTCGACGGTCTCGGCGGCCGGCTCCGGCTGGTCGCCGAATTTCCGCATCAGGAACCGGTGGAACTGGACCTGGCCGGCCGGCCCGCGTCACCCGGCCGCCGCAGGCAACCGACGCGCAAGCGGTCTGCTTGAGACCGCGCCGGCCGGGCCGGCGCGGCTAGCCACGGGCGCGGCTAGCCACGGCCTACCGCCCTCAGGCCGGATCGGGAATGACGCCGATCTGGCGGAGCATGCCGAACAGATCGTACATGGCCCAAACCTCGGCGACCTTGCCGTCGGCGAAGCGGAACTCGAGCATCCCGCTTACCCTCGCGGTTTTGCCGGTCGCCGGGATGTTCATCAGCGTCCCCGTATGGGTGGCAGTCGAGTCGAAGCGGCACACCACCACGTCGCCCTCGGCGATAAGGTCCTCGATGGTGAACCTGATATCGGGCAAGGCGGTCAGGAAGCCGTTGATATGGGCTTTCAGCGCCTCGGCACCGTCGACCGTCAGACCGCCCGGGTCGTGTTCAAAGACATCCGTCGCGAAGATCTCGTCGATCAGCCCGACATTGTGCTTGTTCCAGCCGTCCTCGATCCAACGGCGCATCATCGCCCGGTTCGCCTCGACCGACATCGGATTGGCGCTCAACCGGCTCGCAGCTTGATTCTGGGACATGGGTTCCTCCTTGGTTTCGACGCCTGTCCAAATAGGCCAGCCGGCACCCGCTCCGCGTGAGGAGGATTCCCTATGAAACGGCCGCCTGCCCGGCGATGCCGTGCTCGACCGCAAACAGCGCCGCGCCGACGCGGGTCTTGACCTCGATCTTGGCGTAGAGGTGCTGGATATGGTTGTCGACAGTCTTCGGCGAGATGCCGAGGATGCGGCCGATCTCCTTCATCGAACGCCCGGCGGCGATCAGTTCGAGCACCTCGATCTCGCGCGGTGTCAAGTCGCTGAGCGCCGACCGCCTCACGCTCGACACGCGGTGACCAGCGGCGGCGAGGACGGCGGCGACTGCGTCGCCGTCAAGCCGACCGGCGCGCACCTCGCGGCGCATCTCCCCCTCGGCGTGAGTTGGCGACAGCGCCGCTCGATGCGACCGCGCTTCGCGCATCGACCGATACGCCTCGGCGGTGGCAAGGATCCGCGCCGGCATGGAAAGCGCGTCCGCTCTGAGGCCACGGTGATAGCCGGTCCCGTCGAGCCGCTCGTGATGGCGGCCGACGATCTCGGCGAGACGGGCAAGCGCCGGCGGCCGGCCGAGAATCCGCTCGGCGTGGTAGGGATGCAGGCGGACCTGCTCCCATTCCCGCTCGCTGAGCGGGCCCTCCTTGACCAGAACGCTCGAAGCCACGCCGGCCATGCCGATGTCGTGGAGGAGGCCGGCGCGGCGGAGCAGAACCACGTCCGCTGCGGGCAACCCCGCCTCGCCGGCGGCCGCCTCGGCGAGCTTCGCCACGGCGCGTGAATGGCCGAGCGTGAACGGCGATTTCACGTCGATGAAATCGGCCATGGCGAGGCATGCCTCGTCGAAGGCGGCTTCGTCAAGCAGCGCATGCGGCTCCGGCTCGAGCCGGAGCACCGTGTCGAGCCAGGCCGACTCGGCGAGGCGCGGCAGCAGCTCCCTCGCGCTTCGGGCGAAGCAATCGGCGATCGCCGGGTCGTAGGCCTTGCCGCGTCGCCGGGCGATCGTGGCGACCGCCTCGTCGGCGCCGTGCGCGTCGGCCAGCGCGATGTAGTCCTGCGCCAGCGTGACGACCCGCACGGCGGGCGCGATCGCTTCGCCCTTGAGCCGCTCGGGCAGGCCGCGGCCGTCCCAGCGCTCGTAGATCTGACCGAGACAGGCGATGGTCGAATTGCCGAAACCCAGCCGCACCGCCAGTCGCTGCGCCACGTCGCAATGTCCGCGGAGATTCTCCTCGGCCATCCGCCGCGACCTGGCCATGCCGTCGAGGACCACCCGCAGCGTGGCGAGCGGCGGCAGCTCGGCATTGGCTTCGCGGATATGGCGGAAGACGAGACGCAGCACTTCGCCCGCGGCGCCCGTATCGATCAGGGCAAAGTCGTGGCGGAAGCTCGTCTCGTCGCCGAACAGCGCAGCCATCACATGGGCATCGGCGTTGCAGCCGATATAGCGCAGAAGCGATTGCCAATAGATCTCGGCGCGTTCCTTCGGTCCGTAGCCGAGACACTCGCCAAGCCCGACGCCGAGCACGCAGGAGCGCAGCGCGAACTCGACCGGCTGGCCGAGGGCAAGATCGGTCGCGATCGACAGCGCCGCCACGATCTCCGCCCGCCTGATGCCGGTAACGTCCGCCGTGGATGCCACGATCGTCGCCCCTCGCCCCGAACGTGGGGAGAGTAGCGCAAATGGCCGTCGATTGCTCGAAGCCGCCCTACAGCGCCTTGACGATGCCCTCGGTCATCTTGTTGGCCATGCCAACGGGCGCCAAGCTGGCATCGAGCAGCCAATCGTCAAGGCAGTCGGTCGACCAACGCCTGGGCCTCGTCGGTCAGCGGCAAATAAAAGGCCTCACCCGGCGCGCGGTCGGCAAAGCACTGATGAAACGCCACGTCGCCCTCGTCGCGCAGACGGAGGAAATCCTCGAAAATCTGTTCGTCCTTGGGGTCCGACCTTTCGTACGCGAGAGAGGCCGCCTCGGCTCGCGCCTCATAATCCTTCCACACGCCGTCGCACGCCGGTATGGCGGCGATCGCGGTGTTCACTGCCGCCCAGGCCACATAGACCCTGTCGCCCTCGACGATCGCAATCATGATCTCGTCGGGCACGTCGAGAGCGATATCCTGACTGCGCTTCGCCAGCATCGCATAGGCAGAGGCGACCTTCGGCCGGGTGATGGGGATTTCGGCGAATCGCGTCACAGCCGAATCCGTGCTGATGGCGAACGTGTAGAAGGACTCGGACCGGACCGCGCTGTCGACCTCGACGGGCACGTCGGTAGACGGAGACGATCCGGTGCGACGGGCGTCCAGCCATGCCCGCAACAGCCCGACCGTCGTGACCAGGACGTGCGCCTTGTCATCCTTCGACGCATAGACAAGCCCATCGAGCATCGCGAAGCCCTCGTCGCCCTCGAAAAGCGTATCGAGATTGATTACCCCCTCGGCGGAGAAGGCGTCGATCGCGACCGGCCCGATGATCGGTCGGAGCTGCGCCTCGAGGTCGGCGAGCGCGCGGTCGTGCTCGGCGAACACCGCGTCGCTGAAGTCGTCGGCAGCCTCGTACGCGGTGAACCGGGCGATGGCGGCCTCCCGGGCCGCGAGATAACCCTCTTCCGGAGAAGCCGCGTCCGCCGCCCACGGCGCCAACAGCAGCAAGGCAATCAAGACCGACTTCATGCCGCGCCTCATAATCTCGACGGGAATCCGGCGCGCATCCTATACCGAGCCCGGCAGCGACGCTTCCTTGCAGAGAAACGAGCCGCGCCAAGCTCCCGGGCGCCACGCGCGTTGTTTGGGAATCGACGCGGCGCGAGAGGCAGGCGGATTGCCTCCACTGCCGTCCCGCCAATCAGGCGAGCACGGGTTCGGCTACCGTCACAGCGCCTTGACGATGCCCTCGGTCATCTTCTTGGCGTAGCCGAGGAGCATCAGTCATCTCACCCGTTGAGATCGAAGGACGGGACACGGAAGACACCATGAATGCACGAGGGCTCGCGAACGCAGATTTGGACGTGAGTCTTCCCAAAGAAACCGGCCTCGGGATACAGGCGGTCACCCTCGAAGAAGAAGCCACGGACAGTATCGATTTCAGGAAGGTTCTTCGCCTTCCTGACAACATGCAGGTGCTCGATCACCGCCCTATCCAAGTTTCGCAGAAGCATGTCGGAGCCGCCCCTGTTCTTCGGCATTGGGACACCCGCTGCTTCAATGGTGGCAACAAAAGACCTGTAGGCCTTGCTCACTTCGTCGGTGCCTGCGGATGTCGAAAGGTCGAGACATCTCCTGAGGTCAATGATCGCCCCGACCACCGCGGGTTTCCTTATCTTCGAAACCGCGCGAGGTCGCGCCTTTACCTCACGAGCAAACTCGATCCCGCGTCGGGGGTTTGACTCCCAGAAATAGATCCCATCACCAAGCCAATCATATTCGTTTCGGCTAGTGCGGAAGGGGCGTCCTGACACCAGTCGCCGGGCTACATCTTCATCACACCCGTGATAGCCAAGGACAAAGGTTGTCGTCAGCCGATGCACGGCTATTGATAGCGTTTAGATAGCTTTCCCGACGCGGTGAGATATCCCGAGGCCTTCAGCGCCTTCACCGCCTTGGCTCTTGACGCGGTCACCTCCTTCGTGAAGGCAGCACTGGCTTTGCCGAACGCCCTTGCATCTGCATTGTCGATCGTGAGGCGGCGAGAGCGTCCAGCGCTGACCGAATTGTGCTTTTTCGAAGCTGCCTTTGGCATGATCCATCTCCCGGTATCGGTCATCATATAGGACCCGAAACGCGAAACCACAGCGGTTTTGTACGCGGCTGCAAACCGCGGAGATCACACAGGGCTCTTGCCCTACAGCGCCTTGACGATGCCCTCGGTCATCTTCTTGGCGTCGCCCAGCAGCATCATGGTGTTGTCGCGATAGAAAAGCGGGTTGTCGATGCCGGCGTAGCCGGAGGCGAGCGACCGCTTGACGAACATCACCGTCTTTGCCTTCCACACCTGCAGCACTGGCATACCGTAGATCGGCGACGCCGGGTCGTCCTCCGCCGCCGGGTTGGTAACGTCGTTGGCGCCGATGACATAGGCCACGTCGGTCTGGGCGAAGGCGGAGTTGATGTCGTCCAGCTCGAAGACTTCGTCATAGGGAACATTGGCCTCGGCCAGGAGCACGTTCATGTGTCCGGGCATGCGGCCGGCGACCGGATGGATGGCGTATTTGACGTCGACGCCCTCCTTCTTGAGGACATCCGCCATTTCGCGGAGCGCGTGCTGGGCCTGGGCGACGGCCATGCCGTAGCCGGGCACGATGATCACCTTCGCGGCGTTCTTGAGGATGAAGGCGGCGTCCTCGGCCGACCCCTGCTTGACGGTCCGCGCCCGACCGTCGTCGGCCGCCGCTGCCGCCTCGCCGCCGAAGCCGCCGAGGATCACCGAGATGAACGACCGATTCATCCCCTTGCACATGATGTAGGAAAGGATGGCGCCCGACGAGCCGACCAGCGCCCCGGTGATGATCAGCGCGGTGTTGCCCAAGGTGAAGCCGATGCCGGCCGCCGCCCATCCCGAATAGGAGTTCAGCATCGAGATCACCACCGGCATGTCGGCACCGCCGATCGGGATGATGATGAGCACCCCAAGGGCGAGGGCGGTGAGCGTGATCAGCCAGAAGAGGAGATGGCTCTCGGTTCCGACGAAGATGGCGATCAGCACGACGGCCAGGATGCCGAGGCCGCCGTTTACGTAGTGGCGCATCGGCAGCAGGATCGGCGCGCCGGACATGCGGCCGTCGAGCTTGAGGAAGGCGATGATCGAGCCGGTGAAGGTGATGGCGCCGATGGCGACGCCGATCGACATCTCGACCAGGCTCGCCCCGTGGATGGATCCGGGCGTGCCGATGCCGAACGCCGCCGGCGCGTAGAGCGCCGACGCGGCGACGAGCACCGCGGCGAGGCCGACCAGCGAATGGAAGGCGGCGACGAGCTGCGGCATCGCCGTCATCGGGATGCGCCGGGCGATGACAGCGCCGACGCTGCCGCCGATGGCGAGCCCGAGCAGGATCAGGAAGAACGCGCCCCACGACGGTGCGGCGACGAACAGCGTCGTCACCACGGCAATCGCCATGCCGGCGATACCGAAATAGTTGCCGCGGCGGGAGGTCTCCGGATTCGACAGCCCGCGCAGCGCCAGGATGAAGAGAACGCCGGCGACGAGATAGAGGAAGGCGGTGAGGTTTGCCGACATCAGCTCACGCCCGCTCTTTCTTCTTGTACATGGCGAGCATGCGCTGGGTGACCAGGAAGCCGCCGAAGATGTTCACCGAGGCGAGCACCAACGCGACGAAGCCGAACGCGTGCGACAGCCACGAGCCGGAGGCCGCCGCGACCGCGCCGACGCCGACCGCAAGCAACGCGCCGACGACGATGACCGAGGAGATGGCGTTGGTCACCGACATCAAGGGCGTATGCAGCGCCGGCGTCACCGACCAGACAACGTAGTAGCCGACGAAGATCGCCAGCACGAAGATCGCCAGGCGGAAGACGAAGGGATCGATGGCGCCGCCGGTCGCCGCATGCACCGCGCCGCCGACCGCCTCGGCCGCCTGATCGGCAAAGCCCTGTGCGGCCGAGGCCGCGTCGGTCGCCGTGCCGGCCGCCGCTTTCGCCGTGTCGGCCGCCGCTTGTGCCGCTGCCGCAGCTTGCTCCGGCGTCATGGTCGCCATCATTCGCCTCCCTTCTCGGCAAAGGCCGGGTGGACGACCGCGCCGTCCCGCGTGAGATTCGTCGCCTTGACCAGTTCATCCTCCCAGTTGATCGCCAGGGCTTTCTTTTCCTTGTCGATCATTGTCTCGAGGAATGCATAGAGATTGCGCGCGTAAAGCGCCGAGGCGCTGGCCGCGATCCGGCCGGCAACGTTGAGATAGCCGACGATCTTGACCCCGTCGGTCTCCACCACCTGGTCCGGCGCGGCGCCCTCGACATTGCCGCCGCGCTCGACCGCGAGATCGACCAGCACCGAGCCCGGCTTCATCGAGGCGACCATCTCCTTCGACACCAGCTTGGGGGCTGGACGGCCGGGGATCAGCGCCGTCGTGACGACGATGTCCTGCTTCTTGATGTGCTCGGCGATCAGCTCGGCCTGCTTGGCCTGATACGCCTTCGACATTTCCTTGGCGTAGCCGCCGGCGGTTTCCGCCTGCTTGAACTCGTCGTCCTCGACCGCGACGAACTTCGCCCCAAGCGATTCCACCTGCTCCTTGGCGGCGGGGCGGACATCGGTGGCGGTGACCACCGCGCCGAGCCGGCGGGCGGTGGCGATGGCTTGCAGTCCGGCAACGCCGGCGCCCATCACGAAGGCCCGGGCCGCCGGAACCGTGCCCGCCGCGGTCATCATCATCGGCATGGCCCGGCCGAAATTCTCCGCCGCGTCGATGATCGCCTGATAGCCGGCGAGATTCGCCTGGCTCGACAGGATGTCCATACTCTGCGCCCGGGTGATGCGCGGCAGAAGCTCCATGGCAAAGACGGCAACCCCCGCCGCGGCCAGCGCCTTGATCTCGTCCTCGTGGCCGTAGGGATCCATCGCTCCGATCACCATGGTGCCGGGTTTGAGGTTCTTGATTTCGGCGGTCGCCGGTCGGCGGACCTTGAGAACGACGTCGGCGCCTTTCAGCATCGGCGCCGCGGTCTTGGCGATGGTCGCACCGGCCGCGGCAAACGCCTCGTCGGTGATGCGCGAACCGGCTCCCGCCCCGGCCTGGACGGTGACCTCGGCACCGAGGCCGACAAGCTTCTTGACGGTTTCCGGTGTCGCGGCGACCCGCGGCTCGGCCTTGTCGGTCTCACTCGGCACGGCGATCTTCATAGGCGTTTCCAATTTGGCTGGACGGGACGTTTCCGCGCGTGAACCGAACCGTAGCGAAGGATCGCCGCCGATCTCAGGAACGAGATTGACCGCCGATGCGCCGGCTCATCCGGGAGCGCTCCCCGCCGGCTGACTGTCAAAGCAAGAAGAAGGCCATCAGAATCAGAAGGACGACGATGCCCGTCAGCGCATAACGGGCCAGGTGAATGAAGGCCTCGTAAGTCTGGACATGATCGCCATAATCCACACCTGTCGCCGTTGCCGTGTCGGCGGCGCCATGCTCGGCCATGTGGTCAATCTCCGTCAGGGTTATCAAAGGACGCGGGGCTTTATAGCAAACCCATCGCCTGCGACAATCATACAAGGCGTCGCGGCCATGGCTTTGTCAAACCCCCGGCGACAGGCATAGGCTAGAGGCGGCGGGGCGGTCCGCGCAGCGCCCAACCGGCCGGTGGACCGCGCAGAGGAGGCGCCGGCCATGCTGAACCCGATTTCAATCCTCGCCGATCACTTCGGCGACTATCTCGCCAGCCACTATCTGCAGTATTTCTCATACCGGAGCCCGGAATACGCGACCTATATCGGCGGCGCCGCGCGCCTCGTCCTCGAGCGGATCGGCAATTCCGACGCGCTCTATCACGATATCGAACACACCATGATGGTCACCCAGGTCGGCCAGCAGATCATTCGCGGCCGCCTGCTCGCCGAAGCGCTGGTTCCCGAAGACTGGCTGCACTACACCTGCGCCCTCATCGTCCACGACATCGGTTTCGTTCGCGGCATCTGCCGCGGCGATACGTCCGACACCATCGTGATCAACGAGGCGGGCGAAACCATCTCGCCGCCGCGCGGCGCCTCCGACGCGTTTCTGGCGCCGTGGCATGTCGACCGCGGCAAGATTTACGCCCGCGACCGGTTCGGCCGCTCGCCCTATGTCCAGGCCGAGCGCATCGCCGCGGCGATCGAAATGACCCGCTTCCCGGTTCCCGACGGCGAAGCTTATGCGGCGACAAGTACCGAGGGCGCACTGGTGCGCGCCGCCGACCTCATCGGCCAGATGGCCGATCCGTTCTACCACCGCAAGATCAACGCGCTTTATCTTGAATTCGTCGAGACCGGCGCCGCCGCGGCACTCGGCTACGACAGCGCCGCCGATCTCATCGACAAATATCCGGAATTCTTCTGGAACCAGGTTCAGCCGATCATTGGCCCGGCCCTCGCCTATCTCGAGCTGACCACCGAGGGCAAGCAGTGGATCGCCGCCCTCAACTCCAACGTCTTCCAGATCGAGCATCGCCGTCGCTTCGTCGGCCCGTTTCCGGGGCGCGACTAGGCTCTGTGCCAGGTGGAGGCCGGAGCGCCCGGCAGCCGCCGGACGGCGCTGCCTCAGAATTCACGGCCGATGAGTTGATCGATCGAGATGCGTCCGCCGCCTTTGACGGCGAACATCAAGAGCACGATCGCCCACAGCCCTGAGAACTCGATCCCGCCCGGCTCGACATAGAAGCCGAACGGCAAGTGGACATAGAGCGCGGCGGTGCCGGTGGTAATAGCGGCGGCGAGCGCCGCCGGGCGCGTGAGGAAGCCGATGGCGACCAGGACGCCGCCAACCGTTTCGACGATACCGACGGCGACCACCAGCGGCACCGCCGGCTCGAGTCCGATGGCGTGGAAGAAGGCGATCATATCCGCCTGGCTGCCGGTGATGCTGAAGAGCTTCCACAGCCCGTGCGGAACGAGAAAGGCGCCGGCGACGAACCGGGTCAGCGCATAGGCCGGTTCGGCAAGAGCCTTGTAGACCGGGCCGAGGACCGGGACGATGAGGCGCATGGCGAGACACCTTCACGTTCGCGAGAAAGGACGACAGCACTCGCCCGCAAACACGCGGCCCCCATGCCCTATTCGCCGAGCACCTCAGTTCACCTTCGGGTTCCCGGGCCGAGATTCCCGGCCGCCGGTCACTCCATAGGGTCAGGTGATCCTGATGGAAACGACCGTCAACTGGCCGTCGACGATCTCGTAGGTGACCGTCACATGCTGCCCGACCTTGAAGGCGCCGATGTCGATAGACGCCGGCACGTGGTAAGCCTTGCCGTCGATGAAGAAGATCCGGCCGCTGACATCGATCTGGGTGATTGTTGCACTGAGTTCCGCCGCAAACGCAACCGAACCGGTGAGGAGCACGGCCATCGCCGTGCCGAGGATCAGTTTCCGCATCGCTCGTCCGCTCCTTGTCTTCGAACCCGGGCACTGTAGCAAAATGCGATTGCAAACACGCGGCTTCATGTCGTCATGAGCCAGTGCGGGCCCCGCAGGCCACGACAGAGCGCCGAGGGCGGAGACTAAAGACCCGCCGCCTCCAGGGCCCTTGCCTGGCGCTTCGCCAGTCTGTCCTCGGTGAAATCGTCGATCGCTTCGGCAAAGATGCGATGGAAGTTGAGCTCGGCCTTGAGGTGCAGCATCACCGCGCCGAGCCCGATCGCGGCGCGGTCCATCAGCACGAACTCGCGCGGGATGGTGATCGGCCGCTCGGCTTTCAACGCCTGCTTGACCTTCCACGCTTCCCGGCGGCCGTAGGCGTGGGGCTCAATGCCGTCGGCGATGGTGCGCACCCGATCGTCGATCAGCGGCGCATAGATGAAGCGCGCCCAGATATTGAGGCTGTCGATCTGCCGGTTGGTGATCTCGCGGAACCCCCAGCGGCGGTAAGCCTCCACCATCCGCTCCCGGTCGTTGTCGCGGAAGCCGTGATAGAGCTCGACCACGCCGCTGACGAAACGCGCGGTGAAGACGCGAATGCATCCGTAGTCGAGGAGATTGATGCCGGCCGGGCTCCCGGCCTTTTCGAACACGCTGTAGTTGCCGAGATGGGGATCGCCGTGGATGATGCCGTGGGTGGCGAAGGGATGCCACCAGGCCCTGAACAGCGCCGTCGCGATGCGGTTGCGGTCCTCGAGGCTGTGGTCGAGGAAAGTGAGCAGCGGCCGGCCGTCCAGCCACGTCATGGTGAGGAGCCGCCCGGTCGATAGTTCCGTCACGATATCGGGCACCCGGATCAGCGGCTCGTTCTTGAGGACCGCTCCGTAGAGCATGGTATTACGCGCCTCGCGGCGGTAGTCGAGCTCCTCGCGGAGCCGCTCCGACAGCTCCTTGGCTATTTCCGTCGTGTCGATCTCCGGATTGAAGCGCCGCTGCAGGGCAAAGACGACGCCGAGCTGGCCGAGGTCGGCCTCCACCGCCGACTGCATGTCCGGGTACTGGAGCTTGCAGGCGAGGTCGCGGCCGTCGCGGCCGACGGCGCGATGCACCTGACCGAGTGAGGCGGCGGCCGACGGCTTGTCGTCGAACGCGCGGAACCGCTCCCTCCAGCGTGGTCCGAGTTCGGCGGTCATGCGGCGCTTGACGAAGGCCGGGCCCATCGGCGGCGCCGAGGCCTGGAGCTTTTGCAATTCGGCCGCATATTCCGGCGGCAGAAGATCGGGGACGGTCGACAGCAGCTGGGCGAGCTTCATCAGCGGCCCCTTGAGGCCGCCGAGCGCCACCATCAGCTCGGCTGCGTTCCGCTGGTCGCCAAGCTCGCGGCCGAACAGGCGCGCGCCGGCCATCTTCGCCGCGACGCCGCCGACATTGGCGCCGACCCGGGCGTAGCGTCCGAGGCGGCGGGAGAGGCGGTTCTGTTCGCGATCGGATTGGTCGGCCATCGGCGCTATCTAGGCGGGGACCGTGGCGGTTGGAAGGCCCGTTTTGGTGCGAGGCACGTTTTGTCGGGATCAGCCCGCCGGCAGGCTGTCACGGATCCAGCGGACGAGGCCCGTCTCATCGACCACGCCCGCGGCGAGGTCGAGCATCATCACAGTCGCCGACGCCGGCGCCACGTCGAAATCGATCCCATTCAAGCCAAGGAACACAATGATCGACGCCAAAGCCGATCGTTTGTTGCCGTCAACGAACGGATGATTGCGCGAAATGCCGAATGCGTAAGCCGCGGCGAGCACCGCAAGATCGTTTTCACCATGGGCGTATTTGTTCAGCGGCCTCGCCAGCGCGGACTCCAGGAGACCGACGTCGCGGATACCGTCCGCTCCGCCGAAGAGCGCCAGTTGCTCGGCGTGAACATCGAGAACGATGTCAACATCGAGCCACTCCGGCTCGTTCACTTCGCCAGCGCCTTGAAGGTGTCGGCGTATTTGCGGAAGGCGCCGCGGGCGATCTCCATCGCCTTGGCATGCTTCGGATCATAGGGGCTGAGCTTGATGCCCCGCTCGGTCTGCTCGACGACGTAAAGGCTGTCGCCGACCTTTAGCTTGAGACGGGCGAGCAGTTCCTTGGGAAAGATGATGCCGGTCGAATTGCCGATCTTCCTGACTTGGAGAGCGGCGGGGCCGGCTTCGACATCACTTGGTTCCTCGTTCATGGGCGCGTCTCTTCTGGGATGTTATACAAAGCGTATAACATATGTTTTACAAAATGTACAACGACTAGAGGCGCCCTCAGCGCATGCGCTTCACGACGAGGAAGCCGCCGACGATTCCCACCGCGGCGAGAAGCAGGATGATCAGGACGATCATCGCCAACGCGCCGAGGATCGCGCCGAGCGTCTTCCAGAACCCCACCGTGGCGATGAGGACGATCAGGAGGATGAAGAAGAGAGCCGGCACGAGACGATCTCCAGCGAGACATTGA
Organism: uncultured Alphaproteobacteria bacterium; assembly: GCA_963759235.1. Classification (GTDB taxonomy): domain Bacteria; phylum Pseudomonadota; class Alphaproteobacteria; order Rhizobiales; family Kaistiaceae; genus Bauldia. Next base: position 182,123 of record CAVWYO010000009.1, on the reverse strand, counting down.
GAGAGGCTATCTGGGTTCTCCGCACTCCGAGCGCAATGGAAATCCGCGACGCTAGGCACTCGTCTCCTTTTCCATCGCCTCCAATTCGCCGATCAGCCGGTCGATGACGCCGAGGCCCTTCTGCCAGAACCCTGGATCGCCGGCGTCGAGCCCGAAGGGCGCGAGCAGTTCCTTATGATGCTTGGTGCCGCCGGCCCTCAGCATGGCGAGGTACTTCTCCTGGAAGCCGGAGGCCGCCTCCTCGTAGACCGCGTAGAGCGAGTTCACCAGGCAGTCGCCGAACGCATAGGCGTAGACGTAAAACGGCGCGTGGATGAAGTGGGGGATATAGCTCCAGAACACCTCGTATCCGGGCTGCAATCTGATCGCCGGGCCGAGGCTCTCGGCCTGCACCTTCATCCAGATCGCGCCGAGCCGCTCGGCGGTGAGCTCACCCTCGCGACGCTCGGTGTGAACCTCCCGCTCGAAGCTGTAGAAGGCGATCTGGCGGACCACCGTGTTGATCATGTCCTCGACCTTGGCGGCGAGCATCGCCTTCTTCTGCGCCGGATCGGTGGTCTCGGCGAGCAGCGCCCGGAAGGTCAGCATCTCGCCGAAGACGCTCGCCGTCTCGGCCATGGTGAGCGGGGTCGGGGCCATCAGCGCCCCTCTCGGCGCGGCAAGCACCTGATGGACGCCGTGCCCCAGCTCATGAGCGAGGGTCATCACGTCGCGGATCTTCCCCTGATAGTTCATCAGGACGTAGGGATGAGCGCTCGGCACGGTCGGATGGGAGAAGGCGCCCGGCGCCTTGCCGTCCCGCACCGGCGCGTCGATCCAACGGTCGTCGAAGAAGCGTCGCGCGATATTGGCCATTGCCGGCGAGAACAAGCCGTAGGCGCCGAGCACCGTCGCCCGCGCCTCGTCGAAGCGGATCGTGCGCATCGGCACCTTGGGAAGCGGTGCATTGCGGTCCCAGTGGTCGAGATGGTCGCGACCGAACCATCCGGCCTTGAGCCTGTAGTAGCGGTGCGACAGGCGCGGATAGGCGGCGCGCACCGCCTCGACCAGCGCGTCGACCACCTCCGGCTCGACCCGGTTGGACAGGTGGCGGGCCGCCGCGACATCCTTGAAGCCGCGCCAGCGGTCTGAAATCTCCTTGTCCTTGGCCAGCGTGTTGGTGACGTGGGTGAAGAGGCGGAGGTTGGCCTTGAAGGTCCCGGCCAGCGCATCGGCCGCCGCCTTCCGCTTCTCGCCGTCCTGATGCTGGAGGAAGTTCAGCGTCGGCTCGATCGCCAATTCCTCGCCGTCGACGGCGAAGCGAAGGCCGGCCATCGTCTCGTCGAACAGCCGGTTCCAGGCGCCCCGGCCGGTCACCGACTTCTCGTGGAAGAGCTGCTCGACGCGATCCTCGAGCTGATAGGGCTTCTCGCGGCGGATGTCTTCGAGCCATGGCCGGTAGTGGCCGAGTGCCGGCACGCTCATCGCCTTCTCCACCACCTGGTCGTCGAGACGGTTGAGTTCGAGCTGGAAGAAAAGGAGATGCGAGCTCGCCGCGGTGATCCTCTCCTCGACATCGCCGTAGAACTTCGAGCGAACGGGATCGCTCGTATCGCCGGCGTGCCGAAGGCCGGCATAGGAGATGATGCGCCCGAGCAGGTCCTCCAGCGCCTCGAACGCCACCACCGCCTCGGCCAGCCGTTCGCCGGCGTCCTCGCCTGCCGCGAGTTCGCCGAGCTTGCCCTTGTAACGGGTCTCGAACGCGACGCAGTCGTCGTCGGCCCGCACCAGATCGGCCTTCAATTCCGGCGAATCCGGCCCGCGATACAGATCGTCCAGGTTCCATTCCGGCAGCTCGCCATAGGCCGTGCCGGCGCTATCGGTAGCGAAAGGGTCGGGTGGGCTCATCTCGCGGATCGCTGCATTGACAAACGGGAGGAAGGATTGTGGGCGTCACTTCGGCCCCGATCAACCGCCGAACGACGAACCCGAATCGACGGCGGCCGGGCGATGCATCGCGGCAACAATGCGGGACGACCATCGAAAACGGATTCTTTCCCCGACATGCACATGCAGCATTGTCGAATTAGTAAGCCGTTAACTGAGGACCCCGATCATCGCTCCGATATGTCTGTCTCCGTCCTTGTCGTCGACGACGACCCGGTCCAGCGTCGGCTTCTCACTGCCGCGATCGAGCGATTCGGCTATCGCCCGATCGTCGCGGAAAGCGGCGAGGAAGCGCTCGCGCGCATCGCCGGGCCCGAGGGCGACAGCCTGGCGCTGATCATTCTCGACCTGGTGATGCCGGGTATCGACGGCATGGCGGTGCTGGCGAAATTGCGCGAAACCGATCGCCAGATCCCGGTGATCGTCCAGACCGCCCATGGGGGAATAGACACGGTGGTCAGCGCAATGCGTGCCGGTGCGGTCGATTTTGTCGTTAAGCCGGCTTCGCCGGAGCGGCTTCAGGTCTCGATCGAGAACGCGCTGAAGCTTGGCGCTTTGGAGGGCGAGCTCGCCCGTATCAAGCGGAGCGCGGCCGGCACGCTGACCTTTCGCGACATCATCACCAAGAGCCCGGCGATGGAGCGGGTGATCCGGCTCGGCGAGCGCGCGGTTGCCTCGCAGATCCCGATCCTCATCGAAGGCGAATCGGGCGTCGGCAAGGAACTGATCGCCCGCGCCATCCAGGGCAGCGGCGACCGCAGGTCCAGGCCGTTCGTCACCGTCAACTGCGGCGCCATCCCCGACAATCTCGTCGAGAGCATTCTGTTCGGCCATGAAAAAGGCGCCTTCACCGGTGCCGCCGACAAGCATGCCGGCAAGTTCCGCGAGGCCCATACCGGCACGCTGTTCCTCGACGAGGTCGGCGAATTGCCGCTCGACGTCCAGGTCAAGCTCCTGCGCGCGCTCCAGGACGGCGAGATCGACCCGGTCGGCGCGCGCCGGCCGATCCGCGTCGACTTCCGGCTGATCTCGGCCACCAACCGCAGCCTGATCGACCTGGTCAACGCCGGCGCCTTCCGCGAGGACCTCTACTATCGGCTGAACGTCTTCCCGATTCGCGTGCCGCCGCTGCGCGAGCATCGCGAGGACATCCCCGAACTAGTCCGCCATTTCACCGCGCGGTTTGCCGCCGAAGAAAGGAAATCCCTCATTCGCGGCGTGACGGCGGGTGCCCTCGATCTTCTGCTCCGCTTCGACTGGCCGGGCAACGTCCGCCAGCTGGAAAACGCCGTGTTCCGTGCCGTCGTGCTCGCCGACGGGCCGATGCTGACGGCCGAGGAATTCCCGCAGATCGCGGTCCAGGTCGGGGGCGGGCAACCGGCCCCGGAATCCGATCCCTCGCCTCAGCAGCCGATCGTGCCGCAGGAAATCACCCTCGACCGCGTCGCGGCCGACGACGAACCGGCGGACGGGTTGGAAGTCTTCGATGCCGGCGGCGACGTGCGTCCGCTTGCCGACATAGAGGCGGAAATGATCCGGCTGGCGTTGGAACGCTATGACGGGCGCATGACGCTGGTCGCCCGCAAACTCGGCATCGGCCGGTCGACGCTTTACCGCAAACTCAAGGAACTCGGCCTTTCCGACATGTCGGACGGCATTGCGGCAGAATAGCCGCACCGGGCGGTAAATTCATTTTTACCCGTATGGATTACGGTTGAAATGTGGCGCGCCTTGGTTTCTCCTGAGGCGGGTTGCGCCGCGTCGGCGACATCGAACACGAGGCATTTCCTTATGGTGATTGGCGGCCTTACCCGGATTGTCGCCGGTGCTGCGACGCTGTGCCTTCTCACGGGCCTCGGTACGGCCTCTCCGCTGAAGAGCGGCGGCGAGACGACCGAGGCGGCTGCCCCGCCGATCGCGCTGACGGTCTATGACAGCGTGACCGACGAGAAAACGGCCGCCATGCGGTCCGTCCTCGCCGATGCGGTCGCCGACGAGCTGGTCGGCAAACACGACATCACCGCCTTTTACGCGGCCCAGGCCTACGTCCCGGCGTGGATCGACAACGGCAAGCTGACCGAGCGGGCGCTCGCCATCATGGAGCGGATCAAACAGGCCGATACCGACGGGCTCGACCCGGCCGACTATCGCCTGCCCGCGGAAGACATCGGCCTCCAATTGCCGGCGAGCCCGACCGAGCTCGCCGAAGCCGACGTGATGCTGAGCGAGGCGATCGTCGGCTATGCGCGGAACGCCTATTCCGGCAGGCTCGATCCTGCGTCGGTCAGTTCGAATTTCGGCTACGAGGTGCGCGAGCTCGCCGTCGGCGACGTCCTCGGGCTTGTCTCTGCTTCGTCGGATCCGGTCGCGACTCTCGAAGCGTACAATCCGCCCCAGAAGGAATACCAGGCGCTGCGCGCCGAACTCGCCAAGGCGCGCGAACGCGCCGCGACCGACCAAAGCGTCGAGGTACCCGACGGACCGTTGCTCAAGCCCGGCATGAGCGATCCGCGCGTCAAGATCATTCGCCAGCGGCTCGAAATCGCTGCGACCGCCGAGGATCCGGAGGTGTATGACGAGACGGTCGTCGCGGCGATCAAGGACTTCCAGAAGTCCGCGCGGTTGCGCCCCGACGGGATCGTCGGCAAGAACACGCTCGTTGCGATGAACCGCGGACAGGAAGATCACGTCCCGACGATCATCGCCAATATGGAGCGCTGGCGCTGGATGCCGCGCTATCTGGGTGACTTCTACGTGCGGGTGAACATCCCCAACTACGATGTCGATATCTACAAGGACGGTGCCGTCGTCCACACCACCCGCATCATCGTCGGCAAGGTCACCAACCAGACGCCGATCTTCTCCGACGAGATGGAGCACATCGTCGTCAATCCGGTGTGGAACGTGCCGCAATCGATTGCCCGCAACGAGATGCTGCCGCGGCTGCGCGCCGGCGGCGGCCTCGGCGGGTACACGGTCTACGCCAAGGTCCGCGGGCGCTTCCGCGCCGTCAGTCCCGGCTCGATCAACTGGCATACCGTCAACATGAGCCAAATCCAGATCAAGCAGCCGCCCGGATCGGCCAACGCGCTCGGCCAGGTCAAATTTCTCTTTCCCAACAAATATTCGGTCTATTTGCACGACACGCCGACGAAGAGCCTCTTCGACCGCGATGCCCGCGCCTTCAGCCACGGCTGCATGCGCGTCCAGAACCCATGGGATTTCGCCGCTGCCTTGCTGGCCGACGACCCCGGAATCGACGCGAACAAGCTTCGCAAGATGGTCGGCGGCGCGGAACGTTGGGTGAATCTCGACACCAAGATCCCCGTCCACGTGACCTATTTCACCGCCTGGGTCGACGACGACGGCAAGCTCCAGATTCGCGACGACATCTACGGCCACGACAAGCGGATCGTCCAAGCGCTCGGATTGACCTGAAATTCCGTGCACATAAGAGAAATCCCGGTTGCCTTCCTGCCCCGTAAATGCCACGATCCGGCCCTAGTCGAGTCAGGCTACGCCGAGACGGGGTGGGGTAGGCGCGCTTCCCGTTTTTGGTAAAGAGACGTTAACCTTATAGCGACACACTGCGCGCCAGGGGACAGCCCAATTACGGGCGAGGACGGCGACGGGATTTGGCGCAGCACGGGGCGAAGCTACACACCGAGCGGGGGCAGCGGCTGAGGCGGCTGTTGGCGCGTGCTTGCAGCGCCGCCGTTCTGGTAATGGCTGTTTCCGCCGGGGCGCGGGGCGCAGCGGCCGAGGAGGATCGGGCGCTCAACCTCTATAACGCCCACACCCACCAGACTGCGACGATCGTCTTCAAGCGGGACGGCCAATACGACCAGGCCGGCCTCGCCAAGCTCAACTATTTCCTCCGCGATTGGCGCAAGAACCTGACGATCAAGATGGACCCGCATCTGTTTGATCTGGTTTGGCAGGTCTATCGCCAGACTGGAGCCACCCAGCCGATTACGGTGGTCTGCGGCTATCGGTCGCCCGACACCAATGCGATGCTGCGCCGGCGGTCGAGCGCCGTCGCCCAGAACAGCCTCCACATGCGCGGTCAGGCGATGGACTTCTTCATCCCTGGCGTCGATCTGGCGACCCTGCGCGCCGTCGGCATGAGAATGCAGGCGGGCGGCGTCGGCTTCTATCCGACCTCTGGCTCGCCTTTCGTGCACATGGATACCGGCTCGGTGCGCCACTGGCCGCGCATGAGCCGCGAACAGCTGGTTCGGGTCTTCCCCAACGGCAACACCCTCCATGTCCCGAGCGATGGCAAGCCGCTTCCCGGCTATGCCGAAGCACTTGCCGCCTACAAGGCGCGACAGGCCGCCGGCATAGTGGGCGCTCCCGCCGGCACCGGGAGCCCGGTGCTGGTTGCCGCGGCCGACGACATACCGACGCCCCGCATATCGCCTGAGCGGACGCCGGAGCTGTCGCCCTTGGGCGCCGCCAGCGACGGCGACGAATTCGCCGGGCCGATGGACGATACCGGACAGCTGCTCGCCTACCCGCCGAAGCCGGCGCAGGCGATGGACACCGCGCGCTTCGCCGAACTCTTCACCGCCGCTCCCGATGGCTCGGATTCCAACCCGCGGACCGTCGCCTTCGACACCGCCTATCAGGTGCCGGCACCGGCGGCGCCCGCCGACCTCCGCGCCGCAATGGCGAAGCGCCAGCATCCGGCCCGACAAGTCCTCGCCAAAGCCTCATTGCCCATCCCGCCGACCGCGGTCGTCGCCACCGTCGATGTCGGCGTCGACCTCAGCCGGTCGCTTCGCGCCGACGCGATCACCACCGCGGTTCTGCGTGGCAATGACGACCGTTTGAACCAGGCGGTGCCGCCGGTGCTCGCCTATGCCGCCTCTGGCGACAAGCTCGCCGAAGACGGCCAGACGACGGGCGGCATCACCGCTTTCGGCGTCCCATTGCCGCAGCCCAGTCCTCAGCACCACACGCCGACGGCCGTCGCGGCTCGGCCCGCCGCCCATGCTCCTGTCCGCGAACGGAGCGCGACCGTGGTCTACAGCCAGCTTCTCCCGGCCGATCTCACCCTGACCAAGCTCGACACGCAGAGCCTGCGGTTGTGGATAGCGACGCCGTCGACCCGCGAGAAGCGCTATGCGCTGCTGACCATGCCGGATTTCAGCCGCATCCCCACCCTGCTCGACAAGCCCAACGTGGCCTTCGCCGCCCACTTCGATCGCGGCTCGGCCCGCGCCCCGCGGACCGACCACTTCGACGGCGCGGTGATCGTGACGCCGGCGGTCGTGGACCTGACCAACAATCAGATCATCGCCGCCCGTTGAGGGAAGAGACCGGGCCCGAGCGGTATTCGTTCTTCCTGGAAACGTCGAGCGCGATCACGGGTGGACGGCCCGCCTCGCCCGGGCAAAGACCGTTCCGATTAGACGCGGACTTCGCTCGGTTTCTGCGCAGTTGCCGCGCGGAAAAGTGCGGACGCTCTTTTTTGAAATAATCTACGCGCTGCTTTCGCCGGCCATCCCCAGCGCGTGCAGATAGAGGTCGAGAAGGGCTTCCTGCTCCTGGCGTTCGCTGGTGTCCTGCTTGCGGATCCTGATGACCTGCCTCAGCACCTTGGTGTCGAAGCCATTGGCCTTGGCCTCCGCATAGACTTCCCGGATATCATCGGCGAGCGCCTGCTTCTCCTCTTCGAGCCGCTCGACGCGCTCGACGATGGAACGAATCTGATCCCTGGCGACGCCACCACTATCGGCCATTCCCACCTCTCCTCACGCTTGACGACCGCCCGGTGCTTGCCCCGGCTGAGCCCACAGGTCAAGAACACGAGGCGTTAATGCTGTGGGCGGTTTTTCTCGAAAGCCGCCTCCTGCTCGGCGCTGGCTTCCTGCTGGTAGCGCGCCCGCCATTCGGCATAGGGCATGCCGTAGACGATCTCGCGCGAGGCCTCCTTGTCGATGGCGATGCCTCGCGCCTCGGCGGCCTCCCGATACCAGTTGGAGAGGCAATTTCGGCAAAAGCCGGCGAGATTCATCAAGTCGATATTCTGAACGTCGGTCCGCTCGCGCAAATGCTCGACGAGCCGACGGAAAACGGCGGCCTCCAGCTCGGTCCGCGTTGTGTCATCGAGATTCGCCATGAGGCGCTCCGTGCGATTCGTGTGGCTGTTCGGGACTAGATAGGGTCGACCGGCCCCGCCCGCGACCCGTAGTGACGGATTTCGTGAAGCTCCGGCAAGCCGTTGAGGTCGGCGAGGATGGGCGCCAGCCGTTCCACCCATTCGCCCGCGCCAGCCTCGTCGCCGATCATGTCCTGCCTGAGCTCGATCAGGCCGTGCGCCAGTCCGCGGCGGGTGCCGTGGCGATACATGCTGTCGCGGATGAGGGCCCCAGAATAGGGCTCGTTGTCGCCGACTACCAGCCTCGTGTCCGCCGCGAGCCGCTCCACCAGCGGTCGCGCCAGGCGAGGGTCGGCGTCCCACAACACGCCGACCTGCCACGGCCGGCCGCGCCCGCGCCAGACCGGGGTGAAACTGTGGATCGAAACCAGCGCCGGAATAGTTCCCGAGGCAATCGACCGCGCGATCTTCCGTTCGATCTCCGCGTGATACGGCGCGTGATAGAGCGCGAGCCGCCGCGCCCGCTCCGCCGCATCGACGTGATGGTTGCCCGGCACGATCGCTCCGTCCGAGAGCCGCATGATCAGCGTCGGGTCGTCCTCGCCGCGATTGGGATCGATGAGGAGCCGGGAGAAGGTGCTGAGGATCGCCGGCGCGCCAAGGCGCTCGGCAAGCCCTCTGGTCACCGCGCCGGCACCCGGGTCGAAGGCGATGTGGCGCTCGAACTCCGCCGGCGGCAGCCCCAGCGTCCCGTAGCCGGCCGGCAACCGGTTCTCGGCGTGATCACATAGGAAGATGAGCCCATGATCGGGGTCGCCCTCCACCGTCGCGAAGGGGGTGAAGCTCTCTCCCTCTTCGGCGGCCTCACTCCCCGCCGCTGGCGAAACCACGTCCATGACGCGAAATGATAGTGGCGCGCGCGGCCGAGGGCCATAGCAACCGGTCGCCCGACCGACCGTTCGCGGACGCGCCGGTCAGCCGCGGTATTTTTGTCGCAAGAGCGGCTGGACGGCAGCCTTGATGCTGCCGCCTTCGCCATCGAAGGTCGCCCACCTTCCAGGCGACGATTGACGGTGAAAGTGGCCGCAAAATGCAATGGAATCAGCGTCGAGCGCGTTGACACGACAAAACCCGCCGCGCGATAAGTGCCACACCAAGAACGCCTGACAACCGGTTCGCGAATCCCGACCCGATGCGCTTTCACGCTCCTAAACCATGGCATCGGAAAGCGGTTGTAGCCGCCAGCATCGCAACTCTCGCCGTCGTCGCCACCGGCGCCTTCTTCATGCTCCGCCAGGACGGCGCGGCCGAGGTTCGGCTGCCCGAGGCGGGCGGCGTTCCGGCCGGCGTCACCGGCAGTCTGTCGAGCGAGGGCGGCGCCGGCGGCCTCCGCCTCTGCAACAAGACGGCCAGCCGCGTCGGCGTCGCCGTCGGCTACAAGGAGGGGAGTCGCTGGACCACCGAGGGGTGGTGGAACGTCAACGCCGACAGCTGCGAAACGCTGATGGCCGGGCCGCTTGTATCGCGCTTCTACTACGTGTACGCGATCGACTATGATCGGGGCGGCGCATGGGGCGGCAAGGCCGCCATGTGCACGCGGGACAAGATGTTCACCATCCACGGCATCGAGGATTGCGTGGCGCGCGGGTTCGAGCGGACGGGTTTCTTCGAGGTCGATACCGGCGAGCAGCGAAGCTGGACCGTTCAACTGACCGAGCCTGGCGTAGCGGGAACGGACGGTCAATGAGGAGGCGGCGCAGGGTCAAGATCCTTGCGACTCTCGGTCCATCGTCTTCCGACAAGGCAAAGATCAGAAGCCTGTCGCACGCCGGCGCCGACGTCTTCCGGATCAACATGAGCCACACCGACCACCAGACGCTCCGCCGTCTGGTCAACACGATTCGCTCGGTCGAGGCGGACGGTCCGCTGCCGATCGGCATCCTCGCCGACCTGCAGGGCCCCAAGTTTCGCATCGGCACCTTCGCCGACGGCTCCATCGAGCTGACGCCCGGCGACACGCTGATCCTCGATTCCGATCCCAAGCCCGGCAACAAGAAACGCGTCTACCTCCCCCATCCCGAGATCTTCGCGGCGATCGAGCCGGGACACAGGTTGCTGCTCGACGACGGCAAGGTGCGTTTGCGGGTGATCAAGTGCACCAAGACCCGCACCACCACCTTTGTCGAGGCCGGCGTCAGGCTTTCCGATCGCAAGGGCGTCAGCGTTCCGGACACCACCATCGGCATGGGCGCGCTCACCGAGAAGGACCGGTCTGATCTGGAGGCGGCGCTGAATGCCGGTGTCGACTGGATCGCGCTGTCTTTCGTCCAGCGGCCGGAGGACCTCGCCGAGGTCAAGAAGATCTCCCGTGGCCGCGCCGCGGTGATGGCGAAGATCGAGAAACCCCAGGCGGTCGAGCACCTCGCCGGGATCATCGAGCAGGCCGACGCCTTGATGGTCGCCCGCGGCGATCTCGGGGTCGAGATGCCGCTGGAAAAGGTCCCCGGCATCCAGAAGCAGATCACCCGCGCCGCGCGCCGCGCCGGCAAGCCGGTGGTCGTCGCCACCCAGATGCTCGAATCGATGATCTCCGCCCCGGTGCCGACCCGCGCCGAGGTGTCGGACGTTTCGACGGCGGTGTTCGAGGGCGCCGACGCGGTGATGCTCTCCGCCGAATCGGCGTCCGGCGCCTTCCCGATCGAGGCGGTGGCAACCATGGACAGGATCGCCATGGAGGTGGAGCGCGACCCGAACTATCGGAGCATCATCTACGCCCAGCGCACCGAACCGGAAGCGACGAGCGCCGACGCCATTTCCGCCGCCGCCCGTCAGATCGCCGAAACGCTTAATCTGGCTGCGATCTGCTGCTACACCGCCTCGGGAGCCACCGCCATGCGCGCCGCCCGCGAGCGGCCGCTGACGCCGATCGTTGCCATGTCGCCGATCGTGTCGACCGCCCGCCGCTTGTCGATCGTCTGGGGCGTGCACTGCGTGGCCGGCAAGGAGCCCGACACGCTGGAGGACATGATCGACCGGGCCTGCCACGTTGCCGGCGCCGAGAGCGGTGCCGAACCCGGCCAGCGGATCATCGTCACCGCCGGCGTGCCGCTTGGCAAGCCCGGGGCCACCAACATGCTGCGCATCGCATTGATCGGCAGCGACGGCGGCGATTCGCTGCGGAGCTGAGGCCGCCGCACCGGACCGTCACAGATCCTGGCCGGCCGCCTTCGACTCGATCTCGTCGAGCGCGCTGCGAACGTTGTCGAGGTGGGGATCGGCGGCGAGGGCTTGCTGGTAGGCGGTGATCGCCCGGTTGTCGTCGCCGAGCGTGTGCATGATCATGCCGAGCCCGCTCAGCGCGCCGAAGTGCCGCGGCTCGAGTGCGAGGACCCGGCCGATGTCGGAAATCGACTTTCCGTAGTCCTCCATCAGGAAATAGACGGTCGCCCGCTTGTTCCAGCCCTCGGCGTAGTCCGGTTTCATGATCACGATGCGGTCGAGGAAATCGAGGGCGCGGGGATACTTCTTCGCCTCCATGGCGGCGAGCGCCCAGGTCATCAGGAGATCGACCGTGTCGCTTCCCGACTGGAGCCAGAGCTTGATGATCGTCCGCTCGGCCTCTTGGGCCGTCCCGTCGTCCGTCGCGGTCTTCAGCGTCTCGAACAGCGCGTTGATCCGCTCGGCCTTGGTGGGCATGGCGTCGGGCTGCTGCTGGTCGAGCGTCACCGAGGGCGGCGTTTCCTGGGCCGTGGCGAGGCAATCGCCACACCCGGCGGAAACCAAAGCGACAGTGAAGACGAGCACCAACGACCGCATGACGGCCAATCTACCGCGGCGGCGACGAAACCGTCAAAACAATCAGGCGTGAAGCGCGCCGCGCTTGGCTCAAGCCTAACCCTGGCGGGCTTTGAACCGCGGATTGGTCTTGTTGATGACGAACACGCGGCCCTTGCGGCGGACCAAGCGATTGGCGCGGTGGCGCTTGCGGAGCGAACGAAGGGAGTTGCGGATCTTCATGGGTCTCTGGCTCGCGCGAGCCACGCATTGGCATGGCCGAAAAATCGCCGGGAACCTAAGAGGCCGCCTTGGCCGTGTCAAGGTTTCCGACGCCGCCTACGCCTCGGCTCCCACCGTCTGGCGCAGGAGAAAGCGCCAATCGTCTTCGCTGAGCATCGTGCGGCTCAGGGCGCAGCCTTTGGCGTCGAGCTCGATCACGTCGACGGAAGCCGCGTCCTCTTCGCCGAACACATGGGCGAATACGCCGGAAACCGCGACTTTCTGAAGATGGGTCTCGCGCCGCCATTCGTCCGCGAAGGCCTGGACCAGCCCGTTGGAAAGCATGACCGTCTCCCCGCCGAAGCGGTCGCGGTCGGCATTGAGGCGGCGAATGACATCGGTTTCGGTGACGCACGCCGGAACCGGGCCGGAAGCGTCGGCGACGAACAGCGGAACGCCGCTGACCGGGCCGGGTATCAGCCCCTCGTAGGCATGAGACACGCTCGGGGCTGCTGCACCGTCGTCGACGTCCGCCTGATCGGGGATATTGGCGAAGGCGACGGCCGCCGAAACGGCGACCAATGCCAATCCCGTGGTCACTGCCGCTGCTGTGCGTATATGCCTGGCCATTGCTTTTTCCCCTCCGCTCGACCCCCGGCCCGTCAACGTGGCACGGCCGATCGATGTTCCGTGGCTACAAGGGGTACAGCGAAAACCGGCGGAGCGCTGTGAACGCGGCCACAGGCGCCTTTTGGCGGGAAAGCTGGCCGGAAAGCTGGAATGAATCGGCCGGCGTCGAGCGCCTACGTCTCGACGATGATGGTCCGAGCCGCGTCGGAAGCAGAGGCGGAAATGGGCGCCAACCAAAGGTTCCCGGCAACTTGCTCGCCGCCCGGCGCCGCCATGGTAGCGGGGACGTCCGGCCCGTCATATTCGATGAGCGCCGGCCGGCCGGCGCCGAAGGTCGGCGGACGGAAGGAGAGGAACATGCCGCCGGACGCAACGCACGCCGCCAGAAAGAAGGCGCTGAAGAACCTGCGGGATGATTTCCAATCCGAATGGCGCATATGACGGCCTTACCTGCCGACCGTCGACTTCGCCCCACAAAGCCGGATCGATAGCTTGGCCCAGTCGAAAACAAGTCTGTGGTAAAAGGATGGTGGGCGCGACTGGGATTGAACCAGTGACCCCTACGATGTCAACGTAGTGCTCTCCCGCTGAGCTACGCGCCCATCCGGCCGGCCCAAGGGCACGGCATGCTGGCGAGCATATAGCAGGCGGCGCGAAGACTGTTCAAGCCTTGCTGGACGCTCCGCGATGTGGCCTTGCAAGCCGCTCCCCCGGGCTCGTTTGGCGGATCAGGCGGCGAGCAGCTTTTCGACCTCGTTGACGAGGTCCTTCAGGTGAAACGGCTTGGAGAGCACCTTGGCCGAGGGCGGCGCGTTGGATTCGGGATTGAGCGCCACCGCGGCGAACCCGGTGATGAACATCACCTTGAGGTCCGGGTCTAGTTCGGTCGCCCGCCGCGCCAGCTCGATCCCGTCCATTTCCGGCATGACGATGTCGGTGAGAAGGAGCGTGAACGGCTCCTCGCGGATGCGTTCGTAGGCCGACAGGCCGTTGTCGAACGAGACGACGTCGTAGCCTGCGTTCTGCAGCGCCTTGACAAGAAAGCGGCGCATGTCGTTGTCGTCTTCGGCGAGGAGGATTCTGGACATGGGGTGCGATCCGAACTCCGATGGCTACCGGCTCATCCCTGTCGCGGATTAGCGGCAATTCGAGTAAAAATCGCGTGAACGGCAAAACGCAAGAGGCATTGCGTCCTGTGGACAGACACCGCCGATCTTGGCAACATCGTTGGCCCGCCACCGACGGTGCCTGAAGCCGCCGAAAAAATGTTGAACACCGATCCCCCCGAAAATCCCGCCTTCGAGGTCCTCAGGCCAACCAGCCAGGCTGTTCCGCTGGTATTCAATTCACCGCACAGCGGCAACGTGTATCCGGCGGATTTTCTCGCCGCCTCGCGGCTCGACGAATGGACGATCCGGCGTTCGGAGGACAGCTACGTGGACGAGCTGTTTCAGGCGGCGGTCATCGAGGGCGCGCCGCTCTTGCGGGCGAATTTTCCGCGCGCCTGGCTCGACGTCAATCGCGAGCCCTACGAGCTCGACCCGAAGATGTTTTCGGGCGTCCTGCCGCCTTATGCCAATGTCCGCTCGGTCCGCGTCGCCGGCGGCCTCGGCACCATCGCGCGCATCGTCGCGGAGAGCGAGGAGATCTACGACCGCCCGCTCAATGTCGAGGAGTGCCTCGCCCGCATCGACCTCGTCTACAAGCCCTATCACCAGACGCTGCACCACCTGATGGCGGCGACCCATGCCGCCTTCGGCGTGGCGGTGCTGATCGACTGCCATTCCATGCCATCGACGGTGCGGGGCGGTACGGGACGGCTGCGGCCGGATTTCGTCGTCGGCGACCGTTACGGGGCAAGCTGCTCCAGCGAACTGACCGACGCCGCCGTCCACATCCTCTCCCGCCTCGGCTATTCGGTCAGCCGCAACAAGCCCTATGCCGGCGGCTACATCACCGAGCACTACGGTCGGCCGAGCGCCGGATTTCATGCCTTGCAGATCGAAGTGAAGCGCTGTCTCTACATGGACGAGCAAACGCTGGCACGAACCGCCGGCTTTGATCAGATATCGGAAGACCTGTCGATCTTCGTCAGGGACCTCGCCTGGGCCCTCGACGCCGGGCTGTTCGCCCAGCGCGACGCGGCGGAATAGCGGCGGAAAGAAAAGGGGGCCGCTCGTTTCCGAGGCGGCCCAAGTCTAGGGAGGAAACGCCCAAGGAGGGCAGCGGTATCGCTACCGCACTGCAACAATTGTACGGTAGAGGCATTAAATCAAGGGAATGGATGATTTTTGTCGCTGCCAGTTTGTCGCATAAGCCGAAACCCCTCGCCGACACGGGTAAGAGGTACCGAAATCATTATTGAATATCAGATACTTAGCAAAGCCAATCCACCGTGCGACGGCGATCTGCGCCTAGTGCATGGCAGCTATGCCGAGGTCCGGAATGAGCCTTGAAACGCTGTTGGCCTTCGCCGGACGGCTGGCAACGGCTGCCTCCAATTCGATCATGCCTCATTTCCGGGCGCCGACCGAGGTCGAGAACAAGACCGTCGACGGGTTCGATCCCGTGACCGCCGCCGACCGCGACGCGGAAGCCGCCATGCGGCGGATGATCAACCGAGCCTATCCCGATCACGGGATCATCGGCGAGGAATACGGGGCGGAGCGGGAGAGCGCCGACTTCGTGTGGGTGCTCGACCCGATCGACGGCACCCGCGCCTTCATAACCGGCGTTCCGGTCTGGGGGACGCTGATCGGCTTGCTCCATGAGGGTCGCCCCATGCTCGGCATGATGGCGCAACCCTTCACCGGCGAACGCTACACGGGTGATGGGTCGCGTGCCTGGTATCGAGGCCCCGGCGGTGACAGGCCGCTCTCGACGCGGCGTTGCGGCAGCCTGGCCGAAGCCTGTCTCTTCACCACCAGCCCTTATCTCTTTTCGGACGAGGAAGCCGAGGCCTACCGCCGGGTTGAGCGCGCCACCCGCCTCGCCCGCTATGGATGCGACTGCTACGCCTATTGCATGGTCGGCTCGGGCCAGGCCGACATCGTCATCGAGGCGGGTCTGAAGAATTATGACGTCGTGGCCCTGATTCCGATTGTCGAAGGCGCCGGCGGACGGTTCACCACCTGGCAAGGCGGTTCGGCGGCGGCTGGAGGTCGTATCGCCGTCGCCGGCGACCCCGGACTGCACGAACTGGTTCTCGAGCGCCTCGGCACGAGCTGAGGATCACGAGCCGGGCACGAAAGCGTCGAAGGCCGCCCAGAACTGCTCGCGAAGCGAATCGCGCTCCATCATCAGCTCGTGCCGGGCGCCGGGAAGGACGGCCAGCGCGCCGGCGCGGAGCTCACCGGCCATCGCTTCCATCGCGCCGACCGAGACAATCTTGTCGCCAAGACCGGCGACGATGAGGACCGGCACGTTGATCGAGGGCGCGAAATCCGCATCCGTCGCCTCCGACATCGCCTTGCAGGCGGCGTAGAGCCACCCGTAGGTCGGAGGTCCGATCGCGATCTGCGGCATTTGCTTGCTGATTTCGACGATTTGGGCGTACCGGTCCATGTCGCTGGTCAGCGGATTTTCGTCGGAAACGCCGTTGCCTCGGGTTCGAATCTTCAGGCGCGGCGCCTCGATCTCGCCGAGACCGATGGCGGTAAGCAACGCGCTCGCCGCGTAGATGACGCTCTGCGAAGGGCGCCTGGCGCCGAGGCCGATCAGCGGCGCCGCCAGCACCATGCGGGTGAAGCGGGTTCGCCCGGCGCTCGCCGCACGCAGACAGACCAGCCCGCCGGTCGAATGCGCCAAGGCAAAATGCGGCGGCGGACAGTCCGGCAGCGCCACCTGATGCATGAACGCGTCGAGGTCCCGGTCGTACTCCTCGAAGCTGTCGACATGACCCTTATGCGGGTTGCGGAGTCGCCGCTCCGAGCCGCCCTGACCGCGCCAGTCGAAAGTCGCCACGGCAAAGCCGCGGCGGCGGAGGTCGCCGACCACCTCGAAATACTTCTCGATGCACTCGCCACGGCCCTGGAACAGGCAAACCGTGCCGAGCGTTCGGCGCGCCGTCGGCCGCCAATGGGCGTAGCGCAGCCGCAGGCCGTCGCTGGCCATCGCTTCGCCGACCACGGCGCCGTCGGGAACCGGATTGATGTCGATGCTGTAAAGTTCCATCCGTGCCGTCGGGAAGGTTGGAAGACCTGATTAGGCCAGCCTCTTCGCCTTCACAAGCGCCGCCTGGAAGCCAAGCCGGCGGCGCCCTGGGAAGGACGCCGCCGGCAAGTAGAGGACCGGTACCGGAGGGGGGCGGGACGATACCGGCCTCATCTCAGCGGATCGGCCGGCCAAGGGGAGCCTTCAAGCATCTCCGTTGGACGGCCGACCGAACCAACGCCGCGGACTATGCCCGATGCCACCTGAACGCAGTCCGAAACGGCCGTTCATTTGCCGTTCACCTGCCCGCCATCCGAGTGCCGGAAAGGGGTCTTGATTCGGTCAAAAGCAATTCCCAGATGAAGGGTGCGGACGCCGCAAGGGTCCGTGGAACTCCTTGAAAACCCGGCCAGAATGGCGGACTCGCGGAGTTCCGGACAAACCAGTCGCTCAACAGGAGGACATCACCATGCGCAGTTACGATCTCAGCCCCCTTTACCGCTCGACCGTCGGCTTCGACCGGCTGTTCGGCATGCTTGATTCGCTCGGCAATTTCGACGGATCGGCACAAACCTATCCGCCCTATAACATCGAGCGCACCGGCGAGAACGCCTATCGCGTAACGCTGGCGGTCGCCGGCTTCGGCGACAACGAGCTCTTGATCGAGGCGAAGGAAAACACCCTCACCGTCAAAGGCGAGAAGAAGGAAGAGACCGCCAGCGAAGGGACCGAGGTCCTTTATCGCGGTATCGCCGCGCGCTCTTTCGAACGCCGCTTCCAGCTCGCCGACCATGTCGAAGTGAAGGGCGCCAGCCTCGACAACGGGCTCCTGCATGTCGATCTCGTCCGCGAGATTCCGGAGGCGATGAAGCCCCGGAGCATCGCGATCAACGGCAAGGCCAAGAAGCAGGTCGAGGCCAAGGTCGCCGCGTAAGCCGCGCGATCGGCAACGATCGGAGGGCGCCCCCTCAGGGGCGCCCTTTTTGTTCTTGTGAAGACAGTGCCTGACCGGCAGCCAGCAGTGCGGCAAATTGTTCCACCTCCGCCTCGGTGGTCTGGAACGAGGTGACGAGGCGGACGAGCACTTCACCCTCGCCCGGCGGCGCCGCGGCGGGCACTCCCGCGGTCGACCATGGATGATAGACGGCGCCGGCGGCTTTCAGCCGCTGGTCGAGGGGCTTGGAGAAGACGGCGACAACCTCGTTTGCCGCCGGCTCCAAGGCGAGCCGAGCGCCGTCGCTTATCCGAATAGCGTCGGCGAGACGCGCCGCGCGGGTATTGGCGTGACGGGCAAGCTCCAGCCAGTGTTCGCCTTCGAGATACGCGGCGAATTGTGCGGCAATGAACCGCGCCTTCGAGAAGCCGTGGCCGATGCGCTGGCGAGCAAAAGGAAAATCACGAGCATCGGCGCGATTGAAGAACACCACGGCTTCGGCGGCGAGACAGCCGTTCTTGGTGCCGCCGAACGACAACACGTCGACCCCGGCTTTCCAGGTAATGTCGGCGGGCGGCAGGTCGAGGCTCGCCACCGCCCCCGCGAAGCGGGCTCCGTCCATGTGGAGCGCCAGCCCATGTTGCTTCGCCACCGACGCGATCGCGGCGATCTCCGCCGGGGTATAGGTCAGGCCAAGCTCGCTGAGCTCGGAGAGGCTGACCGCCACCGGCTGTCCGTGAAGGATGAACGCACGCGGGAATCGGGCAATCGCAGCGGCAAGCGCCTCCGGTGTCAGCTTGCCGCCCTCCCCATCGAGGCCGACCAGCTTGACGCCGCCGCCGAGAAACTCGACGGCGTTGGCCTCGTCCACCAGGATATGCGCCTGGGAGTGCGCGAAGACGACGCCGCCCGGCCGGCAAAAGGCGGAGATGCCGAGAGCGTTGGCCGCCGTCCCGGTGCCGACGAAGAACACCGCGACGTCGCATTCGAAGATCTCGCAGAAGCGCTTCTCGACCGCCGCGGAAAGCGAATCGCCGCCATAGGAAGGCGCCGCTTGCTTTGCCTCTTCGGCGATGGCCGCGATCACGCGATCCGAGGCGCCCGCCCAGTTATCGCTGGCGAAGATCATGGGGATCTCACCGGCTCGCGAGGGCGACCCGGGAGTCGACTCCGCCGGCGCGATCCTATCCCGGCCGCTACCGGCGCCGCCAGCTGTGCCGGATCAGGGCGTCGATGGAGATGCCGCCGGGGCCGTAGGCGATCAGCGCGAGCGCCATCGCCCCCCACGGGAGCGTTTCGGTCTGCCACTGGTCCGGGCTGACGCCGAGGCTCTGATAGGTGGCGTAGATGACCAATGTCATGACCAGGAGGCCGAGCGCCGACAAGCGGGTGGCAAAGCCAATCACCAGAGCCGCCGGGAGGAGGATCTCGGCGAAGCTCGCCACCCAGGCGGCGATATCCGGATAGGGGATCGCGTAGGTCTTGCCCAGAATCGTCGGCTTGTAGAGCTCCTCGTAAAAGTAGAGCGTCGCCGGCCGGAGCTGGAGGAAGCCGTCCCAGCGGGTCAAGCCCGACTTCCAGAACGGTAGCGCCAGCGCAAACCGCAACGCCAGCGATGCAAGTGCCTGAATGACGATCATGAGTCCCCCGCCTGCCCCGTGCGCACGCGCCGTCGGCGCGCCTTCCGAAACGGTCATCGTCACTTCCGTTTCGATCCGCGCCGGATCTCCACAAAAGCGCCGGCACCGACCAGACCGGCGATGTTGCCGGCGAGATCGAACCGCAAGTCGGCGGCCTGGCCGGCCTCCGCAGCGGTTCCGAGCGCTTCGCCAGCCACGAGTGCATTGACGAACGCTACGCCTCCCGGAGGTACGACTCGAACCTCGACCTCCGCGTCGGGCCTGACGATGAGTGCATCTTCACCGGCCGAAAAGTCAACCGGTGTTATCGGCGCGTCCGACACATTCATCCGCCAGATGGTGATTATGGGGAAGCGGGAAGTGACCAGGCGGAGCGAGGGATGGAGCCGGAACGAGACGTCGGCAAGCTCGGCCTCCGGCACCTCGGCAAGCGCGCCGGCGGGGAGCGGCGCCGCCTCTTCGGCGTGATAAGCTTGGCGCCAGGCGCGCTCGAGCCGGGCCACGTCGGGAAGATAGGGGAGCGAGGCCGCCGGCTCGAAACCGGCGATGAATTCCGGGAATGTCTTGCCGTAGTCGAGGAGCACCGGCGATGTCGGGGGATTCTCAAGCACGTATGTCCGCGCCATCACCCGGAAGAAATCCTCGCCGACCAGCCGCCGGACCGCCGGAAAGGCGCCGGCCATCGCGGTGCCGAGGGCGCCGAGAACGTTGTTGCGGTAGACGGCGAAGCGGCGCGGCGCCGGGCCGCCGTCCGGCCCCACCACGTCAAGCGGCGGGGCGACGGCGGGATCGCGCAGCGCCGCGGCAAACTCGGCCTGAACGTCAGACAGCGACCGCAAGACCGGCGTCCTCGCGGTGGCCAGCCCGCAGCAGGACCGCTTCGACCCGTTTCGCCTCGGCGAAGAGCGTCGGCCAGTCGGGTACGTCATTGTCCCACTCGACCAGCGTCGGAACGGCGCCGGCGCGCGAAATGGTGTGATCATAGAGCCCGATGACGACCGCATCGACCGGACGGTCGTGGGCGTCGATCAAAAGCGGATCGCCGTGATCGTCCTTCTCCGGCGCATAGCCGGCCATGTGGATTTCGCCGACCAGCGCCATCGGGAAGCGGTCGATATAGTCGACGGCGTCCCAGCGCTGGTTGGTGCAGGAGACGTGGACGTTGTTCACATCGAGCAGAAGGCCGCAACCGGTCCGCTTCGCCACTTCGGTGAGGAACTCGATCTCGCCCATCGTGCTCTCGACGAAGGCGATATAGGTCGACGGGTTTTCCAGAAGCATCCGCCGGCCCACCGTCTCCTGCACCTCGTCGATGTGGTCGGAAACGCGCGTGACCGACTCCTCGTCGTAGGGGATCGGCAGAAGGTCGCTGAAGAAGACGCTGTCGTGCGTCGACCAGGCGAGATGCTCGGAGAACAGGCCTGGCTGGTAGCGCTCGTTCAGCCCCTTCAGCCGCATGAGATGGTCGCGATCGAGCGGCCGCGCCGCGCCGATCGACAACCCGACGCCGTGGAGCGACAGGGGATAACGCTCGCGTATGGCGGTCAGGTAGCGATGCGGCGGACCGCCGGCGCCCATGTAGTTCTCGGCGTGAATCTCGAACCAGCCGATATCGGGCTCGCTCGCCAGGATCGCCTTGTAGTGCTCCGGCTTCAGGCCGACGCCGACACGCGGTGGGATGGGGCGCGGCACAAACGGATGCACGGACATCTCACTCTCCTGCCCGATCTGCCTCGGCCGACGATCAGGCCGGGCGCTGGATCGGCTCGAGGCTGCCCGGGCCGAGCGGGGTTTCGATCTGGGTGCAGGTTCCGGCCGGGACCAGCTTGAAGGATTGGCCGTCATAGTCGACCGTCGACGTGCCGGCACAGGAGTGCGCGCCCGCGGCGCAGTCGTTCTGTCCCTTGAGGGACACACCGTAGCATTTGACCATTGCTTCGGCTGCCGGTGCCGGGACGGCAAAGCTAGCCGTGGCCGCGGCAACGGAGCCGGCGAGCACGGCAGCGGAAAGCGTCTTGATCATCATCACTCTCTAATTCTCCTTCGCGGGGTCTTGACGCCGGCATATTCGGAAGCCGGCGTGCCGGCTTCCGATATCATGGACAAGCGCGGCGGCCTACATTGCGGTGAGGCTGCCCATGCCGCCGTTCGGATTCTCCATGGTGGTGCAGGTGCCCGTCGGGACGAGCTTGAAATCCTGACCGCTATAGTCAGCCGTGGACATCCCGGCGCAGGAATGAGCGCCGGCGGCGCAGTCGTTCTGGCCCTTCATCGCGACACCGTAGCACATCTCGTACTTGCCGGTTGCCATCTGTGTCTTGGTATCGTCCGGCCCAGTGGTAGTGGCCATGGCGAACGAGGCCATGGCGGCGGTGACGGCACCGGCCAACGCGACAACGCTAAGATTCCTCATAGTCGACATTTCATTCTCCTCTCTTGTTCGACCAACGCGGTCGATTGTGCAGAACGGCGTACGCCGCCCGGGTTCCCAGCCCCAAAGTGCCAGCTTTGCGTCCGGCGCGATCGACGACAGCGATCGCCGAAACGCGAGGGCACTTTGACGGCGCGTCGCGTAAATAGAAAATCAAGTGGGTGTTACGGTTCTCCCACGCCTGCCTCACACCAGCGTGATCCGGCCGCAGTTTTGTTGCCCGCAACCCGGCTTGCGCGTACGCCGGAGCGTCCGCCGGGCCGCCGGGGCGAAACTATCTTGCCGAGGGGGAGGAAATCTGCCATTGTGAGTTAATTAGGACAGGACTACTGTCCAATTAATTCAGGGCGGACCTCGTCAAGAGGACTATGCGGACCGGCCTCCAGCCCGACGAAATTCGTTCGGCCGTCGGCTGCAGATGACGCTACGCCCCTTTGAAATAGACGCGCTTCCTTCATAATGGGGGCCGAGCGTTGTGTTGATGCAGGGCGCCATCGCCGGGCCGCACCGATCTCGTCTGATGCAAGACGGTCGGGGGCGGCGCGATACGGCGCCGGGGGAATCGTGCGGCCACGGAAAAGAACGGGGACGACGATGATGGAGAGAGCGACCATGAGCGGTATCGACGCCGCCGCGCTGTCGAGGGAGAGCCAGACCGCCGCCCGCGAAGATCGTCGGGCGCGGCGGCCGGCTGCGACCGGACTCTACGACCCGATGCGGGAACATGACGCTTGCGGCGTCGGTTTCGTCGTCAATCTGCGGCGCGAGAAATCCCACAAGATCATCGAGAACGGGCTGCAGATCGTCGAGAATCTGACTCACCGCGGCGCCGTCGGCGCCGATCCGCTGGTCGGCGACGGCGCCGGCATGCTGGTCCAGTTGCCGCACCGTTTCTTCGCCGCCGAGGCAAAGCGCCTCGGATTTGCTCTCCCCAGCCCCGGCCAGTACGGGGTAGGCTTCATCTTCATGCCGCGGGACGAGACCTTGCGCGGTGAAATGATCGCCACGGTCGAGGCGGCGGTCGCCGAGGAAGGGCTGCCGCTTGTCGGCTGGCGCGACGTCCCGGTCGACAATACGAGCTTGTCGCACGCACCGGAAATCCGCGCCACGGAACCGTTCCACCGCCAGGTCTTCGTCGGCCGCACCGACGACATCGCCGACGAGGACGCCTTCGAGCGCAAGCTGTACGTGCTGAGGAAGGTGATCTCGGCGCGGATCTTCGACGCCTATGGCGGCCTCGACAACGACTTCTACGTCGTCTCGATGTCCTGCCGGACGGTCGTTTACAAGGGCATGTTCCTCGCTTACCAGCTCGGCGCCTACTACAAGGATCTGCGCGACCCGACGTTCGAATCGGCGCTGGCGCTGGTCCATCAGCGCTTCTCGACCAACACCTTCCCGTCCTGGCGCCTCGCCCATCCCTATCGGATGGTGGCGCACAACGGCGAGATCAACACGGTGCGCGGCAACGTCAACTGGATGGCGGCGCGCCAGGCGACGGTGCACTCCCCCCACTTCGGCGACGACATTTCGAAGCTGTGGCCGGTCTCCTACGAGGGCCAGTCCGACACCGCCTGCTTCGACAACGCGCTCGAGTTTCTCATCCGCGGCGGCTACTCGGTGCCGCACGCGGCGATGATGCTGATCCCGGAAGCCTGGGCGGGCAATCCGCTGATGGACGAGGAGCGGCGCGCTTTCTACGAATATCACGCGGCGCTGATGGAGCCGTGGGACGGCCCGGCGGCAATGGCCTTCACCGACGGCCGCTACATCGGCGCGACCCTCGACCGCAACGGCCTTCGTCCGGCCCGCTACATGGTCACCGCCGACGACGAGGTCATCATGGCCTCCGAGGCCGGCGTGCTGCCGGTCGAAGAGAGCCGCATCATCAAGAAGTGGCGCCTGCAGCCCGGCAAGATGCTGCTCATCGATATCGAGGCGGGCCGCATCATCGACGACGATGAGATCAAGGCGGAACTGGCGCGCAAGCATCCCTACCGGAGCTGGCTGGCACGGAGCCAGATCGTCCTTGAGGACCTGCCGCCGGTCGCTCCCCGCACGCCGGAGAGCAACGGCACGCTCCTCGATCGCCAGCAGGCCTTCGGCTACACCCAGGAAGACCTGAAGATGCTGATGGCGCCGATGGCCACCACCGGCCAGGAAGCCGTCGGCTCGATGGGCAACGACGCGCCGATCTCGGCCCTCTCCGACCGGCCGAAGCTGCTCTACACCTATTTCAAGCAGAACTTCGCCCAGGTCACCAATCCGCCGATCGACTCGATCCGCGAGGAGCTGGTGATGAGCCTGGTGTCGTTCATCGGGCCGCGGCCGAACCTGTTCGACATCGAGGGTCAGGGACGTCGGCAGCGGCTCGAGGTCCGCCAGCCGATCCTCACCAACGAGGACCTGGAGAAGATCCGCGCCATCGGCGATCTCGACGACAACCCGTTCCATGCCAAGACGCTCGACGTCACCTTCGCCGCCGCCGACGGTGTCGGCGGCATGGGTCGGGCGCTCGAGCAGCTCTGCCGGAACGCCGAGGCGGCCGTCCGCGCCGGCATCAACATCATCATCCTTTCCGACCGCGGGGTCAGTCGGGAGAGCGTGCCGATTCCGGCGCTGCTCGCCACCGCCGGCGTCCATCATCATCTGATCCGGGTCGGGCTGCGCACCTCCGTCGGTCTTGTCGTCGAAACCGGCGAGGCGCGCGAGGTGCACCATTTCTGCGTGCTTGCCGGCTACGGCGCCGAGGCGATCAACCCGTATCTCGCCTTCGAGACGCTGTCCCGCATGAAGGCCGATTTCCCGGAGGAGGTCGACGACGAAGAGGTTGTCCACCGCTACATCAAGGCGATCGACAAGGGCATCCTCAAGGTGATGGCCAAGATGGGCATCTCAACCTATCAGTCCTATTGCGGCGCCCAGATCTTCGACGCCGTCGGCCTCACCCGCGCCTTCGTCGACCGCTATTTCACCGGCACCGCCACGACCATCGAGGGAGCCGGCCTCGCGGAGATCGCCGAGGAAACGCTTCGTCGCCATCGTCTGGCCTTCGGCGATTTGCCGGTGCTGCGGTACGCTCTCGACGTCGGCGGCGACTACGCCTTCCGGCTGCGGGGCGAATCCCACGTGTGGACCCCGGCGACGGTGTCGGCCCTGCAGCACGCAGTGCGCGGCAATCTGCCCGACAAGTATCGCGAGTTCGCCAAGCTGATCAACGAGGACGGCCGGTACCTCACCATCCGCTCGCTGTTCCGCGTCCGCTCGGCGGAGGAGGATGGACGCCGGCCCGTGCCGCTCGACGAAGTCGAGCCCGCCACCGCCATCGTTCGCCGTTTCTCCACCGGTGCCATGTCGTTCGGCTCGATCAGCCGCGAGGCGCACACCACCCTTGCCATCGCCATGAACCGGATCGGCGGCAAGTCGAACACCGGTGAGGGCGGCGAGGAGGCGGATCGCTTCAAGCCGTTGCCGAACGGCGATTCGATGCGCTCGGCGATCAAGCAGGTCGCCTCGGGGCGCTTCGGGGTGACGGCCGAGTATCTCGTCAACTCCAGCATGATCCAGATCAAGATGGTGCAGGGCGCCAAGCCCGGCGAAGGCGGCCAGCTGCCCGGCCACAAGGTCGACGCGATCATCGCCAGGGTGCGTCACTCGACGCCCGGCGTCGGCCTGATCTCGCCGCCGCCGCACCACGACATCTATTCGATCGAGGACCTGGCGCAGCTGATCTTCGACCTGAAGAACGCCAACCCCGCCGCCGACATCTCGGTCAAGCTCTGCTCCGAGGTCGGCGTCGGCACGGTGGCGGCCGGCGTCTCCAAGGCGCGCGCCGACCATGTCACCATCGCCGGCTACGAGGGCGGCACCGGCGCCTCGCCGCTCACCTCGATCAAGCATGCCGGCAGCCCGTGGGAGATCGGCCTGTCGGAGACCCACCAGACCCTCGTGAATGAAGGGCTGCGCGGCCGCATCGCCGTCCAGGTCGACGGCGGCATCCGCACCGGCCGCGACGTGGTGATCGGCGCCATGCTCGGCGCCGACGAGTTCGGCATGGCGACAGCTCCGCTGATCGCCGCCGGCTGCATCATGATGCGCAAGTGCCATCTCAACACCTGCCCGGTCGGCGTCGCCACCCAGGATCCGGTGTTGCGGAAGCGCTTCACCGGCATGCCCGAGCACGTCATCAATTATCTGTTCTTCGTCGCCGAGGAGGTGCGCGAACTGATGGCGGCGCTGGGCTACCGCAGGTTCGACGAGATGGTCGGCCAGATGCAGATGCTCGACAAGTCCGCCGTCGTCGCGCAATGGAAGGCCAAGGGGCTCGATTTCGGCCGTCTGTTCCACAAGCCGACGGCGCGGCCGGGCGTCGCCATCTTCCACTGCGAGGAACAGAACCATCCGATCAAGGACGTCCTCGACCGCCGCCTGATCGAGGCCGCCCGACCCGCCCTTGAAGACCGCAAGCCGGTCAGGATCGAGGAGACGATCCGGAACACCGACCGCACTGCCGGCGGCATGCTGTCGGGCGAGGTGGCCAAGCGCTACGGCCATGCCGGCCTGCCCGAGGACACCATCGCCATCCGGCTGACCGGCACCGGCGGCCAGAGCTTCGGCGCCTGGCTTGCCGCCGGCGTCAGCATGGAGCTGATCGGCGAAGCCAACGACTACACCGGCAAGGGCCTGTCGGGCGGACGCATCGTCGTCCGGCCGCCGGAGAACTCCGCCATCGTGCCCGAAGAGTCGATCATCATCGGCAACACCGTGCTCTACGGCGCGATCGCCGGCGAGTGCTACTTCCGCGGCGTCGCCGGCGAGCGCTTCGCGGTGCGCAACTCCGGCGCTGTTGCGGTGGTGGAAGGCGCCGGCGACCATTGCTGCGAATACATGACCGGCGGCGTGGTCGTGGTGCTCGGCCGCACCGGCCGCAACTTCGCCGCCGGCATGTCGGGCGGCATCGCCTACGTCCTCGACGAGGACGAGTCCTTCGCGACGCGCTGCAATCTCTCCATGGTCGAATTGGAGCCGGTCACCGAGGAGGACGATCTCCTCGAGCGCCTGCACCACCATGGCGGCGACATCGAGTACAAGGGACTGATCGACGTGATGGCCGACATGACCCGCCACGACGCCCGGCGGCTGCACAAGCTGATCGCCAACCACGCCCGTTTCACCGGCTCGACCCGCGCCCGCCGGATCCTCGACAACTGGGCGGACTACCGGCCGAAGTTCCGCAAGGTCATGCCGGTCGAATACCGGCGGGCGCTTGCCGAGCTCGAGCGCCAGGAGCGCGAGGAAGCACCGCTTTACGCGGCGGCCGGAGAGTAGCCGCGTGGGTAAGGTAACCGGCTTCCTCGAAATCGATCGCCGCGACCGACGCTACGCGCCGGCCGCCGATCGCATTCGCCACTTCCGCGAGTTCGTCATCCCGCTGTCCGAGGAGGCGACCCGCGACCAGGCGGCACGCTGCATGGATTGCGGCATCCCGTATTGCCACCAGGGCTGTCCGGTGAACAATCAGATCCCGGACTGGAACGACCTCGTCTATCGCGGCGACTGGCAGGAGGCGCTCCGCAATCTTCATTCGACCAACAATTTTCCGGAGTTCACCGGTCGCATCTGCCCGGCGCCCTGCGAGGCGTCATGCACGCTGAACATCATCGATAGCCCGGTGACCATCAAGACCATCGAATGCGCGATCATCGACCGCGGCTTTGCCGAGGGCTGGGTGAGGCCGGAGCCACCGGCCCGCGAGTCAGGCCGCTCGGTTGCCGTGATCGGCTCGGGCCCGGCCGGCCTCGCCTGCGCCCAGCAGCTCCGCCGGGCCGGCCACGAGGTGCACGTCTACGAGAAGAACGCCACGCCCGGCGGCTTGCTCCGCTACGGCATTCCCGACTTCAAGATGGAGAAGAGCCACGTGGCGCGACGCGTCATGCAGATGGAAGCCGAGGGCGTCGTCTTCCACTGCAATGTCCATGTCGGCATCGAAGCCGACATCAATGAGCTGGTCGCACGCCACGACGCCATCGCGCTTGCCACCGGCGCCGAGAAGCCGCGCGACCTGCCGATCCCTGGCCGCGACCTCGACGGCGTCCATTTCGCCATGGAGTTCCTGCCGCAGCAGAACCGGCGGGTGAGCGACGAGCCGCTCGGCAACGTCATGCCGATCCTCGCCGGCGGCAAGCACGTGGTGGTGATCGGCGGTGGCGACACCGGCTCCGACTGCATCGGCACGTCGTTCCGCCAGGGAGCGGCGTCGGTCACCCAGCTCGAGATTCTGCCGCGCCCGCCGGAAAGGGAGAACAAGTCGCTGACCTGGCCGGACTGGCCGCTGAAGCTCAGGACCTCGTCGAGCCAGGAGGAAGGCGCCGAGCGCGACTTCTCGGTGATGACAGAGAAATTCTCCGGCGAAGACGGGCGGGTGAAGCTCCTTCACTGCATCCGCATCGACGACAAGATGAAGCCGATCGAAGGCACCGAATTCGCCCTCGAGGCCGATCTCGTCCTCCTCGCCATGGGCTTCCTCGGCCCCGTCCAGGACGGGATGATCGAGGCGCTCGGCGTCGCCCTCGACAAGCGCGGCAATGTCGCCGCCGACACCGACCGGTATCAGTCCAGCCTCGACAAGGTGTTCGCCTGCGGCGACATGCGCCGCGGCCAGTCGCTGGTGGTGTGGGCGATCCGCGAGGGCCGCCAGGCGGCCCGCGCCATCGACGAGTACCTGATGGGCGAGACAAGCCTGCCACGGTAGAGCATCTTCAGGAAAAGTGCGCGCACTTTTCCGCCCGGAAGACGCGAAGAATCAAAGAGTTAGAGCAAAGGCTCCGATTCAATCGGAACGGACTTTGCGCTAGCGCGCGAGGCTCGGGCCAATCGCCGGCTATGGTGCCAGGTCCCCGACCTCGACGCCCAGCGCGTGGGCCAGCCGACCATAGAGACGCACATCGCCCATTCGCTTTCCACGTTCGATCTGGGCGAGATAGGCCTGCGAGATACCGACGGCCTCGGCAAGCGCCTTCTGCGTCAGTTCGCGTCTTTTGCGCCAAAACGCAAGCGGCGTGGCGGCGTCAAGCAGCGCCCGCATTTCCCCATCGCTGAGCGCCTCTCCCCTTCCTGCCGCAAAATCGGATAGCGCCTTCTCGGCGATCGTCACGTCCCGGGTGTCTTCCGCCAGCTCGACAAGGCGGTCATACTCGGCAGCCGGGAGAATGACGATCTCTTCTCCGCTGGGCGTGGTCGTGCGAACGGGCCTGTTCACTGCTTTCTCCTCAGTCGTAGACCGACCCGCGCGGGCCAATATCGAGAACCAAGATCGTTTCGCGATCCTCCGTGAACAACACGCGAAAGTCGCCGACACGGAGGCGCAGACTCCGTTTGCCTCCCTTCAGTCGCTTCACATTGGCCGCCTGAGACGCCGGATCAGCCGCATAGGCGTCGATCTTCGCGATGATTCGCGCCGCCTCGGCTCGATGCCGCAACAAGGCTCTTTGCGCCCTCGGCAGATAGCGGATCGCCTTCACAACGACAATATAGCATATCGCTATAGAATGTGGAGGGAGACGGCCGGCTCGCCGCTAACCAATCGCTAACCAGAACGCGGTTACCAAGGGGTAAATCCTGGAGGATCGCGAAAATGGCAAAACGCAAGAATCCCGAGTCACCGGACAGCGCCATTGACAAGGCCGGGGATATGGCTGCCGACGCGCCGAGCGGAGCGGGAGAAATAAAGGCCGCACCAGAGTCGCCTGCGCAGGAGATCAAGCCGCCGGGGACCGAGCCATCAGCTGACAAGACGCCTGAGATCGGGATTCTGGCCGCCGGCAACGGCGATGAACCGCATGCGCCGCAACCGGCGAAACCCGCGGCGGGCATCGACGCAACGGATGACAACGTCATCGTCATCGCCGCGGAACCGTTCGAGCCGGCCGGACCGGCCCTGACGCCCGTCGAGCGGGCCAGGCGCAATCCCCTTCTCAACTGGCTCAGTCACCAAGCCGCATTGATCGCCCTCGCCGCCTGCGTCGGCGCGGTCATTGGTTCGATGGCATCGAACGCCATCGGCTACGCGATTGCCGTGGCCAGCGCGGACCGGCACGCCGTCGACCCGACTGAGGCGCTTCGCGCCAGCGTCAGCCAGCTCGCGACCGAGCTCGCCTCGCTGAAGGCGACCGTCCGAGCCTCCGGCCAGACCTCGACGGCAGCGCTCGCCAATGTCCTCAACCGCCTCGACAACGCCGAAAAGAACCGAGACGCTCCCGCTTCCAGGATTGCCAACCTCGGCAACACCCCGAAGCCGGAGACCCGGGTCTCGCCGGAGATTACCGGCTCGATCAACGCCGCTACGCCGCCGGTGGCGCCGGGCTGGGTCCTCTGGCGGGTCGAGAACGGCCGGGCCCTCGTCCAAGGCAATGGCAGCTACTACGAGGTCGCGCCCGGCTCCGCCCTCCCCGGCCTCGGCATGGTCCAGCGCATCGTCCACCAGGACGGCCGCTGGGTGGTCCAGACCCCGACCGGCATCATCGTCCCCCGCGGCTGAGACGGCTTCGCTGAGCAACCGCACGAGCCGTCGAGTCCTGTGCGATTTTCCCGGCTTCGACCGCGATAGTCCCCGATCAGGATCGCCAGGCGTTCTGCTCAAGACCGCCGCCATGCGGCGCCGGCGTCGCGGTGCACGGTGACAGCCGTTCGGCCTTGGCCTAGGTTTCCCGCATCTGCCGGGAGGAAATCCACCATGAACAAGCTTTTCCCGACCTCCCTGGTCGGCTCCTACGCACAACCGGACTGGCTCATCGACCACGCCAAGCTCGCCGGGCGCTTTCCGCCGCGGGTGCGGGCCACCGAGCTCTGGCGGGTCGCGCCGGAATGGCTCGACCAGGCTCAGGATGACGCCACTCTCCTCGCCATCCGCGACCAGGAGCGCGCCGGCCTCGACATCATCACCGACGGCGAGATGCGTCGGGAGAGCTATTCCAACCGGTTCGCCACGGCGCTCGAAGGTGTGGACATCGACAACCCCGGCACCGCCCTCGACCGCAGCGGCCATCCGAATCCGGTACCTCGCGTCGTAGGCCCGATCCGGCGGAAACATCCGGTCGAAGTGCGCGACCTCGAATTCCTCAAGGCCAATACCGACCGCATGGTGAAGATGACGGTGCCCGGTCCCTTCACCATGTCGCAGCAGGCGCAGAACGATTACTACGGCGACCTCGCCGAGATGGCCCTCGACTATGCCGCCGCGGTCAACGAGGAGATGAAGGATCTGTTCGCCGCCGGCGCCGACGTCGTGCAGATCGACGAGCCCTACATGCAGGCGCGGCCGGAGAAGGCCCGCGAGTACGGGCTCGCCGCCGTCAATCGCGCGCTGGAAGGCCTGACCGGCACCACGGCGCTCCACATCTGCTTCGGCTATGCCGCGATCATCCATGTCCGGCCGGAAGGCTATTCGTTCCTTCCCGAGCTGGCCGCCGCTCCGCTCAAGCAGATCTCGATCGAGACGGCGCAGTCGAACCTCGATACGTCGGTGCTGGCGAAGCTCCCCGGCAAGACCGTCATTCTCGGCGTCATCGACTTGCACGACATGACCGTCGAGACACCGGAAAAGGTGGCCGAGCGCATCCGCAAGGCCCTGCCTTACGTGGCGGCCAAGAACATCATCGTGGCGCCGGACTGCGGCATGAAGTACCTGCCGCGCGATGTCGCCTTCGGCAAGCTCCAGGCGATGGTCGCCGGCGCCGGCATCGTCAGGCAGGAGGTCGAGGCGAAAGAGCCGGCCTGAGCGGCTTTTCGTTCACTGCGACGATTTGGACACCGGGGTGAGCGAGGCCTCGCCACCGCCGTCTCCGGCATCAGGCGGCGGCGCCTCTCCCTCGGCCGCGTCGCCCTGCGGCGCGACGAAAATCTGGCTGGCGCGCTTCGACGGCGGCCAGGCGAAATCGTCGACCCGGCCCGCCAAAGGCGCCGGTGCCTCGCCCTTCACGACCAGACGAAGTTGCGGCGTCTCGTCGTTTTCCACGGCTACCGCGAGCGGCGGCTTCACCGGGATGACCGGCAGGCCGTTGACCGGATCGAGGATAACCGACACGGGCTTGCCGGCCAGTTCGCCGCTGGCGCCGGGCAGCGGATCCGACAGCGATATCACCGGTCCGACCAGCCGCTTCTCGCCGTCGGGGCCGACCTCGATCGTGCTTGACTGGGTCACCGCGGGCAGAAGATCGACGGTGCCGGACCCGATGCCGGTGGCGCGGCGGATGTCGCGTTCGACATAGTAGGCGAGCTTCAGCTTTCCGGCGCTTGTGAAGTTCACGCCGTCGCCGGTTCGCAGCGCCTTGTTCTGTCCGTCGATGTCCGGCCCGGTGGTGATGTATTGGCCGGTGGCATTGGTGAAGCCGTTCCACACGTCGACGAAATAGCCGCCCGCCTTTTCCACATGCGGCTTGAACAGACCGTTGAGATAGGCGGCGTCTGCCGTCGCCGAGGTGCCCCGCACCGGCGGCACGCTGACCCAGAAGAAGGGCCGGCCGTATACCTTCAGCGTATCGGCAAGATTGTCGATCCTGTGATTGTAGATCTCTTCCCATTTATCCGAGTGGAGCGGATAGCGCTGATTGCCGTCGCGCATGTCCTGTCGATCATTGGCGCCGAGGACGACCACGACGAGGTCGGGGGTCTCTTCATTGAGAATCTTGAGGATTTCCTTGTTCCAGTCGTAGTGGTCCGTCCGCACGAGACCCGACGATCCGTCATGTTGGTCGACGACGGCGAGCTTGGGTTCCTTGGCGAGCGCCTGATCGAGGCCCCAGGCCACGCCGTCGGCGACATAGTCCCCGACGACGAGGATCTTGCGGGCGTTCGGATCCTTCGGCTGGACCTGGACGATCGGGACCGCCGGCGGCGCCGGGGCGCGGCTCGTCGTCTTTTTGCGCGTCACCGGGGCCCGCTTGTGAAAGAGCGGCGCCCGTTTCTGCACGCTGTTCGGCGGTGCGTTGCGCGGGCCGAATAGCCGTTCGAAGAGGCCGGGGCGTTTCTGGGCCTGGGCGTACTGGATGCTTTGCGCCGCGACCGGTTCCATGTCGGGCACGACCAGCGCCAGCGCGATCAGCGCAGCGAACGAGGCAAGAATCAGCCTGAGGGACATCTACGAAGAGCACCAGTCCGTTTATTGGCCAGGACGCCCCCCGGCCCGCGTCCCTCGCCGCCAGCCTACAAGCCGGCTTCCAGTTGCTGCAAGACCTTCACCGAATCGACGCCGTCGGGGACCATACCGATCTTCATCTGATAGGCGCGAATCGCGGTGCGGCTGCCGCTACCGATCTTGCCGTCGATTGGGCCATCATAATGGCCGCGCGCCGCGAGCAGACGCTGAAGCTGCTCTTTCTCGGCCGTCGTCAGCGGCCGTTCGTTGCGCGGCCACGCCGCCTCGAACGGTCCGCCGCCGCGCAACCGGTCGGCAAGGTGGCCGACGGCCAGGGCATAGGCGGTCGAGGCGTTGTAGCGCTTGATGACGCTGAAATTCTTGATGAGGAGGAAGGCAGGCCCCTGCCCGCCGGCCGGCAGAAAGAGCGTTGCGGAATCGCCCAGCCGGGGGAAGGGCTTGACGCCGACCCGGCGAACGCCGAGCTTCTGCCACTCACCGAGCGAACGGCTGCCGCCCTTCTCGGCGATCCGATAGTCGAAGCCGCTGCCGAGCTCGACCTCGTAGCCCCAGGTCTGGCCTGCCTGCCAGCCCATCTTGTCGAGATAGGCCGCCGTCGAGGCGAGCGCATCGACCGGCGAATGCCAGATGTCGCGCCGGCCGTCGCCGTCGAAATCGACCGCATAGGCGTTGTAGGTGGTCGGAATGAACTGGGTATGGCCCATGGCGCCGGCCCATGAGCCGGTCATCGCCTGCGGCGTGACGTCGCCGCGTTGAAGAATCTTCAGCGCCGCCACCAGCTGGGTGCGGCCGAACTTCGCCCGCGACCCGCCGTCATAGGCGAGCGTCGCCAAGGAGCGGATGGTGCCCTTGACGATATCGGGATCCTGGAGCACCTCGCCGTAATGCGATTCGATCCCCCAGATGGCGACGATAATGTACTTGTCGACGCCGTAGCGCCGTTCGATGCTGTCGAGCGCCGAGGCGTATTGCACGAGCTCGGCCTGGCCCTTGGCGATGCGCTCGTCGGTTACCGTGATGTCGAGATAGTCCCAGATCCGGGACTTGAACTCCGACTGCGAGCCGGCCTTCTTGAGAACCTCGGGATCGGGAGTGAAGTTGCCGAGCGCGGCATCATAGACGGCCCACGAGACGCCCGCCGCCTTGGCGGTTGGCCAGAACGAATGGACCCATTGCGACGGGCTCGCTGCCGCGGCCACCTCGACGAAACTCAGAAGCGCCAGGCCCGCCAGCGGGAAGCCCGTGCACCGCCGGAAACGGCAGCTTATGGAGTTCTCGGTGGTCATGATAACCGCCTTTCGTCCGAGCCGCCGCCTGCCCGAATCCGCAAAGCTATAGCATCTGGCGTGGGGGGCGCGGCAACCCCCCTTTAACGATGTTGG
Source organism: uncultured Alphaproteobacteria bacterium (assembly GCA_963759235.1). Classification (GTDB taxonomy): domain Bacteria; phylum Pseudomonadota; class Alphaproteobacteria; order Rhizobiales; family Kaistiaceae; genus Bauldia. Next base: position 147,774 of record CAVWYO010000009.1, on the reverse strand, counting down.
GTTGTCGCAATTTGGCGATGCGTTGCATTAACAGGGCGTAAAGAATTTCAGGCGAACTGCGACTGTCCGGTCGGCCCAGCCGTGGAGCCTGAACAGGTTGTGCTCGGTAAGAGCGAGGCGGCTGATGGGCGGTGCGGATCCGCGGCGGGTTTACCGCCACGGACCGCAATTTATGAGCTCGCGCCTACAAAACGAAATCGCCGGCGACCATGTGATTTGTGTGATGCACGTCGATGCGGAAGTCGGCACGGCCGTCGCCGTTGACGTCGCCCTCGACGAACACGTGATTGTGGGGCTCCTTCACATAGTGCAACTCACCGGCCTTGTGATGAAAGTTGTGCTTGCCGATGAAGTGAAAGGCCTGGTGTTCCATTTGCTCGGTGTCGGCATCGATATTCGAAAGATCGATCAGGTCACCCTGGCCGTGATGGAAGTCCATGATCCGGTCGGCGGCCTTGACCTTGCTCTCATTGGTCAGGTTGAAGCGGAAAGTATCGTTATCCGAACCGCCGAACAGCGTATCCCGGCCCTTGCCGCCGATCAGCGTATCGGCCCCCGCGCCGCCGCTGAGCGTGTCGCCGGCGTTCATGCCGGTGAGGACATCCGCTCCGCCCAGTCCGTTGATCACCGAGGCCTTGAGCCGGCCGACGATCGTATCGTCGCCGTCGGTGCCGTTGATGGTCTTGTCGCGCGGATCGAGGATCACGTAATCCAGCGTCGTCAGGTCGGTGGAGTCGCCGGTTCGTTATTGAAGGCGAGAACCACCCGCCCGTCGCTTAGCGTCTTCATATCCACGCTGAACAGTCCTTGGTCGCCGGGATTGTCGATGATGATCTGGTCGCCGACCGCATTGCCGTCTTTGTCGAAACGCTGGAGGACGATCCCCAGGTCGCTTGAGCCGTCGCTCTCGAAGCCGAAGCGCTGGGTCCACTCGACCATGAAGCCGCCGTCGTTGAGGGCTGCGACGTGCGGCGCGAGACCCCCGGCGGAGCCGGTAATGGTGTGCGACGTCTGGTCGATGGGTATCGCGCGCTCGTCGGTGAAGCGGCGGAATTCGATGCCGTTATTGTCCTGCCAAACGACGAGCAAGGCGTCGTCGCCGACCACCTCCGGCGTGCCGCCATTGAGGAGGGCGATCTCCGGCAGAAGCGCGTTGTGGCCGGATCCGCTGACCAGCACCTCGTGCGAGCCGCCGCCGGCATCGGCCACGTCGCCAACGCCATCCTCAAAAACATGCAGACGAATGTCATGCTCGCCCGGACCACCCGCTGCATCGGGATGGACGTTCTCATAGGCGATCGCGACATTGCCGTTGGCGAGGCCAACGATGCTGGGATTGATTTGCGATTCGTCGGGATGGATCCCCACCAGGCCGAAGCCTTCGTTCGTGGGGCCGTTCGCGCCCACGAACTTCAATTCTGTGAAGAGTCGTACTCCGTCGGTGCTCGTCTCCATGGCAACCACCGACCTTCCGTCCGCCGTGGCCGCCGCATCACGCAGAATGAAGCTTTGGCCGGTCCCTTCGATGGGAAACGTACTGGCCGAATCCGCCGCGCCGACGGCGTGCCAGAGAATGTCGCCGTTGTCACCGTCGACGACCTGACGGAACTCAGTCACCAGGCTTCCGTCGGTCTGTTCAATGAGCTGCGCGCCGCTCAGCGGGTTGGCGGTCGACTGCGACAGATCGGCCAGCAGATTGCCGCTGGTGAAGCTCCCGAAGGAGTTCAACTTGAAGCCGAATATGTCGCCGCCGGCCGACCAGCTCAAGGCAAAGGTGTCGTCGGCGAGTGCCGTAAGGTGCGGCTCGAATGTCGAGGTGTCGAACGAGAGGGTGGTTTCATTGAGCCAGAAGGTCGGTGTCGTCGTCATGATATTTCTCCTTCAAAATCGCAAAGATTCGGATGGCCAGCGCATCGCGCGGCGTGCGTGCTTGACGGGTTCGGTGAGGTGTGCTTTGCGCCGCGCGCGAGCGGGCGCGCCGGCCGGATTGATCAGGCCGTTGCCGGGGCCTCCGCGGAGGGCGTCATTGCCGCTGCCGCCATCGATGTGGTCGTTGCCAGGCCCGGCGACGAATTAAGGGCCATGCCGCCACGTCCCAGAAACGTGTCGCCGACGCATCGTCGAGGTGATGGATCGTACCGCCACTGAAGCCGTTCAAGACGCTGTCGTGGGCGGCGGCGAAAGCCGTATCGGCGTGGTTCGTTCCAATGAATCTGGTCATCGGTAAGCGTCGTCCTCAAAGCGGGAGCCTTCGGGAGGAAGGTATCCGTGTCGAGGCGGGCAGATAGCGATTGGGGCACGACGCGTCCCCCTCCGGTCGGAGGGGAAACCGGCGGGCCGGAGTTCACGATGCCGTGACGGAATGCCCCCGCTCCGCCGAGCGCAACAAGCGACCCGCCCATCGGCGGCGCTGCGGCGCGGCGTCTATCCGGCGGAGCCGACTATGCGAGCAGCGGATTGGAAAAGCTGGCGACGAGCTTGACGAGAGCCGTCTGCCGATTGGCTCCGGTCTTCGCATAGATGTTGGCGAGGTGAAATTTGACCGTGGTTTCGGCGATGCCGAGGGCTTGCGCCACCTCGGGCACGCCGCCCTCGTCGGCAACCGCACGCAGGACGCGAAGCTCTGTGCGCGTCAGTTCGTAGGTCCGGCCGATGACTTCGGCAGCCGACGGCGTTTGCAGCTCCGCCTTGCGGACGAACACGGCCGCCGTTGCCTGGTAGGCAATGCCGGCGCGACGACGCTCGCCCGAGCTCAAAGGCAGCACATGGGCGACGTAATGGTTGCCGTCGTGCGCGGTAAGTGTCAGCGCGATCCCCCTGGCGCCGAGTGCGTCGTCACCCTGGTCGGTGAGGGCAATCGTCTCCCGCAGCACGTGGTTGACGCGCGCGTCGCGGGCCGCGAGGCGGCCTTCCACCGACCGCAGCACATCATCCGCTGCGACAATATCCCGCGCGGCGCCGTTGGCATGGACAATTCTGCCCTTGGCGTCGACAAGGAACAGTCCGGCACTCAGTCCGTCCAAAGTTTCGGCGAGCATCGCCGCTTCGGCTTGTTTCAGGTCCATCGACTTCCCGACCAAAGCCGCCCGGCGCACATGCGGCACGACCTGGGCCATTCGCCGACGCATTGCGTCGTCGACCACCCCTCGGGTCTTATCGGTGACAACTCTTAGAACAGTGCTGCTTGTCCCCGAATTCTCGATGATGGCATTGGCTGAGTCGAGCCACCCCTGCGGTCGTGCCCACTCCCGGTAGAAGCGTCCTCGCAGATATTCATCGAAGCGAACAAGCTCCTGGACGCCCACGACACGTCCTGTCACAAGCGTGGGCGCGACTGCGAGAGGATCGAGTTTCGAATATGCCTCCAGGTAGATCTGGATGCATTCCGGCTCGAAACCGACGTCGTAGTAAACGTTGACGTTCTTGCTGAGGGTGTCTTTGAGGGCGAGGCCACCGGCCTGGCCGCCCACAAATGCCGCGATCTCGGCAATGGTATCCGCCCACCGCCCCGAATTGAGCGCGGCATCGTAGATGTCCTCGATCACCTGATCGAGTTCAGGATGTCCATGTTTGCGCATTTTTGTGTTGCTCGGCGGACTGGTAGGCCCGCAGGTGTCCATCCCGGACAGGCGCTCGTCCGATTTCGGGGGGAAGAGTGTGTCGCCAACGCGCCAAGTCAAGTCCATTTTTTCCGAATGCGATTCATAAGGAATACTTTCAGGACCAGCGCCTTCTTGCCGCCGGGCAAGAACTGCGATCTGCTCGTTCTTCGAAAACGACGCCATCATCTTTTCCGACAAATCCTGCGCCTCAACCGACACCGGGGACCGTTCACTCGATCGGACCTAAGCCGGCAGGCGACCCGGCGCCCATGCGGACGTGTTTGCGCGGGCGGTCGCCCCAGCTCCGGGAGCGGCATGGCTTCAGCTGTGCGACGTAGTCGCCGGTCGATCGCAAAAGTGGGACTGTGGTCCGATCAAAAAAGGCTCACATCTAGAGGCGGTTTCGCCGGCTGAGCGCCTCTTCCCACTTGAGCGCCGTTTCGACGATCACGCCGAGGTCGTCGAAGTGTGCATCCCAGCCGAGGCGCTCGATGATCCGTTGCGGCGAGGCGACGATCGCAGCGGGATCGCCGGGGCGGCGCGGACCGACTTCAACGGGGAAATCACGGCCGGACACCCTTTTCACCGTGTCGATGACCTCCAGCACCGAGAATCCGTGCCCATAGCCGCAATTCGCCACCAGGCTCGGCTGGCCGGAGCGCAGGTAGCGCAATGCATCGGCATGCGCCGTCACCAGGTCGCTCACATGGATGTAGTCGCGCACCCCGGTGCCGTCCGGCGTCGGATAGTCGGTCCCGAAAACGGTGACCCCGTTCCGCTTGCCGAGCGCCGCCTCGCAGGCGACTTTGATGAGATGGGTGGCGCCCTTGGTCGATTGGCCGGTGCGGCCCTTGGGGTCCGCTCCGGCGACGTTGAAGTACCGCAGCGCCGCGTAGGAGAAGCCGTGCGCCGCCGCGGCGTCGGCGAGCATCATCTCCGTCATCAGCTTGGAGCGCCCGTATGGCGATTCGGGCATTAGCGGCGCGTCCTCGGCCACCGGATAGACAGCCGGCGTCCCGTAGACCGCCGCGGTCGAGGAAAAGATGAAGTGACCGACACCGCCGCGCACGGCCGCCTCGATCAGCGCCCGCGACTTGACCGTGTTGTTGAGGTAGTAACCGAGCGGATCGGCGACCGATTCCGGAACGACGATGGACCCGGCGAAGTGGATGATCGCATCGACATGATGATCGGCAATGAGACTTTCCATCGATTCGCGGTCGCCGCAGTCGCGTTCGAACAGCTTCGCTTCCGGCGCCACCGCCCAGTCGAAGCCGGTGGTGAGATTGTCGACGACGACGACGTTCTCGCCGGCATCGACGAGATGCCAGACCATGTGACTGCCGATATAACCGGCGCCGCCGGTGACGAGGATGCTCATCAGGCGCTTATACGGAAATCGCGCGACGCGCGCAGCCAATCGGTAAGGTTTTGAGCTAAAAAAGAAACCGGCTCGTCTCGGAAGCGAGTAAACCCCTGAAACCCCAATCGGCCGCGAGGACGCGTTCCTGGAAAGGCGCCCGACAGATGAGGATCACCACGTGCCATCTTCCGTCCGCAAAGCAGTTTTCCCCGTCGCCGGCCTCGGCACCCGTTTCCTGCCGGCGACCAAGGCCATGCCGAAGGAGATGCTCACCGTCGTCGACCGCCCGGTGATTCAATACGTCGTCGACGAGGCGCGTGCCGCCGGCATCGAGCACTTCATCCTGGTCACCGGCCGCAACAAGGGCATCCTCGAGGATCATTTCGATATCGCCTACGAGCTCGAGGCGACCTTGAAAGCCCGCGGCCGCACCGCGGCGCTGGAGGAACTCGACCGGGACCGCCCCGAGCCCGGCACCATGAGCTTCACCCGCCAGCCCCAGCCGCTCGGCCTCGGCCACGCCGTCTGGTGCGCCCGCGAACTGGTGGGCAACGAGCCGTTTGCGGTGCTGCTGCCCGACATGATCACTCGCGGCGAGCCCGGTTGCCTTTCGCAGATGATGGCGGTCTATCGCGAGACCGGCGGCAACATCGTCTCGGTCGAGGAGTGCGATCCCGCCGACACCGCCCGCTACGGCATCGTCGGCGTCGGCGAACCCATCGGCAACGCTTTCCCGATGACCACCATGGTCGAGAAGCCTGACCCGGCCGACGCGCCGTCGAACCTCTACATCAACGGGCGCTATATCCTGCAGCCGGAGATCTTCGCCATCCTCGCCGAAGGCCGGCGCGGCGCCGGCAACGAGATCCAGATCACCGACGCCATGCTGAAACTGATGGAATCCCAGCCCTTCTACGCCTGTCGCTTCAAGGGACGCACCTTCGATTGCGGCTCGAAGCTCGGTTTTCTCGCCGCCAATGTGGCGTTTGCCCTTGACCACCCGGACCTTGCCGACGACTTCACCGCCGAGGCGCGCGCTCTTTTCAAGGCCGCCGGACGCTGACCCTGGCCATCTATGGAGAGGGGCGCGAAATTCTGCCGAAAGGCGGGCGAGAGTTAGGCTTGGTCGCGCGATCCGCGCAGCCGACGTTCTCCCCAGAACGGAAACCTGCTAGATACACTGCCAACCGGAAGAATCGGCGGAGCGCGCTTTGACGACCTACTCAAGCAAGCGGATTGTCGAGGTGGTGACCCGCGGCCGGGGTACCGACAGCGCCGCTTCGGCGCGGCGGACGATCGAGACCGAGCGCGCCGGGCTCGTAGCGTTGCAGGCGGCGCTTGACAACGGGCTGGCGGAGCCGTTCGCCAAGGCTGTCGCGCTGATCCATGGCTGCTCCGGACGGGTCGTGGTCAGCGGCGTCGGCAAGAGCGGCCATATCGGGCGTAAGATCGCGGCGACCCTCGCCTCGACCGGCTCGCCCGCCTTCTTCGTTCATCCGTCGGAGGCAAGCCACGGCGACCTCGGCATGATCACCCGCGACGATGTCGTCCTGGCGCTGTCGTGGTCGGGCGAGACCGCCGAACTGCGGGGGCTCGTCGAGTATTCGCGCCGTTTCGACATCGGCCTGATTTCGATCACCGCCGCATCTGAGAGTTCGCTCGCCCGCCAGTCCGACATTGTCCTCCTCTTGCCGCAGGTCACCGAGGCCTGTCCGCATGGCCTGGCGCCGACCACCTCGACGCTGATGCAGCTTGCCCTCGGCGACGCGCTGGCTATCGCGCTCCTCGAGAGCCGCGGGTTCACTGCGGAGAGCTTCCACGCCTTCCATCCCGGCGGCAGGCTCGGTGCCAACCTCAGACGGGTGTCCGACATCATGCATGGCGCCGGCGCCGTGCCGCTGGTCGCGGAAGGCACGCTGATGTCCGATGCCATCCTGGTCATATCGGAAAAGGGCTTCGGCTGCGTCGGCATCGTCGACGCCGCCGGCAGCTTGGTCGGGATCGTCACCGACGGCGATCTTCGCCGTCACATGAGCCCCGGCCTCCTCGGCCAGCGTGCCGTCGAGATCATGACCCCGGCGCCGAAGTCGGTATCGCCGAAGACGCTGGTCGGCGAAGCGCTGGCGCTGATGAACCTGACCGAGCGGCCGTTCGCCGCCCTGTTCGTCGTCGACGACGGCAAGCCGGTCGGCATCGTTCACATGCACGACCTGCTGCGGATCGGCGTCGTCTGACCCGGTCGCCCTGTCGGGCCGAGGTGCCGCCGATCAGCTCTCGGCTCGGGCCACGGTCAACACGGCGCCGTCATGGCCGACGACCTTGATCGGCGTGCCGGACGGAAGGTCCGGCCCGTTGATCCGCCAGTTGGCATCGTTGACGCGGACGCGTCCGATCCCGCCGACGATCGGCTCGGAGAGGACATAGACCCTGCCGACCAGGCTTTCGGCGCGGCGGTTGAGCAGCGGGTCGGCGCTCTCCGACCGGCGGGCGAAATAGCGGCGGCCGACGATCACCAGGATCAGCGACAGGACGCCGAAGACGATGAGATCGATCTGCCAGCCAAGGTCGGTGAACAGCGACAGGACGCCGGTCAGCACCGCCGCGACACCAAACCACATGAAGACATTGCCCGGCGCCGCGATCTCGAGGGCGAGCAGGATCACGCCGCCGATGATCCACGCCCATGCGCCGAGGCCGCGGACAAAGTCGACGATCACGGCGTGCCTCCGCCGGTCGTCGGCACGCGGACGGTCGCCCGCCTGACCGCCTCCTCGCCGAACGAGGCCTTGGCGAGCTCGGTTATGCCGGTGAGCGAGCCGATCAGCGCGGTCGCCTCGACCGGCAGCATCAGCACCTTCTGGTTGGGCGCCGAGGCGAGCGACTCGATCGCCTGGGTGTATTTCTGGGCGACGAAATAGTTGAGCGCCTGGACGTCGCCCTGGGCGACCGCCTCGGACACCACCTTGGTTGCCATCGCCTCCGCCGCGGCCAGACGCTCGCGCGCCTCGGCGTCGCGGAAGGCGGCCTCGCGGCGCCCCTCGGCCTGGAGGATCAGCGACTGCTTCTCGCCTTCCGCCTTGAGGATCTGCGACTGGCGCAATCCTTCGGCGTCGAGAATGACCGCCCGCTTCTCGCGCTCGGCCTTCATCTGCCGCCCCATTGCCTCGACGATGTCGCGCGGCGGCGTCATGTCCTTGATCTCGATGCGGGTCATCTTGATGCCCCACGGCGAGGCGGCCGCGTCGACGACACGCAGCAGGCGGTCGTTGATTTCGTCGCGCTTGGAGAGGAGCTCGTCGAGATCCAGCGAGCCCATGACCGTGCGGATATTGGTCATGGTCAGCTGCAGGATGGCGTTCTCTAGACCGCGCACCTCATAGGCGGCGCGCGCGGCGGCGAGCACCTGATAGAAGGCGATGCCGTCAACCGAGACAGTGGCGTTGTCGCGGGTGATCACCTCCTGGGTCGGAACGTCGAGCACCTGCTCCATCATGTTCATCTTCCTGCCGATGCGGTCGATGAACGGGAAGATCAGGCTGAGGCCCGGCGTCAGCGTCCTGGTGTAGCGGCCGAAGCGCTCGACCGTGTAGTTGTAGCCTTGCGGAATGGTCTTGATCCCGGCGAAGATCACCAGAATGATGAGTACGACAATCGCGATGACGACCCAGTCGAAGCCGAACATGCTCTGTCCTCCTTGCCGAATCACGCCGCATTTCGCGGCAGGAATCGCAGTCTAGCGCGGTTTCGGCCCGCCACGCGGCAAGGCCGTCTTTCGCGTATCGTCATGTATGAAGCCGTCTCGGCCTCGGCCAGAAAAATCGGACCGGAACGGTTAAGGGGGACTCATACCCACCCGGCGAGTTCGCGCCGCACCAGGTGCTCGATCAGCCGCATGCCGGCCTCGCTGTCGTTGAGGCAAGGGATGGCGGCGTAGTGTTCGCCGCCATGCTGGCGGAAGGTCTCGCCGCCGCGGATGGCGATCTCCTCCAGCGTCTCGAGACAGTCGGCCGAGAAGCCTGGCATGATCACGGCGAGCCGCTTGACGCCGCCCCCGGCAAGGTCGGCGATGGTTTCGTCGAAATACGGCTTCAGCCATTCGGCGCGGCCGAAGCGTGACTGGAAGCAGATCCGCAGCCGTTCCTCCGGCCAGCCCAATTTCTCGCGGAGGAGCCGCGTCGTCTTCTGGCAGTGGCAATGATACGGATCGCCCTTGTCGAGATATTCGCGCGGCAAGCCGTGAAACGAGGCGAGCACGACCTCCGGCTCGAAGTCGAGCGTCGCCAGATGCGTCGTGAGAGAATTGGCAAGCGCCGCGATATAGACGGGATCGTCGTGATAGGGCGGCAGGGTACGGATCGCCGGCTGCCAGCGCATTGCTTGCAGGGCCTTGAAGGCGACATCGTTGGCGGTCGCCGTCGTCGCCGCCGCGTATTGCGGATAGAGCGGCGCGACGAGGATGCGTTCGCAGCCTGCCGCCTTCAGCCCCCTCAGCCGCTCGCCGATCGCCGGCGCGCCATAGCGCATCGCCCAGTCGACGACGATGCCGTCGCCGGCGAGGCGAGTGCCGAGCTTCTCGGCCTGGGCGCGGGTGATGGTGATGAGCGGCGCTTCGTTCCGCTCCCTGTTCCAGACGGTGGCATAGGCATGACCCGATTTCTGCGGCCGGGTGTTGAGCACGATGACGTTCAGGATCAGCCACCACAGCGGCCGGGCGACCTCGATCACCCGGCGGTCCGACAGAAATTCCTTGAGGTAGCGGCGCATCGGCCAGTAATCGGTGCCCGACGGCGAGCCGAGATTGGCGAGAAGCACGCCGATCTTGCCGAAGCGGACATCCGGGTGGTCCGGAGGAAGCGAGGGCGCGGTGCGCGGCCGGTCGGTCGATATTTCAGCTCTCATAGCCAGCCGTTCTTCTGCACCCAACCTGGGCTATTGCCCTCCTTCGCCGAAGATTGCGTCATGACGGCACCATATACGCCAATCCCTCCGCCTGACGGGTAAGGCTTCCCGTCATATTCGGCGCCACCGCCGTGTCGTACCGTTCCACGAGCCCGAGCACGAGGCTCGAGTGAGGGTCGCCGGAAAAGTCGCGACCGCGCCCACGCACGCCTCGAGGCTACCTACTGCTCGACGATCCGGCCTTCGACCTTGGCGTCGACCTTGCCGGCCGCGCTGATGTAGTCGATGACGTCGCTGGCCATCAGGTTGCCCTGCTTCGGACCGATCAGCACCTTGCCGCCGGCAAGTGCGGTGTAGCCGTCGCCGCCCCCGAGCATGAAGTCGTTGGTGGCGACCTTGTACTTCGCATTCGGGTCGAGCAGCTTGTCGCCGACCATCACCGAGATGAGGCGGGTGCCCGGCGGCTGCTTGAGGTCGACGACGATTTTGAGCCCCGACACCTGCGGGAAGCGCCCGGCGCCGTCCTCGACCTGGCTGAAGCCGTTCTCCAGGGCGTCGATGAGTTGCTGGCCGGTCACCTCCGTCACCACCGTCACGTTGCCGAACGGCAATTCGGTCAGGATATCCCTCCGCGTGAGCACCGTGCCGGCGTCGTATTGCCGGTCGGCGCGGATGCCGCCGCCATTGGTGATGGCGACGTCGGCGCCGTTGGCGCCGCGCATGGCGTCGGCGATCAGATTGCCGATCGCCGCTTCTTCGCTGCGCACCACGTTGCGCCGCGAGTTGAGCGGCCCGACCGTCGCGCCGATCTCGACATTGAGGCTGGTGTCGAGCTTGGTCTTGAAATCGTCGACGATCTTCTGCGTGTCCGGATCGGGCACCACGGTCTTGGTGTCGATGAAGCGGAACGACGGCTCCCAGGAAACCGAACGCTTGCCGTCCTTCTCGGTGACCATGATCTCGAGGTCGAGCGGGCTGAGATATTTCGCCTCGGTCGACGTCTCGACATAGGCGGTGATGCCGTCATAGCCGGTCATGTAATCGTGGTCGTCGCCCGAGATGATCACGTCGAAGACGTGGCTCGCCATGATCTCGCGGTCGTATTCGTGGTCGCCTTGAATGACGCCGATCACCAGGTCGGCGCCGTCGGCGCGCGCCGCCTTGGCGCCGTCGATCGCCGTTTTGACCGTGTCGCCGAACTTCCAATCGCCGGGGCTGGAGACCTGCGGCGTCGTATCCTGCGCCACCGGAACCAGCGCGACCTTGAGGCCTCCGATGTCCTTGACCATCGTGCCGCCGAGCCCGTCGATCGGCGAGCCGTCGGCGTGGGTAAGGTTGATCGCGGCCCACGGGTATTTCGACATCTTCATCTTGTCGAGGAAGTTGTCGGTGCCGAAGTCGAACTCGTGATTACCGGGAACGGCGATATCGAAGGGGACGAGGTTGGTGAGCTCGATGGTATTGGCGCCCTTGTCGAAGCCGGACAGCAGCGAGGGCGACAGCATGTCGCCGTCGAACACGTAGATGGTGTTCGGGTTGTTCGCCTTCTCGGCCTTGGCAACCGCGTTCAGCCGGGCGAAGCCCCCGCGGTCCTTCGGCCCTTCGAAATTGTAGATGTCGCCGACCCCGAGGATGGTCAGCTTGACCATTTCGGCACGGACCGGTGCCGCGGCTGAAGCACCGAGGACCGCTGCGCCGAGCAACACGGCGGCGAGCTTGCTGATGGAAGATGACATGTTGCGTTCTCCTTTGACCTCGGATCGGAATCGTGCCGTTGGTCTTCGAAATGGGGCCGGCTCCCCGTCCCCAACCTACTCCGCAGCTTCCGCCGGCATGGCGCGGGCGGCAAGGAACGCCTCGCGCCGGCGCGCCGCCTCTTCGGTCGCCTTCCCGGCCGCTTCGGCTTTGACATGGCCGTAGCCCCGAATTTTCTCCGGATATTGGGCGAGAGCAACCGCCGCCGCGTAATTGGCGTTGTTGACCCGCTCGGCGATCAGGAGCAGCGTTTCCTCGTATTCGGCAAGCAACCGCCGTTCCAGGCGCCGGTCGGCCGAGTACCGGAACGGATCGAACGGCGTGCCGCGCAGCCCCCTGAGGCCGGCGAGCAGGCGGAAGACGCGCCGCATCCACTGGCCGTAGCTCGCCTTGAGGAGGTGGCCGGTTTCCGCGTCGCGCTTGGCGAGAAGCGGCGGCGCCAAGTGAAACTCCAGCTTCTCCCAGGACGCGAATTCGCGCCGGAGCTGCCGCTCGAAGGACATGTCGGTGAACAGGCGAGCCACCTCGTATTCGTCCTTCGTCGCCATCAGCTTGAATAGGTTATGGGCGGCGGCGCGCGCCAGTTCGTCGCGTCCCGGCGAGGCCGGCTTCTCGACTTCGCGGATGCGCTGGACTGCGGCAGCGTAACGCCGGCCGAAGCCCTCATTCCGATAGCCGGTGAGGAAGCTTATCCGGCGCTCCAGCAAGGCGTCGAAGGTTTGCCGCTCCGGCACGACGATGCGGCCGGACAGGCGGTCGGCGATGCCGGCAACCACGTCCGGCTCGATCGCCGCGCGCCGTCCCCAGGCGAACGCCGCCCGGTTCATGGCGACTTCGACGCGGTTCAACTCGATCGCCCGCTCGATCGCGGCGGGCGACAGCGGAACGGCGCCCGCCTGCACCGCCAGTCCGAGCATGAACATGTTGCTCGCGATGGCATCGCCGAGGAGAGCGGCGGCGATCCGCGTCGCCTCGATCGACCGGGTGCGCTCGCCGCCCGTCCGTGAGGCGATGGCCTGGATCAGGCGGCGCGTCGGCAGGGTGAAATCGGGGTCGTGGGTGAACTCGCCCGGATAGGTCTCGTGGGTGTTGACGAAGGCCCGCGTCACGCCGGGATTGATCGCCGCGAGCGCGCGGGCCGAACCGGCCACGACCATGTCGCAGGCGAGCAGCACGTCGGCGCCGGCGGCGGCAACCCGGATCGCCTTGATGCCGGCGGGGCTCGACGCGATGCGCACATGGCTGGTGACCGGGCCGCCCTTCTGGGCAAGCCCGGCCATGTCGATGACGCCGGTGCCCTTGCCTTCGAGATGCGCCGCCATCGCGATCAGCGCGCCGATGGTGACCACGCCGCTGCCGCCGACCCCGGTGATCAGGATGGCATAGTCGCCGTCGATCGCCGGCAGGGTGGGCTCCGGCAGCTCGAAATCGATGTCGGTGCTTCGCTGATGCGGACGGGCGCCGTGCACAGTGACGAAGCTCGGACAGAACCCCTTGAGGCAGGACAAGTCCTTGTTGCAGCTCGACTGGTCGATGGTGCGCTTTCGGCCGAACTCGGTTTCGAGCGGAGCAATGGCGAGGCAGTTCGACTGGACGCCGCAATCGCCGCAGCCCTCGCAGACCAGTTCGTTGATGACGACCCGCAGGTCGGGATCGGCGAGCGTGCCGCGCTTCCTGCGCCGGCGCTTCTCGGCCGCACAGGTCTGGTCGTAGATGAGGACCGACAGACCTTCCGCCGTCGCCAGCTCCTTCTGCACCGCATCGAGCTCGTCGCGATGGTGAATGGTCGTGCCGATCGGCCAGGCCGCGGCGATCGGATAACAGCCGGGATCCTCCGAAACGATAGCGATGCGCCCGGCCCCCTCGGCCCTGACCTCGGCGGCGATCTGGTCGACGCGCATCTCGCCGTCGACCTTCTGGCCGCCGGTCAGCGCCACAGCGTCGTTGACGTAGATCCGATAGGTGATGTTGACGCCGGAGATCGCCGCGGCGCGGATCGCCAGGCTGCCGGAGTGGTTATAGGTGCCGTCGCCGATATTCTGGAAGACGTGCCGGCGCTTGGAGAACGGCGCCTCGCCGACCCAGTTGGCTCCTTCGGCCCCCATCTGGGTGTAGCCCTCGGTCGCCCGCTCCATCCGCTGGACCATGTAGTGGCAGCCGATGCCGGCATAGGCGCGCGAGCCTTCCGGCACGACGGTCGAGGTGTTGTACGGGCAGCCGGGACAGAAATAGTAGCCGCGGGTGGCGATGTCGCCGCCGGCGGCGAGTCGTTCCTCGGCCGCCTTCAGCCCGCCGACCTTGCGCTCCAATTGCACCTCCGGCGACCGGTCGAGAATGCGGTCGCCGGTGGCGATGGCGATCTGGTTGGAATCGAGCGCGCCCTTGGAGGGCAGCAGCCAGTCGCCGGCCTCGTCATGCTTGCCGACCACGACCGGCATGTTGCGGGTACCGTAGAGGATCTCCTTGACCTGCCCCTCGATCAGGCCGCGCTTTTCCTCGACGACGAGGATCTTCTCCAGCCGGCCGGCGAAGTGGCGGATCATGTGCGGCTCGAGCGGCCAGGTGCAGGCGAGCTTGAGCAGCTTCAGGCCGAAATTGGCGGCCCGCGTCTCGTCGATGCCGAGATCGTCGAGGGCCTGGAGGACGTCGAGATAGCTCTTGCCGGCGGTGATGATGCCGAGGCGCGGTTCGCGCCCGCCGGCCAGCACGAGCCGGTCGGGGACATTGACCCGCAGAAACGACAATGCCGCCGGAATCTTGCTCTCATGCAGCCGCTCTTCCTGCGCGTTCGGGTGGTCGCGGGGACGGATGTTGAGGCCGCCGGCCGGCATCCTGAAGGCGCCGGGGATGATCGTCGCCATGCGGTCGAGGGATCCGTCGACCGTGGCGGTCGACTCGACGGTGTCCTTGACGCATTTCAGCCCGATCCACAGCCCCGTGAATCGCGACATCGCGAAGCCGAACAGGCCGTAGTCGAGGATCTCCTGGACGCCGGCCGGCGACAGGATCGGGATCATCGCGTCGACGAAGGCATATTCCGACTGATGGGCGGTGGTGGAGGATTCGCAGGTGTGGTCGTCGCCCATCAGCGCGACGACTCCGCCCCACGGCGATGTACCGGCGAGATTGGCGTGTTTCAGGGCGTCTCCCGACCGATCGACGCCCGGCCCCTTGCCGTACCACATGCCGAACACGCCGTCGAAACGCCCCTCGCCGCGCATTTCGGCCTGCTGCGAGCCCCACAGCGCCGTCGCCGCCAGATCTTCGTTGACCGCCGGCTGGAAGACGATGTCGGTCGGCGCCAGAACGTCCGCCGCCCGGGCGAACTGCTGGTCCAGGCCGCCGAGCGGCGAGCCGCGATAGCCGGTGACGTAGCCGGCCGTGCGCTTGCCCATCCGCCGGTCGCGAGCCTGCTGCATCAACGCCAGCCGGACGACCGCCTGGGTCCCGGTCAGCAGAATGCGGCTCTTTCCGAGGTCGTATTTGTCCCCGAGCGAGACCGCCGCGAGGGCCATGGAGCCTCCCTTGCCTGGCACCGAACAGGGGTATGTTGCCGACCTGCGCGGCCGGGTCAATCGCCGGGCGGGCCGGACTGCAAAGGAGACGGAAAGCGCCGGGCGCCGCCGACCAGGATCGGAGCGCTCGCGGCGCGTGGAGTCAAGCCGATTTGCGGACGTGCTCCGGCTTGCCGCTTCGGGAGGTCTCGGCCAGCTCTTCGAGCTGGTCCTCGGTCATCGACTTGTACATCTGGCGCGACGCGCCTTTCAGCGCGCCCACCTTGGTTTCGCCGCGTTTGGCCGACAGCGCCGCCCCGGCGGCCTTCTGCTGAGCTTTCGATTTCGCAGGCATCGGTTCCCTCCATGCTTCCCGGATCGCGAGCGATCCCCACACAGAGGAACGCTCCGCGACAGGCGCTGGTTCCGGTGCGGCGCAGGCGTTGCTTACCAAGCCGGCCGGTCCATCGCAGGCTGCCTGCCATGATCGCCGAGACGTGGCGGCGACTGGTGATTTGTCGCGCCGGCAACTTCCGGCAATGTGACAGAAATGGTGTTTTCCCAATCCTGTCAAGGCGATCCGCCCTATTGATCTTGACGCCGGACTGCCGAAATATGCGCCATGAGCGAAACTACGATCATCGTTGTCCCGGCGGACGTCAAGGAGGTCGACGGCTACCGCTGGCATGCGGCGGCGGAGCCCTATCTCAAGGCGATCGTCACCGGCTTCGGCGGCTTGCCGCTGATCCTTCCGTCGCTCGCCGATGGGCTCGACATCGATGCCCTCCTCGACCGCATCGACGGCGTGCTCCTGCCCGGCAGTCGATCGAACGTCCATCCCGCGCGTTACGGCGAGAAGCCGGACCCGATGTCGGAGCCGTATGACACGGCGCGCGACGCGTCGAGCTTCGCCCTGATCGCTGCCGCGCTCCGCAAGGGCGTCCCGCTGTTTGCCATCTGCCGCGGCATGCAGGAACTGAACGTCGCGCTCGGCGGCACCCTGATCTCGGAGTTGCAGGAAGTCGAGGGCCGGCACGATCACCGTGCCCCGGTGTCCGACGAGCAGGCCGAACGTTTCGCCATCCGCCAGGATGTCGACATCGCCGCGGAAGGGGAGCTTGCGAGGGTGCTCGGCGCCGGGACGGTTCGAGTCAATTCGCTGCACCGCCAGGGGATCGGCACGCTCGCGCCGGGGCTCGCCATCGAAGCCACCGCCCCCGACGGCACCATCGAGGCGGTGCGGGTCATCGGCGCCCCCGGCTTTGCCATCGGCGTCCAGTGGCATCCGGAGTACTGGGTCGAAAGTGACGAGCCGTCGGCCAGGCTGTTCGCCGCCTTCGGGCAAGCCGTGCGCGCCCGGATGGCGAAACGGCGGCCGATCCTGGCGGCCGCCGAATAATTGCAAATCTGGCGACGGCCGCCCAGGCGGCGCCATCGCCGGCCGAGGCGACACGCGCTTCATTTGCACTCGATCCTGATCAGATTGGCGAGGTCCGATGCCGCATTCTCGAGCTCCGGCGGAAGATCGTGCTGATCGGCGGGAATGGCGCTGAGCTCCGCCATCGTCGATGCGTCGAGGGCTGCCGGCGGTCTGTAGAGCGCCGTGCAGCCGGCCGGCGCGCCATCCAGCTTGATCGGGTTGTCGCCGGCGAAGGTGAAGGCGACGAAATATTCGGGATCGAAGATCTCCAGCGTCGTCTGCGGCCCGACGGCGACCGGCGCCTTGAGCGGCAAGGTGAAGAAAAGGGTCAGCTTCCCGCCGTAGAACTCCAGCCAGTACTCGGTCGGCGTCACGAACTCGAAGTCCTGCTTGCCGACCGACAACCAAGTGAAGAAATCGTATTCCTTGAGGGACTCGATGTTGACCTTGGCGAGCGGCTCCAGCTCGGCATCGCTGAGCTTGCCGTCGTCATTGGCGTCGAGCCCCTGGACCGCGAAGGCGGTGAACGCTTCGTCGAACTGCCAGATGTCGCGGATCGCGGTGATCTTGCCGCTGCCGTCGAAAACAATCTCGGCGTGAGCGTCGATAAAGATATGCGGATGCGCTGCCGCGGCCAGGCTCGTGGCGAGCAGGACCGGAACAACAGCGGCGAGTCCGAACAGTCGCATCCCGCAACAATCCCCAGCGATTGAGGTCAAGACACTGCGGCCATATCGAGGCAATTCCGCCGATTTTCGCGTCCTGCGGCGATGACGGCCAAGGGGCGGATCAGTGCCCCGCCCCGCCCTTCAGGCGCGCCTCGGCGCCGGCGAGAGCGTCCTCGATGTCGGCGATCCAGCCCGCGTCTTCGCCGCGCCCCTCGCGGGCTTCGCGGATGAGCCGAAGGTTGCGTGCCGTCGTCGCCGGCTCCCACGGCTCGCGGACCACGGCAAGCGCCGCCGCCGCGGCCTCCTCCGCCTCCTCCTCGTCGCCGCCGAGCACGGCAAGTTCGAGGAGTGTCGCATGGTCCCAATAGTCGCCGCCGTGGCCGGCGTCCCGGCGGGCGCGCTGCAAGGCGGCATAGCGAACCACCGGCAGCAGGTCCTTCAGCGCCGGATCGGGCTTCTCCTGCAGCGCCATCAGCGTCACCGCATTGACCCCCGGATAGGGATCGCGCCAGTCCGCCTCGAAACCGGCGCGATAGGTTTCGATGGCGCGCTTGAGATAGCCGCGCGCCTCCATCCTGCGGCCGTCCGCCTTGGCCTGCTCCCAAAGATCCTTGTAGACCCGGCCGAGCAGACCGTTGGTCTCGCTGTTTTGGCCGAACTCCTTGATCACTTCGACGAGAACGCTCTCGGCCTCCTCCGCCCGCCCGACCCGATTGAGCGCGAAGCCGAGCTGTTCGCGCACCATGCGCGCCCGCTGCAACACCTTCGGCATGCGCGCATGGAGGGCGATCATCTCCTCGCATCCCTCCCGCGTGCCCACCGCCCGGAACGAGAGAAGCAGGTCGACGATAACCCCGGCCTCGACATCGCGGAGATCGGCAAGCTGCGGATCGGCGGCAACCGCGCGCACCGCCGCGAGGCCCGCCTTGCGGGCCTTGGCGAGAGCGCTCTTGTACGCCTGCGCGATGGTGACGCGATCGCGGAAGATGTCCGTCTTGGCATGGTCGACCTCGAGCCGCGGCATGCCGTCGATCATCTGGAACAGCGGGCTGTCGTCATGGGTATTCTCGTGCGCCGTGCGGAGCCGCCTGGCGATCATGTCGCCGTCGCCCTGCGGGTCGACCGGACTGCCGCCGTCGTCGAGCCGGTACGGCGCCCCGCGTTGCGAGGCGATGTCGAAGGGAAGCGCCGTCCCGTCGGCGAAGACGATCACCGTGCTGTGCGGACGGAGCGCGTGGCGGATGCCGAGTTCGTAATAGACGTTGGGATTGGCGCCGGTGAGGTCGGCGACCGCGTAGTCGCAAAGCATCAGCCGTTCGAACATCGGCTTATGGATGGTGCCGCCGATCTCCTCGTGATCGGCGCGGATCGCCTCCATCCCCGCCGCCGCGACCGCCGGAGCGATGATCTCTTGATAGACGGCGTCGAAATCGATGACCCGGCCTGAGCCTTCCGGCTTCCGGCCAAACGGCATCAGCACGAAACAGAGCGGCTTCATCACCGCCTTCATATCGTCCCCGCTCATGCGTCCGCGAGGACCTTGCGCCCGAGGGCGATCAACGCCCGGTCCCGTCCCGGCGGGCCGATCAGCGACAGACCGAGCGGAGAGCCGCCGACCGTCGCAACCGGCAGCGAAATCTGCGGGACGCCGGCGAGCCCGGCGCAGCAGAGCATCGACAAGGCGCGCGACCGGAACGCTTCGATTTCAGCCTCCGTCGACCGCAGCAAGGGCGCGACCGCCGGCAGGGTCGGCAGGACAATGAACCCGTCCTCGCCGAGGATGTCGAGAACGCGGCCGCGGATGGCGGCCCGCCGCGCGACCGCCTCGTTGTATTCGCTCTCCGAGACGCGCCGCGCCGCCATGAACCGGCCGCGCACCGCCTCCATCAAATCGGGCTTGCGATCTTCGATCCACGCGCCATGGTTCCGCCATGCCTGAAACCCCTGCACGGTGCGGAAGGTCTGCTGCCAGACAGCGAGATCGCCGTCGAGCGCAAGCGTCGTCCGCTCCGGCGGGGCAAAGTCGGCCGCGAGGCGCTCGACTGTCGGGTTGAGCGCCTCGGCCTCCTCCGCTCCCATCAGACAGGCAAAGGCATCCTCGGCAATCACCATGCGGGCGAGCGGCGGCCCTTCGGCATCCTCGCCGAGCATCACCGTGCCGACCCGCTCATAGACTGGGATGTCGCGAGTGAACCAGCCGACGGTATCGAGGGTCTGGGCAAGCGGCATGGCGCCGCCGATTTCGATGCGTCCGAAAGTCGGGCGGAGACCGATGATGCCGCAGAATGACGCCGGCGCGCGGACCGATCCACCGGTGTCGCTGCCGAGCGCGATGTCGACCAATCCGGCGGCGACGGCCGCCGCCGATCCGGACGACGATCCGCCCGGCACGCGCTCCAGCGCGGCGGGATTGATGGGCGTGCCGTAGTGGGTGTTGATGCCGTCGAGCGAGAAGGCGAGTTCCGCCGTGTGGGTCTTGCCGACGAAGCGCGCGCCGGCGTCGAGCAGCATTTTCACCGCCGGCGCGTGCGCCTTGGCCGGCGGGCTCTCGGCGCGTTTCAGGGGATTGCCGCAGCCGGTCGGGTAGCCGGCCACGTCGAAAATGTCCTTGACCGCGAAAGTCAGGCCGGCGAGCGGGCCGTCCGCGGCGTGCGGG
The DNA here is from genome assembly GCA_963759235.1 of uncultured Alphaproteobacteria bacterium. GTDB lineage: Bacteria > Pseudomonadota > Alphaproteobacteria > Rhizobiales > Kaistiaceae > Bauldia. The sequence goes on along the minus strand of CAVWYO010000009.1, from coordinate 127,917 downwards.
ACCGGACGGTCGGGATAGTCGACGAAGGCATTGACGGGGTCGGCGGGAATAAGCATGGCCTCGGCCTCAATGTCGGTCAGGCTGCGACGGCCTCGCCGTCGCAACGCGGGTCGGAAGCGCCGGCGAGACGGCCGTCGGCGCGGCGGATGATCATCCCGGCGTGGCCCATCCCGTCGGAATAGGGCTCGTCGAGAACCGTCAGGTGATGGCCGGCCTGCTCGAGCGCCGCGAGCAGGTCCGGATCGAAGCGGTTCTCGATTTCGACGCCGGTCTGGCCCTCGCCCCAGGTCCGCCCCCAGCGCCAGCGAGGCGCGGCGATCGCCTCGCCGGGCTCCATGCCGAAGCGGACATGCCGGGTGAAGATCGCCGACTGGAACTGCGGCTGGCCGTCGCCGCCCATCGAGCCGTAGACCATCGTGCGGCCATCCTTGAACCGGGCGAAGGCCGGGTTGAGCGTATGGAACGGCTTGCGCCCCGGCATCAGCGGATTGGGTGCCGACGGATCGAGCGAGAAGCTGATGCCGCGGTTCTGCCAGAGGATGCCGGTCCGCGGCAGAACGACGCCCGAGCCGTACTCCCAATAGAGCGACTGGATGAAGGAGACCGCCAGGCCGTTCCGGTCGATAGCGCCCATCCAGATGGTGTCGCTTTGGTCATCGGCCGGCGGCCATGGCCCGGCGCGGCGCATGTCGATCCGATTGGCCGCCCGATCGAGCCAGGCGGGCTCGAGATAGCGACCGATATCGCCGGCATGGTCGGGATCCTTGATCTCAACGTCGCGGACGCCGAAAGCCTGCTTTGCGGCCTCGATCAGCCCGTGGACGTGCGCGAAGCTCTCGCCGCGTTTGACCCCGAGGCGGTCGAACAAGGCAAGGATGATCAACGACGCCAACCCCTGGGTGGGCGGCGGCGTATTGAACAGGGTCACATCGGCAAGGGCGACCGACAGCGGCGCGGTCAGTATCGCCTCCTGCTTTCTCAGATCCGCATGCGTCACCGCGCTCCCCGCCGCTTCGAGGTCGGCGGCGATCGCGGCCCCCACGTCGCCGCGATAGAAGTCCGCCAGGCCCGCATGGGCAAGCTGGTCGAGCGTGTCGGCAAGGCGCTCCTGAACGTGGCGCGACCCGACTTCGGGCGGCTTGCCGTCGACCATGAAGTGGGCGTCAAAGCCCGGAACCGAGGTGACACGGTCGCGGTCGTCGGCTACGCAGCTCGCCTGCGAGCGGCTGACCGTGATGCCTTCCTTGGCGTGGCGGATGGCGGCGGCAAGCAGGTCCCGCCGCGGCAGTCGCCCGCCGAGCGCTTCGGCGATCTCGCTGGCGAGCAGCCAGCCCGATACGGCACCCGCCACCGTCAACGCCGCATCGGCGCCCCGCGTCGGCACCGTGTCGTATCCTTTGGCCCGGTAGCTTGCGATGGTAGCGAGCGAGCCGGCTCGTCCACAGGCGTCGATCGCCCGCGGAGGCCGGCCCGGCTCGGCGATGAGGAAGAAGGCGTCGCCGCCGAGCCCGTTCATGTGCGGATAAACGACGGCAATGGTCGCCGCCGCGGCGATCATCGCCTCGACGGCGTTGCCGCCGGCGCGCAGAACGTCGGCGCCGGCTTCCGCCGCCGCCCGGTGAGGGGCGACGACCATGCCTGTCTCGGCGATCGCCGTGTCGAACGCGTAAGCTATGGTCGGACCATCAGCGCTTGGCATGATCGCGCCAGCTGTACTTCGGCTGGTAGCCGAGCACGCGCCGAGCCTTGTCGATCGAGATCAGCGACTCGTTCGCCTCCAGACGACGCTTGCGCTCGGCGGCGGGAAACACCTCGGCGACCAGGTCCTCGTTGGCGCGGCTCATCACCGAGTCCGCATTGGCGATGCCGAACACCTCGGCACCCTTGATGTCGGCTTCAAGCGCCAGGCGGACCGCCTGGGCGCCGTCGCGCGCGTCGATATAGGTCCACAGGTTGAAGTGCCGCGCGCGGGAATCGGCGTCGAAATCAGGGAAGCGCTCGTATTCCTCGGGATACATCACGTTCGAGAAGCGCAGGCCGACCATCTTCAGCTCCGGATCCCACCGGCAGAATTGCTTGGCCATCTCCTCGCCCACCAGCTTCGACAGCGAATAGGCGGTCTCGGGCCGGGTGATCTCCTCGTCGACGGGCACATAGGCCGGCCCTTTCGGATAGGGGATGCCGAACACGGTCTCGCTCGACGCCCAGACGATGTTCTTGATGCCAAGCTGACGGGCCGCCTCGAAGATATTGTAGGTGGAGATGGTGTTGGTGGCGAAGGTGACGTGGTTGGGTGCCTGACCGGGCGCCGGAATCGCGGCGAGGTGAACGACGCCGGTGACCTTCTCCACCCGCTCGTCGATCATCGACAGCGCCGCCATCGCCTGGCCGAAATCGGTTACGTCGGCCCGCGTGAAACGCACGTCTCCCGGGCTCGGCGGATTGGTGAGCCCGGGCGGCGGGACGAGATCGACCGAGGTGACATTGTGACCGTGCTCCATCAGCTCCTTGACGCAGGCGCGGCCGAGTTTTCCGCTTCCCCCGGTGACGATGATCATCTCGCTGGTAACTCCTCTGCCGGACCCGTTTGAAAGGGCGCGCACGACCGACGCCGTTAGCTGCCGTTGAATAGCCCACCCGCTACCGGAAAGGAAAGCGACCGTCGGCCTTTTTCAGGCGAGGCGCTTGTTGGTCGCCGGCGACGTGGCGTTCGCCACCTCGCTGTTCGCCGTTTCGCCGGCGGTCGGCAGGTCGCCGGAGAGGAATTCTCCGACCTTGGCGAGGTTGGGGAGATGGTCGCAGAACACCTTGACGACGACCAGAAGCGGCACCGCGATGATGGCGCCGACGATGCCCCACAGCCAGCCGGCGAAGGCAAGCGCGATCAGGATGACGACGGCGTTGAGCTCCAGCCTCCGCCCGAGGGTGAGCGGCGTAACGACGGTCCCCTCGAGAATGTGAAGGACGAAATAGGCGGCAGGCGGAACGGCGGCCATCGCCAGCGTGGGATATGTGACGATCGCCGTCGCCGCCGCGAGTGCGATGCCGACCACCGCGCCAAGATAGGGCACGTAGTTGAGAAGTGCCGCGGCCGCCCCCCACAGAACCGGGTTGGGCATGCCGAGCACCGCCATCGCCAGGCCGACGGCGCAGCCGAACACGACATTGATTACCGTGATGGTCAGCAGGTAACGCGAGACTTCCGATTCGACGTCATGAACGATGCGCAGCACCCGCTTCTTGTCGTGGAGTGTCGGCAGGACCCGCACCAGCTTTTGAAGAAACAAGTCACCCGACGACAGCAGGAAGACGACGAGAATAAGCGTTGCGCCAAGCGTCGATCCGATCCCGGAGAGCGCGTCGGCCGCCCATGAAATGACGCCGGGCTGGGCGATGACCACCTTCTGCGGCTTATCCGCGCCATCGGAGCCGTCGGCGATGTCCTGCACCTGCTTGCTCGCCTCGACGAGCTTCGATGCGGTTCCGCGAAAGGCGTAGAAACGGGCCCGCAGGTCGCGGATCGTTTGCGGAGCGTCCTCGACCACCTGCGTCACCGGCTGGGCGAGCAGGATCGACCCGATCAGGCCGGCCCCACCCATGGTCACGACGAGCAGGACGGCCGAAGCCGCCGCCGGGATGCCGCGCCGGTTGAGGCTGCGGACCATCGGCATGAATGTCAGCGTGATGAGCAGCGCCAGGATGATCGGCAGGACGAGGGCTCGCGCGAAATAAAGCGCGCCGAACAGGAGGAGCAGAAAGGTGCCGACGATGGAGATCCTGACGGCGAGCGACAGAACCGGCACCTCTTCCCCGATTGGCCCGGACTTCCCGTCATCCAACTGAGCGGTCACGTTTGTCGCCTCCCACCGCGTCAGCGCACCGGAAAAACGGCCGCAATCCCGGAAAAGGGCTGGCGGCCACAACGACAACGGCCGGAACCGAGAAAGGTTCCGTCCGGGGCCGGACACCCGGACGTCGCGATCGGTAACGAGGAGGTTCGGGCCGTGAGTCAGCGCCGAAAGATCTGCCGGCCGAGCAGGTATCCGACCAGCGCCACCACCGCCAGCGAGCCGAGGACCGAGCCTTGAGGCGGTTCCTCGCCGTCCGCGTTCCTGTCGAGGTTGAGCGCCTCGGCAATCGGCGACCGGCCGCGACGCCGTCTCGATGCGCCTCGGCCGGAGGCCTGCCAGATGATGTAGGCGATCAACGCCAGAACGACGAAGCCGAGGGCGATGAATGCGAGCGCCCGGACCGTGCCGATCTCGTGCGAGAGCCAGACGGCAAAGGCACCGAGCCCGAAGCCGAACGCAAGCACCAGGAGCGACACCACGACGATGGCGAAGGCCGCCTGCCGGGCGGCTCTGCGCATCGCCGCCTTGACCTCGCTCCGCGCCAGGCTGGCGCCGATGCCGGCCGCCTTGAACAGGCCCCCGAGGGTCACGGCTCCGTCACCGGCGATGGAGAAGGCCGATCGCGAACCCCAGTCCCAGCGCGATCATGACCGAGGTCATCGGATTGCGGGTGATCTTCACTTCGATATTTTCGACCGCCTCCGTCGCGTGCTTGGCGGCGGCGTGGAACGCTTCGCTGCCCATGTCGGTCGCCTCGTGAATGGCCTTCTCGCCTATGGACGCGGCGTGCCGGGCGGTGTCGTTCAGCTTGGTCTTCAGCGTCGACTGGATGCCGGCGGTATCCGACACCAAAGTCTTCACGGTATCCGACAGGGCCGCGATATCGGCGCGAATCCTGTCGAGGCTTTCGGCCATTTCCTTGTCCGCACTGGTAGCCATGACTGTCTCCCTCTCGCCCCGTCCATTGCGGGATATGCTTCTTTGTCGGGCGGATATTCAACCGGAGGATAGCCGGAAATGTTCCAGAAAGCTTTAATTTGGCCCGGCCCCGGCAATTCCCCGCGGTCGCCCGGCCCGATCGGCGGCGGCTCGAAAGCCTCATATTGGTTCACAATGTGCGGGCGAACGAATTGCAATTAAGTCGCCGGCATGCTTGCTTAAATCCCGAGGCGAGGCGGACTAAACCCCCGGTGAGGGGAACGGGACGGCGGAAGCATGTGCCGGGTGTTGCGAAGGGTCTTCGGCGGCGAGGAACCAGCGCGGGGATTGCTTTTCGGCTGTCTGAGGGCCGCCCTGGTTGGCGCCGCCCTTGCGACGATGTGGCTGGGCGCGGCCGCCCGAGCCCAGGACGGCGACTACATCACCGTAACCATCGGCAGCGACGAAACGATCCGGCAGGTCGCGGAGAAATATCTGAGCGATCCCGACCTCTGGCCGGAGATTCTCCGCTCCTCCGGCGTCGAGTCGATCGCCGACCTTCATCCCGGCATGGAGCTCAAGATCCCGGTCAGCGAGATCACCACCGCCAATCAGGCGCTGATCGAGGCGCTCGGGCAGATCCAGAAAGCCAATCTCGCCGGTGCCCAGATCTTCGCGCCGGATGAAATCGGCCGGGCGCTCGACCTGCACGAGCAGGCGCTCGAGAAACGGGTGGCGCGTCAATGGATCGAGACCAAGGACCTTGCCCTTGCCTCGTTCGACCAGGCGACCTCGGCGATCGCCATCTCCAAGGCCAACCGCGATCAGGCGGCGGAGGCTCTGGTTTCCGACCGCTCCGGCGCCGTCGAAGGACAGCGGCCGGAAGATCTCTCCTGGCGCGGCCTGCAGCTGAGGACGATCCTCATCGAGGAGGAGAAGGTCCGCACCCTTTCCGACTCGACCGCGCAGATCACCTTCCGCGACGCCAGCCGCCTTCGGCTCAACGCCAACTCCAACGCCATCATCAGGCAGATGCGGTTCGATCCGCTCAACAAGACCGAGGAGGCCAAGGTCAGCCTGGTCGAAGGCGACTTCTATGCGCTGCTCTCCGGCGACGGCAATGACCGAAGCCATTTCGACGTCGAGATTCCGAACGTCAACGCGGTGATCGACTCCGGCAATTTCTGGGTGAGCAACGCCAAGGACAGCGCCAAATTCGCCAACTACGACGAGCGGCCGGTCGCGGTTGCCGCGGCCGGCGGGACCGTCACCCTCGGCAAGAACGAGGGCACCGTCGTCGACCAGGGCAAGAAGCCCCGGGAGAAGCTCGCCGTGCTGCCGACGCCGCAACTGTCGGCGCCGGCCGACAACGCCAGCGTCTATGTGACGACCCCCGAGCTCGCCTGGTCGCCGGTCGACGGGGCGGCCGGCTACTGGATCGAGATTTCGACCGACCAGAACTTCGATCGCATCGTCGAGAACGATTTCGGCGTCGCCGGGCCGACCCAGACCACCAAGCCGCTCGACATCGGCGAATACTTCTGGCGCGTCTCGGCCCTCGACGGCTTCGGCCTGCCGGGCGTGCGGAGCGATGCGTTCAGTTTCCGCGTCGCGCCCGACAACACGCCGCCCTTCCTCAAGATCGAAAGCCCCGCCCCGGGCGTGATCCTCCGCAAGGCCTCGCTGTCCGTCACCGGCGAGAGCGAGCCGGGCGCGGTGGTGACCATCAACGGCGCGCCCGTCGCGGTCGACGCGAACGGCGGCTTCGCGACAACCATCGACGCCGCCACCGGCGACAACACCTTGACCTTCGTCGCCACCGATCCGGCCGGCAACGAGACGACCCAGGAGCGGCGTTTCGTCTATATGCCGGACGAGGCCTCGGTGGTCGCGTTCGATCCGGCGATCCGCCGCACCGCGCCCCTCCACTTCCTCGCCAATGGCGACGTCATCTCGCTGAACGGCACCACCACGCCCAATGCCCAGATCGAGGTGCGCTCCGCCGATGCCGTCCGCGCCTCGGCGGTTAGCGGCGGCGATGGGGTCTTCCGCGTCAACGTTCCGCTCACCGGCGACGACGAAACGTTCGGCTTCGCCGTCATCGCCCCGTCCGGCTTCACCACCGTCGAGAATTTTGCCGTGACGGTCGACCGGCAGGCTCCCGAGATCGTCCTCGACCAGTTCCCGCCGCGCCTGACCGCCGATGCGACGATCCGCATCGCCGGCACCACCGACCCCGACGCGACGCTGACGCTGAACGGCACGGAGCTGACACTTGACGGCGGCCGCTTCGATGAGACGGTGTCTCTCCAGCCCGGCAGCAACGCCGTCGATCTGATCGCCACCGACCCGGCCGGCAACGTCAAGGTCGACAAGTCGGTGGTCATCCTCGACCAGGATCCGCCGAAGCTGGTCAGTGCCGGCGGCGCCCCGGCAGACAGCGGCGGCCAGGCGGTGCTGGCGATCGAGGTAGTCGCCGAGGACGCCAGCGGTCTCGCCAAGGCGGCACCTTTCGTCGTCGTCGCCGGCGATCAGAATTACACCGGCTACCTTCGCTACAATCGCGCCGCGCAGCGCTACCAGGGCTCGGTCGTCATCCCCCAGGAGATGTTGGCGACGGCCCGCCTTGCTCAGATCGAACTCCAGGACGACGCCGGCAACAGCCGGGTCTTCCAGATTCAGTGATCCCCCGGACCCCGAACACGAGACAAGCCTGATGCGCCGTTCCACCAAATTCGCAGTCCTGGCTCTGGCGGCCGCCGCGCTGATACCGGCGGCCGCGGCGGCCCAGGACGCGACGCAACCGCTGCTTGTCACCTACGGCAAGCTGGCGGCTCCGCGTCAGGGCGATAACGACCACGCTCAGGTGATCTATCTCAGCGTTCCCGCCACCGCCTCGGGAAAGCTTTATGTCAGGGTGTTCGATCCCGACACCGGCGGGGCTTTCGACCAGGTCGAGGGCCATGCCAATACCCGCATGCGCTACGCCGTGTTCGGCGGACCGGGCGCCTACGTGCCCCCGCCGGCGGACTTCAAGACGATCAGCGACGCCGAGCGGACGGCGGGCGATCTGCTGGCCGACGTCGCCTACCGCGTCGACCGCAACACCGACGGCAAGTGGGTGACGATTGCCGAGGTCGATCCGGCTCAGGGCGACCGGGTGGACGACCGCATCGTCTTTCGCCTCCTCGTCGAGGGCACCCACGGCGATGACGGCAACGTCTACGACGTGACGCTGAGCAGCGACACCAACGACAACGTCGCGCCGGAAGGCCTCAGCATCTTCTCCTACACCACCAGCGCCCGCATGCCGCGCCGCGGGGTCATCACCGAATTGCGCTTCATGGTGCCGGACGACGCCGAGGCGATCACCGTCGGCAATTTCGACGCCGCCGCCGGCGAGGCGTTCCTCACCACCAAGTTCGTCTCCTACCCGCTCGAGGCGTCCGGCCAGGGCGACTGGGCGGTGACGACGGTGCCGATCCGGCCGAACGATCGCGGCAAGATGGCCGCCGTCACGCTGAGCGGCGGTCACGAATACCCCAACGACGCGACGTTCTACGTCACCACCCAGGCCGGCGAATTGATCCCGTTCGACCTGCCGCCCCGCATCTTCGACCTGAACGGCAGGCCGCGCGCCTTCGGCGTCGCCGACACCATGGGCACCTGCACGACGGTCAAGTTCAGCGGCGCGGTGTCCTCCGATCCGGAAGGCGACCCGCTCAGCTATGTCTGGTACTTCGGCGACGGCCAGAGCGAACAGGCGATCACCACCGTCCACCAGTACCAGGAGGAAGGGCATTTCACCGCCATCCTGGAGGTGTTCGACAACGCCCCGCAGCTCGGCAACGGTTCGGCGGAAAACATCCCGGTCTTCGTCAAGAATCCGCCGGTCGCCGGATCGGAGAAGCGCACCCTCGTCGCCGCCGGCGAGACCAACACCTTCGACGGCGCGCCGTCGACCGCCCGCCAGTGGCAGATCGCCCACAACATATGGGACTTCGGCGACGGCACGACCGTCGAAGGCCCCACCGTCACCCATGCTTATGCCGAACCCGGCACCTACACCGTCAAGCACACCGTCATCGACGACTCCGGCCATCCCTGCAACACCGCCTCCGAGGAGTTCGCGGTCCGCGTCAACGCCAAGCCGGTTGCCGCCGCCGGGCCCGACCGGCGCATCTCGATCGGTGAGGAAACCGTCTTCGATGCCGGCGCCAGCACCGATTCCGACGGCACCATCGTCACCTACAATTGGGATTTCGGCGACGGCCAGACCGGCACCGGCGCGACGGTCCCCCACAGCTATGCGAAGCCGGGCACCTATACCGTCACGCTCAACGTCCGCGACAACTCCGACGTCGCCAACAGCGGCGACACCGATATCCTCACCGTCATCGTCAACGATCCGCCGATCGCCGCGGCGGGCGACGACAAATCCGTTGCCATCGAGGAGCCGACCCATTTCGACGCCGGCGCGAGCTTCGACCGCGACGGCCGGCTGATCTCCTATGAATGGAATTTCGGCGACGGCGCGACCGGCGGCGGCGCCCAGACGACCCACAGCTATGCCCAGTCGGGCGTCTACACCGTGACTTTGACGATCACCGACGACTCCACCACCGACACCAGTACGGCCACCGATAGGCTGTGGGTCCGGGTCAACGAACCGCCGGTCGCCAATGCCGGCCCGGATCAGCTGGTCACCGCCAGCGAGGTCGCCTTCGACGGCAGCGGCTCGACCGACCTCGACGACAAGGTCGCGCTCTACCAATGGGACTTCGGCGACGGCCAGACCGGCGACGGCCCGACGCCCTCCCACGTCTACGCCAAGCCCGGCACCTATGACGTCAAGCTGACGGTCACCGACGCTTCTGGGACCGTCCGCTCCAGCGCCAGCGACATGATGGAGGTGATCGTCAACGCCCGGCCGATCGCCGACGCCGGCCCGGACCTGATCGGCGCGCCGGGCGAAACCCTGACCTTCCAGGGCTCGCGCTCGCTCGATCCGGACGGCAGCATCGCTGAGTACCAGTGGGACTTCCGCGACGGCGCCACCGCCACCGGTCAGGTCGTCCGCCACGCCTTTGCCGAGCCCGGCACCTACCTCGTCCGCATGACGGTGATCGACAACACCGGGCAGTCGGAGGCGATCGATCACGACGAGACGACCGTCTTCGTCAACCGGCAGCCGGTCGCCGTCGCCGGCCCCGACGTCGCTTCGGCGCCTGGCGAAGAGATCAAGTTTTCCGCGGCCGACTCCTTCGACACCGACGGCCGGTTGATCAGCTACCGCTGGGATTTCAGCGACCTCGACCAGCCGATCGAAGGCGCCGAGATCGCCCGCACCTTCGACAAGCCTGGCATCTATACCGCCCAGCTCACTGTCACCGACGACAGCGGTGCGGTGAACGCGGTGGCGACCGATTCGCTGCAGATCGCGGTCAACCACCAGCCGGTGGCCGACGCCGGTCCCGATATCTTCACCGACAAGTCGACCGTCACCCTCGACGGCACCCGTTCCGTCGACGGCGACGGCAATCCGCTGACCTATTCCTGGGACTTCGGCGACGGCGCCAAGGCCGAGGGCGCGGTCGTCACCCACACTTATGACCAGGGCGGCAGCTACCCGGTCGTGCTGGTGGTCGACGACGGCACCGGGCTTTCCAACGCCACGGCGCGGACGGCGATCGACGTGAAGATCAATCGCGCCCCGGTGGCGGTGGCCGGCGAGAACCAGCGGGTGTGCACCGGCGACATCGTCGTCCTCGACGGCAGCCGCTCCTCCGATCCGGAAGGCGGCGTGCTCCGCTACGCGTGGAGCTTCGGCGACGGCACCGGCTCCGACATCGTCAACCCGACCAAGACCTATTCGAAGGGCGGCACCTATCCGGTCAAGCTGACGGTCAAGGATGATTCCGGCCTGCCCAACGACACCACGTCGTCCGAGCTCGCCGTCCGCGTCGACCAGGGCCCGGTCGCCCATGCCGGCACCGACATTCTCGCCTGCGCCAGGGCGGAGGTCGCCTTCGACGGCTCCGCCTCCACCGACATCGACGGGGTGGTCAACAGCTTCACCTGGGACTTCGGCGACGGCAATTCCGGCGGCGGCGAGACGCCGGTCCACATCTATGACCGGCCCGGCGTCTACCGCGTCTTCCTCAACATCGAAGGCGAGAAGGCGGGCATCTGTTCGGCCACCTCCAGCGACGAGATCAAGGTGACGATCATCGAGGGCCCGGTGCCGGTCATCGACGCCCCGTCGGCGGTGCCGATCACCGAGACGACGACCTTCGACGCTTCGCAGTCCTACATGACCGACGGCAAGATCACCGGCTACCAGTGGGACTTTGGCGACGGCGAGACGGCGAGCGGCGTCAGCGTCTCGCACCGCTACGCCAAGGCCGGCACCTATCCGGTCTCGCTGACGCTTGCCAGCGATTCGACCTCGCCGACCTGCCAGAAGATCTCGACCCAGCACCTGATCACCGTCAACGCGCCGCCGGTGGCCGACGCCGGCGCCGACAGAGAGGCCGCCATCGACGAGGCGGTGGTTTTCGACGGTTCGGCGTCGGGCGATCCGGACGGCGGCATCGTCTCCTATGAATGGGACTTCGGCGACGGCGCCACCGCGACCGGCATCGAGGCGCGCCACCGCTATCGGCAAGCCGGAACCTATGAGGCGAAGCTGACCGTCCGCGACGACGCCGACCTCGCCAACTCCTCGGCCAGTGACGTGGTGGCCGTCACCGTCAATCCGGCCCCGGCGCCGGCCATCGACGGCCCGGCCGTCGCCTGCGTCGCCGAGACGGTCGCGTGGCGGGCCGACGGAACCGCTGGCGGTGACCGGGCGAGCTTCGGTTGGGCCTTCGGCGACGGCGCCAAGGCCGATTCCGCCGAAGCGTCGCACGCTTATGCGAGCCCGGGCTGGTACAGCCTGCTGCTGCTTGCCGATGACGGCAACGGCCAGTTGAACAGCCGTCAGCAGGCGACCCGCATCGTCCACGTCAACCAGCCGCCCCATGCCGAGGCCGGCCCCGACCAGATGGCGTGTCCCGGCGACACGGTCGCCTTCGACGCCGGCGAATCGAAGGACCCCGACGGCACGATCACCGCCTATCAATGGGATTTCGGCGACGGCGGCACGGCGGACGGCAGTAAGGTCGATCATGTCTTCGCCAAGCCGGGCACCTATCCGGTGAAGCTGACGGTGATCGACGACGCCGGCTCGAGCTGCTCGGCCACCACCGACACCATGACGGTGATGGTCGACGCCACCCCGGTCGCCAATGCCGGCGTCGACCGCGAAGTGTGGATCGGCGGCGCCAACGACGCGATCCTCCTCGACGGCTCCGCTTCCGTCGATCCCGACGGTCAGGCGCTCAGCCACTCCTGGCAGATCGGCACCGCCACCGAGATCGGCGAGCGGGTCCGCCATACCCTCACCACCGCCGGCGACATCCCGGTGACTCTCACCGTGAGCGACACCACGGGCCTTGCCTGCGGCACCGCTTCGACTACGGTGCACATCACCGCTCGGGAGAGGTAGGCGCCATAGGCGCCGGAAGCGCGCCATGCCGAGGCTTAATCTTCGCAACAAGCTTCTGCTTTTCGCGGTCGTCATCGCCATCATCCCGCTGCTCATCGCCGGGCAGTCGCTGATTCGCATCGCCCGCGACGAGATGAAGAGCTCGGCCAACGACCAACTGGTCACCACGGCAAGCCAGATTACCGACGAGATCGATTCCCAGATCAACAATGCCTGGATGGCGTCGATCCAGCTCATCCGCAACGCGGTCGACGACCCGGCGCTCGGCCCCCAGGAGAAGATCGCCCTGCTTCGCCACGGCATCGCCGACCTGCCCGACGTCGTGGCGCTCCAGATCTCGATCGTCGGGTCGAAACTCTCGCCGGTGGTGACCCAGCAGGATTTCGCCGACCGGCTGAAGGCGGCTTCGCTCGACCCGCTGACCGTGCTGCGTGTGCCGCCCGAGACCATCGACACCTTCATCGCCTCGGGAAAGGACAGCCAGATCGACGTCACGCATCTGCCCCAGACGGACACCTGGCTCGCGACCCTGCTCCTGCCCCTCAATTCTCCTTTCGCCGGGCAGCGCGCGGCGTTCTCCGCCAAGATCGACCTGTCGCGCCTCGCCACCGCGATCGCCGACCATCCGTTCCAGCGCACCGGCACCATCACCGTCGTCGACAGCACCGGCCACCGGGTTTTCGATCCGGCCAACGCCGACCTCAGCGACCGCGAGATCGTCAAGCAGGCGAAAGCGCTTCTTGCATCGAACACGCCGGTCAGTTCCGTCGAATCCTACAGTGGACCGGATGGAAAGCTCTGGCTCGGAGCCTTCTCTTTCGTCCCGTCTCTCGACTGGGCGGTGCTGGTCGAGAAGAGCGAAGCCAATGCCTATTTCGCCGTCAGCGTCATGATCCAGAGCCTCGCGATCTGGATCGCGGTCGGGCTGGTCGCCGCGGCGATCGGCGCGGTGATCTTCGCCTTCCGCATCAGCCGTCCGATCCTCAAGATCGGCGTGGCGGCGACCGAGGTCGGCGAGGGCAACTTCAAAGCTCGCGTCATTGGGGTGAACAGCCGCGACGAGATTGGCGACCTTGCCCGGCGCATCAACACCATGATCGTCCACATCAACGAGCGCTTCCAGCTCGCCAAGTTCGTTTCCGCCGGCACCGTCGACGCCATCCAGCGATCCGACGAGGAAGGGGTCAAGCTCGGCGGCAAGCGGCGCCAGGTGGCGATCCTTTTCGCCGACATCCGCGGCTACACCTCCTTCGCCGAATCGCGCGACCCGGAGCTGGTCGTCGAGGTGCTGAACCACTACTTCCAGCGACAGGCCGACCTCGTCGCCGAGCACCACGGCGACATCGACAAGTTCGTCGGCGACCAGATCATGGCGGTCTTCCAGGGGGAGAACATGGCCGCCGACGCCGTCGCCTGCTCGCTGGCCATTCAGGACGTGATGGTCGAGCAGGCGAGCGAGCACCCCGAATGGGGCCTCGACATCGGCATCGGCGTCGACATGGGCGAGGTGGTGATGGGCGCCATGGGCTCGAAACAGCGCATGGACTACACCGTGCTCGGCGACCACGTGAACCTCGCCGCCCGGCTCTGCTCCTATGCCGCGCCGCAGCAGACCATCGTCTCCGACGCCGTCGCCGGGCAGATCGGCGCCGCGACCGCCTTCAAGCTGACGGCGATGGAGCCGATCCGGGTCAAGGGAAAGAGCGCCCCGCTCAACGTCTATGCGGTCGAGCGTAGCGACGGCAGCGCCGGCAGCACCGAGCCGGTTGCCGAAAAGGCGGTCTGACGCGCCGGCCGGAATCGACAGGCCTTCCGCGATCACCTATGACATCGGCCGTCGGTGCGTCCTTCGCGGCTCCGCTTCACCGGAAGCGCTGCGGGATGGCCTGGCTGGTCCCGCCGTTGAGCTTTTGCCTGAATCGCTTGCGGAAGACACCTGCCCAGCCATCCTGAGGCGCGACCCGGCCCTCGGCCGGGGAGCCGCGAAGGTCTCGCCGACATTGGTCAAAACGTCACGCAAACCAGCCCCAGCCATGACCGACACGTCCTCCGGCATGAGGAAAGGCCTCACCAATTACGGTGACGCCGAGTTTTCGCTGTTCCTGCGCAAGGCTTTCATCAAGGCGATGGGCTATTCGGATTCGGCCCTCGACCGTCCGATCGTCGGCATCACCGACACCTTCTCCGGCTACAACGCCTGCCACCGCAACGTCCCCGACCTGATCGAGGCGATCAAGCGCGGCGTCATGCTCGCCGGCGGCCTGCCGATCCCCTTCCCCGTCATCTCGATCCACGAATCCTTCGCCCATCCGACCTCGATGTTCCTGCGCAACCTGATGGCGATGGACGCCGAGGAGATGATCCGCGCCCAGCCGATGGATTCGGTGGTGCTGATCGGCGGCTGCGACAAGACCGTGCCGGCGCTGCTGATGGCGGCGGCGAGCGCCGACGTGCCGGCGATCATGGAAGTCACCGGCCCGATGATCACCGGCAGCTACCGGGGCGAAAGGCTGGGCGCCTGTACCGACTGCCGGCGCTTCTGGGCGATGCACCGCGCCGGCAAGCTGAGCGCGGCCGAAACCGAGGAGATCGGCGGCAAGCTCGCCCCCGGCCCCGGCACCTGCATGGTGATGGGCACGGCGAGCACCATGGCGCTGTTGACCGAGGCGCTCGGCATGATGCTGCCCGGCGGCGCGGCGATCCCGGCGGTCAATGCCGACCGGCTCCGCCACGCGGAAGCGACCGGCGCCCGCGCCGTGGCGCTTGCCGCCGAAGGGCTGAGGCCAAGCGCCGTCATGACCGAGGCGGCCTTCGCCAATGCGTTGCGGGTGCTGCAGGCGATCGGCGGCTCGACCAACGGGCTGATCCACCTCGCCGCCATCGCCGGCCGGCTCGGCATCGACATCGACCTCGCCGCTTTCGACCGGATGGGCGCCGAGACCCCGGTGCTGGTCGACCTCAAGCCTTCAGGCCGGCACTATATGGAGGACCTCGACAAGGCCGGCGGCCTGACGCCGGTCCTCCGCGAGATCGAGGCGATGCTCGACACGAGCGCCCCGACGGTCAGCGGCCGCACCCTCGGCGAGGACATCGCCGCCGCGCCTTCCCCCTGGCCGCAGGAGGTGGTGCGCCCGCTTGCCGATCCGGTCCACCAGGGCGGCGGCATCCGCATGCTTGCCGGCAACCTCGCGCCGAACGGCGCGGTGATCAAGCAGTCGGCCGCCACGCCGGCGCTCCTGAAACATACCGGCCGGGCCGTGGTCTTCGGCTCGCTCGCCGACCTCGCCGAGCGGATCGATTCGCCCGACCTCGACGTCGCCGCCGACGACATTCTCGTCCTCAAGAATGCCGGTCCGAAGGGTGCGCCGGGGATGCCCGAGGCCGGCTACATCCCTGTCCCGAAGAAGCTCGCGGCGGCCGGCGTCAAGGACATGGTCCGCATCTCCGACGCCAGGATGAGCGGCACCGCCTTCGGCACCATCGTCCTCCATATCAGCCCAGAGGCGGCGGTCGGCGGGCCGCTGGCGCTGGTCGAGGACGGCGACCAGATCACCCTCGACGTCGAGGCGGGGCGGATCGACCTCCTCGTCCGTGAAACGACCCTTGCCGAGCGACGGGCGAAATGGCGGCCGCCGGCGATGCCGGGCGCCGATCGCGGCTATCTCAAGCTCTACCTCGACCAGGTGCTCCAGGCCGAGGACGGCTGCGATTTCGATTTTCTCCGCAAGCATCCGCGCGGCGGCCCGATCGGCTGATCGGCCGGAGCATTCTCGGGCGAGCGGGGGCGCGCGCTCCGCCCGGGAAACGTGAAAAGATCAAAGGGCTGGAGCGAAGGCCCAACTCGGGCGGAACGGTCTCCGCTTTCGCGCCCGGCCGGTTTGCATGGGGCGTTGCCGGCCCCCATCTCTTGCCTTGTTCCGACCGGCGGGGCTCGTGTATGGTCCGCGCGCCCAAGGGGCCGCCAGACGGAGAGGTGCCGGAGTGGTCGAACGGGGCGGTCTCGAAAACCGTTGAGCGCGCAAGCGTTCCGAGGGTTCGAATCCCTCCCTCTCCGCCAGCACAATTCACTATCACATTGATATTAAATGTGTATTTTTGAAGACTCGGTATCATACCCTAACAATTAACCTAACAACTGCGGGTGCGTAACCTGTCGACCCGACTCAAATGGCGCGGTTCGATGGAGGAATGAGCCTGCAGGGCCTGGAAGAGATCATCGGCGATCTTCCCTGCGCGCGCCGCGCCCGCATGCGCAGCGAATACCGGCCGGCCCGCGTCTCTTCGGCGACCGAAGGTGGTGGACAGGATGAGATCGCAGAGTGCCTCCAGATCGTTGAATTGGGCCAGTTCCCGGTCTGTCACCTGGATGTATCCTTAGGGACGGTTGGGCGATCCCTCAAAACGGGCATCGGCCAGCTCGACTCCTCGTCGAGTCGCATCGCTTCCCGCCTTAATGTTCGTACACATGACCCGCGACTTGCTGCAATCTTCTGTGGTTGTTCGCAACTTTTCGCGTTACCGTCCGACCTGTCAATCGGCCTCGAATGTTGACCCCGGATCGGCGCCCAATTTTGACCCCGCGGTAGCAGCCGCGAGTAAGCGCGCCATCAGGAGCGCCGTAGCGAGCGAGCGGCTGCGGATAGATCAGGCGCGGTTCTTGAAGCGCCAGCTTTCGTTGCCGGTTTCGACGATATCGCAATGATGAGTGAGGCGATCGAGGAGCGCGGTCGTCATCTTGGCGTCACCGAAGACGCTGGGCCATTCGCCGAAGGCGAGGTTGGTGGTGACGATGACGGAGGACTGCTCGTAGAGCCGGCTGATCAGGTGGAAGAGGAGCTGGCCGCCGGACTGGGCAAACGGCAGATAGCCGAGCTCATCGAGGATGAGGAAGTTCTTTCGGGACAGGTAGTCCGCCATGCGTCCTTGCCTACCGGCCCGCCCCTCGGCCTCGAGCTTGTTGACGAGATCGACGACATTGAAGAAGCGACCGCGGGCACCGTCGCGGATGCAGGCGCGGGCAATGGCGATGGCGAGGTGGGTCTTTCCGGTGCCGGTGCCGCCGACGAGGACGACGTTGCGCTGGTGGGCAAGGAACTCGCCGCCGGCGAGGTCGCGGACCAGGGTCTCGTTGATTGGGGTACCGTCGAAGACGAAGTCGTCGAGGTCCTTGGCCAGCGGCAGCTTGGCGGTGGTGATCTGGTACTTGATCGAGCGGGCCTGCTTCTCGGCGATCTCGGCGGTGAGCAAGTCACCGACGATGCGCTGGGGCTCGTGCTGGCGCTTGACGGCGACGGCGATGATCTCGTCGAAGGCGCTCTTCATGCCGTAGAGCTTGAGTTCACCCATGGCGGTCAGGATCTCGGAACGCTCCATCACTCGGCCCTCCTCAGCCTGTCGTAACGGGCGCAGTCGGCATCGGGCTCGTGCCTGAGCCGCAGCGCCTCCGGGGTCATGACCGTGATCGGGGTGACCGGCTCGCGTTGCCGGGCGAGGATGTTGAGGATGACGTCAGCGGAGTAGACACTCTCGCGCAGCGCCTCAGTGCAGGCGGCTTCGACCGCGGGCAAGCCGTCGGTCAGAACCGCGCTGAGGATCTTGACCATTTGGCGGTCACCATCTGCGGAGCCGGCGAGTTTGCGCCGCACGCGTTCCATCGCCGACGGCAGCAGCCAATCCTTGAAGGGAGCGCCGTTCCTCAGGGCCCCGGGCTTGCGGGCCAAAACCGGTACATAGTGCCAGGGGTCGTAGACGGTCTGGTCCCGGCCAAACGATCGGGCATGCTCGCCGACCAGCCTCCCTTCCTGGCGCAGCTCGATGCGATCGGCATAGGCGCGGATCTCGACTGGGCGGCCGACGGCACTGGCGGTGACCGAGTAGCGGTTGTTGTCGAAGCGCACCAGGCAGGTCTTGGACACCGACGCCGGCACCGCGTGGAAGCCGTCGAAGCGACCGGCATAAGGAACCAGGCTCGGCCGTTCCTCTTCGAACACCTCGAAGACGGTGCGGTCTTTGAACTCCGGATGGCGATGCGCCTTGGCGTAGCCGATGCAGCGATCGAGGAGCCAGGCGTTTAGCTCATCGTGGCTCTTCACCCGAAGGCGAGGCGTGAAGAAGCGCTCACGGATATTGCCGACCTGGTTCTCGACCTGCCCCTTCTCCCAGCCCGATGCCGGCGTGCAGGCGACCGGGTCGACCAGATAATGCCCGCACATCTGCAGGAAGCGGCGGTTATAGGCGCGCTCCTTGCCGACGAAGATCGTCTCCACGGCCGTCTTCATGTTGTCGTAGATGCCGCGGGTGCAGGTGCCCTTGAAGAAGGCGAAGGCCCGGTCATGGGCGTCTGTAAGCGCCGGAGACAAAATCCCTCAGTGAAGCGGCCGGATTGTCCGGTTGCGCCGGAGTAAAAATCCGGCAGCAGATAGCCTTTTGCCTGGAGTCGGCAGGGGGCGGGGGATGAAGGGCGTGGAGCTCTACGGACGGGTTCGCTATGCGGTGCAGATTGAGGGATTGAGCCAGCGCGAGGCGGCGCGGCGGTTTGGGATCGACCCTCGGACGGTTTCCAAGATGATGGTGTTCTCGGTGCCGCCGGGTTACCGGCGGAGCAAGCCGCCGACGCGCCCGAAGCTGGACCCGTTCATCGGGATCATCGACCGGATTCTTGAGGAGGATAAGAGCCGTCCGGCGAAGCAACGTCACACGTCGAAGCGGATCTTCGAGCGTCTTCGAGACGAGCACGGCTTTGCCGGCGGGCTGACGATCGTGAAGGATTACGTGCACGATCGCCGCCTTCGGCAGCGGGAGGTGTTCGTACCGCTCAGCCATGAGCCGGGACACGCCCAGGCCGACTTTGGGGAAGCGCTGGCCGAGATCGGCGGGGTGGAACAGAAGATCCACTTCTTCGCGTTTGACCTGCCGCACAGCGATGCCTGCTTTGTGCAGGCTTATCCGGCGGAGACGACGGAAGCGTTTTGCGCCGGCCACACGGCGGCCTTCGCGTTCTTCGGCGGTGTGCCGCAGTCGGTCCTCTATGACAACACCAGGATCGCCGTGGCCCGGATTCTGGGTGACGGAACACGACAGCGGACGCGGGTTTTCAGCGAGTTGCAATCGCACTACCTGTTTGATGATCGCTTCGGCCGCCCCGGCAAGGGCAACGATAAAGGCAAGGTCGAGGGACTGGTTGGCTGGATCCGGCGGAACCTTTTGGTGCCGATGCCACGGGCGGCGAGCTTTGCGGGGCTGAACGCGAAGCTGGTCGACGACTGCCGCCGCCGGCTCGGCGATCGGCTGCGCGGTCATCAAGAGACGATCGGTGAGCGGCTAGCGCGCGACCTTGCGGTCTTCCACGACCTGCCGGCGACAGCCTACGACGCCTGCGAGAAGAGGATCGGCCGGGTCAGTTCACTGTCGCTGGTACGCTATCGCGGCACCGACTACTCGGTGCCGACCGCCTATGGCCATCGCGAGGTTATGATCCGTGGCTATGTCGACAAGGTGGTGATCTCGTGCGGCGCCGAGATCATCGCCCGGCATGCCCGTTCCTACGAGCGGGAGGACTTTGTCTTCGACCCGCTGCACTACCTGGCGCTGCTCGAACAGAAGATCGGCGCCCTCGATCAGGCGGCGCCGCTGGTCGGCTGGGATCTGCCCGAAGAGTTTACCGTGTTCCGCCGGCTCCTCGAAGCGCGGATGGGCAAGCGCGGCAAACGGGAGTTCGTCCAGGTCCTGCGTCTTTTGGAGACCTTCCGCCGCGACGATGTGGTCGCCGGAATCAGGGAGGCGATGGCCCGCGGCACGATCGGCTTCGACGCAGTCAAGCACCTGGTGCTGTGCCGGATCGAGCGGCGACCGCCGCGGCTCGACCTGACGGTCTATCCCTACCTGCCGCGGGCAACCGTGGCGACGACCTCGGCCAGGGCCTACATGGACCTGATCACCGGGGCGGCGTCATGAGCGACACGCCTCAGCTTCTGCTTGCCCATCACCTCAAGGCGCTCAAGCTGCCGACCTTCCTGCGCGAGTACGACAAGCTCGCCCGGCAGTGCGCCGCCGAGGGCGTCGACCATGTCCGTTACCTGCTACGGCTTGTCGAACTGGAGCTCATCGAGCGCGAACGGCGGATGGTTGAGCGGCGGATCAAGCAGGCCAGGTTCCCGGCCGTCAAAAGTCTCGACAGCTTCGACTTCCTGGCCTTGCCGTCACTCAACAAGGCTCTCGTGCTGGAACTCGCCCGCTCGGAGTACGTCGCCCGTCGTGAGAACATCATCGCGGTCGGCAACAGCGGCACCGGCAAGACCCACATTGCCCTCGGGTTGGGACTGGCCGCCTGTCAGAAGGGCCTCGCGGTCGGCTTCACCACCGCCGCTGCCCTGGTCCACGAACTGATCGAGGCCCGCGACGAGAAGCGGCTGCTGCGCCTGCAGCGCCAGTTCGCCGGATACAAGCTGCTGATCATCGACGAACTCGGCTACGTGCCGCTCTCCCAGACCGGCGCCGAGCTGCTGTTCGAGGTGTTCTCCCAGCGCTACGAGCGCGGCTCCACTATCGTCACGTCAAACCTGCCCTTCGACGAGTGGACCGGTGTCTTCGCCTCCGAGCGCCTGACCGGCGCGCTCCTCGACAGGCTCACTCACCACGTCCACATCCTCGAGATGAACGGCGACAGCTACCGGCTCAAACAAAGCAAGCGGCGCGCTCGCCAAGCCGGAGTCGAAACTCTGCCGGAAGAAACACAAAAAGCCTGATCGCCGGGTTCCGCCAAGCCTCCGCGGCGCGGTCTTCCAACCGTGCCGCCTGATGCATCTTTACTCCGGCCCGCCGATGCATTTTTGCTCCGGCGTTGACATCTGCTCGCAACACAAACAGGGGGGTCAATTTTGGACGCCGATCCCCCGCCTCAGGGGGTCAAAATTGCACGCCGAGTTACACCGACCTCGGGGGTGGGGCGCATGAGCCAGCGCGATCCAGCAAATGGGGCCCTTACGCCAGGTCGCTCGGCACGCCGGCGGACGAACTTCATCGCAATGTTCTGGCGCGGCGAGTTTTCGCTGGGCGTGAGCTATTGGGGATTCGGGCTGCTCGTTTCGCTGCTGGCCGCTGCGCTTGTTGTCGCGGTCTCGTACGCAGCTCCCCGCGCCTTCAATCCGCTGGGAATTTTTGCCTCCCTAATGACGGTGTGGTGCGGTCTTGCTGCGCTTACGGTCTGGCAAATGGTTGGAGTCTGGAGGTCAGCATCGAGGCACGCCAGGGAACGCCAGCGTCTTGGGAGAACTACTTTCTGGGCTCGGGCAGCCCAAGTTGCCATTGTTATTGGAACGTTGCGCAGCGTCGCGGCACTGCTGAATGCCGGAGTCCCGCAGCTAACTGAAGCCGCTCGGATGGCATTCTTGAACGATCCTGACATACCGAGCTACAGGTTGACGCTGCTGGGTGACGGATCGGGGGTCGGAATATCCGGAGGTTTCAAATTTGGACTCTCCAAAGAACTGGACCAGCTCCTCAATGCGGCGCCCCAAGTCCGGTACATCCAGCTGAGCAGCCTCGGAGGCAGGATGGGCGAGGCAGAGGAGGTCTTCGACCTGATTAGGCGCTACGGCCTTTCCACCTACGTTCGGGACGAATGCACATCGGCTTGCGTGATCGCGTTTGCTGGCGGCTCACAAAGGTGGATCGGCAGGTTCGGCAAGCTAGGGCTCCATTCTCCTGACTTCCCGGGAATGTCCGATGAGGAACTCCAGACAATGCGGGACAAATACGCGGCGACTTTGACCTCCACGGGGTTCGACCGCACCTTCGTTCAGCGAGGCATGAGCGTACCGCCGGAAAAGGTCTGGTATCCAACTGCAGATGAACTTCTTCGCGCGGGGGCCATAACGGGCGTCGCTCGGGACGACCAATTTCCTGCTTCCGAGGGGGCGATTGCGAACCCAACCGGAGTGCCGTCTGGCACTTCACGACAGCAGATTTCCGAACTCCTGCTGAGTCAGTATGAGTTTTATCGAATACTGCAAAGAAAGTTTCCGAAAGATTTTGACCGACTCCTTAATTCTGTCGTTGCTGCGATGCAGTCAGATTTAACCGAAGAACAAATCATTTCTCTTGTATTCGATCAAGTTGCTTCATTGCGAAAACTCTACGCAGCTTCTATCGTTAGAGCGCCCGATAGAGAAATTAGAACTGCGCTTGAATACATTGTTGAGTTGCATGAGTCGGTTCTTGAAAAGAGTGGATACACGGTATGCAATAAGCTTGCTGTTCAGGGCCCTATTGCCTTAGCGGGTTATCAATCTTATGAAGGACAGCTAAATGATGTTGCGTCATCGATATTAAACACAATCGCTGCGTCTTTGGACCGGCCAGAAGACCGCGAAAAAGCGACAGACAAAGATTGGGCCGCTCTTCGAAATACTATGGAGCGCAACGGCGTGCCGCAGCGGTACTTTGACGCCTTGGCAGACCAGAAAGCCGACGATCGCGATTTATGCCCGGCTCTTATCACCTTTATGAAGGCCATGTTGGCAATGCGTGGCGCCAGAGGAGCTCGGTTGAGAGCGGACTTCGTCAGCATGACAAGTGCTCAGTGACCTATCAACGCAAGGCGGCGGAATAGGCGAACCAACGCCGCCTGCCAATTTGATCTGATGCGGGTCTAAAGACGGGACCGAGGAGCGCGCGGGAAGGCATGCCCGCGCTTGAATAGCGGGTTGCGGGGTCCAGATGGCATTCGATTCGGCCAGGCTCGCTATCGTTGTTTTCGCCTTCGCTGTGGTCGTCGCCGTGCTCCTCGCTGGTCTCTACATCGGTTTGCGCCTTACCATCCGCGGCGTACCAGTCAAGCCCCAACGGCCCCCTCCTCCGCCCGGAAAATTTGAAAAGGCGGTCGACCGCCTTTTCGGTGCAACGGGCCGTTTCCTCGGGAGAATTGTCTTTGTAGTGGCGCTGCTGATCTGGGTTGCCGTTCTGACGGTCGCGATTTCCTACTGGCTGGACGCTGCCAAAGCCATCAACCCGGACCAACCCATCACTTTGCGCACAATAGGCGTAGTCGCGTCTGGCTTCTTCATCGTAGCGGCGATCGGGGCAACCTTTCAATTCCTCGGCGAGGCGATCAGCGATTGGAAGTTTGACCGAGCCCTACGAAGGGAAAAACGCAAACGAAGGGAAAAACGCAAAGCCCGTCGGGACTGTAACCGACGCCACCACTAAAGCTGCCCCAGATCGCTGCGCCTCGGCAATTTTCGCCCGTCCCTCCGGCGTCCGCGGTCCGGTAGACAAGCCACCGTGAAACTTACATCTCCCGTCCTGAGCGCCTTGCATCGGCACGGAGTCCCCTTCCGCGTCTTGGGGCCGCACCAGATTTTCCACATTCATTTAACCCCATGGCGCACGCGCGCACACGCTTTTTAGGGGGGGCAATTTACCCGCGGCTAGCATCGTTCATCTCCGCCGGGCGCTCCCGTCGTTTGAGATGGCCTGCCGCAGCGAGCCGATCCAGATGGGCGGCCAGTCCCGTGCCCTCCACCGACATCGGCGGAAACCTGACATGCGTGGCCGCAAGCCGAAGCCGACCCGCCTCAAGGTGCTGACCGGCAACCCCGGAAAGCGTCCCCTCAATCGTGATGAACCGCGCCCGGAACCTGCCATTCCGGACTGCCCGCCCGAGCTCAGTCCTGCAGCCCGGAAAGAATGGGACCGCCTGGTCGGAGAGCTGGCATCGCTCAAGGTCCTCACCAACCTCGATCGTGCCGCGCTGGCCGCTTATTGCGGCGCCTACGCTCTCTGGGCTGAAGCCACGGAGGCGGTACAGAAGTATGGGGCGATGGTGAAGTCGCCATCCGGCTACCCCATTCAGTCGCCCTACGTGGCCATTGCCAACCGGCAAGCAGAGATCATGATGCGGATCGCCGGGGAGTTCGGCTTCACCCCCGCCAGCCGTGGACGCATCTCCACCCCCTCGCCTGCCGAGCCTGATCTCTTCGACCTTCTGCACAACCCGGATGGAGAGGACGAACCGGCGTAGGTCGCCCGGGCGGACGGGTATCCCGGTAGCGCGGTGGCCCGCCGCCTCATTGCGGCTGTCCGCAGACCCCCGCATTGGGCAATGGCCTTCGACGATGGCTCCGCCGGAAGCGGAGGACTCAGTCGGTGCCAAAGCCGCGGGTTCAAACAATGAACGACGTGTCGATCTTCGAACTTGAACAAGGCCGCGATCAGAGCATCAGTGTCAGCGCCGCCAGGCACCGGTCGCCCCAGCCTCAAACATGGCCTCGGGGTCCGGTCTTCGGGTCGTAGGAGCGGCGATTGGCGCCACTCCCGAACCCAGAGACCAGACCGATGAAAGCAAAGACCCCGAAACGTCCCGCCAGGGCTTCCGCGAAGAAGACCACCCGCAGGAGCATCCGGACCCCCAAACGGGCGGCTGGGCGCGGCAAGCCAGCCGGACGGCCAATGACGCCGGCGACGCCCAACGAGGCGGCCAGCGGCCCGCCCAGAGCCCGCCAAGGCACCAAGCAGGCAGACATGATCGCCATGCTCGAACGACCCGACGGCGCGACCGTCGCCGAGATCGCCGCCGCCACCGGATGGCAGCCTCACACCGTCCGCGGCGCCATCTCCGGCGCCCTCAGGAAGCGGCTCGGCCTCACCATCAATTCCGAAATCGTCGAAGGCCGCGGGCGCGTCTACCGCATCAAGCGCTGAAGACATTCCGCCGCAATTACCCGAGAGCCGCCGGAAGGCTTCCGGCGGCTCATCCAATTGCGATTGCTGTGACGCGGCGTCGCGTTCAGAGCTGCGATCGGAGGCGGATACCGACCTACCCATCGCGGGTACAAACCGCAAACGGTGGTATGCAGTTTGTACAGAGTCACCGGAGCATGTCGCTATGCAACAAGCCGTCACCTACTACCGCGTCTCCACCGCCCGCCAGGGCCGCTCAGGCCTGGGCATCGAGGCCCAGTGCGCCGCCGTCACCCGCTTCGCCAGGACGAAGGGTTCGATCTGATCGCCGAGTTCGTAGAGGCGGAGACGGGCAAGGGAGCCGACGCGCTCGACCGCCAGCCGCAGCTGGCCGCAGCGCTGGCCGTGGGGCGGCAGAGGAAGTGTCCGGTCATTGTGGCCAAGCTCGACCGGCTTTCCCGTGACGTGGCCTTCATCGCCGGACTCATGGCGCAGCGGGTTCCGTTCATTGTCGCCGAACTGGGAGCCGATGCCGATCCGTTCATGCTCCACATCTACGCAGCGCTGACCGAGAAGGAGCGGCGGCTAATTTCGGAGCGGACGAAGGCAGCCCTCGCGGCGCGCAAGGCCCAGGGTGCCAGGCTCGGCAACCGGAGCAACGCTACGGAAGCGGCAGCGCTTGGACGCAAGGTGCAGACCGCTGAAGCCGAAGCCTTCGCCGCCAACGTCCTGCCCATCATCGCGTCGCTGCGAGCCTCAGGCATCCGCGACCTGCGCGGCTTGGCCTCCGCCCTCAACAGCCGCGGCGTGCGCACCGCCCGTGGCGGGCGGTGGCACGTCTCCAACGTTAAGAATCTCGTCGATCGGCTTCCGGCTCGTGGCGGCAGAGCCCTTTTCTAGGCGGGAAATACCAAGCGCTGCTGTTGCGAGCTCAGCTGCCCAACGTGCTCCTTCAAGAGGCTTTTTCGTATTCATCCTTCGAAGGCAGTGGCGATAAAGGCCGAGACGACGCGCCGTCCGCTCTTGCCGGCGTGCGCCAGCACGAGGCCATCGGGACGACCACTGTGTCGATGCCGCGCGCCTCGAACCACGGATTGTAGATCATCGGCGCCCGAAAGCTCTCGGTCGGCACTCCGATATGCGCGATCAACTTCGTGTCGCCGGAGATCATCGATATCTCACCCGAATGAGGTGTCCCCTTCGCCGGCGCGAGGCGCCAACCGCGGCCCGGACTTACAGGAAGACAGACACGATCGGCGGCCAGCACAGCATCACAGTCAGCGCGACCACCTGAATGGCGATAAACGGCAGGAAGCCGGCAAAGATTGCGGTCAGCGTGATGTTCTCGGGCGCCACCGATTTCAGGTAGAAGGCAGCCGGGCCGAAGGGTGGCGACAGGAAGCTCACCTGCATGTTCATGCAGAAGGTAACGCCAAACCAGATCGCCACCTGCTCCGGCGTGACATGGCCAAACCAGCCGATCTGGTCTGCGGGCAACTTCAGGACGATCGGCAGGAAGACCGGCATGATCAGAAGCACGATCCCGACCCAGTCCATGAACATGCCCATGATCAGGAAGATCACCATCATGAGCAGGATGATCCCCATCGCCGGCAGCTCCATGCCGATAATCAGGTTCGCCACATAGGTCGGTCCCCCGGCCAGAGTGTAGGAGGCCGCGAGCGCAGCGGCGCCCATCGTCACCCAGATGATCGTGCCGGTGGACTTCGCCGTGCGTATGAGGCTATCCCAGACGATCTCGAAGGTCATTTCGCGCCGGATCAGCGAGATCACGAAAACCGCGATCACGCCCATGCCGGCGGCCTCGGTGATCCCGGTGACGCCGCCATAGATCGAGCCGAGAACCACCCCGATCACGATCAAGGGCGCCACCAACCCCTTGCCGATCTGCCAGGCCCGGCGTGTGTGCTCGCGGCCGAAGAAGGCGAGAACCACCAGCGCCACCAACAGGGCGCCGGCGATCCACGGCAGGTCGTCGGGCATGCCGAGCGAGATGGTTTCCATCCCCGGGGTAAGCTGGTTCTGTCCGGTCAGGACGAAGAAGAGATTGCGCACCAGGAGGACCGCCGAGGCCATCACGACCAGGATGGCCAGGAAGGCCAGGAACAAAGCCCGCTTCTCGGAGGCGGTCGGATCGCTCGGCTGGGGCGCTGGCAGCGGGGCCTGTTCGGGCCGCAGGTTGGCGCGCAGCAGGATGTAGATGACGTAGAACGAGGCCAACATGAAGCCCGGCAGGAAAGCCGCCGTGAAGAGGGCCTGAATGGAGGTCTCGGTGATCAGCCCGTAGAAGATCAGCACGATCGAGGGCGGGATCATCGTGCCGAGGCTGCCGGAGGCGCAGATCGTGCCGACGGCGAATTTCTGATTGTAGCCAAGCCTCAGCATCTGCGGCAGCGCGATGAGACCCAGCAGCACGACTTCGCCGCCGATGATCCCCGACATCGCTGCCATGATGACGGCCATGATCGAGGTGAGCAGCGCGATCCCGCCCCGGGTGCGGGACAGCCAGAGGTTCAGCGAGGAATACATGTCGCGCGCGATGCCGGATCGCTCCAGGAGCGCGGCCATAAAGATGAACAAGGGCACCGAGATCAGCACGTAGTTCGTCATCTGCCGGTAGATCGCCTGGCCGAGGACGTTGAGCGGCCCCCGTCCGAAATCGCCGTAAAGCAGATCGGGGCCGAACTTCAGCACCAGCGTGACGACGGCGAGGAAGGCCGAGGCGAAGCCGAGCGGCATGCCGATCGCCAGCAGCACGAACATCACGATGAGGAGGATCAGGCTGAGGGTGCCGATATCAACCATTGTCGTCGGCCCCCAACGCCTTGCGGATCTGTTCGATCTCCTGATCGTCAACCTCGTCGGCGGCGGTATGGTGCTCGGGCGCCTTGTGCCAATCGGCAATCAGGTTCGATGTGGCCTGCAGCGCGACGAGGCCGATGACGACCAGTATCGCCGCCTTCACTGTCGAAGGGAGCGGCGGATCCCACGCGGTGCCGAAGGTCTCCATCCGCATGAGCTTCGCCAGCACTTCGTTGTAGCCGCCCCAGACCAGCGAGACGAAGAACACCCAGATCAGCACGACCGTCACTGTGTCGGAGAGCTTCTGGGCCCAGCGCGGCATCAGGTCGTAGATGACATAGATGCGGATATGGCTGCGCTGCTGCATGGCGTAGAGCCCGGCCAGCAGAAAGATGAAACCGGCGATCCAGAGCGACATCTCGTTGGCCCAGAGCGTCGGCTTGGAAAAGACGTAGCGGGCGACGACCTCGTAGAACATCACGCCGACCACGACCGCGACGGCAATCATCGCGAGGCGGCCGAGGATCAGCGACAGGATGTCGAAGGGACCCGCCGGCTCCACCTCGATAGCGCCGCGGCTGTCGGAGAGATAAAGACATGCAGCAAGGACGGCGGCGAGCAGGAGCCAGAGGAAGACGCGCACGACAGTGTGGTCGCCCGGCCTCAGGATCGTCGACATGCTGACATCGCTTCCCAAGAACAGGATACCGATCACCAGCCAGAGCCAGACGAGCCCCATCGCGGCCATCAGCCCGATCATCAGCAACCGTATGGGCCGCCGCAACGGTCCCAGCCAAAGGCTTTGCCCGTCCACCGCATCCTCCGGATAAGAACCGGGCGAGCCCCGCGGGGGGCCCGCCCGGTCCTGTTATGCGCAAAACGGCATCGGTGTTATTCGGGCAGGACGCCGATCGACTTCAGGTAGGCTTGGTGGCTCGCGACGAGCGCCTTCGCCTCCGGCGTCGTGGCGAATTCCGGCCAGGTCTCGATCGCCGCCTTGCGGAACGCCGCGCGGTCCTCCGGCGACCAGTCCCAGACCTTCACGCCAGCGGCCTCCAGGTCACGCGCCGCCTGGGCGTTCGCCTTCGCCGACGTCAGCGCCTGCTGCAGCGCCAGATTCCCCATGGCAACTTGCATGATTCGCTTCTGATACTCAGGCATCGCGTCCCACACCGTCTTGTTGCAGGCGAGGTGGTCGGACGGCATCGAGTGGAAGCCCGGATAAGTCGCGTTTTTGGCCACGTCGTAGAGGCCCATGCCCTTGTTGTTGGCGAGGATCGAGGCATCGGCGCCGTCGATGATCCCGGATTGCAGGGCGGTAAAGACCTCGGTGAAATCCATCACGACGGGCTTGGCGCCGAGCTTCTCGAAGATCTTGGTCTCCATCCCGGGCGGCGAGCGGAACTTCCAGTCCTTGAGGTCGGCCACGCCCCGGATCGGCTTGGTCGAAACCAGTGATTCCTGCCCGACGACCCACCAGCCGATCAACTGCATGCCGTATTTGTTGTAGAGCTTCTGGGCCTCCTCGAAGCCGCCGCCCGTGTAGAGCCAGCCGAGCTGCTGGAACGGCGTGTCGTAACCGCCCATGATGTCGCCGACGAACTGGAAGGCAGGATTCTTGCCGGTCTGATAGGCGCCGCCAGTCATGTCGCAATCAAGGATTCCGTTGGCCGCGGCATCGAATGTCTCGACCGAGGCGACCACCGACGAGGAATAGAACATCTCGATGGTAATATCGCCATTCGACATCGTCTGAACGTCGTCCACAAACTGCGCAGCGTTCTTGCCGGAAATCGTCTCCGGCGCGTAGTGGGTCTGTATGCGCAGGTGCGTCGTCTGAGCGGCAGCCGGTACGGCCGCCATAGCCACAATCGCGGCGGAAACCAATAGCGTTCTGAACTTCATGGATTTTTCCTCCCCCTTTGGTCTGACGGACCGGCGCTTTTCGCTTATCGTTAGGCGGCATGGTAGACGATTTGCGGCAAATCTACCAACGCCGACATCGGCATGATCTCGGTCCTCCGGGGGGTTGCGCCAATCGGCGCTGACGTCGGCTTCTGTGAAGGGTTTCGGAGGCCGGCCGATCGCGAACGGGTCCGCCGGCACCGGGGGCCGGCGTCGGAAAGCCTCCAAGGGAGGAAATCGCGGGGGCGTTTAGATGATGCCCCAGGCCCTATGGGGATTTGGCGATTGCGGGCGGTGTGCTGGAGGCAAGCCCGCGCGGTTGCGGAGCGCTATCAGCGTTTCTCAGGCAGCCGAGAAGTTGGTTGGTGCGGTTGTTTCCGGCATCGATCGGTGAAGATCGACGAACGTGAGGGGTCGAACTGCGGCGTTTGGGCGAGCGGCGGCGTGACCAGCCGAGGACAGCGTGGAATCCCGAACGGCAGCGGAACCATCGTCGTCATGAGGTGTCGATCCTGATGACGATGGTCGGCGGCTCGGGACGATAGCGGGGGGAGCAGCCGCGCGCGAAAGTCTCGATGATGATCATGCGGCCGCCGCAGCAAGGACAGGGATGCGAGGGAGCGGGTGGCTCGCTGCCGCGCCCGAGCTCAGCATCGACGGACCCATTGTGTGACAGAGGTGCGGCCAGCAATTGGCGGGCTCGTGCGATGTTGTCGGCGCGCGAGGCGTTGGCGAAGAGGCCGTAGTGGCGGATGCGGTGGAGATCCTTCGGCAGGACGTGGATGAGGAAGCGGCGGATGAACTCGCCTGTGGCGAGCGTCATCGTCTTGTAGCGGCCGGGCCCCTCGATCCGGTAATCCTTGACCTTGAAGGTCACGCCCTTCTCGCCGGCCGCGATCAAGCGGCTGTTGGAGATGGCGACGCGATGGGTATAGCGGGAGAGGTAGGCAAGGACGGCTTGCGGCCCGCCGAACGGGCGCTTGCAATAGACGACCCATTCGACCTTGCGCAGCGGTGCCAGAAAGGCGGCGAAGGCTTCCGCGCCAGCGAGAGACGCGTGCTCGCCGAAGAACTTGAGGTGACCAGCCTCGCGGCTGGCGACGAGCATGGCAAGGAACCGCCGCCGGAACAGGCGTGAGAGTACCCGCACCGGCAGGAAGAAGTTCGGCCGGCAGGCGATCCAACGCTCGCCCCCCGGATCGGGGTCCGGGGCAGGCTGGCGCGATCCCACCGCTCGGCACGATCATGTGCACGTGCGGGTGATGGGTCATGGCCGAGCCCGAGCTATGGAGCACCGAGGTGATGCCATCCTGGCGCCGAGGTGTTTTGGATCGGCAGCGATGGTGATCATGGTCTCGGCGGAAGCCTTGAACAGGAGATTGTAGATCACGGCCGACGCCTTTTATGGCCAACGCGCCAAGGCTGCTTATTGGCGACTTGTTAATCCGGCGGGAGTCCAATGCTCGATAAGCGAATGACGTTTGTCCCGTCATTCGCGCTACATGAACCGCCTCAGATTCTTCCTCCCACCTGAGGCGGCTTCTTTTGGGAGCCCACACCATCTCAGCGCTCCGCGCTTCAGGGGTTGGCAACCTGCGCGGCCTTGCTTCCGCCCTCAACGGCCGCGTGACGACCAGTTCGCTGCAAATCAAGCGAAGATCCGGACTCTCACGGGGGCGAAGCATCAGCCGATGTGGTCCAAGGGCGACGGGATGCTGGTATCGATATGTCGTGCTGCGACGAATCCGAAGATTGACCATAGCTTACCCCAGCACCGGAAAACCACGCGCTGTTTTCCCACCAGCCTCGTTCGACAGGGCGGAACTAAGGTGTCGATCGCTAGTGAAAATAGTTCACGCGCTTATTGAAGTATGCGCGCCGCATTCCCATTTGAAGACTCGTCGATAGAGGGGCGGACGACTCGGCTTGCGCCAAAGGTATCGGCGCCGCTGACACTCTTTCCTGACAACGCGATTTCGACTGTCCGCGACTGCGGCAAGCAAGCTCTGTTCATGAAAGATTTTCCAGATGGCTAAGGGAACCGTGAAATGGTTCAACGCCCAAAAGGGCTTTGGTTTCATTGCGCCGGATGACGGCGGCGCCGATGCATTTGTCCACGTCAGTGCCGTCGAACGGGCCGGTATCGATGACTTGCGCGAAGGCCAAATGATCGGCTTCGACCTGGTGTCCGATCAGAAGAGCGGCAAGCTGGCCGCCGACAACCTCAAGCTTCTTGACTGATCGCTGCATCGCGATCCGGCGTCGTTCCGGGCGTGCTTGAACGGCAATGCGTGCCGCCGGCCTGAGGCCTCTCAAGTCCGCGTCGCTCGCCGGCTCGTCGATGGCGCGAGACACTGACTGCCTGCCCCAACGTCGGGTCACAACAGGAGGACTTCATGGCCAAAGGACAGACACGCGGAAACCGGGAAATCAGGAAGCCGAAGAAGAAGGAACCTGAAGTCGCCGCGGCCTCCTCGACCAAGGAAAGGCCGGTCGGGATCAGCAACCTCAAGACCAAGCGCTGACGGGCATCGAATGACGGTCCGGACCACCGAGTCGACGGTTACCTTCAACAATCCGTTCAAGCTGGATTCATTCGACCGCCCACAACCGGCGGGCACGTATCGGTTGACGATCGACGAAGAAGAGATCGCTGGGATTTCCTTTCTCGCCTATCGGCGCGCGGTGACGATGCTGCACACGCCCGCCATTTCGGCAGGAAGCCGGACTCGCCAGTTGGTACCGGTCGAATCCTGGGAACTGGAGGCAGCCCTGGCAAAGGATTTGCGTCACTCGCAGCCGCCCTCAAATGAAGAGAATTGACCATGCCTTGGTGAACTTCACGGGACCGGCGACCCCAAGCTCGGAGAACAAACGATTGGTGGTGCCGACTACGAGATCGAAGGCTATGTCGCAAAGTTCGGCGCAGTGACCGCGAGCGGCGAGATCAGAATGCCTGCGGAGGCGCTCAGGAAAGTGTTCGGTCGAACGGACGTTCGGCTGCAGACCGAAGATGGGCAACTTCTGGGCATCCGGTTTTCCGAAAAGCGGCTGCCGGCAGCAAGTGATTGCCCACGTGGGCGTATCCGGCGACTTGCCACTCACCTTCGATTGGCGCCACTGAGCACGTTGTACCGGGCCTGACAACCGATCGCCGGGCCGTCCAAGGGCTGGTCACGCGATCCCTTTCATATGACATCCTGCCGGTAGCATCGTGATCGGCCCGGGCTACCCCGGGCACGTTCGATCGGGCTCGCTCCCGCCCGCGCGCGAACAACTGACGAAAGGAACTCATGACCTCGCTCCTTCGTCATGCCTTGGGAAAGCGCTTGTCATCCCCCCCGTGGGACAATCGGTCGCCGGTGCGAGAGGAGCTTTTCAGCGTCGAGCGACTTGAGCGGCACGCCGAAAGCTTGGCGGCGTCCCAGCCGATCACGACTAGGCCACCCTCCGTCGTTCCCCTCAAGACCCGACTCAACGACAATGCGGCGGTGCTGCTCGCTGCTTACAGGGCCAGTGCCCTCGAGGTGGAGAGCGACAGGGGCGTGGTTCCTGCCGCGGAATGGCTTCTCGACAACTACCACCTGGTCGAAAGCCAAGTTCGCGAGATTCGGAACGACCTGCCTCCCGGCTACTACAGGTTGCTGCCGAAACTGGCGGCAGGCCCCTTTGCGGGGTATCCCAGGGTCTTTGGGCTCGCATGGGCGTTTGTCGCCCACACTGATAGTCACTTCGACCCGCACGCCCTGCGTCGGTTCGTCCTCGCCTATCAGCGGATACAGCCGCTGACGATCGGTGAATTGTGGGCCGTGGCGATCACGCTGCGTATCGTTCTCGTCGAAAACCTGCGACGTCTCGCTGATCAGATCACGGTCGGGCGCAGTGGGCGCGCGGATGCCGATGCGGTCGCCGACCGCCTGCTCGAGCAAGGGCATGCTCGTTCCGCGCTCGAGTCGGATATTGCAAGCCGTGAGCCCGGCCCCTTGCCGGAGATCTTCGCCGCGCAGCTCGCCAAGAGGCTGAGAGACATCGATCCCCGCACGATGCCCGCGCTGGGCTGGCTGGAGGAGCGGCTCGGATTTCAAGGTAGTTCGATCAACGATGTCGTGGAGCATGCCCAGCGCAGACAGGGCTCGTCCAATGTGACGGTGCGCAACATCATCGCCAGCATGCGGCTCGTCTCCGACATCGACTGGGCCGACTGGTTCGAAAGCGTCAGTCCAGTCGACGGGCAACTGCGTGCGAACAGCGACTTCGCGGCTATGGATTTCCCGACCCGCAACCTCTACCGGAGTGCCGTCGAGCAACTCGCCCGCGGGTCGTCATTCACGGAACTCGAGGTGACCGATCACGCACTCGACGCCGCGCGCCTTGCCGTGGTGGACGCTCCGGACGTGACGGAAGCCAGGCGCCTCGGCGATCCCGGCTATCATTTGACCGCAGCCGGTCGTGCGGGCCTCGAGCGTCGCATCGGGTTCAGACTCCCGTTGCGGCTGCGGGTCAGCCGAATGAACATCCGGCTCGGCATCGGCGGCTATGTCGGGGCGATCCTGATCGTCGCAGCGGCGTTGCTGGCGCTTGCCGTCTCGGCCCTGTGGACGCCTGGACTCTTCCCCGGATGGCTCGTGCTCTTCATTCTCGTGGGTTTCGTGCCGGCGAGCGAGCTTGCGACCGCGCTGGTCAATCGCGCGATCACCTGGAGCTTTGGCGCGGCAGCGCTGCCGAGCCTCGAACTCGTTGGGGGAGTACCGCCTTCGCTGAGAACGCTTGTCGCAGTACCCACGCTTCTGACCAGTGAAGCCGACCTTGTCGAGCAGATCGAGCTGCTCGAAGTGCATTATCTCGCATGTGCCGTGGGCGATCTTTCCTTTGCGCTTGTGTCGGACGGGATTGATGCCGACGAGGAGGTTCTCAGCACCGACGCGCATTTGCTCAGTGTCGCCGCCCAGGCGATCCGTCGCCTCAACGCCCGCCATGGACCTGGCCCCGCCGGAGACCGCTTCCTCCTCCTGCACAGGCGCCGCGTCTTCAATCCGGGCGAGGGAAAATGGATGGGATGGGAACGCAAGAGGGGGAAGCTGCATGAGCTGAATCGGCTTCTGCGCGGCGCCACCGACACCACCTTCATCGCCGTCGCCGGGGACCTGCCGAAGGTGCCGGCCGATGTGCGCTACGTCATTACCCTCGATGCCGATACTAGGCTGACGCGAGATACCGTGCTTCGCCTTGTCGGCAAGATGGCTCATCCGTTGAATCGACCGAAGTTCAGTGAGCACGAGCAGCGGGTCGTCGACGGCTACGCAATCCTCCAGCCGCGTGTCACGCCCGCGTTGCCTGTCGGACGCGAGGGATCATTCTATCAAAGGGTATTCTCCTCGCCCGGCGGCCTCGATCCCTATGCGGCCGCAGTCTCGGATGTCTACCAGGATCTCTTCGGCGAAGGTTCCTATGCCGGCAAGGGTATCTACGACGTCGATGCATTCGAGGCTGCTCTCGCTGGCCGCGCGCCGGAGAACGCGTTGCTCAGCCACGATTTGTTCGAAGGGATTTTCGCCCGTGCCGGCCTCGCTTCCGATGTCGAGGTGATTGAGGAGTTTCCGGCGCGCTACGATGTCACCGCCAGGCGTCTGCATCGCTGGACGCGCGGCGACTGGCAATTGCTGCCCTGGATTCTGGGGTCCCCGGTCGGACGTTTCGCAATCCCACCGGTCGGCCGAGGTAAGCTGTTGGATAATCTACGGCGGTCGTCGGTGTCCCCATTCACTCTGGCGGCGCTCGGCCTCTGTTGGCTGGTTCCGTTGCCTTCGGCCCTTGCCGGTACGGCCCTCGTCCTTGCTACCATCGCCATCCCCGCATTCCTCCCGAGCCTGCTGACTGCGGTTCCCCGTCGCCGGGGCATTCGCATTCGCAACCATCTCGCCGCCGTGGCCGGCGATCTAAAGCTCTCTGCCGCACAAACCTGTTTGTCGGTTGCCTTTTTGGCGGATCAAGCCTGGCGGATGGGCGACGCTATATCAAGAACGCTGGTGCGATTGTTCATCACCCATCGCCACCTTCTCGAATGGATGACGGCGGCGCAGTCGACGGCCAGTCCCCGCCTGGACCTTGGCGGCTTCTATCGGAGGATGGCGGGTGGCGTCTTACTCGGCCTAGTGATGGCGACGGCGGTGATCCTGCTATCGCCTTCGTCATGGCCGATCGCTTTGCCATTCGCCGTGTGCTGGCTGGCGGCGCCGGCTATCGCGCTCCGCGTCAGCCGGCTGCCGACCGCCGCGCCGCGGCTCACGCTATCGGAGTCCGATTCCCGCTACCTGAGGCTGATCGCCCGTCGCACCTGGCGCTTCTTCGAAACCTTCGTCACGCCGGCTACCAACATGCTGCCACCTGACAATTTCCAGGAGGATCCGAAACCGGTCGTCGCCTTTCGGACGTCGCCGACCAACATCGGCCTCTACCTTCTGTCGGCGGTTGCCGCGCGGGACTTCGGCTGGGCGGCAACCTCGGAAACCGTTGAGCGACTCGAGGCGGCTTTCGGCTCCATGCTGAAGCTTCAGCGCTTCAACGGCCACTTCTTCAACTGGTATGACGTACGCGACCTTCGTCCACTCGACCCGGCTTATGTCTCATCCGTGGACAGTGGCAATCTCGCCGGCCACCTGATCGCCGTTGCCAACGCGTGCGATGAGTGGACGACAAGTCTTTCGGCGTCAGATGCCCGGCGTGGGATGGCGGACAATGCCGCCCTGGCGCGCGAGGCTCTCGACGTCTTCCCGCTGAGCGACGGTGAGCGGCGGCGGCACCTTGAATCTGTTCTGGTGGAAATCGAAACTCATCTGCGAGGGACGCAAGCGCTGGTCGCTCTCTTGCCGACGTTGAAGCGGCTAGCCGACAAGGCCGCCAAGGCGGCGGGTGACATGCTGCCCGCCACCATTGATGAGGGCGCTCCTGATCTGGTGTTCTGGATCGAAGCCATCGGTCGCGAGGCGGCGGAAAAGAGCCGCGATCTGGTCCAGATCGCCGAAGCGCCACACCTTTTGAGGAACCGGCTGAACGCGCTCGCCAACATCGCCCGCGAAATGGCAGTGGCGATGGATTTCGCTTTTCTCCTCGACCCCCAGAGGAAGCTTCTGTCGATCGGTTATTCCCGTGCCGACGACAGTCTTGACCCGAGCTGCTACGACCTCCTGGCATCTGAAGCGCGTCTTGCCAGCCTGTTCGCCATCGCCAAGGGCGATGTCCCGACGCGTCACTGGTTTCGCCTCGGCCGGTCCGCGACTCCGCTTGGGAGCGGAACCGCCCTGATCTCCTGGTCAGGTTCGATGTTCGAATATCTCATGCCGGCGCTGGTGATGCGGGCGCCGGTCGGCAGCCTGCTTGAACAGACCAATCGCTTGGTCGTGGCGCGCCAGCAGTCCTATGCGAAAACGCTGAAAATTCCGTGGGGTATCTCGGAATCCGCCTACAACGCGCGCGACCTGGAGTTCACCTACCAGTATTCCAATTTCGGCGTTCCTGGCCTTGGCCTCAAGCGCGGTCTCGCGGAGAACGTCGTTGTCGCCCCCTATGCAACCGGGCTGGCGGCGATGGTGGACCCCCGGGGGGCGATAGGGAACTTTGCCCATCTTGCCAGTATGGGGGCGTCCGGACGATACGGCTTCTACGAGGCGCTCGACTTCACGCGCTCGCGCCTTCCCGACGACAATACCGTCGCCATCATCCGCAACTACATGGCCCACCACCAGGGCATGACCATCGTGGCCATCGCAAATACCCTTCAGCACGGCTTGATGCGCACCCGCTTCCACCGCGAACCGATGATCCAGGCCAGCGAGCTTCTGCTCCAGGAGCGCATGCCGCGAAATATCCCGGTCGCCGTCCCGCACGCCGTAGAGGTCAGAGTCGCCGCCACCGAAACCGGCGCTGATCCGTCGGAATCGCGCCGGTTGAGAGCGGTGACCAATGGTCCGCCAGTAACGCATCTCTTGTCGAACG
This sequence comes from uncultured Alphaproteobacteria bacterium, assembly GCA_963759235.1. Classification (GTDB taxonomy): domain Bacteria; phylum Pseudomonadota; class Alphaproteobacteria; order Rhizobiales; family Kaistiaceae; genus Bauldia. Next base: position 90,201 of record CAVWYO010000009.1, on the reverse strand, counting down.
GGCGCTACGCGGTGATGCTCACTGCCGCCGGCGCAGGATACAGCCGCTGGCGCGACATCGCCGTGACACGATGGCGCGAGGACGCGACCCGTGACGATTGCGGCTCCTTCGTCTTCCTTCGGGACGTCCAGAGCGGGGATGTCTGGTCGGCCGGAGCACAGCCGGTGGGAGGCACCCCGGAGTACGACGAGGTCGTGTTCAGCGAGGATCGCGCCGAGTTCTGCAGCCGAAACGGCACACTCACCACGATCATGGACATCCTTGTCTCCGGCGAGGACGATTGCGAGGTTCGACGCGTTTCGCTGGTCAACTCCGGCCGGAGCAAGCGTGAGATCGCGCTCACCTCCTACGCCGAAGTCGTCCTGACGACACCGGCCGCCGACAACGCGCATCCCACATTCGCCAAGATGTTCGTCGAGACCGAGTATCTCTCCGAATATGGCGCACTGGTCGCGACACGCCGCCGACGTTCGCCCGGCGAGGTGCCGGTGTGGGCTGCTCATTTTGCCGTGGTTGAAGGCGATATCGCCGACGATGCGCAATACGAGTCCGACCGCGCGCGTTTCGTCGGCCGCGGCCGCACGGTCGCCACGGCCGCGGCGATGGTTGACGGGCGGCCTCTCTCCAACACTGTCGGGACGGTCCTCGACCCGGTCTTCTCGCTGCGGCAAACAGTGGTGGTGCCGGCGGGAAAGGTGGCGCGGGTGGCCTTCTGGACGGTGGTCGCCTCGTCCCGAGCGGAACTCCTGGACAGTATCGACAAGCACCACGACCGCAGCGCCTTCGGCCGCGCGAAGACGCTGGCCTGGACCCAGGCCCAGGTCCAGCTTCGCCATCTCGACACCAAAGCGGAGGAGGCCGCCGACTTTCAACGCCTCGCCGCGGCGATCATCTACGCAGACAGCCGCTTTCGGCCATCCTCCGATGCCATCGTCCGCGGAGCGGGCCCCCAGTCCGGCCTGTGGGCGAATGGCATCTCCGGCGATCTGCCGATCGTTCTCCTGCGGATCGACGATGTCGCCGATATCGCGCAAGTGCGCCAAATGCTGCGCGCCCACGAGTATTGGCGGATGAAGCGCCTTGCGGTCGACCTCGTCATCATCAACGAACGCGCATCGTCCTACGCCCAGGATCTCCAGGTCGCGATCGAAACGGCGGTACGAAGCAGCCAATCACGCCCGCGCCTCGGTGAGGACCTGGCGCAGGGCTCGGTCCACGTGCTTCGCGCTGACATGACCAGCGCCGCGGTCCGGGCGTTGCTTGATTCGGTCGCCCGTGTCGTGGTGTTCGCCCGGCGCGGGCCGATGGCCGATCAGTTCGCCCGGTTTCCCAAATCGCCGACGCGGCGTGCCCAGGAGCGCCGAACGCAGCCGACGAACCCGTCGTCGCAACCGACGGACACCCCACGTGACCTCGAATTCTTCAACGGACTCGGTGGTTTCGGCAAGGATGGCCGTGAGTATGTCACGGTCCTGCGTGGCGAGGAGACGACGCCGGCGCCGTGGATCAATGTCATCGCTAACGCCGATTTCGGCTTCCAGGCAGCAGCGGAAGGCAGTGGCTATACATGGTCGGAAAACAGCCGCGAGAACCAACTGACGCCTTGGTCGAACGATCCCGTCTCGAATCCCCCGGGGGAGGCGATCTATGTGCGTGACGAAACGACGGGCGCCCTCTGGACTGCGACGGCGGCGCCGATCCGTGACGGTGGCGTCTATGTCGCGCGCCACGGCTTCGGCTACAGCCGGTTCGCGCACGAGGCGAACGGCATCGGCCTCGAGTTGCTGGAGTATGTGCCGCTCGCCGATCCGATCAAGATCTCGCGCCTGACGCTGCACAATCTCTCCGGAATGCCCCGCCGGCTCTCGGTCACCGCTTATGCCGAGTGGGTCCTGGGCACATCGCGCGGCGCGTCTGCGCCCTTCGTCGCGACGGAGATCGATGCGGAGACGGGTGCGCTGCTGGCCCGCAATAGGTGGAGCGCCGCGTTCGGCAATCGGGTCGCGTTCGCCGATCTTGCCGGTCGCCAGTCGTCCTGGACCGCTGATCGGACGGAGTTCCTTGGACGCAGCGGCGGCCCCGCCGCACCCGCGGCCCTTGTCGGAAGCGGATCGTTGTCGGGAGCTGCCGGTGCGGGACTCGACCCCTGCGCGGCGCTGCAAAAGGTGATCGAACTAGGCGTCGGCGCGACGATCGAGGTCGTGTCGTTTGTCGGGCAATGCCCATCCGTAGAGGACGCGCGCTCATTGATCACCCGCTATCGCGCGATCGATCTCGACGCGGTTCTTCGAGAGGTCACCGACTGTTGGAAGGCGCTCCTGGGATCGGTTCAGGTGAAGACACCGGACCGTGCGATGGACATCATGCTCAACGGCTGGCTGCTCTATCAGACCCTGGCATGCCGTATCCGGGCACGCTCGGGCTTCTATCAGGCGAGCGGCGCCTTCGGCTTCCGCGACCAGCTTCAGGACGGCATGGCCCTGGTCTTCGCCAGCCCGGAGGAGACGCGGCACCACATCCTGCGCGCCGCCGCCCGGCAATTCCTCGAGGGCGACGTGCAGCATTGGTGGCTGCCGCATTCCGGCCAGGGCGTACGGACGCGGATATCGGACGACCGCGTCTGGCTCGCCTTCGCGACCGCGACGTATATCGGCGCCTCGGGCGACGCCGCGATCCTAAACGAGATGATACCGTTTCTCGAGGGACCACAGCTTGCGCCCGGCGAGCATGACGCATTCTTCCAGCCGATGGTCGCACACGAGACGGCAACCCTCTTCGAGCACTGCGCCCGCGGTATCGACCAATGCATCGAGCTCACTGGCGAACACGGTCTGCCATTGATCGGTACCGGCGACTGGAACGATGGCATGAACCGCGTCGGCGAAGCCGGCCGGGGTGAAAGCGTATGGCTGGCCTGGCTGCTGGTCCGCACCATTGAGCTGTTCGCGCCGCTGGCAGAAACCTTCGACCGGGAACGCGCTGGCCGGTGGTTGGCGCATGCCGCCTCGGTAAAGCTGGCACTCGACCGAAAGGCGTGGGATGGCGCGTGGTATCGCCGCGCGACGTTCGACGACGGCACGTGGCTTGGCTCCAGGATGAACGAGGAATGCCGCATCGACTCGATCGCCCAATCGTGGGCCGTCCTGTCAGGCGCCGGCGATCCGGAGCGGGCCGGCAAGGCGATGGCGTCGGTCTGGTCGAATCTGGTCCGCGACGACGATGGCCTGGCCCTTTTGTTCTGGCCTCCCTTCGACAAGACGCCGCTCGACCCCGGCTACATCCGAGGCTACCCACCGGGGGTTCGTGAAAACGGCGGGCAATACAGCCACGCCGCCATGTGGGCGATTCTCGCCTTTGCGCAGTTGGCCGAGACCGAGAAGGCCGCCTCTCTCTTCGCCTTACTCAACCCGATCAACCATGCCCGCACGCTCGACGCCGTCGAACGCTACAAGGTCGAGCCGTACGTCGTCGCCGCCGACGTCTATTCTGTCCCGCCTCACGTCGGCCGCGGCGGCTGGACCTGGTACACGGGCTCGGCCGGGTGGATGTACCGCGCCGGGGTCGAGGGCATCCTGGGTATCAGGCGAGAGGGCGGGTTTCTGGTTATCGATCCCTGCATTCCCACCGCCTGGCCCGGGTTCGAAGCAAGCGTAACCGCCGGATCGACGGAGTATGAGATTTTCGTGTCCCGCGGCGACACCCGGCAAGCCGTTCTCGACGGCGCTGATATCGACTACGCTTTGGGCCGACTCCGCGTTCCGCTGGACTGCGGGACACATCGCTTGCAGATATTGATCTAGAGGCAGACGGCATCGCCCGCTGCGGGATTTTAAGGGACTCGTCCCAGGAATGTTCTATCGACGCACCCGGCCGGTCTGATCCTTGAACACGCTTCTTCGCCGCTTCTTTGAGGATTCGATCCGGACGGGTTCGCTTGAGGTCGTCGATCCGGCGGGAGATCTTCATCGCTTCGGCGACGGCAGCCCGGACGTTGTCCGCATCCGTTTTGCCACCCCCGCCGTCGAGCGCGCCATCGTCCTCCACCCGCAAATGAAGCTGGGCGAAGCATTCATTGACGGCACTTTCGTCGTCGAGGCCGGATCGATCTACGACTTCCTGGCCCTTGTCCTTGCGAACGACAATGACCCGCGGCCGAGCTGGTTGTCGGCATTTCTGCCCCGTTTCCGCTATCTGAGCCGACGCCTCAGCATGATCAACACACGGAAGCGCGCTCGAGACAACGCCAGGCACCACTACGATATGGACCGTCGCCTCTATTCACTCTTCCTGGACGACGACCTGCAATACTCCTGCGCCTACTTCGAGACGCCGGACGTCGGACTCGACGAGGCCCAGACGCACAAGAAGCGCCATCTCGCGGCAAAGCTCCTCCTGGAGCCCGGGATGAGCGTGCTCGACATCGGATCCGGCTATGGCGGACTGGGCCTTTTTCTTGCTGAGGCCTTCGACGCGACTGTAACCGGTGTGACCCTGTCGACCGAGCAATTGGCAGTGGCGCAGGAGCGCGCTGCCGAGCGGGGCCTGGAAAGCCGCGCTCGCTTCCTGCTGCAGGACTATCGGGACGTCAGCGATCGTTTCGACCGCATCGTCTCGGTCGGCATGTTCGAACATGTCGGTCTCGATTCCTATCCGCGGTTCTTCGAGCGGTGCTTCGATCTCCTCAACCCGGATGGTGTTCTTGTTCTCCACACGGTCGGCCGGATTCACGGGCCGGTTCACACCAATTCGTGGGTCGAGAAGTACATCTTCCCCGGCGGCGCCTGTCCGGCTCTGTCGGAAGTGGCCCCTGTCATCGAGAAGTCAGGGTTCGTGCTGTCGGATCTCGAGGTTCTTCGCCTGCATTACGCCGACACGCTGCGTGCCTGGCGAGAACGGTTCCTATTCAACCGCGACGCAGCGGTCGCGCTCTACGACGAGCGATTTTGCCGGATGTGGGAGTTCTATCTCGCCGGTTTCGAAGCGGCATTCCGGTTCGACGACCTGGTTGTCTTCCAGTTCCAGCTTGCCAAGCGCCTGGATACGGTGCCGCGAACCCGGTCGTACTTGTATCGCTAGGAATCAAGCTCCCCGGGAACAGGGAATTCGTCTAGGGATGTAAGTCGTCTCGCCGAGAATATCGATGGGCCTGCGACCGCGCCGGGCGTCGGCGCCCAGCGTCGCAATCGCAGGGACGGCCCATAGCCATCATGGGGACGCGCCCGTGACTTCATTCGGTCCGCCAAGGTCGAGAACCCGGCTTGGACGCATCCGAGGTCATGCCTGCGTGGCATGCCATCATGCGGAAGTCCGCTTTCGAAGGGAGCACTCGACCACGCTCGAATACGGTGACATGCGCGGAGATGGGGCAATCGGGTTGTTTGGCGCAACCCGCCGCGACGGTGACTGCTGTGCGGGGCGTCCTTCAGGCTGACGCGGATCGCATGATCCGCGAGGCAGCAACACGAAGGAACACGACCGCGCGGATCTATGCTCAATTGCGTGGGCGCGACGCTGAAGGGAGAATGCAGGAAACCCGCCATTTCGCCAGAGAATGTTGGGCCCCAGTTTCTCTCCCTCCGCCAGCCGCAAAGCGCCCTCGGCCCGGTGCTCGCCACAATGTCAGGCGACGGCCGCCGTCGGCGGATTCCGTTCGGCAAGAATCCGCTCGACCTCCGCGGCCGGTTGAGCCGCGCTGAAGAGGAAGCCCTGGAATTCATTGCAGCCCTCCGCCGCCAGGCTCGCGAGCTGCTCTTTCGTCTCCACCCCCTCGGCGATTGTCGTCATTCCCAAGCTGCTGCCCAATCCGACCACCGCGCGGACGATGGCGACGCTGTATTCTTCGGTTGGCAGATCGCGGATAAAAGTCTGGTCGATCTTGATCCGGTCGAACGGGAAGCTGCGCAGATAACCGAGTGACGAATAGCCCGTGCCGAAATCGTCCATCCCGATGCTGATTCCAAGATCGCGGAGCTTGTACAGAATTTCGAAAGCGCCCTCATTGTCCTGCAGCAGCACCGTCTCGGTGATCTCCAGCTCCAACCGGCCAGCCGGCAGTCCGGATGTCGCAAGCGCGCTGATGACCGTCGGCAGCAGGTTGCGGCTCTTGAACTGCGCCGGGGAAAGATTCACCGCGATACTTACCTGCTCTGGCCAGCGCACCGCCGCGGCACAGGCTTGCCGCAGCACCCATTCTCCGATCGGGACGATGAGGCCCGTCTCTTCCGCAATCGGAATGAACTCGGCCGGCGGAATCATGCCTCGCTCGGGATGCTGCCAGCGGATAAGCGCCTCGCAGCTCGACACCTGCCCCGTTTTGACGTCGACGACGGGCTGATAATAGACCTCGAACTCACCCTTCGCGACCGCCTTGCGAAGATCGAGCTCAAGCGCGCGGCGCGCCTGCATGCGAGCGTCCATGGCGACTTCGAAGAAGCAGTAGCCGCCGCCGCCGTTGGCTTTCGCGCGGTAAAGGGCCAGATCCGTGTTCTTCATGACAATGTCCGGCGTGACGCCGTCGGCAGGTGCGATGGCGATACCGACACTGACGCCAACGACCACTTGCCGATCATCGAGATCGTACGGTGCTCCGACAACCTCGATGAGACGCGTCGCCAGCGCCGTAATATCTTCCGGCGCCGCAGACGAAACCCGCACGATGGCAAACTCGTCCCCGCCCAGTCGGGCCACGATGTCTTCACGGCGGACGCAGGTGCACATCCGTTCGGCCGCGGCCTTCAGCAAGAGATCCCCGACGGGGTGTCCGAGCGTATCGTTGACGTTCTTGAAGTGATCGAGATCGAGGCTGAGAACCGCCATCGATTCGAAACGCCTCAAGCGGGTCAGAATCGCCCCCATCCGCTCGTAGAACGTCACCCGGTTCGGCAGGTCGGTGAGGGCATCGTAGTGCGCCAGGTACCTGATCCTCTGCTCGGCGAGAATCCGTTCCGTCGAGTCCTCGAACGTGGCCACAAAGCCACCGTCCTTCATCGGCCGATGCGCGATCGAGATGATGCGGCCGTCGGTCAGATTCGCGACCATGTTGCCGCCCGACGGACCGTCGAGCAGGGCGCGCTGGGCGGCAAGCGTGGCCTCCGGATCTTTGTCGATGTTCCGCGCCAGCTCCATGAGCTGCGGCAGCAGCATGCCCGAGGCGACCTTGTCGGGCGGAATATGAAATATCTCCGCAAAACGCCGATTGAACGTGACCAGCCGTTGATCGGCATCGAACATGCAGAGTCCGTGGGCCATATTGTTCAGCGCGGCGTCCAGGCGGACCTGACGCTTCTGGACTTCCCTCCAGCCGCGCAAGCCGAATGCGATGAGAAACGCCATCGTCATCCCGACGAGCGCAAGCACCGTCAGGACTGCGGGACTTACTTGCGCATGGGCCTGGCTGCCCAGCCGACCGGGGGACCTGGTGAGGGCGCCCACGATCGTGCCATTCGGGTCGGTGAGATCGATCGCAAGCGGCTCCGAAGCGGCGGGGTCGACGAGGCGAAGCCCGTCGATAAGGAAATCCTCGCTCATCCGATGGACTGCTGCGTCGTCGAATGCGTTGCCGATCACCATATAGCGAGACCGCTGCGGCGGATTTGGAAAGCTGTCCGACACCGGCACGACTGGACCGACGGCGATGGTGGCAAGCCCCCAAGCACCCTTCACGATGCCGGTCTTCACGTCGTATGTCGTGCCGTCCGTCGGCAGTTCGGCGATCATTGTGGCGAGTGACGGGCCGAACGCTTCGACCGGTGTGGTGGACACCGGCTCGCCGTTGCGATAGGCGAGCAACGCATTGCCGTTTTCGTCGACGAGATAGAATGTATCGAAGATCGTCGAGGAGGCGATGTTCTCCATCGCCCAATCCGTATTTACCGCGCCGTAGAGATTGCGAACGGCATCGTCCCACTCGGCATAGTCGTCATGCGACTCGCCGAGACGCCGCAGAAGGGATTGAAGTGCAGCTGTCGTCGACCGCCCGTTCAGCGTGTCCTCGATGCGATTGACCTCGCCGGCCATCTTCTCGAGGGAAATGACGACGATCGCGAAGGTCGCAAGCAGGATCAGGATCGCCGGCAGGCCGATTCTCAGGAAGAATCGTTTGGTTGTCGTATCGAAGAATGGCATTCGTCGCGGCCTTGTTGTCACGTACTGCCTAGAGACTATTCTTCGGCTTAAAGAACAGTGAAGCTAAGCGTCTAGACCATAGCCGGCGAAAGATTGATCGGCGCCCCCGCACGGCAAGGGTTTTGGGCTCCATTTGAAGTAAATTGTCCGCGTCGCCGAGACTCCATCGGGATTCCGGGAGGTGCGATGATCGGGAATGCGCGGGGGCCGGTGAACAAAGAGCGCGGTCGGGGGTGCGGTCCTAAGAACTGTCCCTATTCCGGCGATTAAGCATTCGGCCAGGTAGTCGCTCGCCGGCGGGCCGAGCGCCGTGCGCGATCACGCCGGTATCAGCGCTCCTCCTTGCGGAACGGAACGAGCAGGCTCGCCGGGGCCCGCGCGTTCCGCGAAACCAGCGCCATGGCGACGATGGTGAGGACGAACGGCATCATGAGCAGCACCGGATAGGGAACCTGCAGAATGTTGGTCGCCTGCAGGCGGAGCTGCAGGGCCTCGAGCGCGGCGAACAGGAACGCCCCGGCAGCGCAGCGCCACGGATTCCATTGGCCGAAGACAACCAGCGCGATCGCCACCCAGCCGCGGCCGGAGATGACGCCGAAGGTGAAGGCGTTGAACTGGGCGATGGTGAGATAGGCGCCGGCGAGGCCCATCAGCCCGCCGCCGATGACCAGCGCCTGGGTGCGCACGCCCCACACGCTGATGCCGGCCGCGTCGGCGGCGCGCGGGTTCTCGCCGACCGTGCGGAGATTGAGCCCCCAGGACGTCCGGTAAAGGACGAAGGCGGTCGCCGGCACCACCACGAAGGCGATGTAGGTGATGACGTTTTGGTTGAAGAAGACCGGGCCGAGGAAGGGGATGTCGGCGAGGAGCGGAATCGGCAGCGTCTCGAACGGCACGATGTTCGGCGGCACCCCCGGTTGGCCGAAGATGAGCCGGTAGAAATAGAAGGCAAGCCCAGTGGCGAGCAGCGTCATGCCGATGCCCGACACATGCTGGCTGACGCCGAGGACGACGGCGAGAAACGACATGATCAGCCCGGCGACCGCGCCGACGAGGATCGCCGCCGCCACCCCCAGCCATAGGCTGCCGCTGTAATAGGCGACGGTGAAGCCGACCATGGCGCCTAGGAGCATGATCCCCTCGATGCCGAGATTGAGGACGCCCGAGCGCTCATTGATCAGCTCGCCGAGGGTGGCGAGGATCAGCGGCGTCGAGATGCGCACCGTCGCCGCGAAGAAGCCGACCTCGAAGATGGCGATGAGCGCGTCAGGCATAGCGGACCACCCTCAGCCGGTAGGCGGCGAACAGGCGCATGGCGACCATGGTCATCAGCGCGACGCCCTGAATCACGTCGGCGAGATAGATCGGCACGCCGAGCGAGCGCGACATGGTGCCGGCGCCGTTGAAGATGGCGGCGAAGAACAGCGCCGCGGGGATCGCGCCGAGCGGGTTCAACTCGGCAAGCGTCGCGATGACGATGCCGGCATAGCCGTAGCCCGAGCTCAGATCCTCCGTCACCTGGTAGCGGACGCCGCCGACCTCCCCCGCCCCGGCGAGGCCGGCGAGCGCCCCGGAGATCAACGCGGCGATGATGATGACGCGCCCGACCGGCACGCCGGCATAGTCGGCGGCGGCCGGATTGAGCCCGACGGCGCGGATGCGGAAGCCGAGCGTCGTCCGCGACAATATCCACCACACAACGATCGCGGCGATCAGCGCCAGGAAGATGCCGAGATGCATCTCGTCGCCGGCGAGGATCGGGAACTCGGCCTCGGGCCGGACCGACGGCGAATTGGGATAGCCGCTGGTCGGATCGCGCCACGGCCCCTCGAGGAGAGCGGTGACGCCGTAGAGCATGATGAAGTTGAGAAGCAGCGTCGAGACCACGTCGTCGACCTTGAGCCTGACCTTGAGGAGCGCCGGTAGGAGCGCCCATAGCGCGCCGAACAGCGCCGCCCCGAGGATCATCAAGGGCACCAGCGAGAACGCCGGCAGCGACATGCGCTCGCCGATGAAGCCGGCGGCGACGGCGCCGGCCATCAGCTGGCCCTCGGCGCCGATGTTCCAGAATTTCGCCCGGAAGGCGACCACCACCGCCAGCCCGGTGAAGAGGAGCGGCGACGCCTTCACCAGCATGTCCTCGACATCGTAGACGCTGGCGAAATTGGAGAGAAACAGGATCGAATAGGCCTCGAGCACGTTCGCCCCGGCGAGCCAGACGAGGGTGCTGCAAAGCAGGAGCGCGATCACCACCGCGGCCAGCGGCAGGAGAATCTGGATCGAGACCGGCGTCTGCTCGCGGCGTTCGAGCCGGACTCTCATGAACGGTGGTCCAGCCGGAGTTGCGCGGTCGACCGGTCGGCCGGCCGTGAACCGAGGTGCGGAACCCGCGGCATCATCATGCCGCCTCCGCCACGCCGGCCATGGCGAGGCCGACGCGCTCGACGGTGGCTTCGGCCGCCGGGATATCGGCAACGATGCGGCCGCCATACATCACCGCGATGCGGTCGGAGAGCTGGAATATCTCCTCGAGGTCCTCGCTGATGAGGAGCACGGCGCCGCCCTTGGCCCGCAGCGCCAGGAACTGGCCGTGGACGAACTCGGTCGCCCCGACGTCGATGCCGCGGGTCGGTTGCGCGGCGAGCAGGATCTTCGGGTCGCGGGCGATCTCGCGGGCGAGCAGCGCCTTTTGCAGGTTGCCGCCGGAAAGCGTCGCCGTGCGCGCCTCCGGACCGGAGGTGCGGATGTCGAAGGCTTCGATCTGGTCGGTGGCGAAGCGGCGGATGGCGCCGCGGTCGAGGATGCCGCCATGGCTGAACGGCGCCTCGCCGATCCACGGCAGCGCCATGCTCTCCGCCAGCGACAGGCCGCCGATCATGCCGATCGCCAGCCGGTCTTCCGGCACCCTGCCGACCTTCCGCGCCTGCATCGCGCGCGGGCCGGGCGCGGCGACGACGGCGCCGTTGACGGCGATCGTGCCGCGCGACGGGGCGAGCACGCCGGCGATGACGTCGGCGAGCTCCCGCTGGCCGTTGCCGGAGACGCCGGCGATGCCGACGATCTCGCCTTCGCGGAGCGTCAGCGACACGTCCTTGAGGGCGCTGCCGCCGCCGGCGGTCGAGACATGATCGAGCACGAGCAGCGGCGTGCCGGGCGTCATCGGCGGCTTCTCCGGCGGCCGCAATTCGCGTCCGCACATCAGGCGCGCCAACTCGGCCTTGGAAAGCCCGCCGCTGTTCTCCCGCTCGGCGACGACCGCCCCGTGACGCATCACCGTGATCCGGCTGGTGATCTCGATGACCTCGCCGAGCTTGTGGGAGATGAAGATGACGCCCATCCCCTTGGCGGTCATGGCACGCAGCGCCGCGAACAGCCCTTCGGTCTCCCGCGGCGTCAGCGTCGCCGTCGGCTCGTCGAGGACGAGGATGCGGGCGCCGCGAACCAGCGATTTGGCGATCTCCACCCGCTGCTGCTCGCCGATCGACAGTTCGCCGACCAGGCGGTTCGGGTCGAGGGCGATGTGGAAATCGCGGCCGATCGCGGCGAGGCGCTCGACCACGGTGCGGCGGGATAGCTGCCCGTCCGGTCCGGCCCGTCCGACCAAGAGGTTCTCCAGCACCGTATGGCGCGGCACCAGCTGGAAATGCTGATGGACCATGCCGATACCGAGCGCCAGCGCATCGGCCGAATTGCGGATCGTCGCCGGCTTCCCCTCGACCTCGATGGTGCCCTCGTCCGGCGCGTAGGTGCCGAACAGCACGTTCATCAGGCTGGTCTTGCCGGCGCCGTTCTCGCCGAGGAGGCCGAGGATATGACCCGCCTCGAGCGTGAGGTCGACCCCGGCGCAGGCCTTGACGGGGCCGAAGCTCTTCGAGATGCCGCGCATGGCGACAAGCGGCGGGCTCAAACCCTCGACTCCCCCGTGGTCAAGGTCAACGAGGAAGCGGCGTCGCCACTCCCTCGTCGGTTTCTTGGGTCTACTCCGAAACCGGCGTCGACTCGTTGACCGGGACGCGGAAATCGCCGTCGAGGATCGCCTGCTGCCGGTCCATGACCATCTTCATCACGTCGGGCGGCAGCTTGGTCTCCCAATCGTGGAAGGGCGCCAGCGACGCGCCGCCCTTGGTCATCGTCGAGAAGCTGCCGAAATCCTGCGCGGTGAAAACGCCGGCCTGCACCTCCTTCACCGCCGCCTGGATGGTCGGCCACATGTCCCATACCGGGCCGGTGATCACCGTGGCGGGGGCGAGCGAGGACTGATCCGACATGTTGGAGAAGGCGACGATGCCCTTCTCCTGGGCGGCCTCGATGACGCCGAAGCGCTCGGCGTAGATCGCATCGACCCCCGCGGCGATCTGGGCGAGTGCCGCTTCCTTCGCCTTCGGCGGATCGAAGAACGAGCCGATGAAGGCGACCTTGCACTTGACGTCCGGGTTGACTTCCTTGGCCCCGGCGCAGAAGGCGTTGACCAGCCGGTCGACCTCGGGAATGTCCATTGCGGCGACCGAGCCGACCGTGTTGGTCTTGGTCATCTTGCCGGCGATCATCCCCGACAGATAAGCCGGCTCATGGATCCAGTTGTCGAAGACGGCGTAGTTCGGCTCGGCCGGACCCTGGCCCGACCCCATCACGAAGGCGACGTCGGGAAACTCCTTGGCGACGCGGCGGGTGACGTCCTCGGCGGCGAAGGCGTCGCCGGAGATCATGGTGTAGCCGTCGCGGGCGAACTGCCGAAGCACGCGAGAATAGTCGGCCGAGGGAACGCTCTCCGCCCACTTGTATTCGACGCCGAGCTTGTCCTGCGCCTTGAGCAGCGCCTCGTGCACCTGGTTGACCCACGGCTCTTCGATCGGCGTCGAAAAGATCGCCGCCACCTTCATCTTGTCCTGCGCCAATGCGGCCTGCGAACCGAATACCGCCACGGCGAGTCCGCCGGCGGCCATCAAACCGACGAAGCCGCGCCGGTGAAGTGCTGAGCTTTTCATCTGCCTCTCCTGATCGGTTGATCTGCCCCGTATTTGCACTGTCGCGCGCCCCTCGGCGCGAAAGACAAAAGCCAGCTTAGAAGCCCGGTAAAATCTTGTCTATGTGGTAAAAAAACGGGCAGAATCGGCGAAGACTGCCTCCTCCGGCGTCATCGCGCCTCAACACCGTCGCCCCTAAGGGATTCAGCGGCCCCCACTTCTCCGGCCGGTCTGTGCCCTCACGGATCTGGAACGGGCGCGATGCATTCTTCGGTGTCGTTCTTCACGCTGTTGACCACTCGGCTGACTGCGTAGGCCATCATCAGCGCCTCGTCGTACGGTTTCAACAGCGCCCGCGCTTCGGCGATCGTCGTGTCGCCGGCGAGCCAGGCGTCGTAGTCGTCGGGCATCAGCATCACCGGCATCCGGTCGTGGATGGCGCCGACCAGCGGGTTGGCCTCGCCGACGATGATCGCCGCCGAGAGGATGTCCTCGCCGCCGATCCGGGCAAACTCCCACAGGCCGGCAAAGGCGAAGGGCTCGAAGTCCTTGCGCACGAAACGATAGGGCTGTTTGCCGTCGGCGCGTTTCTGCCACTCGAAGAAGCCGGTCGCCGGGATGAGGCACCGGCGTCGCGCGAAGGCCTCGCGAAAAAGCGGCGTCTTGTCCACCGTCTCCATCCGCGCATTGATGTGCGGCGCCTTCGGTTTCTCCTTCATCCAGAAGGGGACCAGCCCCCACCGCGCCATGACCAGTTCGCGGGTGCCGTCGCGAGGATCGACGCGCACGATCGGAACCAGGTCGGTCGGCGCGATGTTGTAGCGCGGCGGGAAATTCGACTGGGGCAGCCGCGCCACATCGAACAGCGCCCGGTAGGCTTCCCGCGCGATCAGGTTGTCGTAGCGGCCGCACATCGGTGGCTCGACCCCATGGGCGGGCGGGGAAGCGGCGGACCGGCGCCGCTAGCCCCCCACCATCAGCCGGACGATCTCGTCGGTGTCGGTCTCGGCCGGCCGGCGCTCGCCGGCATTGATGCCCCGGCGCAGCACGACGATGCGGTCGGCAACCGCAAGAATGTCCTGCAGATTGTGCGAGATGAAGATGACCGCCTTGCCCTGGTCCTTCAGTGAGTGGACCAGGGAGAGGACCTTGCGCTGCTCGGGGACGCCGAGCGCCGCCGTCGGCTCGTCCATGATGAGCAGCTTGGCGTTCCAGTAGATGGCGCGGCCGATGGCCACCGCCTGACGTTGGCCGCCGGAGAAGGCGGCGACCGGCGCCTCCAGCCGGTCGACGTGGAAGTCAAGGAGCGCCATCGTCTCCTTGGCCGCCTTGGCCATGCGCGGGCGGTCAAGGATCGGCAGGAAGCCGAGGGCCTTGGTCTTCGGCTCGCGGCCGAGAAAGATGTTGGCGCCGATCGACAGATTGTCGGCGAGCGAAAGGTCCTGATAGATCGTCTCGATGCCCGCGGCGCGGGCCTGCTCCGGCGTCGAGAAGTTGACGGTCTTGCCGTCGAAAACGATGGAGCCCTCGTCCTGGTGGTGAACGCCGGAGATGGTCTTGATGAGCACCGACTTGCCGGCGCCGTTGTCGCCGGCCAGCGCCACCACCTCGCCGGCGTCGACATGGATCGACACGCCCTTCAGCGCCTGCACGGCGCCGAAATACTTGCGGATATTGTGGACGGCGAGGAGCGGCTGATGCTCACTCATCGCGGTGGCCTCCGAGGAGCCGCCGCTGGCTCTGGTCGACCAGGACCGAGATGATGATGACGATGCCGACGGCGACGAATTGCCAGAACGGCTCGACGTCGATGAACACCAGGCCGTACTGGATCACCGCGATGACCAGGGCGCCGGCAACGGTGCCGGCGATGGTGCCGGAGCCGCCGAACAGGCTGGCGCCGCCGATCACCACCGCGGCGATCGAATTGAGGAGAAGCGGCTCGCCGGCTTGCGCCGCGCCGGCGGCGAAGCGCCCGGAATAGAGGACGCCGGCGAGGCCGGCACAGACCGCCGAGAGGAGATAGAGCTGAAGCGTCAGGCGCTTGACGTTGATGCCCGAACGCACCGCCGCCGCACGATTGGCGCCGAAAGCGTAGGTGTGCTGGCCGAAGCGCGTCTCGGACAACAGGTAGTGCATGGCGATCACGACGACCGCGGTGATGATGACAAGGATCGGCACGCCGAAGATGCGGCCGTTGCCGATCCATGCAAACCAGTCATTGGTCACCGGCACGGTCATGCCGCCGGCGAGCAGAAAGGCAACGCCCCGCGCCACGCCGTACATGCCGAGGGTGCCGATGAAGGGCGGCACCCGCAGTTGCGCGATCAGCCAGCCATTGACCAGGCCGGGGATAAAGGCAACGGCGACGCCGGCGAGCACGCCGAGCAGCATCGCCGAAAACGGATCGAGGCCAAGCGCCGAGACGCCGAGATTGGC
This sequence comes from uncultured Alphaproteobacteria bacterium, assembly GCA_963759235.1. Lineage (GTDB taxonomy): Bacteria > Pseudomonadota > Alphaproteobacteria > Rhizobiales > Kaistiaceae > Bauldia. The sequence continues at coordinate 74,674 of CAVWYO010000009.1, read as the reverse complement.
GACGTGGGCCGAAACGACGGCGGAGAGCCCCATGATGAAGCCGACCGACAGGTCAATGCCGGCCGAAATGATGACGAAGGTCTGGCCGAGGGCGAGCAGGAGCGGCGCCGTCGCGAAAATGCCGACCGACTGCAGATTGTAGGTGTTGCCGATGAAGCTGACATTGTAGGCCGTCTGCGCCCACGTCTCGAAGAAGATCAGAAGGAGAGCGAGGAACAGCCAGGCGCGAAGGTCGGCGATCCGCGAGAGGATCCTGCGGCCGGTAGGCTCGCCCGGGGTGGAGACTGCCGTCATTGGATCGGGACCGGCTCGTAAAACGAAAATGGACCGTCGACCATGAATGACCGACGGTCCTGATTTCATGTCAAGGCGAGCAAAGCCTAGCCCTGATAGAGGAACTTCGCGACGTCGGGATCGTCGATGTTGTCCTTGGTCATCACCGTGAAGCCGGTGCCGATCAGCGTCGGGACCGAATTGCCGGTGAGATTAGCGTAGGCGGTCACGACGCCGTAGTAGCCGATCTCCGCCGGGTGCTGGGCGATGGCGATCTCGAACGTGCCGTCCTTCAACTCCTGAACCACCGACGGCGGCGCGTCGAAGGCGGCGATTTTGATCTTGCCCGCCTGCCCGGCCTGCTTGACGCCGTTGGCTGAACCGGTCGCCGAGAACAGGTTGGCGCCGAAGATGCCGGCGAGGTCGGGCGTCCGGCCGAACACCGCCTGGGCCTGGGCCGCCGCCTTGTTGGCGTCGTCGTCGTTGAACTGCGTCTCGAGGACCGTGATGTTGGGATGGTCCTTCATCTCCAGCTTGAAGCCTTCCTCGCGCTGGTCGGTCGTCGACACGCCGGGCTTGACGTTGGACACGTAGACCTTGCCCTTGTCGCCGATCGCCTTGGCAAGCGAGCGGGCGGCGATGCGGCCGCCGAGCACGTTGTCGGAAGCGATATACGAGATTGGGAAGTCGGCATCGCCGGAACCGGTCTGGAACACGCCGGTGCCGATGAAGGTGTCGACGCAGACCACCGGAATGCCGAGGTCGTTCGCCTTCTTCAGCGGCTCGACGAGTTGCACCTTGTCGGTCGGCGCGATGAGGATGGCGCTCGGCTTCCTGGCGATGACCGCATCGAGCACCGGCACCTGGAGGGTGACGTTCCATTCCGAGGCGCCTTGGAAGATGAGGTCCTGACCGAGCGCCTGGGCGGCGGCGTCGGCGCCGCGATGCATGGTGATGTAGAAGCCGTCGGTCGTCAGACCCGGCACCAGCGCGATGGTGAACTTCTTGTCGGCCGCCATTGCCGGCTTGATAAGGCCGCCGGCGCCCGCCACTGCCGCGGTGGCGCCCATCAGCCCGAGAAAAGACCTGCGTTGGATCATCTCAATTCCTCCCTTTTGGTCGAAAAACTCAGTCGGCCACTGATGGCCAACCTCAATGAGCCTCAATTCCGCGGGCAAATGCGTCGAGGCCCCGGTTGATGGGCCGCACTCTAGCATGAATGTCCTCGAATACCATTGCGCGCAACGCCTCGTAGCGTGCGGCAGTTTCGTCCGGCTCGATCGTGAATTCCGCCCGGTCGAGGCCGGGAAGCGCCGCCTCGAGCGACGGAAACACGCCGCCGGCGACGCCCCCGAGCAGCGCTGCGCCGAGCGCGGTCGCTTCCGGTTCGTCGACGACGATGATCGGCCGGGCGAAAACGTTGGCCTTGATCGACCGGAAGAGGCGATTGCGCGACACGCCGCCGATCAGCCGGAACTCGCGCGGCGTATCGACGCCGGGCAGCGAGACCATGCCGTCGAGCATCATCCGCGACTGCATGGCAAGGCCCTCGAGCGCCGCCCGATAGAGCGTCGCCGGCGTCGTCTGCGGCGTCAGCCCGAGAAAGGCGCCGCGCGCCTGCGGGTCGGGATCGGGCGGTGGGGCATGGTCGAGATGCGGCAGGAACACGGTGCCGTGGCTGCCGACCGGCAACCGTTCCGCTTCGGCGATCAGCCTTTCCTGCGGGATGTCGCCGAGCAGCCCGCAAAGCCACTCCAGCGAACCGCCGGCGTTGAAAATCCCGCCGAGGAGGTACGACATCCTGCGCCGGCCTTCGATCGCACCCTGGACGTAGCCGCGCCGGATGCCCTCCTCGTCGGCGAGCGGGCCGGCCGTCGCCAGGAGAAGCGCCTCGGCCGTGCCGACGCTGTTGACCACCGTCCCCGGCTCGGTCAACCCGGTGGCGAAGGCGCCGACTACGTGGTCGTGGCCGCCGACGCCGATGATCGGCGCACCGGCGAGGCCGGTCGCCGCCGCGACTTCACGGCGGACCGGTCCGAGCGCCGCGCCGCTGGCGGCGAGCCGGGCGGGAAAGTCGGCGCCGCAGCCGGCCAGCGCCAGCATCTCCGCCGACCACCGCCCCTCGCCGACATCGTAGTAGAGCGTGCGCGAGGCGAGCGACGGATCGGTCGCCATCTCCCCCGACAGACGGAAGGCGACCCAGTCCGCCGTCATCAGCACGTGGCGCGCCTTGGCCATTGCCGCCGGCCAGTGTTCGCGCATCCACATCAGCTTCGGCAGGGTGAAGAAATGATCGATCGCCTGGCCGGTCATTCGGAACAGCCGCTCCGCGCCGATCGCCTCGATGATCGCCCGCGCCTGCGGTTCGCTGCGGCGATCGTACCAGATGATCGACGGCGCAAGCGCCCGGCCGTCCTCGTCGACCACCACGGCGCTTTCGCCGATGCTGGCGACGGCCATCCCGGCCACGGGGCGGCCGGCAAGCGCCGCCCCGACCTCGCCGAGCACCGCGACGACATGGTCCCAAACCGCGTCGGGATCGTATTCGCCGCCGGTCTCCATTGGTTTGAGCGGCGGCCGCCGCGAAGCGACCGCCAGCTTGTGACCCTGCGCGTCGAAGGCGATCGCCCGAATCGAGGACGTCCCGACATCGATGCCGATCACGGCCGGGCCGTCGGACCGGTCGATCCTTCCGCTATTCGGCATGGTCACCTGTGAGACCTCGTCGCCCGACCGTGCGCCGCGGATGTTTCATCCGAGTCGGATTTGGCGCGCAAGGCTTCGATGGCGGCCAGGCGTTCCCGGCTTTCGCCCCAACGCCGTTGCATGACCTCGGCAATCAGCGCCTCGATGACCGCGAGCAGCGCCGCGTTGGAGTCCCAGGCGGATGGCACGGCGACCCGGGCCGGCAATACGTGCTTGGCGAGGCGAGCGGCAGGCGACAGCCACTGATCGGTCAGCACGATCGTCGTTACGCGTTGTTTCGCCGCCGCCTCGGCGAGGTCCCGCAGATCGCTCTGATAGCGTCGGATATCGATCAGAAACAGCACGTCGCGACGGGTCATGTCGATCAACTGGTCGCGCCAATTGTCCGGCTGGCCCTCCATGTGGCTGACGTTCGGCCGCAGGATCCGCAAATGCGCCGTCATGTAGCGCGCCAGCGGATCGGTGAAGCGGCCGCCGAGCATGTGCAGCGGCCGCCGCGCCTCGGCGAGAATCGCGGCGACGGCCTCGATTTCGCTGGCCGGCAGATAGCGAAAGGTGCCGAGCACGTTGTCGGCGACCGCCTCGGCGAAGGCTTGGTGCGGTTGCTTGGACAGGTCGCCGGCGGACGGCGCTGTTTCCGTCTTCGCCAGCGGCGATTGAAGCCGCGCCTCGACCTCCTCCTTCAGCCGCCGCTGAAAATCGACATAGGAGGCGAACCCGATGCGGCCGACGAAACGAAGGACCGAAGGCGTGCTGATCCCGGCCTGCTCGGCGAACTGCGCGGCCGATTCGAGCCCCTGCAAAGGGTAGTTGGCGAGCAGCGTCTGCGCCGCCCGCCTCTCCGAATTTGTCAGGGTCGGCATCGCATCGCGGATTCTTTCCGCGACCAGATCGTCGGTCTTTCTCATCGCCCCGCCTAAGTCGCCGCCGCCCCGCATCCGATGGGTGGGATGGGATACTACAGAAGCCGTCAGGGCGAGCCACCTCGTAACCGAACGTCCCCGCACTCGCACGGTGCGGTATCGCTGCCGGCGCCTCCGGCCCTCCTCGAAACGCTTGTCCACAGCGCCGGGCGACGCTTCCATTTCAGAATTGACGATTCTAACTGGACTTGTAACGTATATTCCAATCGATCCGGCCGGGCGAATCGCGGTCCGTGCGCTTCGGCGCAGCATCGTGGCCGGTTCGCGGGGATAGGACATGGACGCCCTGCTCGCGCCTGATGAAGGGCCGGCGGTTGAGGTCCGCGAAGGCGGCGGCCCTCTTGTCATTGTCTGCGAGCACGCCTCGAACCGTCTGCCCCGCGCCCTCGGCACGCTCGGCCTGAAGCCCTCCGATCTCGACCGTCATATCGCCTTTGACCTCGGCGCGGCCGAGGTTGCCGGCGGCATCGCCGACCTCACCGAAGGGTCGACGGTCCTGCAGCGCTACTCGCGGCTGGCCGTCGACTGCAATCGCGAGCCGGATCTCCCCGACGCGGTCACGCCGTTCTCCGAGGACACCGAGATCCCCGGGAATGTCGGGCTGTCGGCGGAGGCGAAGGCGAGTCGGATCAGGGCGCTGTGGGAGCCTTTCCATGCGGCGATCGACCGGCTCCTCGACCGGCGGCGCGCGGCAAGACGGCCGACGGCGCTGGTCACGATGCATTCCTTCACGCCCGTCTACCGCGGCGCATGGCGACCGTGGCATGTGGGCATCATCTCGACGACGGAGCGCAGCCTCGCCGACGCGATGCTGCTGTTGCTCCGCCGCGATCCGCACCTCGTCGTCGGCGACAACCAGCCTTATTCGGCCAGGGACCATGTCGACTACACCATCCGTCGGCACGGCCGCGACCGCGGTCTGCCGCATGTGATGATCGAGGTGAGGAACGATCTCTTGCAAGCCGCGCATGACGTCGCAGCCTGGACGGAACGACTGGCGGACGTGCTGGTCGAAAGCGCAGACGCCATCGGGGCGACGCCGGCGCGGATGCGCTCATGATTGGGCGCGACCCGCGGTTAGCCGGGGCGCGCGGATTCGGGCATTGAACGGCATCGCCGGGGGTGGCGGCCGCAGACTGGGGAGTGGATGATATGGCTGAGACCAAGCATGAAGGCGGCGTGTCCTACCACACGCCCGATGCGACCTATTTCGAAAAGAGAGGCCTCCGACGTCACGCCGGAGTCTTCGCACTATGGGCGCTCGGTGTCGGCGCCGTCATTTCCGGCGATTTTTCTGGCTGGAACCTCGGCTTCTCCGTCGGCGGCTGGGGCGGCATGTTCGTCGGCACCGTCATCATCGCCATCATGTATCTCGGTCTCACCTATTCCATCGCCGAGATGAGCCCGGCACTGCCGCACACCGGCGGCGCCTATTCCTTCGCCCGCACCGCGTTCGGTCCGTGGGGTGGCTTCATCACCGGCATCGCCGAGAACATCGAATATGTGCTGACCCCGGCGGTGGTCGTCTTCTTCATCGGCGCCTACCTCACCGGCATCTTCGAGACGCCGGATTGGTTTCAGCCGATATGGTGGCTGATCGGCTACATCATCTTCGTCGGGCTCAACGTGCGCGGCGTCGAGTTGTCGTTCCGGGTCACGGTGATCGTCACGCTGATTGCCCTGGCGATCCTCATCTTCTTCTTCGTCAGCGCGATCTTCTCCGGCCAGTTCGACTTTGCGAAGAACGCCATGAACATCGCGGCCGACCCGCAAAGCGCGAGCTTGTCGCTCACGGCGATCGGCGACGCCACCGGCCTGGCGGCGGACGTTCAGGCGCTCGTCGACGCGGCCAAGACGGCCGGCACCGACGCGATCACCCTGACCGCGGCCCAGTATGCCGCTCTGCCCGACGCCTTGAAGGAAGCCGCCCAGGTGAGCAACGCCCTGCCCGACGGCGGCGGGCCGTTCCTGCCTTTCGGCATCAAGGGCGTGTTCGCGGCGATGCCGTTCGCGGTGTGGCTGTTTCTGGCGATCGAGCAGCTTCCGCTGGCGGCGGAAGAAGCGGTCGATCCCAAGCGCGACATGCCGAAAGGCATCATGCTCGGCATGTTCACGCTGATCGCCACCGGGTTCCTGATCCTGATCATCAACCCGTCGCTGCCTGACGGCGCGTTCGCCTATGGTTCGTCTGGCGAGCCGATCCTCGACGGCTTCCGGGCGATCTACGGCACCGGCTGGGCGAAGATCCTGTCGCTGTTCGCGGTGGCGGGCCTGATCGCCAGCTTCCATGCGATCATCTTCGCCTATGGGCGGCAGATCTATTCGCTGTCGCGGGCCGGCTACTTTCCGCACTTCCTGTCGGTCACCCACGGTGAACACAAGACACCCAACACGGCGCTGCTCACCGGTTCGCTGATCGGCTTCGTCGTGATGCTCGTGGTGTGGTTCGCCCAGGGAGGCACCGAGGCCGGTGCGTTCATCGGTGGCACGCTGCTCAACATGGCTGTGTTCGGGGCCATGTTCTCCTACCTGCTGCAGGGCCTGACCTTCCTGCAGCTGCGTCGTCGCTTCCCCAACATCGAGCGGCCTTACCGTAGTCCGTTCGGGGTTATCGGGGCGACGCTCACCGCGATCATCGCGATCGTTACCATCGGCTTCCAGCTCACCGACCCGCTCTATCAGGAAGGCATCATCGGCGTCGGCATCTGGTACATTCTGGCGATCATCTACTTCGCCGCCTATGGTCGCAAGACGCTGGTCTACTCGCCGGAGGAAGAGTTCGCGGTGAAGCACCGTGAAGGTGCCGCGATGATGAAGTAGGCTCGCAGCCTGCGAACGGATGCAAGCGACCCGCGCGGGGCGTGCCTCGCGCGGGTTTCTTACCGGCTAAGGAGGCGCGTTTGAGATGACCGGCATGTTGACGATCAAGGAACTCGGCGCGGCGGTCGCCGCCGGCGAAATCGACACCGTTCTGGTCTGCCTGGTCGACATGCAGGGGCGGCTGATCGGCAAGCGTTTTCAGGCCGAGTATTTCGTCGCCGAGGCGCACGCCGAAACCCATGGCTGCGACTATCTGCTTGCCTGCGACATCGACATGGAGCCGGTGCCCGGCTACACGGCGGCGAACTGGGAGAAGGGCTACGGCGACTTCGTCATGCGGCCGGACATGGCGACGCTGCGCCGGATACCGTGGCTCGAAGGAACCGCGCTCGTCCTTTGCGACGTGCTCGACCATCACCACCACGAAGACCTGCCGCACAGCCCGCGGGCGATCCTGAAGAAACAGCTGGCGCGGCTCGCCGACCGGAACATGTCGGCGTTCCTCGCCTCGGAGCTCGAATTCTACCTGTTCAACGAGGACTACGAGACCATCCGGCAGAAGCGTTACGCCGATCTCGCCGCCGCCGGTCGCTATATCGAGGACTACCACATCTTCCAGACCACCAAGGAGGAGGAGGTGATGCGGGCGATCCGCACCGGCCTCAACGCCGCCGGCATCCCGGTGGAGAACTCCAAGGGCGAGTGGGGCCCGGGCCAGGAGGAGATCAATGTCCGCTACGCTGGCGCTCTCGAGATGGCCGACCGCCACGCCATCCTCAAGAACGGCATCAAGGAGATCGCCCATCTGAGGGGCAAGGCGGTCACCTTCATGGCCAAGTGGGATTACGGCCTCGCCGGCTCGTCGTGCCACATCCATGCTTCGCTGTGGGACAAGGCCGGCAAGCGGCCGCTGTTCGCCGATCCGAAGGGCGAGCACGGCATGTCGGCCCTGATGCGCCGTTTCATGGCCGGCCAGCTCAAATATGCGCGCGAGATCACCTGGTTCCTGGCGCCCTACATCAATTCCTACAAGCGCTACCAGGCCGGCACCTTCGCGCCGACCAAGGCGATCTGGAGCCGCGACAACCGCACCGCCGGCTTCCGCCTGGTCGGCGAGGGCTCCAAGTCGATCCGAGTCGAATGCCGCATCGGCGGCGCCGACCTCAACCCCTATCTCGCCTTTGCCGCGCTGATCGCCGCCGGTCTCGCCGGCATCGAGGAGGAGTTGGAGCTGGAAGCCGCCTTCGTCGGCGACGCCTATCTCGGCAAGCGGCTCCGCGAAGTGCCCAAGACCCTTCGCGAGGCCACCGCGCTGATGGCGAAGTCGAAGATGCTGCGCGCCGCCTTGGGCGACGACGCCGTCGATCACTACGTCCACACCGCCGAATGGGAGCAGTTCGAATACGACCGCCGCGTCACCGATTGGGAGCTGAAGCGCGGCTTCGAGCGGTATTGACGCTCCGCTATTGACATACACATGTGTGTTTTTTAGTATTCTCCGTCGGAAGGAGAAATACACTATGAGCAAGTATGATCCGCTTGGGCATTTTCTCGCCCGGACCCGCCACAACGAAGTGCCCATGACATTCGAGGAAATCGAAAAGCTTCTCGGATTTCGGTTGCCACCGAAAGCCCAGCAAATTCGTGCTTGGTGGAGCAACAACCCCGACAACAACGTCATGACGAAAGTCTGGCTGGGCGCTGGCTTCAAGACCGAGCAGGTTGACGTCGATTCCCGGAAGCTCGTTTTTAAGCGGGTGAAGCCGATGTCAGAGGCATCCGGACAGCCGCCAAATCAGTCTCCGGGTCCCTTACAGTCCCGGCGACACCCCGGCTTTGGACTGATGAAGGGATTGACCACGATTTCGCCGAACACCGACTTGACTGCGCCGACCGGCGAGGAATGGGGTCGGTCCAAATGAGACGGCCGCTTCTCCTCGACACGTGCGCAATGATCTGGATGGGTGACAACGAAAAGCTGTCGAGCGATGCGATCACAGCGCTCGACGAAGCCAGCGACGAGGACGAACCGGTGGCTGTGTCTGCCATCAGTGCGTGGGAAATCGGGATGCTGGCATCAAAGGGAAGATTCGCGTCTCCGCTTGCTCCTGAGGAGTGGTTCAACACATTCCTTCGCGGTGGAAGCTTTCGACTGTCTGGGCTTTCGCCAGAGGTGCTTATCGCCTCCTCCTTTCTACCGGGGGCTCCCCCAAACGATCCGATAGATCGAATTATCATAGCCACGGCACGGCATGAGAACCGGCAGGTCGTGACGCGAGATCGCGCCATACTCGCTTACGGGGCGGCGGGTCACGTTGGATACGTCGCATGCTGAACCCGGATTAGCTCCAATGACCGAAACCGCGAAAATCATCTCCCCCGTCGACGGCTCGGTCTATGCCGAGCGGCCGGTTGCCACCGACGCCGAGGTCGACGCGGCGGTGTCCGCCGCCCGCGCCGCCCAGGCCGAATGGCGGAACACGCCGGTCGCCGAGCGCAAGCGCTTGATCCTCGCCTTCCTCGACGCGCTCCTCGCCATGAACGACGACATCGTCACCGAGCTCGCCTGGCAGATGGGCCGTCCCGTCCGCTACGGCGGCGAAAAAGGCGGCGTCGAGGAGCGCACCCGCGCCATGGCGGAGATGGCCGAGGCGGCGCTCGCCCCCTACGTTCCGCCGGAAAAGCCCGGCTTCCGCCGCTACATCGCCCGCGAGCCGCTCGGCCTGGTGATGGTGATCGCCCCGTGGAACTATCCCTATCTGACCGCGGTCAACACCATCGTCCCGGCGCTGCTTGCCGGCAACGCGGTGATCCTCAAGCACGCGACGCAGACGCTCCTCGTCGGCGAGCGCTTCGCCGAGGCGTTCCGCCGGGCCGGGCTGCCGAAAGGGCTGTTCCGCAACCTCGTCCTCTCCCACGCCCAGACCGAGACGCTGATCGCCTCCGGCAGGATCGACCATATCAACTTCACCGGCTCGGTCGCCGGCGGCCGCACCATCGAGCGCGCCGCCTCCGGCACCTTCGCCTCCCTCGGCCTCGAGCTCGGCGGCAAGGATCCCGCCTATGTGGTGGCCGACGCCAGGCTCGACCATGCCATCGAGAATCTCGTCGACGGCGCCTTCTACAATTCCGGCCAGTGCTGCTGCGGCATCGAGCGCATCTATGTCGACGAGCGGGTCTATGACGATTTCGTCGCCGGCTTCGTCGACCTCACCAGGAAATACGTCGTCGGCAACCCGCTGGAGCCGGGGACGACGCTCGGCCCGATGGCGCGCGGCTCGTTTGCCGATGTGGTGCGCGACCAGATCGCCGAGGCAAAGCGGAAGGGCGCCACGGCGCTCGTCAACATGAAGGTCGACGGCGACCGGCAGGGCTCGCCCTACCTCGCGCCCGAGGTGCTGACCGACGTCAACCACCAGATGGCGGTGATGCGCGAGGAGAGCTTCGGGCCCATCGTCGGCATCATGAAGGTACGCGGCGACGACGAAGCCGTGACCCTGATGAACGACAGCCCCTATGGCCTCACCGCCTCGATCTGGACCACCGACATGGATCGCGCCGCCGCGCTCGGCAGCCGCATCGAGACCGGCACGGTCTACATGAACCGCTGCGACTACCTCGACCCGCAGCTCGTATGGACCGGCGTCAAGGAGACCGGCCGCGGCGTCTCCCTGTCGAAATTTGGCTTCGAGGCGCTCACCCAGCCGAAGAGCTATCATCTGCGTGCGGTGGACCCTCGCTGAACAGGCGGCGACGGACGTGGGCGGGATGGCGGCATGAGCTATGTGCGACGGGTTCTGCAGTCGGGCGAGACGCTCGTCTACGAGGCGAAGATATCGTGGGTCACCTTTCTCCCGGGCCTGCTCGTCCTCCTCGCCGCGGCAGCGATCTTCGTGGTCGTCGCGCTCGTATTCGGCCTGATGATCTGGGGAAGCGTCGCCGGAGTGATCCTGCTGCTCCTGGCCCTTTGGTTTCTCGGCGCGGCATGGTTTTCGCGCTGGACGACCGAGATCGCCATCACCGATCGCCGCATCATCCTGAAGCGCGGCTTCATCCGGCGCGACACCATCGAGATGAGCGTCGAGAAGGTCGAAAGCGTCGACGTCAACCAGTCGCTGCTCGGCCGCCTCCTCGACTACGGTGATGTCACCGTCCGGGGAACCGGGACGGGCTTCGCGCCGCTGACCAACATCGACTCGCCGCTGACCCTCCGCAGCCGGATCACCGGCACCGCCCCCAGGACCACACCGAGCCCACAGGCGCAACGCTGACCATGGACCGTGCCCGGATTACCGCCAACTGGAGCTACCCGACCGCCATCCGCTTCGGCCCCGGCCGCATCGCCGAGCTCCCCGACGCCTGCGCCGCCGCCGGCATATCGAGGCCGCTGCTCGTCACCGACGCGGGGCTGGCGAAGCTCGACATCACCGCGAAGGCGATGAAGGTCCTCGCCGACGCCGGCCTGTCGCCCGGCCTTTTCGCCGATGTCCAGCCCAATCCGGTCGAGCGGAACGTGGTGGACGGCATTGCCGCGCTGCGGGCCGGCAAGCATGACGGCGTCGTCGCTTTCGGCGGCGGCTCCGGCCTCGACACCGGCAAGCTTGTCGCCTTCATGGTCGGCCAGACCCGGCCGGTGTGGGACTTCGAGGATATCGGCGACTGGTGGACCCGGGCGAATCCCGACGGGATCATGCCGATCGTCGCCGTGCCGACCACCGCCGGCACCGGCTCGGAGGTCGGCCGCGCCGGCGTCGTCACCGACGAGGCGACCCACACCAAGAAGGTCATCTTCCATCCGAAGATGATGCCGAAGGTGGTGATCTGCGATCCCGAACTGACCGTCGGCATGCCGCCCGCCATCACCGCCGGCACCGGCATGGACGCCCTCGCCCATTGCCTCGAGGCCTATTGCTCGCCCGGCTACCATCCGATGGCCGACGGCATCGCGGTGGAAGGCATGCGGCTCGTTTTCGACAACCTGCCGAAGGCCTACGCCAACGGCACCGACATCGCGGCCCGCGCCCATATGATGAGCGCCGCCGCGATGGGGGCGACCGCCTTCCAGAAGGGCCTCGGCGCCATCCATTCGCTCTCCCATCCGGTCGGCGCGCTCTACAACACCCACCACGGCATGACCAACGCGGTGTTCATGCCCTACGTCCTCGCTTTCAACCGCGCTGCAATTGAAGACCGAATCGCCCGGCTCGCCGCCTATCTCGGCATCGGCGCGGGCTTCGACGGCTTCCAGCAGGCCGTTCTCGACCTCCGGGAACGAATCGGCGTGCCGCACACGCTGGCGGGTCTTGGCGTCGACGACAGCCGGGTGGAGACCATCGCCGAAATGGCGATCGTCGATCCGACCGCCGGCGGCAATCCGGTACCCCTGACCAAGGACGCTGCCAAGCGGCTCTTCGCCGCGGCGCTCGGCGGCGATCTCGCCAAGGTCGGTTAAACCCCGCGCTCCGCCGACGAACGAGTCATAACGCAAACCACACACGCCTATCCCTCCCGACGACGGGGAGGAGGGACCATGCATCCAAGTCGGACCTTTCCGACTTGGGGAGAGTGCAGGGTGGGTCCTTCGCCCGCGGACGGCGCAGCCACCTTGCCGCCTCGCCACGCGACACGCGGCCCACTATAATCGTTCCAGCTAACGCGGAAGTGGCATAATCCGCGGGGAGGAGTGATTATGCATGTCACGCACGAGCCTTGGCTCGTGGTGCTTTCCTTGATCGTGGCGATTCAGGGCGCCTATGTCGGGCTGAGCCTTGCCGTTCAGGTCGCCGGCGCCACCGGCGTGCGCCGTCGATGGCTGATCGCCGGCGCGGCGCTCTCGCTCGGCGTGGCGATCTGGTCGATGCACTTCGTCGGGATGCTAGCGGCCCGCCTGCCCTTCCCGGTCGATTATCTGGTCTTCCCGACGCTTCTATCGTTTCTCGTTTGCGTCCTCGTCGTCGGCGCCGCGGTGTTTGCCGCGACTGCCGGCCCTCTCACCTCCGTCCGTCTCGCCGCGGCGGCCGTCTTCATGGGCCTCGGCATCGTCTCGATGCACTACATCGGCATGGCCGCCCTGCACGCCAGCGCCCACATGACCCATGCGCCGGCCTTCGTCGCGGCAAGCGTCGTCATCGCCATAGCAACCTCCGGCCTTGCTCTCTATCTTGCCAATACGGCGCGCGGCCGGACGCCGCTTCTCCTGCCGGCGGCAGCCCTCGGCCTGGCGATTTCCGGCATGCACTATACGGCGATGGCCGGCATGACCATCTTCCCGCATGAGGGGGCGGTCTCCTCCGCTCCCGCCCTGTCGGTCGACCTGCTGGCGATCGTGGTCGCCGTCGTCGCCTTCGTCGTGTCGGGGCTGTTTCTGCTGATTCTCCTCCCCGAACGAGCGGAGAAAGGTGAGACGGCGCCTCTGACCGATCCGTCCCCATCGCCAGGGGACCGGGTCGACGATCGGCCGATCGTGCGCGACTTTCCTTCGCTTGCATCGTCATCCGATGCCGGCGCGGGACGGCAGGAGCAAGCCAGCCACATCCCTGTCCAGCAGGACGGTTCGACGCGTTTCCTGCCGGTGGCGAGCATCGTCGCCGTGCACGCCAACGCCCACTACACCTATGTCTTCGACGGCACGGCGAAACATTTCTGCCCGTTGCCGATCGGCGACATCGAGGCGCGCCTCGATCCCAGTCGCTTTGCCCGGGTGCACCGCAGCCACATCATCGCCATCGATCGCATCGTCCGGCTGAAGCGGTCCGGCGACAAGGGCCTGATCGAGCTCGACGGCCGCGATTCCTACACCGTGCCGGTAGCCCGCGGCCGGCTGGCCTGGGTCAAGTCGCAGCTTGTCAATCCGCGGCCGACTCGCGCCGCGGCCACTTGATGCAGGAACGACTTAGGACAGCCAGGTTGTCGCACTTCGTGCAGGGCCGCCCGCATTTCGTGCAAGGTTCCGGCCGGCGGTGAAACACGGCTTGTCTTGCCGGTGGCAAGGTCCAGGATTCAAAAGAGAGGCAAAACATACCAATAAATGCCGCCGACCCGCGGGAGGGAGAGCCCGCCGGGCGGCAGAGGAGGAAACATGATCCCAGGCGCGTTCGCCTACCATCGCCCCAAAACCGTCAAGGATGCCGTTGCGCTGCTCGCCGATCTCGGCGACGACGCCCGCCCGCTTGCCGGCGGCCACAGCCTCATCCCGGTGATGAAGCTCCGGCTTGGCACCCCGTCGGATCTGGTCGATCTCGGCGGGATCGGCGAATTGAAGGGCATTCGCCGGGACGGCGGCGATATCGTCATCGGCGCCATGACCACCCAGCACGAGGTGATCGCCTCCGATCTCCTGGCCAACTCGGTGCCGATCCTCCGCGAAACTGCCCAGGTTATCGCCGACCCGCAGGTCCGTTACATGGGCACCATCGGCGGTAACGCCGCCAACGGCGATCCCGGCAACGACATGCCGGCGGTGATGATGACCCTCGACGCGGCCTACGTTCTCGCCGGCAAGAGCGGCGAGCGCCGGGTCGAGGCGCGCGACTTCTACCAGGGCATCTACCTGACCGCCCTTGAGCCGGGCGAGGTGCTGACCGCGATCCGCATTCCCGCGCCGCCGAAGGGCCACGGCTACGCCTATGAGAAGCTGAAGCGGAAGATCGGCGACTACGCCACCGCCGCCGCTGCCGTCATCCTCACCATGTCCGGGGGCAAGGTGGCGAGCTGCGCCATCGGCCTCACCAACGTTGCCGATCACGCCCTCTATGCCGAGGAAGCGTCGAAGCTGCTCACCGGCTCGACGCTCGACGACGCGACGATCAAGAAGGCCGTCGCCGCCGCCGAGGCGATCACCGCGCCGGCCTCCGACCAGCATGGGCCGGCGGAATACCGGACCAAGATGGCGGGTGTCATGCTGAAGCGGGCGCTCGCCCGGGCAAAAGACCGCGCCGCCGGTTGAGGGAGAAGAACAATGGCGAAGACCCAAATTTCCCTGACCATCAACGGCAAGCCGGTCGAGGCGCTGGTCGAGCCGCGCACGCTGTTGATCCATTTCCTCCGCGAAGACCAGAACCTCACCGGGCCGCATATCGGCTGCGAAACCAGCCATTGCGGCGCCTGCACCGTCGACCTCGACGGCAAGTCGGTGAAGTCGTGCACCATGTTCGCGGTCCAGGCCGACGGCGCCGAGATCGTCACCATCGAGGGCATTGCCGCTCCCGACGGGACGCTGCACGCGCTGCAGGAGGGCTTCCGCGAGATGCACGGGCTGCAATGCGGCTTCTGCACTCCGGGGATGATCACCCGCGCCTACCGGCTCCTCCAGGAGAACCCCAGCCCGAGCGAGGACGAAATCCGCCTCGGCATCTCCGGCAATCTCTGCCGCTGCACCGGCTACCAGAACATCGTCAAGGCCATTCAATACGCCGCCGCCAAGATCGCCGGCGTGCCCTTCCAGGAGGCCGCGGAATGAACGATACAGCCCCCACCTCGGCAGAACGCGCCGAGAAGCTCGACGGCCTCGGCTGCAAGCGCCGCCGGGTCGAGGATGCCCGCTTCATCCAGGGCAAGGGCAACTACGTCGACGATCTCAAGCTGCCCGGCACGCTGTTCGGCGATTTCGTCCGCTCGCCGCACGGCCATGCCCGCGTCAAGTCGATCGACGCCTCCAAGGCCAAGGCACTGCCGGGGGTCGTCGCGGTGCTCACCGCCGCCGATCTGAAACCGCTCAATCTCCATTACATGCCGACGCTCGCCGGCGACGTCCAGGCGGTGCTCGCCGAGGAGAAGGTGCTCTTCCAGAACCAGGAGGTCGCCTTCGTCGTCGCCACCGATCGCTACATCGCCGCCGACGGGGTCGACCTGGTCGAGGTCGATTACGAGGAATTGCCGGTCATCGTCGACCCGTTCAAGGCGATGGCCCCCGACGCTCCGGTGCTGCGCGAGGACATCAAGGACAAGAAGGAAGGCGCCCACGGGCCGCGCAAGCACTACAACCACATCTTCAACTGGCAGGCCGGCGACAAGGCCGCGGCCGACGCCGCTTTCGACAAGGCCGAGGTCACCGTCAGGGAGCTGATCTCCTACCAGCGCGTCCATCCCTCGCCGCTCGAGACCTGCCAGTGCATCGCTTCGTTCGACAAGATCCAGAGCGAGTTGACGGTGTGGGGCACCTTTCAGGCGCCGCATGTCATTCGCACGGTCGCCTCGCTCATCTCCAAGATCCCCGAGCACAAGATCCACATCATCTCGCCCGATATCGGCGGCGGCTTCGGCAACAAGGTCGGCGCCTATTCCGGCTACATCTGCGCCATCGTCGCCTCGATCGTCACCGGCGTGCCGGTGAAATGGGTCGAGGATCGCATCGAGAACCTGTCGACCACCGCCTTCGCCCGCGATTTTCACATGGATATCGAGATCGCCGCGACCAAGGACGGCAGGGTGACGGGCCTTCGCTGTTATACCCTCGCCGACCATGGTGCCTTCGACGCCTGCGCCAACGCCAGCAAGTGGCCGGCCGGCCTGTTCAGCATCATCTCGGGCTCGTACGATTTCCCGGCGGCCCATGTCTCGGTCGACGGCGTCTACACCAACAAGGCGCCGGGTGGCGTCGCCTATCGCTGCTCGTTCCGGGTGACCGAGGCGGCCTATTGCGTCGAGCGGGCGATGGACATTCTCGCCCAGAAGCTCGACATGGATCCGGCCGAGCTGAGGATGAAGAACCTCGTCAAGCCGGAGCAGTTCCCCTACACCTCGGCATTCGGCTGGGAATACGATTCCGGCAACTACCAGACCGCCCTGCAGAAGGCGATGGACTCGGTCGGCTACAAGGCGCTCCGCGCCGAGCAGAAGGCCAAGCAGGAGGCCTTCAAGCGCGGCGAGACCCGCGAGCTGATGGGCATCGGCGTCGCCTTCTTCACCGAGATCGTCGGTGCCGGCCCGTCGCGGAACTGCGACATCCTCGGCATCGCCATGTTCGATTCGGCCGAGATCCGCATCCACCCGACCGGCTCGGTGATCGCCCGGCTCGGCACCAAATCGACCGGACAAGCGCATGAGACCACCTACCCGCAGATCATTGCGACCGAACTTGGCCTGCCCGCCAATTCGATCACCGTCGAGGAGGGCAACACCGACACCGCGCCCTACGGCCTCGGCACTTACGGTTCGCGCTCGACCCCGGTCTCCGGCGCCGCCACCGCGGTTGCCGCGCGCAAGATCAAGGCCAAGGCCCAGATGATCGCCGCCTATCTCCTCGAGGTGCACGACGACGACCTCGAATGGGACGTCGACCGCTTCCGCGTCAAAGGCAACCCGGAGCGCTTCAAGACCATGACCGAGCTTGCCTGGGCCGCCTATCACGGCACGCCGCCCGGCATGGAGCCGGGTCTGGAGGCGGTCAGCTATTACGACCCGCCCAACTTCACCTATCCCTTCGGCGCCTACATCTCGGTGGTCGACGTCGACGTCGATACCGGCGAGGTCAAGGTCCGCCGCTTCTACGCCCTCGACGACTGCGGCACCCGCATCAATCCGATGATCATCGAGGGCCAGATCCATGGCGGCCTGACCGAAGCCTTCGGCATCGCCATGGGTCAGGAGATCCACTACGACGAGACCGGCAACGTCACCACCGCATCGTTCCAGGACTACTTCCTGCCGACCGCGGTCGAGACACCGAAATGGGAGACCGACTGGACGACGACGCCCTCGCCGCACCATCCGATCGGCGCCAAGGGGGTCGGCGAGAGCCCCAATGTCGGCGGCGTCCCCTGCTTCGCCAATGCGGTCAACGACGCCTTCAAGTTCCTCGGCTCGACCCACATCGCCATGCCGCACGACCACTGGCGCACCTGGACGGTGGCGGAAAAGCTCGGACTGCATACATAGATAGGGTGCGGCTCTGGACAAAAGGTGCCGAACTCCCTCTCCCAAAGGGAGAGGGCTTCGCGCCTTGGCGAGCGAAGCGAGCTTTAGGCGCGAAGGGTGAGGGGCTGCGACTTCTGAGAAGAGGCCACAACCCCTCACCCTTCCGGCCTAAGCGTCTCGGCCGCTTTGCGGCCTGCGACACTGAGGCCGCAAGCCCTCTCCCTATGGGAGAGGGAGGCCGATAAGAGCCGCGGTGACTGGCATGAACTTGACCCGCGAAACCATCGCCGAACGCCTTGCCGAGGTCGGCTATATCGCCGACCGCGATCTGGCGACCGCGCTGTGGCTGATGGATTTCCTCAAGCGGCCGCTGCTTCTCGAAGGCGAGGCCGGCGTCGGCAAGACCGAGGTGGCCAAGGCGCTCGCCGCCCTCCACGGCGCCGAGCTGATCCGCCTGCAATGCTACGAGGGCCTCGACCAGAACGCCGCCCTCTACGAGTGGAACTACCAGCGCCAGCTGCTCGCCATCAAGGCGCATGAAGGGGAGGACGCCGACGCCATCGAGGAGCACATCTTTTCGGAGCGCTACCTGCTCGAGCGGCCGCTGCTTGCCGCCATCCGCCGCATCGATCCGCCGGTCCTCCTCATCGACGAGGTCGACCGCGCCGACGAAGAGTTCGAGGCGTTCCTGCTCGAGCTCCTCTCCGATTTCCAGGTATCGATCCCCGAGCTCGGCACCATCACCGCCACCGCCATCCCCCGCGTCGTCCTCACCTCCAACGGCACCCGCGAATTGTCCGACGCGCTCCGCCGCCGCTGCCTCTACCACTATGTCGATTTCCCCGACGTCGACCGCGAGGCGCGCATCATCCGTGCCCACCGGCCCGACATCGACACCGCCCTTGCCCTCCAGGTCGCCGGCATGGTGTCGGCCATCCGCAAGGAGGACTTGCGCAAAGTGCCCGGCGTCGCCGAGACCCTCGACTGGGCGGCGACCCTCGCCGGCCTCGGTGTTCACGACCTCCGCCAGGAGCCGGAGGCGGTCTACGACACCATGATCTGCCTTCTCAAGACCAACGAGGACCGTTCCGCCATCGCCCGCGAGGTGAGCGACCGCCTCCTCGGCAAGGTGGCGTGAGATGGGCGCCGCTCAGCCCGATGAATGTGCGTCCTTCGAGGCTCGCCACTCCGCGACGCGCACCTCGGGATGAGGAGGCTCGGGTTTTGTCACCGGCGGTGAAAAGGCCTTCGGGCGTCACGGAGCCCGCCCCTTCTCCTCATCCTGAGGGGCGAGGGCGAAGCGCGAGCCGCGACGGACAGACCGATGCGAGTCCGCCGGCCTTCGCCTGCCCCGGAGCAAATGAGCCCGGCCATATCGGCACCGGCATGCGCCGCCGCCTTGCCGGCTTCGTCCATACGCTCCGCGACAACGGCTTTGCCGTCGGCCTTGCCGAGACCAACGACGCGCTTGCCGTGCTGGCGTCCCCGGCGGCGGTGCGCCTGTCATCTCTCCGCCCGGCGCTCCGCTCGCTGTTTTGCGCCACTCATTCCGACTGGCAGCGTTTCGACGACGTCTTTTCGGCCTATTGGACCGGGCGCGGCGTCCGCAGCGTTCAGCGCGCCGGCGGTGCCCCGCGCCGAAGCGGCGCCGAACCGCGTCAGAGCCTCGCGGCGCCGCCCCAGGGCCAGGCCGGCCTGCCGGATCACCTGCGGCGCGGCACGGGCGACAGCGACGCCGCCAGTGGCGAGGGCCGCCGCGAAGGCGCCTCGCGCGCCGAGAACCTGGCGGCGACCGACATGCGCCACGTCGTCGACCCTGACGACCTGGCGAAGACCAACGCGCTCGCCGCCCGGCTCGCCCGCACCATGCGGGCCCGCCTCGTCCGCCGTGCCGAAGTGCGCCGGCGCGGCCGGCGTCTCGACCTCCGCCGCACCATTCACCGCAGCATCTCCCACGGCGGCACCCCGATCGACCTCGCCTGGCGGCGGCGCAAGCGGAAGCCGCTCCGCCTGGTCGTCCTCCTCGACGCCTCCGGCTCGATGGACCTCTACACCGCCTTCTTCGTCCGCTTCCTCCACGGCGTGGTCGACAATTTCCGCGAGGCGGAAGCCTTCGTCTTCCACACCCGCCTCGTCCACGTCTCGCCGTCGCTCCGCGACCGCAACGTCACCCGCGCCGTCGAGCGGCTGTCGCTGATGGCGCAGGGGATCGGCGGCGGCACCAAAATCGGCGAGAGCCTCGCCGACTTCAACCGCTGGCACGCCCGCCGCGTGATCAACTCGCGCACCGTGGTGGTGATCGTCTCCGACGGCTACGACACCGGCGAGCCACAGGGCCTCGCCGCCGAGATGAAGCGGCTCCGCCGGCGCTGCCGCCGCATCGTCTGGCTCAACCCGTTGATCGGCTGGAAGGACTACGCGCCGGAGGCGCGCAGCATGAAGGCGGCGCTGCCCTACATCGATCTGTTCGCCCCCGCCCACAATCTCGAAAGCCTTGCCGCTCTCGAGCCGTATCTCGCCCGGATCTGAGAAAGGATCTGAGATATGATCAAGGCAACCGACATCCACGATCTGGTTTCCACCATGAAGGCGAAGGGCACGCCCTTCGCGCTTGCCACGGTCGTGCGCACCGTCGCGGCGACCGCCGCCAAGGCCGGCGCCAAGGCGGTGATCCTCGCCGACGGCACGGTGAGCGGCGGCTGGATCGGCGGCGGCTGCGCCCGCGGCGCCGTGCTGAAGGCCGCCAGGGACGCGCTGGCCGACGGCGAAGCACGCCTCGTCTCGGTCCAGCCGGGCGACCTCCTCGACGAGCTCGGCGTCGCCCCCGGCGAGGAGAAGGCCGGCGTCCGCTTCGCCAAGAACACCTGCCCGAGCCAGGGCACCATGGACATCTTCGTCGAGCCGATGCTGCCGCGGCCCGAGATCGTGGTTTGCGGGTCGAGCCCGGTCGCCGTCGCCATTGCCGATCTAGGCGCCCGCCTCGGCTTCGCGGTGACCGCGTGCGCGCCGGCACCGGAGCAGGCCGCCTTCCCGGAGGTCGAGCGGCGGGTCGAGGGTTTCGCCCTGCCGGTCGACCATGACGGAAGCCGCTATATCGTCGTCTCGACCCAGAGCCGCGGCGACGAGGCCGCGCTCAAGGCGGCGCTCGCCGTCGATGCCGACTATGTCGCTTTCGTCGGCAGCCGCAAGAAGGCGGCGACGCTGAAGAAGAAGCTCACCGACCAGGGCGTCGATCCGGCCCGCCTTGCGGCCCTCCATTCGCCGGCCGGCCTCGATCTCGGCGCCATCACCCCGGAGGAGATCGCCCTTTCCATCCTCGCCGAGATCGTCCAGCTCCGGCGCAAAAAGCAGCACGTCGAGCCGGCCTGACCCGACGACGCGGATTCATCGTGCGGCCTGTTTGAGTATAAGGGTGCTTCGCCGGCGGCAGGAGGCATGCCTGCTGCCGACCACACCGAGAGGAGCATCATGGGCCGCCGCATCACCGAGCCGCGTACGAGCACCGCCTTCACCACCATCGACATCGACGAGCCGGGCAGGCAGGTCGGTTTCGTCATGATCCCCCACTCGCCCCACGACGACGCCTGGGGCGTCACGCGAATCCCCATCGGCGTCATCGCCGGCGGCGACGGCCCGACCGTCATCATCGAGGGCGGCAATCACGGCGACGAATATGAGGGGCCGATCGTCATCGCCGAACTGATCCGCGAACTGGAGCCCAAGGACATCCGCGGCCGCCTGATCCTGATGCCGTCGGTCAACGCCCCGGCGGCGATGGCCGGCCAGCGGACCTCCCCCGTCGACGGCCTGAACTTCAACCGCACCTTTCCCGGCGACCCGCGCGGCACCATCACCCAGCAGATCTCCGCCTTCATGGCCGACGAGATTCTGCCGCGCGGCGACGCCTTCCTCGATCTCCATTCGGGCGGCTCGTCGCTCAACATCATCCCGAGCGCCATCCTCGAACCAACCGACGACCCGGAACTGGAACGAAAGTGCATCGCCGCCACGCGGGCCTTCGACGCTCCGGCGATCGTGGTGATCGGCAACCTCGGCGACACCCGCACGGCAACCGCCGCCGCGATCGAGGCGGGATTGATCACCATCGGCACCGAGATGGCCGGCGGCGGCACCGTTTCGATCGACGCATTGGCGATCTGCAGGCGCGGCGTCCGCAACGTGCTCGCCCATCTCGGCGTGCTTCCCGGCCACACCGTCGAGCCGCGCCGGGAGAAGCAGCAGGTTCTCGAGCTTCCCGGCGCCGGCGCCTACGTCTTTGCCACGCTCGACGGCGTCTTCGAGCCGTTCCATCAGAACGGCCGTGCCGTGAAGGCGGGCGAAGAGGCCGGCCGCATCCACTGCCCGTGGGACCCGGCCCGCGCCCCGGAGACCCTCGCCTACCAGGCCGACGGCATCCTCTACGGCCGGCGCCAGCCGGGCCGCGTCCGGCCCGGCAATTGCTGCCTCGTCGTTGCCGCCCCGTACCGTGAAAAATAGCATGATCGACATCGCCGACATCGAGGCCGCGCGCGAGCGGATCGCCGGCCGGGTGCGGCGGACGCCGGTGACGCCGCTTGCCCAGTTGAAGAGGCCGCCGCCGACCGACGCCCGCGTCACGCTGAAGCTCGAATTGCTCCAGGTCACCGGCTCGTTCAAGGCGCGCGGCGCCATGAACCGGCTGCTCGCCACCCCGAAGGAGGAGGTCGCCAAGGGCATCGTCACGGCGTCCGGCGGCAATCACGGCCTCGCCGTTGCCCGCACCGCCTATGCCGCCGGCGTGCCCGCGACGATCTTCGTCCCCGCCAATGTATCGCCGGCCAAGGTCGCCAAGATGAAGGCGTGGGAAGCCCGGGTCGAAGTCGTCGGCGACGAATGGACGCTCGCCAACGCCGCGGCGCTCGACTACGCGGCGACGGAAGGCGCCATCTATTTCCATCCCTTCGCCGACCCGCTGGTCATCGCCGGTCAGGGCACGCTCGGCCTCGAAATCCTCGACGATCTCCCCGACATCGACGCCATCCTCGTCGCCATCGGCGGCGGCGGCCTGATCTCCGGCGTCTCCACCGCCATCCGCGCCCGGCGGCCGTCGGTCAGGATCATCGGCGTCGAGCCGACCGGCTCGCCGACCCTCAAGGCCTGTCTCGACGCCGGCCGTCTCGTCGCCCTCCCCGAAGTGACCTCGCGGGTGCCGACCATGTCCTGCCGCAAGACCGAAGCGATCAACTTCGACATCGTCCGCAAGAACGTCGACGAGATTGTGCTGGTCTCCGACGAGGCGATGGAGGAGGCCTCCCGCTGGCTGTGGTTCGAGATGGGCATCGCCGCCGACCTTTCCGGCGCCGCCTCGCTGGCGGCGCTTCGCCGGGGGCTCCCCGCTCTTGCCGGCGCCAGGCACATCTGCGCGCTGGTCTGCGGCGCCGGCGCCGAAGGCACCGGCTGATCGCCCGGCCGGCTCGCGAGCCCGTCATTGGTTCGCAGGCTTGTCGGCCTCGAACATACGCGGCACGACCACGCGCTGCCCGGCGGGCAGGCGGCGTTCCGGGTCGATGTGGTTGATCGCGGCGACTGCCCAGATCGGAACGCCGTATTGCGCGGCGATCGTCGCTGGGGTGTCGCCGGCTGCCGCGGCGACCGCCACCCCGGAATCCCACAGGACGATCGGCTCCCCGCGCGGAATCGCATATTCGATCTGGACTCCGGACGCTTCCGGCATCACCGGCTGCTCCACTACGGCCATGATCTTGTCGACGACCGCGTCCTGCAGCCCGGCGGTCTCGGGTAGCTCAAGGTGCCATTCGCGAAAGTTCTTCAGATCGACGCTGGCGAAATGCCCGTGGAAGTCGGCTGCCGGCTTCGGGTCGCCGCCGCCTAATGTGTTCATCGAGCCATAGATGTTGACGAAGCGCTCGACATTGCTGGGCACGCGGCCGGCGATCCGCGTCGGATCGAGCGTGACGATCAGGCTGACCGGAACGCCCGCGCGCTTCAGCCAAATGGCAAAACGGATCGCCGAATCGCCGCCGGCCGAATGCCCGACGACGATGATCGCCGACTTCAAGTCCTCGGCCTTGTAGCGGGCGATCGCCGCATTGGCCGGCCGGATCCAGTCGACATAGTTGTAGACCTTGGCCTCGAGGCCTCGCTGCCCGATCTTCGCGGCAAGATTGTCCATCTCGGGCGTGACGAACTTCCCGCCGATCGGCCGGAAGACGTACACCGTGCCGAGCACCGGGGCGGTTGCTCCAAACGCCGGCGGCGGCCGGGGGCCGACGAGCGAGAACGTCCCGATCAACAACACGACGAGGCAACGGACCGCGCCCATCATCACGCTCTTTCCCTTTGCTGCGACGATCCGGCCCCACATGTCGCCGCTTGCCGCATCGATCGTCCTCGAAGCTTCACACTCATTCATTCCGTCTCCAGCACGGCTCGGCGGCAGGGTTGCGTCCCGACGTGAGCCCCGCGCGGCTTCACAAAACTTTACCTCGGCGAGAAGCCCGCGAAACGCAGGTCCCCCATGTTCCCGGTCGTGGAAAGCGCCCTTGGCGCACGATGAAAGGAGAACAGGCATGAGCATCGAAAATGGCAATGCAACGGCACCGGAGGCGCGGCGTCCCTCGATCGGACGTGGCTTCTGGGTCGTTCTGGCGGTGACGGTGATCGCCGTCGGCCTGGCCGGCGCGTTCGCCAAGAGCGCATTCAGCGAAGACTGGGGCTGGCATGGCCCCATGCGCGGACCCGGCTTCGGCTTCGGCCCAGGAATGATGATGGGCGATGCGGTGGACCCGGCGACCGTCGACGACCGCATCCAGCGGATGGTCGGTCATCTCGCCATCGAGATCGACGCGACCGACGAGCAGAAGCAGAAGCTGACCGCCATCTTCGTCGGCGCCGCGCATGATCTGTTGCCGCTTCGCGAGAAGATCGGCCACGGCGCGGCGGCGGGCGAGTTGGTCGACCTCCTCACCCAACCGACCGTCGACAGCAGCGCGGTGGAAGCGTTCCGGGCCGACAAGATCGCCCTTGCCGATCAGGCCAGCCGCCGCGTCACCCAGGCGCTGGTCGACGCCGCCGACGTGCTGACCCCCGAGCAGCGGCAGAAAATCGGCGACGAGCTCCGCTTCTTTGCTAAGTTCGGTCCGCCCTTCCATCACGGCTAGAGTGTTTTCAGGAAGAGTGGATTCCACTTTTCCGCCCGGAAAGAGCGAAGAATCACAAGCCGTGGCCGGACGAATCCTGTTGGTCGAAGACGATGCCCGCCTTGCCGAGATGGTCGCCGACTACCTCGGCGAGGCGGAGTATCACGTTACCGTCGCCGCGACCGGCCTCGACGCCGTCGATAAGCACGGCGGCGGCCATTTCGACCTGCTCATCCTCGATCTGATGCTGCCCGACCTCGACGGCCTCGAAGTGTGCCGGCGCATCCGCGCCCGGAGCGACACCCCGATCCTCATGCTCACCGCGCGCGGCGACGCCATGGACCGCGTCGTCGGGCTGGAGCTCGGCGCCGACGATTATCTGCCCAAGCCCTTCGAGCCGCGCGAGCTGCTTGCCCGGATCAAGGCGATTCTGCGCCGCGGGCGCGGCGAGGCGGCCTCCCGTCTGCTCAGTTTCGGCCGCCTCGAGATCGATGTCGATGCCCGCGCAGGCGCGTCTCGACGACACACCCGTCGAGTTGACCGGCTACCAGTTCGCCCTCCTGCTCGAACTGGCGCGCCACGCCGGCCGGGTGATGTCGCGGGAGATGCTGATGGACCTCGTCAAGAACGAGCGCCTCGAGGCCTTCGACCGCTCCATCGACGTTCACGTTTCGCGCATCCGCTCCGCCATCGAGGACAATCCGAAGAAGCCGCGCCGCATCATCACCGTGCGCGGCGCCGGCTACGTCTTCGCCAAGGCACAGGACTGAGGGAGGCCGGCGCCGCATCGGGCCAATGCCGGCGCGGAACTCCAAATGAAGCATCTCTATCGCAAGATCTATCTCACCATTGTCGGCAGCCTTCTGCTCGTCGTGCTGCTCGCCGGAGCCATGTGGCAGCTCGGCGCCGAGCGGCCGCCGGTTGGCGAGGCGCTCGACCTCGCCGGCGACATCGCCATGGCCGTCCTCCCCCCGGCCGATGCCACGCCACAGGTGCAGCAGCAGGCGCTCGACGCGCTGGCGCGACGGCTCGGCACGGACATGGCGCTCTACGACCGCTCGCGGCAGCTCGTCGCCTCGACCGGCCGACCGTTGCCGGCCCCGCGAAATGACGGCGGCTGGAGCTACGGGCACGGCGGACCGGCCTGGACCGTCGCCCTGCCCGATGGCCGCTGGCTCGTCGTCGCGGTCGTTGCCGGCCGTCGCAATCCGGTGCTCCACCTCGTCGTCTTCCTTGCCGTCATCGCGGTTGCCGTGGGGGTTTCCGCCTTCCCCGTCGCCCGCGGGCTGACGCGGCGGCTCGAACGGCTGAAGACCGGCGTCGAGACGCTGGGCGCCGGCGACCTTGCCGCTCGCGTCAAGGTCGAGGGCAAGGACGAGGTCGCTCACCTCGCCGAAAGCTTCAACCAGGCCGCCGCACGGATCGAGGAGCTGGTCGGCGCCCACCGCATGATGCTCGCCAACGCCTCCCATGAGCTGCGCACGCCGCTGTCGCGCATCAGGCTTGGTCTCGACCTCATGGAGAAGCGTCCCGACGCGGGGCTGAAAGCGAAGTTGCAGGGCGACATTGCCGAGCTCGACCGGCTGATCGACGAGATTCTTCTCGCCAGCCGTCTCGACGCGACCCCTACCCTCACCGCGGTCGAGGACGTCGACCTCCAGGCCCTCTGCGCCGAGGAATGCGCCCGTTTCGACGCGTGCGAGCTCACCGGCGATCGCGCCGTGATTAAGGGCGATCCCCGTCTCCTCCGCCGCCTCGTCCGCAATCTCCTGGAAAACGCCGATCGACACGGCCATCCGCCGGTCAAGCTTTTGCTCCGCTCCGATACCCAGGCGATCTCCCTGACGGTGCTCGATGCCGGCGATGGCGTTCCCGAGACCGAGCGGGACCGGGTCTTCGACCCTTTCTACCGCCTCGGCGGGGAACGGCCGGGTGCCGGCCTCGGCCTATCGCTCGTCCGCCAGATCGCCCGCCTGCACGGCGGCGACGCGGCAGTCTGGCGCGACGCGGCCCTCGGCCTCAACGGGTTCAGGGTCGTTTTCCCGGTCGCCGCCTGACGCTGGCACCCGGCCTCCCCGTCCGCGAAAAACGCTGTGCGAAGCCCGGCCGCTTTCGCTTCCGCCGCTCGATCTTCTATGATCTGGCCCATCGCACCGCGCCGGCCCCGCCGGCGACGAAGAAGGGGGGAACCTGCATGCTCAAATCCATCGATCCCGTGCTCAATGCCGAGGTCCTCGGCGCGCTCCGCGCCATGGGCCACGGCGACGACCTCGTGATCTGCGACACCAACTTTCCGGCCGACGCGGTCGCCCGTCAGACGGCGCTGGGGACGCTGCTCCGCATCGACAACGTCACCGCCGCCCGCGCCGCCCGCGCCATCCTCTCGGTGATGCCGCTAGACACCTTTGTCGAGAAGCCGGCGCTCCGCATGGAGATCGTCGACAAGCCGAACGAAGTGCCGCCGGTCCAGGCCGAGGTCCAGAAGGAGATCGACGCCGCCGAGGGCCGTTCCTGGCCGATGGGCTCGATCGAGCGCTTCGCCTTCTACGATCTCGCCCGCAAGGCCTATTGCGTGATCCAGACCGGCGAGCGCCGCTTCTACGGCTGCTTCGCCTTCAAGAAGGGCGTCATCCCGCCCGACGCCGCCTGACGCTTCGGATGGCGCATCCATGACCGAAGCAAAGCGCGGCGTCGCCATTCTCGGCATCTTCGTCGCCGATCTCGCCTTTCGCGCCGGCCGCATGCCCGGCATCGGCGAGACCATCGCCGGCTCGGGCTTCAAGATGGGGCCGGGCGGCAAGGGCTCCAACCAGTCGGTCGCCGCCGCCCGCCTCGGCGTCGACGTGACCTTCATTTCCAGGCTCGGCAACGACGCCTTCGGCGCCATTGCCCTCGACACCTGGCGGCGGGAGGGAGTCACTCCCCGCGTCGTCGAGATGCCGGATCAGCCGACCGGCGCCGCCTTCATCTATGTCAACGACCAGACCGGCGACAACGCCATCATCGTCGTGCCGGGCGCGGCGGCGAGCATCGGCCCGGCCGATGTCGAGGCCGCCGCCGACGCCATTCGCGGCGCGGCGGTCTTCGTCACCCAGCTCGAGCAGCCGGTCGACGCCGCCCGGCGCGGTCTGGAGATCGCCCGGCAGGCCGGGGTCGTCACCGTGTTCAATCCGGCGCCGGCCGAGCCGTTCGACGACGCGCTCTACCCGCTTTGCGACTACGTGACGCCCAACGAGAGCGAAGCCGCCCTGATCACCGGCCGGCCGGTCGGCAGTGTCGAGGAAGCCCGAAAAGCCGGCGACATTCTCCTCGACAGGGGCGCCGGCGCCGCCCTGATCACGCTCGGCGAGGCCGGCGCCCTCCTCCACACCCGAGCGCAATCGAACCTGATCCCGGCCTTTGCCGCCGGCCCGGTGGTCGAGACGGCCGGCGCCGGCGACGCCTTCAACGGCGGCTTTGCAGCGGCTCTGGCCCGCGGCGCCGGGGCGGCCGAAGCGGCCCGTTTCGGCTGCGCGGTCGCCGGCATCTCGGTGACCCGCCCCGGCACGGCGCCCTCGATGCCGACCTTGGCCGAGGTCGAGGCGCTGCTGGCCACGGCGTCTTAGGCGAGCCAAGGCGGAGAACGATGATCGTAGCCGTGGCGGCAGGCCGGAAGAGCCGCCCCGACCCGATCGGGGGGTGAGGAGTGCGACTCGTCTTAGCGCCGTCCCCGCGGCGTCGCCAATCGTCTTACTCCAGATTGGTATGCCGCGCCCGCATCGTCTCCGCTGTTTCGCCGAGGCGGTCGCGGAGCTTGAGGACCACCAGTTCGAAAAGAATCGCCTCGGCGATCTCGAACAGCGACCCCATGGGGAGCACCGACGCCGTCCCGCCGCCGCCGTCGGCCATGGTCTGCGCCGGGATGACGGTCACCACGTCGGCCTTGCGGGACGTCGCCCCCTCCGGCTGGGCCGTCACCACGGCGGTCGAGGCGCCCGACGCCGAGGCGACGTCGAGAAGCGCGTCGACGGTGCGGAAATCGCCCGGCCCGGCGCTGACGATGAGGAGGTCGCCAGGCCCGAGCGGCGGCGTGGTCATGTCGCCGACCACATGGGCTGCGCGGCCCATGTGGAAAAGCCGCATGGCGAAGCCCTTCATCGCCAGCCCTTCCCGCCCGAGACCGTGGATGGCAATCCGCCGCGCCGCGACGATCGCCTCGATCAGCCCGTCCGCCGCGTCGTCCGGCATCGCTTCGAAAACCTTGCCGAGATCGGCGACGGCCGCCCGGCCGAGTGTCGTCAGCGACTGATCCACGGCAGCGCCCTCCCTCTGCTTGAAGCGCGACGAGACGCGGTCTAGCGCATTTTCAGGAAAAGCGTGCGCACTTTTCCGGTCGGAAAATGCGAGGAATCAGAGCGGTGGAGCAAGAGCCCCGAATCAGAACGGAACTTTGATTTTTCCCGGCCTACGCCGCCGAATGGCGGCGCCTGGCGGCGACCGGCTGAGCGGGCCGCCGACGCGAGCTTCCTTCGCTACCGCCCGACGAACTTGCGATAGACGTAGCCGCGCTTGCCGTTTGCCACGACCTCGCACCAGAAGTCGCAGCGTTCGATCTTCACCGTCGTCCCCGAGGCAACGACGGTGACAGCCGGGGCATTGTTGTCGGGTTGCGAGCGGAGGTGAACATCGACCGTCACCTTGGCCGTCCCCGGCCCCCGGTTCTGGGCGGGGCCGCTATCGGAAGCCGGTCGCGCCGGAGGCGAGACCGCCGCTGCATCGACGGGCCTCGATACGGGCGCGTAGGCCAGCACTTCGTGGACCGCCTCGAACTCCGACGGTGACACCGCCCGCGTCGCCGCGGCCGCATCCAGCGGTGGAATGACCGGGGCCGACCGGGCAGCAACGCTGGAGCGGATCGCCCTGGCCGCCGGCGAGGCGTCCCGTGGAGCCGGTTCGACGGCAACGACAGGCGCGACCGCCTCGACTCCTTCCGACGGGCTGCCCGGATCGACGGCCGGCGCGGCATCCGCGACCATCGCTTCGGTCTTGCCCTCTGCCGGGATGACGGCGCGCGGACCGGGAGGCCCGGCACCGAAGCTCTCCTCCTTGACCGACGCTCGTTGGCTCATCGTGATGATGCGCCCAGCTCCGATCTCGGACGGCAGCGCGGCTGCCTTCCGGCTGGTTTGAGGCTTCCGGCCGGTCTCGACCGTTTCCGCCGTGGTGATGGCCGGCGGCTCCGTCGGCAGAACGAACTCGCTGACCACGGTCAGTCCGACAAGCCCGGCGCCGACGCCGAGCAGCGCCGCGAGCGACAGCGTGCGCGCGTCAAGTCCGCGACTGTGCGCCCCGCTCTCCAGGCTCCGCCCGGAACGGGTCGGCGCTGACGACGGTCGCACGTCGAGGGCGCTCGCCCCGTCGTTCCAGCCCACATCCACGGCGGGAAGCCAGGTGCCGTTGCGCCTATCGGCGGCGTGAACGGTCCCGCCGTCTCCCCGCAATGCGGGCAAGCGGGGCGGCTCGTCAAGCACGAGCGGTCTTGGTGTCCGCAAATCCACATAGTTCCGCTGGCGCACGGGATCGGGCGCAAATTCCGATCGCCGCGGGCCTCTCGCCGCCGGCAAGCGCGCGGGTTCCGCCCGCGGCTGGGGGGCGAAGACGGATGGCGCCGGGCCGAGCACGGTTGTATCGGCCGGCAGATCGGCCATCTCGGCGAGCGCCGCCGCGATCGAACTCCAGTTGGTCCTTGAGTTTCGTCTCGAGGTCGGCGGAACTGGGCGGCGGGCCGGCGGCCGGCGACGGGGCCGAATGAACGTACGGCTCGGGGAATTGAGGTGGACCGTCTTCCGGCTTTAGCGCTTCGCGCTGCTTCAGGCGCCGAAACGCGGCGTCACCGGGTGACAAGCGAGAGGCGGACGCGGCGGATTCCTGTCTGTCGCGAAGACCCATGGCCACACTCCAACTCTAGCCATTGGCCCCCCAGCCTTCGCTTCCGTCTTGCCTAATTTGACTGGCGATTGCGGCGACTCCTTGCCGAGAATGGGGCATTGCGTTGCCCGTCCGCCGAATAGGGTAAACAAGCCGGGAACATCGGCGCGCCGTCCCCGATGGACCGCGCCGCGCCGATGGATTATGCCCTGCCGGACACCCGACAGTCCGCCGCAAATTGCTTCCGCCTCGATCGAATTCCAGCCAGGAGCAAAGCCGAAATGAACCTTGAGAGGGCATCCCGCTACGTCATCGCGCCGCCGCCCGTGCCGGCTTTGCCCGTCAAGGGTTCGGACGGGCTCTTCCCGGTGCATCGGGTCTACTGCGTCGGACGGAACTACGCCGCCCACGCGGTCGAGATGGGTCACGACCCGAACCGGGACCCGCCTTTCTTCTTCCAGAAGAACCCCGACAATCTCAACCTCACCGGTGAATTCCCCTACCCGCCGGCATCGAACGACGTCCACCACGAAATCGAGCTGGTCGTGGCCTTGAAGAACGGCGGTCGCGACATTCCGGCCGGCGACGCCGCCGGTTGCATCTATGGCTACGCGGTCGGCCTCGACATGACCCGGCGCGACCTCCAGGCGATGGCGAAAGACATGCGCCGGCCGTGGGAAATCGCCAAGGCCTTCGAGGCGTCCGCTCCCTGCTCGCCGCTGGTCCCCGCCTCGACGACCGGCAGGCTCAACTCCGGCGCGATCTGGCTCGACGTCGACGGCGACAGGCGGCAGAGCGGCGATCTCGATCAGATGATCTGGAAGATGCCCGAGATCATCGGCCACCTGTCAGGCCTGTTCACCCTCGCTCCGGGCGACCTGATCTTCACCGGCACGCCGTCCGGCGTCGCCGCCGTCCGGCGCGGCGACCGGCTCCACGGCCACATCGATGGCGTCGGCGACCTCCAGGTCAAGGTGGTCTGACCGCGCGCGTGTACCTGAAGCCGCTTCTGCTTCCGACTTTGATCCATGAGAAGCGCGGCGTTGACGCCGCCATCCCTCCCCGGTTCGGGGAGGGGGGGACCGCGCCGTAGCGCAGCGGAGGCGTGGTGGTAGGGTCCCGGGACACGTCAACGCCAGTGCAGACCGGAACGAGAACCCCATCCGTCCTACCCGACCGCCGTTCCGCCCCGGTTCCAGCCGCGCCCCTCGTCGCCGAACGCCTCCCAGCCGTCGCCGGTCACCGCGACGGTGTCCTCCAGCTTGATGAAGCCGCGGCGGGGATGGGCGAGCGTCGTCTCGATCGACAGAACCATGCCGGCGGCGAGCGGTCTGTCGGCGTCGTCCCCCGGATAGGGTACCGGCCCACGGCCGGTGAGCCGCGGCGCCTCGTGGCTGATCAGCCCCATGCCGTGAGCGACGAATTCCAGCGAATTGCCGTGCGGCGAACCGGCCAGCAGCGGCTCGGCCGCGGCGAAGATATCGCCGCCCGCCGCCCCGGCGCGGATCGGCTTGCGCACCGCCATCTGGATCGCGTCGATCTCGGCCAGCATGTCCACGAGTTCGGCATCGGGCTCGCCCTGGATCGCCATCCGGCAGAGGTCGCCGATATAGCCTTTGTAGTTGCCGCCGGAATCGAGC
Organism: uncultured Alphaproteobacteria bacterium; assembly: GCA_963759235.1. Taxonomy (GTDB): domain Bacteria; phylum Pseudomonadota; class Alphaproteobacteria; order Rhizobiales; family Kaistiaceae; genus Bauldia. Next base: position 42,412 of record CAVWYO010000009.1, on the reverse strand, counting down.
GACAGGATGTCGCCCTCGCCCCAGACTTCCTCGGACGGGGCGCGGTTGGTGCTTGTCCCGGCCGTGATCAGGCAATACTCGAAGTTGAGCCCGCGCTGGACCTCTTCGCGGCGGAGCGCCTCGGTGAGTTCGAGCTTGGTCGCGCCCGGCCCATGGCCGGTCATGACCGCAAGCATGGCGTCGACCACCCGCGACGACGCCTCGCGAATATAGTCGAGCTCGGCCGGCGTCTTCACCGCCCGAAGCCGTTCGAGCGGAATGACCGCGTCGACGATGCGGGCGCCGGGGAGCGCGCCGCGCAGAGCCTCTTCGGCGTCGGCCGGCAGGAAGGCCCGCTCGACCCCGATCCGCGCCGACGTCTTGCCGAGCCGCTTGAGATAGTCGGCCGCCGCCTGCATCGCCCCGACCGAGCCCCACACCTTCTCGAACCGCGACATCCAGAACTTGCCGAGCGCCTGCTCGTAGCCCTCCATCGGGTTGCCGAAATAGGCGGCGTCCTGTGGCCGGCCGCGCATATAGATGAGCAGCGGCAGATAGCGGCTGAGGCCGATGGCGTCGAAATGATCGAAGAAGAAGAAGCGGTAGCCGCCGAGGAGGTACTGGACGTTGTGCTTCGACGAGACCACCAGCACGTCGATCCCGGCCTGGTCGAGCAATTCGTCGAGCCGGCCGGCGTCGAACGGCAGCGTCGGCGCCTCTGCCGCGGCCGAGCTGGCTCCGGCAAGTTTCTGTTCCACGTTCCCCTCCCTCTGTTTCCCGCCTCTCGGCAAACGATTATACCCTCTCCGTCCGACCAGGTGGAAAAAAGACGGGAGCGCTCATGACGATCATCGAGAGGATTGCGACGGGTGGCGACGACGCGCCGGCGATCCTGGCGCCGGAACGGCAGACGTTGACCCATGCGGGCCTCCGCCGGCTGATGGCGGAGACCGGGCAGCGCCTGAACACGCTCGGCATCGGCCGCGGCGACCGGGTCGCCATCGTGCTTCCCAACGGCCCGGAGATGGCGACCGCCTTCGTTTCGGTCGCCGCCGCTGCCTCGACGGCGCCGCTCAACCTCGCCTATCGGGCTGAAGAGCTGGACTTTTATCTCAGCGACATCGCCGCCAAGGCGCTTATCGTCTTCCCGGATGACGACGGCCCCGCCGTAACCGTCGCCGAACGGCTCGGCATCGCCGTCCTGCGGCTCATCCCCGAGCCGCAAGGCCCGGCCGGCGGGTTCACGATCGAAGGCACCGGAAACGGAACGCCGAAGCGACCGGGATTGGCCGAGCCGGACGACATCGCCCTCCTTCTGCATACCTCCGGCACCACATCGCGGCCGAAGCTGGTGCCGCTGACCCACGCCAATCTGGCGGCCTCCGCCGCGCATATCGGCGAAACGCTGGCGCTGACACCCGACGACCGCTGCCTCAACATCATGCCGCTGTTCCACATCCACGGCCTGATCGCGGCGGTCCTGTCGTCGCTCGCCGCCGGCGCCGGCGTCTTCTGCACGCCGGGGTTCAACGCGCTGCGTTTCTTCGCCTGGCTCCAGGAGGCGAAGCCGACCTGGTACACCGCCGTGCCGACCATGCATCAGGCGATCCTCGCCCGTGCGGCCCGCAACGCCGAGGCCGTAGCGGCAAGTCGGCTGCGCTTCATCCGCTCCTCGTCCGCCTCGCTCCCCCCCCAGGTGATGGCGGAACTCGAAGCGACATTCCGCTGCCCGGTGATCGAGTCCTACGGCATGACGGAGGCCTCCCACCAGATGGCGTCGAACCCGCTGCCGCCGCGACCGAGGAAGCCGGGCAGCGTCGGTCCGGCCGCCGGCCCGGAGGTCGCCATCATGGCCGAGGCCGGCGACCTGCTCGGCGCCGACACCGAGGGCGAGATCGTCATCCGCGGACCGAACGTCACCGCCGGCTACGAGAACAATCCCGAAGGCAACCGCACCGCCTTCGCCCATGGCTGGTTCCACACCGGCGACCAGGGGGTGATGGACGCCGACGGCTATGTCCGCGTCACCGGCCGCCTCAAGGAGATCATCAACCGTGGCGGCGAGAAGATCTCGCCCCGCGAGGTCGACGAGGTGCTGATGGACCACCCGGCGGTCGCCCAGGTGGTCACCTTCGCCATTCCCCACGACAAGCTCGGCGAGGAGGTGGCCGCCGCCATCGTGCTCCGCGAAGGCGGCGAAGCGAGCGAGCAGGCGATCCGTGCGTTCTGCGCCGGGCGGCTCGCCGACTTCAAGGTGCCCCGCAAGGTGGTCATCCTCGACGAGATCCCGAAAGGCGCCACCGGCAAGCTCCAGCGCATCGGTCTGGCCGAGAAGCTCGGCCTCGCCTGATGCGGCTTTGCGTCTTCGGCGCCGGAGCGATCGGCGGCTATCTCGCCGCCAGGCTCGCGACCGTGGACGGGCTCGACCTCTCGCTCGTCGCGCGCGGCGCCCATCTCGAGGCGATCCGCGCCGACGGCCTGCGGCTGATCGAAGACGGCAAAGAGACGGTTCACCGCATCCCGGCGAGCGCCGACGCGGGCGAACTAGGCGCCCAGGACTATGTCATCCTCTGCCTGAAGGCCCACGCGATCACGCCGGCCCTCGACGCCATCGCGCCGCTCCTCGGCCCCGAGACCACGGTCGTGACCGCGCAGAACGGTATACCGTGGTGGTACTTCTATGGTCGGGGCGGGGCGCTCGAAGGCACCCGCATCGAAGCTGTCGATCCCGGTGGCCGCATCTGGGACCGGATCGGACCGGAACGGGCGATCGGCTGCGTTGTCTATCCCGCCGCGGCGGTCGAAGCGCCGGGCGTGGTGCGCCACGTCGAAGGTATCCGCTTTCCGGTCGGCGAGCCGTCGGGCGAGCGTACCGGGAGGGTCAGGGACATCGCGCGTGTGCTCGGCGCCGCCGGCCTCAAGGCGCCGATTCGCGCCGACATCCGCACCGACATCTGGGTGAAGCTGTGGGGCAATCTCTCGTTCAATCCGATCTCGGCGCTGACCGGCGGCACGCTCGCCGACATCGTCGAAGACCCCGGGACCCGCGCGGTGGCGCGGGCAATGATGGTGGAGGCCCAGACGATCGCCGAAAAGCTCGGCGTGCGGTTCCCGGTCGACGTCGATCGGCGGATTGCCGGCGCCAAAGCGGTCGGCGCCCACAAGACATCGATGCTTCAGGACCTCGAGGGCGGCCGGCCGCTTGAGATCGACGCCCTGGTCACGAGTGTGCAGGAGCTCGGCCGCCTCGTCGCCATCCCGACGCCGGCGATCGACACGGTCCTCGCCCTCGTCCGCCACCTGGCGGTCCGCCGCGGCTGCTACGCGTAGCCGAGGAACGCGGCGTCGAACGGATACGTGGTCGCCGTTCCGTCGTTGAGGGTCACCTTCAGCCCGTCGCCGGCGATCTCCACCGCGAACACCTCGCCGGCACCAGCACCGAGCGGCAGGCCGCCGACGACGTGCCGGACCGCCACCGTGCCGTCGGGGTCGAGCGTCAGCGATGTCGGGATGCCTGCCTCGGACAGCGGGTTCGGTTCGATCGATGCCTTGTGGCCGTAGGCGGAGTAGGCCCGCCCTTCCTCGATGCCGAGCACGCCGCGATGGCGGCTGTTCCACGGCGGATAGAAGCGCCCGCCATTCGAGAACCACAGGAAGGTGACCGGGAAGTCGGCGGGGTTCTTGAGACTGACCATGATGTCGCCGGCCTCCGGCCGTGCCGCCGCCGCCCAGCCGAGCGGCGAATCCTTCGCCTCGACCAGCATAAGGAAATCCTCGTGGTCGCTCGCCACCGGATAGCCGTGGACATCGGCGGTGGAGCCGTCGGCGAGCGGCAGTTTCGACAGATCCTCGAAGCGCTTCGACGTGGCGAACACCGACCGGCCGCGCGCCGGATCGCTCTCCTGGATCATCGACGGCAGCTCGGCAAAGGCCTTCGGCGAAAACGACAGCCGTCCCTTGCCGGCGAAGCGGGTTATGGCGTGGCTCGCCGCCGACACCGCCCCCTCGCCGCCCTCGAAGACGTGGCGCTGATAGCCAAAGGGATGGCCGTCGCGAAGCGTGATCTCCTTGACCAGCCGGGCGCCCATCACCTTGCGTTCGAGGCCGAACCGGCCGGTCACCCCCCCGTCGGCCAGGCGCTCGTCGCCGAGTGGTGTCCATTGCGAATTGGCCGGCCAGCCGTGCGGCGGCGCCTCCTCGACGTTGCTTGCCGCGAACGGCGCACAGAAGAAGTCGCCGGAGAGGTATTTGAGATTGGGCGGGATGTCCGGGTCGTCGATGATCTCCCGTTCCTCCACCCACGGCGCGGTATGGAGCGGGGTGATGCGGCGCCCTTGCCAGGTGACCTCGAACCAGCGGATATGCCCGACGGCGAGGTCAAGCGTCAGCCGCGCATCCTTCGCCTCGATGGTATGGAAACGTCCGGTCATGGTTTGGGTCGGCCTCCCGTTTTGGCCGGCAGAATGCCCTCAAAAAGCGGGCTCGGCCAGTGTCGCGCGTCATCCTTGACAGGCGGTCCGCCATGCCTATAGTGCGCGCGGATTTTGGCGCGGCCCGCGGTCGCGCCGTTTCGTTTCTGGAAATCCGGGCATTTGCCATCCCGATCGCCGATCGGGGAAAGCGACTTGGATCGGACTCATGTTCGCAGTGATCAAGACCGGCGGCAAGCAGTACAAGGTTGCGCCGGCCGACCTCATCCGGGTTGAGAAGCTCGACGGCGACGCCGGCGACCAGGTCGCCTTCGACCAGGTGCTGATGGTCGGCGGCGAGGCCGCTCCGGTGGTCGGCGCCCCGCTGGTTGCCGGTGCGAGCGTCGCCGGCGAGATCGTCGAGCAGGCCCGCAACGCCAAGATCCTGGTCTTCAAGAAGCGTCGCCGCAAGAACTCCAAGCGGAGCCGCGGCCATCGTCAGCAGGTGACGTTGGTACGGATCACCGAGATCCTCACCGGCGGCAAGGCTCCGGCGACGCAGGCGAAACCGGCCGAGCCCGAGCTCGAGGCACCGAAGGTCGAGGACGCGCCCGTCGCCGAGGCCCCCGAGGCGGCGGCTCCAACGGCCGGGGACGACCTGAAGAAGCTGAGCGGTGTCGGCCCGGTCCTCGAGAAGAAGCTCCACGCCGTCGGCGTCACCTCCTTCGACCAGGTCGCGGCCTGGACGGCCGAGGACGTCGCCCGCATCGACGCCGAGCTCAATTTCAAGGGGCGGATCGAGCGCGAAGACTGGATCGGCCAGGCGAAGCAGTTCATCGCCGAGCGCAAGTAGGACAGGAGAACCCGCCATGGCTCACAAGAAAGCCGGTGGATCGTCGCGGAACGGCCGCGACACGGCCGGGCGTCGCCTCGGGGTCAAGAAGTTCGGCGGCGAGTCGGTCTTAGCCGGCAACATCATCGTCCGCCAGCGCGGCACCAAATGGCATCCCGGCACCAATGTCGGCCTTGGCAAGGACCACACGATTTTCGCCCTCGTTGACGGCACCGTGGCCTTCCGGACCAAAGGCGGCGGCCGCTGCTTCGTGTCGGTCAACCCGGCCATGGCGGCAAGCGACTAGCCGGCGATTGACAATCCGCCGGCGTCACATCGACCCGGCGATTCGAGCGGTTTCAAAGGGGAGATGGGGCGCCATCTCCCCTTTTCGTTCCGTTCGGAGGAAACCATGGGCCACGGAACCGACGATGAAAGACTTGGCATCCGGCCGATCGTCACCGGGCGTTTGATGTTGAAGCAACCGAGCGACGACGACCGCGACGCGGTCGTCACCCTTGCCGCCCATCCGATCGTTTCGCGGAACCTGGCCGCCGCGCCGGGCGACTACTGGCGTCGTGGCGGCCGGTCGTTCGTGGTGATCAGCCGCAGCGTCAGGACGGCGATCGGCGTCACCGGCTACGGCCCGATGGCGGACCGGCCGGACGCGATCGAGGTGTCGACCTGGATCGGCGAGCCCTATTGGGGCCGCGGCTATGCCACCGAGGCGAGCCAGGCGGTCATCGATGCCGCCTTCGCGGATACCGGCATCCTTGCCGTATGGTGCTCGAATCGGGTCAGCAACAACCGGGCGCGGCGAGTGATCGAGAAGTGCGGCTTTCAGTTTCGCGAAACCGGCATGGTCCGCTCGCCGGTGACGATGGGAGCCGTGCCGGTGGAGCGTTTCGTCCTTGAGCGCCGCAACTGGACGAGCCTCAAGTCCTGGGGCGCCGGGTCGACGGAGGAGAGCGATGCGTCGCGCGAAAGCGTCGCCTGACCCGGTCATCGAGACGGCGAGACTGGTCCTGCGGCCGACGCTGCGATCGGACGTCGGGCGCCTCGTCGCCGAGATCTCCGACTTCGAGGTGTCGAAGATGCTCGCCCGCGTGCCCTATCCTTATCGGCGCGGGGATGCCGAATCGTTTCTGGCGGCGGTGGCGGACGGCGGCGGCCGCGACCTGCCGCTGGCGATAACCCTGGGTGACCGGGTGATCGGCGGGATCGGCCTCTCCGGCCTTCGCAGCGAGCGCGAATTCGGCTATTGGCTGGGCCGCGCCCACTGGGGCAAGGGCTACGCCACCGAGGCCGGCTGGGCGTTCCTCGCCCATGTCTTCGACGCCTTCGACCTCGACGTTATCCGTTCGGGCGTCTTCGTCGGCAACCAGGCGTCGCTCCGCGTCCAGGAGAAGCTCGGCTTCGAGCCGATCGGCACCCGCATGCTGCATTGCCTTGCCCGCGGCCACGCCCTGGAGCACATCGACACGATCCTCACCCGGGATCGGTTCGAGAGCACCCGCTTATGAAGTTCCTCGATCAGGCGAAGGTGTACGTGCGGTCGGGCGACGGCGGCAACGGCGCGGTTTCCTTTCGTCGCGAGAAGTTCATCGAGTTCGGCGGCCCGGACGGCGGCAATGGCGGCCGCGGCGGCGATGTCTGGGCCGAGTGCGTCGACGGCCTCAACACCCTGATCGACTATCGCTACCAGCAGCATTTCAAGGCGAAGAAGGGCGGCCACGGCATGGGCAGGGACCGGAGCGGGGCCGCCGGCGCCGACGCCGCGCTGCGGCTCCCGGTCGGCACCCAGATCTTCGAGGAGGACAACGAGACGCTGGTCGCCGACCTCACCGAGATCGGCCAGCGGGCCCTGCTTGCCCGCGGCGGCAATGGCGGCTTCGGCAATGCTCATTTCAAGTCGTCCACCAACCGCGCGCCGCGCCGCGCCAATCCCGGCGCGCCCGGCGAGGAACGCTGGCTTTGGCTGCGCCTCAAGCTGATCGCCGATGCCGGAGTGGTGGGGCTTCCCAATGCCGGCAAGTCGACCTTGCTTGCCGCGGTCTCCGCCGCCAAGCCCAAGATCGCCGAGTATCCGTTCACCACCCTCCACCCCAATCTCGGCGTCGTCGTCGGCGGTGGCCGCGATTTCGTCCTCGCCGATATCCCCGGCCTGATCGAGGGTGCCCATGAAGGCGCCGGCGTCGGCGACCGCTTCCTCGGTCATATCGAGCGCTGCCGCGTCCTTCTCCACCTCGTCGACGGCACCGGCGACGACCCGGCCGGCGCCTACCGGACGGTACGCGAGGAGCTTGTCGCCTACGGTCACGGCCTTGCCGACAAGCCGGAGGTGGTCGCGCTCAGCAAAGCCGATGCCCTCTCCCCGCAAGAGCGCAGATCGGCCGCCACTGCGGTCGGGAAAGCAGCCGGCGGCAAGCCCCTCATCGTCTCGGCGGTGAGCGGCGAAGGCGTCGAGGACGTGCTTCGCCTGCTTTCCCGCGCGGTCGACGAGGCGAAATCGGCCGACCCGAACCACGTCCCGGCCGCGCCGGAGAACGCTTGGCGGCCGTAGCGGCTTGTTCCTAAGTGGATGAAATCTATGATATGTAGATTGCGAGCTTGCAGAGCTAGCCATGACCAGGCAATTGAATATCCGAAACGATGAAGTGTATCGCCTCGCGCACCGGCTCGCTGCGGACATGGGCAAGCCCGTGACCGAAGCGATGCTCGACCTCCTGCGTGCCCACTACGCCCAGCTGCCGACCGTCGACGAGCTGACCCCGGTGCAACGCGCGACATATGAGAAGCTCCGTGCATTGTCCCGCGAGGCGGCGAAGCACAAGGTGCCCGGCGCCACGTCGGACCACAGCGACATGTATGACGATTTCGGCCTGCCCAAGTGATTGCGCTTGATACCTCGGCCATCGTTGCCATTGCGCTGCGAGAAGCGGAAGCCGACATGTTCAATCGGGTCGTCGCCTGGCGCGAAGCAGTGGTGGGCGCCCCGACGCTGTTCGAAACGCGACTGGTCCTCGCTGGTCGGATGCCGGATTTCGCCAACGCCTTTCTTGAGTTTTTCGTCAGTCCTGGCGAAGTGCGGGTGGTGGATTTCACATACGAGATGTACCGCGCGGCAACGGAGGCCTTCGAGCGGTTCGGCAAGGGCAGAGGGCATCCCGCCAGGCTCAATCTCGGCGACTGCATGGCCTATGCGGTCGCCAGAACGTACAAGGTGCCGCTCCTCTTCAAGGGCGACGACTTCGCCAGGACCGACATCACGCCGGCGCTCCCGTGACCCCCTCCCTCGACCGGTTTCGCCGGATTGTCGTCAAGATCGGCTCCTCGCTGCTCGTCGACGACCGCGGCATCAAGCACGAATGGCTCGACGCGCTGACCGCCGATCTCGCCGGGCTGGCCGGCGAAGGACGTGAGCTGCTGATCGTTTCGTCGGGCGCGATCGCCCTCGGCCGCCGCGTTCTCAAGCTACCCGCCGGGATCCTGAAGCTCGAGGAGAGCCAGGCGGCGGCCGCCGTCGGCCAGATCGCCCTTGCCCGCGCCTGGGCCGAGACGCTGCACCGCCACGGCATGACCGCCGGCCAGATCCTGCTCACCCTCGACGACACGGAGGAGCGCCGGCGCTACCTGAATGCCCGCTCGACCATCACCACGCTCCTCAAGCTCCACGCCGTACCGGTGATCAACGAGAACGACACCGTCGCGACCACGGAAATCCGCTACGGCGACAACGATCGTCTTGCCGCCCGCGTCGCCACCATGGTGAGCGCCGACCTGCTCGTCCTCCTCTCCGATGTCGACGGCCTCTATACCGGCCCGCCGAAGACCGACCCACACGCGCGGCATCTGCCGCTGGTCGAGCGGGTCACCGCCGAGATCGAGGCGATGGCCGGAAGCGCCGAGTCGGAGCTGTCGCGCGGCGGCATGCAGACCAAGATCGAGGCGGCCAAGATCGCCACCACCGCGGGCACCACCATGCTGATCGCCAGCGGCCACGAGCTGCATCCGCTCCACCGCATCGCCGAAGGCGCCCGCTGCACCTGGTTTGCCGCTCACACCAGCCCGGTGACGGCGCGGAAGAAATGGATTTCGGGCCATGTCGAGACCCGCGGCGCGCTGATCGTCGACGACGGGGCGATCCAGGCGCTGCGCGCCGGCAAGAGCCTGCTGCCGGCCGGCGTCCGGCGGGTGGAGGGCCGCTTTCAGCGCGGCGACGCCGTCGCCATCGTCGGACCGGCGGGGAAGGAGATCGGCCGCGGTCTCGTCGCCTATGACGCCGCCGACGCGGCGCGGATCGCCGGCCGCAACAGCCGCGAGATCGAGACGATCCTCGGCTTTGCCGGCCGCGCCGAGATGATCCACCGCGACGACATGGCGCTCCGCGGCGAGTAGCCGTGTCACGGCCCGGTGACCACCTCCGGCTGCGTTTCGCCGGTCACTTTCTGCTCGCGAAAGAAGATGAACAGCCCCGCCGCGACGATGATCGCCGCGCCGACCACCGTCAGCGTGTCGGGCAGATCGCCGAAGACCACGTAGCCGAAGATCGTCGCCCAGACGATCAGCGTGTACTGGTAGGGCACCACGACGGAGGCCGGCGCAAGCCGCAGCGATCGGTTGACGCAGACGATCGCCACCAGCGCGGTTACCCCGAGGAGGCCGAGGAGCAGCGCGTCGCTCGGCCCGGCGAGGGGAATCCAGTGCCCCGGCGCGGCGATCACCCCGAAGAGCAGACCCGCCCAGATCTGCCAGGCCGCCATCACCGTCTCCGAGGTGCCGCGCAACGCCCGCGTGGTGATCATCAACAGCGCATAGAGCACGCTGCCGAGGAAGGCGATCAAGGCGTGCCAGCCGAACACCCCGGCGCCCGGTTGCAGCGCGAGGAGCACGCCGCCGAAGCCGACCAGCACCGCCGTCCATCGCCGCCAGCCGACCCGCTCCTTGAGAAAAACCGCCGCCAGCAAGGTCACGTAGATCGGCCCGGCGAGGTAGTAGATGACGGCGTCGGCGAGCGGCAGAAGCGACACCGCGGCGTAGAAGCAGACGCCCTCGGCGGTGGCGAAGAAGACGCGGAGCGCCTGCAGCACCGGTCGCGGCAAACGCATTGCCTCGGCGAAGCCGCGACGGCCGAGCACCGGAACCAGCACCACCGACGCGGCGACGCCGCGAAAGAGCAGGATCTGTCCGACCGCGTAGGTCGCCGCCAGCCATTTGCCCAGCGCGTCGTTGATCGAGAAGATGAACATGCCGAGCACCATCAGACCGATGCCGGCCGCGATGTTCTCCCGGTCGAGGTCGCCTTGGCCTGACGCCGATGTCATGGCGCGGAGTTTCGCAAAGAGGGCTCGCCGCGACGGGCGGCGGGCATCGTTCATGGCCCGAAGCGCCCGCCAAGTCCAGCCGGCCGGGTTGCGCGCCGGCTTGTCGCGTGCAAAACACCGCGATCCCGGCTAGAATTCCCGCGAAGGAAGAGCCTCATGAGCCTCGCCGAAGCCCGCGCCGACGCCAATGCCGGCCTCGACATCGCCGCCGAGATGGCGGCGATCGGGCGTGCCGCCAAGGCCGCCGCGCGCCCGCTCGCCAACGCCACGACCAAGGAAAAGAACGCCGCGCTGCGGGCGATGGCCGCCGCCATTCGGCGAAACCAGCCGACCATCCTCGCCGAAAACGCCCTCGACGTCTCCGACATGAAGGACGCCGGCGCCGGGGCGGCGTTCATCGACCGGCTGACCCTCGATCCGAAGCGGATCGAGGCGATGGCGACGGGTATCGAGGAGATCGCGGCGCTGCCCGATCCGGTCGGCACGGTGATGGCCGAATGGGACCGGCCGAACGGCCTGCATATCGAGCGGGTGAGGACGCCGCTCGGCGTGATCGGCGTCATCTACGAGAGCCGGCCGAACGTCACCGCCGATGCCGGAGCGCTTTGCCTGAAGGCCGGCAACGCCGTGATTCTGAGGGGCGGCTCCGATTCCTTCCGCAGCTCCGCCGCCATCCACGCCTGTCTGGTCGAGGGGCTCAAATCGGCCAAGCTGCCTGAGGACGCCATCCAGATCGTTCCGACCCGTGACCGGGCCGCCGTCGGGCACATGCTTGCCGGGCTTGGCGGCGCCATCGACGTCATCGTGCCGCGCGGCGGCAAGAGCCTCGTCGCCCGCGTGCAGACCGAGGCGCGCATCCCCGTCTTCGCCCATCTGGAAGGCGTCTGCCACGTCTATGTCGACCGCGCCGCCGACCTGGAGATGGCCAAGGAGATCGCCGTCAACGCCAAGATGCGCCGGACCGGCGTGTGCGGCGCGGCGGAAACCCTCCTGGTCGACCGCAAGGTGGCCGACACCCACCTGCGGCCGCTGATCGTTGCGCTCAAGCAGGCGGGATGCGTCGTTCGCGGCGACGAGGAGACCCGTGCCGCCGTTTCCGGCGTCACGCCGGCGACGGAGAAGGACTGGTCGACCGAGTACCTCGACGCGGTCATCTCGGTGAAGGTCGTCGACGGCATCAAGGAGGCGATCGAGCACATCGATCGCTACGGCTCCCACCACACCGACGCCATCGTCACCGACGACCCGGCCGCCGCGAATCGGTTCCTCGCCAAGGTCGACAGCGCCATCGTGCTCCACAACGCCTCGACCCAGTTCGCCGACGGCGGCGAGTTCGGCATGGGCGCCGAGATCGGGATCGCCACCGGCAAGCTGCACGCCCGCGGTCCGGTCGGCGTCGAGCAGCTGACGAGCTTCAAGTACCGGGTGCGCGGCACCGGCCAGATCCGGCCCTGATCGGCGCAGACATGCCCGCCCCGGCGGTCCCGACGGAGCCATTCCGCCTGCCTCCCTTTCAGCCGGGGATGCGGATCGGCCTGTTCGGCGGCTCGTTCGATCCGCCGCACCGGGGCCACCGCGAGGTGAGCCTGGCCGCCTTGCGCGATCTCGGCCTCGATCAGGTGTGGTGGCTGGTCTCGCCGCAGAACCCGCTCAAGCCCGACGCCCCGTCACAGGACCTGCCGCGACGGGTGGCGGCGGCGCGCCGGCTGGCGAATCACCCGCGGATCAAGGTGACCGCGATCGAGGCGACCCTCGGCACCAGCTATACCGCCGAGACGCTCCGCCGCCTCGTGCCGCGGCTCCGCGCGGTGGAGCTTGTCTGGATGATGGGCGCCGACAACCTGGCGACCTTTCACCATTGGCGGGACTGGCGGGCCATCGCCGCGGCGATGCCGCTCGCCGTGTTCAACCGGCCGGGCCTCGCCTACAAGGCCCTTTCCTCGCCGGCGGCAAAGGCGCTGGCCCGCGCCCGACGACCGGCGCGACCGGCCGGGAAACTTCTTGAGAATCAGGCACCTGCATGGGTCTTTTTGCCGGCGCCGCACATCCCCCTGTCGTCGACCGAGCTGAGGAGCCTGCGTCGGCAGTCTTGAAACCGTCACCCTTCGGGGCTTATCTTCTCGCTGTCGGCGTCAAGCCGGCGGGATAACGGGAAGGGTCCAAACGCTGACAACAGCACTTCGGAGCGAGGGCGCAATCCGCCGCTCTCCCCAAATTGCGGCCGCAAGCAGTGATCTGGCAGCTGCGGGCGCGTTGAAAGTGGTCCTCGAGAGCCTTCAAGACGCCAAAGCCGAGGATCTGATCTCAATCGACATTTCCGGCAAGACGACGATCGGCGACCACATGGTCGTCGCTTCGGGCCGTTCGCATCGCCATGTCGGCTCGATTGCCGACCGGCTCCTCGACGATCTGAAGCAGGCCGGCCTGCGCGACGTCCGGGTCGAGGGGCTGAAGTCCTGCGACTGGGTGCTCGTCGACGCCGGCGACGTGATCGTCCACGTCTTCAGGCCGGAAGTGCGGGCGTTCTACAATCTCGAGAAGATGTGGCGCGCCGATCACCCGAGCTCACCGGTGGCGGTCTGAACCGGCCGCCCGCGCGGGCGGCCGAAGGACACCTAGGGTGAGGATCGTCGTCGCCGCAGTCGGCCGGCTGAAAAGTGGGCCGGAGCGTGAGTTGTTCGACCGGTTCTTCGACCGCGCCGGTCGTGCCGGACAGCAGCTCGGCCTCACCGTCGACCTCCGCGAGATCCCCGAAAGCACCGCCCGGCAGGCCGCGGCGCGCAAGAACGCCGAGGCGGCGGCTCTCATGGCGCTGCTGCCGTCGGGCGCCGTCGTCGCCGTCCTCGACGAACACGGCACGGTCACCGACAGCCGCGCCTTTGCCGAACGAATCGCAAAATGGCGGGATTCCGGTGTCCGCGACCTCGCCTTCGTCGTCGGCGGTGCGGACGGCCTCGCCGAGGCGGCGATCGATCGCGCCGACCTGACGATCGCCTTCGGCAGAATGACCTGGCCGCACCAGTTGGTCCGCATCATGCTCGCCGAGCAGCTCTACCGCGCCGTCACCATCCTCGCCGGCCACCCCTATCACCGCGCCTGACCGGCGAACCGCCGAAAGCCGCCGTTCAGCCGCATTTTTGCGGCATGCTTGGCGCTTCCGGGGTTGGTTGACAGATCGTTAATTCTGGCGGTTCTAGTCTGCCCGAACGCGCAACGGATTTCCCTCTGGGGCCGATCTTGATCGATTCGCGGGTTCGACCGATTGCAGGCCTTGCACTGGCTGCGATGCTCGCCGCCGGCGGGGCGTCGGTCCGCGCGGCGCAGGACCCGGTCGACGAGGCCACGACCGCTCGCGCCGCCCGCCAGGCGCAACTCGAAGCGGTGGTCCGCGACATCGGCGTAACCGCCGATCGCCAGGCCGAACTTCGCACCGAGATCGATTCGCTCGACAAGGATCGCGCCACCCTCAATCAGAACCTGATCGACGCCGGCAAGCGGGTCCATGCCCTGGAAACCGAGATCGACGATAGCGAAGCGCGGATCCAGGCGCTCGCCCGCAACGAGGATGACCTGCACCAATCGCTGGTCAAGCAGCGCGACGTGCTCTCCGAAGTGCTCGCCGCGCTGCAGCGAATCGGCCGCCGCCCGCCGCCGGCGATCCTGGTAAGGCCGGAGGACGCCCTTGCCTCGGTGCGCAGCGCCATCCTCCTCGGCGCGGTGGTTCCCGATCTTCGCCGCGCCGCCGACAAGCTTTCCTCCGACCTCCGCCAGCTCGTTTCGCTCAAGCAGGAGATGAGCCGCGAACGCGACCGGATGGTCGCCGACGCGACGTCGCTTGCCGAGGACCGCGCCCGGATCCAGCTTCTGATTGCCGAGCGGCAGCAGCAGCGCGACGCCTCCGCCGCCGAGCTAGCCGACGAGGAGAAACACGCCACCGCGCTCGCCGAGCAGGCAACCAGCCTGAAGGACCTGATCGCCCGGATGGAAAAGGAGATTGCCGTCGCGGCAAAGGCCAAGGCGGAAGCCGACGCGGCCGACGCCAAGCGCCGGGCAGCGGCGGAAGCCGCCCGCAATCGGCCCCCGCCGACCTCGCTCGGCGAGGCCGATCGGCTCGAACCGGCGGTCGCCTTTGCCGATGCCAAGGGCCTCCTGCCGCTGCCGGCAAGCGGGCGTCAGGTCCGCCGAATTCGGCGACGACGACGGCTTCGGCAACAAGACCGAGGGCATTTCCATAGCAACCCGTGCTAACGCCCAGGTCAATTCTCCGTCAGATGGCTGGGTTGTTTACGCCGGGCCGTTCCGCAGCTACGGCAAACTCTTGATTATCAATGCGGGCGACGGGTATCATGTGCTTCTGGCGGGCATGGATCAGATCAATGTCCAGCTCGGCCAGTTTGTACTCGCCGGCGAACCAGTGGCGATGATGGCTTCGCCAAAACTCGCGAGCGCCGGCACCGTGGACATAGTTTCGACCCAGCCCGTGCTCTATATCGAGTTCCGGAAAGACGGAACTTCGATCGACCCGGCTCCGTGGTGGGCCGCAACAGACGAAAAGGTTGGCGGATGATACGCAAAGCTTCACTTCTTCTAGCCGGTGCCGCGTTCGGCGCGCTTGTCGCCGTTTCGCTGACCCAGACGCAGTTCTTCTCCGGTAGCCAGGCCAATGCCGCAGCGGCCGACACCTACCGGGAACTCAACCTCTTCGGCGATGTCTTCGAGCGGGTTCGCTCCGACTACGTCGAAACGCCGGACGACACGAAACTGATCGAGTCGGCGATCAACGGGATGCTGACCAGCCTTGACCCCCATTCGAGCTATCTCAGCCCGAAGAACTTCAAGGACATGCAGGTTCAGACCAGCGGCAAGTTCGGCGGTCTCGGCATCGAGGTCACGATGGAGGACGGCCTCATCAAGGTTGTCTCCCCGATCGACAACACGCCGGCCGCCCGTGCCGGCATCCTGGCCAACGACCTGATCATCTCCCTCGACGGCGAAGACGTTGACGGCATGACCCTCAACGACGCGGTCGAGAAGATGCGCGGCCCGGTCAACACGCCGATCGTCCTCACCATCAAGCGCGACAACGTCGACAAGCCTTTCGACGTCAAGCTTGTCCGCGAGGAGATCACGGTCGACTCCGTGCGCTCCCACCGGGAAGGCGACATCGGCTATATCCGCATCTCCTCCTTCAACGAGCAGACCTTCGATGGGCTGAAAACGGCAATCGACAGCCTCGACGGCGCCATCGGCATCGACAAGGAGAAGGGTCTGGTCATCGACCTGCGGAACAACCCGGGCGGCCTGCTCGACCAGGCGATAGCGGTGTCCGACGCCTTCCTCGACCACGGCGAGATCGTCTCGACCCGCGGTCGTCACGCCGATGAGACCCAGCGCTACAATGCCCATGCCGGCGATCTCGCCGACGGCAAGCCGGTGATCATCCTCGTCAATGGCGGATCGGCCTCGGCTTCCGAAATCGTTGCGGGAGCCCTGCAGGACCATCGTCGCGCCACCATCCTCGGCACCCGGTCCTTCGGCAAGGGTTCGGTGCAAACCATCATCCCGCTTGGGGTCAATGGGGCGCTGCGGCTGACCACCGCGCGCTACTACACGCCGTCGGGTCGCTCCATCCAGGCAAAAGGCATCGATCCCGACATCGAGGTCGTCCAGGAGCTGCCGCCCGACCTCGCCGATCAGGCCAATGTCGAGCCGCGCGGCGAGGCAAGCCTGAAGGGGCACCTCCAGGGCGAAGGCACCCCGCCCGGCAAGCAGGAGCAGTCGGGCTCGCTCGCCTACGTCCCGGCCAACCCGGATGAGGACAAGCAGTTGCACTACGCGCTCGACCTCCTCAACGGCCTCCAGGTGAACAGCGAATTTCCGCCGGATCCAAGCCGCGGAATTCCGAACTAGCAACCGGCCCCGGACCGGCGGCGCCGAGGTCAGGCGCCGCCGGGTTTCCTTCCACGCGAATCGCGAACGTTCATGCCGGCGGATGAACTGACCAAGCCACTTGGGCTCCCGTCCGAACGCCGGACGCGCCGCATTCCCATCGTTGCGCTCGTCGCCCCGCCGCTTGCCGTCGTCGCCGGCCTGGCGATCTATTTCGCGGTCGGCGGCGAACCCGGCAAGCCGCCCGCGGTGGTCGCCAGGATCGATGGCGCGGCGCCCGACCAGACCGGCAGCATTGCGCCGGCCCCCGCCTCGCCCCTCGTGCAGGCGCCGCCGACGACGGGATTGGTCGAGGTGAAGCCGACCGGCCACCTCGACGAAGTCGGCAGCGGCGACGTCATCATCACCGACCCGAGCAAGCCGCGCCCGATTCGGCTCGCGGCGGCGCCGCGCGAGGACCTGACCGAGACGAGCGCCTACGGGCTGCTGCCCCGCATCGGCGACGACGGGACCCGGCCCCTGGACGCCTATGCGCGACCCGCCGCCTCCGGCGACACCGCCGGCCTTCGCCGCGTCGCCATCGTCATCGGCGGCATCGGCGTCGAAGGCGGCGCCAGCGAAGCGGCGATCGCCGGGCTCCCCGGGGAGGTGACGCTCGCCTTCGCGCCCTATGGCGACGAATTGCCGGCGACGGTGGCGGACGCGCGAGCGAGCGGCCATGAGATCCTGATTCAGGTGCCGATGGAGCCGTACAACTACCCCGACATCGATCCCGGTCCGCGCACTTTGACCGTCGATGGCGGGACGGCCACGAACCTCGATCGCCTCCACTGGGTGTTGAGCCGCATCACCACCTATGTCGGAGTGATGAACTACATGGGCGCCCAATTCACCGGCGACGACAAGGCGATGGCCCCGGTCATCGGCGACGTGGTCGGTCGCGGTCTCCTCTATCTCGACGACGGCTCTTCGGCGCGAAGCCGGGCGCTGAGCTTCGCGGCGCCGAGCGCGCCGGTGCTCGAAGCCGATCTTGTCATCGACGCGGACACCTCGCCGGCGGCGATCGACGCCAAGCTCGACCAGCTCGCCGCGATTGCCGCCGATCGCGGCTACGCCATCGCCACGGGAACCGCGTTCCCCACGACGGTCGAACGGGTCGCCGCCTTCGCCAAGGCCGCCGAGCGGCGCGGCCTGCTGCTCGTTCCGGTCTCCGACCTGGTCAGATCGGACCGCTCGTGAGCAAGCCGGAGCGGAAGAGCATCGACGACCTGCCCTACCGCCTTTGCGTCGGCATCGCCTTGTTCAACGCCGACGGCCTGGTGTGGATCGGCCGGCGGACCGACGAGAACGCTGAGGGCGAGGGGGAAGGACACTGGTGGCAGATGCCGCAGGGCGGGCTCGACGAGGGCGAAGACCCCTATCGTGCGGCCCTCCGCGAGCTTTACGAGGAGACCTCGGTCGAGATGGTCAGCCTGATCCGCGAGGCGACGGACTGGTTCGCCTATGACCTGCCGCCCGAGCTCGTCGCCATATCGTGGCACGGGCGCTATCGCGGCCAGAAGCAGAAATGGTTCGCACTCCGCTTCGAGGGCGACGAAGCGGAGATCGACGTCCTCGACCCCGGCGACGGTAACGAGCGGGAATTTTCCGAATGGCGCTGGGAGCGGCTTGAGCGCCTGCCCGAGCTGATCGTGCCGTTCAAGCGCGACGTCTACCAGGAGGTGGTCGCGGCATTCGGCGACATCGCCGGCGCCTGAGGGCCGCCAGGCGGCCACAGAGAATTCGTGACATGGCCGAGCGCAAGGACAACGACGGCGTGATCATGTTTCCGCCGGGGGTGTTCTTCGGCGGCCTGGCCGTCGGCTTCGCCGTCTGGTGGTTTTGGCCGGTGCCGATCCTCCCGTCCGGATGGAGCTTCGCGCTTCGCGTTGTCGGCATGATTGCCATCGCACTCGGGTTCGCGGCAATGTTCTGGGCGCTTGGCTGGTTCATGCGCATCAAGACGACGCCGACCCATTGGGAACCGACGACCGCGCTCGCTGCCGAGGGCCCCTACCGCTTCACGCGGAACCCGATGTACGTCGGCATGGCGCTGGTACAGGCCGGCATCGCCCTTTGCTTCAACGCCCTCTGGCCGCTCCTTACGCTCGTCCCCGTCCTCGTGATTATCCGGACGCAAGTGATCGCCCGCGAGGAAGCCTACCTCGAAGCGAAGTTCGGCTCCACCTATCGCGACTTCAAGGGGCGGGTCCGCCGGTGGCTCTGAACGATCGCGTGATCGTCATCCGCCGGCTCGGAGAAAAGGACCGCGAGGCCTGGCTTGCCATGCGTCAAGCGCGATGGCCGCACGAGCTAACCGCCTCCTAGCGCCGTCTGGACTTCCTTCAGCTGGTGGAGGCGAAGCTCGGCCGCGTCGCGCGTTGCACCGTCCTTGGCGTCCGCCATGTCCTCCTCGCCGTTGCGGACTTCCTGCGCCAGCATCTCCGGATCGACCTCGGCCAGCGGGATCGCCTGCTCGGCGAGGATCGTCAGGCCGCCGACATTGACGTCAGCGAAGCCGCCGCGGACGAAAATCCGCTCGGTGTCGTTGCCGCGCACCACGTCCACCACGCCGGGCCTGAGCGTCGACATGTAGGGAGCATGGCCGTTGAGCACGGTGAAATAGCCCTCCGATCCCGGCACCACCACCTGATCGACCGGCTCCGACATCAACAGCCGTTCGGGCGAGACCAGTTCGAACTGGAAGGGATCCGCCATGATCGTTTTCCTGTTGGGCCGGGCTTGTCCGGCTACGCCGCTTCCGCCGCGAGCTTCTTGGCCTTCTCCACCGCTCCCTCGATGGTGCCGACCATGTAGAAGGCCGGTTCGGGCAGATGATCGAACTCGCCGGCGGCGAGGCGCTTGAAGCCGCTGATCGTGTCGGCAAGCTCGACGAAGATGCCCGGCGAGCCGGTGAAGACCTCGGCCACGTGGAAAGGCTGCGACAGGAACCGCTCGATCTTGCGGGCGCGGGTCACCGTCAGCTTGTCCTCCTCCGACAGCTCGTCCATGCCGAGGATGGCGATGATGTCCTGGAGCTGCTTGTAGCGCTGGAGGATCTCCTGGATCTGGCGGGCGACCCGGTAGTGCTCCTCGCCGACGATGCGGGGATCGAGCATGCGCGAGGTCGAATTCGAGCGGATCGACCGCCGGGTAGATGCCCTTTTCGGCGATGGCGCGGTTGAGCGTCGTCGTCGCGTCGAGATGGGCGAAGGAGGTGGCCGGCGCCGGGTCGGTGAGGTCGTCGGCCGGCACGTAGATCGCCTGCACCGAGGTTATCGACCCCTTGGTGGTGGTGGTGATGCGCTCCTGCAGCGCCCCCATGTCGGTCGCGAGCGTCGGCTGATAGCCGACCGCCGACGGGATGCGGCCGAGCAGCGCCGACACCTCGGAGCCCGCCTGGGTGAAGCGGAAGATGTTGTCGACGAAGAACAAGACGTCCTGCCCCTGGTCGCGAAAATACTCGGCGACCGTCAGCCCGGCGAGACCGACCCGGGCGCGGGCGCCTGGCGGCTCGTTCATCTGGCCGAACACCAGGGCGCATTTGGACCCCTCGGTCGAGCCGTTATTCTTGGCCGGATCGACATTGACGCCGGACTCGATCATCTCGTGATAGAGGTCGTTGCCCTCGCGGGTCCGCTCGCCGACGCCGGCGAACACCGAATAGCCGCCATGCGCCTTGGCGACGTTGTTGATCAGTTCCTGGATCAGCACGGTCTTGCCGACCCCGGCGCCGCCGAACAGGCCGATCTTGCCGCCGCGGGCATATGGGGCGAGCAGATCGACCACCTTGATGCCGGTAACCAGCACCTGGGCCTCGGTAGACTGATCGACATAAGCCGGAGCCGGCTGATGGATCGCCCGCTTCTGCTGGGTCTTGACCGGTCCGGCCTCGTCGACCGGCTCGCCGATGACGTTCATGATCCGGCCGAGCGTCTCGACGCCGACCGGAACCGCGATCGGCTCGCCGGTATCGACGACTTCCTGCGCGCGCACCAGGCCCTCGGTGGTATCCATCGCCACCGTGCGCACGGTGTTCTCGCCGAGATGCTGGGCGACTTCGAGGATCAGGCGGTTGCCGTGGTTGTCCGTCTCGAGCGCGTTGAGGATCGCCGGCAGGTTTTCCGGGAACTGCACGTCGACGACGGCGCCCATGACCTGGGTGATGCGCCCGGTGACGCCGGGAAAGTTTTCTTTGGCCTTGCTCTTCTTCGCCATCGTCCTTGTTCTACCTCTTCAAATTCGCCGGCGCCCGGGCCGTCTGTATCGGCGGCGCGTCAAACCTCGGTAAGGTCGAGCCTGCGCTCGACGCGCCCTAAACGTTCCTCGATCCGATCGACCCGGCCGCTGAGCACACCAAGTTGGGTCTGGATGTGGCCGAGCGTCGCTTCGACACCGCTCATCCGGGCCTTCATGTCGATCATGTCAAGACGCGTCTCGTCCACCGCTTTGCGAATGTGCCGCAAGTGTTCCAATACGAGATTGCTGCCCTCATCGACCATGGGGGGCCTCATGACGTTCAGCGATTGCCAATCCTAGCATGCGCCCACCGTCTCCGCTCAAAGCGCCTCGGCGCCGGAAATGATCTCGATCAGTTCCTTGGTGATCTGCGCCTGGCGCGTGCGGTTGTAGTTGAGCGTCAGCCGGTCGATCATGTCGCCGGCGTTGCGCGTCGCATTGTCCATCGCCGTCATCTTGGCGCCCATCTCGGAAGCGGCGTTTTCGAGCAACGCCCGGAAGATCTGGACGGAAAGGTTACGGGGCAGGAGCTCCGTGAGGATCGATTCCTCGTCCGGCTCGTACTCGTAGATGGCGCCACCGCCGGCGGTTTGGGCCTCGCCGGAGATCTCGGCCGGAATGAGTTGCCGCGCCGTCGGCACCTGGGCGATCACCGATTTGAACTCCGCGTAGAACACCGTGCAGACGTCGAATTCGCCGGTCGCGAACAGGTCGCGCACCTTCTCGCCGATGCCGTCGGCGTCGGCAAAGGCGAGGTGCTTGACCGCCCTGAGGTCGACGAGCTCGATGATCTGCGCCGCGAACTGCCGGCGAAGCGCGTCGTAGCCTTTCTTGCCGACGCACAGGATCTTGACCGTCTTGCCGTCGGCGGTGAGCCGGATCGCATGATCCCGGGCAAGCCTGGCGATCGACGAGTTGAACGGGCCGCAAAGCCCGCGTTCGGCGGTGCACACCAGCAGAAGATGGGTGTCGTTGCTGCCGGTGCCGGCAAGCAGCGGCGGCGCGTCGGTGCGGCCGGCGAGCGTCGTCGCCAGATCGACCAGCACGGCGTTCATCCGTGCCGCGTAGGGCCGCGCCGCCTCTGCCGCCGCCTGGGCCCGGCGCAGCTTCGAAGCCGCCACCATCTGCATAGCCTTGGTGATCTTCTGCGTCGCCTTCACCGAGGCGATGCGATTGCGCAGCGCTTTGAGGCTTGGCATGGCCTTATAAGCCCGTCATCCGTTCCGCCGCGCGCCTATGCGAACACCTTGGCGAAGGCGTCCACCGCCCCGCGCAGGTGCTCGCGGATCGAGTCGGTGATCTCCCGCTTGTCGCGTATCTCGTCGAGAAGGTCCTTGTGATCGGCCCTCATCAGCGTCAGGAAGCCGGCCTCGAACTCGCTCACCTTGTTGACCGGCAGCTTGTCGAGATAGCCGTTGACGCCGGCGAAGATGACGGCGACCTGTTCCTCGACCTTGAGCGGCGAGAACTGCGGCTGCTTGAGGAGCTCGGTCAGCCGGGCGCCGCGGTTGAGCAGCCGCTGGGTGGCGGCGTCGAGGTCGGAGCCGAACTGGGCGAAGGCGGCCATCTCGCGGTACTGGGCAAGCTCGCCCTTGATCGTGCCGGCGACCTGCTTCATCGCCTTGACCTGGGCGGCCGATCCGACCCGCGACACCGAGATTCCGACGTTCACCGCCGGGCGGATGCCCTGATAGAACAGGTCGGTCTCCAGGAAGATCTGCCCATCGGTGATCGAGATCACGTTGGTCGGGATATAAGCGGAAACGTCGTTCGCCTGCGTTTCGATGATCGGCAGCGCGGTGAGCGAACCCGAGCCGTTGTCGGCGTTGAGCTTGGCGGCCCGCTCCAGCAGCCGCGAATGGAGGTAGAAGACGTCGCCGGGATAGGCCTCGCGGCCGGGCGGACGGCGCAAAAGCAGCGACATCTGCCGGTAGGCGACCGCCTGCTTCGACAGATCGTCGTAGATGATGAGGGCGTGCATGCCGTTGTCGCGGAAGTACTCGCCCATCGTGCAGCCGGAGAACGGCGCCAGATATTGCATCGGCGCCGGCTCCGAGGCGGTCGCCGCGACGATGATCGAGTATGGGAGGGCGCCGTTCTCCTCCAGCACCTTGACCAGCTGCGCCACGCTCGACCGCTTCTGGCCGACGGCGACATAGATGCAGTAGAGCTTCTTCGATTCGTCGCCGGTTTCGTTGACCGATTTCTGATTGAGAATCGTGTCGAGGGCGACGGCGGTCTTGCCGGTCTGGCGGTCGCCGATGATCAGCTCGCGCTGGCCGCGTCCGATCGGGATCAGCGCGTCGATCGCCTTCAAGCCCGTCTGCATCGGCTCGTGCACCGAGCGGCGCGGAATGATGCCCGGCGCCTTGACGTCGACCCGCTTGCGCTCGGTCGCCTCGATCGGGCCCTTGCCGTCGATCGGATTGCCGAGCGCGTCGACCACCCGGCCGAGCAGCCCCTTGCCGACCGGCACCTCGACGATGGCGCCCGTCCGCTTGACGGTATCGCCTTCCTTGATGTCGCGGTCGGTGCCGAAGATGACGACGCCGACATTGTCGGTCTCGAGGTTGAGCGTCATGCCGCGGATGCCGCCGGGGAACTCGACCATTTCGCCGGCCTGGACGTTGTCGAGGCCGTAGATGCGGGCGATGCCGTCGCCGACCGAGAGCACCTGGCCGACCTCGGAGACCTCCGCCTCTTTGCCGAAATTCTTGATCTGCTCCTTGAGGATCGCGGAGATTTCTGCGGCCCGGATTTCCATCAGCCGACCTCTTTCATGGCAAGCTTGAGTGAACTGAGTTTGGTCCTCAGCGAAGAATCGATCATGCGGCTGCCGACCTTGACGATCAGCCCGCCGATCAGCGCGGGATCGACGCGGGCGTCGAGGGCGACGTCCTTGCCGAGCGATTGCTTGAGGGCTTCCTTGAGCGCCGCCACATGGGTTTCGGACAACGGCTCGGCGCTGGTGACCTCGGCGGTGACCTCGCCGCGATGGGCGGCAAGCAGCCGGCGGAAGGCCGAGATGATCTCGGGTGCTGCGAACAGCCGGCGGTTGGCGGCGACCACCTGGAAGAAATTGGCGACGACGCCCTTGACCTCGGCGCGATCGAGCACCGCGGCGATGGCGCGAACCTGCTCCTCCGCCGAATAGACCGGACTGCGGATGAAGGCTTTGAGGTCGTCGCTCTGGTCGTGCATGGTGGCGAAACGTCCCACGTCCGCCTCCAGTTCGGCCAGCCCCTTCTCATCCTCGGCAAGTTCGAACAGAGCCGTCGCGTAGCGCTCCGCCAGACCTGAAACGGGAGAAGATTTGTCCGCCACCTGTTCCCAGTTCTCCGACGCGCGGGGCTTCTTCGGGGAGGCCCGGTTTTTTCTTTTCAAGGCCTTGAACGGATTGGTTTCCCGGGCCGCGGCCTGCGCGCGATGCCTGCCCCGCCCCGAATTCGCCGGTTCGCTTACCATAGGCCTTGCTGCGGGGCAATATGGCGGAGCCGCGCGGGCTCCGGCCGACCGCCGAGGGGCACAACAAAAAATGTTATCCCCGTCGGCTGAACCGCCCTCATACTCGTCGCTATCCCCGCTCACCGAGGGGCGCGCTCATGAGGCGTCATCTGCGTGGAGCGGGGCTGCGGCGTCCTGGCGGCATGCATCGCAAGCATCCGCCTGGAGGCTCAGGCAACCACCCGCCGGCGAAAGCCGGCGCCGCACACCAGTGAATGGTGCGGCAACGGGTGCGTGAGCGCGGTCCTTCCGCCGGATCCCGTCCCGCCAGACCCGGGGCGGACGTTTAGCGGATGCGATCTCCGGGCGACCGGAGACCAAGGAGAGAGCCGCGAAGGACGGCGAATGACCGGCAACGGCGCCGCCTGCTCACGAAGGCCGGAGGTCGCCGGCCTCGCATGGGGGTCGCCTCAGGGCATCCCCCCCGTGTGCCCCCGGCGTGGCCTTGAGCCCTAAAACCGCCGCGGCGGGCGCTGGGCGAGCGCCCTTTTGCCTCCCGGCTTCGGCCGGAGGCGCGTTGGCGTTGGTGCAGCGCCCGCCACCCCCTCGGTTTCTGCCGAGGGCGAGGCAAATCAAGGGGGAGGGGTCGGTTTCAAGCCTCGGGCGAAATCCGCCGCGAGAACGAAGGAGGCTGCGCTCTGCCGACCGTTCGCAAAACGCCGCCACCCCCACCACCGGTCATCCCCGGCGAGCGCCCCCCGGGTCGGGCCGGAAGGCCCGCCCGAGGGCAGGCTCCGGCGCGAGGGAAGGGGGCCCAGGATCCGCCGTCGCGGCAGAACGAGTCCCGCCGGTGTTCCCTGGATGCCCGCCCCAGCGGGCATGACGGGTGGTGTTTCACGCGCGCGTCCGGCAACGATGACGTTTGTCCCTCAAACGAACCCACCCACGTCATTCCGGCGAAAGCCGGAATCCATTGCGCCGACGTTTCCATCGGCTCCGGCGGTGCAATTGGCCGCGACACCGCAACGGACCCCGGCTTTCGCCGGGGTGACGTTCGAGGAGATGGCGAACGGGCGGATCCGAAAGGACGCGGCGAAGGTCGTTGTGCCGAACCATCCCCCACCCACGTCATTCCGGCGAAAGCCGGAATCCATTGCGCGGAAGTTTCCATTGGTTCCGGCGGTGCAATTGGCCGCGACACCGCAATGGACCCCGGCTTTCGCCGGGGTGACGTTCGAGGAGATGGCAAACGGGCGGATCCGAAAGGACGCGGCGATGGTCGCTGTGCCGGACCATCCCCACCCGCGTCATTCCGGCGAAAGCCGGAATCCATTGCGCGGACGTTTCCATTGGGTCCGGCGGTGCAATTGGCCGCGACACAGCAATGGACCCCGGCCTTCGCCGGGGTGACGTTCGAGGAGATGGCAAACGGGCGGGCCCAAAAGGACGCGGCGAAGGTCGTTGTGCCGAACCATCCCCCACCCACGTCATTCCGGCGAAAGCCGGAATCCCTTGCGCGGAACGAGCCGCGAAGCGAGCGACGATGGAGCGTGCGTTGTACAGATCACTCCGAACGGCTCACCTCCTCCCCTGTCATCCCCGGCGAGCGCCCCCCGGGTCGGGCCGAAGGCCCGCCCGAGGGCAGGCTCCGGCGCGAGGGAAGGGGACCCAGTAATCGCCGTCGCGGCAGAACGAGTCCGGCCGGTGTTCCCTGGATGCCCGCTCCAGCGGGCATGACAGGTGGTGTTTCTGGCGCGCGCCCAGCAACGATGGAGTTCGCCCTGAAACAACCCCACCCCCGTCATTCCGGCGAAAGCCGGAATCCATTGCGCCGACGTTTCCATTGGCTCCGGCGGTGCAATTGGCCGCGACGCAGCAATGGACCCCGGCTTTCGCCGGGGTGACGTTCGAGGAGATGGCAAACGGGCGGGTCCGAAAGGACGCGGCGATGGTCGCTGTGCCGAACCATCCCAACGCCCGTCATTCCGGCGAAAGCCGGAATCCATCACCACCCATTCCCCTTGCGCCGCCATCGTCACAGAAAACTTTGCGGGTCCACATCCACCTGCACGCGGAGGCTGCCGCGTGGCGGCGGCGCCCCGGCGAGCCAGTCGCGGAGGTATGCCTGGATGTCGGTGTTGCGCGGTGCATGGACCAGCAGGCGGAAGCGATGCCGGCCGCGAATGACCGCCAGCGGCGCTTCGGCCGGGCCGAGCACGTGGATCGCCTCGGCCCGCGGCTCGGCCCGGCGGAACGCGGCGGCATAGCCTTGCGTCGCCGCCCGGTCCGGCCCGGAGATGACGATGCCGGCGAGGCGGCCGAAGGGCGGCAGCCCGGCCGATCGCCGCGCTTCGATCTCGCTTCGATAGAAGGCCTCGCGGTCGCCGGAAACGATGGCGCGGATCACCGGGTGCTCCGGCGCATAGGTCTGGACGAGCGCCCGGCTCGCCCCGCCGGCGCGGCCGGCGCGGCCGGTGACCTGGGAGAGGAGCTGGAACGTCCGCTCGGCCGCCCGCATGTCGCCGAAGGCGAGGCCGAGGTCGCCGTCGACCACGCCGACCAGCGTCAAGAGCGGGAAATTGTGGCCCTTGGCGACGAGCTGGGTGCCGATGACGATGTCGACCTCCCCTTTCTCGATCGACTCGAGCTCCAGCCTGAGGCGCTGCACCCCGCCGACGATGTCGCTCGACATGATGATCAGCCGGGCGCCGGGGAACCGGGTCGCCACCTCCTCGGCGAGGCGCTCCACCCCCGGCCCGACCGCCACCAGGCTCTCGGTATCGCCGCAATTCGGGCAGTGGTCGGGCCGCGGCTCGAAGTGTCCGCAGTGGTGGCAAAGCAGGATACCGCGGAAGCGGTGCTCGACCAGCCAGGTCGAGCAGTTCGGGCACTGGAAGCGATGGCCGCAGGTGCGGCAGAGCGTCAGCGGCGCGTAGCCGCGGCGATTGAGGAAGAGGAGAACCTGCTCCCTCTCGGCGAGCGTCTCGGTTACCGCCGCGACCAAAGGTGGCGACAGGAAGCGGCCGCGCTCCGGCTGATGCTTGCGCATGTCGATCGCCGCGATATCGGGGAGCCGCGCCGCCGCGTAGCGGTCGGACAGGACGATGCGCTGGTAACGTCCCGCGTCGGCGTTCACCCGCGATTCGATGGAAGGAGTCGCCGAGGAAAGGACGACCGGAAAAGCGGCGAGGTGGCCGCGCACCACCGCCATGTCGCGAGCATTGTAGAAGACGCGGTCCTCCTGCTTGTAGGCGAGGTCGTGCTCCTCGTCGACGACGATGAGGCCGAGTTCGCGAAACGGCAGGAACAGCGCGGAACGAGCGCCGATCACCGCGCGGACGGCGCCGGACGC
This sequence comes from uncultured Alphaproteobacteria bacterium, assembly GCA_963759235.1. Taxonomy (GTDB): domain Bacteria; phylum Pseudomonadota; class Alphaproteobacteria; order Rhizobiales; family Kaistiaceae; genus Bauldia. The sequence goes on along the minus strand of CAVWYO010000009.1, from coordinate 14,905 downwards.
CGCGCCGCGCCACACCCGCTCGCGCATCCTCGGCGTCAGTTCGGAGTGCCACTCGGCCGGACGCCCTCCGAAACGGGCGCTGAATCGCTCCAGGAACCCGGCGGTCAGCGCTATCTCGGGGATGAGCACGAGCACCTGCCGGCCCTTGTCGAGGGTGGCGGCGACCGCCTCGAAATAAACCTCGGTCTTGCCCGAGCCGGTGACCCCGTCGAGGAGGGTCACCGAGAAGCCGCCGGCGGCGACTGCCTGGCGAAGGGCTATTGCCGCCGCCTCCTGCTCGTCGTTCAGCACCGGCACCGCGTAACCGGTGTCGGGCACCGCCGCGACCGGCTGCGGCGGCATCGACACCGGCTCGAGCGTGCCGGCTTCGATCAGCCCGCCGACCACCCCCGGACTGACTCCCGCGGCGGCGGCGAGGCCGGATCGCGACCAGGCGACGCCGCCCTCCAGCATCGCCAGCACCCGCTGCCGCGCCGGCGTCATCCGCTCGGGGACGGGCCCGGCCAGCCGCACGCCGGCGATCAGCGGCTCGGGCTCCAGCGCGCCCGGCGCGCGGAGCACCATGCGGAGCACCATGCCGCGCGCCGTCAGCGTGTAGTCGGCGATCCAGTCGACGAAGGCGCGCAGATCCCTGGTCAGCGGCGGCGCGTCGTAGCGGCCGACGATCGCCCGCAGCCGGTTGTGCCCTATTTCCTCGTCGGGCGGATCGTCCCAGGCGACGCCGACCACGTCGCGGGTACCGAGCGGCACCGCGACGATGTCGCCGGGGGCGACGGCCATCCCGTGGGGAACCGCATAGCTGTAGGTCCCCGGCACGGCGACGGGGACGAGGACGGATACCGTCTTGGCGGCGGGCAACTTTTTTCCCGAATCTCCCGTTGCCGCGATCTCGATTGCGGCTGACGATGACCGTCCTTTCCGTTAAAGAAAAGCCCGGCGGCGGCGCCCGGGCCCCGCATTGGCACAGGAGATTGCGGCATGAAGTTTTTCGTGGACACGGCGGACGTCACCGAGATCAAGGAACTCGCCGAAACCGGCCAGCTCGACGGCGTCACCACCAATCCGACCCTGATTTCCAAGACCGGCCGGCCGTTCAAGGAGGTGCTGACCGAGATCTGCGCCACCGTCGACGGGCCGATCTCGGCCGAAGTGGCGGCGACCGACTATGACGGGATGCTGGCCGAAGCCAAGGTGCTGCTCGGCATCGGCAAGAACATTGTCATCAAGGCGCCGATGACCTGGGACGGACTGCGCGCCTGCCGCGCCCTCACCCGCGAGGGCCACAAGGTCAACGTCACGCTCTGTTTCTCGGCCAACCAGGCGCTGCTCGCCGCCAAGGCGGGCGCCACCTTTGTCTCGCCCTTCATCGGTCGGCTCGACGACATCGGCGCCGACGGCGTCGAGCTGATCCGCGAGATCCGAACGATCTACGACAACTTCGATGCGCTGGGGACCGAGATTCTCGCCGCCTCGATCCGCTCGCCGGTCAATGTCAAGGAAGTGGCAATGGCTGGTGCCGACGTCGCCACCATCCCGCCGGAGGTCCTCAAGGGGCTGGTCAAGCACCCGCTGACCGACCTCGGCCTGCAGCGCTTCCTCGCCGACTGGAAGGCGACGGGGCAGAAGATCACCTGAGGGGACTTCTTGGCTCCGCCGCCTGACGCGCCGCACCCGCCGGTGCAATTCCTTGCCACGCAAGAATATCCTCGTGTGGCAAGGTCGCATGACCGATCGGACGGCCTTGTGGTTCGCGCCGTTCCGGCCGGTGGGTCGGCCGGTTTTATCAGACTGTCGGGTTTATTTGTCTGACGGCGCCCGGTAGGCTTCGGAACAGCGTCAACGAAGAGGTGGACCCATGCCGAAACAGACCACGGATGTCATCGTCAACGGGCAATTGGGGGCCATCTTCTACGATTCGCCCGGCCTGACGTGGAGGATCGTCAAGGGGGTGACCGTCCGCAACGACCCCGCACTGCCCAACGGCGCCGGCGTCTTCAGCGGCTCCAACGACAGCGTTCTGATCAACAGGGGCCACATCAGCGCGACCGGCGCAAGTGTCTACGGCGTCGTCTTTGCCGCGACCGACAACTTCAAAAACGGCACCATCGACAATAGGGGCTCGGGGACGATCGTCGGGCCAGGCGGGGTATTTGTCGGTGGCACGACCTCGAAGAACCTGACCATCGACAATAACGGCCTGATCGACGGGACCGACAACTTCGGCGTGTTTTCCGACGACGTGGCCAAGTTGAGGATTACCAACACCGGCAAGATCCACGGCGCGGACGTCGCGGTCGCCGTCACCTACGAGACACCGGGCCTCGCCAGCAACGTGAAAATCGACAACAGCGGCCTGATCAAATCGCCGGTGGTCGGCATCGAGATCGACACGCCCCAGCCCACCACGATAAACAACGCCAAGACGGGTGTGATCAAGGGCACCAATCCCGCGATCTTCTCAAGCCAAGACTCCGGCGGCGTCTCGATCGTCAACAAGGGCACGATCAACGGCGAGATCGTTCTGAAGGGTCTGGACGCCAAGGACAGCGTCGTCAACCAGGGCACGATCAAGGGCGACGTCTATCTCGAGGACGGCAACGACACCTACAAGAACGACGGCGGCAAGGCCGGGTGGGTCCACAGCGGCTTCGGCAACGACAAGCTGATCGCCGGCCACAGCAAGGATGTGTTCGTCTTCGACACATCGCCGGACGGCGCGATGAACGTCGACCGCGTCAAGCATTTCGAGTCGGGCAAGGACAAGTTCGTCATCAAGAACGATTTCTTCAATGCTCTCACGGCGCCCGGCGTCCCCGGCGAGAGCGCCCCTCTCAAGCATTCCGAGTTTCACATCGGCAAGCATGCCCATGACGCCAACGACCACATCATCTACCATCAGAAATCGGGGGAGCTCTACTACGACAGCAACGGCAGCGACCCCGGCGGCAAGGTGGAGATCGCCCAGCTTGATGCCGGACAGGTGCTCAAGGCATCCGACTTCATCGTGCTCGCCTGAGGCGGGCACAAGGCTGCCCTGCCGCGATCATCCGGCCGCGGAGCAGCACGCCGCCCTACAGGATCAGCGACGTCACGGCGCTGTTGGCCTCCTCCCGGTGGAGAGATTGGCGTCGTAGCAGGGTCGCGTTGGCAACCGCCAAAAGCATCGGCCGCACCGGACTGCGCTTTGGCATAGCTCCTTTGACCGGCGTCATTCGCTTTGAAAAGGGCAATCGGCTTCGCTCCGCTCCGCTCGGGCACCGGCGAACACGACGGACCCCCAGGATGGCCGACCCCCTCGCAAAGACCCTGGCTGCCTTCGAGACAGCCCTCGCGGCCCCGCCGGCCAACTATGCGACACTGATCGCCGCCTTTCGCGACCTGGTGGTGCCTGCCGACGTCACCGACGCCGACCTGACGCGGCTCTATGCAGTCTGCTATCGCCTGCTCGGCATCGAGGCAGGCGGCCCACCCGCTAATCTGCGCGCCGACATGAGCGAATGGCAGGCCGGCCACCTGACCGCCTGCGCCGCCGACGTAGTCGAAAGGACGATGTACGACCCGTCGGCTTCCACCCGGGCATGGATCGCCAGGAGCCAGGCGAGGTTCCGCGCCCGAGGCCAGCCCGTCCCCGACGAGGTGAACGACGACCATTTGCCGCCGCGCCTCGCAATCCCCTGGGACGTGCCGACCGCCGCCGAGCGCATCCGGCCGTTTCTCGCCCGCCTCGAGGAATCCCTCGCGGGCGACCCCGCCGCTCACTTCAAACTGTGCTGGGACGTGTCACGGGACGGCTACCCGGTGTTCCGGAAGGTCATCGCCGGCTGGCTGGCCGACCTCGAAGCGCGCCGCATCGGCTGGCCCGGCACGGCTGCGGCCATCGCAACGGCGCGCGACCTCTACGCATTGGCGGAAGCCGCGGAGCCGGTCCCATGGTCCGAGTGTGAAAGCGATCTCCTGCCGCTCCTCGATCATCGCCACCCGATGGTGGCCGCCGGCGCGGCGCGCTGGCTCGGGGCGCTCTATGCCGACGGCGGCGTCGAAGGAGAAACGGACGCGCCGGCGCTCGCCGACCTCCTGGAACGGCTGCGCGGTCACGCCAACCATCGCGTCGCTGTCGCCGGCGGCTTCGTCTGCGGCTACGACACCTCGTTCGAGGGGCTCTATGCGCTTTCCTCGAACAAGGCGCTCATGGCATCAGGCTTCGACCTCGACCAATGGGTGATCGACGTCCTCGCCTATGAAAAGCGCACCGATTATCTGCCCAATGCCCAGGCGCTGTGGTTCTATGTTCACGAGCACTACGCCGCCGACCCCGCTTTCGTCATGCGGCTGATCGACGTGGACCGCGCCTGGATCGCCATGATGTGCGCGACGGAGCTCGACGAGCCGGTCACCGGCATGCGGCCGGTGCTCGAGCGCCTCGCCGCCGACTCCGACCCCGAGATCGCCCGACCGGCGAAGGTGCATCTGGATGGGCATTATTGACACCAGGTGCAACCGGCCGCCTTCCGCTCCGGATCACAGGGTCGAAGCTATTGCGACCGATAGTCGAACGCGCTGGCAAAGCCGCAGCGGCCCTCATAGGACCAGTCGAGCGGTCCGTCGCAGACCGCCGATTTCGAGATCAGCTCTTGCCCGACCTGATGGTGGCCGGGAATGCCGCAGGTGATCGAGCCGTCATAGTCGGGCCGCCCTTCGACAGCAGCGGTGGCGACATCTCGAACGGCAACCGTCTCCTTGCCCTCGCTGTGGTCGAGATGAATGTCGGCCTGCCTTACGGCAATGACGTCGAGAAACTTCGTCGCGAAGAAATGGGTGCCGCCGGCATCGCCGAGAAAGATCGCCGCCAGCGCCTCGAAGGCAGGCGAGTCGGCGCCTTCATCGATATAGAGCACAACCGTCCAGGGCGATCCTTGCTCGTCGTCGTCATAGAAGCCCGCCATGGCGACAGATCGCCCGGAAAGTTCGACGCCATCGGCCCTTCCGTCGACAATGCGCCAGGAGAGCAGAAACTGGCAGACGCCATATGTGGAGCGTCCGCCGGGTTTGCCATTCAGCCGCCGGCAGGGGCAGACCGCCTCGCAATTGCACGTCTCGTAGTAACTGCCGGCGACCCGCCACGTAGCCAATTCCGACATCACCCGCCTCACCGGGGTCTGCACGGGCGAAACTTTGCCCAATCATCCGGCTCAAGGGACATAGTAGTCCATGCGACGGTATGAACGAAGGGTGACTTTGACGGACGACGTCGGTGAAGCCCCGCGCTCCCATAGCGTCGGACCGCCGCTGCGATTCGCGCTTCGGCGCCTGCGGCCGAGGCAGATCCGAACGCCCGGTTTACCAGCCGGCCAAAGTTCGGAACCTCTTTCGTTGCCGCACCACCATTGATGCAGTATTGGCTTTGAAGAGATGGCGGCGCTGGCCCGCAGGCGACGTCGAGTCACGAGGAGGAGGATAGAGCCGTGCAACTCGGGATGATCGGCCTCGGCCGCATGGGCGCCAACATGGTCCGCCGCTTGATGCGCGACGGTCACGAGTGCGTCGTCTTCGACGTCAGCGCCGACGCGGTCAAGGCGCTGGCCGGCGAAGGCGCGGTCGGCGCCGCGTCGATGAAGGATTTCGTCGCCAAGCTGACCAAGCCGCGCGCCGCCTGGATGATGGTTCCGGCCGCCGTGGTGGAAGAGACCCTCGGCCAGCTGTCTGGCCTCATGGAAACCGGCGACATGATCGTCGACGGGGGCAACTCCTATTATCGCGACGACATGGATCGCGCCAAGCGTCTGCAGCCAAAGGGCGTCCACTATGTCGATGTCGGCACCAGCGGCGGTGTCTGGGGCCTCGAGCGCGGCTTCTGCCTGATGATCGGCGGGCCCGACGCGGCGGTGCAGCACCTCGACCCGGTGTTCGCCTCACTGGCGCCGAAGGTCGATTCGGCGCCGCGCACCCCCGGCCGCGACAAGGTCGGCGGCACCGCCGAGCACGGCTACCTCCATTGCGGCCCGAGCGGCGCCGGGCACTTCGTCAAGATGGTCCATAACGGCGTCGAATACGGCGTCATGGCGGCCTACGCGGAGGGGCTGAACATTCTACACGGCGCCAACGCCGGCACGATGAAACAAGACGTCGACGCCGAGACCACACCGCTCAGAAACCCCGAATATTATCAGTTCGACCTCAATATCACCGACGTCGCCGAGGTCTGGCGTCGCGGCAGCGTCATTGGATCCTGGCTGCTCGACCTGCTTGCCGAGGCCCTGCTCGAAGACCCGAAGCTCGCGAACTACGCCGGTCGCGTTTCGGATTCCGGCGAAGGCCGCTGGACGATCAAGGCGGCGATCGACGAGGGTATCCCGGCCCAGGTGCTGTCGGCGGCGCTCTATGAGCGCTTCTCCTCGCGCGGCGAGGCCGACTTCGCCGACAAGATGCTGTCGGCGATGCGCTACGAGTTCGGCGGCCACCTCGAGAAGAAAGCCTGAGAGCAGGCGACCCGAAACCCCAGCGAAACCGCAACAGGCGGACGACAGCGATGGCCGAAGCGAAATCGGATGCTCTGGTGCTTTTCGGTGCGACCGGGGATCTCGCCCACAAGAAGATCTTCCCGTCGCTCTATTCGATGGTGCGGCGGGGCATGTTGGACGTCCCGGTCGTCGGCGTCGCCATCGAGGACTGGACGCTCGACCAATTGGTGGCGCGGGCTCGCGACGGCATCGAGAAGGACAAGGGCTCGGTCGACGACAAGATCTTCACCAAGCTTGCCGGCCTCTTGCGGTACGTCAGCGGCGACTATCGAGTTCCGGCCACCTTTCAACGTCTGAAGGCGAGCCTCGCCGACGCAAATCGGCCACTGCACTATCTGGCGATCCCGCCCAGCATGTTCGAGACCGTCGTACAAGGGCTCCAGCAGTCGAGCTGCGCCACCAATGCCCGGCTGATGGTCGAAAAACCCTTCGGTCGCGATCTCGCCTCCGCCCAGTGGCTGAACCGGATTCTGCACCTCGCTTTCGACGAAGCGTCGATCTTCCGTATCGACCACTATCTCGGCAAGGAGGCCGTCCAGAACCTCCTCTACTTCCGCTTCGCCAACTCCTATCTCGAGCCGATCTGGAACCGGAACTACGTCGAGAGCGTCCAGGTGACCATGGCCGAGGATTTCGGCGTCGAGGGGCGCGGGCATTTCTACGATGAAGTCGGCGCCATCCGCGACGTCATCGAGAACCATCTGATGAACGTCCTGGTCATCCTGGCGATGGAAGCGCCGGCCGGAGATTTCGAGGCCGGCCTGATCGACGAGAAGGTCAAGATCTTCAAGGCCATTCGCCCGCTGGACGCCAACGACGTCGTGCGCGGGCAGTTCGACGGCTATCGCGACGAGCCCGGTGTCGCCAAGGATTCGCAGGTGGAGACTTTCGCCGCCGTCCGGCTGTTCGTCGATTCGTGGCGCTGGGACGGGGTGCCCTTCTACATCCGCGCCGGCAAGAACCTGCCGGTGCACGTGACCGAGGTGGTCGTCCGCTTCCATCGCCCGCCGCTCAATGCCTTCGGCGAGAATCTCGACGACGAGACCAACTACGTTCGGTTCCGCCTCAGTCCGGAGGTCACGATCGCCATCGGCTCGCGGAAGAAGGCGGCCGGCGAACAGATGAAGGGCCAGCAGGTGGAACTCCTCGCCCGCGACGAGGTCAAGGACGAGATGGAGCCATACGAGCGGCTGATCGGCGACGCGCTCGACGGCGACGACTCGCTGTTTACCCGTCAGGACGCCAGCGAAATCGCCTGGCGGATCGTCGATCCGATTCTCGGCAACAAGGTCCCGGTGCATCCCTATGCGCCCGGCACCTGGGGGCCGAAGGAAGCCCTCGAACAACTCGTCCCGCCGCACGGCTGGGTCGATCCGGCTCCTTGAGAGATACGGGAGTCGAGGCGGTGGGCGAGCATCACGAAATCTGGCTGTTCCGCCACGGCGAAACCGAATGGAGCAAGACCGGGCGGCATACCGGCCGCACCGACCTGCCCTTGAATAAATCCGGTGAGGCCCGCGCTCGCGCCGTCGGCCGGCGGCTCGCCAAACGGCCCTTCGCGCTGGTGCTCTCCAGTCCGCTGATCCGCGCGGTGGAGACCTGCCGGCTGGCCGGCTACGAGAATGGTGCGGTGCTCGACGACGATCTGATGGAATGGGACTATGGCGACTATGAAGGCCGCCGCACCATCGACATCCAGGAGGAGCGGCCCGACTGGGTGATCTGGCGCGACGGCGTTCCAGGCGGCGAGACCGTCGAGCAGATCGGCGAACGCGCCAAGCGGGTGATCGCGCGGGCGCTCTCGGCCGGCGGCGATGTCGCGCTTTTTTCGCATGGCCACCTGCTCAGAATCCTGACCGCCTGCTGGCTTCGCTTGCCGCCGGCCGACGGGGAGTTCTTCACGCTCGGAACGGCGACCGTCAGCGTGCTCGGCTTCGAGCACGACTACCGGGTCATCGTGCGTTGGAACCAGAACAGCCATCTGGTCGAGGTGTAGGCATGGAGGTTCGGGTCTTCCAGGATGCCGATGCGGTTGCCGCCGAGGGCGCGCGCCGGATCGCCGCGGCGGCGCGCGCGGCAGTCGCTGCCAAGGGCAGCTTCACTCTGGCGGTAAGCGGCGGGCATACGCCCTGGGTCATGCTGGCCGCGCTTGCCAACGAGGATCTGCCCTGGGCCGCGATCCAGATCGTTCAGGTCGACGAGCGGGTCGCCCCGGCCGACAGCCCGGACCGCAATTATTTTCATCTCCGCCAGAGCCTCCTCGTCCACGCGCCGGTACCGCCCGAGAATGTTCACGCCATGCCGGTCGAGGACGCCGATCTGGCGTCAGCGGCCGCCGCCTATGGCAGGACGCTCGAGGCGCTAGCCGGTTCGCCGCCGCGCCTCGATCTTGTTCACCTCGGCCTCGGACCGGACGGCCATACCGCGTCGCTGGTGCCGGGCGATCCCGTGCTTGACGTGAAGGACGCTCCGGTTGCGGTCACCGGCCCTTATCAGGGGCATCCGCGCATGACGCTGACCTATCCGGTGCTCGACAACGCCGCTCAGATCCTCTTCGTCGTCACCGGGCCGGAGAAGGTCGACGCGTTGTCTCGGCTGCGCCGGCAGGACCCGGGCATCCCGGCCGGACGCGTGCGCGCGGCAAGCATCGTCGTGTTGGCGGACCAGGCAGCGACAGGGGGCCGGAAGGATGGCTAGAGCAAAGACCGCAAAGCCGGCGAACAAGACGGCGAACGCCGCGCGGCAGGTGCTGGCGATCGACATTGGCGGCACGCATGTAAAGATCCTGGCCTCGCACCAGCGGACCAAGCGGCAGGTCGAGTCGGGCCCGGCGATGACCGCGGCGCAGATGGTCGACGCCGTGAAGGCGCTGGCCGAGGGCTGGGACTACGACGTGGTCGCGATGGGATATCCTGGACCCGTGCTGCACAACCGACCAATACTGGAGCCTGCCCATCTCGGGGCCGGCTGGGTCGGTTTCGATTTCAACGCCGCGTTCGGGCGGCCGGTCAAGATCGTCAACGATGCCTTGATCCAGGCGATCGGCAGCTATGAAGGGCGAAGGATGCTGTTTCTCGGCCTCGGCACCGGCCTCGGAACCGCGCTCATCGTCGACAAGGTCGCCCAGCCGATGGAACTGGCTCACCTCCCCTACAAGAAGGGGCGCACCTTCGAGGAGTATGTGGGCGAAGCGGGGCTGAAGCGGCTCGGCAAGAAGAAGTGGCGGCTGGAGGTTTTCGCCGTGATCGAGCGGCTCCAGGCGGCGATGGAGCCCGATTACATCGTCATCGGCGGCGGCAATGTCAGATTGCTGGACAAGCTGCCGCCCGGCTGCCGGCGCGGCGACAACGAAAACGCCTTCAAGGGCGCCTTCCGCCTATGGCAAAAGGGCGGCATCATCGTCTGACCGCGACAACTCGCGATGTGTGCGCTCTCCGTCGCCGACCACGCCAAGTCCTAGCTAAAACAACCCGACCACATTCCCCGCAGCGTCCAGGTGGATGGCGTTGGCGGCCGGCACGCGCGGCAGCCCGGGCATGGTCATGATCTCGCCGCAGATGACGACGACGAAGCCGGCGCCGGCGGAAAGACGTACCTCGCGGATCTTCACCGCGTGATTGGAAGGCGCCCCTTTCAGCGCCGGGTCGGTGGAGAAGGAATACTGGGTCTTCGCCATGCAGACCGGCAGGTGGCCGTAGCCGGCGGCCTCGTAGCGCGCGAGCTGGTCGCGGATCGGCTTGTCGGCGACGACCTCGCTGGCGCCGTAGAGACTGGTGGCGATCATCGTCACCTTGTCGAGAAGCGGCATGTCGTCGGGATAGAGCGGCATGAGGCAGGCGGTGCCCGCCTCGGCGAGCTTGACGACGTGATGGGCGAGCGGCTCCGCGCCCTTCGACCCGTCGGCAAAGTGGGTGCAGACGACCGCCGCGACGCCTTCGCGGCGGGCCGCCTCCTCTACCTCCCGAAGCTCGGCCTCGGTGTCGGCGGCGAAGCGGTTGATGGCGACGACGCAGGGTACGCCGTAGCGCTTCAGGTTCTGCAGGTGACGGGCGAGATTGGCGGCGCCTTTCCGCACCGCGGCGACGTCCTCCGCCGCAAGGTCCTCGCGGGCGACGCCACCGTGCATCTTCAGCGCGCGGACCGTGGCGACGACGACGGCCGCGTCGGGCCTGAGGCCGGCCATCCGGCACTTGATGTCGAAAAATTTCTCGGCGCCGAGATCTGCGCCAAACCCCGCTTCGGTGACCACATAGTCGCCGAGCTTCAGTGCGGCCCGCGTGGCGACCACCGAATTGCAGCCATGGGCGATATTGGCGAACGGCCCGCCATGGACGAAGGCCGGGTTGCCTTCCAGCGTCTGCACCAGGTTCGGCGACAGCGCGTCCTTGAGAAGCACCGACATGGCACCGTCGGCGGAGAGATCGCGCGCCGTCACCGGCTTGCGGTCGCGGGTCTCGGCCACCACGATCTGGCCGAGCCGTGCGACGAGGTCCGCGAGGCTCGTCGCCAGACAGAAGATCGCCATCACCTCCGACGCGACGACGATGTCGAAGCCGTCCTGGCGGGGGAACCCGTTGGCGACGCCGCCGAGCGAGGAGACGATCTGGCGGAGCGCCCGGTCGTTCATGTCGACCACCCGCCGCCAGGTGATCCGCCGCTCGTCGATGTCGAGGGCGTTGCCCCAGTAGATGTGGTTGTCGATCATCGCGGCGAGCAGGTTGTTGGCGGCGGCGACGGCGGCGAAGTCGCCGGTGAACTGAAGGTTGATATCCTCCATCGGGATGACCTGGGAATGGCCGCCGCCGGCTGCGCCCCCCTTCATCCCGAAGCAAGGCCCGAGCGAAGGCTCGCGAAGACAGATGACCGCCCGCTTGCCGATCCGGTTGAGGGCGTCGCCGAGGCCGACCGTCGTCGTCGTCTTGCCCTCGCCGGCCGGCGTCGGCGACATGGCAGTGACCAGCACCAGGCGGCCGGCCGGCCGATCGAGCGCATTCAGATAGTCGAGCGCGATCTTCGCCTTGTGAGGGCCATAGGCGAAGACCGCCTCGCGCGGAATGCCCAGCCCCTCGGCGACCTCGACGATGGGGCGCGGTTTCGCCGCGCGGGCGATTTCGATATTGCTCTCCATGGACCTCCCCCGGACCCGTTTGAGGGCAGGATCATATGTCCGAGCGGTCTTGCCAAGCGGTTGACAGGGGACGGCCGCCGGTGGCAGCCGGTTTTTAGGGGTTACGCAGCCAGCGAGCCGTCCGGCGACCGCGGGCACGGGTGATCACTCGTCGGGGTCAGTGCGCGCGCGGTCCGACAGTTGAATTGCTTGGCTTGGTGGGCCACGCTGCGCTACCGAGGATTCGCCCGTGCCTACATCGCAACCAACCATCGATCTGCTCTGCCATCTTGCGTCGCGGCCCGGCCACGACGAGGTCAAGGCCGATTTCCGCGATCTCCTCGTCGAGGAGTTCGGGGCGGAGCTATCGAATCTCGACTTCGAGCGTCGCGTCCCGGAGGTTCGCGGCCGCATCGATGCCCTGATCGGCCGGACCGTCTTCGAGGCGAAGAGCCACCTCGACAAGGAGTGGCCGGACGTGGAAAGGCGCATGCCGGACTATCTCGCCGACCGCGAGCGGGAAGAAGGCGAGCGGTTCATCGGCATCGCCTCGGACGGGCTGAAATGGGCGGTGTTCGAACTGGCCCAAGGCAACCTCGTCAAGCTCAAGGATACCACCCTCGATCCCGAGAAACCTGAGGTGTTCCTCGCCTGGCTGGACGGGGTGGTCGCGCTCAAGTCCTCGCTTCCGCCGGACGCGCTGACCGTCCGTATCGAGCTTGGGCAGGACTCGACCGCGTATCACCGGGCCGCCGAGGAGCTGGCAGCGCTGTGGCAGAGGCTAAAGGGAGAACCGGCGGTCATTCTTAAGCGTCAGCTCTGGTCGTCGCTCCTCAAACTCGTCTATGGCCGCGAGATCGAGAACGACGCGCTGTGGTTTCAGCACACGTTTCTGGTGATTGTGGCCAAGGCGATTGCCCTCGCGGTCGTCGATCTCCGCGACGACGACCCGAAGCACGTCCTGTCGGGCGCCGCATTCGAGGCTGCCGGCATCTACGGAGCGGCCGAAAGCGACTTCTTCGACTGGGTCGTTGCCGATCCGGCCGGCGAGGCACTCGTCCGCCGCATCCTCGGCCATGTCCGCCGCTTCCGCCTCAACGAAGTCGAGAGCGACGTTCTGAAGATCCTCTACGAATCGCTGATCGACCGCGACGAGCGGCACGGCCTCGGCGAGTACTACACGCCGGACTGGCTGGCCGCGAAAATCGCCCGCCGTGCCGTCGAGCGACCCGTCGAGCAGAAAGTACTCGACCCCGCCTGCGGCTCGGGCACCTTCCTTTTCCACGCCGTCCGCAACTTCCTCGCCGAAGCCGAGGAAGGCGGCATGGACATGAAGGAGCGTGCCTCCGAGGCCACCGACTACGTCGCCGGCATGGACATCCATCCGGTCGCCGTGATCATCGCCCGCGTCACCTATTTGCTCGCGCTCGCACCGGCGATCCAGCAGCGGGGCGGCGCGCTCTACATCCCGGTCTATCTCGCCGATTCCATGCAGCTCTCGACCAACCTGGAGCTGGCGGGGAAGGAGCTGACCATCGTCGTCCCCGATCCGCCCGGCTACGTGCCGAAGGACAACGGCATGATCGGCCGGCAGCGCAGAGCGCTGAAGTTTCCCGAGATCCTCTGCAAGGACATCCGGCTTTTCGACAAGCTGGTGGCGAAGATGCGCGAGAGCTCCGAGCAGGGGTTTGACCGGGCGCGGGCCGAAGCCGTTTTCCAGCTTGAGATCAAGCGCCATTATCACCGCGACCTGACTCCGACGGAAGAACATGGAGTCACCGACATGGGCGCCGCCTATCTGGTCTTCGACGAACTGCGCCGCGAAGGGCGCGATTCGGTGTGGACCTATGTGGCGCGCAACCTCTCGCGGCCGATGGCGCTCGCTTTCGGAACCGGCTGGGCAAACGTGGTGGTCGGCAATCCGCCATGGGTTGCCTTCCGCCACATGAGCGCCGACCTGCAGAAGCGGTTCAAGGAGTTGTCGAAAGGCGAGCGCCTCCACGTCGGCGGCAAGTTCGGCACCCAGAGTGACCTCTCGGCGCTCTTCACTGTCCGCTGCGCGGCGTTCTACCTGCGCTCCAACGGTCGTATCGCCTTCGTCCTGCCGCTGGCTGCCCTGACCCGCGGCCAGTTCGAAAAGTTCAGGACCGGATCGTTTTCGTCGACCCGCATCGGGTGGGACGAGGTGTGGACGATGGACGACAGCGTCCAGCCGCTCTTTCCCGTTCCCTCCTGTGTTGTCTTCGGGCGAAAGCGGGCGATTGGGAAGCGAATGCCGGACACCGTGACCGCGTATTCGGGCACGCTGCCGTTCCGCGACGCGCCGGAAGCAGTCGCCGATGCGCGCCTGGCGGTCCAACGGGACGCACCCAGCCCGAAGGAGGGCGTCTTCGCAGGAGGTTCTCCTTATCGAAAAGCGTTCAGGCAAGGAGCGACGCTCGTGCCGCGCATGCTTTGCCTGGTCGAACGCAGAGTTAGCGGTCGGCTGGGCAGTGACCCGACTTCGCCCTACGTGGCAAGCCGGCGCACAACCCAGGAGAAGCAGCCATGGAAGTCGGCGCCCGCCATTGAACATCGCATCGAAGCAGAGTTCCTGCACCCTGTGTTGCTGGGAGAAAGCATCCTCCCGTACCGAGTGTTCCAAGCGTTTGAAGGCGTCGTACCTGCGACAGTGCGGGGTGAACTGCTCGATGCAAAGGTGGCAGCAAATAGGGGCCATTCGGGCCTGAGCGGCTGGATGCGCCAAGCTGAGGCACTCTGGGGCAAGCATGCCGAGAACGGGAAGATGACGCTCGTCGGCCGATGGAACTACCACAACGAACTTGGCGCGCAGTTCCCGGTTGCGCCCCTTCGCATTGTCTATGCGAAGGCGGGAACGCTCCCGGCTGCCTGCCTCGTGCGCGACGACTCAGTCGTTGATCACAAGCTGTATTGGGCCACTCCAAGGAGCGAGGACGAGGCGCTTTTCCTCGCCGCCGTCCTCAACAGCGAGACCGCCCGCACCCGCATCGCCGGGCTTCAGTCGCGGGGCCAATGGGGTGCGCGCGACTTCGACAAGGTGATGTTCACCTTGCCGATTCCACTTTTCGACCCGAAGAACAGACTCCACCGGGATATCGCGGACGCTGCGCGCGAGGCGGAGATCATCGCTGCGGGCGTGGCTCTGCCAGAGAACGTGAAATTCCAGCGCGCCCGCAAGCTGGTTCGTGATGCGCTGGCCGATGCCGGCGTCTCCCAGCGCATCGATCGCCTCGTGGCGCGGCTTCTCGACGGCACGTAG
>CAVWYO010000008.1:0-601631 GCA_963759235.1 uncultured Alphaproteobacteria bacterium | reverse complement strand
CAACTTGAATAGTGTCCGGGCCGGTCGACCATCTTCTTTTGACGTCCAGGAAAGTGCACATTCCAAATGATTGGGCGTGGGCACAGCTGAAAAGGGCCTGACGGTGCGCTCCCGTTCAAGCGGTGCGGTCAATTAGGCGTCGCCGGAGAGGGAAGAGATGGAGGTCGTAGCGCTCGGCGAAGAAGCCCCACAGCCCTTTCGGCGCCACCAGCATCACGGCCATCGCGAGCGCCCCAAGCGTGATCAAATACCAAGTCCCAAAATCGGCAAGATAATCCTGCAGGAAATAGAGCACGACGGCGCCTATGATCGGCCCTTCGAGGGTGCCGATGCCGCCGATGACGACAATGAAGATGACATAGGCCGTCCAGTCGAGGACGGAGAACGCGGCATCGGGCGAAATCCGCGCCTTCTGGAAATAGATCAGCGCGCCCACCATTCCCGTGCCGGCGGCGGTCAGCACGTAGACGAAGAGCTTGGTGCGGAAGCCATCGACGCCAACCCCTTCGGCCGCCGGCTCCGAATCGCGGAGTGCCGCCAACGCCAGCCCGCGGCGCGAGCGGAGAAGCAGATAGATGGCGAGCATCGTCACAACGAGAAGCAGGAGCGCCACCCAGTAGGAGATGATGTCGCGGGCCGCCGAGGTGCGGACGTGGAACAGCTGCGCGACGGTCTCCAGCCCGAACATCCGGTTGGTGATGTCGGGACCGAGCGAGGTGCCGGTCCCCCCGCCGAGTTGCCGCACCTGGGCGAGGACCAGCCGGTACACTTCCGCCGCCACCCAGGTGCCGATGGCGAAATACGCGCCGCGCAGGCGGAAGACGACGAAGGCCGTTGGTAGGGCCAACACCCCTGCGACCACTCCACCGATGAGGATCCCCGGCAGCGGATCGAGACCGGCGATCAAAGTCGTGGCGAACAACGCATAGGCGCCAAGGCCGACGAACGCCTGTTGGCCGATGGAGACCAGTCCCGCATAGCCTGCGAGCAGGTTCCAATATTGCGCCAGCGCCAGCATGGTGAAGACGAAGAACAGGTCCTGGAGCGTCGCCCGGCCGACGACGGACGGCGCGACGATAAGGACGACGAGCAGGATCGCCGCTACCGGCACCGCGATCCGCGAGGCACGGGTCGCCCACGATACCGAGAAGCGAGACCGCTCCGCCGAAGACTCGCCGCTCCGGTCCGTCGCCCTCTCCATCAGTCGACCGCCCTTGGAAACAGACCGCGCGGGCGCACGACCAGAACGGCGAGGAAGGCGAGATGTCCGGCGAGGATCTGCCATTCGGGATTGATCCGGGCGCCGATGGTCTGCGCCACGCCAAGCACGATGCCGCCGGCGAGCGTTCCCCACAGGCTGCCGAGGCCGCCGATGATCACCGCCTCGAAGGCGTAGATGAGGCGAGCCGGGCCGATCGTCGGATCGAACTGGGCGCGGGCGCCAAGAAAGAAGGCGGCGACCGTACACACGGCCAGCGCCAGCCCCATGGCGATGGCGTAGATGCGACGGTTGTCGATTCCCATCAGCTGCGCCGTCTCGGCGTCGTCGGAGGTGGCGCGGAAGGCACGGCCGAGGCTTGTCCGGTAGAAAACCTGGTTGAGGGCGAGGATCACGAGCACCGCAGCGGCAAGCCCCATCAATGGAAAGACGCCGACCGCGATGCCGCCGCCGAGGGGCAGCGAGACGCCGGCCAGATCACCGATCGGGAGCCGACGGCTGTCGGCGGAGAAGCCTTCGAGCAGGCCGTTCTCAATGACGATCGACAGGCCGAAGGTAACGAGCAGCGGCGGCAGGATGTCGGTGCCGAGCGTGCGGTTGAGGAGCGCGACCTGCAGAGTGCAGCCGACGACGAACATCAGCGGAACGGCGATGGCGAAAGCAAGGAAGATGTCGATGCCGAGCGCCGATGACAGGGCAAGGATGAGGAACGCCGCCAGCACGATCAGGTCGCCATGGGCGAGGTTGACCAGCCGCATGATGCCGAAGATCAGCGACAGACCCGTGGCGTAGAGCGCATAGAGGGCGCCAAGCAGCACGCCCTGGATCACGGTGTCGAGCCACGCGGTCATCGCCGTGGGGCCTTCACCGAAACGGGGATGGGGCGACCCCCGTGCGAGGATGTTCGCCCGTCATACCAGCGAAAGCCGGAATCGATCCTCGTCCGCCGCCCGATCGAAAACGTCGCGCCGATCGTATTGGCGCGGCGACGGACGCCGGCTTTCCCCGGGGTGACGGCAAGCGAGGACCATCCGCGCCGAGAAGCAGGCGTCATCGTCACAGCCCGAAATAGGCGGCGTGGATGGCGTCGCGGGCGAGCTCCGCCGGACGGCCAGACAGCATCATCCGTCCCTCCTGGAAGCAATAGACCCGGTCGGCGACGGCGAGCGCCTGGACAATGTCCTGCTCGACGACGATCACGCTCGTGCCGGCCGCCTTGATCTCCGGCAGGCTGGCGTAAATGTCGCGAATGACAATCGGCGCGAGGCCGAGGCTGAGCTCATCGCAAAGAAGCAGTCTTGGATCGGCCATCAATGCCCTGCCGATCGCACACATCTGCTGCTGACCGCCGGACAGGGCGGTCGCCGGCAGCCCGCGCCGCTCGGCGAGTACCGGAAAAAGCGCATAAATGCGTTCAAGCGTCCAACGCCCGCGCCGCCGGTAGCCGCCGACGAGAAGGTTCTCCTCGACGGTGAGGGAGGGAAACAGCCGCCGGCCCTCCGGCACCAGCACGATGCCGCGGCGCACCCGGTCGACCGGCCGCTCGTCGCCGATCTCCAGATCCTCGAAGCGGATGGATGCTGCGGGGCTCGGCAGGAGGCCGGCGACGGTGCGGAGAAACGTCGATTTGCCGGCGCCGTTGGCGCCGATGATAGCGACGGTCTCCCCCTGGTTGACCGTCACGGTGATCCCGAACAGCGCCTGGAAGTCGCCGTAGAAGGCACCGAGATCGTGCGTTTCGAGAACAGGCATATCAGGCGACCCCTTCCAAACATGCGATGCGGGGATCTGTCTCCGCCGGCAGCGCCGGAAGAAGCATCTCGAGCGAGGCAATCGCCATCACGCTTCGATCCCCAGATAGATCTCCCGCACCTCGCCCGACTCGATCACCTCGCGGGGATTACCCTCGGCGATCTTGCGGCCGAAGTTCAGCACCATCAGCCGGTCGACCACCGCGAGCAGCGCGTGGACGACATGCTCGATCCAGATGATGGTAACGCCGGTTGCGCGAACCTCGCGGATCGTGGTGATGAGCGCGCCGCACTCGGCCTCGGTCAGCCCGCCGGCGATCTCGTCGAGGAGGAGGATGCGCGGCCGGGTTGCGAGCGCGCGCGCCATTTCGAGCCGCTTGCGCTCAAGGAGCGTCAGCGTTCCTGCGCGGCGGTTGGCGAGCGGCAGGAGACCGGTTCGGTTGAGCACGGCGCCACAGCGCTGGACGGGATCACCGTCGCGGCCCTCGCCGGCATGGGCAGCGCCGGCCAGCAAATTCTCGAAGACGGTGAGGTTGGCGAAAGGCTGGGGGATCTGGAAGGAGCGGACCAGGCCGCTTCTCGCCCGTGCCTGCTGCGTGGCGCGGGTGATGTCGCGACCCTCGAGGCGGATGGTCCCCGCATCCGGCTTCAACGCTCCGACGATGAGGTTGAACAGCGACGTCTTGCCGGCGCCGTTCGGGCCGATGATGCCGACCGCCGCGCCTGCCTCGACATCGAGATCGATCCCGTCCGCGACGACCACCGAGCCGAAGGCCTTGCTGAGGCGTGCGAGCTGAAGGATCACGGCGGGGCGGCCTCAGGTCTTCAGTGGCCGGACGGGAGGCGACGCGCCCGCCTCCCGCTGTCGGTGGATCAGGTGATCGGCTCCATCTTGCCCGCGGTCGGAATCGCCGGCGCGGTCCGGTTGTCGACGATCACCAGATCGTATTTCCCCTCGCGCTTCAACCGCCACTGACCGCCGACCAGCGGGGTCTTGGCGACGTTCTTGGCCGCGAAGGGCGGCAGACCGGCGCCGTTCCACTGCAGGTGGCCGACGAGCGTATCGAGGTTGGTGGCGGCGATGGCGGCGACGGTCGCGTCGGCATCGCCGACGTCTTCCGTCCGCTTCAGCACATCGACGACGACCTCGAACAGGGCATGGGCGAAGCCGATCGGCTGCGTCCACTGCCGGCCCGTCGCCTTCTCGTAGGCGGCGGCGACCTCCGCCGAAGTCTGTCCGGTGAGCGAGGACTTGAAAGGATGGTTTGGCGACCACCACACCTCCGACGACAGGTTGTTGCCGGTGTTGCCGAGTGCCTCGACGGCGACGGGGAAGAGGATCGCCTTGCCGATCGATGCAGCCTTCGGCTTAAAGCCCTGCTGATTGGCCTGGTTCCAGAAGGTGGTGAAGTCCGGCGGGATCATCACGCCCGTGATGATCTCGCAATTGGCACCCTTGAATGCCGAGATCTGGGCCGAGAAGTCGTCGGTCAGGTTCTGGTAGCGGCCGGGGTCGGTCAACGTATAGCCCTGCGCGTCGAGCACCGGCGGGAAGCCGACCTGCTTGTCGCCCCACGCGTTGCCGTCCCCGTCGTTGGGGAACAGGCCGCCGACCGACTTGTTGGT
The DNA here is from genome assembly GCA_963759235.1 of uncultured Alphaproteobacteria bacterium. Lineage (GTDB taxonomy): Bacteria > Pseudomonadota > Alphaproteobacteria > Rhizobiales > Kaistiaceae > Bauldia. Next base: position 597,035 of record CAVWYO010000008.1, on the reverse strand, counting down.
GTCGAGCTGCCCCCACATGTTGGTGTAGACGGCGATGACGTCCTCCAGCCCCCAGAAGAAGTGGTAGGTGTAGTCGAACGGTTTCCAGGAGTTCGGGTCAGCCGGATTGCTCTGGCGGCCGATGAACCAGGGCTGCCACGGCGCGACTGTCGAGATGCAGGGCACCTGCTCGATTTCGCACTGGGTCGAAACCGGGTTGGTGGTTTCCGGCGTCGAAGCGACGAGCATGACATCGATCTCATCATCGACGATCAGTTGCTTGGCCACCTCGGCCGCGCGGTTGGGGTCCGACTGGCTGTCCTTGACCACGACCTCGATCGGATAGGTGTCGCCACCGATCTTGAGGCCGCCCTTCATCATCTCGTTGAAGCTGGAGACGACGAACTGGTCGGCTTCGCCGAATGGGGCAAGCGGCCCCGTCTGCGGGCTGACATAGCCGAGCTTGATGGAGCGGGCGGCATAGACTGCCGGGGCAAACACTGGACCGGCGGCGAGCGCGGCGCCGGCCGCGGCCGTACCCTGCAGGAATCGACGCCGGCTCACGCTTGTCAGTCTGTTGCGCTTCGTCATTCTCGTTCCTCCCATGGGTTGGCGCCTTGCCGAAAGAGCACGCGCCGTTTAGTCGCTTCCTCCCGCTTCTCGCCGACCAGCGTTTCTGAGCCAGTGTCGTGGCGGCACTTGACTGCCCAGAACGAATGTTCGAATGTCGAACATTCGTTCGTTATTCGACGATTGTTGATGAGCTTTGCGTCAGTGTCAACGGTTCCGACATCACGTCCAAGCAGCGGCTCTGACGACCTCGCCGAGGGCGATACCGAGTTCATGGCAACCCTCGCCCGTGGGCTCGCCGTGCTCGGTGCGTTCGGCCCGCACCGGCCCTCCATGACGTTGTCGGACGCGGCTACAGTGACCGGGCTGTCGCGGGCTACGGCCCGGCGGATCCTGCGGACTCTGGTGAGGCTCGGTTATGCGGTCCAGGACGGCCGCGACTTCTCACTGGCGCCGCGCGTCCTCGAGATCGGCTTCGCCTATCTGTCAACGCAATCGTGGATCGATCGCGCCGCGCCGCTGATGAAGGAGTTGAGCCACGTCACCGGCGAGTCCTCCTCGGCTGCCATCCTGCAGGACACCGAGATCGTCTACGTAGCGCGGATGCCGGCGCCCTACCGGCTGATGGCCACGGCGATCACCGTCGGCTCTCGGCTCTCGGCTCTGTACACCGCGCTCGGTCGCTGCCAGTTGGGCGCGCTTGACGATGATGAGCTGTGGCGGCGGCTGCGTTCCGAGCGTCTCGTGCGCTGGACGCCGGCGACGATCACCGATCCAGTCGGGTTGATGGAGCGGATCAGGGCGGATCATGCCCAGGGCTTTTCGATCGTCGATGAGGAGTTGGAGCAGGGCCTGCGGGCGATCGCGGTTCCGATCGAGACACGGTCCGGCAAGACGGTCGCTGCGATCAACCTGTCCGCCCACGCCAGCCGCACCACGCGAAACGAGATGCGCGAGCTTTTTCTGCCGCGCTTGCGCGAGGTCGCCGGCACGATTTCGCGGTCGCTGGCCTGATCCGCGGAGGACGTCCACCCATTTTGGCATCTTGCCAAGTCGGCGGTTGTTCATTATCGTGACGTTCGGAAATCGTACAGACGTTCGATAATCGAACATTCTTGGGAGGAAGCGGCATGGACGCCAAGGTACGGGACGACCCGAAGGCTTTCGCAGCTCGGCCGGAGACAACCGGCAGCATCACCGGCGCCAAAATGATGACCGGTGCCGAGTATCTCGAAGAACTGAACGATGGGCGCGAGGTCTACATCTACGGCGAGCGCGTCAAGGACGTGACGGAACATCCGGCCTTCCGCAACACCGCCCGCATGGTCGCCCGCCTCTACAACGCGCTTCATGACCCGAAGCACAAGGACAAGATCCTGACGCCGACCGACACTGGAAACGGCGGCATGACGCACGCCTATTTCAAGGCACCGAAGTCGCTTGACGATCTCCTGCAGGGCCGATCGGCGATCGCCGAATGGGCGCGGATGACCTACGGATGGGTGGGCCGGTCGCCGGACTACAAGGCGTCGTTCCTGGCGACGCTCGGCGCCAACGCCGACTTCTACGATCCCTATCAGGACAACGCCAAGCGCTGGTACCGCTACAGCCAGGAGCGGGTACCCTATGTCAACCACGCCATCATCCATCCGCCAGTCGATCGCGACCGGCCGCCGAACGAGGTGGCGGATGTCTGCTGCCACGTGGAGAAGGAGACCGACGCCGGGCTGATCGTCTCCGGCGCCAAGGTGGTGGCCACCGGCTCGGTGCTGACCAACTACACCTTCGTTGCCCACCACGGGCTGATCCCGCTCCAGGACCGGAACTTCGCCGTCGTCTTCATGGTGCCGACCAACACACCGGGCGTGAAGTTCATCTGCCGCACCTCCTACGAGATGACCTCGACCGTGATGGGAAGTCCGTTCGACTATCCCCTCTCCTCGCGCCTCGACGAGAACGATGCGGTGTTCATCATGGATAACGCGCTCGTCCCCTGGGAGAACGTCTTCGTCTATGGCGACCTCGAGAAGGCCAACAACTTCTTCCCGCAGACGGGCTTCCTGCCGCGCTTCGTTGTGCACGGCTGCACCCGGCTCGCCGTCAAGCTCGACTTCATCGCCGGGCTGCTTCTGAAGGCCGTCGAGGCGTCGGGCACCAAGGACTATCGCGGCGTCCAGGCCAATGTCGGCGAGGTGATCGCCTGGCGGAACCTGTTCTGGGGCCTGTCGGACGCCATGGTGCGGGACCCCAAGCCGTGGATCGGCGACTACGTGCTGCCCAACATGGACCCCGGCAACGCCTACCAGATCATCGCCACCATCGCCTACAGCAAGGTGAAGTATATCATCGAGCAGACGGTCGCCTCGGGGCTGATCTACCTCAACAGTCACGCCATGGATTTCAAGAACGAGGAGATACGCCCCTATCTCGACCGCTACCTCCGCGGTTCCAACGGCTACAAGGCCGAGGAGCGGGTCAAGTTGATGAAGCTTCTGTGGGACTGTATCTCGACCGAGTTCGGTGGACGCCACGAGCTCTATGAGATCAACTATGGCGGCTCGACCGAGGAGATCCGGCGTTACGCCCTGTTCGGCGCGATGGCGTCGGGCAACGCCGACAAGTTCAAGGGCTTCGCCGAGGAATGCATGGCCGAATACGACCTCGACGGCTGGCGGGTGCCTGACCTGACTGATCCCGGCGAGTTGAGCTATCATGCGATGCGTCGATCCGCCTAGATTGCCGGCATGAACCAGCCGCAGCGCCTGCACGAGATCGAACCGTTCCATTTCCGCAAGGTGATGGGACGGTTCGCCACGGGCGTGACGGTCATTACAGCCGGTGTGGGGGGCGAACGATATGGCATGACGGCCAATGCCTTCATGTCCGGCTCGCTCGATCCGCCGCTTTGCGTGATCTCCGTCGCCAAGCGCGCTCACATGCACGCCCGTCTCAGCGAAGCGGGGCGCTTCGCCGTCAACATCCTGGCCGCCGGCCAGGCCGACTTTGCCACCCATTTCGCTGGCCGTCCGGTGCCGGGCCTGCCGATCCGCTTCGCCGACATCGGTGGCGTGCCGGTGCTCGCCGACGCATCGGCCTGCGTCACCGCGGACCTCGAGGTCACTCACGACTGCGGTGACCACACGATTTTTGTCGGCCACATCTCCGTCATGCGCGACCACGAGCGGCCGCCGCTTCTCTTATACGCGGGTCACTACGCGGCCCTGGTGCCGACCCACGGGCCCGAGACGCCGCTCCCCGAATTCTGGTAAAGGCGGCGCAATGCCGGTCCCCGCCTTCATCTACCAGCCATCGTCGCAAAGAGTGGTTTTCGGCACCGGCACGCTGCGTGAAGTCCCGGCCGAGGCCGACCGTCTGAACATCCGCCGCGCCTTGGTGATCTCGACACCGGTGCAGGCAAGCTCCGCCGAAGCGGTGGCGCGGCTGCTGGGGGCGCGCTGCGGCAGCGTCTTCCCCAACGCACGGATGCACACGCCGGTAGAGACGACCGAGGAAGCGATGGCGATCATCGCCGCCGATCGGATCGACGGGACCGTGGCGATCGGCGGCGGCTCCACCACCGGCCTTGGCAAGGCGATCGCCTGGCGCACCGACCTGCCGCAGATCGTCGTGCCTACCACCTATGCCGGGTCGGAGATGACCAACATCCTCGGTGAAACCGTCGGCGGCGAGAAGAAGACGCTGCGCGACGCCAAGATCATCCCCGAGACGGTGGTTTATGACGTGTCGCTGACGCTCGGCCTGCCGGTGTCGCTATCGGTGACCTCGGGGATGAACGCCATCGCTCATGCGGTCGAAGGGCTCTACGCGCCGGACGGCAATCCCGTCGTCTCGCTGATGGCGGAGGAAGGCATCCGGGCGCTCGGCGCGGCCATCCCGGCGATCGTCGAGGACAGCACCGACGAGGATGCCCGCGCGGGCGCCCTCTACGGCGCCTGGCTCTGCGGCACGGTGCTCGGGTCGACGTCGATGGCGCTTCACCACAAGCTCTGTCACGTGCTCGGCGGCAGCTTCGACCTGCCGCATGCCGAGACCCATACCGTGATCTTGCCACACGCCTCAGCCTACAATGCGGCGGAGGCGGATGTGGCGATGGCGCGCGTCGCCCATGCGCTCGGCGTCGACAGCGCGCCCCAGGGGCTGTTCGACCTGGCGAAGACGGCGGGCGCCCCCACCTCGCTTCGCGAGCTCGGCATGCCCGAGGGCGGGCTTGATCGCGCCGCCGATATCGCTGCGGCAAACCCCTATACGAATCCGCGGCCGATCAACCGCGACGCAATCCGCGCGCTGCTCGACGATGCCTGGCACGGCAGAAGGCCGGCAGCGTAACCGGGAGGAAAAGAGAATGCCGGATTTCAACGAAAATACCGCCACCGCTGCGGTTCTAGAGCGCCTGTCGGGCTGCAAGGATGCCCGCCTCAAGGAGATCATGACCTCGGTAATCACCCATCTCCATACCCTGATCCGCGAGGTCGAGCCGACGCAAGACGAGTGGATGACGGCGATTCGATTCCTCACCGAGACGGGCCAGAAGTGCGACGACAAGCGGCAGGAGTTCATCCTGCTCTCCGACACGCTCGGTGTGTCGATGCTGGTGGACGCCGTCAACCATCGCAAACCCTCCGGCGCGACGGAGTCGACGGTGCTCGGCCCCTTCCATGTCGCCGGCCCGCCGAAGAGAAAGATGGGGGATACAATCTCGCTCGACAGCAAGGGCGACCCGACCTGGGTGTCGGGCCGGGTGACCGATCTTGACGGCAATCCGATCGACGGTGCCATACTCGACGTCTGGCAGGCTTCGTCCGACGGTGCCTACGACGTCCAGGACCCGAACCAGCCCAAGATGAACCTGCGCGGCCTGTTCACCACCGGGCCGGACGGGCGCTTCTTCTTCCGCACTGTTAAGCCGTCGTGCTACCCGATCCCGACCGACGGGCCGGTCGGCAGGATGCTTACCGCCCTCGGCCGCCATCCCATGCGCCCCGCCCACATCCACTTCATCGTCGGCGCACCGGGCTTCGAGCCGGTAACAACGCACATGTTCGTCGATGGCGATGAATACCTTGAGTCGGACGCCGTGTTCGGCGTCAAGGACAGCCTGGTCGTGCCGTTTGTGAAGACCGGCGACGAGAAGAAGGCGAAGGAACTCGGCCTTGGCAATCCGTTCTACGTCGCCGAGCACGAGTTCGCACTGGCAAGAGCCGGTTGACGCAACACGGCCTTCATGTAGCCGAACCCGATTCTACCAACCCGTCGTCCGCCTCACCCGGAACACGTCCGCGTGGGGCCAAAACGCGTGATCGAAGCGCCTTTAATGCTGACCGGTAATCTCTGCGGCCGAGGAGTTCGCCTCTTCGGGGAGCGAGCAGAGGTCGGGCGCCCAGTCCCCTCGACCTACATTCAGAATGAGTATTCGTCCACGAGGGGTCAAAGGTGGTCACCGCGCGGAGGCGAGAAGGCCGCTCGAGCGGCGACGCCGAGTTGGGTCTCAGGTTAATATTGGGGCCACGATCCGATGCCAGCCCGCGGCGACGTCGCTTCCGCCCCGCCTCAGCCGTTCAACCGCATCTTCTGCGGCGTCGTGCCGAGCTTTTCAGAAAGCGTCGAGGTGAGATGCTGTTGCGAGGAAAAGCCGCAGGCGAGCGCGATTTCGGAAATCGGCATCGAGGAATTGCGCAGCATGTCCCGCGCCCGCTCCAGCCGCTTCTCCATCACATAGCGGTATGGCGACATGCCGGTACGCATCTTCATGCCGTCGAACACCACCCTGAGCGGCACTCCCGCCGCGGTGGCGAGCTTGGCGCAGGTCACGTCGTTGTCGAGTTCCGCATCGATATAGGCGCATATGGCATTGAATTCGCGGTCGGAGAGGCCGTGCCGCCGATCCTCCTTCACCGTGCCGAGGCCGCGAAGCGTCTCCACATAGACCAGCGAGGCGAGCGACTGCAGCTCGAACGGCGTCAGGCCCTCGTCCGAGCGAATGCGGCTCAACGCATAGCGCGCCAAGGCGCTGATCGAATCCCTGCGGATGTTGTTTCTGCTGCCGGCCCGCCGCGTCCGGTCAAGTTCGACGTCCTCGACAACCTCTTGGTAGGACGGCTGATAGCTGAAGGCGATGAAGCCGCGCTGTACTTCGCCGGCGCGCACCCTGACATTGCCGCCCCGCGGGTGAAAGGCCGAGCTTTGACCGGCGAAGATCAGCGGCCCTTCGGCGCCGTCCTCGAACTTGGTCTCGCTTAGGATGTCGCCGAGGAGAAGGCAGATCACGTCGGCGCCATTGCTGAATTCCAGCGCGTAGGGATTGGCGCCGGCGATGCAATAGCCGATATCCTCGACTGCGCCTCTGCGTTCGAACTGTTCGAGCCCGCGAAACGGGAGCATCTGCCTCCGCCCGCCAATCGCCAGGGTCACGCCAGTGCCTCCGTCGGATCCGCGCCCGCGGCCATCCATCCGAGGCTGGGTCGAGAAGCCGCCTGGTGATCCAATTTTCGCCGCGAGCCGCAGCGTTGGCGTGCTTTCTTCGTCCCCTCCCGTAACCGTCAATCAATCATGTTTTCAGCGACGCGACAATCTTTTTGGCCGATAATCGCACGACTGTTCGCATTGCGAACGAAAGCTATCTGCAAGGAAGCAGAAATCTGAAAGACTGTGCGCCCGGCTTGAGACAGGCTCCGGCACGACAAGAGCATCGACGGCCAAGAAGCCGATCGTGCCGGTTGGAGGGAGAAGCGTTCATGGCCACTATCGCGCGCAAGTCGCCGCAGCCCTCGCGGGCAACGGTATTCGACGAAGAGTTCGACATCGTCATCGTCGGCGGCGGCGGTGTCGGATTGGCCGCGGCGTGCTTCTCCGCCTGGCTCGGCAACGAGGTGCTCGTCCTCGAAAAGGCCCCGGAACTCGGCGGCACGACCAAGAAGGCGGCGTTTTGGTACTGGGTCCCCAACAACGAACCCATGCGCGCCATGGGGCTGGTCGACAAGAAAGAGGACTGCATCCGCTACATGGCGCGGCTGTCGCGCCCCGAGGTCTACGACACCGATCATCCCCGCTTCGGCATGAGCCAGTGGGAGTATGACGCCTGCGCGGCGATCTTTGACAACGCTTCCAAGGCGACGGAGCTGCTCAGCGCCAAGGGAGCTCTCGAATACCGCCACTGCCCCGGCGTGCCCGACTACTGGGCGGAACTGCCCGAGAACAAGGCGCCGACCGGACGCGTGCTGGTCACCAAGCAGGCGCGCGAGTTGATGTCGGACGGCGGTGTCCATGCGGTGCGTACCATGGCGGAAGCGGCCAAGCGCGCCGGTGTCGACATCCGCACCGGCCGCCGCGTCCAGCGCGTCATCGTCAACGAAGCGGGACGGGTGATCGGCGTTGATGCCGACTCCGCCGACGGCGAAACCGGAAGATTCAAGGCGCGCAAGGCGGTCATCTTCGCGACCGGCGGTTTCACCCACGACGCCGATCTCCGCAAGAACCATCTCAGCGCCCCGGTGTTCGGCGGCTGCGCGGCGGTGACCAATGAGGGCGACTTCGTCCACATCGGCTCGGCCGCCGGCGCCAGCCTTCGCAATATGAACTATGCGTGGATGTGCCCCGTCGTCTTCGAGAAGGCGGTCAACAAAGACCCCTCGCTGATCGGCACCTTCTCCCCCTCCGGCGACTCGATGATCTATGTGGACAAGAAAGGCCGCCGGGTCACCAACGAGAAGCTCGCCTACAACGAATTGGCGCAGGCCTTCTTCCAGTGGGACCCGGTTAACTCGGAATATCCGAACCTCATTCTGATCGCCATCTGGGACCAGCGCAGCCAGGACAACTCGGCGAGCGACGAATACGGCCGCTTCATCGTTCCGAAGGGAACCGACGACAGCCACGTCATCAAGGGCAGGACCTGGGAGGCGCTGGTCAACAACATCAGGAAGCGCCTGAAGCAGTATGCCGGCGAGACCGGCAACCTCAAGCTCTCGCCGGACTTTGCGAAAAACCTCAAAACCACCGTCTCGCGCTTCAACGGTTTTGCGCGGAGGGGCAAAGACGACGATTTTCATCGCGGCGAACGGCAGGTCGAACTCCTGTTCAATGGCCCGACGGCCCAGAAGACCGGCAAGAACCCGACCATGTATCCGATCAGCACCAAGGGTCCGTACTACGCGGCGCTACTGACCGGTGGCAATCTCGATACCAAGGGCGGTCCGGCGACCAATGCCGACGGACAGGTGCTGAATGCAATTGGCGAGCCGATCCCCGGCCTCTATGGCGCCGGCAATTGCGTTGCCTCGGCGTCGGCGCGCGCCTATTGGGCCGGCGGCGCGACGCTCGGACCGTACATGGCGTTCGCCTATCTGGCGGCGAATTCGGCAAACCGCGAGCCGAACAGCTAGCCGGAGGCCGACCTGCGGCGCGGCTTAAGACGCCGACGACGAAACCCAGACATGGGAGGAACCGAAACATGGCAGTCGCAACCCAGACGATGACCGACGAACAGAGAAAGTCGGTCGCCGTCGAGTACCTGAAAGCCTTCGACAACGGCGGCGTCACATCGACGGGAGGCTCGATCCTCGATCTCTTCGCCGACGACGCCCAGGTCTATTTTCCGAAATGGGGCATCGCCGCCGGCAAGGAGCGGATCGGCAAGATGTTCGGCGACGTCGGCGCGACGCTGAAGTCGATCGTCCACCACTATGCCGACTTCAACTGGATCTTCTCGGGCAGCGACTACATCGTCTGCGAAGGCAGCAGCCACGGCGAACATCGCGACGGACCATGGCGGGCCGACGTTCCGGAGTGGGGCGCCGGCCGGTGGTGCGATGTCTTCGAGATCCGCGATTTCAAGATCCAGCGATGCTTCATCTATCTCGACCCCGACTACGCCGGCAAGGACACTGCCCGCTATCCCTGGCTGCAAGGTAAGTAGTAAGGTCAAGCCAGCTGCACTTGAGTGCAAGCCAAGAAATTCAAAGGGAGGGAATCACATGCATGCAGTATCTGGAAAGTGGCGCGCCTGGGCAGCGCCCGGCATGGCCGCTGCCTTTCTCGCGCTGAGCGCCGGCTCCTCGCAGGCGGCGACCGCCGAGGAGCTGATGATGAAATCCCTCGGGACGACCGAGAACATCAACCCGGTCGTCGCCGAATCCTTCAAGCGGATGGCGGTCGGCCTGTCGCCGGACCAGCGCAAGCTCGCCATGCAGTGCTGGAAGGACTCGGTCTGCGAGACCGGGCACGGCGACCTCACCGTGGCGCTTGCCGACGGCTTCGGCGAGAACGTCTGGCGCCAGGTGACCAAGATGGAATTCATCATGGAGGCGCTGACCTACCCCAACATCGCCAAGATCATCTACACGTCGGGACGCAACGATCCGACCAAGTCGATCTCCGATCTGCGGAGCCTGATCGCCCAGGGCGTCAACGTCATCGTCATCTTCGCCGATGCGAGCACCGCGCTGCTGCCGACGATCAAGGAAGCGACCGATGCCGGCATCACGGTAGTCCTCCACAACGGCACCTATGTCGGCGGCGAACCGGGCAAGGACTACCTGGCCACGGTCAGCGAAAATCTCTGCGATCTCGGCACGGGAATGATCGATGCCGTCGAAAAGAATTCGGGCAAGCCCGAGATCGGCGTGGTCGAGCTTGGCGGAACGCCGGGCAACGGGCTGAGCGCCGCGTGGCAGAAATGCTCGGATGACGAACTCGCCAAGTATCCCAACATGAAGCTTCTCGGCAAAGCCGACACCAACTGGACCCAGGAGGGCACCTTCCAGGCGATGTCCGGCTTCCTCGCCCAGAACGACACCGTCGACGGCGTCGTCTACGAATATGCCGACGGCTTCCGCGGCGGGCTGAGGGCCTATCAGGAGGCGGGCAAGGACCCCAACGTGGTGGTCGCCTTGCGCACCGACGAGCAAGGCCTCTTCTGCGACTGGGAGAAAATCAATGATCCGGACTTCAAGATCTTCTTTGCCTCGGGTCACAACTTCCAGTCAGGCATCGCCTTGACGGCAGGGATGATGAAGCTGGCGGGTCAGGACATACCGGTCGTGGTCGACGTGCCCTTCCGATTCCGGCAGGTAACCAAGGGCATGTGCAATCCGGACCTTCCGCAGGATGCGTCGGTGTCGACGCGCGTTGACGACGACATGCTGAAGGCGATGTTCGCCAAATAGCCGTCGGGAGTTGGCACCCGCCGAACCGTGGCAAAGCGAGTCCGCCGCCGCCATCCTCCCACGGAGGAGGGTGGTGGCCGGCGGCGACGGCGAGCGGCGAGTGTCGGGTGCCGGAGAAATCTCTGCCCGATCACGCCAGCAGGCCTCATCCCTCACTTGGAGTGGAGGAGCGGCCGCGAGCGGTGCCGGCGTAGATCGGATTTCAGCGAAAACGAGTAAGATGGAGAAGCGGTGCGGGGCATGACCCGACGCCCGCTCGCATCGGAGTCAGGAACAGCGGACGATGGCCGGGCCATCCCTCAGACTGTCGGACATTTCGAAGAGCTATCCGGGTGTGCAGGCGCTGGCTCACGTCGACTTCGAGTGCAGGCCAGGCGAGGTCCATGCGGTGCTCGGCGAGAACGGCTCCGGCAAGAGCACGCTGCTCGGGATCGCCAGCGGTGCGATCGTCCAGGATGCCGGCACTGTCGAGATCATGGGCGAAAAGCTTACCGCAGCCGATCCGCTGCTCGCCCACAGGCTTGGTCTAGCGACGGTGTACCAGGACGACTCCCTTGTCCGCGAATTGAGCGTTGCCCAGAACCTTCTGCTTGCCGCCGACGACCCGCAAGGCGACGCGCGCGCCTTCGCCGAACGCCTGCTCGCTCCGCACGATCTCGGCATCTCGCCCGAAACGCTGGTCGGCGACCTCAGCGCCGCCGAACGGCAGTTCCTGGAGATCGTCAAGGCCCTGGTCGGCAATCCCAAGGTCGTCCTCCTCGATGAGCCGACCTCCTCGCTCGACCTTGCCGACGTTGCGAAACTCACCGCCATCATCCGCCGGATCACGGCCGAGGGCGCGGCGGTGGTCTACGTCAGTCATCGCCTGCCGGAAATCCTGGCGCTCGCCGACCGCATCACCATCCTTCGCGACGGCGTCGGCCAGGGCACCTACACGGTCGACGCGAATCTCTCCGAGAACGACCTGATCGCCCTCATGATCGGCCGCTCGATCGAATTGGGCTTTCCGCCAAAGTCGGACCTCTCCTCGGCGCCCGTCGGCTTCTGGGCAAAGGACCTGAGCGGCGCGCGTTTTTCCGGCGTCACGTTCCATGTCCATCACGGTGAAGTACTGGGCTTCGCCGGCGCGGAAGGCAATGGCCAGCGAGAGGCGATCCGCGCCCTGGGCGGCCTCGAGCTTGCCACCGGTCACGTCTATTGCGACGGGCAGCCGGTGAAGCTTGGCGCGCCGCGCGCCGCGCTTGCCGCCGGCGTCCTATCGCTCAGCGCCGACCGGGCTCTCGAGTCGGTCTTCCCGGTACTCGGCGTCCGGGAGAACATGACTGTCCAGGTGCTCGATGAGTTCGCTACGGGGGGCTTCGTCTCGGCGCAACGCGAACGACGTCGATCGGAAGAAATCGTCGATGAGCTTGGCATCGTCACCACCACGCTGGACCAGCCGATCAGCGGCCTCTCCGGCGGCAACCAGCAGAAGACGGTGCTCGCCCGAAGCTTCCTCCACGATGCCAAGACCATCCTGATCGATGAACCGACGCAAGGGGTGGATGCCAAGGCGCGCTTCGACATCTATCGCGCCATCCGCGCCAAGACGGCGGCCGGCTCGGCCTGCGTCGTCAATTCGTCCGACGCGATGGAACTCGCCGGACTGTGTGACCGGGTTCTGGTCTTCTCGCGCGGCCGGATCGTGCGGACGCTCTGGGGCCGGGACGTGACGGAGGAGAATATCGTCTCCTCCTTCCTGACCTCGCGGGACACGCGCGCCGCGCGTGCGGCCGAAGCGAAGGGTGACGAGACCGAGAGGCCGTCGGTCTGGGAGAACCTCCGCCAAGCGCTGACGGGCGGCAGCACACACTGGTGGGTGCCTCTTTTCTTCCTCCTGATCCTCATCCTGGCGGTCAGCGCCTATGCCGCGCTGCAATCAGGCTTCTTTCTGACCGGGATCAACATCCGCCACATCCTGCTTGCCACGGCGCCGCTCGCCCTGGTCACCATGGCCCAGTTCAATGCGCTGATGGTGCGCGGCTTCGACGTATCGGTCGGCGCGATGATGAGCGTCACCGTGGTCCTGGCGTCCTACGTCATGGCTGAAGGGCTGGGGCCCGGGGCGCTGATTCTGGGGGCGCTTCTGTGCATCGCCGTCGGCGTGCTCGTCGGCATCGTCAATGGCGTTCTCGTCCGCGTCGTCGGGCTGAACCCGGTGATTACGACGATCGCCACCCTGAGCGTCCTTCAGGGATTTGCCCTCTATCTGCGCCCCTCGCCAAGCGGACTGATAAGCGAGGCGTTCACCTCGTTTCTACAGACCCGGATCGGCGCCATACCGATTTCATTCTTCGTCATCCTGGCGGTCGCTGCGGCGGGTGACTACTGGCTCTATCGGACACGGAGCGGGCTTCGTCTGCGCGCCGTCGGCTTCCGCGAGGAAGCGGCCAAGCGGAACGGGGTGAAGGTCAACGTCGTCCATATGCGCGCCTATCTGCTGTCCGCGGTGGTCGCCACTTTCGCCGGCTTCTTTCTCTCCTCCGAGGTCGGCACCGGCACCCCGGTGGTGGGGTCGGCCTATACATTGCCGAGCATAGCTGCCGCGGTCCTCGGCGGCGCCGCGCTAAGCGGCGGCCGCGGTTCGTTTCTCGGCGCCGTGTTGGGGGCGCTGTTCTTCACCGTCACCGTCAACATCGTGACCCTGCTCGGCCTCTCGACGGCGGTCGGTATCATCATCAGCGGGGCGCTCACGCTCTTCGCCGTGCTGCTTTATTCCGGCTGGGAGCCGGTCGGCTGGATCGCGCGGCAACTCGGGAGCCTGCTGCGACGCGGCGCGCCGGCGGCACGGTCGGCGTGACGGGTGATGGCGATGAGCGCAGACGACCGGGCGGAGATCGGCGACGGCGAGGCGGCGGTAGCGCGCCGATCGCGTTTGGGTGGCCGTACACAGATTCGCTTTGTCGCCATCTGGCTGGCGCTCGTTGCCCTTCTCGTAGTCGGCGCGATCTTCGTTCCGCGAAGCATCCTGCCCTCAACCATCCTCGCGGTCGTTCCGCTCGCCGCTTTCCTGTGCATCACCGCGATGGGCGAGGCGATCGTGCTCATGTCGCGCGGCATCGACCTCTCCATCCCGGCTATCATTGCGCTGTCAAGCACGGTGCTTCTCGGTGTGTCGAGTGGACGCAACGAGGACCTCGTCGCCGCTCTCGTTGCTGCGCTCCTCTTCGCCACCCTCGTCGGCCTTATCAATGGTCTCCTCGTAGCAGCGATGAAGCTGAACGCGCTGATCGTGACCCTCGCCATCGGCGCCATCACGCAAGGGGCGACGCTATGGTATCGCGAGAGCCTGCCGCAGGAAGCGCGGGTGCCACCGATGCTCGCCGATTGGGGCGGCTCGCGTGTCCTCGGGCTCAACGTCTCTGTGTGGGTTGCGGCAATCCTCGTCGTCGTGGTGTCGGTGGCCCTGCGCAAGACGACCCATGGCCGGCGATTCGCCGCCGCCGGCGTCAATCCCCGTGCCGCCTGGATCGCCGGCGTCAACGTCGCCGCCTACCAAACAGCCGCATTCACCGTTGCCGGCTTCCTCTACGGCGTCGCCGGCATCGTCATTTCGGCCTTCATTCGCAATCCGACGCTGAATGTCGGCGACCCCTATCTGCTCGCGCCGATCGCCGCCGCCGTGCTCGGCGGGACGGCGATTACCGGCGGTTTGGGCAGCATGGTGGCGGTTGCAGGAGCGGCGCTTTTCCTCACCCATCTCAGCCAGATGCTGAAGATGCTCGGCCTGTCGACCGCCTTCCAATTCGCCATCTACGGCGCCGCCATCGCCCTGGGCATGGCGCTGGCGGAAGGCCGGCACCTCCACGCGACGTTCTTTCGACGAAAGAGCTAGGTTGAGTTGCAGAGCCTCTCGCGCCGCAGAGATACCGGGTTCACCCTGCCCCACACGATCACCACCGTGCTGCAGGCCAGGTGATCAAACCGGGTTCCTGCCAACGAGAAGATTGATGCGTAGCTGCTCGTTGCTGAGAACAGTCTTGATTCGAGGACTGACGACGGATGCAGAATGGCCCGATATTTCGCGCCGCTCAACGTCACGTCGCCAGAACGTGGCCGGCGCCGTTGAACGTCAGGCTCATGAAGTCGCGGAACGCCCGCGTCGCACTCGACAATTCGGCATTGCGCGCCCAGGCGAGGCCGACATCCATGCTCGGGATCGGTTCGGTGACGAGCCGGGTCTCGATGCGCTGGCCTTCGAGCGACCACGGCCGGTACACCATGTCTGACAGAATCGTCACCCCCATGCCGTTGGCGACCATGCTGCGCACCGCCTCGACCGACGAGGTCTCGAAGATCACCCGCGGCCGGTAGCCGGAGTCGATCCAATAGCGGCCGGCCGTCTTTGCGGCCTCGTCGACGGTGAGCATGACATAGGGTTCGCTGGCGATATCCGCGAGGTGGACCGCCTCGGCGTGGGTGAGCGGATGATCGAGCGGCAGCCACAGGCGCCGGCGGGATCGGATCAATGTTTCGGAATCGAGGGCGTCGCGATTGACGATGTTCGAGGTGAGCAGCACCGAGGTGTCGAGGCGTCCGGCGATGAGATCGTCTTCGATCGAGGACCGCGGCGCTTCGCTGAGCTCAATGTTGACGTCAGGATAGCTTCGCTCGAACCGCACCTGGTGTTGCGGGAGGAAGTAGCCGGCGACGGTGTAGGTCACGCCGACGCGCACCGTGCCGCGGATCTTGCGCGCCGGCTCCTGCTCGAACCGCAGCGCCTCGTTGACGGATGTGGCGATGTTGCGCGCGTGGCTCATGAAGCGGCTGCCCTCGAGCGTCAGCGACACGCCCTGCGCATGACGGTCGAACAACCGCGCGCCGACGAAGCTTTCGAGCTGCTTCACGGCGGCCGTGACGGCCGACTGCGAAACGCCGAGGTCCATCGCCGCGCGCGAGATCTGTCCGGCTTCGGCGGCCGCCAGGAAGTAGCGGATGTGACGCAACGAGATGCTCACGCGCTGCCTACCGCTGACGCATTTTCCGGCGTCTCCGCCACCCGCCTATTCCTATGGCAACAGTATCAGATAATCAGATATCGGGTCTCATGTTTTTCTATTTTTCATATCTCTGCGGATGCGCGAGACTGGCTGGCCGGCGAGCTCGCCACGGGCGACGGCGAGCAGCTTCAAACAGAGGGAAAGAGGGGATGAGTGCGATGCGCAGCGTCTCGAAATTTTCGATGGCTGCGGCCTTGGCGATTGCCTTCGCGGGCAGCGCCGCCGCCGCCGATAAATGGTACCCGTATCAGGTCGAAATCTTGGAACCCGCCTTTCAACATGGACAGCCCGCGGGTGAAACTCGACTACGTGCCGCTCGAAAAGGCGTCCAAGCCGTGGCAGATCTGTGTTTCCTTTCCGCACATGAAGGACGCCTACTGGCTCGCCGTGGACTATGGGGTCTCGGAAGAGGCGAAGGACCTCGGCGTGAAGATGCAGTTGGTCGAGGCGGGCGGCTATACCGAACTGGAGAAGCAGATCAGCCAGATCGAGGATTGCGTGGCGGCTGGAGCCGACGCCGTCGTCATCGGCGCGATCTCGTATGACGGTCTCAACAATCTGGTGCACGAGATCCACGCCAAGAATATCCCCGTCATCGACATCATCAACGGCATGTCCTCGACGGAGATTTCCGCCAAGTCGCTGGTGTCTTTCGGTGAAATGGGCGCCAAGGCGGGCGAGTTTCTTGCCAAGCTGCATCCCGCCGGCTCGGCGCCGGTGAAGGTCGGCTGGTTCCCCGGACCGGCGGGTGCCGGCTGGGTCGAGGCCGGCAACACGGGCTTCCTGGACGCGGTCAAAGGCACCGCCATCGAGGTCGTCGAGACCAAATACGGCGACACCGGCAAGGAGGCGCAGTCGGCCCTGGTCGAGGATACGCTCGGGGCGCACCCCGACCTCAACTACATCGTCGGAACCGCGGTGACCGCCGAGGCCGCCATCCCGATCCTCAGGTCGCGGGGACTGACCGACCAGATCAAGATCTTGGCCTACTATTACACGCCGGGCGTCGACCAGGGCATCCGTCGCGGCCAGATTCTGGCGGCGCCGACCGACTCGCCGGTGATCCAGGGCCGCATTGCCATCGACCAGGCGGTCAGGATTCTGGAGGGCAAGGACTACGCCAAGCATGTCGGACCGGCGCTGTTCGTGGTCAACCAGGACAACATCTCGACATTCGATCCGGCTTCGACGTTGGCCCCGGACGGCTTCAGCCCGGTGTTCAACGTGGATTGACCTGACCGGACCGGGCAGCGAGTTCGAACTTGTTCGATGAGCACTGACGACAACGGGCGCGGCGCATCCGCAACGGACGGCGCCGCACTCCTTTCCGTCCGCGGGCTGACCAAGCAATATCCGAGCGTTCTCGCTTTGGCCGCGGTCGACTTCGACCTTCGCGCCGGCGAGGTGCATGTGGTGTTTGGCGAGAACGGCGCCGGCAAGTCGACGCTGATCTCAATTCTCGCCGGCGCCAACCAGCCGACCTCGGGAGAGATCCTGTTTCGCGGCGAGCGGGTTCACCTGGAATCGGTGCACGAAGCCCGCCAGCGCGGTATTTCGGCGGTGTTCCAGGAATTCTCACTGGTGCCGCAGATGACGGTCGAGGAGAACCTCTTTCTCGGCGCCGAGCAGACTCGCCGCGGTCTGATCGACAAACGCACCCTGCATCGCCAGGCCCAGGAGGTCATCTCGCGGCTCGGTTTTCCGCTGAAGCCCAGGCAGACGGTCCAGCACCTCACCCGGGCCGAGCAGCAGATGGTCGAGATCGCCAAGGCGTTCCGCTCCGACCTGTCGGTCCTGATCCTGGACGAGCCGACCGCCTCGCTCACCAACCGCGAGACCGAGCAACTGTTCGATCTGATCGACCAGATCAAGGCCGACGGCGTCGGCATTGTCTACATCACCCACCGCATCCAGGAGGTCCGCCGCATCGGCGACCGGATCACGGTCTTGCGTGACGGACGCTACGTGTCGACGGAAGACGCCAAGACGGTCTCCGAGGACAAGCTGGTCAGGCTGATGACCGGCCGGGTGATCTCCGAGATCTTTCCGACGATCCGGTCAAAGCGCGGCCGTGAGATGCTGCGCGTCGACGGTCTGTCGACGCTGCGCGACACGGTCGTCGACGCTTCGCTCGAGGTCTATGCCGGCGAGGTCGTCGGCCTTGCCGGGCTGATCGGCTCGGGCAAGTCCGAGATCATGCGGGCCGTCTTCGGCCTCGAAACGATCACCGCCGGGCGGATTGCCCTGAAGGGCGAGGACGTCACCGGCCAGTCGCCGCATTTCATGATGGATCGCGGCTTCTTCTACATCCCGCCCGACCGGCGCGAAGAGGGCCTCGTCATGATCCGGTCGTGCCGGGAGAACATGAGCCTGCCGTCGCTGGACAAGCCGCCATTCGCGCTCGGCCGCTTCATGATCAACCGTCGCGGCGAGGCGCGCCGGGCGACGGAACTGGCCGAGCGGATGAACCTTCAGCCGCCCCGCATCGAACGGGCCATCGATCATTTCTCCGGCGGCAATCAGCAGAAGGTGCTGCTGGCGAAGAGCCTGACCAGGCCGGTCGACGTGTTCGCCTTCGACGAGCCGACGGTCGGCGTCGACGTCGGCACGCGGGCGGCGATCTACGGCTTCATCCGCGATCTTTGCGAGGCCGGCGCCGCGGTCGTCCTCATCTCGTCGGACCTGCCCGAGATCCTCCATCTCAGCCACCGGGCCTATGTCTTCTATCGCGGCCGCGTGCAGACCGAGCTTGCCGGAAGCGACATTACCGAGGAAAACCTGTTGCGCCACTTCTTCGAGAGGGAGGCCGCCTGATGAACGCCGCCGAAGACCGCGTCTCGGTCGCGCCGCGCTCGCCGGCCCGCTGGCTGATGCGCGTTTTCATTCGTCTCGGCGTCCTTCCCTTCCTGCTGGTCATCGCCATCATCGTCTTCACGCTGCTCTCCGAGAATTTCCTCACGGTGAGCAACCTGACCAACGTCGTGCGCCAGTCGGTCTATCTGATGATGGTGGCGCTCGGTCAGATGCTGGCGCTTCTGACCGGCGGATTCGACCTGTCGGTCGGCACCATCGTGGCGATCACCTCCGTCGTCGGCGCCATGGCGATGGCGGCGGTGAGCGCGGCGATGCCCGACTCGGTGTGGCTGGCGATCGGGCTCGGCAGCCTCGCCGGGGTCGCCGCCGGAACCGCGATCGGCGTCCTCAACGGCATCGGCGTGGCGGCGTTCGGCGTGTCGCCGTTCATCATGACGCTCGGCATCTCGTCGGTCGGCTTCGGGACGGCGCTCTACATAACCGGCGGCGTCCCGGTCTACGGCATGCCGGTCGAGTTCGGCGACATCTTCGGCTTCGGCAACGCGCTCGGCATTCCGGTGCCGATCTACTTCGCGGCCGGCCTCGTCGTTCTCATGTACCTGGTCGTCAACCGCACCCGGCTCGGCCGCCATTTCTACGCCGTCGGCGGCAACATCAAGGCGGCGCAGCTCTCCGGCATCAATACCCGGAGGACGCTTTTCGTCACCTATGTGCTGTGCGCCTTCGTCACGGCGGTCTCCGGCATCCTGCTGACGGCGCGGCTCGACACCGGCGAGGCCAACATTGGCGCATCGCTGCCGCTCGAATCGATCGCCGCCTGCGTCATCGCCGGCGTGTCGCTGCGCGGCGGCGTCGGCCGGGTCGAGAACGTCGTCCTCGGCGCGCTGTTCATCGTGCTGGTGCAGAACGGCATGAACCTGGCCCGCATCGGCAGCTATCTGCAGATGGCCGTGCTTGGCGGTCTGCTCATCCTTGCGGTGGTCGCCGACCAGATCAGGCTTCGCACCATCGCGGCGATGAAGGACTGACCGCTCGGGGGCGAATGGCGTTTTCAAGATCACACGGGCGGCGGAGCACCGGCCCGCGGGCGAGGGAGCAAGCGATGACGATCATCAACTGCGACATGGGTGAAGGCTTCGGCCTTTACAGGATGGGCGACGACGAGGGCCTGATGCCGCACATCACCGTCGCCAACGTCGCCTGCGGCTTCCACGCCTCCGATTTCAACCACATGCACCGCACGGTTCGGCTGGCCAAACAGCACGGCGTCCGCGTCGGCGCGCACCCGTCTCTTCCCGACCTGCAAGGCTTCGGCCGGCGCGAGATGAAGATTGGCCGTGACGAATTGGCCAACTGCCTCATCTACCAGATCGGCGCCCTCAAGGGGTTCCTCGATGCCGAGGGCATGGTGCTCAACCACATCAAGCCGCACGGCGCGCTCTACGGCATGGCGGCGCGCATGGATGACGCGGCGCAAGCCGTTTGCGACGCGGCGGACGTCTTCCGCGTTCCGCTGATGGGGATGATCAACACGCTGCACGAACGCGTCTACACCGCGCGGGGTCACGCGTTGATTGCGGAATTCTACGCGGACCTCGACTATTCGGACGACGGCTTCGTCATCATCACGCGCGACCATCCGCCGGTCGACGTCGACCGCGCCGCCGAACGGTGCGTGCGCGCGGTCCGCGAGGGGCTGACGACGTCGATCAGCGGCAAGGACGTGCGCGTTCGGGCCGACGCGATCTGCGTTCATTCCGATACGCCGAACGCCGTCGACATCGCCCGCACGGTGAAGGAGGCGGTCGCTCCCTGGCTCGACGCCGCCTGAAGATGGCGTAGCGAGCCGAGCGGATCAGGCAGGATCACGGCCGAACAGGAAAGACGGACGATCATGGCAACGAAGCAAATCCTCTCGCTGCTCCCCGGCATCTTCTACCGGAGACCCGCTCCCGATCAGCCGCCCTACAAGTCGGAGGGCGATCCGGTCGCGATCGGCGACGTCGTCGGCCTGGTCGAGGTTATGAAAACCTTCCACGAGATCAAGGCAGAGAGCGCCGGCACGCTCGTCAGGTTCCTGCTCGACAATGAGGACGCGGTCATGGCCGGCCAGCCGGTCGCCGAGCTTGCCGACTGACCGACGCGAGCAACGATGTCGATCACCAAGCTCCTTGTCGCCAACCGCGGAGAGATCGCATTGCGCATCATCCGCGCGGCTCGCGAGCAGGGCATTGCGACCGTGCAGGTCCATAGTGCCGCCGACACCGATTCGCTCCCCGTGCGGGTGGCCGACGAGGCGATCGAAATCGGCCCGCCGCCGGCGGCGAAATCCTACCTCAACATCGACGCCATCCTCGCCGCGGCGGAGGTATCCGGCGCCGACGCCATCCATCCGGGATACGGCTTTCTCGCCGAGAACGCGGTGTTCGCCGATCGGGTTCACGCCGCCGGGCTGATTTTCGTCGGACCGTCCGGCGACACGATCCGGCTGATGGGCGACAAGGTAGCCGCCCGCAAGGTGGCGATGGACGCCGGCGTGCCGACCGTTCCCGGCAGCAACGGCCGCGTCGCGGACCTCGACGCCGCCCGGGCGGTCGTCGCCGAAACCGGCTTCCCGGCGATGATCAAGGCGGCGGCCGGCGGCGGCGGTCGCGGCATTCGCATCGCTCACGACATGGCTGAGTTCGAGCGGCTGTTTCCGCAAGCCAGCGCCGAGGCGCGGGCGGCGTTCGGCGACGGCGGACTTTACGTCGAGCGGGTGATCGAGCGGGCGCGCCACGTCGAGGTGCAGGTTCTGGGCGACGGCGAGGACGTCGTCCACTGCTTCGAGCGGGAATGCTCGCTGCAACGGCGGCGGCAGAAGCTGTGGGAGGAAGCGCCGGCGGCCGTGCTGCCGGCGGATGTCCGCGATCGGCTGTGCGGTTCGGCCGTCGCGCTGGCAAAATCGGTCAATTATTCGCGGCGCCGGGACGCTCGAATATCTCTATGACGAGGCCACCGGCGGCTTCTACTTCATCGAGATGAACACCCGCATCCAGGTCGAGCACCCGGTCACCGAGTGGATCACCGGCATCGATCTCGTCGGCGAGATGCTGAGGATCGCCGGTGGCGCGCCGCTCCGGTTCCGCCAGTCCGATATTCGCCTCAGCGGTCACGCCATCGAGGTCCGGCTCAACGCCGAGGATCCGGCCAACGGCTTCCTGCCGGCGCCGGGTACGATCGGTGCATTGCGGCTTCCCGGCGGGCCCGGCATCCGCTTCGATTCGATGCTCTATCCGGGCTACGCCGTCCCGCCGTTCTATGATTCGCTGCTCGGCAAGCTGATCGTGTGGGGTGAAGACCGCGCTCATGCGATCCAGAGGCTCAAATCGGCGCTTGGCGAACTGGAGATTTCCGGGGTGAAGACCACGGTGCCGCTGTTCCGCGCCCTTGTCGACGAAGAGGATGTCGGCGAAGGACACGTCCATACGCGCTGGCTCGAGCACTGGCTCGCGGTCAATTCCACGAAATTAGCCTGACCAGGAAGAGGGGGCAGCCCATGACAGCCCGATACAGCTTTGGTGGCGACGAGCACGTTTTCGTCGAGGTCGACGAGGCGATGTCCCTGGAGGCGTTCTTCACCAGCCTCTCGATCACCAACGCCGTGCGCGATGCGAAGATCGACGGGGTCACCGAGATCTGCCCGGCCAACGCCTCGTTCCAGATCAAGTTCGACCCCGACCGGATCGCGCCGGACGACATGATGGCGGAGTTGAAGACGCCTCGAATCGGCAGCGGGGCGTGCCGAAGCGCGGCTGAAGACGCGGATCATCGAGATCCCGGTGTTCTACCGCGACCCATGGACCCGCGAGACGCTGATGCGCTTCCGCGAGCGGCACCAGGACCCCGCCTCGACCGACATCGAATACGCCGCCCGCGTCAACGGTCTCGCCTCGGTCGACGATTTCATCAAGGCCCATTCGGGAGCGCCGTGGTTCGTGTCGATGGTCGGCTTCGTCGCCGGCCTGCCGTTCCTCTACCAGATGGTCGAGCGCAGCCCGGCAGCTCGAAGTGCCGAAATATCTGCGTCCGCGCACCGATACGCCGAAGCTGACGGTGGGCCATGGCGGCTGCTTCGGCTGCATCTATTCGGTGCGCGGCGCCGGCGGCTATCAGATGTTCGGCATCACGCCGATGCCGATCTTCGATCCCAAGCAGGAGATCAGCTATCTCAGGGACTTCATGGTGTTCTTCAAGCCCGGCGACATCGTCAAATGGAAGCCGGTCGACCGCGACGGCTATGACGCGGCGGTGGCCGACGTCGACGCGGGGCGCTTCGTCCCGCGCATGGCCGACGTGACCTTCGACCTCGACGCGTTCAACGCCGACCCCGACGGTTACAACCGCAAGCTCGAGGAGGCCCTGCAATGACGATCAAGGTGATCCATCCGGGCCTCGCCACCACCGTTCAGGACCTCGGGCGCCCGGGCTACTATCATCTCGGCATCCCGATTTCGGGCGCCATGGACCGGCTGGCGCTCAGAAGCGCCAACCTGCTCGTCGGCAACGACGAGGGGGCCGCGTGCCTCGAGGCGGTGTTCATGGGGCCGCAGCTCGAATTCACCCGCGACGCGCTGGTGGCGGTCAGCGGCGCCGAGCTGCCGCCCAAGGTCGACGGCGACCCGGTGCCGACCTGGACCTCCTTCGCGGTGAAGGCCGGGGAGACGCTTTCGTTCGACTATCTGAGGGCCGGCGCGCGCGCCTACATCGCCGTCGCCGGCGGGATCGACGTGCCGGTGATGCTCGGCAGCCGCTCGACCTACGCGATCGGCGCGCTCGGCGGCATTGATGGCCGCGCCATCCAGGCGGGCGACGAACTACCGGTCGGCAAGGCGCCGGCGGGCAAGGAGGGGAGGTCGGTGCCGACCGATTTGCGGCGGGGAGCGGGGATGTCGGTGGAGCTGCGCGTTGTGCCGGGGCTTTATTGGCACCGGATTACCGAGGAGTCGCAGCATAATTTCTTCGCCGATACCTGGAAGGTGGCGCCCGAGGCGGATCGCATGGGCTACCGATTCCGCTCCGGGCGGCCGCTGGCGTTCGTCGAGCGCGAACAGCCATTCGGCGCCGGCTCGGACCCGTCGAACATCACCGACGCCTGCTATCCCTACGGGTCGATCCAGGTGCCGGGAGGCACCGAGCCGATCGTCCTCCACCGCGACGCGGTTTCCGGCGGCGGCTACTTCATGGTCGGCACCGTGATCTCCGCCGACATGGATCTGATCGGCCAGCTGCAGCCGAACGTGGCGACCCGGTTCGTCGAGGTCGACATGGCGGAGGCGCTCACGGCCCGGCACGACCGCGCGGCCATCCTTCGGAAGATTCGCCAGGCGCTTGCCTGATCGCCGGCAGAGGCAGGAGACGACAGATGAGAGCAAGTGCAACGAGCTTCCCGACCCTAGCCGACACGCTGTGGAGCGGCGGCAACGCTGCCGTCCGCAACGTCATCCTGGCGATCAGCGGTTCGATTGCCCTGTGGATTTCGGCCAAGATCGAGGTGCCCTTCTATCCGGTGCCGATGACCATGCAGACCTTTGCGGTGCTGGTGATCGGCATGGCTTATGGCTGGCGGCTCGGCGGTGCCACGCTTCTGCTCTATCTTGCCGAGGGCGCCGCCGGCCTGCTGGTCTTCGCCGGCACGCCGGAGCACGGCGTCGGGCTCGCTTACATGGTCGGGCCGACGGGCGGCTATCTCGTCGGCTTCCTGGTCGCCGCTGTCGCGGTCGGCTGGCTGGCGGAGCGCGGCTGGGATCGGAGCGTGCCGCGGACGTTGGCGGCGATGCTTGCCGGGATGGTGATCATCTACCTCTTCGGCCTCGCCTGGCTCGGCACCGTGATCGGCTGGGACAAGCCGGTGCTGGCGTTTGGCCTGACGCCATTCCTGCCGGCGGAAGTGTTCAAGGTCGCGCTCGCCGTGGTGGTCCTGCCCCTCGCGTGGCGGTTCGCGCCGCGCGGCAACCACGACTGATCCGGGGGACCTGCCATGTCGCGCCCTTCAGCCAAGCCCGTCGTCCACATCAACGACGACCGGGTCGTCGCCACCGAATGGCGGTTCGTGCCGGGCGCCGAGACCGGTTGGCACATCCACGGCCATGACTACGTCATCGTTCCGTTGACCGACGGGGCTCTGCTGCTGGAAGAACCGGGCGGCGGGACGCGCGATGCCGCGCTGACCCGGCATATGCCTTATTCGCGCCGTGCCGGCGTCGAGCACAATGTGATCAACGCCGGCGAGACGGACATCGCCTTCCTCGAGGTCGAGATCGTCGACAGGCCCCTGGACGCCGACCGGCTGTCGGTGCTCTCCCGCTTCATGAAGGCCTGGAACGACCGCGACGTCGACACGCTGATGGATTGCATGGCGAACGAATGCGCGTTCCACGCCTCCGGCGGGCCGGATGCGGCGGGCAAGCGCTACGAGGGTCGACCGGCGGTGCGGGCAGCCTTTGCGGCGGTTTTCGAGACCTTTCCCGAAGCGGCGTGGACGCGCGGCCGTCACCTCGTCGTCGGCGACCGCGGCCTGTCGGAGTGGCGCTTCGTCGGTCGCGACCGCAACGGCGGCGAGGTCGAGGTCGACGGCTGCGACCTGTTCGAATTCGACGGTGCGTTGATCCGGCTGAAGGATTCCTATCGCAAGGCGCGCATCGGCTAAGCTCTGCGTCGATGAGCTTGCCCTTTGATATTGAATCGCGCCTCCGTCGCCTCGGCCTCGTTCCGGATGGTGCCGGCATCGATGCCGAACGCCTCACCGGAGGCGTCTCGTCCGACATCTGGAAGGTGAGCGCCGGCGGCCGGGTGTTCTGCGTCAAGCGCGCCATGGCCAAGCTCGCCGTCAAGGACGACTGGTACGCGCCGGTCGAGCGCAACCGCTATGAGCGCCGGTGGTACGAGACGGCGTCGAAGCGCGTGCCTGGGGTGGCGCCGGCGGTGCTTGCCTATGACGACGAGGCGATGTTCTTCGTCATGGATTGGCTCGATCCGGGGGACTACCGGCTGTGGAAGGCCGAGCTCCTTGTCGGCCGTGTCGATCCGGATTTTGCCGCCACGGTTGGGCGGAAGCTGGTGGCGATCCACGCCGCGACGGCGAGCGATCCGGCGATCGCCGGGATGTTTCAAACCGGCGCGCTGTTCGAGGCGCTGCGTCTCGACCCCTATCTTCGCGCGACGGGGGTGAGGCATCCATCGCTTTCCGGTCGGCTGAACGGCCTCGCCGACCGGACGGCGGCGACCGCCAAGGCGCTGGTCCATGGCGACGTCAGTCCCAAGAACATCATGATCGGCCCCGGCGCCGCGCCGGTCTTCCTCGACGCGGAATGCGCCTGGTACGGCGACCCGGCCTTCGATCTCGCCTTTTGTTTGAATCATCTGCTGTTGAAGTGCCTCGCTGCGCCCCAGGCGGCACGCGAACTGTTAAGTGCCTTCGACGGGCTGAGCGACGCCTATCTCGCAGGAGTCGACTGGGAGGCGACATCGCACCTCGAAGCCCGCGCCGCGTCACTATTGCCGGGACTGTTCCTCGCCCGGGTCGACGGCAAGTCGCCGGTCGAATACATCACCGACGAGACCATGAAGGATCGGGTGCGCCGCGTTGCCGTGCCGCTCATCGAAGAGCCGCCGGCCACGCTCGGCGCGGTGAGGGACGCCTGGGCGGGGGAGATCGGGATTTGACGGATACGAAGATTGCTCGGGTCCACGGCCGCCGCGTGTGGGATTCACGCGGCCGGCCGACGGTCGAGGCGGAGGTGACGCTTGCCGGCGGTGCGGTCGGTCG
This sequence comes from uncultured Alphaproteobacteria bacterium, assembly GCA_963759235.1. GTDB lineage: Bacteria > Pseudomonadota > Alphaproteobacteria > Rhizobiales > Kaistiaceae > Bauldia. The sequence goes on along the minus strand of CAVWYO010000008.1, from coordinate 570,645 downwards.
TGCCATCGCGCCGGCCGGCGCTTCGACCGGCTCGGGCGAGGCGGTCGACCTCCGGGACGGCGGTCCGCGCTTCGGCGGGCTCGACGTGACGCGGGCCGTCGCCGCGGTGAACGGCGAGATCGCCGCGGCGCTGCTCGACCTTGATTCAGAGGATCAGGAAACCGTCGATAACGCCTTGATCGAACTGGACGGCACGCCCAACAAATCCCGGCTCGGCGGCAACGCGACCATCGCCGTATCGCTGGCGGCCGCCCATGCGCGGGCGGCGGTCGAGGACGTGCCACTGTGGAAATCGCTTGCCGGCGAGCGCCCGGTTTCCCTGCCTTTGCCGGAGATTCAGCTCTTCGGCGGCGGCGCCCATGCGGCGAGGCGGGTCGACATCCAGGACTTCATGGTGGTGGCGGTCGGCGCCAGGACGTTCGCGGACGCCCTCGATATGACGGCGGACGTCTACCGGACGGCCGGCGAGATGCTGTCTGAAACGGGACGGCTGATGGGCGTCGCCGACGAGGGGGGATACTGGCCCGCCTTCGACACCAACGAGGAGGCGTTAGGCCTGGCGGTCGCTGCAATCGAGCGCGCCGGCTTCGCGCCGGGGGAGGACATGGCCATCTCCCTCGACGTCGCCGCCTCGGAGTTCGGCGAGGCCGGGCGCTATCGGCTCGCCCGCGATTCCCGCGACCTCGATCGCGACGCGATGATCGCCATGCTCCTCGGCTGGATCGAGCGCTATCCGATCGTCTCGGTCGAGGACCCGCTTGGCGAGGACGACGAGGAAGGGCTGATCGCCTTCACCAGGGCGGCCGGGCCGAGGCTCCAGATCATCGGCGACGACTACCTCGTCACCAACGCCGGTCGCGTCCGCCACGCGCAAGGCGTCGGCGCCTGCAACGCCGTTCTGGTCAAGCCGAACCAGGCGGGCACGCTGACCGAGACAAAGGCGGCATTCGACGCGGTAGCGGCCGGCGGTTGGGGGGCGATCGTCTCGGCCCGCTCCGGCGAGAGCGAGGACGTTTCCATCGTCCATCTTGCCGTCGGCTGGGGGGTGAAGCAGCTCAAGGTCGGCTCGTTCGCCCGCTCCGAGCGCATGGCGAAATGGAACGAGGGGCTGCGGATCGCCGAGGCGATCGGCGACGGTGCCTTGCCGCCACGTTCGGCGTTTCCGTGGGGGCGCGGCGGGTAACGCCCGCCACCGGTCAGGCGGCCATCGCCCGTGTTAGGCTCGGCCGTATGGACGACGACGATGATCTCGGCGATCTCACCCATGCCGCGCCGGCCTACAAGCGCGCGCTGTGGGCGGTGATGGCGCTCAACGTCGGCTATGGCGTCATCGAGATCGGCGGCGGCTTCCTCGCCGGCTCGCAGGGCCTGAAGGCGGACGCCCTCGATTTCCTCGGCGACGGCACGATCACGCTCCTCGGCCTGCTGGCGATTGGCTGGGGCGCGGCATGGCGCGCCCGGGCGGCGCTCCTGCAAGGCATCTTCCTTGCCGCGATGGGGGCGGGGGTACTGGCCGCCACCGCCTATCGCGTCGTCGTCACCGAGGTCCCGCAGGCCGAGCTCATGGGGCTGTTCGGCTTCGGCGCCCTCATCGTCAATGTCGCGAGCGCCGCGATCCTGTTGAAGCACCGGACCGGCGACGCCAATGTTCAGGCCGTTTGGCTGTTCAGCCGCAACGACGCGCTCGGCAACCTCGGCATCATCGTCGCCGGGGGTCTCGTCTGGCTCACCGCAACGCCGTGGCCCGACCTGATCGTCGCCGCCGCCATCGCCGGCCTGTTCCTCCGATCGGCGTGGACGATCGTCAGGGCCGCCCGGCGCGAGCTTGATGAGGCGGCGGCAGCGACCGGATGAGGCAGCCAATGGACCCGCTTTCGCTGTTTTCGCAGTCACCCTGATGCTGGTCTTCTACGCGCTCGAGGACCGCGGTCCCTCCTTCGTCCTGGCGTTCGTCGGCGCCTGCCTGCTCGCCTCGCTCTACGGTTTTCTGCAGGGCGCCTGGCCCTTTGGAGTGGTCGAGGCGATCCGGGGCGCCCTCGCGTCCACCGCTGGCGGCTCCGGCTCGTCACGGGTCGGGACGTGTAGGGCAATTCATCGCTGAGGTCCCGCAGGCGTCAACGGTCTTCGACGAGAGACACGCCGTCAGCGATCGTTCCGCCGAACAGGCATCGTTCGCATCCTGAGCGGCCGGTTTGCAGGCGATCGTCAATCCTCGGACAGACGCTGGCGCGATCTCGCAGCACTTTGGCGGGCCGCAGCAAGACTGTCTCCAACAACCGGACTAACCACGCCGCCGGAGCGGCCGCCCTCGGCCGCGTGCACACTCGAAGGAGACAGAACATGACCGAACATGCAGCTGAACCAGCGGAAATCGAAGCTTTCGTCGGCCAGGTCGTCACCGACCTCGGCGCTGCCTTCTCCGGCGTCCTCGTCAATGTCGGGCGAAAGCTCGGCCTCTATGACGCGATGGCCGAGCTCGGCGCCTGCACTGCGCGCGCACTCGCCGAACGGACCGGCGTCCGCGAACGCTATGTCCGTGAATGGCTGAACAACCAGGCCGCAAGCGGCTACGTGTTCTACGATCCCGCCGCGCAAACCTTCGCCATGCCGGCGGCACATGCGATGGTGCTGTCGATGGAGGAAAGCCCGGTCTACATGGCTCACGCCTTCGACGTCGCCGCCTCGTTCTGGCTCGACGAAGACAAGATCCTCGACGCCTTCAAGTCGGGGGAGGGCATCGGCTGGCACGAGCACAACCACCGGCTCTTCTGCGGCACCGAGATGTTCTTCCGGACCGGCTATCGCACCCATCTGGTGTCCGAGTGGCTGCCGGCCCTGGACGGTGTTGTCGATCGCCTGAAGCAGGGCGCAAAGGTCGCCGACATCGGGTGCGGGCATGGCGCCTCCACCATCCTCATGGCACAGGCCTTTCCCGAGTCCGACTTCACCGGCGTCGACTATCATCGGGAATCGATCGCGACGGCCCGAACCCGCGCCGTCGAGCAGGGCGTAGCCAACACCAAATTCGAGGTCGCGACGGCCAAGGATTTCGCCGGGGAGGGATTCGATCTGATCTGCTTCATGGACTGCCTGCATGATCTTGGCGATCCGGTCGGAGCCCTCGCCCATAGCCGCCGCGCGCTGAAGCCCGACGGCAAGGTCCTCCTGGTCGAACCGTTTGCCGGAGACAATCTGGAAGACAACCTCCATCCGCTCGGCCGCATGTTCTATGCCGCCTCGACCATGGCATGCACCCCGAACTCGCTGTCGCAGGAGGTCGGGCTCGGCCTCGGCGCCCAGGCCGGCGAGGAGCATTTGCGCCAAGTGGCGATCGAGGCCGGGTTCGCGCGCCTGCGGCGTGCCGCCCAGACCCCGGTCAACCTGATTCTCGAATTGACGCCCTGAAGGGGCGTCGGCCCCGAAGCCGGCAGGCTGTCTGCCGATGGTTCAATGCCGTCGGCAGACACGCCCCGCAACGGCCCGGCGACGTCGATGGTCAGTGTCGTGGCCGGCGGTAATCGCCCGGCGATTGGCCGACCCAGCGCCGAAAGGCGTGATTGAAGGCGCTGACGTCGGAGTATCCCAGCGAATAGGCAATCTCGCCAAGGGCAAGGCTCTTGTTTTCCAGAAGATTCAGCGCAAGCGTCTTGCGGACGTCGCTCAACAGGCGGGAGTAGTTGAGCCCGGCATCGTTCAGCCGTCGCTGCAGCGTTCGGGAGGACATTCCCATGCCCCTGGCGAGCTCGTCGACACTGCTCCGTCCGCGGACCAGAAGTCGCGCAACTTCGCGGCGGAGCGTCTCGATCTCTCCATGCTGCTCGGGCATCCCGGAGAGCCTCAGGTCTCCATAGTGGCGCATCAGGCGGTTGACCATCGCGTCCGCCGTCGCCATCGGCCGGGAGAGCACCGCCGCGTCGAACCGGATGCCTGCCCAGGGGTGGCCCAGCCGAATTTCGGCGCCGACGACGCTGGCGCGGGCGCGGCGCGCCTCGGTGTCTTCGGCTCGCGTCTCAGGAAAACACGCCTCCAGCGGCGTCCACGCCGGATCGTCGAGACCGGTCCGAATGAGGTTGCACACGAAGCCAACGGTCCAGTCGCTCTTCTGGTGATACGACATCAGCAACGGATCGGTGTAGTAGGCATAGGCGAACGCGACCCCGTCGGTCACATCGATGCCGAAGACGGCCGAGTTGACCATCGTCGGCAGATATCGGCTCATCGTTTCGAGTGCCTCCCCGACTGTCCGCGAGGCGAGGGCGACGTTGCCGACCACGCCCGCGTGGCGGGGGGCATACTGGGCGCCGAACTTCAGGCCGAACGCCTGATCGTCCAGGGCATCGGCGCAGATCTCGAGAAGCTCCAGATGACGAAGAAGCGGGACCCGGCGCTCGGGGTCCGAAAGGTCCTCAGGGGCCAGTCCCGCCCGCCGCAGAATCTCGTCCGGGTCGACGCCGCGCGATCGGAGATAGCGGTCGAGGCCATGCACGACGCTGGCCAGGTTGATGGTCGGAACGACCGTGCGAAGTCTTTCAGAGGGCATCGTGCGATTCCGCAGCAGTTTGACGGAGAGGATACCAGAACAGATTGCGATCGAGCGGACCAAAGAGCATAGCCGTCGAAGCGGCTGCAATCGGCCGCGGCCGGCAGTCCAAATGGCGGCTTCCCGCCGTCGACAGGCGGCTGATCGTGGCGGCGGCCATCGCCGGCCTGTTCCTGCAATCGGGGGTGGGCAATCGTCAGGGTGGCGCGCCGGGGAGCTGCATGAGGAAGAAGGGTCGCGCGACGATCGGCGCGCCGCCCGTTCCCGCGCCCCGCGTCTCAGTCCGCCGCCGCCGCCTCGAATACCCGCCCGAGGCCCTCGATGAGCTGTTCGTCGGAGAACACCAGCGGGTCGTTCAGCTGCTCGACCAGACCTTTCACGGTGAGGAGCCCGACCGCGGCGAGATAGGCCAGGAAGGCCAAGAGGCGCGGCTCGACCTTTGCGCGGCCCGCTCGTTTTCCGCGCTCCTCGCGCAGCCTCCTCGCGGCGCCGGCAAGGCAGAGATCGTTGAGCGGGCGGAGGCGGGCGAACTGCTCGGCGTCCCATCGAACCGCACCGCTGCCGCCGACTTGGCCGAAGAGAAAGGCGAGCCTGAAGTCGTCGAGGCGGGGGACGAAGCTGTGGACCGTTTCGCGGATGACGGCGCGAAGCGCTTCCCCGCCGTCTTTCGCCTCTTCGACCGCGTCGTGGACGGCGTGCGCCTGGCGTTCGAGCACGCCGAAGACGAGCTCGAAGATCAGCGCATCCTTGGACGGGTAATAATAGTAGAGGCCGGTCTTCGACATGCCGGCCTCCTTCGCCACCGCGTCGAGCGTCATCGCGGTGACGCCGTTGCGGAAAAGCACCTTGCGCGCCGCCTCGAGGATTTCCTCGCGCGACCGTTCACGCCGCCGCTCCTTGCGCGCCTCGCGGGACCGGATCATCGCTCTTTCCGCGGCGTCGGGTCGGGGTTTCGGCTTGGCCATCCTGCATCCTTCGCAACTCGTCTTTTCTAGGTATTCTATCATGAGACGGTTTTATTGTCCATAGATTGACTTTTTCGAACGAGGGTCTAAAAATAGCACGATACTCAGGCGCCCGTCGACCCGTGGCCGCCGGGGCGTCAATCGGAGACGAGATACGATGGACAAGCTGAGCCTGGATGACCCGCTTTTTGCGACCTACGCCATCGCGGCGACGATCATGATCCTCAAGGCGGTGATCATGTCTTGGCTGACCATCATCCGCATGATGAAGGAGAACGGCGGCTTCCGCTCGCCGGAGGATGTCAGGCAAACGCCCTTCAATCCCAATCCGAGTCCCGAGCAACTAAAGCCCAACGATCGCGTCGAGCGCATCCGCCGGATCCAGATGAACGACCTGGAGAGCCTGCCGTACTTCCTGGTCGCCGGCCTTCTCTTCGTGCTCACCGGACCGCCGCTGCTCCTCGCCCAGGTCCTTCTCCACGGCTACGTGGTGACGCGGCTCCTGCACTTCGCGGCCTACCTCTCGGCGCGGACTCACGACATGCGCGCCATGCTGTGGACGCCGGGCTCACTGATCCTCTTCTTCATCACGGCCCGCACATTAGTGTACGCGCTCGTGTAGACGACGTCGGTCCGGGGGCGCCTAGGAGCATGATCGAGCACATCAAGAATAGCCGCCTGGAGGCGTTCTGCGACGGCATTTTTGCAATCGCCATCACGCTGCTGATCCTGGAGATCAAGGTGCCGGAACTCGGCGACATCGGTTCAGCCGATCACCTGGCGGCCGACCTCGCGGCGCAATGGCCATCGTGGTTTGCGTTCCTCCTCTCCTTTCTCACCCTGCTGATCGCCTGGGCCAATCACCACAACATGCTGAGCCAGCTGAACCGAACCTCCAGTCTGTTCATCTACGCCAACGGCCTTTTGATGCTGACTGTGGTGATCTTCCCCTATTCCACGTCCGTCCTCGGGAGATTTCTCAACACCGCGTATCTGACGTTGCCGGTGGTTTTGTACTGCTTCACCAACTTCATCCACAACCTAGGCTGGCTTGCCGTTTCCGTCGTCGCGACGCACCCGAAGGACCTGACCAAGGATGCGCGGCGGAGGGCGAACGTGCAACGGACGTTCAGGGCCATCGCGATTGCCTGTGCTTTCAACTTCCTGGTCACCATCCTCGCCTTCTGGCTGCCGATCCCCGCCCTGCTGTTGGTGACGACGGCCTGGATCGCCTACCTTTTTTCCGGGATATTCCAGACCACCCTGGAATAGGCGGCGGCGCGACGTGTCCTCTGCCGAAGCGAAGCGCCTGCCTTCGCCGGCGGGCGACGGACCCCCGTGTGAGGGCTAACCATCAGGGGCGCGCATCGCGCCGGCTGGACACCTTGGACCGGGCCTTTTAGGTTTCGCCGCCCCTTTTGCAGAAACGGGTTCCCGCCTCATGCCGCGCGTCCTCCTCTCCGGCAGCATCCACGACGACGGCATGGCCGTCCTACGGGCCCGGCCGGACGTCGAGATCGTCGATATGCCGGACGGCGAGGCCAAGACCTTTTTCGCCATGCTGCCGACCGCCGACGCGCTTCTCGTCCGCACGGCGCTCTTACCGCCGGAAGCGATCGCCATCGCCGACCGGCTGAAGGTGGTCGCCCGCCATGGCGTCGGCTACGACAACATCCCGGTCGACGCGCTGACCGCCAAGGGCATCCCGCTGGCCCTGGCGGTAGGGGCCAATGCCGACAGTGTCGCCGAACACGTCTTCTACCTGGCGCTGTCGATCGCCAAGCAGGGGCCCGCGCACGACAAGGCGGTCCGCGACGGCTCGTGGGATATCCGCAATACGCTGGCCGCGTTCGACATTGGCGGCCGGACGCTCCTGCTCATCGGCTTCGGCCGGGTCGGCCGGGCCGTCGCCCATGTCGCCAAGGCTTTTTCGATGCGCGTCCTGGCGTTCGATCCGGCGGTCGGAGCGGAAGCCATGGCGGCGGCCGGCGCCGACAAGGTCGACGACTGGCGGGCGGTGCTGGCGGAGGCCGACGTGATCTCCCTTCACGTGCCGCGCATGCCCGAGACGGAAAACATGATCGCCGCCGCCGAGCTTGCGGCGATGAAGCCCGACGCGATTCTGATCAACACCTCGCGCGGCGGGTTGATCGACGAACATGCGCTCGCCGAGACGTTGACCGAAGGCAAGCTTGCCGGCGCCGGCATCGACACCTTCCTCGACGAGCCGCCGCCGGCGGGCAGTCCTCTCCTCGGTTGCAAGCGCGCCATCCTCAGCCCGCACAATGCCGGCCTCACGCGGGAAGCCGCCGCCCGGCTTAGCCTCTACGCCGCGCGCAACATTCTCGACGGGCTGGACGGCCGGCTCGATCCTTCTGTCGTCGTCAATCAATCGGTACTGGCCAAATGAAGAAACTCGGCGTTGGTCTGGTCGGCAGCGGCTTCATGGGCCGCAGCCATGCCCATGCATTGCGTGCCGCGGCGGGGGTCTTCGCGCTCCCCTTGGCGCCGTCACTGGAACTCCTCGCCGACGTCAATGACGAGGTGGCGCGGAAGGCGGCCACGGCGCTCGGCTTCGCCCGCTCGACCGGCGACTGGAAGGCGCTGGTCGCCGATCCGGCCGTCGACCTCGTCGACATCACCGCGCCGAACGCCCTCCACAAGCCGATCGCTCTCGCCGCCATCGAGGCCGGCAAGCCGGTCTATTGCGAAAAGCCGCTGGCCCCAAACGCGCTGGAGGCGAAGCAGATGGTCGACGCCGCCGAGCGGAAGGGGGTCTTGACCGCGGTCGGCTTCAACTACCTCAAGAACCCGATGGTGGCGCTTGCCCGCGAGATCGTGGCAAGCGGCGAGATCGGCGAGGTGGTCTCGTTCCGCGGCATCCACGCCGAGGACTACATGACCGACCCGCTTTCCCCCTTCACCTGGCGGCTCGATCCGGCCGGCGGCCACGGGGTGGTGGCCGATCTCGGCAGCCACATCATCTCGATCGCCCGCTACGTGGTCGGGCCGATCGAAGCGCTGGTCGGCCAGCTCAAGACCGTCACCAGCAAACGGCCGGTCGGGCCGGGCGCGCGGGAGATGCGCGCCGTCGAGGCCGACGACGAGGCGCGCGCGCTCCTCCGCTTCGCCGGCGGCGCGACGGGCTCGATCGAGGCGAGCTGGGTCGCCGCCGGGCGGAAGATGATGCTCGCCTTCCAGGTGACCGGCTCGAAGGGCACCATCGCCGTCGACCATGAACGCTTCAACGAATTGCAGCTCTACACCACCGGCCAGCCACGCGGCCGCGAGGGCTTCAAGACCATCCTCGCCGGGCCGGAGCACGACTCCTACAAGGAGTTCTGCCCGGCGCCGGGACACCAGCTCGGCTTCAACGACATCAAGACCATCGAGGTGAAGGCGCTGATCACCGCGCTCGCCGGCGGCGCCAAGTTCATGCCCGACTTCCGCGAGGCCTGGGAGATCCAGCGGGTGGTCGACGCCATCGTGCAGTCGGCGCGCGAGGAGCGGTGGGTGGACGTAGCGACGGTGTGAGGGCATGTCGAAAACGGTAATATGATTGGGCGATCCTCACCGCGACTCATCCGAACCAAGTCAGAAGCTGTCGTCGTCACAGCCGCTCCTCCCGCGCGAGCGGCGATCGAGGTTGGTCGGCCACGCCGCGTCGCAAGATACGTACGTAAAGTACTTTGCTCACTTAAGGAACTTGACGTACGTGAAGTGAGGGGGTATCCTCTTCCTTTTAGGGAGGATACCCAATGATGCGCATGCATGAAGTCGAGGTGGATGACGATGTGTTTGCCCTTGTCAAAAAGCACGCCGAGCCACTGGTAGATGATTTCAACTCGGCGCTTCGGCGTCTGCTCCGAATCCAAGGGGGCGAGGGCCGAGACCTAAGCACTAGCGATGTGGAAGCGGGCCCCAACAATGGTCATCATCCGATTCCCATTGTGCCGCGCGGGGCACCAAAGGCCCTACGTCAAATTCTTGAGGTCATATTGTTGGTGCGCGGCGGCGCTTACGCGAGAACCGATGCAACTCGATTTGTGGCCAAACAACACCGTGTAGCGGTTCAGACCGTCAACGATAAATACGGTCGTCAGCTGGGCATGACCGCCGATCAGTTCGACCGCTTGCTCGAACGGGAGGACGTAGGGGAGTTAACAAAAGCTCTCATTTCGAAGTTTCCCTCATACGAGAAAACGATCAAAGATGCCCTGACCTAGGCCAAGCGTTTCCATCCCGGCCGCCGCGACGAAAGTGGAACACAATGACTGAACTATCCTCAGACGAGGCTGTTGAGACTCTGTTTCGGCAAATAAAGGACAATTTGAAGAAGTCCATTAGATGGCATCTAAAGCGCGGCTCCGCTGGTAGCCGAGATAGCCTGCTCGATCTCGCAGCGAAGTTCGAAAAGCAGCAATTCGATCGCCTGATCTTCAAGAATGACGCGGAGGGTCAAGAAGCAGCGGCCGAGTGCTGGCGGGTAGTACGCGACGATGTCCTCCCAGAAATCGTTCACGACCTCCGGCTAGAACACTGAACTCCGACTGAGACACGACCGCGCTTGCGCACAAACGTTCCGACCGGTCGCAGGGCGCGCGCGATACCGAGGCTTGGAACGTCCGACGGTTGGCGCGCGACGTGTGCGCCGGCAAGTTCAAGCCGGCAGCTCCAAGGCTCTCTGAGGTTTCCAGCCATGTTGCGTGCTTCGAGGCGCGCTTCGCGCGCACCTCAGCATGAGGAGGTTTGTGTTTGTCCAAACAATCACTTACCTCATCCTGAGGCGGCCGCGAAGCGGCCCTCGAAGGACGCACAACACAATTGCGACTGGGGCCAAGTCCCAAGGTTATGGCAAGCGCACAGAATTGGGGGAGGACGATTCTCATGAACAAGACCATCGCCAAGCTGGGCCGGCGGCTGCGCCTCGGCGTCATCGGCGGCGGCCCCGGCTCCTTCATCGGCCCGGTGCATCGCACCGCCGCCCGCCTCGACGACAACTACGAGATCGTCGCCTCGGTGCTGTCGTCCAATCCAGAGCGATCGAGGCAGGAGGGGCTGGCGCTCGGCATCGCCGAGGATCGCGCCTATGGGACCGCGGAGGAGCTGTTCGCCGGCGAGAAGGCGCGGCCCGACGGCATCGACGTCGTCGCCATCATGACGCCGAACGACCGCCACTATCCGCTTTGCCTGATGGCGCTGGCGAACGGCCTCGACATCATCTGCGACAAGCCGCTGACCACCAGCCTCCGCGACGCCCGCGACCTGGTCGACCGGGTCAATGCCGCCGGCATCGTCTTCTGCCAGACGTTCAACTACACGGGCTTCCCGATGGTGCGGCAGGCGATGGCGATGGTCCGCGACGGCGACCTCGGCGCGGTGCGGATGATCGAGGTCGAATACGTTCAGGCCCACAATGCGATGCTCGGCCCCAACGAGATCGGCGACGACCGCAACTGGCACTTCGATCCGGAGCGGGTCGGCGCCTCGCTGATCCTCGGCGACATCGGCAGCCACGCCCACCATCTGGCGCGCTTCGTCACCTGCCAGAACTTCTCCCGCCTCACCGCCGACATCACCGCCGTGGTGCCGGGGCGGAACGCGCATGACTATGCCGGCATCCTGTTCCGCCTGGAGAACAACGCGCCGGGCGTGATGTGGGTGACCCAGGCCGCCGCCGGAGCGGTGCACGGGCTGCATTTCCGCCTGTTCGGCGAGACGGGCGGTCTCGAGTGGTTCCAGGAGACGCCGAACCAGCTCTTCCACGCCCGGCTCGGCCAGCCGGCGATCACCTTCGAGCGCGACGGCCCCGGCTTGAAGCCGGAAGCCGCCCGCGCCACCCGAGTCGGTTTTGGTCACCCCGAAGGCTACCAGGAGGCGTTCGCGGTTCTCTACGCCGACGCGGCGGAAGCCATCGTTGCCCGCAAGCTCGGCGAGAAGCCCGATCCCCTGGCCTTGGATTTCCCCAATGTCGAGGACGGTGCGCGGACCATGCAGTTCATCGCCGCGGCGTTGGAGTTGGCGCAAAGCGGCGGCTGGGTCGACTACCAGCTGGCGTTCTGAGCGCGGGGCGGCGAGGGAGCCCTCTTGCCGCCATACCGATCGGCCGGCGACCTTTCCGAGGTCGCCGCAGGGCAGCCCCGCCGAACGGGCGGGGCCACCTTGCCAGGAGGTCCTATTTTTCGCTGAAGATCAGGAAGTCGTCGGCGTGGATCTTGGTTCCCGCGGCAACCGTCGCGAAATGGACCTGGTCGTAGTCGGTCCCCGTGCCGTCGAGGTCGTAGTAGAGGTGGCCGGTCGCTTTGTCATAGATGACCCGGTGGTCCGCGGTTGTCGCGGACGTGCCGATGTGAAAGTACTTCGCCCCGAGAAAACCCGGTTCGATCAGCCCGGTATCGAGCGCGATCGTGTCGTCCTTGTGGGAGAAGTCGACGATTTTGTCGTGCGTGTCCACAGTCACGCCGGTTGTGCTTCCGAGATCAGCCACGAAGGCGAAAGTGTCGTGGCCCTTGCCGCCCTTGAGGATGTCGTGGTTGTCGCCGCCGTTGAGATAGTCGTTGCCCTTCCCGCCTTTCAGGGTCTGACTGCCGCCATTGCTTATGAGAACGTCATCGCCGGCTCGGCCCTTGATGACCTCAATCGGCGATCCCTTGGGGACTTCCAGCGTGTCGGCCTGGTCCGACCCCTTGACGACCAGCGTCTCGGCGCCGATCAGATCAGCCACGATTTTGGAGGGTTGACCGATGGAGACAGTGATACCATTCAGTGCATCCTGGAGGTCGGCGCCGTCAATGCTGAAACTGCCGCCCAGTTCAAGCTTGACCCCGTTGTCGACAAGCTTGAATCCGGTCATCGTGCCGGCGATGTCGGGGCCGACGACAAATTCACCGGTGAACACCACCTTGTGGCCGTTGTCGTCAGCGACGACGATCTTGCTGGATGTCGCCTTGACGATTGCCCCGTCGTTCAGGGCGCTGGACCAGGCGTTTGCCGCGGCCCCTCCCAGCGTACTCGTTCCGAGGAAGAACTGGACGAACGGTTTCACTTGTCGATCCCTCCTTCAAGTGGCGTGTCGCGGCTGGCTTCGCGCGCCGGAGAAGTGCTGCCACGCCAATTCAGTGCGACAAAGTCGAAAAGCAAACGTGAAGCCGCTGCCAGCAATCTTCTGCAAAACAGTCTAAATTCAATTGAACTTTCGACCTAAGCCCGTTTGTATGGAGCAAATTTACAAACAGTTAGAATCATCAGTTTATTTAGGGACAACTTCTGCGTCAGTCCGGATATAGCCCCGCTAGCGTCGAGGACGGTGCGCGGACCGTGCAGTTCATCGCGGCGGCGCTGGAGTCGGCGCAAGGCGGCGGCTGGGTCGACTATCAGCTGGCGTTTTGAGCGCCGGGCGGCGAGTGAGCCTCTTGCCGCCATACCGATCGGCCGGCGACCTTTCCGAGGTCGCCGCAGAGCAGCCCGCCGAACGGGCGAGGCTTCCTTGCCAGGAAGTCCTATTTTTCGCTGAAGATTAGGAAGTCGTCGGCGTGGATCTTGGTTCCCGCGGCAACCGTCGCGAAATGGACCTGGTCGTAGTCGGTCCCCGTGCCGTCGAGGTCGTAGTAGAGGTGGCCGGTCGCTTTGTCATAGATGACCCGGTGGTCCGCGGTTGTCGCGGACGTGCCGATGTGAAAGTACTTCGCCCCGAGAAAACCCGGTTCGATCAATCCGGTATCGAGCGCGATCGTGTCGTCCTTGTGGGAGAAGTCGACGATTTTGTCGTGCGCGTCCACAGTCACGCCGGTTGTGCTTCCGAGATCAGCCACGAAGGCGAAAGTGTCGTGGCCCTTGCCGCCCTTGAGGATGTCGTGGTCGTCGCCGCCGTTGAGATAGTCGTTGCCTCTCCCGCCTTTCAGGGTCTGGCTGCCTTCTAAGGTTTCGATATGATCGTCGCCGGCGCCGCCCTTGATGACTGCAGCGGGCGAACCGGAAGGGGCCCTCAGATTGTCGCCATCGGGCGAACCTATGATGACCACCGCCTGCTCGAGGATGAGAGCGTTTACGTCATGGCTGACGTCGGTGCCTGTCAGCGCGGCCGAGAGGTCCGTGGCGTCGATATTGAAATTGCCGGCCTGTTCGAGCTTGACCCCGCTGTCGAAGAGCTTGAATCCGGTCACGGTGCCGGTGATGTCCGTGATGTCCGTGCCGAGGACAAAGTCACCGGTGAAGACGATCGTGTTGCCGTCGCCGTCGGAGACGACGATCTTGCTCGACGTCGTCTTGACGACTGTTCCCAATTCCAGCGCGCTCTCAGCCGCGTATGGCACGCTCGGCGGATTCTGTCCGACGAGGAGTTGAACATATGGATTCACAATCGGTACTCCTTTGGGTGTCGCGCCGCGGCCGTGTCGACCACCGAGACGAGCGATGTCGGGCATCCAACTTGGAGCAGAATCGAAAAAGGCAGCGTAAAGACAAGGAATACAATTTTCATAAAAAGCCAAGTCGTGCGAACGTTTGAATTGTTGAATAGTCGAGTGATCGGCAGAATCTATTGAAATATTTGAGAAAAATCTGGTAACACTATCAGTCGTTCAGCGCGATACGGTCGTCGAGGCAAGAGGGCTGGGGGATAGGCTGGGAATCACCGCATCACGATTGCGGTGGCCTATCAGGTCGCCGTCTGTGCGCCTCTGATGGGCGACAAGGGGCTTGCTCGCAGGGCGCCGATCGATTCCCATCACCGCGTGCGGCATCCTGACGAGATGGAACGTTTGTTCCGTCGCTCGATTGCCTAGAATGCCGCTTGCATTATAGTCCGGTCGTTTCCCACTGCCGCCGGCACGAACGCTCGCCGATGGGGCGCGGGACTGAATGGGGAGGAGCCAAGAAAATGAAGACCGTCCGGCTGACCATGGCGCAGGCCCTGGTCCGGTATCTGACCGCGCAGAAGACCATCATCGATCGAAAGGAAGTCCAGCTCTTTGCGGGCGTGTTTGCCATCTTCGGCCATGGCAACGTCACCTGTCTCGGCGAGGCGCTGGAACCGGTGCAGGATGTCCTGCCGACCTGGCGGGGCCAGAACGAACAGTCGATGGCGCTGGCGGCGCTCGGCTTCGCCAAGGCGAAGCGGCGCCGGCAGATCATGATCGCGGCCTCCTCCATCGGGCCCGGCTCGACCAATATGATCACCGCCGCCGGAGCGGCGATGGCCAACCGCCTGCCCATCCTTTTCTTCGGCGGCGATACCTTCGCCAACCGCATCCCCGATCCCGTGCTTCAGCAGGTCGAGCATTTCGGCAACCCGACGACGACGGTCAACGACGCCTTCAGGGCGGTGACCCGGTACTGGGACCGCATCAGCCGGCCCGAACAGATCCTCTTCTCGCTGCCGCAGGCGGTTGCCATGCTGCTCGACCCGGCCGATTGCGGGCCGGCCTTCATCGGCCTGGCCCAGGATGCGCAGGGTGAGGCGTATGACTATCCGGTCGCGTTCTTCGAGCCGACGGTACATCGCATCCCGCGCGCCCGGCCTGACGCCGATTCGATTCGCGAGGCGGCCACCATCCTCCGCCGCGCCAAGAAGCCGCTCATCATCGCCGGCGGTGGCGTGCACTATTCCGGCGCCACGGAGGCACTCGCCGTCTTCGCCGAGAAGCACAACGTTCCGGTCGCCGAGACCATCAACGGCCGGGCGGTTCTCGTTCACGACCACCCGATGAACGTCGGTCCGATCGGCGTCATCGGGTCGGCCTCGGCCAACGCCATGGCCGGCGACGCCGACATCGTGCTCGCCGTCGGGACGCGGCTGCAGGACTTCGTCACCGGCTCGTGGAGCGTCTTCGGCGAGGGCACGCGGATCGTCGCGCTGAACGCGGCGCGCTTCGACGCGGTCAAGCATCGCGCCTTGTCGGTGGTCGGCGACGCGCTGGTCGGTCTCGAGGAGATCGACGAGGCGCTGACCGACTGGCGCGCCCCGGACGATTGGGCGAAACGCGGCGCCAAGGAATATGCCGGCTGGAACGGACTGGTCGACAAGCTTTCCGGTCCGACCAATGCCGAGGTGCCGAGCTACGCGCAGGTCGTCGGTGCTTTGAACCGCATCGCCGACCCGACCGACCTCGCCTTGACCGCCGCCGGCGGCCTGCCCGGCGAGATGTGCAAGAACTGGAAGGTGAAGTCGGTCGGCACCTTCGACTGCGAGTTCGGCTATTCGTGCATGGGCTACGAGATCGCCGGCGGCTGGGGGGCGAAGATGGCCGACCCCGACCGCGACGTCATCGTGATGGTCGGCGACGGCTCCTATCTGATGATGAACTCCGACATCTATTCGACGGTCCTCACCGGCCACAAGCTGATCATCGTCGTCATGGACAATGGCGGCTTCGCGGTGATCAACCGGCTGCAGAACTTCAAGGGCTCGAAGTCGTTCAACAACCTCCTCGCCGACTGCCGGATCAAGGAGTTGGTCGAGGTCGATTTCGCCAAGCACGCCGAATCGATGGGGGCGATCGCCGAGACCGTCCATTCGATCGGCGAATTGGAGCAGGCCTTCGCCCGCGCCAAGCAGGCCGACCGGACCAGCGTGATCGTCATCAAGGTCCAGCCGCATGAATGGACGCCGGGCGACGCCTGGTGGGACGTCGGCGTCCCGGAAGTGAGCGAGCGGCAGGAAGTGCGCGCCGCCCGCGCCGATCACGACAAGGGCAAGGAAAAGCAGCGGATCGGGGTCTGACCGATGCCGACGGCAGGGCCCATCCATCTCGGCGTTGCGCCGATCGCCTGGTCGAACAACGACATGCTCGAGCTCGGCGGCGAAACCAGCCTCGAAACCTGCCTGAAGGAAACCAGGAAGGCGGGCTTCACCGGGACCGAGACCGGGGTCAAATTCCCGATGGACCCCAAGGTCCTCGGGCCGATCCTCAAGAAGCATCGGCTGGAACTCGTCTCCGGCTGGTTCTCCGGCGAACTGCTCAAGCGCTCCGTCAAAGCGGAGCGCGACCGCATGATGGCGCAGATCGACACCTACAAGGCGCTCGGCGCCCCGGCCTATGTCTATGCCGAGACCACCGGCACGGTGCAGAACCGAATGGAGGCGCCGCTGTCGTCGCGGCCGCACCTCGCCGACGAGGACTTCCTCGCCTATGGCCGCAAGCTGACCGAGCTTGCCGAGTGGATGGCCGACTACGGCGTGCCGATGACCTATCACCATCACATGGGGACGGTCATCGAGACCCAGCGCGAGATCGACCTCCTGATGGCGCATACCGGCAGGGCGGTCGGCCTCCTGGTCGACACCGGCCACCTTACATTCGCCGGGGGCGACATCGTCGAGGTCACCCGCAAGCACGCCCGCCGCATCAACCACGTTCACTGCAAGGATTTGCGCTGGGAGGTCCTGAAGACCGTTCGCCAGAGGGACCAGAGCTTTCTCTCCGCGGTGCTCGACGGGGTGTTCACGGTGCCGGGCGACGGCTTCATCGATTTCCACGCCTTCGCGCGGGTGCTTGCCGATATCGGCTATGAGGGCTGGGCGGTGGTCGAGGCCGAGCAGGACCCTGCCAAGGCTCCGCCCTATGAATATTCCCTCATGGGGCGCCGGCATCTGACGGCCTCTTTCGAGGCGGCGGGGTACAAGATCGTCTGAGGCGAAGGAGGGCAGGGCTGTCGGCTCCGAGGAGGGACCGTCGCCTCACATCCGGATGCCGGATCAAATTCGTGTGATGGGCCTCGATGCGGGCCCGATGGACATTCCGGGAGAGTACACGCTCCGGATGCGCCGCCGCACCGAGGGCGCCAAGTGGTAGGCAAAGGCTGAAGGGAGCGGCCGCTCGGCAGGCCATGATGACGGGGCTCGGCGGTGCCGATTTTTGACCGCCAGGTGCCGCGCGGGCGCGCCCGAAGGCCGGAATGGCGGACGGCTGACCGCCTTCGTCGCCGCTAGACCTTTCGACGGATCACTGTTAAGTTTGATGTAAACGTTCTCATTTCTTTGGATGACAAGGTTTTTTTGATAGTCGATCGCCTCTATCCCGCGGCTGGATTACATGGTCGAGTTGCTCACGAGATCGGTCGGCAGATCGTCTCCGGTGCGATCGCCGAAGGGGAGCTGTTGCCGCATGAGGAGGAGCTTGCAGAAACGCATGATGTCAGCCGCCAGGCTGTCCGCGAAGCGCTGAAAGTCCTGGCCGCAAAGGGCCTGATCGCGGCACGGCGGCGGATCGGGACGGTGGTGGCGCCGCGTCGCAATTGGAACCTGCTCGATCCCGACGTACTCGCCTGGCATGGACCGGCTGGTGTCACCCCCGACTTTCTCAGCGACCTGATCGAATTGCGGTTTCTGATCGAGCCCTCGGCAGCGGAACTGGCCGCCCACCGTGCGACGTCCCAACAATGCGCAAGGATCGGCGCCGCCCTGGACAAGATGAAAAGGGGCCGGCACGACCTGCGTCTGTTCGACGCGGGGGACGTCGCCTTCCACGTTGCCGTGTTTGCGGCGAGCGGCAATTCGCTGATCGATCGAATGAGCACGATCATTGCTCCGCTTCTGCAGGCCAGCTTTGGCCTGCAGAACTCCGTTACGACGTCCGTCGACGATGCGATCGACAACCATGAGGCCATCTATCGAGCGATCGCCGATGGCGACGCGGAAGCCGCAAGAGACGCCATGGAGCGCGTGCTGTCGGTCTCCATGGACGAGATTGCCGAACTGAAACGGCAGAGCGAGGCTCGTGTGACGATCAATGACGATGTGCGGTCGCAAATCGTCTATTATCCCTAGCGAGCGAAATTGACGTGATCCCCACCCAGCTCTATCCATCGGCTGTCCTGCATGGCCGCGTCGCCCACGAGATCGGCCGCAAGATCGCCTCCGGGCAGATCGCCGAAGGCGAGGCCTTGCCGCGGGAAGCTGAACTGGCGGCGAGATACGGCGTCAGCCGGCAGGCCATTCGCGAAGCTCTCAAGGTTCTCGCCGCCAAGGGATTGATCCATACGCGGCGCCGGGCGGGGACATTCATCACCTCGCGCTGCAATTGGAACCTGCTCGACCCGGACGTGCTTGCCTGGCACTCGCCCGCCGCGCTGTCGCCGGATTTTCTGGCCGATCTGATAGAGCTCCGCCTGTTGATCGAACCGGGGGCGGCGGCCCTGGCGGCCACCCGCGGCAAACCGGAGAACATTGCCCGGATTCGCGCGGCGTTGCGGGCGATGCACGAGGCTCAAACCGAGCCGGCGCGGTATGCCGCCGACGTGGAATTTCACGTCGCGATCTTCGCCGCCAGCGGCAATGTTCTGATCGACCGGCTCAGTCGCATCCTGGCACCGTTGCTGGAAGCAAGCTTCCGGGAACAGGGGAATCTGGCTGCATCGATCGAAGAGGCGCTCGCTCAGCACGACGCGATCTACGAGGGAATCGCCGCCGGCGATCCGGTCAGAGCACGGCAGGCCATGGAGAAGACGCTCGGTGTCGCTCACACCGGCATCCGCCGGATCAAGAGCCGGCAGGCAGGCTCGCCCGATCAGACCTGACCGCCCACCAATCGCCGCGCGTCGGCAAGCACGCGGTCCACCGTGCCGCTCGTCGAGTGGCCGGGAAGAAGCGGGATCAGCTCGACCCGACCGCCATTCGCCTTGACGATATCGGCTCCGACGACCTCGCTCTCCGCATAATCGGCTCCCTTGAAGAGCACGTCCGGCAGGATGGCGGCGATGAGGTCGGCCGGTGTGTCCTCGTCGAACGGCACGACCAAATCCACGAACCGCACGGCGGCAAGGACGCCGGCGCGGGTGGCGAGGTCCTGCACGGGCCGTCCAGGCCCCTTGAGGCGCACCGCCGAGGCATCGTCGTTGACGCCGACCACCAACCGGTCGACCCGTCGCGACGCCTGCTCCAGCGAGTAGAGATGGCCGCGATGGAGGAGATCGAAACAGCCATTGGTGAAGCCGACGACCAGGCCCTGGGTCTTCCAATCGGCGATCTGAGCGAGCGCCTCCTGCCGCGACATGACGCTGGCCGCCGCTTCGATGCCGAGCGCCTGCTTTAATTCGCGGGGATGAACGATGGCGGTTCCCGGCTTGGCGACCGCGACGCCGGCGGCGGCGTTGGCGATCCGCACCGCGTCGGTGATCGGCACGCCGGCGGCGATGGCCACGGCCAGCGTCGCCACCACCGTGTCGCCGGCGCCGGTCACGTCGAAAACGCGGCGGCTCTCCGCCCTTACGTGGAAGGGCTCGCCGCCGCGTTGGACCAGCGTCATGCCGGCCCGGCCGCGCGTTACAAGGATCGCCTCGATCGCGGCGGCGTCGAGAACGCGGCGGCAGGCGGTTCCCGCGGCTTCGTCGCTGTCGACCGGCAGTCCGGAGAAGCGTTCGAGCTCGTGGCTGTTCGGGGTGAGCAGCGTCGCCCCGGAGAAGACGTTCGCCGCGGCCTTCTTCGGGTCGACAATGACCGGCACCGCAGCCCGGCGTGCCGCGTCGATCAGGCTGGCGATCATCGCCTCGCCAAGCACGCCCTTGGCATAGTCGGAAAGGATGACGATGTCCGCCTCGGCGAGGGCTTCACGCGCGGCGGCAAGCACCTGGCCGGCGACCGCCGCCGGCAAGTCGTGAACCGCTTCCGTGTCGACCCTGAGAAGTTGCTGCCAGTCGCTCAGATAGCGCGTCTTGACGCTCGTCGGCCGGCTGGCGTCCGCCACCAGCTGGCAGTTCATCCGAACGTGGGCGGCGCAATGACGACGGAGTTCCTCTGCCGCGGTGTCGTCGCCGGCCACGCCGACGAGGGTCACCGCCGCGCCATAGGCGAGCACGTTGGCCGCGACGTTGCCGGCGCCGCCGAGGAGCACCCGCTCGGCGGCGTGGTTGAGGACCGGAACCGGCGCCTCGGGCGATACCCGCGCAACCGTGCCTTCGACGAATTGGTCGAGGAGCACATCGCCGACGACGAGCACGTTGGCTTGAGCGAGACGGTCTATGACGCTAGCATCCATCGCCGTTTGGACTGTTTTCCTGCCAATTCCCTTGAAGGCCGATTCGCAATTGAAACCCGACCGCGCCACGCTGGCGGACCAATTCGACCGCCGCTTCGGCGAACACCTCGCCACATTCCAGCGCTCGCGCGGCCTGCTGGAGCCGACGGCTGTCCTCGCCGAAGCGGCTATATCGGTGCTTGGCGCCGGGGGCAAGCTTCTGCTTTGCGGCAATGGCGGCAGTGCGGCCGATGCTCAGCACATCGCCACCGAATGCACCGTGCGCTTCGAGACCGAGCGTCGGGGTTTGCCGGCGATCGCGCTGACCACGGACACCTCGGCCCTGACGGCGGCAAGCAACGATCTCGGCTATGACCGTGTCTTTGCCCGCCAGGTGGAAGCGCTCGGCCGTCCCGGCGATCTGCTCATCGGACTGACCACCTCCGGCAATTCGCCGAACGTCGTCGCCGCGCTCGTCGCAGCTCGCGAGGCGGGGCTGGCGACGGCCTGTCTCACCGGGCGCGGCGGTGGGGAGGTCGCTGCGCGCCACCTCGCCGACCATTGCCTGATCGTGCCGGCGGAGAACACAGCGCACATCCAGGAGGTCCATATCTTCCTCGGCCATCTGCTCTGCGCGGCGATCGACGACGCTTTCACCGAAACCCGGTGAACGGAGTGGGCGACGAGATGCATCGCGTCCATCTCGCGCCGGCGCCTCGCCGATCATGCCCGGCGCTGTTCGTCGATCGTGACGGGACGTTGGTCGACGATCCCGGCTACTTGTCCGATCCGGACCGTTTGACCTTGTTGCCGAACGCTGCAGGGGTTCTCCGCCGGTTCGCCGAAGCAGGATACGCTCTGGTGCTGATCACCAACCAGTCGGGCGTCGGGCGCGGCCATTTCGGCTGGAGGGACTACGACCGCGTCGCCGCCAGGCTGAGGGAGCTGCTTGCCGCCGAGGGCGTGGTGCTCGACGCCGAGTGCGCCTGCGGACACGCACCGGATGAGGGCGCCGGTTGCGGCTGGCGGAAGCCGGCACCGGGCATGCTCCTCGAAGCCGCCCGCCTTCTCGACCTCGATCTTCGCCGGTCGCTCATGGTCGGCGACATGGCGAGCGACGCTCAAGCGGCCGACGCGGCTGGGCTCGGCCGTGCCGTTCACGTGCTCACCGGCCACGGGAGAGAGCAGAGGGAGATTCTGCGAGACCGGCGATTGTCCGTCCCGCTCGACCTGATCGACGATCTCGTGGCGCTGTCGCCATGAGAATCCTGATCGTCAAGCTCACCTCGTTCGGAGACGTCATCCACACCTTTCCCGCCGTCACCGACCTGCGGGCGGCGCGGCCGGACATGGAGATCGACTGGCTGGTGGAGGAAGCGTTCGCTCCCTTCGTCGCGCTTCACCCGGCGGTGGCGACCATCCATTCCGTCGCGTTTCGCCGGCTCCGCTCGCCGCCGAGCCGATGGCCGCTCTTGCCGGTCGAGGCTGTCAGGCTCGGCCGCACGCTCCGTTCGCGCCGCTACGACCTGGTGGTCGACATGCAGGGTCTGATGAAGAGCGCCCTGCCGGCGCTGCTCGCCGGGCGCGGGGTCGCCGGCTACGACACGGCGAGCGCCCGCGAACCAGCAGCGAGCCGCCTCTATCGCTGGCGGATCGCCGTTCCCCAGGCAATGCATGCGGTTGAGCGGAGCCGCCGGCTGCTTGCCGCGGCCGTCGGCTACAAGTTGCCGGTCGGGGAGGGGCGTTTCGGCTTGGTGGTGCCGGAAGGCAGGTCCGGCCTGGACTTGCCCGACCGTTATGTCTTCGCGGTGCATTCTGCGAGTTGGGAGACCAAGCTCTGGCCGGAGCGGAACTGGCGGGCGCTGCTTGCCGAGATCACCGCGGGCGGCCTCAGCGTTCTGTTGCCATGGGGCAATCCGGAGGAAAGGGCCCGCGCCCAGCGGCTGGCCGTCGACATTCAGGGGGTTCATGTGCTCCCGGAGGTGCTGGCAGGCGCCGATCTTGCCCGGGTCATCGGCGGCGCCACGTTCGCCGTCGGCCTTGATTCCGGCCTGATGCACCTCGCCACGGCGCTCGAGGTCCCCGGCATCTGGCTCTTCGGCCCGACCGACCCCGGCCTCACCGGACCGTACGGCAAGGACCAGACGGTCCTTGCCTCGACCTACCCGGAGGCGCCGTGCCGTCGCCGCGTCTGCGACCGCGAGCCGGGAGGCCACTGCTGCATGCAGGCGATCGACATCTACGACGTCATCGACACGGTGCGCGCCGCGGCCGAGCCATCCTGAGCCTCAGGCACCCGGCGGGTTGGCACCGAGCGTTTCCGGCACCCCGACGTCAGGCGGCACGAAGGGGTCCGCGTAGCCCGCCGCCCGCAGCCGCCCGATATCGGCCTGGGTGACCGGCTGATAGGCGGCCCGCAAGTCGTCGGGAAAGGGGATGTATTCGATCCGCCCCCGACCGTGGAAGTCGATCACCGCCCTGGCGATATCGTTGAAGGTCCGGCTCGCACCGGTGCCGACATTGTAGAGGCCGTCCGCTTCGGTCGAACCGCACGCCCACACATTGACCTTCACGACGTCGCCGACAAAAACGAAATCGCGGCGGTGCTCGCCGTCGCCATGGCCATGCGAGCCGGCGAACACCTTGACGACACCGGTTTCCTCGATCTGCTTGCTGAAATGGTGGACGACGCTGGCCATGCGGCCCTTATGCGCCTCGCCGGGGCCGTAAACATTGAAGTAGCGGAGACCGACCACGCGCGCCTTGAGGTCGCCCCTTCGGCGCGCCACCCACTGGTCGAAGAGCAGCTTCGACCAGCCATAGACGTTGAGCGGACGGAGGCCCTCCATGTCCTCGCTGAATTCGGCGGCCGCGCCGTAGACCGCCGCCGACGAGGCATAGACCAGCGGCACGCCGCGCTCCTGGCACCAGGCGAAGAGCTCCTTGGAGAACGCGAAGTTGGTGTCGAGCATGGTGCGCCCGTCCCACTCGGTGGTGTCGGTGCAGGCGCCCTGATGGAAGACGGCCTCGACCCGGCCGAAATCGGCGCCGTCGGCGATCCGCCGCCGAAAATCGTCGCGGTCGAGATAGTCGGCGATCCGGGCGGTGCCGATGTTGCGGAACTTGTGGCCGTCGGTGAGGTCGTCGACGACGAGGATGTCGTCATGGCCGAGGCCGTTGAGGGCGGTGACCAGGTTCGAGCCGATGAAGCCGGCGCCGCCGGTGACGATGAACATGGGCGAGGTGATGACCCGGCGCGGCGCCGAATGCAACCGGCGTCGTGGGTGACTCAGCGCAGACCGGCGTTGATCGCCGCCAGGGCGGCCGGCCCGGGACACAGGTCCTCGGTGTCGAGCCGGTTGAGCGGCGCGTTGACGGTGTTGAGCCGGTCGTTGAGGTCGCCCGGGGCGTCGTCGATGTAGAGCAGTCCCGTGACCACCTCGCCGCGGGCATGGTGCGTCTGGTTATAGGCCATGGCGGCAAGGCGGTCCGCCGGGTCGTAGTCGGTCTCGAGCTTCCTCAGCCTGAGCACCGTGCCGTCGTGCTGGGTCACTTCCTCGACCGAGCCCGGCTCGTAGTCGGCGACGATCTCGTCGCGCTTCTCGATCCAGTCGATGGCGTTCACCGCGTCATTGTGCTCGCGCACATAGTCGAAGCTCTTGGTCGATCCGGGATGGTTGTTGAAGGCGACGCACGGGCTGATCACGTCGATGAAGGCGACGCCGCGATGGGTGATCGCCGCCTTGATCAACGGCACCAGCTGCTTCTTGTCGCCGGAGAAGCCGCGGGCGACGAAGGTGGCGCCGAGCAAGAGCGCCATCGAGACGAGGTCGATCGGTTCGTCCTTGTTGTCGACGCCGCGCTTCGAGGTCGAGCCGGCGTCGGCGGTCGCCGAGAACTGTCCCTTGGTCAGTCCGTAGACGCCGTTGTTTTCGACGATATAGACCATCTTGACGCCGCGCCTGAGGCAATGGGCGAACTGGCCGAGACCGATGGAGGCGGAATCGCCGTCGCCGGAGACGCCGAGATAGATCAGGTCGCGGTTGGCGAGGCTGGCCCCGGTGGCGACCGACGGCATGCGGCCGTGAACGCTGTTGAAGCCGTGGCTCTGGCCGAGGAAATAGGTCGGCGTCTTCGACGAGCAGCCGATGCCCGACATCTTGGCGACCTTGTGGGGCGGCAGGTCGAGCTCGAAGCAGGCCTGGATGATCGCCGCCGAGATGGAATCGTGACCGCACCCGGCGCACAGCGTCGAAACGTGCCCCTCATAGTCACGATGAGTGAAGCCCAGCCGGTTGCGGGGCAGCTTCGGGTGATGCAGCTTCGGCTTGACGATGTAGGTCATGAGATGATCAAACTCCCGCATGACGCGCAGCGTGCACGGACCCCGCAAAGGCGATGGCCGCCCGGCGCCCAAGCCGGTGAAGACAGCGAGATTTTCATGACGAGGCTCCTCCGACGCGGAATCAAGGCGGTTGAGGCGTTATCCCCCGATCGCCAGGATCTTGCCGGCGCTCTCCTGCTTGACCTCGCGAAGGCCTCGCCCGCGGAATACACGCTCACTCCCGAGCAGATCGAGGACGTCAAGGCAGCAGTCGAAGAGGCCGATCGCGGCGGCATCGCTTCCGACGATGAGGTAGCGGACGTCTGGCGGCGATTTGGCTGATGAGGCTGCGCTATACGGCGCGTGCCCTTCGCCATCTTCGCGCCATCGCCGCCTACATCACCGAGCGCAATCCGCCGGCGGCACGGCACGTCGGCATGCGAATCCGGGAAACAGCCGAACTTCTCGCGGGCTTCCCGGACACGGCGAACTCATGACGCGGCCTTCCTCAACGGCGTCACCTTCAGCGCGGCGAGGTGGTCGCCGATCGCCCGCGTGATGAAGCGGGCAGTGATCGGCGTGCCGTCATAGTGGAGCACCGGCACCAGCCGGGCGGGATCGACGTTGAGCTCGGTGACCAGAAGGGTGCGCATCTGGGCGTCCCGGTTCTGCTCGACCACGAAGACGAAGTCGTGCTCGGCGATGAAGTCGGCGATGCTTTCGTGGAAGGGGAACCCGCGCAGGCGGATCATGTCGAGCGGGTGGCCGTCCGCCGCGATCATCTCCATCGCCTCGTGCATCGACGGCGTGGTCGAGCCGTAATAGATGACGCCGATCCGCGCCGGTTCCGGAGCGTCCTCCCGGATCGGGGCGGGCACCAGCGATTTTGCCGTCTCGAACTTGCGGAGGAGCCGCTGCATGTTCTCGACGTAGTCGGAACCCTCTTCGCTGTAGCGGGCATAACGGCTCTTCGACGTGCCGCGGGTAAAGAAGACCCCCCGGTTCGGATGGGTGCCCGGATAGGTACGATAGGCAATGCCGTCCCCGTCGACGTCGAGGTAGCGGCCGAACTCGCGGCCGGCGTCCAGTTCCTCGGCGGTGAGCACCTTGCCGCGATCGTAGCGCCGGCCCTCCTCCCAGACCAGCGGCGCGCAGAGCCATTCATTCATGCCGATGTCGAGGTCGAGCATGACGAAGATCGGCGCCTGCAGCCGGTCGGCGAGATCGAAGGACATCGCGGCGAAGGTGAAGCATTCGTGCGGGTCGGCCGGCAGCAGAAGCACGTGCTTGGTGTCGCCGTGCGAGGCATAGGCGCAGAACAAGATATCCGATTGCTGGGTGCGGGTCGGCATTCCGGTCGAGGGTCCACCGCGCTGAACGTCGAAGATGACGGCCGGGATCTCGGCGAAATAGGCGAGGCCGATAAATTCCTGCATCAGCGATATGCCGGGACCGGCGGTCGCGGTGAAGGCGCGGGCGCCGTTCCACGCCGCGCCGATGACGATGCCGATCGAGGAGAGCTCGTCCTCGGCCTGGACGATGGCGTAGCGGTTCTTGCCGGTGACCGGATCGACCCGGTGGCGCTTGCAGTGCTTGCCGAATGCCTCAGCCAGCGACGTCGACGGCGTGATCGGGTACCAGGCGGCGACCGTGGCGCCGCCATAGACGCAACCGAGGCCGGCGGCATCGTTGCCTTCCAGGAAGATGCGGTCGCCGACGGCGTCGGCGCGCCGGATGCGGAGGTCGATGCCGCCGCCGAACTCGGCGCGGGCCGCTTCCCGCCCCAGGTTCAGCGCCTCGATATTCGGCGCGATGAGCTTGTCCTTGCCCTTGAACTGCTCGCCGATCAGCGTTTCCACCTCCGCCGCCTCGATGCCGAGAAGCTCCGCCAGGGCGCCGACATAGATGATGTTCTTGAACAGCTGCCGCTGCCGCGCGTCGGTGTAGCGCGCGTTGCAGATCGCCGTCAGCGGCAGGCCCAAGACCGTGATGTCGGCGCGGAACTTGGACGCCGGCATCGGCTTGGTCGAATTGTAGAAGAGATAGCCGCCCGGATCGATCCCGGCGACGTCCTTGTCCCAGGTCTGCGGGTTCATCGCCACCATCAGGTCGACACCGCCGCGACGCCCGATGTGCCCCGACTCCGACACCCGCACCTCGTACCAGGTCGGCAGCCCCTGGATGTTGGACGGGAAGATGTTGCGCGAGGCGACCGGCACGCCCATGCGCAGGATCGACCGGGCGAACAGCCGATTGGCGCTCGACGAGCCGGAGCCGTTGACGTTGGCGAACTTGATGACGAAATCGTTGACGCGAAGGTCGCGGGTAGTATCGGCGCTCATCGGTAGTGTCCGGCTTCTCCCGCTGCCTGCGCCATATCAAGCAGGAACTTACGCATGTCCCAGGCTCCCGTCGGGCACCGTTCGGCGCACAGCCCGCAGTGGAGGCAAACGTCCTCGTCCTTGGCCATGATCCGTCCCGTCCTCAGCGGCGCCGAGATGTAGAGATCTTGTTCGAGATTGCCGGCCGGCGCACTCAGGCGGCCGCGCAGGTCCATCTCCGGCCCGTTCTCGGTGAAGGTGATGCAATCGGTCGGGCAGATGTCAACGCAGGCGTCGCATTCGATGCACAGCGTGTCGGTGAAGACGGTCTGTACGTCGCAATTAAGGCAGCGCTGGGTCTCTTCGTAGCCGACCAGCCGATCGAAACCGAGCTCGACCTCCGCCGAAATGTCCTTGAGCGCGATCTTCTGGTCGCGGAGCGGCACCCGCCGGCGCGCCTCCAGAGAAATCTCGTTGTCGTAGCTCCACTCGTGGATGCCCATCTTCTGGCTGATGATGGTCACATGCGGCGGCGGCCGGTCGTTGACGTCCTCACCGTTGCAGATGCGGTCGATCGAGATTGCCGCTTCGTGACCATGCGCCACCGCCCAGATGATGTTCTTGGGGCCGAAAGCGGAGTTGCCGCCAAAGAAGACGTTGGGCAGGGTCGACTGATAGGTCGTGGTATCGACCACCGGCATGCCCCACCGGTCGAATTCAAGCCCGATGTCGCGCTCGATCCACGGGAAGGCGTTTTCCTGGCCGACGGCGACCAGCACGTCGTCGCAGCCGAAGAACTCGTCCGCCTCGCCGGTCGGCTCGAGCCGCCGGCGCCCCTTGTCGTCATAGTGGGCCGCGACCTTCTCGAACACGACGCCGGTCAGCCTGCCGTTCTCGTGAGTGAACTGCTTCGGGACGAGGAAGTTGAGGATCGGGATGCCTTCATGCATCGCGTCCTCCTTCTCCCAGGGGGAGGCCTTCATCTCTTGGAACCCGGAACGGACGATCACCTTGACGTCCTCGCCGCCGAGACGGCGCGAGGTCCGGCAGCAATCCATCGCCGTGTTGCCGCCACCGAGTACGATTACCCGCCTACCGATTCGCTCGACATGGCCGAACGACACGTTGGAGAGCCAGTCGATGCCGATATGGATATTCGCCGCCGCTTCGGTGCGGCCGGGAATGTCGAGGTCGCGACCGCGCGGGGCGCCGGAGCCGACGAAGACCGCGTCATAGCCTTCCGCGAGGACGGCGCCCAGGCTCGGCACATACGCGCCGAAACGGGTTTCGATCCCGCCGATGTCGAGGATGTAGTCGACCTCCTCGTCGATGACCGATTCGGGCAGGCGGAAGCGGGGGATCTGGCTCCGAATCATGCCGCCGCCGCGCGGCTCGGAATTGTAGAGGACGATGTGGTAGCCGAGGGGGGCGAGGTCGCGGGCGACGGTCAGCGACGCGGGTCCCGCCCCGATCAGCGCGATCCGCTTGCCGTTCGTCTTGGTCGGCGCCTTGGGGAGGCGGCCGCGGATGTCATCCTTGTTGTCCGCCGCGACGCGCTTCAGGCGGCAGATCGCCACCGGCTGCTCCTCGACCCGGCCGCGCCGGCAGGCCGGTTCGCACGGCCGGTCGCATGTCCGCCCGAGGATGCCCGGGAAGACATTCGAATGCCAGTTGACCATGTAGGCATCGCTGTAGAGACCTTCGGCAATCAGCCGGATGTATTCGGGTACCGGCGTATGCGCCGGGCAGGCCCACTGACAGTCGACGACCTTATGGAAATAGTTGGGATTGCCGGTATCGGTCGGGCTCATGCCCTGGCCGATAAACGCTCGTGCTTCAATATCGGCGATTTCCGATATCGACATCATTGGCTCCGAACACGGGTGATCCCGTGCCTACGAGGGCGGCCGCTCTCGCCCCCGCGGGAGACTTCCTGGATAGTCGTCACTCTCTTGCCTCTACCGGGCATTATCTCAAGCGTTTCCAGCGGGAATGTTGCAAACTCCCAATGCCAAATAAAGAGGCTCGCGAAGAATTTAATGCCGATTCCATCTTCACCGGGTTAAGAGTAAGCGGATTTTTGGAGTGCGTGACCATTTTATCCGCTTAAATAGGGCGACGGGGCGGATCCAGGAGTTGAAGACGGGTCGAGGATGTCTGTCCCCGAGCAGCTAGCCTTCTCGCTTGCCGTGGCAGCGCCGGGCCGCCGGACGGCGTCGTACGCTCTCATTGTCTCACTGCGCAAGATGCGAACCATGTCAACGCGGGGTCTGTGGCGACCTATCGTGCCAGGCGGCGACAGCGTTTTGAAAGGACCCGCGTCATAGAACCTCTTACCACAGCATGACCCTGGCCGGTCCATGTCCCTTACAAAACAGTTCCTCCTCTCGCTTCTAGTGCTGGTTCTGATCGGCGGCGGGTGGTTCGCCTACGAAAACCGGGCGCAGTTCCTCGGCGGACCGGCGGCCCCGCCGGTGGCGGGCACGCCAGCCGCCCGCGGCCCGGGCGGCCAGGGCGCAGTCCCGGTGGTTGCCGGTCCGGTCGAGATCGATTCGACCGGCGACGAGCTCAGCGCGATCGGCACCCTGACCGCCGCGCGCGAAGTGGACATCTATTCGCAGGTGACGGGCATCGTCACCGATCTCGGCTTTACGCCCGGCAGCCAGGTGACCTCCGGCCAGATCCTCGTCCATCTCGACGACGGCGACCAGAAGGTCGCGCTGGACCGGGCCAAAATCGCTCTCGATGATGCCAATGCGGCGCTGGCGCGCTCTGAGAAGCTCGCCCAGTCGAACAACATTACCGCTGTTGCCCTCTCCGACGCCAAGACCGCCGCGGCCAAGGCTGAGATCGATCTGAAGAGCGCCCAGCTCGATCTCGCCAAGCGGGCCATCAATGCACCCTTCGCCGGCACCATCGGCCTCACCGACATCTCGATCGGCGATCTCGTTACGGCATCAAAGGCGATCGCCACCCTCGACGATACGTCGACCTTGACCGTCGAATTCGATACGCCCGAGCGCTTCGCCGGCAGGGTCGGCGTCGGCGACGCGGTCAAAGTCTCCGCCGACGCCTCGCCGGGCAAGACCTTCGACGGCAAGATCGTGGCGGTCGACAACCGTGTTTCCCTGGCCTCGCGGATGTTGAAGCTCAAGGCCTCGCTGCCGAATGAAAGCGGCGTCCTCAAGCCCGGCATGGCGGTGGCCGTCGATCTGTCGCTGCCCGGCCAGCCGCATCCTTCCGTGCCCTCGCTTGCCATTCAGTGGGATCGTCGAGGCCCCTTCGTCTGGAAGCTCAACGGCGACACCGTCACCCGTGTCGGTGTCACCATCCTCGACCGTCACGGCCGCTCGGTTGTCGTTCTCGCCGACCTCAGCGACAAAGACCAGGTCATCGTCGAAGGCGTCCAAAGCCTGCGGGAAGGCATCAAGGTCGCCCGCGTCGACCAGGAAGCGGACATTTCCATCGATCCGGCGAACGGCGCCGCTGCCCCGGCGACCGCCGCCAGCGCCAAGGTCAGGCACTCATGACCAAGATCTTCCGCCGCGGCAGCCACCACCCGGGAACCCATCCTCAGGCCAATGCGGCGGGCGGCTTCGCCGCACTCTTCGTCCGGCGCCCGGTCCTAGCGATTGTCCTCAACATCCTCGTCATCGTCGCCGGCGTCGCCGCCTTCGGCGGCGTCGAGGTTCGCGAGCTACCCGACATCGACCAGCCGGTCGTCACCGTCCGCACCAACTACAAGGGGGCAACCCCGGAAACGATCGACAAGGAGGTCACCAGCGTCATCGAGGGCGCGATCGCCCGCACGCCGGGCGTCACGGCGATCTCCTCGACCAGCGAGGTCGGCCAGAGCCGGGTGACCGTGGAATTCGATCCGAAGGTCGATCTCAATGCGGCGGCGAGCGACCTGCGCAGCGCCGTCGGCAACATATCGAATCGGCTTCCCGACAATGCCGATCAGCCGACCGTGGTGAAGGCCGACGCCAACTCCGATCCGATCATGCGTCTGGCTGTCACCGCCGATTCGATGCCACTCGACCAATTGTCCTATCTCGTCGACAACACCATCGCCGACCGTCTGTCTTCGGTCGAGGGCGTCGCCGACGTTCAGGTCTATGGCGACCGGCTTCCGATCGTGCAGGTGATGCTCGATCCGGCGAAGATGGCGGCCCGTAATCTGTCGATCGCCGATCTTGAGTTCGCCGTCGGCTCCGTCACCATCGACGCGCCGGCGGGCAATATCAGCGACGGCAACACCTCGCTGTTCGTCCGCGCTGACGCCGGAATCTCCGATCCGCAGCAGATGGCCAACATACGGATCAACGCCAACACCAAGATCGGCGACATCGCCGACATCGTCTATGGGCCGGCCCAGGAAACCACGACGCTGAGGGTCAACGGCCGGACCGGCGTCGGCATGGGCATCATTCGTCAGGCCCGCTCCAACACGCTGGACGTATCGACGGGAGTGCGGGCCGCGGTAGACGAGTTGAACGCGTCCCTGCCCAAGGGGGTGCACGTTGTCGTCAGCTCCGACGACGCCGCCTTCATCAGCGGCGCCATTCGCGAGGTGGCGATCACGCTCGGTCTGGCGACGGCGATCGTCATCGGCATCATCTTCATCTTCCTCAGATCCGTGCGCATCACCTTCATTCCGGCGGCGACGGTGCCGATTGCCCTGATCGGCACGGTCGCGGCGATCTGGCTCGCCGGATTCTCGATCAACATCCTCAGCCTTCTTGCCCTGGTGCTGGCCACCGGCCTCGTCGTGGATGACGCCATCGTCGTCATCGAGAACATTTCCAGGCGGCGCGCCGTCGACAATCTCGGGCCGCGCGCCGCCGCCGTGCTCGGCACCCGCCAGGTCTTCATGCCGGTGCTGGCCACCACGGCGACCCTGGTCTCGGTGTTCGTCCCGATCTCGTTCTTTCCCGGCACCGTCGGCAGGCTCTTCGCGGAGTTCGGCTGGGTTCTCGCCTTTGCGGTTCTGCTCTCGTGCTTCGTCGCGCTGACGCTGGCGCCGATGCTGGCGTCGCGCTGGATCGGCGCCGAAGCGGAAAGCGGCCATACGATCCATCACAATTGGCTCTTTCGGGCCACGAGCAGCTTCGGCGGGGCCGTCATCCGGCTTTACACCCGGCTTCTCGACGCCGCGCTCGCCGCCCCGGCGGTGGTATTGACCATCGCGGTGGTATTCGCCGCCGGTGCCGTTCTCCTCTACACAACGCTCCCCGTGGAACTGACGCCGAAGGAAGACCGCGGCGTCTTGCCCATCTCGGTGGCGACGCCACA
The DNA here is from genome assembly GCA_963759235.1 of uncultured Alphaproteobacteria bacterium. GTDB lineage: Bacteria > Pseudomonadota > Alphaproteobacteria > Rhizobiales > Kaistiaceae > Bauldia. Next base: position 538,249 of record CAVWYO010000008.1, on the reverse strand, counting down.
GGGTGTATCGCTCGAATATACCGACGCCAAGATGCGACTGATCGAGCAGACCGCCTTGCCGTTCGTCAAGAGCGGCGAAGCCAAGAGCATGTTCTCGATCTCGGGATTCGGCGGCGGCAACAGGGGCTTCATCATCCTCACCTTGGCGCCGTGGGATCAGCGCTTGCGCAGTCAGAGCGACATCGCTGCCGACCTCAACCACCGGCTCCAGGCGATACCGGGCGTCCAGGTCTTCGTGCGAACCTCCAACAGTCTCGGCATCCGCGGCGGCGGCCAGGGGCTGCAGTTTGCCGTCACCGGCTCGGACTATGCGGCACTCGCCCAGCAGGCGCAGAAATTCACCGTGGCGATGGAGCAGGGCTATCCCGGCTTCACCACCGCACGCCTCTCCTACGACACCACCCAGCCGCAGGTCTCGGTCAAGATCGACCGGGCGCGGGCGAGCGATCTCGGCATTCCGCTCGCCTCGATCGCAAGCGCGGTGACCACTTTGCTCAACGGCGACAAGATCGGCACCTATTACCAGGGCGATCAGGCGATCGACGTCTATGTCATCGCGCCGGACGGCCTGATCCAGAACCCGAACGACCTCAACAACGTTCAGATCAAGACCTCCAGCGGCGCGGTGGTGCCGCTCGACTCGGTGGTGAGCTTCCAGGAGACCGCCGTGTCGCCGGAGCTCGGCCGCGAGGATCAGAAGCGCGCCGTGCCGATCATCGCTTCGCTCGCCGACGGCTACGATATGCGGCACGCCATGAACGACGTACTCGCCCTTGCCGCCAAGACGCTGCCGCCGGGGATGAGCATCAAGTTCCTCGGCGAGGCGGCCAAGCTCAACGAGACGTCGGGCGGTGTCGTCCAAACCTTCGTGTTCGCCATCGTCGTCGTGCTCCTCGTGCTGGCCGCGCAGTTCGAGAGCTTCATTAGCGCCACCATCCTGCTTTTCACGGTGCCGTTCGGGCTCGCCGCGGCCGTCTACGCCATCGTCCTCAGCGGCGGCTCGCTCAACATCTACAGCGAGATCGGGCTCATCATCCTGGTCGGACTGATGGCCAAGAACGGCATTTTGATCGTGGAGTTCGCCAACCAGCTTCGCGATAGCGGCCATCCGATCAAGGAAGCGATCCACAATGCGGCGCTGATCCGCCTGAGGCCGGTGGTGATGACCATGCTCGCGACCGTCTTCGGCAGTCTTCCGCTGATCCTGCGCGGCGGCGCCGGCGCCGAGGCGCGTCAAGCGCTCGGCTGGATCATCGTCGGCGGCCTCGGCTTTTCGACCATCACCACGCTATTCCTGACGCCGGTCGCCTACAGTCTGCTTGCCCGCTTCGCCAAGCCGCGCGTCACCGAGCAGCTACGCCTCGCCGAGGAGCTGGCCGCCGCCGCGGTGGCCGAAGTCCACGACGAGCCGAGCGAGGCCGAATCAGGCGCCCTCCCGGTGGCGGCGGAGTAGCCGATAGCCCGACCGGCCGTGCAGGCTTGCGCGGACACAGGCAGGCGGGGGGAGACCGAGCCGGCGCGAGGCGCCGCTTCGTCCTTGCCGTCGGGGGCGCGGGCCAGCAAAAAAACACAGCCCAACCAACCCCTCCGGCAATTGCGGACTAGGCGCGTGCCTCCCCCCTTTGGACCGTATCCGGCTCGCGCTTTGAGCATCGAGCCGCGGGCCTGCCTGTTTGTCGCCTCCCATGGGTGCGCTTTTCGCGCAATTCGGCGACCTGCCGACCATGCCCCGTGGCTTCGCCGGCAGTGGCGCCATATTAAGACGTATTCCGCGTCGAATTCCAGCCACATTTTGCGCGTGGCCGGAATCTGGCCGGGCGCGCCAACCCACGGGTACTCCGAGGCAGCGCTCATCGCTCACCTTTACGCCCTAGCCTTTCATAGGATGAAAGGCTATACTGCGCCTTGGACGCGGGTTGAGCGAGCCGCGATCCTCCAGTCCGTTGGTCGGACGGGAAGATGGCGTCGGTTGCGCCGGTCTGCCGATTTCGATACTATTACTAATATCATCACTTAAGTCTATCGACGGGCGGCGGTCGCCGGTGGGCGTGTCAAACGAAGGAGGCGGGCGCCGATGGTGTCCGCGGCGCGCCGGCAAGTCTTCACCGGCGACGGAATGGGACGGAAATAGAACGGATTTGCCAGCGCGGGGATTACCGGAAGCGGAAACCCGTCGGCATTTCGGGTCGTGGCCCAGGCCTCGGCCGATCGTAGAGACGAGATCAAAAAGGGAGGAAGATATCCATGAAGCGTATGATGATTGCCGGCCTCGCGGCCGCTCTAGCGGTTGCGGCGTCGTCCGCGGTCGCCCAGGACAAGAAGACCATTGCGTTCGTCGTCAATGGCCCGTCGGATTTCTGGAAGATCATGGAAGCGGCCGTTGCGAGGGCCCAGACCGAGCTGCCGGACTTCGACCTGCAGTTCAAATACCCCGAGCGCGCCGACGCCGCCGTGCAGAAGCGCATGCTTGACGATCTTGTCGCGGCCGGCGTCGATGCCGTATCGGTCTCGGTGGTCGATCCGCCGACTTCGATCGATGAGATCAACAGCGTTTCGGCCAAGATCCCGTTCTTCACCTTCGACTCCGATGCGCCCCAGTCCAAGCGCGTCGCATATATCGGCTCGTCCAACACCCAGCTCGGCACGATGGCCGGCGAGCTGATGAAGAAGGCGATGGCCGGCAAGGAAGGCAAGTGCATGGGGTTCGTCGGCCTGCCCGGCGCCGACAACGCCAAGGAGCGCATCGACGGCTACAACGCCGCCGTCAAGGGCACCGGTATCGAGCTGATCGACGTCCGCGGTGACGACATCGACCAGACCCGCGCCCGCGCCAACGTCGACGACGTGCTCGTCGCCAACCCCGACGTCAACTGCATGGTCGGATTCTACTCGTACAACACGCCGCGCATCTACGAGGCGCTGCGTGACGCCGGCAAGCTCGGCCAGATCACGGTCGTCGGCTTCGACGAGGACCCGATCACGCTCGGCGGCGTCGCCGAAGGCTCGATCTCCGGCACGGTTGTGCAGAACCCCTATGAGTGGGGCATCCAGAGCGCCCACCTGATCGCCGACTACCTCAATGGCGACAAGTCGAAAATCCCGGCCGACGGGGTCATCATCATCCCGGGCCTGACCCTCACCCAGGACAACGTCAAGCAGTTCCAGGAAGACTTCAAGAAGAAGCTGGCTGGCGGCTAGTGACGTCTCCGAATGCCCGCGGCCGGTTCTCCGGCTGCGGGCATTTCTTCCGGTGCCGGCCCCTGCTATGTCCTTGGCGCAATGACCGCGTCCGCAACTGCTGCCGTCGTACCGTCGGCTTCTGCTGAGCCCTTCCTCAAGCTGTCGGGTCTGCGCAAGACCTATCCCGGCGTCGTGGCGCTAGCCGATTTCAGCATGGAGGTGCGGCCGGGTGAGGTCATCGGCCTGGTCGGGGAAAACGGCGCCGGCAAGTCTACCCTGATGAACATCCTCGGTGGGGTGATCGAGCCCGACCGGGGCACCATCGAAATCGATGGTGTTGCGCATCCGACGCTCTCCGTTGCGCGGTCAATGGCGGCCGGTATCGCCTTCGTCCACCAGGAACTCAATCTGTTCGACAATCTGAGCGCTGCGGCGAACGTCTATATCGGGCGCGAACCCAGGAAGTACGGCTTTCTGCAGCTTATCGACGACGACAAGTTGCAAAAAGCCGTCCAGCCCTTTCTAGACCGGCTCGGCGCGACGTTTTCGCCGGCGACGCCGGTGGCGCAGCTCTCGCTCGCCCAGCAGCAACTCGTCGAGATCGCCAAGGCGCTGAGTCTGCAGTCGCGCCTCGTCATCCTTGACGAGCCGACCTCGAGCCTGCCGATCGCCGAGACCGAGAAGCTGCTCGAGGTGATCGCGGGCCTCAAGGCGGACGGCATCTCGGTCATCTTCATCTCGCACCGGCTGCATGAGGTGGTTGAGGCCTCCGACCGCGTTCTCGTGCTGCGCGACGGCAATCTTGTCGGCGCGCTCGAAGGCGCCGAGATCAACCACGAAACGATGGTCCGGCTGATGGTCGGCCGTGACCTCAAGGTCGACTACGTGCCCCCGTCCAAAACCGGTGGCGCGGTGGTGCTTGCCGTCAAGGGCGTGCGCACCTCCACCTACCCTGGCCGCGAGATCAGCCTCGACCTCCACGCCGGCGAGATCCTCGGATTGGCGGGCCTTGTCGGCGCCGGGCGTACCGAACTCGCCCGAGTCCTGTTCGGTATCGACCGGCCCGTGGGGGGGAGCGTCGCGCTCAACGGACGGGAGGTGCATTTTGCGACGTCCGCCGGTGCGGTCGACGCCGGCATCTTTCTCGTGCCCGAGGACCGCAAGGGCGCCGGCCTGCTGCTCGATCTCCCGATTGCGCAAAACATCACGCTCCCGGACCTGCGCTCTTACGCGCGAAGAAGCCTTGTTTCGCGGGACGCCGAGTTCGCGCGGGCGAAACGCAGCCGCTCCGACCTCGACATCCGCGCGCCCGACGTTGGGCAGGCCACGTCCTCTCTCTCGGGCGGCAATCAGCAGAAGGTCGTGCTCGCCAAGTGGCTGGCCATGAAGCCCAAGGCCATCATTCTCGACGAGCCTACGCGGGGTATCGACGTCGGAGCGAAGGCCGAAATCTATCGCCTGATGCGCGCGCTGTCCGACTCCGGGGTCGCCGTGCTGATGATCTCGTCCGACATGGAAGAGGTGATTGGCGTCTCCGACCGCGTTGCGGTGATGCACGAGGGGCACATCCAAGGTATTCTCGATCGCGCCCAGTGCAGCCAAGAGAACATACTGCGGCTGGCCGTCGGAAAGTCGATCTAGGGACGGGGCAGGGGATGCTGAAGAAAGACCTGGGTCTGCTGGTACTGATCATCGTCGTCGGGGCGGTGGTCGCGATCATCAACCCGCGGTTCCTCTCGCCGATCAACATCGCCAATACCTCCAATCTTGTTGGCCTGTTCGGCATATTCGCCATCGGCCAGGGCTTCGTGATCATTACCGGCGGCATCGACCTGTCGGTGGGCTCGATCATTGCGCTGCTCGGCGTCATCTTCATCGACCTCATCGCTAATCACGGCGTGCCGTGGCCGCTCGCGGTGCTGCTGGTGCTGGCGATTGGCGTCGCGATGGGAATGGTGGCCGGGCTCCTGATCACCAAGCTGAAGCTCCAGCCTTTCGTCGTGACGCTGTGCGGCCTGCTGATCTATCGCGGCATCGCGCGCTTCTACACGAGGGACGCGACCGCCGGGTTTCCGTTCGGGGTCAGTTTCCCGGACCTAGAATGGATCACCACGGGGCGCACGGACATTGTCGCACTGCTCACCGGCGACAGGTTCCACTCCATCCCGATTCCGCATGCGTTCTTCATCATGCTGGTGATCGCCGTGATCATGTGGTTCGTGCTGCATCGCTCCGTCTTCGGCCGCTATCTTTACGCCGTCGGCAAGAACGAGGAGGCGGCGCGCTATTCGGGTATCCGCACGACACGCGTGATCGTGGCCGCCTACGTGATTTCCGCGACGCTGGCGGCGCTCTCGGCGATCTTCTTCGCCATGTACACCCGCTCGATCCTGCCTTCGGGCCACGGCAATTTCTATGAGCTCTACGCGATCGCCGCGGCGGTGCTCGGCGGCTTCTCTCTGCGAGGGGGGGAGGGCTCCATCATCGGCGTTGTGCTCGGCACCGTGCTGCTCCAGGTGCTGCAGAACCTTGTCAACCTGCTCGGCATCCCGAGCTCGCTCAACTTCGCGGTGATGGGGACCGTCATCCTGATCGGCGTCATCGCCGACCAGCAATTCTCGAGCTATCGCCGCCGTGCCGCTGCGACGAGGGGCCGGCTCCACTCGCCGGGCAGCTCCGTGGCGGAAGCAGCCGAATAGGCTCAAGCCGGCCGAGGTTCGGTCCCGGGCTTTGTTGCGATCCTGCAACAGCGCCGAGCTTTTATCTCCCGAGCAGCGCATCACCCGGAGACCGCGCCCGTCGAAGCCGCGATAGTCGTCGATATCTGCTCCGGGCGGGGAGGCGGTGTCATGGATGCGGGACGCGTCAGATGGTTGATCGCCGCGGCGGCGTTCGCGGTGCTTCAGGGACCGGCGTTCGCTACCGACTTCAGCATCGCCGACAAGGACTACCAGCCCTTGGCGAACGGCTGGGCGATCGCCGTTGCGCCGTACGGCTGGGCGCCGGGCATTGTCGGCGACCTCGCCGTGCGCGGGTACAACGTGCATACCTCGGTGACGTTCTCCCAGCTCATCGAAAATGCCGACCGCGTCATCCCGGCGATGGGCTATGTCGAGCTGAAGAATGGCCGTTTCTCCGTGTTCGGGGACGCCGTCTATGTCCAACTCGGCTTCAGTCGCTCCGACTCCGTACAGTTTGACCCGATAGCCGAGCTGAAGATCAGGCTGAGCGCCAAGGCGAGTCTGCTCGCAACGCTAGAGATCGCTCAGGCGGGCGCAGCCTATGAGGTTGCCCACTGGCAGCAGAGCGAGACCGCCTCCAGCGCGCTCGACCTCTATGCCGGGGCGCGCTACTGGTATACGTCGGCTGCACTGACCCTGGACACCAAGGAGTCGATCGACCTCACGCGCTTCGGCTGGAAGCGGGTGGCCAGGCAGTCGTTCAGGGTATCCGACGATTTCCATTGGGTCGATCCTGTCATCGGCATGCGCATCCGCCAGCAGCTGGCGCCGGGTCATGAGATCGATTTTGCCGGCGATGTTGGCGGCTTCGGCGTCGGCAGCAATTTCTCCTGGCAGATCTTTGGCGGCTATACCCGGAGCTTCCAATGCGGCAACGGATTGGTGGCGGCCTCGCTCGGCTACCGGGTGCTCGGCGTCAACTATGACGGCGGATCAGGCAAGAATGCCTGGGGCCTGGACACCATCATGCACGGGCCCCTGGCCAGCCTGAGCTTCCGCTGGTGAGAGCCGCGCCGCCGCGCGATGGTCGTCCCCTCGACGGTCGTCCCCTCTAGGATTGCGAGTCGGGGCTGCGGGCGTGTGCCGGCTCCCCGCCGCCGCCCGCCGGAGACTTCTTGCGTCGGAAACGGCCTAAGAAGCGACCGATCCGGCGGAAGAGCCCTTCGATCAGCCGCCGGCTCGCGGCCCAGCCCCACTTCCAACCCTTGCCCATAAGTGCAAGCACCAGATCCGGAAGGAATCCGACAATCGGATAAATGATGCCGGCAAGGATCCGGGTCATGGCCTCCTTGAACCCGAGCGCCAGGAAGCGCAGGGAGGCTGGCGTCACCACCAGGGTGAGGATCGTCGCGAAGCCGAGACCGAAGACGATCGCGGTGGAGAGCTGAATCCACCACTGGGTTGACGGGGCTCCGTGGGTAACCTCGCGGTTGATGAAATCGACATTGAGGGCGAAGGCGATCGGCAGTACGCCGAGGATTGCCGTGACCGCCGTCAACAGCACCGGCCGGGCGCGCTCGCGGCAGGTCCTGAGGATCGCATCCTCGACCGGGATGCCCTCCCGCCGCAATCGGTCATAGGTGTCGATCAGCACGATGTTGTTGTTCGTCACGACGCCGGCGAGCGCGATGATGCCGATGCCGGTCATCACGATGCCGAAGGGCTGGCCCATCACCATGAGACCGATGAACACGCCGATGGTCGACAGGACGATCGCCGAGAGGATCAGCGCCACGCTCGACAGCCGATTGAACTGGGCGAGGAGCACCGCGAAGATCAGGAAGATCGCCGCGCCGAAGGCGGTGGCCAGGAAAGCGCTCGCCTTGTTGCGCTCCTCGTCCTCGCCGGTCAGCTTCCACGTCACCTTGCCGCCGAAATCGGTCTTCTCGAGCTGGTCCTTGATCTCCTGCTGCACCGCCGCGGTCTGCACGCCTTCCGCGATGTTGGCGGTGACCTTGACGACCCGCTTACCGTCGACGCGGTTGATCGTGCCGACCCGGTGGGCGGGGACCCGCTTGACGAAATTGCCGATCGGCACCGAGCCGGACGGCGTCTGCACCCGCAAATCGTCTATCTGGTTGAGGGTGCGGCGACCCTCGGGGACGCGGACAATGATGTCGACCGGCTGGTCGGCGGTCTGCGGACGGTAGTCGGTGATCTTCATCCCGTTGGTCACCAGGCGCACCACCGAGCCGACGGAGTTGACGTTGATGCCGTATTTTGCCGCCTCAGCCTTGTCGATCTCGAGCCGCCAGTCGATCCCCGGCATCGGCAATCCGTTGTCGAGGTCGCGGACTTCGGGACACTTGGCGAGTTCGGCGGCGACCTGCTTCGCCGCTTCGGTCAGCGCCTCCGGATACGCGCTGGAAAGCTGGATCTGGATCGGCTTGCCGGTCGGCGGCCCCGCCTGCGGGGCGGTGACTTCGACCTTGATGCCGGGAATGTCGGCGGCGCGGGCGCGCACGTCGTCCATGATGACGCCGGCCGGTCGCCGCTTCTGCCAGTCGACGAACTCGAACTGAATCTGGCCGATGACGTCCTCGGTCACGTCCTCCGAGCCCCGGCCCATATCGCCGACCCGGGCGTAGATGGTGGACAGTTCGTCCATGTTGAGGATGCGCGATTCGACCTCGCGCACCAGCCGATCCTTCTCGTCGAGCGAGAGATTGCCGCGGGCGTGGATGAGCACGACGCCGGCGTCCGGCTCGACATTCGGAAAGAACTCGACGCCCTTGCCGAAATTTGCGTAGGCGATCGGCACGCCGATCAGCATGGCGAGCGCCAGGAGGAGCGTGATGCCGGGGTGGCGAATGGCGAGGCGAACCGTCTTCAGGTAGCCGCCCTCGCGCCGCGCCTTGTCGTGATGCACGGTTTGCGGCTTGCCGATCAGCGCCCCGAGCGTCGGCGTGAAGATCAGCGCGGCGACCAACGAGGCCGACAGCGTCGCAATGAGGGTGAGCGGCAGGTAGCCCATGAACTGGCCGACGATCCCCGGCCAGAACAGAAGCGGCGAGAAGGCGGCGATGCGGGTGAGGGTGGCGGCGATCACCGGTCCGGACATCCGGGTTGCCGCGAAGGCATAGGCCTCGCGCGGCGGCATCCCTTCGCTCATCCGTCGCTCGGCGAACTCCGAGACGATGATGGCGTCGTCGACCAGCATGCCGACCGCCAGGATCAGGCTGAACAGGACGACGATATTCATCGTCAGCCCGGCCATGTAGAGGCCGAGGATGCCGACCAGAAAGGCGAACGGAATGGCGATGCCGATGAACAGCGAGGCCCGGCCGCCGAGGAAGAACAGGATGATGACCGCGACCAGGATGACGGCCGTCAGCACCGCGTTCTGCAGGTCGGCCAGAATCTGCCGGATGAACTTCGACTGGTCCTGAAGGTACTGGACCTCGAGCGAGGCGGGCCAGGTCTTCTTCAGGTTGTCGACGGCCGCCTTGACCGCGTCGACGGTCTCGATGAGGTTCGCCCCGGCGCGCTTGGAGACTTCGATGGCGACGGCGGGCTGCCCGTTGACCCGGGTGATCGACGTCGCGTCCTTGAAGGTCGGCAGCACCTTCGCCACGTCGCCGAGCGTCACGGCGGCGGCGCTGGAGGCGGCGACCGGGATGTTGAGAACGTCCTCCGGTGTCTCGATCAGCGCCGGCACCTTGATGGCGAAGCGGCCCTGCGGCCCTTCGAGGGCACCGGCGGCGACGAGGCTGTTGCCCGCCGCGGCAGCGAACGCGAACTGGTCGAGCGACACGCCGTAGCTCTTGAGAAGCATCGGCTCGGCGATGATCTCGACGGCCTCGTCGCGAGTTCCCTGCAAATCGGCCGACAGCACTCCGGGAACGAGCTCGATGGCGTCCTGGGCCTGATGGGCGATCTGGTTGAGGGTCCGCTCCGACATGTCGCCGCCCAGCGTGATGACGATGACCGGCAACAGGCTCAGATTGACCTCGTGGACGCTCGGCTCGTCGGCGTCGGCCGGGATCTGTGACTTGGCATCGTCGACCTTGGCGCGAACGTCCTGAAGGGCGATGTCGGGATTGAAGCCCGCCTCGAACTCAAGCAGGACATAGCCGCCGTTCTCGAAGGCGGCCGCCCGCATTTCCTTGACGTTGGTGACGCTCTTCAGCGCTGTCTCCATCGGCCTGACCAGCAGCCGCTCGGAATCCTCGGGGGAAATCCCCGACTGCGACAGCTGCACATAGATGATCGGGACCGTGATGTCGGGCTCCGCCTCCTTGGGAATGTTGAGGTAGGCGTTGACGCCCGCGAGCAGCAGGAAGATCAGGATGGCGATCGTCAGACGCGCGTGGTCGATGGCAAAATCGACGATTCGCCTCATGCCGGCGGCCCCACCTCTGCAACCGCCGAGACCGCCTCGACCGGATCACCGTCCTTGACGAAATCCTGACCGACGACGATCACCCGGGCGGCCTTGTCGAGCCCGGTCACCCACACCGACTCGCGGCCGTCGTCGACGATCGACACCGGCATGAAACGCGCCAGGCTCTGGTCGTCGGCGATCCGCACGCCGAGCACGCCCGCGTCGGAAAAGACGAGCGCCGAGCGCGGCACGGCCGATGCCTCGATCGGTTCCGTGGTGACCGCCATCTCGCAGGTCACGCCGTCGGGAATGGCCGCATCGGGGTTGGCGATGTGAGCCTCGACCGGATAGGTCCGCGTCGCTTTGTCGGCGCTCAGCCCGACGTAAGTGACTTTGCCTTCGACGGTCCTGTTATCGATGAAACGGACGGTGGCGGTCTGTCCGACCTGCAGATGCCCGCGTTCCCGCTCGCTGACGGCGCCGACCGCAAGCATCGGATCGGGATCGATGACTTCGGCGATCGTCGTGGCCGGCTGAATCGCCTGGCCGATCTGCACCGGCACCTCATTGACGATGCCCTCGATCGGCGAGCGCACCACGGACCGGTCGGCTTCGGCCGTCGCAATGGCAAGGGCGGCCTTGGACGCGGCGACCGCGGCCTCGAGCGCCGGCAGCTGGATCTTCGGCGAATTGCCCTTGTCGATCAGCGCCTTGGTGGACTCGTATTCCGCCTGCCTTTCATCGACGAGCGCCTTTGCCTGCTTGACGGCCGCTTCGCGTCCTTCGTCCGAAAGCGTTGCGACGACGTCACCGGCGTGGACCACGCTGCCGCGCTCGACCTTCAAATCGACAATGACGCCGTTGCCGCGCGCCACCGCCACCGAGCGGTGATCCGCCTCGGTGGTGCACGACAATATTATTTGCCGCTGATGCTGTTCCGGTATTGCGGTCGCCACGCCGACCCGCTGCGGAACGGCCTTGGGTTCCTCGACCGGCGCTGCGGCCGGCGGCTCCTGGCTGGCGGCCTTGCGGGCGAGCTGGCCCGACGCGATCCACCCGACGGCCGCGATAACGATAGCAACCGAAATGATCCGGCTCGGCTTGAAGATCGAAGAGGCCATCAGCTGTCACCAGAAAAGACGGCAGGGATAGAGGGAGGACGCGCCCGTAGTTTGCAATTGGGACGATATAGCTATTGCGCTGCAAAAATTGAACGGACGACCTTCGAAATAATCGCCACCGACATGTCAGGAGCGTAACCGTCGGCAATCCCGCCACATCTGGATTTGCCGATTGTTGCATTATCATCACAGTCGGGCGTTCTCATATTGGCGGCTATCAAGGTACGGCTGCGGAACGACGCGCCACCGGCATCCGGGGACCTTCCGATCACGAGGTTGTGAGGGTCGCCGTCAGTCGTCCTGCCGGGCCGTCATTGGCATCTTCGACCGAGCGCCCGGACGGCGCCGAGCCATTCCTGCCGCCGTGCATCCCCGATGTCGGCAACCATGCGGATAACAGTCTGCCGAACCGGCCTGATGCCGAGGAGGGAGAACAGATGGCGCTCCCGCTGCCTGACGGTGTGAGCTTCCAGGAACCGGCGGGACTCGAAGCCGGGCATTCCCATTGTCACCACGATGCGGGCTGTCTTCTTGGCGAACCCACCGATGCCCCCTGAGGGAGAAGCGCTTCCAATGGAATAGCCGGGACGAAAGGTCTGCTCCAAGAAACCTTTGAGAAGCGCCGGCATCGCTCCAAGCCATAGAGGATAGATCACGACCAGATGCCCGGCCCAATCGATCGTGGTCTGCGCCTGGGCGATGGCCAGTGGCGGCTCGCCCTCCCACTCCGCCCGCGATCGCAACAGCGGAAAATCCACCTCCGAGAGCACGATCCGACGGACGTCGTGCCCGCCCTCGGACGCGCCGAGCGCATAGGCATCGGCGATCGCGTGACAGAAGGGCCCGCCGCCACGCGTCGGATGGCCGTCGATGATGACGATCCGGCTCATCGGCCAAACCAGTCCGCTTGCATCGCCTTGTGCGAGGATGCCCGAACGCTGACCGGCCGTTTTGATTGGAATCAACTTGCGAACCAACTTCGAACGGCTCGCTTGCGCGGCGACAGGCGCTTTCCTAATGTCGCCGGACCGCTGGGCTGGGCCGATCCGTGAAGACAACCAATCCGATCTATACGGGCCTGCCGACCTCGGTCTTCGAGGTGATGTCACGGCTCGCCAAGGAGCATGGCGCCATCAACCTTGGTCAGGGTTTTCCCGACGTGGACGGACCCGAGGATATCCGGCGCTTTGCCGCCGAGGAGATCGTCGCCGGCCGCAACCAGTATCCGCCGATGATGGGGGTGCCGGAACTGCGCAAGGCGGTCGCCGAGGCGAACCGGCGATTTTACGATCTCGACGTCGACTGGCAGAGCGAGGTCCTGGTCACCTCCGGCGCGACCGAGGCGTTGTCGGACTGCATGGCGGCGCTGATCGAGCCCGGCGACGAGGTGGTGCTGATCGAGCCGCTCTACGACTGCTATCTGCCGCTGGTTCTGAGGGCGGGTGCGACGCCGAAGCTGGTCAGGGTGACGCCGCCCGACTGGTGGCTCGACGCGGATGCGCTTGCCGCCGCCTTCGGCCCGAAGACTAAGGCCATCCTCCTCAACAATCCGATGAACCCCGCCGCCAAGGTCTTTGACGAACGGGAGCTTTCCCTGATCTCCGACTTGGTGATCGCGCATGACGCCTACGCCATCTGCGACGAGGTCTATGAGCACATCCTATTCGACGGGCGGAAGCACCACCCGCTGATGGCGCTGCCGGGAATGCGGGAGCGGACGGTGCGCATCGGCTCGGCCGGCAAGACGTTCTCGCTCACCGGCTGGAAGGTGGGCTACGTGACCGCGGCGCCGGCCGTCCTTGATCCGATCACCAAGGCTCACCAGTTCACCACGTTCACCACGCCACCCGGGCTGCAGAAGGCGGTCGCCTATGGCTTGGCCAAAGGGGACGAGTACTACCGCGCGCTCGCCGACGATCTGCAGGTCAAGCGCGACCGCTTCGCCCGTGGGCTCGCCGACATCGGCTTCGGCGTGGTGCCCTGCGCCGGCACCTATTTCCTGACGGTCGACACCCGCCCGCTCGGTCTCAACGGTAACGACGTGGCCGTGTGCGAGCAGCTGACCGCCGAAGCCGGGGTGACCGCGGTTCCCGTCTCCGCCTTCTACCAGGCCGATCCGCCGAGTAATTTCATCCGCTTCTGCTTCTCCAAGCGGGACGCCGTGCTTGACGGGGCGCTCGACCGGCTGAAGCGCTGGGTCGAGCGGGAGCATGTGGTGCCCGCCTGAGCGGCCTCAGGCCTGATCGCGCGCGATCATTAAATGCGGGAACGGCTCGGCGCCGGGGCGCGCCGGATCGCCCGAGGCAGGTTCCGCTCAACGCATGCCGAGGATCGCGCGGCGACGGTAAGCGCTCCCGAGAGAAAGCGGCGACGATCCATGGTGGCTCCCGGGCGAAGCCGGCCAGTCAACTATCGCGCCGGGGCGACCGCATCAAAACGGGACGGGTCAGACAGCGGACGCGATATCCGTTTGAGAGAAGTCGTTCCCTTTGAACAGGAGCGGCTCACCGGTTTCTTTCGCAAGCGCGTAGACGAAGCAGTCGCCGAGATTCAGTCCGGCCGGATGCCGTCGCCGTCCGAATTTCAGATGAGCCATGCGCGCTGAGACAATTTGGCCATTGTCGATCGGCTCCACAGAAATCCGAGCGTCGCGGACAAATTCCTCGACCATGCCCTACCGGTACCGGGTTGTCTCTGCGATCCGCCGCGATGGTCAATTCGACGAAGCTGACGCCAGACATGCGCCGCGTCGCGGCATTCTGGAGGGCGCCCAAGAAGATTTCAGCATCCTCCTCTTTGAGTAGAATCGCCATGATTGCCGATGTATCGACGATCATTTCGGCAGGCCATCCTCGTCATAGAGCAAATCGTCGATGTCCGTGGACCGAAACGGCCGTCCGAAGTGCTCGACAAATCGGTCTGCAATCCGGCGGAGCTTGTCGAGATCAAGCTCCTTGTCTTGCGGGTTCGCTTGGGGCAGAGGTCCGATCATCGCAACCGGCTTTCCGTGCTTGGTGATGATCACATTCTCGCCGTGCTCAGCCCTGTCGAGCAACTCGGAGAGCTTGGTCTTGGCCTCGAAGGCACCGACGGTGACGATCATTTGCCACAATCCGACTAGACAACTAGTTGGATATATGGCGCCGTCAGCCGCCTGAGTCCAGTCCGCCGGCCGGCTCGTTCCGCCGCGACGGCGGCTTATACCCCAACCGCCGGTTCAGTGCGTCGATGAGCGCTATGGCGGCCCCACCGACTGGAGACCCCGGGGGGAAGATCGCCGCCGCTCCCGCGTCGCGGAGTGCCTCATAGTCCTGCGACGGGACGATGCCGCCGACGACGACCATGATGTCGGGCCGGCCACCGGCCTCGAGCGCCCGCTTGAGCGCGGGCACGGTGATGAGGTGGCCTGCCGCAAGGGTCGAAACCCCGACGACGTGGACATCCTTCTCGATCGCCAGCGCGGCGGCTTCCTCGGGCGACTGGAAGAGCGGGCCGAGCACGACGTCGAAGCCGAGATCGGCAAAGGCCGAGGCGATGACTTTCTGGCCGCGGTCATGACCGTCCTGACCGATCTTGGCGACCAGAATGCGGGGCGGACGACCATCGTCGCGCGTGAACTTCGCCGCCAGTCGGCGCGCCGCGCGCACGGCTTCGTCGGCCTCGCCCGCCTCCGCCGCATAGATGCCGGCCGCCACCTTGGCTTCCGGCTGAAAACGGCCGAAGGCGACTTCCAGCGCCCGGCTCATCTCGCCGACGGTCGCACGGGCGCGGGCCGCATCGATCGTCGCGGCGAGGAGATTGCCGTTGCCGCTCCGCGCTGTCTCTGTGAGCCGATCGAGGGCCACCCGGCAGACCGTCTCATTGCGCTCGCGCCTCAGCCGCTTCAGCTTGTCGACCTGCGCGGCGCGGACGGCCGAGTTGTCGACCCGCAGCGTCTCGATCGGCGGCTCGTCTTCGGCGAGATAATGGTTCACCCCGACCACCACCTGCCGGCCGGAATCGATCCGCGCCTGGGTGCGGGCGGCGGCCTCCTCGATCCGGAGCTTCGGCACGCCGGCCTCGATCGCCTTGGCCATGCCGCCGAGTCCGTCGACCTCCGCGATATGGTCGAGCGCGCGCGCCGCGACCTCATGGGTCAGCCGCTCGACGTAATAGGATCCGCCCCAGGGATCGATGATCCGGGTCGTCCCGGACTCCTTCTGCAGAAAGAGCTGGGTGTTGCGGGCGATCCGCGCCGAGAAATCGGTGGGCAGCGCCAGCGCCTCGTCGAGTGCGTTGGTATGGAGCGACTGGGCGTGACCCTGCGTCGCCGCCATCGCTTCGATCACGGTGCGGGTCACGTTGTTGAACACGTCACGCGCCGCCAGCGACCAGCCGGAGGTCTGGCAATGGGCCCTTAGCATCAGGGAGCGCGCGTCCTTCGGCGCGAAGCGCTCCTTCATCAGCCGTGCCCACAGAAGGCGGGCGGCGCGCAGCTTCGCCACTTCCATGAAGAAGTTCATGCCGACGCCGAAAAAGAAGGAAACGCGCGGCGCGAAGCCATCGACGTCGAGGCCCCGGTCGCAGGCGGCCCGCACGTATTCGAGCCCGTCGGCAAGCGTGTAGGCGAGTTCGAGATCGGCGGTCGCGCCGGCTTCTTGCATGTGATAGCCGGACACCGAGATCGGATTGAAGCGCGGCATGTGCTCGGCCGTATAGGCGATGACCTCGGCAACGATGCGCATCGACGGTTCGGGCGGGTAGATGAACGTGTTGCGGACCATGAACTCCTTCAAGACGTCGTTCTGGATGGTCCCGGTGAGTTCGTCAGGGGCAGCACCCTGTTCCTCGGCCGCGACGATGTAGAGCGCCATCACCGGCAGGACCGCGCCGTTCATGGTCATCGACACGCTCATCCGGTCGAGCGGGATGCCGTCGAACAGCGTCCGCATGTCGAGAATCGAGTTCGATCGCCACGCCGGCCATGCCGACGTCGGCGGCGATCCGCGGATCGTCGGAATCGTAGCCGCGATGGGTGGGCAGGTCGAAGGCGACCGACAAGCCTCGCTGGCCGGCGGCGAGGTTGCGGCGGTAGAAGGCGTTCGATTCCTCCGCGGTTGAGAACCCCGCATACTGGCGGATCGTCCAGGGCCGCTCGACATACATGGTCGGGTACGGCCCGCGGACATAGGGCGGCAGCCCCGGCCAGGTATCGACGAAATCGAGGCCGTCGCGGTCGGCGGACGTGTAGACCGGTTGCACCGGAATGCCTTCCGGCGTCAGCCAATCGCCTGCATATTGCGGTGAGGATGGCGGCGCGGGCGCCTGCCACCCGATCGCCGCAAAATCCAGAAGCCGGCTCGCCAAGTCGGCAGAAGTCTGTACCGGAAAGGTGCCCCCGGGCGCCCCTCGCGGCGAGCTCATCGCTTCTCGGCGCGCCACCAGCCGGTGCAGCGGAAGAGTGGGGCCGCCCACTTGCCGGAGCCGCGGTCCGTATTGATCGCTCCCGAGCCGGTGACGGTGTTGCGGCCGCTGCCGAGGTTGATGGCGACAGCGCCGCGGGAATCCACCCCGATCACCGTCGGGTAGACCCGGCGGCCATGATAGAGGACGTTGCCGTCGCTGATGGTGATCGGCAGCCGATAGCCGAAGGCGCACGGCCCCGGCGCGCCGAAGATGTAGATCGCCCAATCTCCGTCGAACCGCTGGGTGGTGGTCGAGGTGTAGCCCATGCTCGGCCCGGCCATCAGGGGAACCAGAGCCAGCGCTGCCAGGTTCCGCACGATCGCTGCTCGCAGGGTCTTGAGAATGAGAGTCACGGCACGGCGCCCCCGCCACCTATCAACAGACAAGGTGATTCTGCCCGTTTTTTGCCGCGACCGCAATCGATTCGAGAAGTCTGCCGAGGAGTGCGGGAAGATCGGCGTCGTTGTCGAGAACCGCGTCAATGCTCGGGAGGCCGCCGCTTTGCCGCATGCCGGCGTCGCAAAAGACGACCAGACCGGCGCCGGCCGATTTGAGCGCCCCCGCCGCCTCGGCGATCGCGCCGTCTGAAACGCTGCGTCCCGCGGTGATGCAGGCAACCGTCGCACCCGATTCGCGGAACGCCCTTGCGGCTGATTCCAGCGATTCGGAACCGCCGGAATCGAGCGCCTCGACACCACCGGCGGCGAATGCGTCCGCCGCCGTGGCCGTGGCCGCGGCGAAATCGGCGGCGCGGCCGAGATTGGCCATGAAGACGGTCGGGCGAAGGCCGGCTGCGGTCAATCGTTGAGCCCGGTCGCAGAGCCACTCGAACGGCTCGGCAAGTCTGGCGCGCAGAAGCGCCTCCACCGTCTCGGCGGCGTCGATTTCGGTGGGAGATCTCGGCGTTGCGGCAACCGGTTGGGGCAACGGTTGGCTACGGTCGATGTGGATGTTGACGCCGACGATTTCGATCTCCCGGCGAGCCACGCGTCGCTGGCGCTCCTCTCGCTTGGCGGCGATGCGTTTCTGGAGGGTGCCGGACCGGACGGCCGCGAGCAGCCCGCCCTCGGCCTCGATGCTGCGGAACATCTCCCAAGCCGCCTCGGCAAGCTCGGCGGTGAGCGAGTCGATCGCACCGGCACCGGCGCCGGGATCGCCGACCCGGAACAGCGCGGCTTCGTCGAGGAGGATGGTTTGCGCGTTGCGGGCCATGCGGTCGGCAAACGCATCGCCGTCGAGGTTGAAAGGGAGGACCGTGATCGAATCCGCCCCGCCGGTCGCGGCGGCGAAAGCGGCGCCGGTCGCTCTCAGCATGTTCAGGTAAGGGTCGCGCCGGCTGATCATTCGCCACGAGGTTTCCGCGTGTACGCGGCACCGCGTGTCGGCGAGCCTGGATAGTTCCAACACCCGGGCGATCAGCATGCGGGCCGCCCGGAATTTCGCGATGGTCAGAAACTGGTCGGCATCGGCGGCCAGGATAACGCCAAGGCGCCCGGCGGAACGCGCCGGATCCAGCCCGCGCGCTTCCATGAAGCGGAGCCAGGCGACTATCGCCCCGACTACCGCCGCAAGCTCCTGAGCCTCGGTGGCGCCACCGTCGTGCCAGGGGCGGCCGTCGGCAACGATCACCTCGGCGCTTTTGCCGGCGTCCTCCTCCGCGGCGGCAACCGCGAGGAGTATCCCGAAGGTTTCGTCGACGGGACGCGCCAAGGCGCCTCGTGCCGCCAGCGTCGCGATCGGGTCGATGACCAGGCTGATATCCCGCCCGCTCGCCCGCACCAGCGTCGGCACGGCTCGCCCTGCCACTTCGACGGTCGTGTCTCCCACTTCCAGGCGAAGCGGCACCGCCTCGGCGAGGGTATCGTTTGCCAATTGTGCAAGCGCCTCGAGGTCGCCGTCGAGCCCATGACCGCGTGCTGCGGCGGCATCGCGAAACACCAGGGCGATCCCCGTGGCGCCGCCGGTGATCGCCGCCTTGATCGTCTCCTTCACGGTGGAGGCGTCGCCGCCGTCGATCCGCTGCATCGCGGTCCATCGCGAGCCGGGCGCCCGGCCGGGGACCGGGGCGCCGCCGGCGGCGGGATAGAGCGGGCCGATCGCCAGCCCGTCGTCGGACCGCGAGGTGAGCGACGAAAGCGGGACCCGACCGGAGCCGGTGGCAAGCGCCTGCCATTCGGCTTCGCTGGCGCGTGGAAAGCGGCTCGATTTCGTCACCGCAGCTTCCCGGTCATTCTTCACGGTCCCGTACGTGTCGCAGTCCCAACTCTCTCTGTTTCTTCTTTGCAAGCCCAAGAGAAACGATGCGATGGGATTCCCTCAGATAGGCTCTCAAATCCTCGTCGCCGAGTCCGGATTCGGCGTGACGCTGTATCCACTTCATGCCGCGGGACGCAAGGTAGGGTGCCGGGCGCAAGCCCGGTTGCTCCTTCAACATCTCATAGGCGACATCCGAGACCTTAAAGGTGAAGGCCTCCCGGTCGCCGCTCCAGCCGCCGATGGCGAAGACCTTCCCTCCGACTTTCCACACATCGGAGCCGCCCCATTGAACGACGTGGGTTGTGGCGGGAAGCGATCGGCAGAAGGCGTTGAATTCTTGGTAGGTCATCCTAACGGCGCGCCTCGCTGATCGAGGGCCATCCGACCGACGACCGAAAGAAGGCCAAGTGTGGCCGGCGCCTCCTCTCAGACAAACTGGCTGAGGCCCGGTACCGAGGCGACGATCTGGTTGACAGTCTCGGCGTCGGCCTTTTCGCGCGCAAAGGCGCCGAAGCTGTGAGCGACCGCCTGGATCTGGCTCATGCCGAGCCCGGCGGCGGTCAGATCGTTGAACACCCCCATCAACCCGGCCGTCCCGCCGGCCTCGCTCGCCTCCATCGCTTCTCGGGTGCCGGGGAGGGCATCCACCAGCTTCCCCACCTTGTCGGCCGGTCCCTCGTGGAGCAGGAAACTCAGGATGATCAGGACCGCTTTCCGCGCGACGGCGGGGTCGACCCCGGTGTCGGCAACGACTTTCGCGACCAGTTCGTCCATCTTGTCCTCTCCCGCTTCAGCTTGCGACGCATGTCACCTTACCCGCCCGCCAAACGCAAGCCGCCGTGCTTCCGATCTCCGGTCGATGCCGCTAGTCTGCGGCCGTCGCCAGGCGATGAGGACTGATTGATGCTCGACCGCGTCCTGAAACTGATCGACGACCAGCTGCCGGCGAGCCTGGACCGGCTCTTCGCTCTGCTTCGGATCGAGAGCATCTCCACCGATCCCGCTTACCGGCAGCGCGTTCGGGCGGGCGCCGACTGGCTGGCGGGGGAACTGTCCGGTCTCGGCTTCGACGCCTCGGTCCGCTCGACGAAGGGCCATCCCATGGTCGTCGCCCACGACCGTGGCCCGGCCTCGCGGCCGCATGTTCTCTTCTACGGTCACTACGACGTCCAGCCGGTCGACCCGCTGGCGGAGTGGAGGACACCGCCGTTCGAACCGCGCATCGAAACGGTTGACGGCGCGAAACGCATCGTCGCCAGGGGCGCCTCCGACGACAAGGGACAACTGATGACATTCGTCGAGGCCTGCCGGGCCTGGAAGGACGTCGCCGGCGATTTGCCAGCAAGGGTGTCGATCTTGTTCGAGGGCGAGGAGGAATCGGGCAGCCCGAGCCTCGCGCCCTTCCTCAAGGCGAATGCCGACGAGCTCCGCGCCGATGTCGCACTGGTCTGCGACACCGGCATGTGGGATCGCCAACGGGCCGCGATCACCATCATGCTACGCGGGCTGGTCGGGGAAGAGGTGACCGTCACGGCTGCCAACCGCGATCTCCATTCGGGCCTGTTCGGTGGCGCCGGCCGTAACCCGATCCACATCCTCGTCGACATCCTCGCCCGGCTGCATGACGGGAACGGCCGTGTCACTTTGCCCGGCTTCTATGATGGGGTGGGCGAACTGCCGGACGAGGTGAAAGCCATCTGGGATTTGCTCGGCTTCGACGCGGACAAGTTTCTCGGCAGCGTCGGCCTCTCCTCACCGGCCGGCGAAAAGGGGCGCACGGTGCTCGAGGAGATTTGGGCACGGCCAACCTGCGAGGTAAACGGCGTTATCGGCGGCTATACGGGCGAGGGTTTCAAGACCGTCATTCCGGCCAAGGCCTCGGCCAAACTCTCGTTTCGCCTCGTCGGCGACCAGGATCCGGCCAAGCTTCGCGAAAGCCTCAGGGCCTTCATCCGCGAGCAAGTGCCGGCCGACTGCGGCGTCGCGTTCGTCAGCCACGGCGGCAGTCCGGCGATCCGCCTTCCCTACGACGGTCCGTATCTCAGCCGCGCCCGGGCGGCGCTGGGCGAAGAGTGGGGCATCGAGCCGGCGCTGGTCGGTTCCGGCGGCTCGATCCCAGTGGTCGGCGACTTCAAGCGGATTCTCGGCATGGATTCGCTGATGATCGGCTTTGCCCTCGACAGCGACCGGATTTACTCGCCGAACGAGAAATACGAGCTGTCCAGCTTCCACGGCGGCATCCGCTCATGGGCCCGTATCCTCGCGGCGCTCGCCAGGTGAAACGGAAAGGCGGCGCGACCTTGAAGGCCGCGCCGCGACGGATTGCGGGAATCAGCTTTGTCGGAATTTCTCGTGGCAGCCGCCGCAGGCGGCGCCGACCTTCTGAAACGCGGCGCCGAATGCCTGCTGGCCCTGCGGTGCTGCCTCCGCGGCGGCCTTCGCCGCGTCGACCACCGCCTGGGCCGCAGCATTGAAGGCTTCCCGGTCGCTCCAGACTTCCGGCCTGGCCTTGGTGTTGTTGCCGGTCTCGGTTCCCGTTGGGAAGAGGCCCGGAAAATCCTCAAGGTCATGCGAGATTTGCAATGCGAGCGCGGTGGCCACCGTCGCGTCATACGGAATCTCGCCCTTGATCATGCCGACGCCGACCTTTGCCGCCTGGCCGTTGGTTTTCATGATCTGCTGGCGAAGCACGATAATGTCGCTATCGGCCACCGCGAAGCCAGTAGCGGCAACAGCGAAAGCGGCCGCAACCAAAACCACTTTGAACTTCATTCCCATCCTCCGGTTGGATTGTGCACCAGGCATGAACACGCGAATCGGTGAGGCTATTCGGATCATGCGTGGACGCCGATCGGGCAAGCGAGGAGATATTGGCCTGCCGAAGGACGAAGCGACAACCCTGGGAACGGTCCGAGTCACGGAAATATTATCCGGTAGTGAACGACGGCATGCCGTTGAGCACCGAGCGGCGCTCCGTCGCTCGCGCCTTCTCCCCGCCGCCAGTCCGGATAAGATCGGCATGTTCGGTCGGAGGGTCAGCCATGGGCGTGCTTGAAGAGGGCAGGGTGTTCGTCGGGGCGAGCGCCAAGCCCGAATATGTCCAGTTGCCCTTCGCCAACCGGCACGGTCTGATCACCGGCGCCACCGGCACCGGCAAGACGGTATCCCTGCAGATCCTCGCCGAGGGCTTCTCGAAGGCCGGTGTTCCGGTGTTCTGCTCCGACGTCAAGGGCGATGTCGCCGGCCTCGCGATGGCTGGGGAGCCCAAGGACTTTCTGGCCAAGCGCGCCGCGACGATCGGCTTTGCCGACGAATATGTCTTCGAGGCGTTTCCGGTCGTCTTCTGGGATCTGTTCGGTGCGGAAGGCCATCCTATCCGCACCACCATTTCGGAAATGGGGCCGCTTCTGCTTGCGCGGCTCCTCGACCTCAACGACACCCAGGAGGGTGTGCTCAACATCGCCTTCCGCATCGCCGACGAGGAAGGACTGCTGCTCCTCGACCTCAAGGACGTGCAATCGCTCCTCGTCTATGTCGCGGAGCGAGCAAGCGAACTGACGGTCCGCTACGGCAATATTTCAAAGACCAGCGTCGGCGCCGTCCAGCGGGGGCTTCTCGTTCTGGAGCAGCAGGGCGGCGCAAAGTTCTTCGGCGAGCCGGCATTGGAGATCGCCCAATTGATGCGCACGGCGCCGGACGGCCGCGGCATCATCAACATCCTGGCGGCGACCACGCTGATGCAGTCGCCGCGCCTTTACGCCACCTTCCTGCTCTGGCTCTTGTCGGAGCTGTTCGAGGACCTGCCCGAGATCGGCGATCCCGAGAAGCCGAAGCTGGTCTTCTTCTTCGACGAGGCGCACCTTCTCTTCACCGATGCCCCCAAGGCGCTTCTCGAAAAGATCGAGCTCGTCGTCCGCCTCGTTCGCTCGAAGGGGGTCGGCGTCTATTTCGCCAGCCAGAGCCCGCTCGATGTGCCCGACATGGTGCTCGGACAGATCGGCAACCGCATCCAGCACGCGCTCCGCGCCTTCACTCCGCGCGACACCAAGGCGGTGAAGACGGCGGCCGACACCTTCCGACCGAACCCGGCGTTCTCGACCTTCGAGGTCATCACCCAGCTTGGGGTCGGCGAGGCGCTGGTTTCCACCCTCGAGGCGAAAGGCGTTCCCTCCGTGGTCCAGCGGACGTTGGTCCGACCGCCATCGTCGCGGATGGGCGCGATCACCGAGACGGAGCGCGCCGCCGTCATCGCCGCGAGCCCCATCGGCGCGATCTACGACGAGGCGGTCGATCGCCAATCCGCTTTCGAAGTGCTCAAGGCCAAGGTCGACACCAAGGCGGCCAAGCCGACTCCACGGCCGCCACCGGCGGAGCCGGCCAGCGGCGGGAGCGGCGGAATCCTGGACGACATCCTCGGCCTCAGCGTGCCGCGCAACACCCGCCTTTCGACGACCCAGAAGGCGGCGCGCGAATTGAGCCGCACCGTTTCGGGCGAGGTCGGCGGCGCTCTCGCCGGCTCGGTCGGCCGCACGATCTTGCGGAGCGTCCTCGGCGGCATTCTCCGCCGCTGACGGCAGTCGCCGCGAGTGGAACGATCTTGCGCAAGCCGGCGTTATCGCGGCGGGACCGTTGCGCCGTCATCTGTCACGGCACTCGATCGACAGTTGTCCGAAACGAACCGGCGGCCTATGTTTCCCCGCGGAAACGCGCTCACCTTACTGCTGCCCCGCCGGGGAGGGCGAAGGCGGCAGGTCAAATTGAAAAAAAGGAGCTTGTCATGGCCTTCGAACTGCCACCCCTTCCGTACGACTACGAGGCGCTCCAGCCCTATATGTCCAAGGAGACGCTTGAGTATCACCACGACAAGCATCACCAGGCCTACGTCACCAACGGCAACAAACTGCTGGAGGGCTCCGGACTGGAGGGCAAGAGCCTCGAGGAGATTGTCAAGCAGAGCTATTCGAAGAATGCCGGGCTCTTCAACAATGCGGGCCAGCACTACAACCACATCCATTTCTGGAAGTGGATGAAGAAGGGGGGAGGCGGCAAGTCGATCCCCGGCGCGCTGTCGAATGCGATCGATTCCGACCTCGGCGGCTACGACAAGTTCCGCGCCGATTTCATGCAGGCCGGCGCCACGCAGTTCGGATCGGGCTGGTGCTGGGTTTCGGTCGCCAACGGCAAGCTTGAGATTTCGAAAACGCCCAACGGCGAGAACCCGCTGGTTCACGGCGCCACGCCGATCCTCGGCTGCGACGTCTGGGAGCACTCCTACTACATCGATTATCGCAACGCCCGGCCGAAGTACCTCGAAGCGTGGGTCGACAGTCTGATCAACTGGGATTACGTGCTGGAGCTTTACGAAAAGGCGATGGCAAGCTGATCCGCCTTGCCGGTGCGGCGCGGCCTATTTGACCGCGCCGACCGTCAGACCCCGCGCCAGGTGGCGCTGGGCGAAGAAGAACACCAGAAGCACCGGCATCAGGGCAATCAGCAGTCCCGCCGCGAGCAGCGGGACCGGCGTGGTGTGCTGCCCTTGCAAGGTCGCCAAGCCGACGGGCAGCGTCCGCTTCTCATCCTTCTGAAGGATGATCAGCGCGAACAGCAATTCGTTGAACAGCCACAGGAAATTGAGCGTCGCCAACGTGCCGAGCGCCGGCCGCGAGAGCGGCAGCACGATCGACCGAAACAACCGAAACTGTCCCGCCCCGTCCATCGTCGCCGCCTCGAGGATGGCCCGTGGCAGGCCGCTGAAATAGGCAGACATGACGTAGATGCTGAACGGCAAATTGAGTGCCGTATAAGTCAGCACGAGGCCGGCATAGGAATTGATCAGTCCGAGCTGGCCGACCGTCCGGTAGAGCGGGATCATGACCACCACGGCGGGTACCGCCAACAGACAGACGACGCCGAGCGAGATGACGCCGCTGCCGCGAAACTTGAGGCAGGAGAGGGCATAGCCGGCCATGCTGCCGATGACCAGAAGAAGCGCCACCGCCACGCCGACGACGATCAGCGAATTGACGAGATAGACCCCGAGATTGCCGCTGGTCAGCGCCCGCTGCATATGTTCGAGGGTCGGCGGAACGGGCAGGCCGAGCGGGTCGGCCGCATAGTTCTTCGTCGTCTTGAAAGCCGTGATCGTCACGAACACGAACGGATACAGACCGAGGAGGGTGAGAGCGCCGAGCAGGATGAGGGACGGCGCCCAGCGGAATGGGCGACCGGCTGCGCCACCGACATGGTCGGCCGTCACGCTCATGCCGGTTGCTGCCCGCGGCGGAACAGCCAGATCGACATCAGGCTGATCGAGCCGACGATCAACAGGAGCACCACGCCGACGGCGCTTGCATAGCCGAACGAGCCGCCGAAGAACGCCGCGTCATAGACATAATAGTCGAGGAGATATGTGCTGTAGCCCGGTCCACCGCGGGTAAGAGTGTAGACGAACGGAAAGACGGTGGTGAAGGTGGTGATCAGCACGAACACGAACCAGAACTCGATGGTCCGCCGGGTCGCAGGGATGGTCACGTGCCTTTGCGTCTGCAGCCAACCAGCACCGTCGAGGACCGCCGCGTCGTAGAGTTCCGGGTTCACCTGGGCGAGCGCCGCCAGATAGATCAGAACGCCGATTCCGAAGCTCGCCCAGATCAGAATGAGTACCACCGTGACCAGCGCCGTATGCGGGTCGTTCAACCACTGCCGCGCCAGTTCCCCGAGGCCGATCTTGCGCAGGAAGACGTTGAGAGGGCCGTTGTAGCGAAGCACCGCATTGTAATAGGCGCCCACGACGACCGGCGACAGGACCGCCGGCAGGAACACCATCAGCCTGAAGAAGCGGGCGAAGGGGACGCCCGAATGAATGATCGCTGCGACCACCAGCGGTCCGACCACCCAGAGCGGCAGCGAGAAGAGAACGAGCGGGTTGTTCTTCAGGGCCGTCCAGAAGGTGGGATCGTCGAGCAACGCCCGGAAGTTGTCGAGCCCGATCCAGGCCGGATCGCCGACCCCGTTCCAGCGGGTGAAGCCGAGGTGAAAGGCTTCACCGATCGGAACGATACGGAAGACCAGCAGGACGATCAGGGCCGGCGCCAGGAAAAGCAGCGACGCCGTGACCCGTGATCCGCCGATCGTTGCTGGCCTTCGCCACGTCATGCCCTAAGGGTTTTCCCAATGCCGCCTAGCCGCTCTTCTCCTGTACCGCTTGAAGCTGGCTGAGCGCGTCGTCAAGCGTGGTGACGCCGTTGACCACGTCCTGGATCCGGCGAATCCAGTCGAAGGCAACATCCTGTTTCATCAGGCTCGAAGCATAGAGGAAGGTGTTCGCTGTTTGCAGATCGTGCACCATGCTCCGCACGAAAGCCGGTGCGGTGTCGGGAAGCGTGTATTCCGAATTGATCGGCAGCACGCCGGCGATCTCGAACTGTATCGCGGCTCCCCGCTTGCTGGTGACAAACTGGACATAGGCCCAGGCAAGGTCCTTGTTATTGGCGTAGCGGGTGATGCTCCACACCGGTCCGGAACTGACCGGGATATACGGGTCGGCAACCGTATCCGCCGGGGCATAGAAGACGCCGAGATCATCGCCGAGATCGGGCAGGAACTCGTTGTAGCTCACGGTGTCGGAGGCGATTCCGGCGATCATCGCGGCCTGTCCGGCCTGGAAGGCCGCCACGCCCTCGGTCCACAGCACCGTCGAGGCGTATCCCGGGTCGAAATAGCCTTCGGTGGTGAGGAGGGCGACGAGGTGTTCGTTTAGCCTCTTGAACGCATCGCCGTCGTAAGGGATTTGACCGTTTGCCAGCGCCGCGCTCGCCGCGGCGTCGAAATCGCCTGGAAACAGGATGTTCAGGTATTGCAGGTCACCCCAGCCGTCGGCGTTGCCGCCGCCAAACGGGACGATGCCGGCGGCCTTCAGGGCCTCGGCCGCCGCCACTAGGTCGTCATAGGTCTTCGGCGGCTTGTCCGGGTCGAGGCCGGCGTTCCGGAACAGCGCCTTGTTGTAGTAGAAGACCCAGCCCGAAAGCGAGCCCGGCACCGCATAGATCGTTCCGTTTGCATTGAAATTCTCGCCAACCGACTCCCAGCCTTTGATCGAGGCCCGCATTTCGGGCGTGATGCGGTCGTTCAGCGGTTCGAGGGAATCGGTATATTTGAGCACGCCGAAGGTGCCGGCATGCATCATGGCGACGTCCGGGCCCGTCTCGCTCGAATTCGCGGCCTGGAGGAGCTGGTAGTAGGTGTCATTGGGCTGCCCGACGTGCTTGATCGTCACGCCGGGGTGAAGCTTCATGAACTCCTCGTCGATCTGCTTGAGCGCAGCCCCCCATTTTTCCGACGTGTACTGCCAGTCCCACACGGTCAGTTCGCCGGTGAGGTCCTGAGCCTGTGATCCGCCGGCGCCCGCCAGGAGCGCCACGGACAATGCCGCACCTTGCACGACCCGTAGCATGGCTTCCTCCCTTGCTCGGTCACCGTTTTCCGATGACGCGTTTCTTTGAGTAATCGTTTTCTCAACGCTGGTCAATCGACCGGAAAACGGCCCGAGAGCCCGGTTCCGCTTGGCTTCGATCCGCCGCGAGCTGTCACGGATGGCGAGTTGTGGAGGGAGCACGATGTGGCGGTTGGCGAACGGCACGCCGGCGATGGTCTCGAGCAGCAGCGCGGCCGCGGTTCGGCCGATCTGCTCAACCGGCTGGGCGATCACGGTGAGTGACGGGCGCATGACGACCGCCCACGGCAGATCGTCCCAGCTTACCAGGCCGAGATCGTCGGGCACGCGCGCGCCCGAGGCGACGAGGCTCTCGAGGGCGCCGACCCCCATCAGGTTGTTGGCGACGAGGACGGCATCCGGCCGCGGCGATAGACCGAGCAGTTGTAGCATCGCCGCCGCGCCGCCGTCCTGCTTGTGGTTGGCCTCGACGACGAGCTTCGCGTCGACCTCGCGGTCGGCCTGTGCGAGGGCCGCCTCGTAGCCCTGTCGCCGCTCACGCGCAGTCGTCGTCGTGTGCGGGCCGCCGATGAAGGCGATGCGTTTGTAGCCTTGCTCGATAAGGTGCGTGGTGCCGAGATGCGAGCCGGAGAAATTGTCGACAAGCACGGCTCCGACATTGCGATCGGCGGGCAGCCGGTCGACGCAGACGGCCGGGATGCCGTCGTCGATGAGGCGCGACAGATCGGTCTCGACCTCGGAGGCGGGCGAGATGATTATGCCGGCAACGTTCTGCGAACGGGCGATGTCGAGATAGTTGGCCTCTTTCAGCGGATCGTCGTCGGTGTTGCAAAGCACGATGGAGTAACCCGCGGCGGCGGCGTCCTCTTCGATGCTCCGCACCATCGTCGTGAAGAACGGATTGCCGATATCGCTGAGGATCACAGACCAGACGCTCGACACCTGGCGGCGAAGGTCGCGGGCCATGCGGTTGGGCTTGTAGCGGAGTTCGGCCGCCGCGGCGTGCACCCGCTTCGCCAGTTCCGGATCGACGGTGAACTTGCCGTTCAGGACGCGGGAGACGGTCGCCACGGAAAGCCCGGCACGCCGGGCCACATCCTTGATCGTAACGCGCTCGCGTGCGCCGGCCGGCCGTTCAGGATTCATAAGTCAGGCCAATAGCTTGGAGTAGGCGCATCACGCCCGCATGGTGGCGGCGGCGAAACGGGACCGGGCCCACGCCGCCGCTCTCGATATCAATTCCGCCGCGGTCGGCGTGATCGCGTTCATGACGAAAAACCCGTGGACCACGCCCGGCCATTCGACGTAGGTGACATCGGTGCCTGCTTCGATCAGTCGCGCCGCATAGGCCCGCCTCTCGTCGCGCAGCGGGTCGTATTCGCCGGTGACGATGAAAGCGGGCGCGACCCCTGAAAGATCCGCTGCCTTCAGCGGCGAGGCATCGGGGTGATCCCGGCGCACCCCCGCCGGAAGATAGTGGCGGGCCAACCATTCCATGCTTGCCGCCGTCAGCCGGAATCCGGTTGCGAAGGCGCGATAGCTATCGGTGTTCATGGCCAGGTCGGTAACCGGCTGGACAAGCATCTGACCGCCAAGCGCGATATGTTCATCGCGCGCATGACGCGCCAGCACCGCGGCGAGATTGGCGCCGGCGCTTTCGCCGGCGACAATAATCGCCGAGTTGTCGAGGCCGATTTCGCCGCCGTGGCCGACCAACCAGGCGAGCGCCTCGTCGGCATCGTCGACCGCCGCCGGGAAGGGGTGCTCGGGAGCCTTGCGATAGCCGACCGACACGAGGGCACAGGGAACCGTGTTGGCCAGCCTCCGGCAAGGCCCGTCGTGGGTGTCGATGCTGCCCATCAGCCAGCCACCGCCGTGGAAGAAGAGAACCGTGCCGCGGGATTCAGCCGGCCGGTAGATGCGGGCGACCAGCATCGCCTCCGCGCCGATGGAGATGTCCTCGACGGATGCCACCGGCTCGACCGGCCCCCACAGCGCCGGAATGGCGGTCTCCGCTCCAGCGCGCGCCTCCTGCGGACTTTGCTCCTCGGCCGGCGGCGGATTCTCACGGTCGATCGCCTCGAGCATTTCGCGTATTTCCGGGCGGAGACCGGATCGGTCGACCACTGTCATTGACTGTCCGTTTCCTCCAGTATTCCGATCAAGCCGGCTGAGATAACGATTTCTCCCTTTTACGGACCGAGGTCGCAACCGGTCAAGCGGCCTCGCCAGGGGGGCATGGCGTGGCCGCTTAGCGCGCCGCTCGCCCGCTTCAGTAGGGGAGGCCTCGCCGGCAGCGGTTCACCTGGTTGAGGTTGGGCCAATCGGACTGCTCCCAGTAGAGCCATGCCTTGCATGCCGCCTCGTTCTTGAAGCAGCGCACCTGGTGGGTCCATTCGCGCATGTCAAACGCTCCGACGCGCTCACCGTAGAAGGCCGCCCACCAGATGCCGCTTTTGGGGGTCGATGCGGCGA
Organism: uncultured Alphaproteobacteria bacterium; assembly: GCA_963759235.1. Classification (GTDB taxonomy): domain Bacteria; phylum Pseudomonadota; class Alphaproteobacteria; order Rhizobiales; family Kaistiaceae; genus Bauldia. Next base: position 508,255 of record CAVWYO010000008.1, on the reverse strand, counting down.
GCGCCCGGCATTCATAGCCTGTCACCCGCAGCGGCGGCGCAGCGCGAGCCGGCGGAGATAGGACGGCCAAAGCCACAGCCAATGTTCCGGCGAGCGCGACGCGGTAGGTCATGGATTGTCTTTCCTTTCTCTTGCCGCATCGACCGCCGGCGATGCGTCGTCGCTCGCGCCGCCCGGCGAAGTCGGCGCAGCGCCCGGTGCAGCGGCATCTTTCTCGGCCGGCGACCAACTCGCTGCCCGCGCCAAGCGTTTGGCTTGGCGTCGGCGCTGCCACATGACGCGCGCCGCCCGTGCCCGCCGGGCGGCGTGGACCGCGGTCCGCGTGATCAACAGCCGGCCACGCTCGATCTCCTCGATCTCGCTCGCATAGACCTCGGCGAGCGCCTCGCGAAAGCTGGAGATGCCATCGCTGGCGATTGCCTGGAAGCGGCGGAGCGAGATCATCCAGAGCGGGCTGACGAGAAGAGAGATCGCAATCACGGCGATGGCGAGGCGATAGGTGTCGGCCGAGACGGCGCCGGAGGCGAAGCCGCTCGCCGCCAGCACGAACGAGAACTCGCCGATCTGCGCCATGATGAGGCCACCCGGGAATGCCTCCTCCCAGGGGCGGCGGACGAGCCGCAAGAGGAGGACGTTGATCGCCGTCTTCGCGGCCAGCACGACGATCACCACGACGATCACCGTGCCGAAATTGGCGACGACGAAATCGAGGTCGATCAACAGGCCGATCGACAGGAAGAAGACGACGAGGAGCAGGCTCTGGATCGGGTGGGTCGCGGCGATCGCCTCGGCGCGGAGCGTCGAGCCGGCGATCACCAGACCGGCGAGAAAGGCGCCGAACGCCGCCGACAGGCCGAACACGCTGGTCAGCGCCGCCGCACCGAAGCAAAAGGCGACGCTGGCCAATGCCATCATGTCGACCCGGCCGCGAATCCGTTCGGTGAAGGGCAGCCTGAGCTTGCCGGGCCGCGACGCGAGGTAGCGGAGGAGGGCGAAGATCAGCACCGCCGCGACCGCCAACTTGATGATCACGGTGCGGCCGTCGCCGCCACCACCGAACGAGCCGAGGATGACGAGCATCGGCACGACGGCGATGTCCTGCGCGATCAGCACGCCGACGGTGATCCGGCCGGTCGAGGTACGAAGCTCGCCGAGCTCTTCGAGCATTTGCATCGCTACTGCGGTCGATGAAATCGCCACGATGAACGCCAGCGCGATGACCGCCTCGGCTTGCCAGCCGAACAGCAGGCCGAGCAGACCCGTCACCGCCAGGCTGACGACGATCTGCCCGGCAGCGACGATCGAGGCGATGCCGGCGACCGTGCGGAACACCCGCACCGACAGCTCCATGCCAATCAGGAAGAGCAGCATGATGACGCCGAGTTCGGCGAGCGCGGTGATCGAGTCGGTGTGGACCACCAGCCCGAATCCGGTCGGGCCGAGGGCGACTCCGGTGAGGATGTAGCCGACGATCGGCGGCTGGCGGAACCGCATCAGCACGAAGCCGAGCAAAGCGGCGATCGCCGTGACGAAAGCAATTCCGGTCAGGTCGACGACATGGTCTTCCACGGGTCACTCCGGGCGCGTCGTTGGGGCCGTTTGTAACACGCGAGCGCCCAATTCGACCCGGACCGGAGCCGGCAACGGAGTAGATTGGCGGTGACGGTTGCGGGAGCGGAGGTGACGAGACGATGGACGAAAGCGATCGCCAACTCCGCGCCCATCGACTGATTTCACGCGGGCAGCCGGCCATGGCAGAAGCGGACAAGCAACCGGTTGGAGCCGAGATGACGCGAAGAACGACGAGCCCCGCTTCGATTTGCGTTAAGCGCGGCGTCATCGTCTTGCGATATAGAACCGGCATGTCGCAGCGAATACGGCGTAGAGGGATGCATGGGACCGCACCGGCTGGAGACCCTTTTTAATCCGAGCGCAGTGGCCGTCATCGGCGCCGGCGACGATGTCGAGAGCGTCGGCGGCCGCGTCTTCCAGAACCTGGTTTCGAGCGAATTTGGCGGTGTCGTCGTTCCGGTCAATCCGAAGCACGGCGAAGTCGCCGGACACAAATGCTATCCCTCGATTGCGGACGTCGAGGCGGGGATCGATCTCGCGGTGATCGCCACGCCGGCGGACGTCGTCCCCGACATCGTCCGCCAGTGCGGCGACAAGCGGATCGGCGCGGCGATCGTGCTGTCCGCCGGCTTCGGCGAGACCGGCGAAGCAGGGCGCGGCCTCGAAGTCCGGCTTGCCGCCGCGGCACGACGCGCCGACGTCCGCTTCGTCGGGCCGAACTGCCTCGGCATCATGCGCCCCGCCATCGGATTGAACGCGACCTTCCTCGATACGTCGGCGCCGGTCGGTCGCCTGGCGCTGGTGTCGCAATCGGGGGCCCTCTGCACGGCGATCGTCGACTATGCGACGCCGCATCATCTCGGCTTCTCGACGATCCTTTCGCTCGGCAATGCCGTCGACATCGATTTCGGCGACATCCTCGACTATCTGGCGACCGACGCGAAGTCGGACGCCATCCTGCTCTATGTCGAGGGGATCAAGGACGCCCGCTCCTTCATGAGCGGCCTCAGGATCGCCGCGCGTTCCAAGCCGGTGATCGTGCTGAAGGCCGGTCGCCACGATCAGAGCTCGCGCGCGGCGAGCACCCATACCGGTGCGCTGGTTGGTTCCGACAACGTGTTCGATGCGGCGCTGGAGCGGGCCGGCGTCGTGCGGGCCATGACCTTCGGACAGCTTTTCGCCGCGGCGGAGATGCTCTCTCACAATCGCCGTGTCGCGGGAAACCGGCTTGCCATCGTGACGAATGGCGGCGGCGCCGGTGTGCTCGCCGCCGACCGTGCCGGGGACCTCGGCGTAGCCCTTGCCGAACTTGACCCCGGCACTGTGGAGAAGCTCGATGAGCTTCTCCCTTCGTACTGGTCGCATGGCAATCCGGTCGATGTCCTCGGCGACGCCGGACCCGAGACATATGGCGGGGCGATCGCGGCATGCCTCGCCGACAAGAACGTCGACGGACTGCTTGCGATGCTGACGCCGCAGGCCATGACGGAACCGACCGCCGCGGCTGAAGCGCTCCTCAAGGCGGTGCAAAGCCATAAGCGGAAGCCGCTCCTTGCCTGTTTCATGGGCGAGGTCCGTGTCGCTGAGGCGCGCGAACTGCTGTCGAGCAAGGGAATTCCGGACTTCACCACGCCGGAGCGGGCCGTGGAGGCCTTTTCCTATCTTGCCCTCTTCCGCCGCAACCAGGAGCTTCTCCTGCAGACCCCCGGTCCGTTCTCCGATGACCGTAAGCTGCCGGACGTCGAGGGCGCACGGCTGATCATCGAAGCGGTTCTGGCCAAGGGTCGCTCGATGCTGTCCGACACCGAATCCAAGGCGGTGCTGAGCGCCTTCCACATCCCCTGCAATCCGACCCGCGAAGCGCAAAGCGCTTCGGAGGCGCTCATCATCGCCGAGACGATCGGCTTTCCCGTGGCGATGAAGATCAATTCGCCCGACATTTCCCACAAGTCGGACGTCGGCGGCGTGCGCACCAACCTGATGACCGCGGCCGGTGTGCGCACCAATTTCGAGACGATGATCGCCGACGTGAAGCGGGCGTTGCCGGACGCGGAAATCCGCGGCGTGACCATCGAGCCGATGGTCACCGCCGGTGATGCCCGGTCGGTCCTCGTCGGCGTCGTCAACGACCCGGTCTTCGGCCCGGCGGTTTCCTTTGGCGCCGGCGGCACGATGACCGAGCTCCTGCACGACAACGCCGTGGCGCTGCCGCCGCTCAACCGCATCCTGGCCGAGCGGCTGATCGACAAGACCCGGATTTCGCGATTGCTCGGCCCGTTCCGCAACCTGCCGCCGGTCGACAAGACGGTCGTCGAGGACGTCCTCTTGCGGATTTCCGACATGGTCTGCGAGCTGCCGCACATCGAGGAACTGGACATCAACCCGCTGCTGGTCAGCGCCGAAGGCGCGATCGCCGTCGACGCCCGCATCAAGGTCCGCCGCCCGCGCACGACACCGGTGCCCTACGCCCATATGGCGATCCACCCCTATCCGGCGCATCTCACCGAGCGGACCTTCCTCCCCGACGGCGCCGAGCTGATCATCCGGCCGATCCGCCCCGAGGACGCCGAGATCGAGCGGGCCTTCGTGCGCAACCTCTCGGCCGAGGCGAAGTACTTCCGCTTCATGGAGACGATCGACGAACTGACACCGGAAATGCTCGTCCGCTTCACCCAGATCGACTACAGCCGCGAGATGGCGTTGATCGCCATCGTTCGCGAGGCGGGCAAGGAGAAGGAAATCGGCGTTGCCCGCTACACCATCAATCCGGACGGCAAGTCGTGCGAGTTCGCCATCGTGGTCAGCGACGAGCGTCAGAAGCAGGGCATCGGTTCCAGGCTGATGAAGGGTCTGATGGATGCCGCTCGCGGTCAGGGACTGCGGTCGATCGAGGGCGAGATCCTCGGCGACAATCATCGCATGCTCGAACTGATGGATTCGCTTGGCTTTACCTCGCGGCCCGACCCGAACGACCCGAGCATTCGCCTGGTGGAATGCTGGCTCTGAGCGGGGCCAATTGGTGACGTGACAAATCGTTTCATCTGGACTAGAACCGCGCCCATGAACTGCGCTGCTGCCTTCTATTCCTTCTGGTTTAGCTATCCGCACCCACAGGCGGAGGCGGGAGCTCGTTCGATTTGATCGATTGAGATCAGGAATTTCCCGAAAGCCGCCACGCTCTCCGGCGGCTTTTTTCATGGGTCGCCGGCACGGCGGAAAGCCAAGGAGCCGGAGACCATGTTGAACACCCTCGACCTGCACGCCACCGACGATCTTCGCATCCGCGAGATCAAGGAACTGAGCACGCCCGACACTGTCATCGCGGAATTCCCGCGAAACGATACGGCGACCCGCACGGTCACCGAGTCCCGGCAGGCGATCCACGACATCCTCGTCGGTGTCGACGATCGCCTCGTTGTCGTCATCGGCCCGTGCTCGGTCCATGATCCGCACGCCGCCCTCGACTACGCCGGCCGGCTTTCCGCGATGCGCCGAGAACTTGGCGACGCGCTGGAGATCGTCATGCGCGTCTATTTCGAGAAACCGCGCACCACCGTCGGCTGGAAGGGGCTGATCAACGATCCCGATCTCGACGGCAGCTTCGCGATCGACAAGGGGTTGCGGCTCGCCCGCAGTCTCCTCCTCCAAATCAACACGATGGGCCTGCCGGCGGGGTGCGAGTTCCTCGACATGACGACGCCGCAATACCTCGCCGACCTGGTGTCATGGGCGGCCATCGGCGCCCGGACGACCGAAAGCCAGATCCATCGCGAACTGGCGTCCGGCACCTCGTGCCCGGTCGGCTTCAAGAACGGCACCGGCGGCAATGTGAGGATCGCCGTCGATGCGGTGAAGTCGGCCTCGATGCCGCACCATTTCCTCGCCGTCACCAAGAGCGGCCATTCGGCGATCGCCGCCACCACCGGCAACGGCGACTGCCACATCATCCTGCGCGGCGGCAAGGCGCCGAACTACGATGCGGCAAGCGTCGATGCCGCTTGCGCCATGCTCGACCAGGCGGGTCTCGCGCCGGCGGTGATGATCGACGCCAGCCATGCCAACAGCGCCAAGCAGCCGGAAAACCAGCCGCTGGTTGTCGCCGACATCGCCCGCCAGATCGCCGGCGGGGACCGCCGGATCATCGGGGTGATGGTGGAGAGTCATCTCGTCGGCGGGAGACAGGACCTCGTCCCCGGCAAGCCGCTGGTCTACGGCCAGAGCATCACCGACGGCTGCATCGACTGGGACACCTCGGTCGTCGTGCTTCACCGCCTCGCCGACGCGGTCGCCGAGCGACGCCAACGATCGGCCTGACCGAGCCCATCGCGCCTTCCGGCGGGGGCCTGCTATGAATGGCGCATGAGTCTCGTCTCGGTCGGCGTCGTCATTCACTGGCTGCTGGTCATCGGCATCGGCGTCCGCGTCGTCGTGAAGCGGCCCGATTCCGGCGTCGCGCTTGCCTGGCTGTTTCTGGTCGCGCTTGTCCCCTATGTCGGGGCGCTCACCTATCTCTTGATCGGCGAGCGGCGCATCGATCCGCGGCGCGAGCGGGAGGTCAGGGCCCTCCAAAGCGATTACCGGCGCCTGTTCGGCAGCGGCGCCGAGCCGGACGTCGCCGGGATCGACTGGCTGCGTCACAATCCAGCGGCGCAACAGCTTGATGCGCTCGGCCAGAACATGGTCGGCAGCCATGCGGTCGGTGGCAGCGCCTTCCGCCTCTTCTCGGACACCGGCGAGGTGCTCAATGCGATCGCCGCCGACATCGACGCCGCCACGACCAGCGTCCTCATGGAATTCTACATCTGGGGGGAGGGCGGCCAGGAAGGGCTGGTGATCGATGCGCTTGCTCGCGCCGCCGGGCGCCGGGTGTCGTGCCGCGTCCTGGTCGACGCGCTCGGCGGGCGGCCGTGGTGGAAGGGCGAGCAGCCGGCACGGCTGCGGGCGGCGGGCGTCGAGGTCCGGGCCGCCCTGCCGGTAGGCCCGATGCGGAGCATCGTCGGACGCACCGACCTCAGGCTCCACCGCAAGATCGTGGTCGTCGACAGCGAGATCGCCTGGACCGGCAGCATGAACCTCGTCGACCCGCGTTTCTTCAAGACCGATGCCGGCGTCGGCGAATGGATCGACGCCATGGTCCGCCTCGAAGGGCCGGTCGCCGCGCCGTTTGCCGCCATCGCGATCGGCGACTGGCGGCTGGAGAGCGGCGAACCGGTCGCCGATCTCGTCAAGAGCGCCGCCTTGCACCTTTGTTCGCCGCGCGGCTCGACCGACATGCAGGTCATCCCGAGCGGGCCCGGCGAGAGCGTCGACGGCCTTCTTCAGATGATGCTCGCCCTGATCGCCGCCGCCCGCGAGGAGGTGGTCGTCACCACCCCCTATCTGGTTCCAGACGTATCCTTGCTTCGCGCCCTGCGCGGCGCCGCCGGACGCGGCGTAGCGGTTTCCATTATCGTGCCGGAACGGGTGGACTCGGTTCTGACCCGCTATGCGAGCCGGTCCTATTTCGCCGACCTTCTCGATGTTGGCGTCGCCATCCACCTCTACCGGGCCGGGCTGCTGCACACCAAGTCGATCACCGTCGACCGCTCGATGGCGATGTTCGGTTCGGCCAATCTCGACATGCGGAGCTTGTGGCTGAACTACGAGGTCACCCTGTTCGTCTATGACCCGGCCTTCTCCAGCACCTTGCGCGCGCTGCAGGAGACCTACATCCGCGGCAGCGACACCCTGAACCCGACGGAATGGGCCAGCCGACGCTTCACGACGCGGTTCGTCGAGGACACCGCCCGGCTGATCAGCCCGCTGCTTTAGGACGACGGGAAGCGGCCTACGCTTGCTTGCCGGCGACCTTCAGGGCAAACGAAGTAGCGAAAGCCGTCTCCTGCAGCCGGTCGAAGCGGCCGGCCGCGCCGCCGTGGCCGGCCTCCATGTTGGTCTTCAACAGCAACGGGTGAGTATCGGTCCTCATGGCGCGCAGCTTCGCCACCCATTTTGCCGGCTCCCAGTAGGTGACCCGCGGATCGGTCAGGCCGGCGAGCGCCAGAATCGCCGGGTAATCGTGCCGCCCGACATTGTCGTAGGGCGAGTAGGCGGCGATCGTCTTGTAGTCGGCTTCGCTGGTAATCGGGTTGCCCCATTCCGGCCATTCCGGCGGCGTCAGCGGCAGCGTGGCGTCGAGCATGGTGTTGAGCGTGTCGACAAAGGGCACCTCGGCGATCAGTCCGGCAAAAACCTCCGGCGCCATGTTGGCGACCGCCCCGATCAGCAGCCCGCCGGCCGAGGCTCCCCAGCCGACGATCCTGTCCGGTGCCGCGTAGCCTTCAGCGACGAGGTGGCGGGCAGCGGCGATGAAGTCGGTGAAGGTGTTGACTTTCTTCTCCCGGCGCCCGTCGACGTACCAGTGAAATCCCTTGTCCTTGCCGCCGCGGATATGGGCGATCGCGTAGACGAAGCCGCGATCGACAAGCGACAGCCGCGTGGTCGAGAACGACGCCGGGATCGTGATGCCGTAGGCGCCGTAGCCGTAGAGGAGGCACGGCGCCGTTCCATCGATCGGCGTCTCGCGCCGGTAGAGGAGCGAAACCGGCACGGACTCGCCGTCCGCCGCCTTGGCGAACACACGACGGGTGACATAGTCGGCCGGGTCGTGGCCGGACGGCACCTCGTCCTCCTTGCGCAGAACGCGTGTTCGCGCCGCCATGTCATAGTCGTAGACACGCCTCGGGGTGGTCATCGACGAATAGACGATGCGGAGCGCCGTCGTGTCGAACTCGAAACCACCCGCCATGCCGAGCGAATAGGCTTCCTCGTCGAAGGCGATCGAATGCTCGGCGCCGCTGGTGAAGTGGTGGATGACGATCCGCGGCAGCCCGCCCTCGCGCTCCAGGCGCACAAGAAAATCCTTGTAGGCTGTGACGTCGAGGATCAACCGCCCGAGCCGGTGCGGGACGAGATCGCGCCACTGCCGGCGGTCGGGCGTCGCGACCGGTGCGGTGACGATCTTGAAATCCTCGGCGCTGCCGTTGTTGGTGAGGATGTAGAAGACGTTGCCGGAATGGTCGAGCGAGTATTTCTCCGCCGGGCGCCGCTCCGCCACCAGCCGCGGCACGCCGGTCGGCTCGTCGGCATCGACGATGCGTACTTCCGAGGTTTCATGATCGTGACTGTCGATGACGATGTAGCGGTCCGATTGCGTCTTGCCGATCCCGAGGAAATAACCCGGATCGGTGTCGGCATAGACGAGCGCGTCGTCCGCCGGATCGCTGCCGACCAGATGGCGGAAGACCTTGGCCGGGCGGTGGTTCTCGTCGACCCAGACATAGAAGAGTGTCCGCCCGTCGGCCGCCCACACCGGCGCGCCGGTGGTGGCCGGGATGCGGTCGGCCAAGTCTTCGCCGCTGGCGATGTCGCGAACACAAATGTCGTAGCGCTCCGATCCCGTCTCGTCCGAGGCGTAGGCAAGCAGCCGGTGGTCGGGGCTGTGCGCCGTGCCGCCGAGTTGGAAATAGGCCTTGCCCTCGGCGAGCCGGTTGGCATCGAGCAGCACCTGCTCGTCTTGGCCGCTACGGTCGGTCCGCACGATCATCGGCTGCTCGGCGCCGTGGGTGAAACGGATGCCGTAGGCATAGGGCCCGTCGGGCGCCGGCACCGAGGAATCGTCTTCCTTGATCCGCGCGCGCATCTCGGCGAACAGCTTGTCCTCCAGCGCCGCCACGTCGGCCATCGCCGCCTCGGTGTAGGCGTTCTCGGCTTCGAGATAGGCGCGGATCGGCGCCGAAAGCACCGAAGGGTCGCCCATCACCTGCTGCCAGTTTTCGGCGCGGAGCCACGCATAGTCATCGGTGCGGGTGATGCCGTGATGGGTCGTGGCCACCGGCCGCCTTTCGGCGACCGGCGGACGCGCCACAACGCCACCGCCGCGACCCTGGTCGGCCTGTTCGTCACGCAGTCGTTTTGTCATCGGGCTCGATATCCAGTGCACATCCGTTCATGCAATAGCGCAGCCCGGTCGGCTTGGGGCCGTCCGGAAAGACATGGCCGAGATGCGCCTCGCAGCTGGCGCAGCGGACCTCCGTGCGGGCCATGCCATGCGAGCGGTCGGTGATCTCCTCGACCATGGTCTGGTCGACCGGCTGGGTGAAACTCGGCCACCCGGTACCCGACTCGAACTTCGCTTCGGAGCGGAAGAGAGGCGCTCCGCAGGCGACGCAGCGGTAGAGGCCGGACCGCTTTTCGTGGAGATGGGGGCCGGTGAACGGCCGCTCCGTCCCCGCCTGCCTGGTGACATAGTACTGCTCCGGCGTCAGCACCTGGCGCCACTCGGCGTCGGTTTTTGCGATTTTCTCGGGAGGTGCGTTCGACGTCATGGCCGAAACCTCATGGTTTGCTTGGATTGAGGGGAGCCACGGGCGCGAGAGACGCGCCGGGCCACCCCCATATGGTGACCATGCCGGGCATCCTCAACGACAATTGGCCGTGAGCGCAAGGTGAAGGACTGTCGCGATGACGAAGCCGGCGGCGGTGACGGACGGGTTCACCGACCCTGGGTTGCGAAGACAGCGGCGGCATCTCGACGCCTTCCCTGTGCGCCTTGCCGTGGCAATGTTACCTCTCGGTTCTGGTTGATCCGCCCGGTGGGGCGGGTAATCTGCGGCCGGACCACGGGGTGATGAAAAGGGGGATCATGCGGCTCGTCAGCCTCGCCGTCACGCTGTTCGTCTTCTGGGTGCTGCTTTCCGGCCACACCGACGCCTTCCTGCTCGGCGCCGGCGCGCTGACCGCGGTTCTGGTCGCCCTCGCGGGCCTCCTCTTCGGCTATTCCGACGAGGAGGGGCACCCGATCGAGCTCGTCCTGCCGGGCCTTCTCTATTGGCCCTGGCTCGTCAAGGAGGTCGTCAAGTCGGCCCTCGACGTCTCGCGCATCATCCTCACGCCGTCCCTGCCGATTTCGCCGAGGATGATCGCCGTGCGGCCGACCCAGAAGACGGCCGTCGGGGTCGTCAGTTACGCCAATTCGATCACCCTGACCCCTGGCACCATCACCGTCGAAGCCGACCGGCGGAATCGCCGACTGGTCGTCCATGCGCTGACCGAAGAGACCGCCGCCGGCTTGCAGAGCGGCGAGATGGACCGGCGGGTTTCGAAGTTCGAGGGTAGGGGCTGATGCTCGCCGCCGGGATGCTGGCCGTTTTGGTCGCCGCCACGCTGATGCTGGTCCGGGCGCTGAAGGGTCCGACCGTGTTCGACCGGCTGGTCGCCGCCAACTCGATCGGCAACGCGGCAATCGTCATCCTGGCCCTGTTCGGCTTCCTGACCGGGCGTCCGGCCTTTCTCGACATCGCCGTCACCTACGCGCTTCTCAATATCGTCGGCGTTTTCGCGGTGCTGAAGTTCTTCCGCTACGGCCCGCTGGGCTATGTCGACGAGGATGAGGAGGCGCTGTGACCGCGGCGGACGTCTTTTCGTGGATCGGGGGCGTCTGCGTCGTTTTCGGCGGCGCTTTCATGGTGATCGGCGCCCTCGGGCTGGTGCGCATGCCCGACGTGTTCACCCGCATGCACGCAGCTTCGGTCGCCGACACCCTCGGCGTCGGCCTCATCCTGGTCGGCCTGATCCTTTTCGCCGGGTTCACGCTGGTCAGCGTCAAGCTGGTCTTCCTCATCCTTTTCATCGCGCTTACCAGCCCGGCGGCGACCCACGCGGTGGCCCAGGCCGCGATCCAGGCAGGCGTCTGGCCTCTCGACCGATATGGCAACGTGATCGAGCCGCGCGATGAAGCGAAAGAGGAGGGCGAGCCATCGAAGCTCTGATCAACTTCGTTCTCTTGACGCTGCTCGCCGCGACCACGATCGGCGTCGTGCGGGTGCGCAACCTCTTTGCCGTCGTTGTCCTCACCAGCATCTACAGCTTCCTGATGGCGAGCGTGCTCCTCGTCCTCGACGCGGTGGACGTCGCCCTCACCGAGGCGTCCGTCGGCGCCGGCGTCGGCACCGTCCTTCTCCTCGGCACGCTCTATCTCACCAAGACCGAAGAGGCCCGGCCAATCCATTCGGTCGTGCTGCCGCTGTTCGTTGCCGCCGGCACGGCCGCAGTGTTGATCTGGGGTGTCAACGCGACGCCACCTTTCGGTGGCGCCGCCACGCCGGTTCAGGTTCTGGGTCCCGACTACCTTCATCGCTCGGTGGCCGAGACCGGCATCGCCAACGTCGTCTCCTCGGTCCTGGCGAGCTACCGCGGCTTCGACACGCTCGGCGAGACGACCGTGATCTTCACCGCCGGCATCGCCGTCCTGATGCTGTTGAAACGCGCCGCCGCGCCGCGCGGCGAACGCAAGGACTAAGGGCCCGGCGATGCGACTCGACGTCATTCTCCGCATCGTCACCAAGCTCATCCTGCCGTTCGTGATGGTCTTCGCCATCTACGTTCAGTTCCACGGCGACTACGGTCCGGGCGGCGGCTTCCAGGCCGGCGTCATCGCCGCGGCCACCGTCATCCTCTACGCGTTGATCTATGGGCTCGCCGCCGCCAGGCGCCTAGTGCCCGCCTCCCTGGTCGAAGCGATGATCCCGTTGGGCGTTCTGATCTATGCCGGGGTCGGCGTGGCCGGCTGGCTGAGCGGACAGAACTACCTCGACTACTCGCACCTCGCCCACGACCCGGTCCACGGCCAGGAATGGGGTGTCTTCCTGGTCGAGGGCGGCGTGTTCATCACCGTCAGCGCCACGGTGGTATCGATCTTCTATGCCTTCGCGGCGCGGGGCCGGCGATGAACGAGCTTATCAATCTCGCCGGCCGGGTCGCCGCCCACTACAATCAGTGGGTCACCGTCTTCCTGATGGTCGCCGGGCTCTACATCGTCATCGCCCGCGGCAACATGGTGAAGAAGTTGGTCGGCCTGTCGCTGTTCCAGACGTCGGTCTACCTCCTCTACATCTCCGCCGGCAAAATCCTCAGCGGCACGCCGCCGATCATCGATCCGGACTTCAAGGTCTATTCGAACCCGCTGCCCCACGTTCTCATTCTCACCGCCATTGTCGTCGGGATCGCAACGCTGGCGCTCGGCCTGGCTTTGGTGGTGCGCATCAACGAAGCTTACGGCACCATCGAGGAAGACGAGATCTTCGAGCGGGATGAAGATCGCTGATGGGCGAGCAATTGCCCGCCCTCCAGGTGGTCCTGCCGCTGCTCGGGGCGCTGCTCGCCGCGCTGGTGCGCCGCCCCGGTCCAGCCTGGCTCGTCACCATGATCGTCAGCCTCGCCATGCCGGTGATCTCGGCGCTGCTTCTGTTGCGCGTTCTCCACGAGGGTGTGATCTCCTATCATCTCGGCGGCTGGGATCCTTCGATCGGCATCGAGTACCGGATCGACATCGTCAACGCCCTGATCCTGCTGCTGGTGTCGGCGGTCGCCGCGGTCATCGCGCCCTTCGCCCGGCTGAGCGTGCTCAGCGAGGTCGCCGAGGACCGCATCGCCTGGTTCTACAGCATGTATCTCGTGGCGCTCGCGGGCCTGCTCGGCATCACGATCACCGGCGATGCCTTCAACGCCTTCGTCTTCCTCGAGATATCCTCGCTGTCGAGCTACGCCATGATCGCCATGGGCCGCGACCGGCGGGCGCTCGTCGCCGCCTATCAATATCTGATCATGGGAACGATCGGGGCGACGTTCTACGTGATCGGCGTCGGGCTGATCTACACGATGACCGGCACCTTGAACCTGACGCTAATCGCCGAACGTATCGTCCATGCCGAATCCGCCCGGCCGATCCTTGCCGCGCTCGCCTTCATCGTCGTCGGCATCAGTTTGAAGCTGGCGTTGTTTCCGCTCCATGTCTGGCTGCCCAATGCCTACGCCTACGCGCCTTCCTTCGCGACGGTGTTCCTCGCCGCCACCGCGACCAAGGTGGCCATCTATCTCTTCGCCCGCTTCGTCTTCTCGGTGTTCGGCGTCGGTTTCGTCTTCGCCGACTTGCCGGTGACGCCCATCCTGGTGGTGCTGTCGGTCGCCGCAATTTTCGGCGCCGCGACCGTCGCCGTCTTCCAGTCCGACGTGAAGCGGATGTTCGCCTATTCCTCGGTCGCCCAGGTCGGCTACATCACCCTCGGCCTGGCGCTTGCCACCGTCACCGGCGTCACCGGCGGCCTCGTCCATCTCCTCAACCACGCGATGATGAAAGCGGCGATCTTCATGGGCCTCGGCGCCTTCTTCTTTCGCGTCGGCAGGATCAAGTTCGACGATATCGCCGGCATCGGCCGCCGCATGCCGATCACCATGGGCGCGGTGGCCGTTGCCTGCCTCAGCCTGATCGGCGTGCCCGGCACCGCCGGCTTCGTGTCGAAATGGTATCTGGTGGTCGCCGCGCTCGAGGTCGGCTGGTGGTGGCTCGCCTTCCTCATCGTGCTATCGACGATGATCACCGTCGTCTATGTCGGGCGGCTGATCGAGTGCGCCTGGTTCCGTGAGCCGTCGCCGGAGCTGGCGGCGGTGGGCGAGGCGCCGCTGGAGATGCTGGTGCCGATCTGCCTGCTTGCCGCCGCGACGGTCTATTTCGGCATCGACACCAGCCTGACCGCCGGCATGGCCGAACGCGCCGCCAACGCCCTGCTGGCGGGCCTGAGATGACTTCCGGCACTTTGATCGCACTCGCCTTGATCATTCCGGGGGCGGTTGCGCTCCTGCTACCGCTCGTCGCCGGTCGCCCCAACCTCCGCGAGGCGGTGACCCTGATCGGCACGGTGCTTCTCTTTGCCGTGGTGTTGTCGCTGCTCGTCGTCGTGCTTGCCGGCGAGCGGCCGTCGCTCGCGGTCTGGACCGTGATCCCGGGTCTCGGCGTCTTCCCCGGTCTCACCATCGCCTTCACCGTCGAGCCGCTCGGCATGCTGTTCGCGACCATCGCCTCCGGCCTGTGGGTGGCCAACTCGGTCTATTCGATCGGCTATATGCGTGCCGAAGAGGCACCTCGGCAGACGCTCTTCTACGTCTGCTTTGCGATCGCCATTGCCTCGACCATGGGCGTCGCGCTCGCCGGCAATCTTTTCACTCTGTTTCTGTTCTACGAGCTACTCACCGTCTCGACCTACCCGCTGGTCGTCCATCGCGGCACGCAAGAGGCGCGCGACGCCGGCCGCCTCTATCTCCTCATGCTGCTCGGTACCTCGACGGTGCTGCTTCTGCCGGCGATCGCCTGGACCGGCATCGCCGCCGGGACGCTCGATTTCCACGCCGGCGGGATTCTCGCCGGCCGGGTCAGCGATGTCACGCTGGGAGTTCTGCTCGCGCTCTATGTCTTCGGCACCGCCAAGGCGGCGGTGATGCCGATGCACTTCTGGCTACCGGCGGCGATGGTCGCCCCGACGCCGGTCTCGGCCCTGCTTCACGCTGTGGCGGTGGTCAAGGCGGGCGTCTTCACCATCCTCAAGGTGATCGTCTACGTCTTCGGGGTCGAGACCCTCGCCAAGGCCGGCACCGGCGACTGGCTGGTCTATGTCGCCGGCGTCACCGTCGTCGTCGCCTCGGTGATCGCGCTGCAGCAGGACAACCTCAAGCGTCGGCTGGCCTATTCGACCATCAGCCAGCTCTCCTACGTCGTGCTCGGCGCCGCCCTGTTCACACCCCTGGCCGTGCTGGGAGCGGCGCTGCACATCGCCGCCCACGCAGTTTCGAAGATCACGCTCTTCTTCGCCGCCGGGTCGGTGCATGTCGGCGCCCATGTCGACAACATCAGCGAAATGAACGGCGTCGGCCGCAAGATGCCGTGGACGATGGGCGCCTTCGCCGTCGGCTCGCTCTCGATGATCGGCGTGCCGCCCACCGTCGGCTTTCTCGGCAAGTGGTTCATTCTTCTCGCCGCGGTCGGCGTCGGACAATGGTTTGCGGTGGGCGTCATCGTCGTCTCGACGCTTCTCAACGCCGGCTACTACCTGCCGATCGTCTACCGCGCCTTCCGCGCAAACGGCGCCGACAAGGGCGGCATCGCCGAGGCGCCGTGGCCGATCGTCGTTTCGCTGGTTGCGACCGCGATCCTCGTCGTCCTGCTGTTCGTCTGGCCGAACGTCCCGTTCGACCTTGCCGGGATGCTTGCCGACAACCTGACGGTCGCGCCGTCTGGGCAATGACGTCTTGGAAGGCTGGCCCGAGACGGCTGCGCGAGCTTCCGCCCGGCTGAAAGCCCGTGGCAAGCGTTGACCGAACGGGCATACTGGATGTTCCCTGCTAGGCCACGGTTCGACACCGGATGCCCTTGGTTTGGGATTGGCAAAGGAGAAACGCGTGAGCCTGTTGAAGCTGCCGAGATATGTTGAGATGCCGGGCAAGGTTTCCCCGGTAACCGGCTGCAAGCCGGGCGATGTCGCCCCGTTGGTTATCCTCACCAACATGCGGGACCACGTCCGCAGGAGCGAATCGATCCTGAAAAGCGTCACGCACAAGATCGACGCCGGCTGGGAAGTGATCACAGTGACCGGCCAATATCGCGACACGGCGGTTACCGTCTCCTCCGCCGGAATCGGAGCCGGTCAGACCTCCAATGTGATGGAGGAGCTCATCAATCTCGGCGGCAGGATCTTCATTCAGATCGGGGCTACCGGCGCCATCCAGGAGCACATTGCGATGGGCGACATCGTCATTCCGACCGCCAGCGTCCGGGACGAGGGCCTGACGCGCTACTACGCGCCGAAAGGATATCCCGCGGTGTCCGACTATCGGGTGGTCCAAGCCCTGGCCAAGGCGGCCAGGAGCGCCGGCAACACCGTCCATACCGGAATTATCCGCACGACCGACGGGTTTTACCCTTCGCAGCGCGTCGAGAAATTCGTTCAAGAATACCACGACCTCAATGTGTTGGGCGTCGAGCAGGAGGTCGCGGCGATTCTCACCATCGCAAGCTGCCGGAACGTCTATGCCGGCGCGACGCTGCTCGTTATCGGAAACCTCGTGACCGGCAAGCACAGCTTCAACGGTGATTCGGTCGAGCTGGTTGAGACGGAATATTTCGATCAGATCCACTTCGCTCTGGGTGCTTTGATTGAATTGAAGGACGAATTGCTCTGACGGCCGACAATCTGCCGGGAAGCCGGCGGCTCCGGTCAAGCTTGACTCGGGGCGGAGGGCTGTGGCGAACAGTACCTGTCCCAGGCGAACGCCGACCAGCCTCGTTCACCCCCGCCAGAGTGGAGTCCCATGCCTTCACCCCGTGACGACTACTGGCTGGCGCGGCCGTCGACAATTCGCCTGCTGTGGATCGTCTTTATCGTCGTTCTCGCGCTCACCGTCCTTGCCGATCTTTTCATCGACCATCATGGCGATTTCGGCATCGACGGCACCATCGGCTTCTATGCCTGGTATGGCTTTCTGAGCTGCGTCGTCCTGATCGTCGGCGCCAGGGGGCTTGGCGTTCTTCTCAAGCGGAAGGACACCTACTATGAGCGTTAGCCTCGGCGCGCTTTTGCCGGTCGCCCTGCCGGGTCTGGTGCTGATTGCCGCCGGGGCAATCCTTTTCGGGCTGAAGGGAACGGCCCGCGACGTCGTCATCCTCGCCGCGCCGCTTGTGGTTCTCGCGCTGATCTGGGCCTTGCCGGACGGGGCGGGGAACGGTGTCCACTGGCTCGGCTACGACCTCGTCCCGTTTCGTTCGGACAGGTTGAGCCGCCTGTTCGGCACGGTTTTCTCTCTGATGGTTTTTGCGGGCGGGCTGTTCGCGCTCCGCCAGCAGCGCCTGGCGGAGACGCCGGTCGCCTACATGTATGCCGGCGCCGCTCTCGGCGTGGTCTTTGCCGGCGATCTCATCACCGTCTTCGTGTTCTGGGAGATAATGGCGGTCTGCTCGACCCTCGTCATCTGGCTGGCCGGCAAGGACGCGCGAGCGGCCGGCCAGCGCTATATCGTCATCCACCTCCTCGGTGGTGTCCTGCTGATGGCCGGCATCACCGGCCATGTCGTCGAAACCGGCTCGATCGCCTTTGAGGCGATGCGTGCGGATTCGCCGGCCAACTGGCTGATCCTCGCCGGCTTTCTGTTGAACGCCGGGGCGTGGCCGATTTCCGCCTGGCTGCCCGACGCCTATCCTCAGGCCTCCTGGTCAGGCACCGTCTTTCTCTCTGCCTTCACCACCAAGACCGCCGTTTACGTGCTGCTGCGCGGGTTCCCGGGCGAGGAGGTGCTGATCTGGCTCGGGCTGATCATGGTGTTCTACGGGATCATCTACGCGATCCTCGAAAACGACATGCGGCGGATCCTCGCCTATTCGATCGTCAACCAGGTCGGCTTCATGGTGACGGGTATCGGCATCGGCACCGACATGGCGCTAAACGGCGCGGCCGCGCACGCCTTCGTTCACATCATCTACAAGGCGCTATTGCTGATGTCGGCCGGTTCCGTCCTGTTCATGACCGGACGGCGGAAGTGCACCGAGCTCGGCGGTCTGTTCCGCACCATGCCGCTCACCACGATCTGCGGCATCATCGGCGCCTTGTCGATCTCCGCCTTCCCGCTGACGTCGGGGTTCGTCGCCAAGTCGATGATCTCCGAAAGCGCGGTTCGCGATCATCTGACCGTCGTCTGGTTCCTGCTGACCGCCGCCTCCGCCGGCGTATTCCTCCACGCCGGCATCAAGTTCCCCTGGTTCGTCTTCTTTCAAAAGGATTCGGGGCTTCGTCCTCCCGACCCGCCATGGACGATGCGCGCGGCGATGATTTTTCTTTCGTTCCTGTGCATCGCAATCGGCGTTTTTCCGGCGCCGCTTTATGCGATCCTGCCATATCCGGTCGATTTCCTTCCATACACCGGCAGCCACGTGGTCTCGCAGCTTCAGCTGCTCTTGTTCTCAGGCCTCGCCTTCTTCCTGATGCTCGCTTGGCTGCAGCGCACCGAGACCATCACCCTCGACGTCGATTGGCTCTGGCGCCGTCTCGTACCGGCGCTGCTGCGACGATTGGACGGCGGGTCGGGCCGCGCCATCGAAGCATTGGTTGATCGGGCGCGCAGGGCGGCCAAACGGACGGTGGAGACCATCTACCGCCACCATGGCCCGACCGGAGTGCTTGCCCGTACCTGGCCGACCGGCAGCATGGCTTTCTGGGCGGTCTTGCTGCTCGGGGCTTATTTGATTCTCTACTACCTTCGATAAGGTTTAGGCCATTTCGTCAACCGCGCCTTATTGTGGCGGGCCGCGTCGCGCCGCCGACACCGCGGCGGCGCAAGCAATTTCGCTGGATGGCGAGCGTCTTCGGCTTGGCGCAATATTGCGGTTGGCTGCCGCCGCGCCGGCATCGGAAAGGTTTGAACAGTAGAGTTTCATGCGCGGCATTTGCCTCTTGTGTTTGAAAGCCGTCGACTATATAAGCTCGCACAGTATCCAGATTCGGTGGTCAAATCGATTGATGCGATCTTTCCGAATTCTCGGCGGATCGCAAAATCTGTACGTTGTGGCAACGTCGGGCGATTCGCCGGAATTGTACTCGAAGCGAACAAGGGTGAACCATGAACGAACAATCCGCCAGCGCCGACCTGATTGATCTGGCCGCCGAAATTGTATCGGCCTATGTGAGTAACAATTCCGTTCCGGCGCAAGATTTGCCCACCCTCATCTCCGAGGTGCACCGCGCGCTGAGCAGCACCCATCAGGGGATGAACCAGCCGGAGCCCGAGCCGCTGAAACCCGCGGTCAATCCGAAGAAGTCCGTGTTTCCCGATTACATCGTTTGCCTGGAAGACGGGAAGAAGTTCAAGTCGCTGAAGCGCCATCTGCGCACCCACTACGATCTGTCTCCCGAGGACTACCGGGAAAAGTGGGGCCTCGCCCCCGACTATCCGATGGTCGCCCCGAACTACGCCGCAGCGCGTTCGGCCCTTGCCAAGAAGATGGGTCTTGGTCAGCAGCGCCGCCGGCGCACCTGAGGCGTCAGAGCATTTTCGGGAAAAGTGTGCGCACTTTTCCGCCCGGAAAATGCGAAGAATCAAAGAGCTGGAGCAAAGGCCCCGATTCAATCAGAACGGACTTTGCTCTGGCCCGCCGGCATCGAAATCGACAATCCGCCGCCGCTTTGGGCGGCGGATTTGCTTTCGACTGGGCCCTCACCTTGACGCTGCCAACAACCGCTGCTCCGCCGCATAGGCTTGCTTAAGGCCGATATGCCGGTTCAGGTCGTAGGTCCAATGACCGGCGCGTCCCCGGTTGCGCTCGGCACGAAGCGCCCGGGCGAGCCGCGCAACGATTCGTCTCTGATTTTCGCGGCTTCCGTCGCCGAGCCGGTCGGGCGCGATGGGGATGAGCCGCGGCAGATGGCGCATCCGGTCATAGGGCTCGACGCCGGCGGCGACGGCTTTGGCCACCGATCGTGCCGCCCGACGACGGAGGTCTTCGTCCCCTCCGTCCTCGGGCCGCTTGGTCAAAACGTGTGAAGGCATGGGTCTCGCCTCCTTTCGAAGAGGCGATTGTCCGGTACTTCGAGCGAACGGGGATAAATGCGATAGTTGTCCCCGAAAGAGGTTTCGCGCGGAAAGTTATCCCCGCCTCGTCGAACTGCGTTATGGTGCGATAGGAACATAGTCCTATAAACGCATGTCAGTGACGGGGTATGGAATGAACTCATTGTGATTTCGAGTACCGGTCGTACGCCAGGGCGCGATCGGAGAGCGCATACGCCGCGGACCTCGTGCCGGCCGGCTCGTTCATGCGGGCGGTCGTGGCTGCCGCATTCGGATTGAAGCCCGACGATCTTGCCACGCAACGCCGCGGTCGTGCCGAGGTTGCGTTCGCCCGGCAGGTGGCGATGTATCTTGCCCATACCCGGCTCCGGCTTCCCTACGTGGTCGTCGGGAGGCTGTTCGATCGCGACCGGACGACGGCGCGCCACGCCTGTCGGCGGGTCGAGGACCGGCGCGAGGACCCCCACCTCGATTCGGTCATCGATCATCTCGAGCGGGCGATCGACGTATGGTCGCGCCTCGCCGAGGTCTCATGAGCGGCGTGGTGGCCAGGCGCATGGAGGATCGCGACGTCGAGCGCCTGGTGAAAGGACTGTCGAAACAACGATCCGGCTCGCAAAGCGTCGATCCGGCGGTTGTCGAGGAGCTCATCGCGCGGGATCTCATTCGACGCGACGGTCAAAGGCTGGTGTGGACCGCCGCGGGCCGGGCACGGCTGCGCCGGTCCGCGTCGGCAGGCAACAGCTTTGCCGATCAGCACCGGACCCTCGACACGGCGGTTGCCGACCTCGAAGCGCTCGGACCGCAGGCCGTGACGATCAACGCCGACGAGAGCCCGCTCGCGCGCCTTCACCGCGTCAAGGGGCGCGGCGGCAAGCCGCTCATCAACGACGCCGAGCGCGCCGCCGGCGAGCGTCTGCGCGCCGACTTCACCCGTGCGCAATTGATGCCGCGGGTGACCGCCAACTGGTCGGCGGCGATTGCCGCCGGGCGGCGCGACGGCGGCGGCATGGCGGATTTGACCGACGCGGTAATCGCGGCGCGACAGCGGATCGACCGGGCGCTGGTCGCGGTCGGCCCGGATTTCGCCGGCGTGCTCGTCGACTTCTGCTGCTTCCTCAAAGGCATCGAAGAAATCGAAACCGAGCGATCGTGGCCGGCTCGCTCGGCCAAGCTGGTCATCCGGCTCGCGCTGGCGAGCCTCGCCCGTCACTACGGGCTGTCGGCAACCGCGCGCGGACCGGCCGGCCGCGGCCGGATGCGCCATTGGGGAACCGAGGACTACCGCCCGGCGATCGAGCCCGAAGACTAGGCAGCCGCGGCGGCGCGTCGGGCGTCCGCCTTGATCCGGTCGACCAGGGCGCGCAGGCCGTTTGACCGCTGGGCAGTCAGGTGGGCGCGAAGGTCCAGGCGATCGAACAAGGCCTCGGCCTCGGTCGCCTCAACTTCGCGTGCCGTCTTGCCGTCGAAGAGGGCGATAGCGATCGCCACCAGGCCGCGAACGATCATCGCGTCGCTGTCGCCGACGAAGTGGAGCCGGGCGTCCGGCCCGCTGCCGTCGACGCGGGTCGCCAGCCACACCTGGCTCGCACAGCCGCGCACCTTGTTGGCCGCCGTCCGATCGGCGTCCGCCAGCGGCTCGAGGCTGCGTCCGAGCTCGATGACGTAGCGATAGCGGTCTTCCCATTGGTCGAGGAGGTCGAAGTCGGCAACGACATCGTCGACCGCGGGCAGCTTGGTCGTCACATGATCCATGCCCGCCATATATGCGGACTTGCCCGCCGCTGCAAACAAGGACGAGGCAAGTCCGCGGCAGGGAAGCGCGCACGGAACGCTCGGGCGACCCGATCGCCGCTCAGGCCGACCCGCTGGGAGCGGGCCCGCGCCACGGCAGGGCGACGTCGTCCTCGCTGAGCGTGCCCTTCGACGCGCCGGTATCGGGCGTCTTTGGCTCGTTCAGGTAGTGATAGAGCATGCGGACGCCGTTTTCGGCTTTCTGCGTGAAGACGTCGAACGCGGCGCCGCCGGTCACGCAGACATCGGGATTTCGGTCGCAGAAGCCCGACATATCGGCAATCGTCGCCTTCGCTGCCAGGAAGGCGTTGACGACGGTGACCCGCGGCGCTTCCCCGGTCTGCGGATCGGCGGGAATGAAAAGAATTGCGACGGAAAGCCAGAATGCGGCTCTGAGAAGAAACATGCGCCTGCCCTCGTAAACGTCTTTGCCTACGACCCACCTGCCGATCACCCTAGCAAGCCCCGTTGAAAGTCGGGTTCAGCCGGCGACGGCAATTTGATTCAAATTTTATGCATTTCGCCGATCGACCGGCCGACGGAAGTCAGCGGTTCTTTAACCTTCCTTAAGCATAACCTTGCCACCATCCTCGGTGGAGATCGAGGGTTTTCGGGCGTCGCCAGCGAGAGCGCGGACTTGGCAGCAGGAAGCAACAGTCGCCGCAAGGCAGCGGAACCGGTCTTCGAGGACGAAGTATCGGGAAACGGCGCGATGTCGCGTCTGCTCGATCATGTGATCGCCAACCCGGCGATGTCGGGCGGGCTCGTCGTCATGGCCTTGACCGCCGCGGCGGTGGTCTCCAACGCGGTCTTCTTGCAGAAGGCGCGCCATCCCGAACCCTGGTTCATGACCCGGCCGGCGGCCGTCGACGCCATGCTTCCCGATGCCCCGCCGGTCCCTGTCCCGCGCATCCGTGCCGAGCCGCCGGCGCATGCGATGGACTCGCCCGCGGAGGTGGAAGTCGCGGTTCCGGTTCCGACGCCGGCACCCATGCCGTCTCGGCAAATTCCGGAGAAGGTCGTCATCGAGGAATTGCAGGTCAAGCTCGCCGAACGGGGCCTTTATGATGGAAAGGTCGACGGCATCCCCGGGACCCGAACACGCGCTGCCATCATCGCCTATGAAAAATCAGAAGGCCTGCCGGTGACCGGCGAGCCTAGCGCTAACGTCCTCGATCATATCAACACGGCTTCGATCCAATCGCCTGAACCGGCGGCGAACCCGCCCGCCGCGCCTGCCAAGCAGCCATCGCCCGGCGTCGAACCGCTGACACCCCAGCCGGTCAAGGCCGTCACCTCCCAGCCTCTCGACGCCGGCTCGGTACCCTCGCTCGAGGATGCGGTGGCTTCGGAGATCGAGATCGCGACACAGAACCGCTACCGCGCCGTCCAGCACGCGCTCAATCAGATCGGCTACGGTCCCGTGGCCGAGGACGGCCGCGCCGGCGAGGGCATCGACGACGCCATTCGTCGGTTCGAACTCGACAACGGGTTGCCCATCACCGGAACGCCCGACGACCAGGTTGTCGATCGCCTCGTCGCCATCGGCGCGATGGAAGCAACATAAGCCGCCGGTGCGGGTCAAATCATCCCTGTGGGTCGCCGCCTATGTCCGACGCTGCTACGTCGAAGGGGCGATCGCCACGATCGCCCGCAAGGGAGCGGAGGAGGCGGGTGCGATCCTGATCGTCGTCGACCGTCTCGACGGCACCTCGGATCTTTACGCGCCGGCGCCGCAAACCGCCTTCGACGAATCCCATCCGTCGAACCGCCTGTTTCGTCGTGCCCTCGATTCGGCGGCGGCGGACGCGATCGGAGAAAGCGTCGACCGTGAAATCCGCTTCGATCCCGATGTCTGGATCGTCGCGGTCGAAGACCGTGCCGGCCGCTCGTTTCTCGATCTGATCTAGCTGCTGTCGCGTGCGTCGGCGGCGCGCTTCGCCAGAGGTTGCCTCGGACGACCCGCGTCGGCGCCGCCGCGCCCCCGATCTTGCGTATCGGCAAACAGGGGCTGGTGGCGCGCCGCGAGGCTGCCCCCGATCCGCCAAGCCTCGACCAGCGTCTCGGCAACGGTCGGCTCCATCCCGGCGAACACGTCGCAGACCTTGAAGAAGCCGGTCGGGTCGCGGCCGACCGGCGAGACGAGGAGCATGACCTGTTGCGCCTGGACGTTGTCGAGCCCAAGCCCCTTCAGAAGAACGGCCAGCGGCTCGCCGCTCCGATCGTCAAGGCAGGCAACCACGAAATCGGATGGAATCGCCAGCCCATCGACAATCGCCTCGACCAGCGCCTCGCGGTTTCCGGTTCGCGCCAGGCCGACAAGCTGATTGGCGGCGATGATCGAATGAAACGCGCGACCGAGCCGGTCGGCGGCTCCCGCACGACGTTCGACCGCCGGACGACCGGCGATCTCGGCGACGAGCCGGAGCCGCGCCTCGCGGTCAAGGGCAAGGAAAGACCACGGCCCGAATTGATCCTTGTAAGCGGCGCCCGACCTCTTTTGGCCCGGCGAATCGGTGTCCGGGGACCGGCGCCTCGTTTGCACGGACGGCCTCGCCTGGATTGCGCCTTGCGCTTCAGTACCGACAGCAACCGCGCCGGCAGCGGCGCTCGGCTCGCGCCGGTCGAGGGTCTCGACGACAACGGAGTCCCCGGCGAGACGGAGGGCGCGCTCGACCTCCGCGCTCAGCCCGGTCCGTTGCGCGACAAGGCGGTGGTGAGCCGGTCCGGTTCCCGCCACCACCGAAAGCAGGTCGAGGGTTCCAAGCACCGGCGAATTGCGAAGCACCGGCTCGGCGATCTCGATCGCGTCGCGCGCCAGCAGGCAGACCACCGATGCGGGCGCGTCGATGCGGGAAGCCAGCTTGCCGGCGACGAAGATGCGGTCGGCCTGGGTGACGCGCGGCACCAGGTGAATCGCGAGTTCTTCGAAGCGGCGGATCGCGTCGCGATCACGGGTGTGCTTTTGCACGAAAAGCTCCGTCGACGCCCTCAGCAACGCCGCGTCGTGTCTTTGCTGACCCGAGAGCGGGGGATAGCCTTCCGGGATCGACAGGTCGCGCATGGTCCAGGAGTCCGTGAGAGGCGAGGCTGTCCGGTCATTTTCGGCCGCAGTCGTTAGCGGACTGTTAACCTTGCCGGCACCCTAATCCGCCCGGTAGCGCGTATTCGCCGCGCGGCCGGGGCGAAGGGAAAGGAGCCGGCCAGGGCAATCTCCGAGAGGGCGCGATGGGCACGATTCTGAGCTTCACCAGGCCGCACCGCGGCGGTGGCCGCCAGCAAGGTCGCGACAACGCGGACCGCGCCGAGGCGGGCGAACTGGTCATTTTCCCCGGAGTGCGGATCGAACGCTACAGCGTCGATCTCGGCTATCGCCTTCGCGACACGGCCGGGCGCGGCCAGTTCGACGAGATCGGCGGCAACCACCGTCCGCGCAAGACGTCCTGACGCCAGCCTCTATCAAAGCGTCCCGGAGCAGTCGGCGGTATCGAGCCCGGCGCGTGCCTCGGGCAGGACGGTATCGTCCGGGACAAAGACCCGGATAAGGGCGAAACCGGTTTCGATCGGAAGTTCGACGACAATTGCGGTCTCCAGCGCCGCTGGCGGGTCCTGACGGAGCTGTGCCATCTGCACCGGCGTGATGATCGCGAGATCCACGTCGGAACGCTCGGCGGCGCGGTCGTTGAGGCTGTAGACGTTCCGGCCCCTCCGATCGAACACGGCGACCGACCAGAACTCATCCGGCAGCGACGCCGATATCCGCACCGGGCCGTCGTCGAGCGAAAACCGGCAGACCGCGTAAAGCATATGCGGGTCGAGCGAGGCGAGGGGCTCGGTTCCGGCCTCGGCCTGCGGCAGGATGTGAAACATGCCGTCGCGACCGAACTGCCGCATCGTCGTCCACGCGTCGCCGGTCGCGAAATACGGGACCATGATGACTGCGGAGATATGGATGATCCCGGCGAGCAGCAGTCCGCCCAGCACGAAAAGGAGTGTCCGCCTCATCGACACTGCTCCCGGTGGACTTCCGGCATTGTCGCTTCGGTCAGCGTACCGCCCGCGGTCAGCGGCGTATCGTAAAGGCGCATCACCAGTTTGAACCCGTCGACCCTGGCGATCGGCAGCCAGTTGCCCGGTTGGACGTTCGCCGACACGACGATCTCGAAACTGCCGTCGACGTGTCTCAAGATCTCGCGGGAATGAAATCCCTGCCGCTGGGCGGCGTTGGGCATCAACCGGCCTTCACTGTCATAGGCGGTCAGCGTCCAAAGCTGGGCCGGCGGCGTCTCCCCCAAGATGCGATAGGTGCAATTGCCGGCAAGCGGCTCGCCGTCATGGTCGACTTCCGTCGTGAAGGCGAGGCCTTCGCCGGCGCCGAGCGGCACCTCTCCGGTGCGCGCCAACCGGGCGACCGAGTACGGGTCGGCGTCCGGACTGCCGGCCTCGGGCCACGCGGTCCAGTCTCCGATCGTCACTGCGCCGAAGAGAAACCCGCGATCGACCGCGAGCCACGCGGTCGACAATCCGATCACGGCGGCGATGGCGATGGCTATCGCGATGTCGATCAGCGGTCGCAATCAGAAAGTCCCATGTGGCGGGCGGCACGATACAGGGCGAGACTTCGACACGCCACAACGGCCAGGGCGCTTCAACGGGCCTGGGGCGATGTAGTCAGATTGACCTGGGAAGGATCGGCGCCGGCGAGACCGATACGGTCGGGCGGCTTGCGTGGGCCGAGCTCGGCTATCGGCTTCAACTCCGGAGCCGACCGCATCATTTCCTCGAGCTGAATCAGGCGCGCGGTCGTCGCTGCCGAGAGCGCGGCGGGAGTACTGCCGACGTCCGCCTCGCCGTCCCCCGCCGTCGCGTCGGCAACCGCGGCACCGGCATCGGCGGGCAGCGCGTCTTCGATATAGGGGATCGGCTTCAGCTTGATACCGGTGTGGGCGAAGGTCATCACGCGGTTCCAGATCGTGGCAGGCAGACTGCCGCCGGTCAGGCGCCGGGTCGGCTGATAGCTGTCATTGCCCATCCACACCGCGGCGACGTAGTTGCCGGTGAAGCCGACAAACCAGGCATCGCGGTAGGCGGAGGTGGTGCCGGTCTTGCCGGCGGTCTTGATGCCTTCGAGCTTGGCGCGCCGGCCGGTTCCCCATTCGGGCACCTGGACCAGAATGCTGTTCATCGCCGCGATCGCACTCTCGTCGATGACGCGTTGCGGCGGGGGGCGTCCTTGTGGCGGTCGTAGATGACGTTGCCGTTGCTGTCGATGATCTGGGTGAAGGCGTAGGGCGTCGCCTTGTACCCACCGTTGGCGAAGACGGCGTAGGCGCCGGCCATATCGATGACCTTGACCTCGGAGGCGCCAAGCGGCAGCGAGCGCGTGATGCGCAGCTCGCTGGTGATACCCATCTTCTGCGCCGTGTCGACGATCTTGTCCCGGCCGATCGCCTGGGCGAGCCGGACCGGAATGACGTTGATCGATTTGACCAGCCCGGTGGTCAGCGACACCGGTCCGGAATAGCCTCCGGAGTAGTTGTGCGGGCACCAGTTGCCGATGCAGATCGGCGCGTCCATCACAATGCTTTTCGGCGTGTAGCCGTTCAGCATGGCCGTCGTATAGACGAACGGCTTGAACGATGAACCCGGCTGGCGAAGCGCGTCGGTGGCGCGGTTGAACTGGCTCTCGCCATAGTCGCGTCCGCCGACCATCGCCCTGACCGCCCCGTCCGTATCGGCCACGACAAGGGCCGACTGCCGCACCCGATAGGCGTCACCGCTTTCGCGGAGAACGGATTCGACCGCCTCGTCCGCCGCCTTCTGGATGGCGAGGTCGACGGTGGTACGAACGGTCAGGCTGCGATCGCCTCTGAGGTTGAGGTTCTTCACCTCCTCGAATGCCCAGTCCATGAAGTAGTTCGGCGTGCCGGCGGTTTCGGTGTGCTCGATAACGTCGGCGGGATGCCGGCGGGCGCCGATCACCTGGCCCTCGGTCATGAAGCCGGCCTGCACCATGTTGGTGAGCACTTCGTTGGCGCGGGCGCGAGCCGCCGGCAGGTTGACGTGCGGCGCGTAGCGGGCCGGCGCCTTGAAGAGGCCGGCGAGCAGCGCCGCCTCGGCGAGATTGATGTCCCTGACCGACTTGCCGAAATAATACTCCGACGCCGATTCGACGCCGAAATTGCCGCCGCCCATATAGGCGCGGTCGAGATAGAGCTTGAGGATCTCGTCCTTTGACAGATTGGCTTCCAGCCAAAGCGCCAGGAAGGCCTCCTTGATCTTGCGGTCCAGCGTCCGCTCGTTCGACAGGAACAGGTTCTTGGCGAGCTGCTGGGAAAGCGAGGAGCCGCCCTGAACCACGGCATCGGCCCTGAGGTTCTCGCCGAGGGCCCGGATGGTGCCGGGGATGTCGATGCCGAAATGATCGTAGAAACGCCGGTCCTCGGTGGCGAGCACCGCCTTGATCAGATAGTCAGGCATCTCTTCGAGCGGCACGGTTTCCTTGCGCTTGACCCCGCGCTTGCCGATCTCGTTGCCGTTGCGGTCGAGGAAGGTGATGGCGTAGTCGCCCTGGGCGCGCCAGTCGGTGCGGGTTGCCTGGAAGGCGGGGATCGCCAGAGCGAGCATCAGGATCGCGCCGCCGAGGCCAAGGGTGAGCGCATCGCCGGCGACCTCGACCGCGGCGCGGCGAAAGCCGGTCAGCCGGAAGCGTCGCATGAAGACCGAAAAGGCCTCCGCCTTGGCGGCTATGAATTGGCCCGTGCGGAAGAGGGTGGTGTCGACCCAGGAATCGATGTCGATCAGGCGGACGCTGCGCCGTTTGCGGCTGCTCGACTGGAATGGATCGCGCAAAGCACTGACCTGCGGCTGGACGGCTCGAACTCGGCCGATGATGTCGCCGATCACATAAGGATAGGCAAGTGGGCGAAGTTAAGGAAGGGTGGCGGTCACAGCGAAGCGGAACCGCGTCTCACGCGGCGTAAGGCCGAAGCCACGAGGCCAGCGTGCGCGCGTCCATGGCGCCGGCGCGGCGCGCGACTTCGGCGCCGTTTCTGAACACGATGGTCGTCGGGATGCCGCGGATCTGATAGCGGGCGGCAAGCGCGGGCTCCGCCTCCGTGTCGAGCTTGAGGAAGCGCATCCGCGGCTCGAGTTCGCCGGCGACCTTTTCGTAGTGCGGCGCCATCGTTTTGCATGGGGCGCACCACGCCGCCCAGAAATCGACGGCGACCGGGATGTCGTTTCGTTTGGTGTGGCGGTCGAAGCCGGCCGCGCCGACGGCGACCGGCTGGCCGTCGAACAGCGGCCTATGGCATTGACCGCATTTGGCTTTTGCCGCGTCCTTGTCGGCCGGCACCCGGTTGATGCCGTCGCAATGCGGGCAGACGATATGGCGGGCGGTTTCGGTCATAAATCGGCTCCGGCCGGCCGGAATCGGCGGCTTTCGCGGGGACAAGTGGTGCTCGAAGCGGCGCCGCGTCAAGCCCGCGCCGAAACGGCGGGCCTGAAACGGCGATGTTTCTGGCCCGGACGGCCGCGATGGGGTATCGAAACGGCGGTGAAACGCTCCCGGAGGACCATGACGCGCCGCCGCCCGACCCCGCCCGCGACCCCGCCGGCCGACGGCGAAACGCCGTTCTGGCGGCGGCGGACGCTCGCCGAAATGTCGCGGACGGAGTGGGAATTGCTTTGCGACGGCTGCGCCCGCTGCTGTCTCAACAAACTCGAGGATTGGGACAGCGGCGAAATTTTCTGGACCGAGATCGCCTGCCATCTGCTCGACGACGCAACCTGCCGCTGCGGCGATTATGCCCACCGCCACGAGCGGGTTCCCGACTGCCAGCTGCTGACCCCGGAGAACGTCCCGGCGCTCAGCTGGCTGCCGCCGACCTGCGCCTACAAGCTGGTCGCCGAGGGCCGCGACCTCTACTGGTGGCACCCGCTGGTCTCCGGCGACCCCGACACGGTACACTATGCCGGCATCTCGGTGCGCGGCCGCACGCTGTCGGAGGACGCGGTGACGGTGGCCGATTACGAGGACCACGTCGTCGACTGGCCGGGCGAGGATCCCGGCCGACCGGGTGACGACGACTGAGGGCACGGGGTTTTTTGTAGAGCGGTGAAGCAGGTCGCAAGGTCGAACAGGAGAGCCGGACATGGGAATCGTCAGCCAGAACCAGGCGACCAAGATCACCTTCACCGTCGGCGACAACAACTGGACCGTCCAGGCGGACGTCGCCGTCGCGGTAGCGGGCGACTATGCGGCCTTGAGCGACATCAACGGCAGCAAGCTGGTCAATCACGGCATCCTCTTCTCAGACTTTTCGCTGGCCGTGTGCGTCAGGTTCTTAGGCGGCAACGCGACGATCATCAACGATGCGGGCGCCTCGATCATCGGCGAGAACGGAGGAATCACGGTCAACGGCAGCGGCGCGACCATCACCAATCGCGGCTCGGTGATCGGCGCCGCCGAATTCGGCGTGCTGTTCGGCAGCTCGTCGGACAACGTTGTTCTCAACAACAAGGGCGACATCTACGGCGGCACCCGCGGCGTCTTTGTGCTGTCCGTCGTCGACGGCGGCACCATCGACAATTCCGGGGTGATCCGATCGGACGGCATCGGGATCAAGGTATCTTCGCAGACCGGACTGACGACGACCGTTGTGAACGAGGCGGGCGGCGTCATCCGCGGCGGCGACGCTTCGGTCTCGGTGGCGTTCGGCGCGTTGTCGCTCGACAACCGGGGCATCCTGACGGGCGACGTCGTCTGCACCGAGACCGCCGCCGACGTGATCGCCAACAGCGGCAAGATCAAGGGCGCCGTCTTCCTCGGTAACGGCAACGACACCTTCAACGGCAAAGGCGGAACCTCGGGCAAGGTGTTCGGCGAGAACGGCAACGACAAGCTGACCGGCGGCAAGAAGGCCGACACGCTGGACGGCGGCTCGGGCAACGACAAGCTCACCGGCGGGGCGGGCAAGGACCACTTCGTCTTCGACGAAACACTCGATCCGGCGCTCAACGTCGACAAGATCACCGACGTCAAGCCGGGCACCGACAAGATCCTGCTCGACGACGACATCTTCGTCCACGTCGGCGCGCTAGGCACGCTCGCCGGCAAGGCTTTCCATGTCGGCACGCACGCGGGCGACCATTCCGACCGCATCATCTACGACGACGCGACGGGGAAGCTCTTCTACGACGACGACGGCAAGAACGGCGTCAACCAGATCCAGTTCGCCAAGCTCGACAAGGGCCTGCACCTCCACGCGACGGATTTCCTGGTGATCGCCTGAGGGGAGGGGCGCGCCATATCGCGGCCGCCGCGCCGTCGGCCGGTTGAATTGCCGCCTTTGCCCTAACGCCCTCGCGCCTGCCGCATTTTCCGGGCGGAAACGCAGGGACCTCTTCGGAAAAATCCTGTTGACGCGCGGGGCTCGACTCAAGTAGCGAATCAGTCAAGTTTTCAGGCTCGCAACCTCCCATGGGTCTGCGATGCGCGCTGCGACTCAGGTAGCACCCCCTGACCGGCGCGGCGCGGCAATGAGGGGCGTCGGTCGGGCGTGGGCTCGCCGACGCCCCTCGTTTTGAGTGGCGATGCGGGCATTGCGCGACGCGCCTTGGGAGGCAACGCCTGCGGGGGATCAGCCGCATGGGAACGCACGATCGGACAGGGCCGTGCCCGTAGAAAGCCCGCTTCTGTGGGGACTGATCTATCTTGCCTCGATCAACTGGGCCGCGTTTACCACCTTCGTCCGGGACAAACACGCCGCCCGGACCGGGCAAACGGCGGGTGAAGGAGCGCACGCTGCTGACGCTGGCGGCGCTCGGCGGGTCGCCGGCGATGATCGCGGGGCAATATCTGATCCGCCACAAGACCTGGAAGGAACCGTTCCGAAGCTTTCTGCGCGCCATCGCCGTGGTCCAGGCGATCGCGGCGATCGCGCTCTGTTTCCCGCAAGTCCGCGGCGCGCTGTCGGCGGCGGTGACCGGCGGCTAGCGCGGTGGAGCGGGAGGGCCTGGCTGTGCTTTGAGGGAGGCCGCGTCTTGCCTTTGGAGAACCGCGGCCGACAATGTGCTGCAATGAGCGCCGCATGGTTGCCCGCAACGCGATTTCCGCTACAATCGTCGCACCGCCCCCTTGGCTGGAATGACGCCGACGCGGGCGAAGGCGATTGCCGAAGGCATCGAAAGCACACGCCGTATCGGTGACGCGCCAGGATCCCGCCGGACGGCAAGGCACGGTCCGAGATGGAGCAACAGACATGCCGGATGACCTGAAAGAACGCATGACCACGACCCTCAACGAGCTTCACGGCCGGGCGCTTGAACTGTCGAAGCCGAACGGCGACCGCGACATGGCCACCCTGATGAGGGCCATGGCGCTCCAGTCAGAAGCGCTGATGACAATCCTCAGAGATATCGACTTGCGGCAACTCCCGTCTGCCGACTGAGCGAGCGGGAACGCGCGGCGGCGCGAGCCGCGATCAGCGATGTTGGCATGCGTGCGACTAGGAATAAAAACCTAATATTGTACTTGCCAAACCCGGCGTCAATCCCTATCTTTAGGATGGCCACAGGGAGTTGGTCCGATGGCCGTCCGTTCTTTCCGCCAAGCACTTTCACAACGAAGAAGCGGCCTACGCTTACCTTGAGGCGCGCGTCTGGCCGAACGGCCCGGTCTGCCCGCATTGCGGCGGCGTCGAGCGCATTTCCAAGATGCAGGGCAAGAGCACCAGGATCGGCACCTACAAGTGCTACCAGTGCCGCAAGCAGTTCACCGTGAAGGTCGGGACCGTCTTCGAGGCCAGCCACGTCCCGCTGCATGTCTGGCTTCAGGCCGTCGCGCTTCTGACCTCAAGCAAGAAGGGCATTTCGAGCAACCAGCTTCACCGCACCCTCGGCGTCACCCTCAAGACCGCTTGGTTCATGTCGCATCGCATCAGCGAAGCGATGCGCGACGGCTCCTTCGCCCGATGGGCGGTGGCGGCGGCATCGTCGAAGCCGACGAAACCTATCAGGGTCGCCGGTCCACCCCGCGCGACGTGACCACCAGCGGCCGGCCGTTCATCAAGAAGGGCAAGAAGGGCACGCCTGCCAAGCGCGCGATCCTCGCCCTTGTCGAGCGCGGCGGCAACGTCCGGTCCTTCCATGTCGAGAACGCCGACAAGGCGACCGTCAACCAGATCGTCGCCGCAGAACCTCTCCCGCGAAGCGCACGCTGATGACCGACGAAAGCCGCCTGTACGGCGACTCGCCGTCTCGCTTGCGGCCTCGCACAGCCGGTCAAGCATTCGGCCGGCGAGTACGTCCGCTATGAGGCGGGCGCGTCGTCCACACCAACACCGTCGAAAACATCTTCTCGATCCTCAAGCGCGGCATGACGGGCGTCTATCAGCATTGCGACGAGAAGCACCTTCACCGATATCTGGCGGAGTTCGATTTCCGGTACAACAATCGCGTCCGCCTCGGCATTGACGATCAGGAGCGCGCCGACAACGCGCTTCGCGGCATCGTCGGCAAGCGCCTCACCTATCGAACGACTTGTGAAGGGTGACGATCATTGGCTACCAAGCCCAAAGCTCGCGGCAGTCCGAAAAAGGCTGAGAAGCCCAAGGCGCCGGAGAAAGAGAAAAGCCAACGCGAGCGGTTCATAGAGGCCGCTCGCGAGATTGGCGTTGATGAGACAGGCGAGGAATTTGAGCGGGCACTTCGGAAGATCGTTCCGCCTAAAAGGTAAGGGGCGCAGCCCGCCAGCCGCGCCCCTGATACGAATTGATGACAGCCCGTCATCGTGTGGCGCAGAGGCTACACGGAAGGGCTTGGTTATGGCAAATCGCAAATCGCTGGCCGACATGAGCCTAGAGGAAGTGTCGGGATGTTTTCGCAGGGATTTAATTCAATACCCCGATAGAGAAGGTCATCGGCTCCCTTGCGCTCGGGCAACTGCCTTCGACAGTAGGGCATCAAGCGCCTCTCGATACTCCTGCGCCCAAAGATCAGAGGTCGCGGGGTCAGCATTTGGGAAGGTCGACTTGGAAGCCTCCTCAAGGACACGATGCCGATAGCCTTGGAGGGTCTGGATCGGACGAGGGCCGCTTGAAGCGACCATCCACAAGAGATGCTGGATAAGAACCTCGGCGGCCGTCAGGCGCGCGAAAAGTTTGATTTCGGCCTTCGTTGCCATGGCGTCTTGTTCCTCCCTGTAAGGGTTGCACAGAGAGGCTACGGCCAAAGAGGCTTTGGATACAGCGTCGCCAGAATCGCTAGTTCAGCAATCCCTTTTGGCGGAGGCGCTCCACCTCTTTTTGCACTCGCTCAGCGATGGCGCTCGACCACATGGTGCCGTGATGATGCTGAGCTGCGTGCATTGCTACTCGGGAGAGGTCGTCGATACCGCCAGTCGGCTGCCAAGTGTCGTCAAGTCGGTCACGAAGAAAAGGCTCTTGTCGGAGCATCCCGGCCAACAGATCGGCCGCCTGAAGCGGCACGGCATCCCATGCGACGCCGTTCTTCATGAAAATATTGAAACCGGGATGATCAGTGCGGCGGCACCAATCGTCGTGCAGACGTACAATCAGATCGCGATTGCCCCAATCGTTGTCAAATAGAATGGTCATCGATTTGTCCATAAATGTCCCCTCTGAGCGTCGGCGAGCACCTGCCACAACATGTCCAGACATGCGTGTTCCCTGTAGGGACAGACGCGACGATACTCGGCGTCATGGTCAAGTTCTGCCCAGTCGGTATCCTTTAGTGTGGCGGACACCGCCAGCAGTCCTGCGCCGCCTGCGATCTGAGCGAAGGGGCCCACGATATCGAGCCAGCGGTCGCCGCCGAATTGCTGCTTGATGTCGGTCAGGTGGAAGTGATCGAGGCCGGCGAGCACAAGTTGGTTGTTCCACGGCTCATCAATCGCCTGCCACTTGTCGGCATTTCCAATGTAGCCAGCGACGACAGTCACTCCGGCGGGGTTGTCCTTTGAGCTGTCAATTGCAGGCCCTGATGATAGCCATGGCGGCACTGCACCTCGCTTGACCCCATACAATGCGAGCGAGTTCGTGAAACGCGAGATGTCTCACAACTCACCCGCCCGCCGAGTATATGGCTGGGTCCGCGAAGTACAATATTGGGGGCGAAGCCCATTCGCACCGCTACATCGCCGAGTTCGATTTCCGCTACAATCGCCGCTCGGCTTTGGGCTGGACCGATGCCGAGCGCGTCAACGCCATTGCCGAAGGCATCGAAGGCAAGCGCCTCACCTATCGGCGGATTGGTGAAGCCGCGAACGATTAAGCAGAAGGCGCATCATTTCTTGAGATGGAGAAAACGGAAATGGACGGGCCACACTGGTCGCTGAGCGATGACAAGAAGACAATCACGGTGAGCTTCCCCAGCGATCCTCCGGTCGCCCTAGTCTGGGATACAAAAACCGTCGACGAACACCTTAGGAAAATGGGGGAAATGCGCGCGGCAATGCTACCGGAGCATCCCCGTGCATTTGCCCTCGGCCAAAAAGTTGAGACCGTTGTTGATCCTATCTGGTCAACGGAGCCTGAGATAATGCAGGGCGATTTCGCTGCTTCATCTTCGCGACCCCCGATTTGGCTGGTCTTCACACTATCTATCCCCCGGGAGACCGCGCGTAAGTTGGCTGGCCATCTACAAACACAAGCGGAGTCCCCGCCCCCCGGACCATTGCAAGGTAAGGCCAGCTAGCAGAACCGCCACATCCTGCTGTCGTCGTCATTTTTTCCGATCTTTCTTTGTCGTTCTGCGCTGGCTGCGATTTCTTGCCCCTTAAAGGCATCCTTTACCTTCCGCGGATCGGGCGGCATCTTGAGCATGCGAGCGGCGATCCGCTTTGCTTCCGCTAGTTCGTCGGGTTCGCTCTCGGCTGCGTGGGCCTCTCGGAGCTTCACAGGCTTCTTACGGGACGTAGCCATGGCACATCGCACACTGGATAATCCGCCTCACGCCAACTTAACGGATGACGACCTGCGGGCGCTTGGCGCAATCGTCTCTTATTGGGCCCTAGCGGAGTTCTCGCTTGAGGCCGATGTCAACATGCTCATCAGCACGCCAGGTGTTGATACCATGCAGTTTGCCCAAACGCGCTGGATCAGCATCACGCGCAAGCTCTACGTGTTCAAAAAACTCCTGCGACTCACCTGTCTCTCTGACCCTGACGCTCTGAGCATCGGCCTGAGACTTGCGACGGTAGGCAAGGAGTATATGCTCTTTTTCGAGCGCTACTTCGGTCCGATCGCGACCACAATAAATGCACCTACCAACCGGCAAATATCGAGGATTTTCGTGCCCCGCAACATCAATAAATCCACAGACCATTATGGCGACAACGAAGCGGAAGCCCGCTTCCACAAGCTGCTCAAGGCGGCGATCAACACGCCCCCGAACTCCCTCAAGAGCATGACTCCGATACGCGGCAGCATGACCCCGATGCGCGGCGTCTACCGGGACCGCGGAGAAGCCCATTTGCACCGCTACATCGCCGAATTCGAATTCCGCCACAATCGCCGCACCTTCGATGCCCCAAAGGGCATCGAAGGTAAGCGCCTCACCTATCGGCGGATTGGTGAAGCCGCGCACGATTAAGCAGAAAGCACGCCGCTTTCTCAGATGGCGAAAGAACGAAAAAAAATCAGTAACTTGAATATCTGATTTCGCCGTGTGATATCAGTCACAGGAGCGCTTAAATCGGAACTGATATGCTCTTTTGAGCGTTGTGTAGCCATCATTGGCAGCTACAATAACTCTTATGCAACGCCTTCTGTGGAGTGCTTGGGAGCAGAAACTTGTGGCGACAGGACACCACACATGAAGCGGACTCTGACGTGTTTCGCGCACGGAACCAACGGCATTTGGGAAGGGACCTGCATTGACTTCGACATAGCCGTTCAGGGCACTTCCTTTGAGGAAGTGAAAAATCTGCTGCACGAGTCGATCGCGACCTACGTGAGTTCGGCGATGAAAGAGGAGCCAAGGGTGAGAGACCAGCTTCTCAATCGTCGCGCTCCGTTATTGGTTCGCGCGCAGCTTGCACTAGGGTTTCTTTGGCACGTCCTTCGGCATAAGAATCACGGCGACGATCATTCTGCCGGATTCTCCATGCCTTGCCCCGCCTGAAGTGCACCGCTGCCAAGTTC
This sequence comes from uncultured Alphaproteobacteria bacterium, assembly GCA_963759235.1. Classification (GTDB taxonomy): domain Bacteria; phylum Pseudomonadota; class Alphaproteobacteria; order Rhizobiales; family Kaistiaceae; genus Bauldia. Next base: position 471,299 of record CAVWYO010000008.1, on the reverse strand, counting down.
ATCGATATCATTTGTGCCAATGGGTTTGAACTGGAACCCACCGGCGCTACGAGCCATCGGCAATATTCCGGGATCGTCGATGGGCAAATACGCAAGGTGACTGTTGCGGTTCACAAACTAAGTGACGATCTCCGTCCCGGAACGCTCGCGTCTATGATCCGACAATCCGGCTTGTCAAAGAAGCTTTTCCGAAAATAACATCCGCCAAGAACCTATCGGCGCTTCTCTGATGCTATCTTCACGGGGGCATCCTTACGAGGACCGCGCGCCGCTCCTCTCTTGGGTTTGGCCTCGTCGCCCTTGCCTCACCACCTTTGGTGGCAGTATGAGGCTTGGGAGGGGTTGAGAGAAGCCGCTTAACGACCTCCTGGAATTTGGGCTGGGGGGCGTTGGCCATGGGCAGCATCATATCGCTATTCGAGGAATTCCCAAAAGAGGGTGTCTTGATCGCGACGATTCTCGCTGGATACGGTGAAATCGAATGGGAAATGGCTGACACTGTTAGCCGCGTTCCTAAAGACCAGGAAACAGGCCAAAGTGCTCTCTGGGCCTTTTATGCTCTCCGTGCTGAGGGACAAAGAATTGACCTCGCAAAAGAAATGATCAGAAGCGCTGCCAAGGATATGGGTTTAAAAGCGGAATTTGACGAGACATTCCATGCGGTCAAGAAATGTCATTCAATCCGCAACCAATATGCTCATTCTCATTGGGGCAGAGGCGACGAACATGGGAATATATCTTTTTTGAACATGCAGGAAACCGCAACAAAGGACAAAAAGGCACACACCTATCGTTTTATCAATCTTTTGCTCCTACAATCGCAGGAGAAATACTTTCAATATACGAGAGGGTGCTTGATATTTCTGCAGCATTCATTTTATGCGAGGCGGGGCCAGAAGGTTCCAGCAACTTCAATGCCAACGCGAATTTTGCCACCGCCAAAGCACAATCCTCGGCCGTAATTATGCAATCACAATACCATCTGAGGTGCTCCGCCATTACTTCAAGAGGCCCCCTTGGTAGGGAGAAAGACGTATTTTCAATCTTAACAACGAGATCGTCACCGGTGCGGGGGGGTGTGCACAGCCCTAGCGCCAATAAATGGACGGCCTCGCCTCCCTTGTGCGGGAGAGGTCCAACGCTTTCCTCCGAATGACGCTCGCGCTGAGGGGGGTGTAGGCAAATCAGTGTGCTTTGTCACGTGCATGATTAGGAATAAAAACCTTGACAGCGTGACGCCGGTCGGCTAGGGTTCAGCCATCGTCGGAGTGCTGCGGGCGACCCCCCACAAAGCGCTCCGACGGTCCTGGCAAAGCGCGAACGTCACGGCCGCCGTCCTCCTCCCTGGCGGACCGGTCTGCGCCTCGCCAGCTAGGCCCGTGTCCGCGCTTCGCGACTATTTCACCGGGCCGATGTTGATCAACTGAACACGCCGGTTGACCGCCGCCTCCGGATTCGCGGGGTCGAAGGGAAGTTCCTCGCCGACGCCGACCGCAAACAGCCGGTCCGGCGCAACCGCGAACGTCGTCGTCAGCGCTTCCCTGATCGCCTCGGCGCGCTTGAGGCTAAGGTCGAGGTTGTAGGCGGCGTCGCCCGTTAAATCGGTGTGGCCGACGATCAGGAACTTGTAGCGGAGCAACAGCGGATGATGAAGCGCGTCGGCGATGAGCCCAATCGTCCGGTAGGACGCCGGCACGATGGCGACCGAATTGTATTCGAAATTGATGTCGACGACGAGTTGCGTCAGGCTGCTCAGCCGCTTCCAGTCCGGCAACGCCGCGACGCCCTTGCCGACATTCGCCTGCACCTCGGCGGCGAGGGCCCTGGGATCGACGGCCACCGTCAGCGTGTCGGGTCCGTGGAGGCCGGTGATCAGCTGCTCCTCGGTCAGCTCCTCGGCCGCCGCCTGACCGGCGGCGACGAGAAGCGCGGCGACGACGGCGCCCCGCAGAAGCTTCAAGGCCATGTGTCCGTTTCCGTTGTTCGCCATGTCTCACCGCCACCCGGCGTCGGTGATCGCCTCGTTGCATTTCTGGCTGACGGTTCTTGCCGCCTTGACCAGGCAATCGAGAACGTAGGCGTCTTTCTGCACCACGCCCGTGCATCGCCGGCGGGCATCACCGCGGCAGATCTCGGCAACGTTCGCCTGCGCCGCCAGCCGCGTCTGGATCGAGGCTCTCACCGCCACGATCGTCGCCGCGCAGACCGGGGAGATCCGTGCCTGGTTGGCGGCAAGGCAATCGGCGATCCGGTTATTTCCGATATTGAGTCCCTTGCAGTATTTCTGGACATCGGCGCCGCAATCGAGGGCGAGCACCGTCATGGCATCCGCGTAACTGATCGTCGCCGTATGGGCGGCGCCCGACTGGGCCAGGGCGGCAGCCAAAAGCGCTGCGAACAGAATGCCTGGCCGCATGGTCATCCGGCAATTTCCTCTGCTTGTCCAAAAGGGCATCCGCGCGGCCTCGCGCGGGCCAAGATGAATTCCGGGCGACATCCCGCCCATGACCGGTGCTTCAAGTCGACACTGCCGTCAGGGCCGGACATTTGCAAGGACGGACCTGGCGTTTCCGTCGTTAGGATTTGCAAACAATGAAGCAGTCGGCGCCAGCGCGGAATCCGTAGGGCCGCGACATGTCGCGCGGGCAGCAAAGCCCGACCCTCTCACGCGATCACGATGAAGTCGCTGGCGTGGAGGTTGAGCCCCTTGTCGAGCTTGGCGAACTGGACCTCGGCTGCGCCGACGTTGCCGTCGGCGTCGTAGTAGAGCGCGCCGCTGTGCTTGTCGTAGATGATGCGGTCGTCGAGGTCGTGGGCGCTGGTGCCCTTGTGGAACTCGGCGCTGGTGAGGGTCCCCAGCCCGCTCAGCGCCGCGAAGATGCTCTTGCTGAGGAAGAGCTGGTCGGTGCCTGGATCGAAGTGCTTGACCCGGTCGACGTTGGTCACTGCGTTGAGCGCCGTGTCGAAGACGAACTTGTCGGTGTGCGGCCCGGCGATGAGCGTGTCGTTGCCGGGCCCACCATGAACCCTGCCGGCGGTGCCGCCGGCGTTCTTGAAGGTGTCGTTGCCGGCGTCGAGATACACCCCGCCCTTGATCTGCCCGTCGTTGACGATCTTCTCCTTGCCGGTGAAGCCGAGGATGTCGCCTTTGATCTTGCCGTGGTTCTCCACCAACAGGCTTCCCGCGCTGTTGACGATCGCGTAAGTGCCGCCCTTGATCGTGCCGCCGGGCTGGTTGACGATGCTCGCCTTCACCCCGGCAAGGACCGAGATGACTATGCCGACCACGCCACCGTCGATCGCGCCGGAATTGTCGATCATCGGCCCGTCGGTCGCGCCGACGGACGTTGCCGTCGCCTCCACGCCGAACTGGCCGCCGAAGATCTTGCCGGTGTTGTGAAGATCGAAATTCGACACATCGAGGGCGGTCACGCCGCTTGTGGTAAGGCCGATGATGCTCCCGTCATTCATGACGGTCATGTTCTTGGCGCCGAGAGCATTCCCGAGGATGACACCATAGGTGCCGATGATGCTGGCGCCGGCCTTATTGACGACGGTGTCGTTCTTCGCCGCCTGGAAGTAGACGCCAAGGTTGCTGCTGCTGAAGACGTCGCCCTTGTTGATGAGCTTGCTGCCGTTGAAGGTGCTGTAGACCGCCGGAGCACTCCCCGAGCCGACCAGGACGCCGTTGGCGATGGTCCATGTCTTGCCCGCCCCGGCATAGGTGATGGCCGGGGCTCCGGGGTTGTAGATGTCTGTCTGCTGCGTGGGCATCGGTGGTCTCCTTGCGACGGGGCGCCTGTTCGGCCGACTTCGGGGGCGGCGGCGCGGCGGCGGTCATCCGATCGTAGGCCGCCGTCGCTTGCTCAGGCAATCACCGTGAAGTCGCTGGCGTGCAGGTTCAGCCCCTTGTCGAGCTTGGCGAACTGAACCTCGCCTCCCGGGACGCTGCCGTTGGGGTCGTAAAGGAGCGCCCCGGTAGCCTTGTTGTAGATGATGCGGTCGTCGAGATCGTGGGCGCCGGTTCCCTTGTGGAACTCGGCGCTGGCGAGGGTCCCCAGCCCGCTCAGCGCCGGGAAGAAGGTCTGGTTGAGGATGAGCTTGTCGGTGCCCGGATCGAAGTGCTTGACCCGGTCGACATTGGTCGCCGGGTTCAGCGTCGCATCGAAGACGAATTGGTCCTTGTGCGGTCCGGCGATGAGGGTGTCGTTGCCGTTGCCGCCATGGACTTGGCCCGCGGTCCCGCCGGCGTTCTTGAAGGTGTCATTGCCGGAGCCGAGAATCACCTCGCCCTTGATCTGCCCGCCGTTGACGATCGTGTCGTTGCCTGAAGTCGACACGACATCGCCCTTGATCTTGCCGTCGTTGGTGAGCTTGAGGGCGCCATTGCTGACAACGATAGCGAAGAGGTCGCCCTGGATGACGCCACCGGGACCATTGGTCACCGTCGACCGGAGCCCATTGGCGGCGATTAAGACGAGCCCGTCGGAATCCGACCGGATCGACCCGTCGTTGACGATCTTGGGCCCGGCCGTCGAGCCGACGTTGCCGACGCTGACGTAAAGACCATAGGTGTGGCCAAATATCTCTCCGTGGTTCTCAACCTCGAGGTCGCCCGGGCCGAGGACCCCCACGCCGTAGGCCGCGCTTAGTATCTTGCCGTCATTGGTGAGCGAAGCGTCGGTGCCTGGGGTGTTGATGAACACCCCAGCGCTAAACCCGTTGATCACCCCGCTGGCCTTGTTGATGACGGTCGTGTTGTTGCCGATGAAGTTCGCAGCAACGTTCGCATACGAATAGAGGTACCCCTCGTTCACCAGCTTGCTGTTGGCGAAGGCGCTGACGATAGCGAAGGAAGATGCACTCCCGACGTCGGCATTACCTCCGATGGTCCACTTCTGCCCGGCCCCCGAGTAGGTGATCGCCGCAGCGCCGGGATTGAAGATGTCGTTCTTCTGCGTAGGCATCGCTTCCGCTCCTCGGTTATCCGCCGCTGTGCGGCGGGCCGTGTCCACTTTGATGCCCAGGCCAGTCGAGACGGGAGCCGATGACGCTTCGTCGCAGCCGGTGCAGGCCCTCAGGGAGCAACGGTCCAGCGGGAATATGCCACGAACCAGAGTCGCCCGCGCGGGGGATTTCTTCCGCTACAGGCTGACATGCCCGGCAGCTTCAGGCGATCACGATGAAGTCGCTGGCGTGGAGGTTGAGGTGCTTGTCGAGCTTGGCGAACTGCACCTCGCCTCCCCCGGCGTTGCCGTTGAAGTCGTAGAGGAGCGCCCCGGTAGCCTTGTTGTAGATGATGCGGTCGTCAGCGTCGTGGGCGTGGGCGCCCTTGTGGAACTCCGCGCTGGTGAGGGTTCCCGGCGCGCTCAGCGCCCCGAAGATGCCCTTGCTGAGGAAGAGCTGGTCGGTGCCCGGATCGAAATGCTTGACCCGGTCGACATTGGTCGCCGCGTTGAGCGTCGCATCGAAGACGAACTTGTCGGTGTGCGGCCCGGCGATGAGCGTGTCGTTGCCGGGCCCGCCATGGACCTTGCCTGCGGTGCCGCCGGCGTTCTTGAAGGTGTCGTTGCCGGCTTGGAGATACACCTCGCCCTTGATCTGCCCGTCGTTGACGATCCTGTCATGGGCGGCACCGCCAAAGATGTTGCCCTTGATCTTGCCGTGGTTCTCCACCGACAGGCTTCCCGGGCCGCCGTTGGCGATCGAGTAAGTGCCTCCCTTGATCGTCCCGCCGGACTTGTTGACGACGGTCGTCTTCAGCCCGGCAAGGGTGCTGGTGAATATGCCGAACGTGCCACCATTGATCGCGCCGGAATTTTCGATCATCGGCCCGTCGGTGGCGCCGGGCGTGATCACCGACGCCGCAACGCCGTATGTGGCGCCAAAGATGTGGCCGGTGTTGGTGAGATCGAAATTCGACACGTCGGCGGCGACAACGCCGAAAGCGGACAAGCCGATGATGCTGCCGTCGTTCATCACGGTCATGTTCTTGGCGCCGACAACGTGCCCCACGGCGACACCTACGCCGCCGACGATGCTGCCATTCGCCTTGTTGATGACGGTGCCGTTCTTCGCTGCCTGGAAATAGACGCCGGCGCTGCCGCCGGAGGCCTGGCCAAAGACCTCGCCCTTGTTGACCAGCTTGCTGCCGTTGAAGCTGCTGTAAACCGCTGCCGCCGCGGGATTCCCCGTCCCGACCAGGACGCCGTTGGCGATGGTCCACGTCTTGCCCGGCCCGGTATAGGCAATGGCGGGGAGTGTGGGATTGTAGATGTCGCTGTGCTGGGTTGGCATGGGTCTTCCTCCTGCTGTCGTCCGCCTACCGACGCGATAACCCGATCAGTTCGCGGCGCCTCCCGTGTCCTCTTTCCTTCTCACGCGATCACGATGAAGTCGCTGGCGTGCAGGTTGAGCCCCTTGTCGAGCTTGGCGAACTGCACCTCGACCACGCCGACGTTGCCGTCGGGGTCGTAATAGAGCGCGCCGGTGTGCTTGTCGTAGATGATGCGGTCGTCGAGGTCGTGGGCGGTGGTGCCCTTGTGGAACTCGGCGCTGGTGAGGGTTCCTAGCCCGCTCAGCGCCGCGAAGACGCGCTTGGAGAGGAGGAGCTGGTCGGTGCCCGGATCGAAGTGCTTGACCTGGTCGACATTGGTCGCCGCGTTGAGCGGCATCGAAGACGAATTGGTCCTTGTGCGCTCCGGCGATCAGCGTGTCGTTGCCGTCACCGCCATGCACCCTGCCGGCGTGGCCGCCGGCGTTCTTGAAGGTGTCGTTGCCGGCGCCGAGATAGGTCTCGCCCTTGATCGTGCCGTCGTTGACGATCTTGTCCCTGGCGTCGCCGCCGACGATGGTGCCCTTGATTTTCCCGTGGTTCTCCACCAACAGGCTTCCCGGACCGTCCTTTACGATCGCATAAGCGCCCGACTTGATCGTGCCGCCCGGCTCGTTGACGACAGTTGCCTTCAGGCCGGCAATGACCGAGGCGACCACAGACCCCGCCGCTGCCGATCACGCCGGAATTGTGGATCATCGGCCCGTCGGTCGCGCCGGGCGTAATCACGGTCGCGACAATACCGAACGAAGAGCCGAAGATATGGCCGGTGTTGGTGAGATCGAAATTGGATACGTCGCTGGCGACCAAGCCGTAACCGGACAGGCCGACGATGCTGCCGTCATTCGTGACGGACATGTTCTTGGCCCCGGCAGCCCCAAGATAGATGCCGTATGCGCGCCGACGATGCTGCCGTTCGCCTTGTTGACGACGGTGCCGTTCTTTTGCGCCTGGAAGTACACGCCATATCCCGAAGCATCCTGGCGGAACACGTCGCCCTTATTGACGAGCGTGCTGCCGTTGAAGCTGCTGTAAACCGGCAGCAGTATTCCCCGAGCCGACCAGGACGCCGTTGGCGATGGTCCATGTCTTACCCGGCCCGGCATAGGCGATGGCCGGAGCGGTGGGATTGTAGATGTCGGTGTGTTGGGTGGGCATGATCGTCCTCCTTTGTCGTCCGGAATCGGCGATGACCGATCAGTTCGCAGCGTCTCTCCGTGTCCTCGTTCCTTCTCAAGCGATCACGATGAAGTCGCTGGCGTGGAGGTGGAGCCCCTTGTCGAGTTTGGCGAACTGGATCTGCGCGGTGCCGCCGAGGCCGTCGGGGTCGTAGTAGAGGTCCCCGGTGTGCTTGTTGTAGATGATGCGGTCGTCGAGGTCGTGGGCGGCGGAGCCCTTGTGGAACTCCGCGCTCGAGAGGGTCCCCAGCCCGCTGATCGCGCCGAAGACAAGCTTGGAGAGGAGGAGCTTGTCGGTGCCGGGATCGAAATGCTTGACCCGGTCGACATTGGTCGCCGCGTTCAGAGCCGTATCGAAGACGAACTGGTCCTTATGCGGCCCGGCAATCAGCGTGTCGTTGCCGTCCTGGCCATGCACCCTGCCGGCGTGGCCGCCGGCGTTCTTGAAGGTGTCGTTGCCGAAGCCGAGATACGTCTCCCCCTTGATCGTGCCGTCGTTGACGATCTTGTCGGTGGCGGTGCTGCCGAGGATGTGGCCCTTGATCTTGCCGTGGTTCTCTACCGACAGGTTTCCCCCGCCGCCGTTTCCGATCGCGGCAGTGTCTCCCTTGATGGTGCCGCCGGACTGGTTGACGATGGTCGTCTTCAGGCCGGCAAGGGTGTTGGTGACTATGCCGTACGTACCACCCTTGATCACGCTGGAATTTTCGATCATTGGGCCGTCGGTCGCGCCGGGCGTGGCCACCGTTGCCGCAACGCCATATACGGCGCCAAAGATGTGGCCGGTGTTGGTGAGATCGAAATTCGACACGTCGGCGGCGACCACGCCGGCTACGGTAAAGCCGATGATGCTCCCGTCGTTCATGACGGTCATGTTCTTGGCGCCGGGAACCGCCCCGACGAGAACACCTTGGAAGCCAACGATACTGCCGTTCGGCTTGTTGATGACGGTGCCGTTCTTCGCTGCCTGGAAGTTCACGCCGTTCGCGGAACTGCTGAAGATGTCGCCCTTGTTGACCAGCTTGCTGCCGTTGAAGCCGCTGTAGACTGCCGCGGCACTCCCCGAGCCGACCAGGACGCCATTGGCGATGGTCCATGTCTTGCCCGCCCCGGCGTAGTTGATGGCGGGGAGTGTGGGATTGTAGATGTCGCTGTGCTGGGTTGGCATGGGTCTTCCTCCTGCTGTCGTCCGCGTAGCAGCGGCGTTTCAGATGATCAGGGGGCTGGGCGGTGTGTGTCGCCCCGCTCGTCCAGGTCTCAGGCGAAGTGGCGGGCCTCAACGGACCGCAGGATGCCGAGCCTTGCGGCGTCGACCTGCACCGCTCCACGATAGAGAAAAACCGACCCGGTGGCTACCGAGGCTTGTGCCACCCGTTTCCCCCCTGTCGGCGAAGCCTTGTCAGCGTGCCGGCCACCTGCGGCCGATCCAGGACTCTTGACTGAACGCTTGGCCCGGCGAGAAAAGAGTTGGACGCCGCGCTCGTTCTCTCGGGGCGGTATTGAAGGTGACCTCACCCTGTGAGGCCGGAGGTGGTGCCCACTCAGCGAGTGCCAGCCCCGGCCGGCAGTTCCGCTCGTGACAGAAGCTACCAGTAGCCAGCTTCGCACGATTAGCGATCTGCCGCCTCGGTGACGGGGCCGGCATGGGCGACAATCTGCCCGAGGGCACGACTGCCAAGCAGGTTTTGGCTTCTGCTCTGTCCTTCACGCCTCACGCGATCACGATGAAGTCGCTGGCGTGGAGGTTGAGGTGCTTGTCGAGCTTGGCGAACTCGACCTGGGCAAAAGTGTTGCCGTCGCCGTCCGGGTCGTAAGAGAGCGCGCCAGTGAGCTTGTCGTAGATGATGTAGTCGTTTGAATCGTGAGCGTGGGAGCCCCTGTGGAACTCGCCGCTGGCGAGGGTTCCTGGCCCGGTCAACGCAGCGAAAAAGGCATTGTCAAGGAAGAGCTTATCAGTCCCCGAATCGAAATTCTTCACCCGGTCGACGTTCTCCGCCGAGTTCAGTGTCGAGTTAAAGACGAACTTGTCAGTGCCCGGCCCGGCGACGAGCTTGTCATTGCCGTATTCGGGATAAATCTTGCCGGCATGGCCGCCATTGTTTTGGTAAACGTCATCGCTGTCGCCCAGAAACACCTTGCCCTTGATGTGACCGTCGTTGTAGATTTTATTTCCCGCCGACCCCCACCCTAGGAATTCATGGCCCGCCGACACGGTTCCAACGATCGTTCCATGATTGTGCAGAACCAATCTGTCTCCGCCAGTGTGTTGACCGAGAATTATATCTCCAACGCCTATGGCGTTATGTCCTCCCTGTATCAAGGCTCCCGATTTGTTTATGATCGTTGTCAAAATATCAGTATGAACGACGGTTGTTCCGGAATAACCTGCGTCAATCCCAGTATACTTCCCTTTAATAGTTCCATAATTAACGATCCTGTTGCTTGCTACGGGATTATTAGAGACGTCTACCGCGGTTCCACCAGATATGGTTCCTCGATTTGTTATAGTCGTGGCATCGGTGTTTTCGCAAAAAATGGCGTCGAAGAAGTACCCTTTAATACTAGCATTATTCCCGTTAGTAACGGACAAAACACCACCGCCTGTAAAATGAATGCCATTTCCGTTGGGCGCTGAAATGTAGCCGTGATTGATCAAACTGCTATTAGCAAACGGGCTGTAAATCGCATCGTCAAGAAGTGCCTTTATCTTAACACCGTTTGCTATCGTCCACACCTCTTGAGGCTGATCATATGAAATCGCATAGCCAATATTAGTAATAATATCATACATTGCTTCTCGGTACACGGTCATCTTTGTCCTCTCCCATCCCTTTAGGGAGAATTGATGTGCCTCCTGATTATTAAAGCGCAAATTGAAAATAGCAATGCAAACCCGCCTATTCTGTTCTTCCCCTGGCAGAGCCGGTACGGAGACCGCCGCTTTTTCGCTGCGCTGCCATTAGGGGGGGCGCGGGTTCGAATCCTGCTGCCGGCACCAAGAAATCCAATGGAAACAATTAGATGAGAAGAGGCGGCCAATCGCCGGACCGCCTCGCTTGTCATTGTCTCCGGGTAGGGCCGCCGATCAGGCGCTAAGCGGCGTCAGCGCGTCGAGATCGGCACTGCCGTTGCCCGTTTCGCCATGGCGCCGCCGACCAGCCAACGTTGCGTTCGCGCTGCCGCCGTCAGGCAATCACGATGAAGTCGCTGGCGTGGAGGTTCAGCCCCTTGTCGAGCTTGGCGAACTGCACCTCGGGCACGCCGACGTTGCCGTCCGGGTCGTAATAAAGCGCCCCGCTGTGCTTGTCGTAGATGATGCGGTCGTCGAGGTCGTGGGCGCCGGTGCCCTTGTGGAACTCGGCGCCGGTGAGCGTCCCCAGCCCGCTGAGCGCCCCGAAGATGCCCTTGCTGAGGAAGAGCTGATCGGTCCCCGGATCGAAGTGCTTGACCCGGTCGACATTGGTCGCCGGGTTGAGCGTCGCATCGAAGACGAATTGGTCCTTGTGCGCTCCGGCGATGAGCGTGTCGTTGCCGTCCCCGCCGTGAACCCTGCCGGCATGGCCGCCGGCGTTCTTGAAGGTGTCGTTGCCGGGGCCGAGATAGGTCTCGCCCTTGATCGTGCCGTCGTTGACGACCTTGTCGGCGGCGACGTTGCCGTAAATGTTGCCCTTGATCTTGCCGTGGTTCTCGACCGACAGGTTTCCCGAGCCGCCGTTGTCGATCGAGGCAATGTCTCCCTTGATGGTGCCGCCGGACTTGTTGACGACGGTCGCCTTCTGTCCTGGAAGCGGTCTGACATAGACGCCGAACTGAGCCGAACTGATCGCGCGGGAGTTCTCGATGGTCGGCCCGTCCCCCGGGCCGGCAGTGGTCACTGTCGCGTAGACGCCGTAGACAGGTCCAAAGATGTGGCCGGTGTTGGTGAGATCGAAATTCGATACATCGGGGGCGGCCACGCCGGAACTGGACAAGCCGATGATGGTCCCGTCATTCATGACGGTCATGTTCTTGGCGCCGGGAACGTTACCGAGAACAACACCATACGCACCGACGATGCTGCCGTTCGCCTTGTTGACGACGGTGCCGTTCGTCGCTGCTTCGAAGAACACGCCATAGTTGCTGGTGCTGAAGACATCTCCCTCGTTGACCAACTTGCTGCCGTTGAAGGCGCTGTAGACTGCCGGGGCACTCCCCGAGCCGACCAGGACGCCGTTGGCGATGGTCCATGTCTTGCCAGGACCGGCATATTCGATGGCCGGAAGTGTGGGATTGTAGATGTCTGTGTGTTGGGTCGGCATGGTCGTTCTCCTGTTGTCGTCCGCCTACCGGCGACGTTCGATTGCATCAGGGGGTCCGGCTGTGTCGCCCCGCCTGTCCAAGTCTCAGGCGAAGTAGACGGCGCTTTGCAGGGCGTAGCCCAGCGGATGCCTCATGGCATCTCAGTCACCTTCCACAGCGCTCCACGATAGGCGAAGCCTGGTACTATTGCCAGCCATGTTTCTTCTTGGGCGTCGAACCAACGCGACAGCATAGTCCTCCGGCGCGCCTCTGTTCGGTTCCGCCGGGGGAATTGCAGCCGCGGAGGACGTTGTCGGCGGATCGCGGACATGACGCCCGCTGCCTCGCGGCGTTCTCTCGCGGCCATCCGCCGGGCCGCGCGCTTATGACGGTGATAGGAATAAATGCCTTGACAGCGTGACGCCGGTCGGGTAGGGTTCGAGCATCGTCGGAGAGCTGCGGGCGACTCCCACCGCCGCTCCGACGCCCCTGGCAAGGCGCGAACGAAGACGGCCGCCATCCTCCTCCCCGGCGGATCGGTTCGCGCCACCTCGAGCCCTCGCCCGGAAACGGGCGGGGGCTTGCTTTTTTCGGCTGGGCAGGGAAGGGGCAGCGGGCGAGAACGGGCCTGGCGCGGCGCGGCACGCGGCAGAACCCGAGAAGAGGATGCGATGACAGAGCAAACGCCCGACGCGGTCGGGCCGAACGGCAGCGACCCCGAGGCCGCGCCGCATCTCGCCCATGCCGGCATGACGGCGATGGCCGCCAATCCGGAACTCCGCGACGAAGTGAGACGGCGGATCGAGGAGACCGCCGAGTCCGGCCGCGGGATCGCCGACGATTTCGGCCTGCCGCCCGGCTCGCTCCACCGCTACGCGGCGAGCGGGGCTGGATGCGCCCGCCCGACGCGCCGAAGGCGACGCGGCCGGCCGGCGGCGCACGAGCCGCGCAAGCTTGCCGCGACCTTCGCCGATGCCGGCGCGGTGATGGGCCGGCTGCTGCGCGCCGTCGACCGCCAGGTCGCATGATCGAGGCGCGGCTGAAGAAGCGCGGCGCGGCGATCGAGGAGAAGGACGCCCGCATCCTCGGCACCCTCGCCAAGACCCTTGAAACGCTGATGGCGCTCGAACGGGACGACGGCGCGACGACCAGAGAGACGGAGCCCGTCGACCGTGTGCAATACCGAGCCGAGCTTGCGCGACGCATTGCTGCGTGGGCAGAGGAGGGGGAAGAATCCGCTGGGGCTGCTCGACGGCTGGAGCGAACGTGACGCGGAATTCGTTCTCACCGACTGGCTGGAGTTCGCCCGCGCCGACCAGAAGCCGCCGGAGGGCGACTGGCTGACCTGGCTGCTGCTCGGCGGCCGCGGCGCCGGCAAGACCCGCGCCGGGGCCGAGTGGGTGCGCGGCGTCGCCCTCGGCATGCCGCCCTTTGCCGACGGGCCGGCGGGCCGCATCGCCCTGGTCGGCGAGACCTACGCCGACGTCCGCGAGGTGATGATCGAGGGCGTCTCCGGGCTGCTCGCAGGTCCACGCCGCATCGAGCGGCCGGTGTGGCAGCCGACCGGCGGCGGCTGGTCTGGCCGAACGGCGCCGTCGCCCAGGCGTTCTCCGTCGGAGGACCCGGAGAGCCTGCGCGGCCCGCAATTCGCCGCGGCCTGGAGCGATGAGCTGGCGAAGTGGCGCTACGCCGAGGCGACCTGGGACATGCTCCAGTTCGGCCTGCGGCTCGGCGAGCCGGCCGCGCCAGGTGGTGACCACCACGCCGCGGCCGATCCCGCTGATCCGCCGGCTGATCGCCGCCGACGGCACGGTGGTGACCCGGGCGACGACGGCCATGAACGCGCGAGAACCTCGCGCCGGGATTCCTCGAGCCGCGTCGTCGGCCGCTACGCCGGCACGCGGCTCGGCCGGCAGGAACTGGAGGGCGAACTGATCGAGGACCGCGCCGACGCGCTCTGGCAGCGCCAGCGACATCGAGAGCGGCACGGGTGGCGTCGCCCCGCCGCTTCGCCGCATCGTCGTTGCCGTCGACCCGCCGGCCTCGCGGCGGAGCGGGGTATGCGGCATCGTCGCCGCCGGGCTCGGGCCGGACGACGGCTCGGCTACGTGCTCGCCGACGCCACGGTCGCCGAGGTGCGCCCCGACGAATGGGCGGCGGCGGCGCTCCGCCTCTACCGCGCGGCTCGACGCCGACGCGCTGGTCGCCGAGGTCAACCAGGGCGGCGACATGGTCGAGGCGGTGTTCCGCGAGGTCGACCCGGCGTGCCGGTGACCAAGGTGCGGGCGACGCGCGGCAAGTGGCTGCGCGCCGAGCCGGTGGCCGCGCTCTATGCGCAGGGCCGGGTGCGCCATGTCGGCGCGCTGCCGGAACTGGAGGACGAGCTCTGCGACTTCGGCCCGGACGGGCTGTCGCGGCGGCCGCTCGCCCGACCGGCTCGACGCGCTGGTCTGGGCGATCACCGCGCTGATGCTCGGCGCCGACGGCGAGCCGCGGGTGCGGGGGGTGTGAGGGGGCCGAGGCGCTTGCGCCCCCGCCGACGGCCGGATAGGCCGAAAGCGCCAGGACACGCCACCCTCGACCGAACCACGAGGCGCGACTTCCCTTGCCCCCATGGCGTCGCGCCGCTAAGACCTCAGACGACACGCCTGTCCGGCGCGCCGTGATCCTTTCATCCCGGTGGAGTGGCTCGTAATGCAGACGAGGATGGCCGCGCGGCTCGGCCGCGCCGTTTCGGAAATCGGCTTCGGCGCCTGGGCGATCGGCGGCGCTGGGGCGAGGTGGCGGAGGCCGACGCGGTCGCCGCGCTGAACGCCGCGCTCGACGCCGGCGTCACCTTCATCGACACCGCCGACGTCTACGGCGGCGGCCGCTCGGAGCGGATCATCGGCAGGGTCCTGAAGGCGCGCGGCGGCGACGCGGCCGTTCGTCGCCACCAAGGCCGGGCGCGCCGACGGCCGAACACGGCCGGAGAGCTACACCGGGAGAACCTCGACGCGCTACGTCGACAAGAGCCTCGCCAACCTGCAGACCGACGCGCTCGACCTGTTGCAGCTCCACTGCCCGCACCCGGCGGTCTACTACATGCCGGAGGTGTTCGGCGCCCTCGACGGGCTCGTCGACGGCCGGCAAGCTCCGGCGCTACGGCGTCAGCGTCGAGAAGGTCGAGGAGGGGCTGAAGGCGATCGAGTATCCGGGCGTCGCCAGCGTCCAGATCATCTACAACATCTTCCGCCAGCGCCCGGCGCGGCTGTTCTTCCGCGAGGCGAAGGCGAAGGGCGTCGCGATCATCGTGCGGGTGCCGCTGGCGAGCGGCCTGCTGACCGGCAAGATGACGAAGGACACCGCACTTTGCCGCCGACGACCACCGCAAGTTCAACCGCCACGGCGACTCCTTCGACGTCGGCGAGACCTTCGCCGGGCGTGCCCTTCGAGGCGGGGCTCGCGGCGGTCGAGGAGCTGCGGCCGCTGGTGCCGGCGGGCGCGACCATGGCGGCCTTCGCGCTCCGCTGGATCCTGATGAACGAGGCGGTGACCACGGTGATCCCCGGCGCCAAGAACGCGGCGCAGGCCAAGGCCAATGCCGCCGCCGCCGAGCTGCCGCCGCTCGACCGCGAGACGATGGCGGCGGTGAAGGCGCATCTACGACGAGCGGATCGCGCCGTACGTCGACCAGCGCTGGTAAGGATTTCTCCACCGCGGTCTGATCCCCTCGGGCTTCCGGCCGAAGCGAGAGGAGAGGCGCGATGATCACCCTGTTCGAGCGGGCGACGGTTTCCGACTATGCCACCTGGCGGAACGCCTTCGCCGAATTCGCCACAGTGCTTGAGAAGCGGGGCGTGGTGGCCTCGACCGTCTACCAGTCGGTGGACGACCCGAACGACATCACCGTCGCCCACCAGTTCGCCACGCTGGAGGCGGCAAAGGCCTTCCTCGCCAGCCAGGAACTGAAGGCGGCGCGGCCGAGCGCCGGCGTGACCGAAACGCCGACCGTGTGGTTCACGGTGCGGGTGTGAGGGGGCTCAAGCGGTCCGTCACAAGCCTGACAGCGTTGGAGTGGCAGCGTCTGCGCATCCATGGTTCGGGCGACCCGCGGCGCGTGAAATCCCGTGGAAGGATAGCCCATCTCAACGGAGGGGCCGGATCGCTCATTCAAGCGCAGCGATGGTATGAGGTTGAACAACGGACTCAATAGCTCGACCTGAACCGGAGGGGACTGCGATGCAACCCGTTGTTAACCTGTTCGAATACGAGCGCCTCGCCAAGGCCCGTATGTCGCGGATGGCCTTCGACTACTACGCAAGCGGGGCCATGGACGAAATTACGGTGCGGGCCAACCACGAAGCCTTCAACGAAATCTTTCTGCGTTACCGCGTCCTGGCCGGCGTCGGCACGCGCGACACCGCCACCACGGTGCTGGGCCAGCCGGTGACGATGCCTGTGCTGGTGTCGCCAAGCGCGTTTCACTGCCTGGCTCACCCGCTGGGGGAGCGCGCCACCGCAGCCGCTGCTGCTGCTGCCGGCGTCGTCTATGTGATGAGCACGATGTCCACCACAAGAATGGAGGACGTGGCCAAGCTCAGCACAGGCCCGCGCTGGTTCCAGTTGTACATCTACAAGGATCGGGGCGTCACCCGATCGCTGGTGGAGCGGGCCGAGGCCGCCGGTTTTACCGCCCTGGAATTGACGGTCGACGTGCCGGTGTTGGGCCAGCGGGAAGCCGACGTGCGGAATCATTTCCATCTGCCCGATGGCCTGACGGCGGCGAACCTGGTCGACCCGAAGCTAGGCCGGGTGCCCGACGTGCCGGGGGAGTCGGGCTTTGCCGCCTACGTCGCCCGGCTCCAGGACGGCAACCTGACCTGGAAGGATGTGGAATGGCTGCGGTCGGTGACTCAACTCCCGATCCTGGTCAAGGGGATCAGTCGCGGCGACGACGCTGAGCGCGCCCTGGACTGTGGCGTAGCGGCAATCATCGTGTCGAACCATGGCGGCCGGCAGCTGGACACTGCCCGGCCCACCATCCACGCCTTGCCCGAAGTCGTCGAGGCTGTCGCCGGCCGTGCGGAAGTCCTGATGGACGGCGGCATCCGGCGCGGGACGGATATCCTCAAGGCGCTAGCTCTGGGCGCGCGGGCGGTGCAGGTGGGACGGCCGGTGCTGTGGGGCCTGGCCGTGGACGGGGAGGCCGGTGCGCGCCACGTGCTGGAGTTGCTGCGCACCGAGTTTGACCTGGCGCTGGCCATGTGCGGCTGCCACAACGTCGGCGAGATCACCCGCGACCTGATTGCCTGACAGGGTCGTACCGACCGCCGACAAAGGTGCTCTCCCCGTGTCCGCGATCCCGGCGCTGCGGACCCCGGTGACGGACGGGCATCCAGACGACATCACCGGCGCTCCTGGGCTGATGTCCCGTCGCCGTGGAACACACGGGACCTGCCCACTAAGATTGAAGTCCTAGGAATAATATCCTTGACAGCGTGACGCTGATCCGGTAGGGTTCAGCTATCGTCGGAAAGGTGCGGGCAGGGCGCCGGAGCGGCGAACAGGATGAGGGAACTGCCGAGCGGTCGGGTCGATGCCCGACCGTTTTTGTTTGCGTGGTTGGCGGGGCGCCTCCTCACCAGGCTCGGGCTGCGGCCTCGCCACCCTCTCCCACAAGGGGAGCGTTGCGAAACGGCTTTGGAAAGCGGCTGATCGGCATTGCGTCCTTCGAGGCTCGGGCTGCGCCCTCGCTCCTCTGGATGAGGCAGGTTATTGTTTCATATGGGAAAACATCCTCATGCTGAGGCGCGCGGAACGCGCGCCTCGAAGCACGCAACACAGCTGTCCTCGAATTTTGCAACAGTCCCACAAGGGGAGAGGGTTACGGCGCCCGACAGCATGATCGTCGGGATTGACTGAACGGTTGGACGGCGGAGAGGACGGAACGCCCCCGCGTCGCCGCTTCGCAGCGCCATCCCCGATCAGGTCGGGGACAGGCTCTCGCCCGCTTCGCAGGGGAGGGTGGGACGCCCCCTCCACCATCGCTCCGCGATGGTCCCCCTCCCCCGCTTCGCAGGGGAGGATAGACGGCGTCAGCCCGCACGGGCGATGATCTCCACCGGCGCGATCATGCCGGCCTCGAGCGCCCGCATGGCGTTGGCGAAGCGCTCCGTGCGCTCGGGCCTTATCACCGCCTGAAGGTTCACTTTCGGCGGTCCGTCGCGCGCCGCCTGCTCCCGCATCTCGCGGACAACGGTGCGCACAAGGTCGCTGCGGTCGCGCTCGCTGACGATGGCGAAGCCCGCGGCTTCGAGGAGCCGGCGATAGGTGGCCGGCGTCTCGACGAAGCTGGTCTCGGCGGTTGCGGCCCACAGCATGGGGTAGGGGATCTCGCCCGCGCCGGCGCGCATAATGTCATAGACCCCCAAGCGGGCGCCGGGCTTCAAGACGCGGCGCGCCTCGGCGAAGAGGGTCGCCTTGTCGGGAATGTTCATGGCGGCGTGGATCGTGTAGGCGCCGTCGAACCTGGCGTCGGCGAAGGGAAGCGCCAGCGCGCTTGCCTGCTTGAAGCTGGCGCGGCCGGCGAGGCCGCAG
Source organism: uncultured Alphaproteobacteria bacterium (assembly GCA_963759235.1). GTDB lineage: Bacteria > Pseudomonadota > Alphaproteobacteria > Rhizobiales > Kaistiaceae > Bauldia. Next base: position 452,930 of record CAVWYO010000008.1, on the reverse strand, counting down.
CGGCGGGTGAGGCCGTTGGCGGCCGCGACGAAATCGGGCGTGAGGTCGATGCCGGTGACCTTGACGCCACGCGCCGCCGCGAAATGACGGGCGGGGCCGCCGAGCCCCGAGCCGATGTCGAGGACATGGGCGCCGGGCGGAAACGCCGTCGCTTCGGCGAACGCCTCGGTCGCCTTCCGCGTGCCGAAATGCATGTCGTCGGCGCCGGCGAGGTCGTCGGGGGTGATGTGGTCGACGTCGGCGCCGGCCTCGCGCAGCGCGTCGACGATCGCCTCTTCGATGCCCGGGCGTCCGTAGTGAGCGGCAACCTGGTCTTCGGTCTGCATGGGACGGCCTCCGTTCTCGCGGGCGCCGGAGGGTGCGCCCGGATCCCGACAAAGGAAAGCGAAAACAAGATGCGACTTCCCTTCTTCAGCCGCCGGACGCCGGCAGCGCCCGACGAGGCCAAGGCCTCGGCGACGGCGGCGCTGATCGCCTTCCAGACCCACGGGGCACCGGCCTGGACGCCGCGCGACTACGCCGCGCTCGCCCGCGAGGGCTACGCCAAGAACGCGGTGGTCTATCGCTGCGTGCGGATGATCGCCGAGGCGGCCGCCTCGGTGCCGTGGCTCCTCTATGACGGCGCGGCGGAGGTCGACGAGCATCCGCTTCTGGCGCTGCTCGCCCGGCCGAACCGCCGCCAGGCGGGGCGCGATTTCCGCGAGGCGCTGTTCGGCTATCTGCTGGTCTCCGGCAACGCCTATATCGAGGCGGTGACGGCGGAGCATCGGCTTCGGCGAGGCGGACGAGCGGCCGCGCGAACTGTATGCGCTGAGGCCCGACCGCATGAAGGTGGTGCCCGGCCCGGACGGCTGGCCGGACCGCGTACGAATATACGGTCGGCGGGCGCACGGTCCGTTTCGCCGATCCGGGGGAAGGGCGGCTGTCGCCGATCCTGCAGCTCGCCCTGTTCCATCCGCTCAACGACCATTACGGCTTCGCGCCGATCGAGGCGGCGGCGGTGGCGCTCGACATCCACAACGCCGCCGGCGCCTGGAACAAGGCGCTCCTCGACAACGCGGCGCGGCCGTCCGGCGCGCTGGTCTACCAGGCCAAGGAGGGCGGCAACCTCTCGGCCGAGCAGTTCGAGCGGCTGAAGGCGGAGCTCGAGGCCGGCTTCATCGGGGCGCGGAATGCCGGCCGGCCGCTGCTGCTGGAAGGCGGGCTCGACTGGAAGGCGCTGGTCGCTGACGCCGAAGGACATGGATTTCATGGCGGCCAAGAACGGCGCGGCGCGCGAGATCGCGCTCGCCTTCGGCGTGCCGCCGATGCTGCTCGGCATTCCCGGCGACAACACCTATTCGAACTACCAGGAGGCCAACCGCGCCTTCTGGCGGGCGACCGTCCTGCCGCTTTGCGGCCGGCTCGCCGAGGCGCTGACCGGCTGGCTGGCGCCGGCCTTCGGCGACGGGTTGCGGCTCTGGTTCGACGCCGACCAGGTGGAGGCGCTGTCGGCCGAGCGCGAGGCGCTGTGGAGCCGGGTCGGGGCGGCCGACTTCCTCACCGCCGACGAGAAGCGCGCCGCGGTGGGCTACGCGCCGGCGGGGGGTGGCGAGGCGCTGAGGCCGTCGGCCTGAAGTACAACTTCGACCCGAACCAGCCGCGCGTGGCGCGCGGCAACCCGGACGGCGGGCAATGGACGCGGACTGGGGCTGGCAACGGCGAACCCGATGACCATACTGAGATCCAACTCGTTGCCAGCGTCTCACCGCTGCTGGAGCAAGAATGCTGGGAGCAGTACGGACGCGATACCTTTCACTGCACGGTTGGATCTGCGGCATGTCATCGGCAGGCGATGGCCAGATATGCAGCGTGTCTGCGTAGCCAACCGATCCCTCCCCTAAACTACTGAGAGGACCGGCATGTTAATCGCCGAACGTATTCTGAAGCTTCGTCGTTCGGGCAGCGAAATCGATGTCCCCGTCCGTATCTTCGCGCCCGAACAGGAATCTGAACGCGGCTGGAAATGTCAGTTCGAGATCAACTGGCCCGACGACAAGAAGGTGCGGGCCGGAGGAGGAGTCGACGCGGTTCAAGCGTTGGTGCATGCCCTTTGCGTGATCGCCAGCAGTTTGTACACCAGCCCCTACCACGCTTCCGGTGACCTGTACTTCGACAAACCGGGAGGAGGATATGGGTTCCCTGTGGTTGGGGCGGACCGCGACCTGCTCGTCGGGGACGACGCGACGTTCTTCTGAAATCATCTTCTGGCGGCAGACCGTCCTGCCGCTCTGCGGCCGGCTCGCCGAGGCGCTGACCGGCTGGCCAGCGCCGGCCTTCGGCGAGGGGTTGCGGCTGTGGTACGACGCCGCCGACGCTAAATACAACTAAGCCGGCAAACAACGACAGGTGGCATCGTGGACGACGTGACGCAGGTCTTCGCCACGCACGGCGATCTCGCCCATCTGGCGCTGTTTCTGTGGGCGAGCGGGGCGAGCGGGCTGCTCGTCTGGGCGCTTCGCGAGCTGGCCGCCTCGAACCGCCGCTTCAACGATTTCGTCAACGAGATCGCGCGGCTGAATCATTTTTTCAGCGAGCGCGACTAACCGGCTGAAAGGACTCATCGTTATGCGGCGCATCCTTACCCTGATCGGCAAAAGCGGCGGCGCGGACCACCGCGCCGTCTTCCATGCCTTCGCCGAGAGCCTGGCGCGCGTCCTGCGCCGGCGCCGGCCGCAAGCGCGGGTGCGGACGGTGGAGGGATAGGGCGGGGCGAGGCATTCGCACAGCGTCCGGCCCTGCTATCCGCATGAGGAGAACTCCCTTGACCACCACCGAAACCAAGTTCGCCCGCACCGACCTGTCGGTCGAGGCGGACGGCACCTTCTCCGGCTATGCGAGCCTGTTCGGCAAGGCCGATCTCGGCCGCGACGTGGTGCTGCCCGGCGCCTTCGCCGCTTCGCTCAGAAAGCGCGGCGCCGGCGGGGTGAAGATGCTGTTCCAGCATGACCCGAACGAGCCCATCGGCGTCTGGCAGGAGATCCGCGAGGACGCCCGCGGCCTCTTCGTCAAGGGGCGGCTCACCACCGAGGTGGCGCGGGCGCGCGAGGTGCTGAGCCTGATGCGGGCCGGCGCCCTCGACGGCCTGTCGATCGGCTACCGCACGGTGCGCGGGCGGACCGATGCCAAGACCGGGCTCCGCCAGCTCCTCGAGGTCGATCTCTGGGAGATCTCGGTGGTCACCTTCCCGATGCTGCCCGAGGCAAGGGTCTCGGCGGTGAAGAGCGAGCGGGCGACGCTGCTCGCCGCGATCCGCGGCGCGACGGCGGCGATGCGGGTGGGGTAGGCGAGCGCCTCGCCTCAAACGGAGGCTTGTTGCGACTCTGAAGCGACGCTACATGTGAACGGGAACTGCCAACGGAGGAAAGACGTGGCAAGTGACAAGCGGGCGAGTGGTGCCGAGACGCACTACAGCGTCGGGAAGAAACCTGGTGCAACGTCAAAACGGGGCAGTTTGTATCACGTGTCATGAGCAAAGACGTGTACAAGAAGGCAAGCGCGAGCGCGAATACGGTCATTCGTGAATACGTCACCAAGAAGAGGTGATGCCGAATGAGTGGGGGCGACCCACCTGCAACCGACCATGAGGACGACGGCTACAACCCGATATTTGAGCGGCTAGTTGATCCGCCAGATGGCGAGTTGTTGGTCGAGGGCTTCATCGCCTACGGCCTTTACAAGATCGCCAAAAGAGAGTGGGTCTCGGAATTTCGAGCGAGGGAACGGCGCAAACCAACAGACGCCGAGCTCGATTCCTACGTCTCGACCTGGACTGCTTCTCAACTGCAGGGGCAAAGGAGAGGGCAGCACAGGCGCTAGCTGAGTTTGCCTCAGACATTATTGAGGCGGAGGAGCCTAAGACGCTCCGTCGTGCGCTCAAGGGCGGTTTTTGGCGTTCGTTCTGGCCGTCGCTCGTTGCCAGCCTTGTCTACACATTAGTCTTGATCGCTCTCGCGCTTGTCCTTACCTGGGCGGGCGTCGACCTCCTCGGAATCTTCCAACACGTAGACAATGGCGGCGCCAGCGCAATTTAGCCATGCTACCAGGCCTGCCCGGAAGACGCATGGATCCGCGCACTCGCCTCGACAGCGTAAGACGCTGCTCCTTTCCGAGTGGGACCCGATCAGCATTGGTGACGAGCCGGCGTCCAGGACGAATACGACGCGTGCGCGGCCATTATCGTGGACATGGTCGACGCTGGCCGGTCGGAGGCGGAACTCGCCGACTATCTCGTCAGCGTCGAGACGGATGCGATGGGCCTTGAGGCAGACCGGAGACGAGCCGAGGCGGTCGCGCGAAGTGATGGCCTTGGCCTGACGGGCAAAGGCGGTCGCTCGTTCCGTCCGTACAGGAATATATTCCTTGACAGCGTGACGCTGGTCTGGCATGATTGCGCTATCGTCAGAGAGGTGCGGGCCAGGATCGTGGCCGGGTGAGGAGCCCGGCCTTTTCGTTTGGGCGCTACGAGGGCGCCGTCCCGCCCGATGGCGCATTCGGAAACACCAACCTGTCATGCCCGACCTGGTCGGCATCCAGTAAACGGCGGCGCGCCTGGTTCTGCGCCGACAGTGTCTACTGGTTCCCCTTCCCTCGCGCCTTCGGCGCTCGCCGGGGATGACAGGGGAGGAGGCGGCGGTCGTCGGGGATGACAGTGGGGGAAGCGGCGCTCGCCGGGGATGACAGGCTGAGGAAGTCACGCGCGCCCGGGATGACAGGGCGAGCGGGCGGTGCTTGCCCGGGACGATCGGGAGCAAGCCGCGCTCGCCAAAGGGGAAGAGCGGATGTCGGCCGGCGCACCGCCGCAGGAATGCAGACACGACGATCCACAGAAAGGACGAACGACATGACCCATGCCCCACAGCCCGCGCCGGAGGTGAAGTCCGGCGATGCCGATCTTGCCCAGGCCTTTGATACCTTCCAGCGCACCTTCGAGACCTTCAAGGAAGGCAACGACGATCGCCTCGACCAGATCGAGCGGAAGCTCTCCGCCGACGTGGTGACGGTCGACAAGGTCGACCGCATCAACCGGGCGCTCGACGAGCAGAAGCGCGCCGTCGACCAGCTGGTGCTGAAGGGCCGCCGGCCGCCGCTTGGGTCCGACGGGTCGCGGGTCATCGCTTCGCCCGAGCACAAGGCCGCCTTCGAGGCGTATGTGCGCAACGGCAACGAGGACGGGCTGCAGGCGGCACGAGCAGAAGTCGCTCGCCGTCGGCTCCGACGGCGGCTACCTGGTGCCGGAGGAGACCGAGCGGGAGATCGGCCGGCGGCTGGCTAGCGTGTCGCCGATCCGGGCGATCGCCGGCATCCGCCAGATGTCGGCGAACGTCTACAAGAAGCCGTTCGCCATCACCGGCGCGGCGACCGGCTGGGTCGGCGAGACCGACGCGCGGACCGAGACGACGGCGCCGACGCTGGCCGAGCTCGAGTTCCCGGCGATGGAGCTCTACGCCATGCCGGCGGCGACCGCGACGCTCCTCGACGACGCCGCCGTCAATATCGACGCGTGGATCGCCGACGAGGTCGAGACCGCCTTCGCCACCCAGGAAGGCACCGCCTTCGTCACCGGCGACGGCGACAAGAAGCCGACCGGCTTCCTCAACTACACCAAAGTGGCGGAAGCCTCCTGGGCGTGGACCAAGCTCGGCTACCTGATCACCGGCGTCTCGGGCGGCTTCGCCGCCTCCGACCCGGTCGACGATCTGATCGACCTCGTCTACGCGCTGAAGTCGGGCTACCGGCAGAACGCCTATTGGGTGATGAACCGCAAGACGCAAGGGGCGGTCCGCAAGCTCAAGGACGGCGACGGCAGCTATGTCTGGCAGCCGGCGACGGCGGCCGGCGGGCCGGCGACGCTGATGAACTTCCCGATCGCCGAATCGGAGGACATGCCGGATATCGGCGCCGACGAATACGCCATCGCCTTCGGCGACTTCCGCCGCGGCTATCTGGTCGTCGACCGGGTCGGCGTCCGGGTGCTCCGCGACCCCTATTCCGCCAAGCCCTACGTGCTGTTCTACACCACCAAGCGGGTCGGCGGCGGCGTCCAGGACTTCGACGCCATCAAGCTCCTGAAATTCGGCACGGCCTGAGCCCCCGCGTCCCTCCCCAGGACTCGTGCCGATAGGGCGGTCCCGCTTCGGCGGGGCCGCCTGCTTCCATTCCATGACGGTTGGGGGGCCGAAGGCATCCTCGGGTCGCGGCCCTGCGTCCTTCGAGGCTCGGGCTCCGCCCTCGCTCCTCAGGATGAGGCAGGTTGGCGTCTCCAGGAGAAACAGAGCCTCCTCATGCTGAGGTGCGCGCGGAACGCGCGCCTCGAAGCGCGCACTGAACGCACCTTCGATGCTGCTGAGATCCCAATTACATCACAAAGGTGACGAATGACCGCAGCTCTGATCACCGGGCCGGCGCTCGAGCCGGTGTCGCTGACCGACGTCAAGGCGCATCTGAGGCTCGACACCGACGACGAGGACGCGCTTCTGACCGCGGCACTTGTCTCGGCGCGGGTGCATGTCGAGGTGGCGACCCGGCGGCTGCTGATCGAGCAGACCTGGCGGATCTATCTCGACGCCTGGCCGCGCAAGCGGATCGTCCGCCTGCCGGTCGCGCCGGTGATTTCGGTCGATTCGGTGACGGTCTACGACGCCGACGGCACGCCGCAGGTCGTCGACCCCGACGACTACGACGCGGACGTGATCGCGATACCGGCCAGGCTGGTGATGGCGATCACCGCGCCGGTGACGGTCGGGCGGACGGTCAACGGCATCGAAATCGACGTGACCGCCGGATACGGCCCGTCGTCGGTCGACGTGCCGGGGCCGCTCCGCCAGGCCATCCTGATGCTGGTCGCGCACTGGTACGAGCATCGCGGCGCGGTCGGCCACGACCTCGCCGTGCTGGTCGCCCCGCTCGGCTTCGAGGCGCTGATCGCGCCCTACCGGGTGCTGTCGCTGTGACGATGCGCGGCTTCGATCCGGGATCGCTCCGCCACCGCGTCGTCGTCGAATCGGCGGCGGGGGCGCCGGACGGCGCCGGCGGCGAAGCGGTTGTCTGGGACGCCCTGGCGACGGTCTGGGCGCTGGTCGAGCCGGTCGCCGGCGGCGAGCGGATCGTCGCCGGCCACCTCGCCGGCGTCGTCACCCACACCGTCACCATGCGCTTCCGCGAGGATATCGCCGGCGGCATGCGCGTCCTCTATCGCGGGCGGATCTTCCGCGTACTGGTCGCCTTCGATCCCGACGAGACGCGGCGCTACCTCGTCGCCAAGACCGAGGAGGAGCGGCCTTGAGCGCCCTCGACCTGACGATGCGCGACCTGATCCGGGCACTTTCCCGCCTCACCGCGCGTCCGGCAATCGACCGCGCCGTGCGGGAGCGGGCGGAGGCGGTCGCCAAGCGGGTCGAGGCGGAAGCCGGCGGCAGCGTCACAGCGGCGGTCGCGCGCCGGGGGGAGGGCGCCTATGTCGTCGCGGTCTCGGGGCCGGACCTCTTCGCCCGCGAGTTCGGCAGTGTCGACCGCGCTCCCGACCCGGTGATCGGGCCGGCGGTCGAAAAGATGCGGTCGGTGTGAATCAAAAGCGGGCGAGGAAACCGCGTCTCGTCCAACTCTCGAACGAGCGCGCCGGCGGTTCCAAGCGCGGCCATGTTTCTGGGCTCCAGATCCCGCTGCGAGCCCATCGCGCCGGCGCGCTTTGACTTGGGCGTTCCCAGAGATTGATCGATGACCCACCCTTCCCTTGCCCTGCAGAAGGCGGTGTTCGCCGCGCTTGCCGCCGACGGCGGCGTGGGCGCGCTGATCGGCGAGCGCATCTACGACGCGCCGCCGCGCGCCGCCGACTTCCCTTATCTGAGCTTCGGCGAGGCGCGGACCACCGACTGGAGCACCGGCACCGAGACCGGAGCCGAGCATCGCGTGACCTTCGACGTCTGGTCGCGGGAGCGCGGCAAGTCGGAGTGCTGGACGATCATGGATGCCGTGCAGGCGGTGCTCCATGACGCGTCGCTGGCGCTCGACGGGCATCAGCTCGTCAACCTCCGCTTCGAGACCGCCGACGCCCGGCGCGACCCCGACGGCATCACCTGGCACGGCGTGATGCGGTTCCGGGCGGTGACGGAGGTCGGATAAGGCGCGTAGCCTGCGAAGCAGCCCTTGCGCCGTCAGCCCGACGAAAGTCGGGGTCCATTGCGCCGACGAACCGTCCACTCCGGCGTTCTCCTTCCGGCTCCGGTAGGTGACGGATTCCAGCTTTCGCCGAACTGACGCGCATGGGTGGCGATGCGCGGCGCCCAACAGTCTCCCGATTGACATCAGAAGGAACACACCATGGTTGCCCAGAAGGGGAAGGATCTTCTCCTCAAGATCGACACCACCGGCTCCGGCGACTTCTCGACGGTCGCCGGGCTGCGCTCGCGGCAGATCGCCTTCAACGCCGAAAGCGTCGACGTGACCGATGCCGAGTCGGCCGGCCGCTGGCGCGAGCTGTTGGAAGGCGCCGGCGTCAAGCGCGCCAGCCTGTCGGGCTCCGGCATCTTCAAGGACGCCGCGACCGACGAGAGCGTCCGCCAGGTCTTCTTCGACGGCACGATCCGCGACTGGCAGGTGATCGTGCCGGACTTCGGCACGCTGGAAGGGCCGTTCCAGGTGACGGCGCTCGAATATTCGGGCGAGCACAACGGCGAGCTCGCCTACGAGCTGGCGCTCGAATCGGCCGGCGCCATCGCCTTCACGGCGGCCTGACCATGGTCAATCGGCAGCGCGGTGAGGTCGAGGCGGTGCTCGACGGGCGGACGTGGACGCTTTGCCTGACGCTCGGCGCGCTGGCCGAACTTGAGGCGGCGCTCGGCGCGCTCGACCTGATGGACCTCGCCCGCCGCTTCGAGGCGGGACAGCTCTCGGCGCAGGACGCGATCCGCGTGATCGGCGCGGGCCTCCGCGGCGCCGGCAACGACATCGACGACGCGACGGTGGCGCGCATGAAGGCGGAGGGGGGCGCCGCCGGCTTCGTGGCGGTCGTGGCGGCGCTGCTGGCGGCGACCTTCGGCGGAGTTGGCGAGGACTGACCCTCGCCGTCATTCCGGCGAAAGCCGGAATCCATTGCCGGCTAAGAAAGCACCGGGGCGCGCCGCCGTCGATGGGTCGCGGGTGGACCCCGGCTTTTGCCGGGGTGACGCGAGAGCGAGGGAACGGAATGTGACAACGAACCGGCAGTCGTTTCCCTGGCGGCAGGTGATGGCGGTGGGCTTCGGCCAGCTCAGGCTGTCGAGCCGGGATTTCTGGGCGATGACGCCGCGCGAGCTGGCCGCGGCGGTGGAGGGGCTGTTCGGGGCCGCCGTCGGTCCGCCGGCTCGCGGGCAGCTCGAACGATCTGATGACCCGCTTTCCGGACAAGGGACGGAAGACCCATGCCGACACCGATCGACGAACTGACCATTGACGTCACGGCGAACACGCGGCCGTTCGTCCAGAGCCTCAGCGAACTGAGCCGGCAGGCCTCGACCTTCTCGACCGCGATCACCGGCGCGTTCAAGTCGGCGGTCGCCGGCGGGCGAGATTTCGAGAGCGTGCTCAACGCGCTCGCGTTGAAGCTCGCCGGCATCGCCTTCGACCGCGCCTTGCAGCCGATCACCAACGTGATCGGCGGCGCGGTCGACGCGGCCTTCGCCGGCTTCGGCCTGGCTAACGGCGGGGTTGTTGCCGGCGGCCGCCTCAAGCCGTTCGCCCGCGGCGGCATCCTCACCATGCCGACCGTGTTTCCGCTGGGGCGGGGAGTCGGCGTAGCAGGCGAGGCCGGGCCCGAGGCGGTGCTGCCGCTTGCCCGTGGCAGTGACGGGAAGCTCGGCATAGCCGGCGACGGCGCGCGGCCCATCACGGTCACCGTCAACGTGACGACGCCGGACGCCGACAGCTTCCGCAAGTCCGAGGCGCAGGTGACCGCGATGCTCGCCCGCGCCGTCGGCCGCGGCCGCAGAGGACTGTGACATGCCCGCTTTGGTCGCCTTCCACGAGATCCTGTTTCCGACGGAAATCGCCTTCGGCTCGGCCGGCGGTCCGGAGCGGCTGACCGAGGTGGTGACGCTCGGCTCCGGCCACGAGGAGCGCAACAGCCGCTGGGCGGACTCGCGCCGGCGCTACAATGCCGGCTACGGGATCCGCTCGCTCGACGATCTTCACGCAGTGATCGCCTTCTTCGAGGAGCGCCGCGGTCGGCTCTACGGGTTCCGCTGGCGCGACCGGGTCGATTTCAGCTCCGCCGCCACGCCGGCGACGGCGGTGGCGCCGACCGACCAGACGATCGGCAACGGCGACGGCGCGACGGATTCGTTTTCGCTCGCCAAGACCTATGGCGGCGTGCACGCGCCGTATGTGCGGGAGATCAAGAAGCCGGTCGCCGGCACGATCCGCGTCGCGGTGGACGGGGTCGAGGGGGGCGAGGGCGACGATTGGACCTGCGACACGACCACCGGTGTGGTGACCTTCGCGCCGGGCGCTGTGCCGGCGGCGGGGACCGTTGTGACCGCCGGCTTCGTCTTCGACGTGCCGGTGCGCTTCGACACCGACCGGCTGGAAATCAACCTCACCAGCTTCGCCGCCGGCGATATCCCGGCGATTCCGCTGGTGGAGATCAGGCTCTGAGGCGAGGGCGCCGGCTTTCCTCCCCTGGTGTGGGACTGTTGCGAGATTCGTGGACAGATGTGTTGCGTGCTTCGAGGCGCGCGTTCCGCGCGCGCCTCAGCATGAGGATGTTTTGTTCTTGTGAAACATAGACTTAGCTCATCCTGAGGTGCTCGGGCGGTGCCCGAGCCTGGAAGGACGCAACGCCGATCAGTCACTTTCCAGAGCCGTTTCGCAACGCTCCCGCCCGGGAGAATAGGCGGCGAAACGGATCACCCGGCGAGGCTGTTCTGCCCGCCCGATCCGATCACGGTCGAGGACCACGACATGAGACAGATCGATGCCGATCTCGCCGCGCATATCGCCGGCGGGGTGACGACGCTCTGCCGCTGCTGGAAGATCGAGAGGACGGATGGAACCGTGCTTGGCTTCACCGACCACGACCGTCCGCTCTCCTTCGGCGGCACCGACTACGACCCGGCCTCGGGCTTCGACGCCAGCGAGGACGCGAGCTCCACCGGCTTCGCCGTCGGCGGTATGGAGGTGTCCGGGGCGCTCTCCTCGGATCGTCTTGACGCCGACGACCTGGCGGCGGGACGCTACGACAACGCCGAGGTCAGGATTCACCTGGTCAACTGGACGACGCCGTCGGAGCGCCAGCTCCTCAGGGTCGGCCATCTCGGCGAGGTGATCCGCGAGGACGGCGCCTTTCGCGCCGAGGTGCGCGGGCTTGCCGCCAGCCTCGACGAGACCAAGGGCCGCGCCTTCCGCCCGACCTGCGACGCCGACCTCGGCGACGCGCGCTGCGGGATCAATCTCAGCGACCCGGATTTCCAGGCAACCGGCACGGTGGTCGCCGTCAGCGATCGTCGGCGCTTCACCGCAAGCGGGCTCGACGGCTTTGCGGCCGGCTGGTTCGACCGAGGCCATTTCGTCTGGTCGAGCGGCGCCAACAGCGGGATCGGGGCGGAAGTGCGCAGCCACCGCAAGCAGAGTGGCGACGCCATCGTCGAGCTGTGGCAGCCGATGCACGACGACATCGCGACCGGCGACGACTTCGTCATCAATGCCGGCTGCGACAAGCGCTTCGCAACCTGCCAGGCCAAGTTCGACAACACCGCGAACTTCCGCGGCTTCCCGCACATGCCGGGGAACGATTTCACGCTGTCCTATGCCCACCAGGGCGACGGCAACGACGGCAAGGCGGTGATCAAGTGACCGCCGCCGGGGTCACCCGCGCGGCGATCGTCGCCGAAGCGTGGAGCTGGATCGGCACGCCGTACCGGCATCAGGCGTCGCTGAAAGGCGTCGGCTGCGACTGCCTCGGGCTGATCCGCGGCGTCTGGCGGGCGCTCTACGGGCCGGAGCCGGAGGCGCTCATCGCCTACACGCCCGACTGGGCCGAGGCGCAGGGCGCCGAAACCTTGCCGAGGCGGCCGGGCGGCATCTGGTGGCCGTCGCGGTTGCGGACGCCGGGGACGGCGATGTCCTGCTCTTCCGCTGGCGTGACAACTTGCCGGCCAAGCATGCTGCGATTCTCATCGGCGGCGGCCGGATGGTGCACGCTCACCAGGGGGCTGCGGTTGCGACCGCGGCGCTGACGCCGTGGTGGCGGCGGCGGGCAGCCTTTGCGTTCTCGTTTCCGGAAATAGGGTAACGCCTTGACGTGCGGCGATTCCGCGGCACTTCCGCGGGAGCCAGACGCGGGCCGCTTCTACACACGTCACCCCGGCGGCAGCCGGGGTCCATCGCTGACGGTTCGACGTCCCCGGCGTTGGAACATCGGCCGCGCCGGTGATGGATTCCGGCTTTCGCCGGAATGACGGTTCGGAGGGTCGTTGGGACGCTCCGGGAACTCACGCCCGCACGGTCGGATTTGCGCATCTGAGACGCCTGCGGCGGGCGCTCAAGCCAGCCAGGCGAAGACGGTAACTCATGGCAACCCTTGTTCTCTCCGCTGCCGGCGCGGCGGTCGGCGGGCTGTTCGGCCCGGTCGGCGTAGCGCTCGGGCGCGCGGCCGGCGCGATCGCCGGCTACGCCATCGACCAGTCGCTGTTCGGCGAGAAGCGGACGGCGGAGACCGGCCGGCTTTCCGACCTCGAGATCCAGACCTCGCGCGAAGGCGCGCCGATCCCGCGCGTCTACGGGCGGGTGAGGATCGCCGGCCAGGTGATCTGGGCGACGCACTTCGAGGAGGAGGTGTCGAGGGAGACGGAAGGCGGCGGCAAGGGCGGGTCGAGCGGCACGACCGTCAAACGCTACAGCTACTTCGCCAATTTTGCCGTCGGCCTCAGTGAAGGCAAGATCGACCGGATCGGTCGGGTATGGGCCGACGGCCGGCCGTTCGACATGGTGTCGGCCAACTACCGCGTCTATCACGGCTCGGAGGGGCAGGACCGCGACAGCCTGATCGAGGCGAAGCAGGGCGGCGGCGAGGCGCCCGCCTATCGGGGCACCGCCTACATCGTCTTCGAGCGGCTGCCGCTGGAAGAATTCGGCAACCGCATTCCGCTCCTCTCCTTCGAGGTGATCCGCGCCGTCGGCCGGCTGGAGAACAAGGTGCGCGCCGTGGCGATGATTCCCGGTGCGACGGAGTTCGGCTATTCGCCGACCCCGGTCCGGGAGATCAAGAGCCCCGGCCACAAGGAGCCGCTGACCCGCCACACCGACCGCGCCACCACCGACTGGAGCGCTTCGGTCGGAGAATTGACCGGGCTCTGTCCGAACCTTTCGAGCGTCGGGCTGGTGGCGACGTGGTTCGGCGACGACCTTCGCGCCAATCACTCTACGCTGAAGCCCGGCGTGACGACGCGGACCATCGACACGACGGTCGAATGGCGGGCGGCGGGACTGACCCGCGCCACCGCGCGCCTGGTTAGCCAATACCAAGGCAAGCCCGCCTTTGGCGGCACGCCGAGCGACGCCTCGCTGGTCGCCGCCATCCGCGATCTCGGCGACCGCGGCCTCAAGGTGATGTTCGTCCCCTTCATCATGATGGACATCGCGGCGGGGAACGGCCTCACCGATCCATACGGCGAGGCGGAGCAGGCCGCCTACCCCTGGCGCGGCAGCATCACGGCGTCGAAAGCGCCGGGCGAGCCGGGCTCGCCCGACCAGACGGCGACCGCGGCGGACGAGATCGACGATTTCGTCGGCTCGGCCGCACCGGGCGACTTCGCAATCGTCGGCGACGACGTGGTCTATTCCGGTCCCGACGAATGGTCGTTTCGCCGGCTAATCCTCCACTACGCCCATCTTTGCAAGGCGGCGGGCGGCGTCGATGCCTTCCTGATCGGCTCGGAGCTGCGCGGCCTGACGACGCTCCGCTCCAGCGCCTCGCACTATCCCTTCGTCAGCGCGCTGGTCGATCTCGCCGGCGATGTGCGAAGCGTGCTCGGCGCCTCGGTCCGGCTCTCCTATGGGGCCGACTGGAGCGAGTATTTCGGCCACCAGCCGAGCGACGGCTCCGACGACGTCCACTTCCACCTCGATCCGTTGTGGGCGAGCGACGACATCGACGCGGTCGCGGTCGACGACTACATGCCGCTCGCCGACTGGCGCGACGGCAGCGACCACCTCGACGCGGCGGCGTGGGACGACGGGCGGAGCGCGGTCTATTTCCGCTCCAACGTCGCCGGCGGCGAAGGCTTCGACTGGTATTACGCCTCGAAGAGCGACCGCAACGACCAGATCCGGACCGACGATCACCGACGGCGCCTACGGCAAGCCGTGGGTGTTCCGCTACAAGGACCTGAAGAGCTGGTGGAAGAACCAGCACTACAACCGGCCGGGTGGGGTCGAGTCGGGCAGCCCGACCGACTGGGTGCCGGAGAGCAAGCCGATCTGGCTGACCGAACTCGGCTGCCCGGCGGTCGACAAGGGCGCCAACCAGCCGAACGTCTTTCCCGACCCGAAGTCGTCGGCGAGCGCCATCCCCTATTACTCGACCGGCGCCCGCGACGACCTGGTGCAGCGCCGCTTCCTCGAAGCGGTCGTCACCTTCTTCGATCCCGGCGACCCGGACTATGCGAGCAACAGCAACCCGATCTCGTCCGTCTATGGCGGGCGGATGATCGAAGAGGACATGACGCATCTGTGGACGTGGGACGCGCGACCCTATCCGGCGTTTCCGTATCTGACCGACGTCTGGTCGGACGGCGCCAACTGGACGGCCGGTCACTGGCTGACCGGGCGGCTTGGCTCGGCGCCGGCGACCGACCTGGTCAAGGCGATTCTCGGCGACTACGAGATCGACGACACGGACGTTGAGGAACTCGACGGCATCGTCGACGGCTACCTGATCGACAGCATTATCTCGGCGCGCCAGGCGCTGGAGCCGCTCGCCGCGCTGCTTCTCTTCGAGGCGTATGAGTCGACCGACGCGGTCCGCTTCGTCCGCCGCGGGCGGAAGGCGACCGCCGCGTACGACGATGCCGATCTCGCCGAGGATTCCGGCCGGCCGCTCATCTCGGTGCGCCGCGCCCAGGAGACGGAATTGCCGGCGGAAATCGCCATCGGCTTCGACGACCCGCTCGCCGATTTCCGTGCGACGATCGCCGCGGCGCGGCGGCTGGTCACCGGCAGCGGCCGCACCCAATCGACTTCCACAAGCACGGCGATGAGTCATGGCGTCGCCACCGGTCTCGCCGAGGCGATCCTGCAGGACATCTGGGCTGGCCGCGAGACCTATGGCCTGTCGCTGACCGCCAAGACGCTGGCGCTGGAGCCGGCCGACATCTGCGACGTGACCGCCGACGGCGTCAGCCGGACGCTGCTCGTCACCCGCATCGAGGACGGGCTCGTGCGCCGCATCGAGGCGCGGAGCATCGAGCCGGCCATCCTGTCGCCGCCGCCGGCCGAACCGCGGGTCGTGCTGCCGCCAACGGCGCCGGTCGCTTCGGCACCGGAGGTCCTCTTCATCGACCTGCCGCTCCTCACCGGCGACGAGCCGCCCGACGCCCCGCGGGTCGCGGCCTTCGCCGTGCCGTGGACGGGCCCGCTGGCGATTGCGCTCGGCACGCCCGACACCGGCTATGTCGCGCGCCAGGCGATCGAGCAGCGGGCGGTGATGGGCGAACTGGTCGCGCCGCTGCCTGCCGGTCCCGTCGGGCGATGGGACCGGGCGAACGCCATCGACGTAACCCTCTATGGCGGCACGTTTGCAAGCATTCCCGAGGCCGCCGTCCTGAACGGCGGCAACGCCGCCGCCATCGGCGACGGCGATTCGGGCTTCGAGGTGGTGCAGTTCCAGACCGCGACCATGCTCGACGCGACCACCTGGCGGCTTGAGGGCTTGCTGCGCGGGCAGGGCGGAACCGCCGATATCGCGGCGCTCGGCCATGACGCCGGCGCCCGGTTCGTCCTCCTCGACGGGGCGGTCGAGCCGCTCGACCTCAGCGAAGCGGAATCGAGCCTCGCGCTCACCGCGCGCTGCGGGCCGGCCGGCGCGGTCTACGATCCGGACGTCTTCGTCGACATCATGCTGACGCCCGCCCGGCGCGGGCTCACCTGCCTGCCGCCGGTGCATCTCGGCGCGGTTCGCGACGCGACCACCGGCGACGTCACCATCGCCTGGATCCGCCAGACGCGGATCGGCGGCGATGCGTGGGAGCCGGTCGAGGTTCCCCTCGCGGAAACCAGCGAAGCCTACCAGGTCGAGATTCTCGACGGCGGCGAGCCGGTGCGCACCTTCATCGTCGCCACACCGTCGGTCGTCTACGACGCGGCGGATCAGGCCGCCGACTTCGGCAGCCCGCCGTCAGAGCTTTCCATTCGCGCCAGCCAGGTGAGCCCGACCGAGGGACCGGGTCTCGCCGCCGAGGGTGTCTTCGATGTCTGATCCGCTCACCACCGACCATCTGGGCCTGCCTTATCTCGCGGCCGCCCAGGCGCAGAAGCACGTCACTCACAACGAGGCGCTGAAGGTGCTGGACTCGGTCGTCCAGATCGGCGTCGTCGATATCGCCGCGACCGATCCGCCGTCCACGCCCGACGCGGGCGACCGCTACGTGGTGCCGGCTTCGGCGACCGGCGCGTGGTCCGGCCACGAGAACGACGTTGCCGCCTATGTCGACGGCGCCTGGGCCTTCCTCACCCCGTCGGCCGGCTGGATCGTGTTCGACCTCGCCAGCCAGACCGTGCTCGTCTTTGACGGCGATGCGTGGCAGCCGGTCGGCACCTTTCTCGGCGCGGTTGCCAGGTTCGGCGTCAACACCACGGCCGACGACACCAACCGGCTGGCCGTTCGTTCCAACGCGGTCCTGTTCACCGGCATCGCGGCGGGCGAGGGCGGCAGCGGCGACGTGCGCTTCATCGTCGACAAGGAAGCCGACGCCGATACCGCGTCGCTCCTTTTCCAGAGCGGCTCCTCGGGACGGGCCGAGGTCGGGCTTGCCGGCGACACCGACTTCGTCTTCAAGGTCTCGGCCGATGGCAGCGGCTGGATCGAGTCGATCCGCATCGACAAAGACAGCGGGCTGCCGGCGATCCTCTATGACAACGCCACCTCCGGCCTCGCCGCCGCGACCGTCCAGGACGCGATCGACGAGATCGCCGCGGGTGGGGGCGGCGGTGGCGGCGCCGTCGCCAGCGTCTTCGGCCGCACCGGCGCGGTTGCCGCGGCGGCGAGCGACTACAACGCCAGCCAGGTCGACAACGACAGCGGCGTCTCCGGAGCGACGGTCAAGGATGCCCTCGACGCGCTCGATGCGGCGATCCCGTCAGTGCCGATCGCCAGCGTCTTCGGCCGCACCGGCGCGGTTGCCGCGGCGGCGAGCGACTACGATGCCAGCCAGGTCGACAACGACAGCGGCGTCTCGGGAGCGACGGTGAAGGATGCGCTCGACGCGCTCGACGGCAGCAAGCAGGACGCGCTCGTTTCGACACCGCGCGAGACGCTCACCGCCGACCGCAGCTATTATGTCGACGCCACCGATGGCGACGACGCCAACAATGGCCTGGCGTCGGGCTCCGGCCATGCCTTCGAAACCTTGCAACACGCGCTCGACGCGATCGCGACGATCGATTTCAATGGCTACACGGTCACGATCCAGCTCGCCGATGGTACCTACGCCCGCGCCGACGTGCCGGTCTGTGTCGGTCAGGCAGCGCCGGAATATCTCGTCATCCAGGGAAACGCCGGCACGCCGTCGAACGTCATCGTCGACAGCGACTCGGGATTTCTTGGGGCTATTCATGTCAAGCCTGGCGGCGGCTGCCGGGTCAAGGATCTGAAGACGACAACCAGCTTTTCGAGCGCTTACGATCTATCGGCCGAGACCGGCCAGTTGAGCTTCCAAAACATCGTCTTCGCGGGAACCGGCACCGCCCATGTCTCGGCGCTCCGTCAGGCGGTGATCCTTGCGTCCGGAGACTACGAGATCGCCGCCGGGGCGAACCAGCACATTCGCTGCAACGATCAGGGCTGCTTCCGGACCACGGGTCTGACCGTCACGCTAACCGGGACTCCGGGGTTTTCGACGGGTTCCGGCAACGGCTTCCTGTGGGCGACATCTTGCTCGACCATCACCTATTCCGGGATCACATTCGTCGGATCGGCGACCGGCAAGCGCTACAATGTGCAGATGAATTCGGCGGTGACGGTTGGTGCGACGCCGGACTCTTACCTTCCCGGCAACACCACCGGGACCACGGCGACCGGCGGACAGATCGGTTGAGCCCGACGAAGCGCCGTCGCGGCACGTCATCGCAATCCTCCGGCATTCGGTAGCAAACGCACCAAGTTGGCGTTACCCATATTTCCGCATCGCAGCATTGCAGCCCTTGAGAAGTCACAATCCGGGAACTATCATATTCGAGCCTTGATATAAGCTCCTATGTTGATGCAACCTCCACGATGTTTAGCCGGGGGGTGCATTGGAAGACATCGGGACTGCCATCAAGGAGTTGGGGCCATTTGGCGGCGTTGCCGTCTTGTTGGCCTTAGCGGTGATACCGATTTTGCCGGGGATGCTTAGAACGATACTGGAGCATCGACGGGAGCAACGGAGGATCACTGCTACAATCGAAAATGAGCGTAAGGCGTTGGATAGAAAATTGGCGAGAAGGCGGGGCCAGGGAAAGAACAAATGACCTGGATTTGGCTGATCGTCATCGCAGTCTGTCTGGCGCTGATCATTGGCGCCAGGCTGGTCTACCTGGATCGCAAGAGGCTGGATAAATACCAGTACCGCGTTCGCCGCTTTTATGATCGCATCAAGCCGGTGGTCGACGATGACGAGACCCCTGACGAGGTCTTGGAAACCATCAAGTTTCTAAGCGATCAGATAGACGACCCTAACAGCGCGCGCTTGCTGCACCACGTGTTGACCCTTGAACCGCGAACGCAGTGGAAGGACGAACGATCTGGGAGTCAGATGGCGTTCTTTGAGCGCCGGCCAGAATTGTTCCGGCCGTTTGCGGAGGCTGTGTCGAGCGGTTTGTTAGCGATTACTTATCTGGATCGCTGGCGGGGTTCGCGTGCACGAGCGCGTATGATGATCATCCGCCGGCATAAGGACCTTGCACCTATCGTGGCAAAAGATTTTCACGATGAGTCGGACGGAGACATCAATCACCATCCGCCGCCCCGGGTCCCACAGCCAGCCTAAGCCACATCACATTGCCCTTGTTGTCCACGACGCTGCGCACGGTGCCGCCAACGCGAAGCGCGCGCAGCGCCTTGCTGACGCGCTCCGTCAGATCTGAAATGTAGCGCCTGTCGCGGGCATCGTCGCCGCGCAGGGCCGCAACAGACTGCGCAATCTCGCGGCTGGTCATTGGGGCTTCGGCGTGGCGTAGCCCGCCAAGGATCGCCCGAGTCAGTTCGCCCTTGCGAAGATGACCTCACGCTTCTGGCGCGGCATAGCGGCGTCTAGATTGCCTTTATAGCCGAGCGTAGTCAGCACGCGGTCCGGGGCGGTGATGTCGTTCCCGATCTCTGCCAGCCCGTCGCGGATGCGCTCGGCTTCCCCGAAGAGGTCGGCACGCTTCGTTAGCAAGCCGAAGATTGTGTGCTCATAGTTGTCGGTGCGAGCGCGGCGGATGGCGCGCGCTTCGTCACGCTCGGGCCTGTCGGAAGCGACGCCCTAATCCCCCACACCCCGAAGGAACAATCCCATGCGCGTGAGCGACAGGGGGCTGGCGTTCGTCGCCGGCCTCGAAGGCGTCGTGACGAAGGCCTATCGCGACGTGGCGGGCGTCTGGACGATCGGTGTCGGCCACACGGCCGCCGCCGGAGAACCGAAGCCACGGGCCGGAATGACGATCAGCCGCGCCCAGGCTTTCGAGATCCTGGCGCGCGATGTGTCCGGATGTGAGCGGCGGGTCGCCGACGCGCTTGGCGCGGCAAGCCAACAGGCCTTCGACGGCGCGGTGTCCTTCGATTTCAACACCGGGGCGGTGCAGCGCGCCTCCTGGGTCAAGGCGTATCGCGACGGAAATCTCAGCGCGGCGCGGGCCGATCTGATGAAGTGGGTCAAGGCCGGCGGCCGGACCGTCGCCGGGCTGGTTCGCCGCCGCGAAGCCGAGGCGCGGCTGATCTTCGACGGCGCCTATGGGCCACCCGCTGCGGAAGCCCATTCAACCGGTGAAGTCGCGGCCTACCAGCGCCAGCTCGCGACGCTGGGCTTCCTGGTCGGCCCGGTCGACGGCATTGCCGGCCCGGCTACCAAAGCGGCGGTGCTCGCCTACCAGCGAGGGCACGGCGACCTCGTCGCCGACGGCATCGTCGGGCCGGCGACCCTGGCGAGCCTCGCCCGCGACGTCGCCGCGCTCGCCAAGCTCCATCAGGTCGGCGCGGCGACGGTCGGATCGGTCGCGGCGGGCGGCGCGGCCGGGCTCGCCCAGGGCGGCAATCCGCTCGCCTGGGGCGTCGTCGCCGGGCTGGCGCTTCTCGTCATCGTCGGCGGCTTCTTCGCCTGGCGCTATCGCGGCGAGCTTCGCCGCCTTCTCTTCGCACGGAAAGGACTGTGACATGCTGTCTCGGCTCATCGACGCCTGGCGCCTCCTCAAGGGCTGGAAGACGCTCGGCGTTTCAATCGCCATCGCCGTCGCCGGCGTGCTCCAGTCGACCGACTGGGCGACCATCGTCGGCCCGCAGCAAGTCGGCCCGACCCTGCTGTTCATCGGCGTTCTGGTGGCGGTTCTGCGGGCGGTGACGAACACCCCGCTCGGCAAGAAATGACGCCGAGCCCCGGGGGCGGCCGTTTGGACTGCCCTCGACACTGCAGCGAAATCGGCGCTTCCGGGCCGGCAGGTATTCAGCGGGTATTCATAATCGGATACCTATCTAGGCGCCATGTTGAGAACCATCCTGCCAACCGTGCTTCTCGGTATGACGCTGCTGACCTCGGGAATGACCTCTGCGGACATGACCGCAGAGGCGGCGAGCTGCCTGTCGGCGCGCGATGCACGAGCGGCGGTCCAGTCCGGTCAAGCCGCGCCGCTATCGCAGATGCTCGGCAGCATCCGTTCGGCCGCCGGCGGCGAGATCGTACCGCCGCCGATGCTGTGCCGGCAGGGGAGCCGCCTCGTCTACGTCGTCAACGTCCTGTTGCCGGGCGGCAAGGTCAAGAAACTGACGGTCGACGCCGCCAGCGGTAGTATCCTCGGCAACTGACGGGATTCGGAGGAAGCGGCCATGCGAGTCCTGGTGATAGAGGATGACGCCGATCTCAACCGGCAGCTGGTGACCGCGCTGAAGGAAGCCGGCTACGCCGTCGACGCCGCGACCGACGGCGAGGAAGGCCATTTCCTCGGCGACACCGAACCCTATGACGCGGTGGTCCTCGACATCGGCCTGCCGCAGCTTGACGGAATCAGCGTCCTGGAGCGGTGGCGGCGCGACGGGCGGGCGATGCCGGTCCTCATCCTTACCGCGCGCGACCGCTGGAGCGACAAGGTGCAGGGCATCGATGCCGGCGCCGACGACTATGTCGCCAAGCCGTTCCACATCGAGGAGGTGCTTGCCCGCGTCCGCGCCCTGGTGCGCCGCGCCGCCGGCCACGCCTCCAACGAGATCGAGTGCGGACCGGTCCGCCTCGACGCGCGCTCCGGCCGCGTGACGGTGGACGGCAACCCGGTCAAGCTGACCTCGCACGAATACAAGGTGCTCGAATATCTGATGCTGCATCGCGAGCGGGTCGTGTCGCGCACCGAGCTGATCGAGCACCTCTACGATCAGGATTTCGATCGCGACTCCAATACCATCGAGGTCTTCGTCGGGCGGCTGCGGAAGAAGGTGTCGGGCGATCTGATCGAGACCGTGCGCGGTCTCGGCTATCGGATCGTCGCGCCGGGTGATGCGCCGTAACTCGCTTGCCTTCCGCCTCATCGTCGCGGCGTCGCTGTGGAGTGTGGTGGCGCTCGTCGCCGCCGGGCTGATCCTCACCTCGCTCTATCGCCAGACGGTCGAGCGCGCCTTCGACGAGCGGCTCTCGGTCTACCTCCGCACGCTGGTCGGCAACCTGGCGGCCCAGGACCCGGGCAATCTCAAGGATCCCGGCAATCTCGGCGAGCCGCGCTTCGAGCTGACCTATTCGGGCTGGTACTGGCAGGTGAGGCCGGCCGGCGGCGGTCCGGTGGTGCTCGCCTCGAGCTCGCTGTTCACCGACGTCCTCGACATGCGCGCCGCCACCGACAAGACCGACGTCAACGGCATGACCGCCGGGGCCTTGACCGGGCCGGACAATCAGGCCCTCCGCGTCCTCGACCTGACCGTCGATCTCTCTCCCGGACATCGCTACGACGTGCTGGTCGCCGGCGACGCCGGCGAGACGGCGGACCAGGTCGCTTCCTTCCGGCGAAGCGTCTTCCTCACTCTCGCCGTGTTCGGCGCGGGTCTGGTCTTGGCGACGACCGCCCAGATCCGCTGGGGGCTCAGGCCGCTCGACAATGTGCGGCGCGCTCTCGCCGCCCTCCGCAGCGGCAAGGAAGCCCGTTTCGAGGGACCGTTCCCGGCCGAAATCGAACCGCTCGCCAAGGAGTTGAACGCGCTGCTTGAATCGAACCAGCAGATCATCGAGCGGGCGCGGACCCAGGTCGGCAACCTCGCCCACGCCTTGAAGACGCCGCTCAGCGTGATCACCAACGAGGCGCGGGCCGCCAGTGGTCCGCTGGCCGACAAGATCGCCGAGCAGGCCGAGATCATGCGGCTCCAGGTGAACCACTATCTCGACCGGGCACAGATCGCCGCCCGCTCCAAGGTGATCGGCGCGGTCACCGACGTGGAGCCGGTGGTCGGCAGCCTGGTGCGGGCGATGCGCCGCATCCACGGCGACCGCGCCATCGCGTTCACCGCCGATGTGCCGGAAACGGCACGCTTCGGTGGCGAGAAGCAGGATCTCGAGGAGATCGTCGGCAATCTCGTCGACAATGCCTGCAAATGGGCGAGGGGACGTGTCGCGATCACCGTCAACTATACGCCTCCGAACGGCGGCCAATCGCCGGGAAGCCTCATGCTTCGCGTCGACGACGACGGGCCGGGTCTGACCGCCGAGCAACGCGACGAGGCGACCCGCCGCGGCCGTCGGCTCGACGAGAGCAAGCCGGGATCGGGGCTTGGCCTCTCCATCGTCAGCGATCTTATCCAGCTCTACGAGGGGTCCTTCCGGCTCGACCGCTCGCCAACCGGGGGGCTGCGCGCCGAGGTCGACCTGCCGGCGGCGTGAGACAAAGAATCTCATTTCCGCCATCGTGACATGGGACGAGCCGCCCCCTAAAGGTTGAGGTTGTTTGGGTCTCGGAGGCTGACGGCATGCCGCGCGTGAAGGCGCTCGTTGTTCTGGCGGTGGGCGCCTTGTCGCTCGGCGGCTGCAGCCACACCACGAGCGGAGCGGGGGAGGGGTTGGGCACGGTCGGCGGCGCGGTCGCCGGTGGCGTCGTCGGCGGCGCGGTCAGTGGCGGCAAGCCGGGCGCGATCGTCGCCGGCGCCGTGGCCGGCGGGGTCGTCGGCAATGTCGTCGGGCGCGAAATGGACCAGTCCGCCCAGCGCGCGGCCCGCGAGGCGGAATTCCGCGCCCTGGAGTACGGCCGACCTGGCGCGCCGGTGACCTGGCAGAGCGGCAAATACCACGGCGAAGTCGTTCCCGGCCCGCAATATCAAGTCAACGCCTACAACTGCCGCGACTACACCCAAACCATCTATGGGAGCGGCGCGCCGCAAAGCGCCCGCGCGACGGCCTGCCGCCAGGCGAACGGCACATGGCAGGCGGTGACGTGAGGACCCGAGCCGGCCATCCCGACGGCGCCCCGCCGGGCGGCGAACGCGCCGTCCGCGGGTAAGGGCTGGACGCGATGGTGTTCTGGGTGATCCTGGCGGTGTTGGCGGCTGCAGCGGCCCTTTCGGTGCTGATGCCGCTTTACCGCGGCCGCGACGTCGAGCGCCGGGTCGCCGACCAGGAAATCTCGATCTATCGCGATCAGCTCGGCGAGATCGAGCGCGATGTCGAGCGTGGACTGATCGCCGATCGCGAAGCGGAGGCGGCCCGCACCGAGATCGCGCGTCGGCTGATCAAGGCCGACGGCGCGAGAGACGACGCCGCTTCGACTGCGCCGGGAGATCGACCGCGCCGGATCGCCGCGCTGGCGGCAGTCGTCGGCATACCGCTGATCGCCGTCGGCCTCTATCTGTTCGTCGGATCGCCGGACATGCCCGACGCCCCGCTGGAGGCGCGCCTGACGGCGCGACCGGAGCAGCAGGACACCGCGGCGCTGTTCGCCACCATCGAAGCCCATCTGAAAGCAAATCCCGACGACGCGAAGGGCTGGACGGTGATTGCGCCGATCTACGCCAATATGGGTCGCTATGACGACGCCGCCGAGGCCTATCGCAACATCGTCAGGCTGTTGGGGGCGACTCCCGATAGCGAGACGGCGCTCGGCGAGGTCATCGTACGGGCCAATCAGGGCCTCGTGACCGACGAGGCGCGAGAGGCCTTCGCGCGGGCGGCGGCGCTCGATCCGAAGGCGGTCGGTCCACGCTACTACCTGGCGCTGGCCGCCGGGCAGGCCGGCCATACGGACGACGCGGTGAAGCAGCTTCAAGCCCTGATCGACGGCGCTCCGCCGGATGCTGCCTGGGTCCCCCCGGTGCAGGAGACGCTGGCGCGGCTGCAATCGATCGAGGCGGCACCGCCCGCCCCGACCGCGGCCGACGTCAACGCGGCGGCCAATCTCGCCCCCGAAGATCGCGCCGCGATGGTCGAGGGCATGGTGGCGCGGCTCGCCGCCCGCCTCAAGGACGAGCCGGACGACGCCGAGGGTTGGGCACGGCTGGTGCGGTCCTATATGGTGCTTGGGCGGCCCGACGACGCGCGCGCCGCCCTCGACAGCGCCCGCGTGGCGCTGGCCGGGGACGCCGAGAAGCTGGCGACGGTCGAATCCGAGGCGAAGGCATCGGGTCTCGGCCAAGCGAGCGGCCAATGAGGGAGGTGGCATGACCCGCAAGCAGCGCCGGCTGACGTTGATCGGCATTGCCGGCGTGGTCCTCGCCTGTGCCGCCGGGTTGATCCTTTATGCGCTGTCCGACCGCATCGTCTTCTTCAACTCGCCGAGCGATCTTGTTACGAACACGGCGCCGGCGGGCACCCGGATTCGCCTCGGCGGGCTGGTCGCCACTGGAAGCGTCCACAAGAGCGGCGATGGAAAGGTGACCTTCGAGGTGACCGACGGCAAGGCGACCGTGCCGGTCACTTATCACGGCATCCTGCCCGATCTCTTCGGCGAGGGGCAGGGCGTGGTCGCCGAGGGGCTGGTCGGCAGCGACGGCGTCTTCGCCGCCGACACGGTGCTCGCCAAGCATGACGAGAGATACATGCCGCGCGAGGTGGTCGATGCGTTGAAGGCGCGCGGGGTGTGGCAGGAAAGCGGCTCAGCCGCCACCGCCAGTCAATAGAGGAGCGGCATGATCGCCGAACTCGGCCATTTCGCGCTTGTCCTGGCCTTCGCCATGGCGCTTGTCCAGTCGACGATTCCCTTCTGGGGGGCCCGCCACGGCGACGCCCGGATGATCGCCGTGGCGCCGCCGGCCGCGATTACTCAGTTCCTGCTCGTCGGCCTGGCCTTCGCGGCCCTGGTTCACGCCCATGTCGTCTCCGACTTCTCCCTCCTCAACGTCGTCGAGAACTCCCACTCGCAAAAGCCGCTCCTCTACAAGATCACCGGCGTGTGGGGGAACCACGAGGGGTCGATGCTCCTCTGGGTGCTGATTCTTGCCCTGTTCGGCGCGCTGGTCGCCGCCTTCGGCCGCAACCTGCCGGACAGGCTCAAGGCGCTGGTGCTGTCGGTCCAGGCGTGGATCGCCGCCGCCTTCCTGCTTTTCATCCTGCTCACCTCCAATCCCTTCGTCCGCCTCAACCCGGCGCCGATCGAGGGCAACGACCTCAACCCCGTCCTCCAGGACTTCGGCCTCGCCGTCCATCCGCCGTTCCTCTATCTCGGCTATGTCGGCTGCTCGATATCCTTCGCCTTCGCCATCGCCGCGCTGATCGACGGTCGGATCGATGCCGCCTGGGCGCGCTGGGTGCGGCCGTGGACGCTGACCGCCTGGGGGTTCCTCACCCTCGGCATCGCAATGGGCTCCTACTGGGCCTATTACGAGCTCGGCTGGGGCGGCTTCTGGTTCTGGGACCCGGTGGAGAACGCCTCGTTCATGCCGTGGCTCGCGGCGACCGCGCTCCTCCATTCGGCGGTCGTCATGGAGAAGCGGGAAGCGCTGAAGATCTGGACGGTGCTCCTCGCCATCCTCGCCTTCAGCCTCAGCCTGCTCGGCACCTTCCTCGTCCGCTCCGGCGTCCTCACCTCGGTCCACGCCTTCGCCTCCGACCCGACGCGCGGCGTGTTCATCCTCGCCATCCTCTGCCTGTTCATCGGCGGCGGCCTGACACTCTTCGCGCTAAGGGCGGGCAAGCTGGCGCCTGGCGGGGTGTTCGCGCCGATCAGCCGCGAGGGCGCCCTCATCCTCAACAACCTGTTCCTCACTGTGCTTGCCGCCGTCGTCCTCATCGGCACGCTTTACCCGCTGGCGCTGGAGGCGCTGACCGGATCGCGCATCTCGGTCGGGGCGCCCTTCTTCAATCTCATCTTCATCCCCCTCGCGGTGCCGCTCCTCGTCCTCGTTCCGTTCGGACCGCTGCTCGCCTGGAAGCGCGGCGACCTTCGCGCCGCTACCGAGCGGCTGTTCCTCGCCTTCGGCGCGGCGATCCTCGCCGCAATCGTGTCGGCGCTGCTGGCCGGGATGGACCACGTCCTCGCCCTGTTCGGCGTCGGCCTTGCCTTTTGGCTGATCGTCGGCGCTCTCTCGGAACTGGCCTTCCGGGTGAAGCTCGGCACCGTGCCGCTCGGCGACAGTCTCCGCCGGCTCGCCGGTCTGCCGCGCTCCGCGCTCGGAACGACGCTTGCCCATGCCGGTCTCGGCATTTCCGTCCTTGGTCTCGTCGCGGCGACCACCTGGGCGAGCGAGAACATCCTCGACATGAAACCCGGCGACAGCGTCGATGTCGGGTCGCGGACGGTGACCCTCGACGGCTTCCAGGAGCGCCCCGGACCGAACTACGACGAGACGCTGGTCCGCTTCACCGTTCGCGACGGCGGTACCGTGGTGGCGGTGATGGAGCCGTCGAAACGCACATTTCCGGTCCGGCAAATGCAGACGACCGAGTCGGCCATCGACACCTTCTGGCTGTCGCAACTGTACATTTCGCTGGGCGACATAACCCCCGACAGCACGGTGACCGTACGCATCTATTGGAAGCCGCTGGTAACGCTGATCTGGCTCGGCGCGCTGGTCATGGCGCTCGGCGGCGGCCTGTCGCTCAGCGATCGGCGGCTGCGGGTCGGCGCGCCGCGACCGGCGCGGCGCGCGGTCGCAGCACCGGCGGAGTGAAGGCCGATGGCCGCCCGCCTGGCGATCGTCCTCTTCATCTTCCTCGCCGCCTTGGGCAAGGCCGCCGCGGTAACGCCCGACGAGATGCTGAGCGATCCCGCGCTCGAGGCGCGGGCGCGGGCGCTGTCGGCGGAGCTCCGCTGCATGGTCTGCCAGAACGAATCGCTCGACGACTCCGACGCGCCGCTTGCCCACGACCTTCGGGTGCTCCTGCGCGAGCGCCTGGTCGCCGGCGACACCGACAGCCAAGCGATCGATTTCCTCGTGGTGCGCTACGGCACGTTCATCCTTCTGAAGCCGCCGTTCAATGCGCAGACGGCGTTCCTGTGGCTGGCGCCGGCAATCCTGCTTGTGGTCGGCGGGGTCATTGCCTTCCGCGTCGTTCGCCGGCGATCGGCGGCTGCGGCCGGCTCGGCAAAGCTCAGCCGGGAGGAGGAAGCGGCTTTGGAGCACATCCTGGCCGACGAGAAGTAGCCGCCGGCACCGAGGGAGGACATCATGACGGGCACGAGCGAGCGGCTATCCTTCGCGGGAGCGGCCGGCGCCAAGCTCGCCGCACGCCTCGACCGGCCGGAGGGAGAGCCTCGCGGCTTCGCGCTGTTCGCCCATTGCTTCACCTGCTCGAAGGACGTGTTCGCCGCCAAACGCATTGCGGCGGGCCTCGCCGATCGGGGCTTCGCGGTCCTCCGTTTCGATTTCACCGGGCTCGGCTCCTCGGAAGGGGAGTTCGCCAGCACGAATTTCTCCTCGAACGTCGCGGATCTCCTAAACGCCGCCGACTGCCTTCGCCGCGAATACCAGGCGCCGTCGATCCTGATCGGCCATTCGCTGGGTGGCGCCGCCATCCTGGCGGCGGCGCCGGACGTGCCGGAAGCCCGGGCCGTCGTGGTGATCGGGGCGCCGGCCGACGCCCAGCACGTCGTCCACAATTTCACGGCGCATCTCGACCAGATCGAGGAGACGGGCGAAGCCATGGTGACGCTCGCCGGCCGCACCTTCACCATCCGCAAGCAGTTCATCGACGACCTGGCCGCGCACGCGGTGACCGCCCGGGTCGCCGCCATGCGGAAGCCGCTGATGATCCTGCATTCGCCGGTCGATCAGACGGTCGGGATCGACAACGCCGCGACGATCTACGCGGCGGCCAAGCATCCGAAGAGCTTCGTATCGCTCGACAACGCCGATCATCTTCTGACCGACCCGGCCGATGCCGCCTTCGCCGCCGAGGTCATCGCCGCCTGGGCGAGCCGCTACGTCTGACGTGGGTCTTCGAATCGGGCGCCGACCGATTCGACAATCTTTCCCGCCGGTCTTGCACGACTCGACAAGCACCTTGGCGCCCAGCGCGCATTTTGTTGCGAAAAACCGGCGATCGGCCCTCAACATTACCGAAGTTTAATCCGCCTGACAGTGGCCAGTAATGTTGGTCCACCCATATTTGCCGGCGATGAGCGCGGCGCCGCTTCCTGGCTACCGGCGCCCAACCCAAGGCTGGAGACTCAGAGCAATGAACGACACGCCCAATTCCGCCAAACCGACCAGGTCGGGTTCGATCCGTAACCGTGCCCTACTCGGCACTGCCGTCGCCCTGTTGCTTGGCGGCGCCGTCCTCGCCGAGCCCGCCTTCCTGACGAAGGCTCCCGCCTACGCCGATGCCGTCCATGTCGAGGGCGTGCAGCCGGTCAGCTTCGCCGACGTTGTCGACAAGGTGCGTCCGGCGGTGGTCAGCGTCAGGGTGAAGACCCCGGCCCGCAATGTCGCCGGCACCGACGGCGAGATGTTCCAGTCCCCCAACGGCTCGCCGATGGACAAGTTCTTCCGTCAGTTCCGCAACAATCAGCCCGACCAGCAGGCGCAGCCGTTCTCGATGAGCCTCGGCTCCGGCTTCCTCATCTCGGACGACGGCTACGTGGTCACCAACGAGCACGTCATCGACCACGGCAAGACGATGACCGTCATCCTCGACGACGGGACCGAATACGCCGCAGACATCGTCGGCGCCGACAAGAAGACCGATCTCGCGCTCCTGAAGATCAGCAAGCCCGACCGGACGTTCACCTATGTGAAATTCTCCGAGGATCCGATCCGGGTCGGCGACTGGGTGGTCGCGGTGGGCAATCCGTTCGGCCTCGGCGGCACGGTGACCGCCGGCATCGTCTCGGCGAGCGACCGCAACATCGGCGCCGGTCCCTATGACGACTTCATCCAGATCGACGCGGCGGTCAATCGCGGCAACTCCGGCGGTCCCGCCTTCAACCTCAAGGGAGAGGTGATCGGCGTCAACACCGCGATCTTCTCGCCGTCGGGCGGCAATGTCGGCATCGCCTTCGCGATCCCGTCGAGCGAGGCGGAGAAGATCATCACCGATCTGAAGAGCAGCGGACACGTCGTTCGCGGTTGGCTCGGCGTCCAGATCCAGGGTGTGACCCGCGACATCGCCGACAGCCTGCAGCTCTCCAAGGCCAAGGGCTCCTTGGTCACCGAGGCGCAGGACGGCAGCCCGGCCGCCGCCGCCGGCCTGAAGCCCGGCGACACCATCCTCGCCGTCAACGGCGAAGAGATCGCCGGACCGCGCGAACTGGCCGCCAAGATCGCCGGCATGGCGCCGGGGACCTCGGTGAAGCTCAGCTACTGGCGTGACGGTCAGAGCCACGACATGAACATCACGCTCGGCACGCTGCCGGCCAACGATCAGGTCGCTTCTCTGGAGAACGGCGGTGCCCCGGCGCCGGAAACCTCGCCGCTCGACGATTTCGGCCTTGCGGTCGGCAGCGGCGACCAGGGCGGCGTGGTCGTGACCAATGTCGACCCGAACGGCCAGGCGGCGGAACGCGGATTGCAGCCCGGCGACGTCATCCTGTCGGTCGGCGATTCGGAGGTGACCCAGCCGTCCGATGTCGAGAAGCTTGTGAAGACCGCCAAGGCGGACGGCCTCAAGGCGGTGCTCCTCAGGGTCAAGTCGGGCGATCAGACGCGGTTCATCGCCCTGAGCTTTGCCCGCGCCTGATTGCGGAAACCGAAGCGGAAGCGCTCGATCGTCGCCCCGAGACTTCCGTTTCGTAGACGGCAGGCCGGTTCGCCGGCCTGCCGCTCTTTATTCGGCGGCCCCAATCTGGCACATCAGCAACGGGAAGCCGACGAAATTGCGGTGATGCCATGCGGATTCTGATCATCGAGGATGACAAGGAGGCCGCCGCCTATCTTTGCAAGGCGCTGACCGAGGCCGGCCATGTTGCCGACCACGCCGCCGACGGCGAAGTCGGCGCCGGCATGGCGCAGGAGGGTGGCTACGACGTTCTCGTCGTCGACCGGATGCTGCCCAGGCGCGACGGTCTGTCGATCATCGAGGACCTGCGGTCGCGCGCCGACGGGACGCCCGCCCTCATCCTCTCCGCCCTCGGCCAGGTCGACGACCGGGTGACCGGTCTGCGCGCCGGCGGCGACGACTACCTCGCCAAACCCTACGCGTTCTCCGAATTGCTCGCCCGGGTCGAGGCGCTGGCGCGCCGCCGCCGTCCGGGGGAGGCCGAGACGATGTACCGGGTCGGCGACCTCGAGCTCGACCGTTTGGGCCATACCGTGACGCGGGCGGGGCGGAACGTCCCCCTGCAGCCGCGCGAATTTAGATTGCTCGAATATCTGATGAAGAATGCCGGGCAAGTGGTTACCCGTACGATGCTTCTTGAAAACGTCTGGGATTATCATTTCGATCCGCAGACCAATGTGATTGATGTGCACATCTCGCGATTGCGCGGCAAGATCGACAGAGGTTTCGGCGAGCCGCTTCTCCACACGGTGCGCGGCGCCGGATACATGATCCGTGACAGCGCTCGGTAAGGTCGTCCGCACGACCGCCTTCAAGCTTTCCGCCATCTATATCGCCGTCTTCTCGGTCTTCGCGGTCGCTTTCGTCCTTTACATCTCCTACAGCGCCAACGCGCTCCTCACCGATCAGCTCCGCGCCACCATCGCCGCCGAAATCCGCGGCCTGGCGGAGCAGGGCCGCATCGGCGGCGTCGCGGCGATCTTCCACGTGATCGAGGAACGCAGCCACCAGCCCGGCGCGAGCCTCTATCTCATCACCGACCTCAACGGGCGCATCCTCGCCGGCAATATCAGCCAGGTGCCGGCAGACCTGTTCCAGCGTTCCGGCATGGGGCCGATCACCGTTTCATATGAGCGGAATGTCGGCGAGACCTCGCGTCACTTCGCCATGGTCCAGGTGCTCAGGCTGCCGGGCGGCTTCTGGATGCTGGTCGGCCGCGACATCGGCGAGCGCGAGGAGTTCCGCGACATCATCAGCCGCGCCCTCGGCTGGGCGGTGGTGCTGATGATCGGCCTGGCGCTGGTCAGCTGGTTCTTCGTCAGCCGCCGGGTGCTGAAGCGCATCGATTCGGTTGCCGCCACCAGCCGCAGGATCGTAGCCGGCGACCTTTCCGGACGGCTCGAAGTGACGGGAACCGGCGACGAGTTCGACCGCCTCGCCGACAGCCTGAACGGCATGCTGGAGCGGATCGAACTCCTGCTCTACGGGCTGAAGGACGTTTCCGACAACATCGCCCACGACCTGAAGACGCCGCTCAGCCGATTGCGGAACCGGGTCGAGGCGGTGCTCTCCGGTCCGGCCGACGTGGCGGCATACCGGGCCGCGCTGGAATCGACGATCGAGGAATCGGACCGGCTGATCCAGACCTTCAACGCGCTTTTGATGATCGCCCGCATCGAGGCGGGGTCGCCGGACGGGGCGACGAGCGAGGTCGAGGCGGGCGCCATCGTCCGCGACGTCGCCGAATTGTACGAGCCGGTCGCCGAGGAACAGGGCGTCGAGCTGACGGCCTCCACACCCGACCCGGTCACCCTCGAGGCAAGCCGGGAGCTACTCGGCCAGGCGCTGGCCAACCTCATCGACAACGCGATGAAATATGCTCTTCCGGACGGCGGTCGTCCCTTGAAGATCTCCATATCGGCCGCCCGCGAAGGCGATTACCTCGCGCTGCGGGTTGCCGACAACGGCGTCGGCGTGCCGGAGGCGGACCGGGGACGCGTCCTCCAGCGCTTCGTGCGGCTGGAGGAGAGCCGGTCGCAACCGGGGAGCGGCCTCGGCCTCAGCCTTGTCGCGGCTGTCGCCAGGCTGCACCATGGCACCATCGAGCTCGGCGACAACCAGCCGGGCCTCGTCGTGACCATCCGTTTGCCGATCGAACCCGGGTGACATGGCATCAGCCAAGGGCAAGAGCCGCATCGCATCGCCGATTCTCGCTTCCGCCATCAAACCGCGCCTTCGCCTTGCCAGGGCCGCGGAATGGAAGCGGCGGCTGGCGGAGCTTGGCGAGGCCGCGAAGGAAGCGGGCGTTTCCACCGATCTCGATGCGCTTCTCGGCGACCACCCGGGCCTCGGTGCGTTTCTCGGCAGCCTGCTTGACTACGCGCCGTTCCTCCGCGCGCTGGCGCTGAGCGATCCGCCGCGCCTCCTCGCCATCCTCGCCAGCGAGCCGACGACTTCGCTGAAACGGAGCGTCGCCATGACGCGCCGCACCTGGCGGCTGGAAAGCAAGGCGGCGCTGATGAAGGCCCTCCGCCAGGCACGCCAGGAGGTGGCCCTCCTGGTGGCGCTCGCCGATCTCGGCGGCGTCTGGAATCTCGTCGAGGTCACCCATGGGCTGACCGCATTCGCCGACGCCGCGGTCGGCGCGGCGGCGCGCTTTGTCCTTGCCGAGGCGCATCGGGAAGGGCGTATCGTTCTGCCCGATCCCGGCGAGCCCGACCGCGGCTCGGGCTGGATCATCCTCGGCATGGGAAAATTCGGGGCCGGCGAGCTCAACTATTCCAGCGACATCGACCTCATCGTCCTCTTCGACCGGGATATCGCGCCGCTCTCCGAGCCGGACGAGGCGGCGACGCTTTTCGTCCGCCTGACCAAGCATGTCGTCCAGATCCTCAACGAGCGGAGCGAGGATGGCTACGTCTTCCGCACCGACCTTCGCTTGCGTCCCGACCCGGGGGCGACGAACATCGCCATGTCGACCGAAGCCGCGCTGCAATATTACGAGAGCTTCGGGCAGAACTGGGAGCGGGCGGCGCTGATCAAGGCTCGTCCGGTTGCCGGCGATCTTGCGGCCGGCGAGGCCTTCCTTGGCGAGCTCACCCCGTATGTCTGGCGCAAATATCTCGACTACGCCGCCATCGCCGACATCCATTCGATCAAGCGCCAGATTCACGATTTCCGCGGCCATGAGGAGATCGCCGTCGCCGGGCACAACATCAAGCTCGGCCGCGGCGGCATTCGCGAGATCGAGTTCTTTGTCCAGACCCAGCAGCTGATCGCCGGCGGTCGCAACCCCGAACTAAGGGGACGAGCGACGCTCGACATGCTGGCGGCGCTCGCCAAGGGCGGATGGATCGACACCCGGACCCGCGACGACCTGTCAGCGAGCTATGTCCAGCTCCGCGAGATCGAGCATTGCCTGCAGATGGTCGACGACGAGCAGACGCACACGCTGCCGGAAGACGACGAAGGCCTGGATATCATCGCGCGGATGGTCGGCGCCCGGAGCCTCGCGGCATTCAAGAAGGCGCTGCCGGTCACGCTCGCCAAAGTGCGCGACCACTATGCCGAATTGTTCGAGTCCGCCCCGACGCTGACCTCGACGCTCGGCAGCTTGGTCTTCACCGGCGACGACGACGACCCCGAGACGCTCGCCACGCTGTCGAGGCTCGGCTACGCCCACCCCGAGCGGGTGAGCCGGACGGTGCGCGGCTGGCACGTCGGCCGCTACCCGGCGACACGCTCGGCCACCGCGCGCGAACGACTGACCGACTTCGTCCCGGCGCTCATCGAGGCGCTGGCGGCAACCGACAACGCCGACGCCGCCTTCGCCGCGTTCGACCGGTTCCTGGCGCGGCTCCCCGCCGGCGTCCAGCTCTTCGCGCTCCTCAACTCCAATCCCGGCCTGCTCGGCCTGCTGGCGACGATGATGGCCTCGGCGCCGCGCATGACCGAGACCGTCGTCCATCGCCCCCACGTCCTCGATGCGCTGATCGAGCCGGCGTTCTTCGGCCGGGTGCCGAGCCGCGAGGAGCTGGACGGGCGGCTGGCGCAGACGCTCGCTCGGGCGTCGAGCTACGAGGACGTGCTCGACCGCACCAGGATCTTCGGTCAGGAACAAGCGTTTCTCATCGGCGTTCGGGTGCTGGCGGGGACCCTCGACGCCCGCCATGCCGGCTTTGCCTTCGCCGATCTCGCCGACATTGTCGTCGCCCGGCTGCTCGACGCCGTGCGTGACGCGTTCGAGGCGGCGCACGGCCGCATCGCCAAGGGCCGCGTCGCGATCGTCGCGATGGGCAAGCTCGGCGGACGCGAGATGACCGCCGCCTCCGATCTCGACCTGATCGTCCTCTACGACTTCGACGAGAAGAGACCCGCCTCCGACGGCGAGCGACCCCTGTCCGGCACCCAGTATTTCACCCGCCTGATCCAGCGGCTGCTCGCGGCACTTTCGGCGCCGACGGCGGAGGGAACGCTCTACCGCGTCGATTTCCGGCTTCGACCGTCGGGCAAGTCCGGGCCGCTCGCCACCCACATCGACGGCTTCGCCGGCTACCAGGCAAAGGACGCGTGGACCTGGGAGCACATGGCGCTGACCCGGGCGCGGGTGATCGCCGGCGACGACAGCCTGATGGCGCGCGCCAACAAGGAGATCGCCAAGGTCCTGGCGCGTAAGCGGGAGCCGAAGAAGACACGCGCCGACATCCTGGAGATGCGGGCGATGGTCGAGGAGGCGAAGGGCGGCGAGGGGGCGTGGGACCTGAAGCAGGCGCCGGGCGGCCTCGTCGATATCGAGTTCGTCGCCCAGTACCTGCAACTGGTCCACGGCGCCGAGCACCCCGACATCCTCTCCACCGAAACCGAAACGGCGCTGGCCGGTGCCGCCGGGGCCGGATTGCTTTCAGCCGGTGACGCCGAGATTCTGGTTCCGGCGCTCAGGCTCTATCAGGCGCTGATCCAGATCCTGCGGCTCTGTGTCGCCGGGATTTTTGATCCGAAGGATACGCCGCGCGGACTTCTGCATCTCCTCGCCGAGGCCGGCGCCATGCCGGATTTCGCCACGCTCGACCGCCATCTTCGCGAGACCGAGGCGACGGTGCGCACCTGCTTCGAGCGCCTGATCGGCAAGGTGCCGCCGGCCACGGCGCGCTAATTCGAGACGCAGTCTTTGCCATTGTGCTGCTTCAATCACGGGCATTACTCTCGACCTTGTCGCCTCGTTTGACGCAGCGGTTCGCAGAAGGGGGTCGCGCATGGACGGGATTTGGCTTGCCGGTCGTATCGCGGTCGTTGCAGTTACCTTCGTTGGCCTGACCTCGGCGGCGACCGCCGGCAATGTCTGGCACTTCTATTCGAGCGACGAGCCCTCCGCGTTTCTCGGCGTGGTCGACGAAAGCGAGGTCGACAACGCGGAGGCCTATTTCCCGTTCTCGCTGCTCTGTTCGGCCGCCGAGGACTGGACGATGCGGATCGGCGGCGTCGACCACGTGAAACTTGGCGGCGCGATCGCGAAAGGCGATCAGCCGGTCTTTTCCGTCCTGTTCGACGGCAAGCAGGACGAAAGCCTCAGCCAGTATTTTCCCGACATCAACTTCGCCGAAATGACGGGCGAGTGGGAATATGCCGCGGTCTGGCCGCTGGCGCTCATGGACAAAGTGATCGCCGCCAAACAGATCCGCATCAAGGGGGTCGGTGTCGACATGACGCTGCCGCCGAACGACAAGTCGGAAATGGGGGCGTTCAAGGCGGCTTGCGAGGACATCGAATCCTCTTCCGCCGACTGAGGACGCGGTCGTCCGGCGGCGGCTATTGCATCATGCAATCTGCACCAATTGCGAGATTTCGAACGCGACTGTTCAAAGCTCGTCACGTCGCCAATCCTCGCGGCCATGCCGAACACGGATAATGAGGATATCCGGGCCGATATCGCGATAGATGACGATATGGGCCCGATGGGGATGGATTCTCACTGTTGGCCTGAATTCCTTCCGTAGGCGGGCGAGCGCGGGGTTGAGAGCAAGAAGCTCGAAGGTCCGGAGCAGTTCGGCGAGATAGGCTTCGGCCTGATCGACGCCGAACTCCCGGACACCGGCGAGGTAGATTCCCGTCAGGTCCTCCTCGGCCTTTCGCGTAAGCCTATAGGCCATTGTCGCGCTTGGCAGCAGCCCGTGCCGCCTTCACGACATCTTCAATCGGACGATCGCTGACGCCGCTTTCAAGGCCTTCGTCTATGGCTTTCTGAAGTTCGGCGATCTCGGCCGCGCGTTCCTGGTCGCGGCGGATCAGGTCGCGAACGTAGTCGCTGGCATTGCTGTATCGGCCATGCCTGGTCTGAGCCTCGACCCAATTCTTCATGGCGTTGGGCAGGGAAACGTTCATCGTGGCCATCATGGCACCTCCGCGCATTCAAATATCACGGATGGCAGTCTTTGCCAATGATTGCCATGGAGAGCCCGCGGGGACGGCCCATCAATGCGGTCTTAGGCCGCCTCCGGGTGCTCCGCGATGGCCGGGCTTACCGGCAGGCGTACCGAGACGATCGTGCCGTGGCCCTCGCGCGACCGGATGCGCATCGCGCCGCCGTGCAATTCGGCGAGCGACGAGGTGATCGCCAAGCCGAGGCCGGAGCCGCGATGGCTCTTGGTGAACTGATTGCCGACCTGCTCGAAGGGGCGGCCGAGCTTCTTTAGCGCCTCCGCCGCAATGCCGATGCCGGTGTCCTCTACCGAGAAGGTGACCGCGGAGCCGGTGGTACGGGCGCGCACGGTGATCGAGCCGCCCTCCGGCGTAAACTTCACCGCGTTGGACAGGAGATTGAGCATGATCTGCTTCAGCGCCTTGCGGTCGCCGCGCATCTTGAGGTTCTTGCCGACGTCCGTGACCACCTTGATCTTCTGCGCTTCGGCCTGGGCGCGGACGATGCGCACCGATTCCTCGACAAGATCGTCGAGGACGAGGTCATCGAGCTCGAGGATCATGCGGCCGGCCTCGATCCGCGACATGTCGAGGATGTCGTTGATCACGCCGAGCAGGTAGGCGCCGCTTTGATGGATGTCCCGGCAATACTCGCCGTATTTGGGCGAGCCGAGTGAGCCGAACATGCCGGACTGCATGATTTCGGAGAAGCCGATGATCGCGTTGAGCGGCGTTCTCAGCTCATGGCTGATATTGGCGAGGAATTCGGACTTGGCCCGGTTGGCGTCCTCGGCGCGGTTCTTCTCCTCGGCATATTTTTCGGCGAGGTCGACCATCTGCTGCGCCTGCATCTCGAGCTTCTGACGCGACTGGCGGAGATCGGCGATGGTCGCCATCAGCCGCCGCTCGCCGTCGATCAGTTTGGCCTCGTGGCGCTTCAACTGGGTGATGTCGGTGCCGACCGAAACGAAGCCGCCGTCCTTGGTGCGCCGCTCGTTGATCTGCAGCCAGCGGCCGTCCTCGAGCTGCAGCTCGAAGCTGCGCGCCCCTTCCTCGGGGCGGCCGTCGGCGACCACCTGCGCCCGCACCAGTGGCTTGCGGCCAGCGGCGATGACGTCGGCATACGGCGTTCCCGGCGCCAGGGCCGAATCCGGCATGCCATGGAGCTGCTGGTATTTCGAGTTGCACATGACGAGACGATTGTCGGCGTCCCACAGCACGAAGGCCTCGGAGATCGTCTCGATGGCGTCGCGGAGGCGAATGTCGGCGGTCTTCGAGCGCTCCACCAGCCGCATCTGTTCGGTGACGTCGACCGCGATGCCGATCAAATGCGGCTCGCCGCTCTCGCGATCGACCAGCTCGGCGCGGGCCCGAAGCCAGATCCAGCGCCCATCGGAATGGCGCATGCGGAACATGCGGTCGACGGTGGCCTCGCCGGCTTCATAAAGCGATTCCGCCAGCGCCATCAGGTCGCCGTCGTCGGGATGGATGAGCGTTGCCACTTCGCCGAAACCGAGCAGGGCGTCGCGCGGCGTGAGCCCGACGATCTCGAACATCGACCGCGACCAGAACATGCGCCCGCGCGCCAGGTCCCAGTCCCACAACCCGCAGCGGCCGCGCATCAGCGCCGTCTCGAAGCGCTCCTGCGTTTCCGAATAGATCTTGTCGGCCTCGATCGCCCGGCTCGACTGGGCGAAGTAGCCGTAGAGGATGACCAGCAGGATGGCGCTGGTGCCGATGAAGACGGCGACGTTGAGGGAA
The DNA here is from genome assembly GCA_963759235.1 of uncultured Alphaproteobacteria bacterium. Lineage (GTDB taxonomy): Bacteria > Pseudomonadota > Alphaproteobacteria > Rhizobiales > Kaistiaceae > Bauldia. Next base: position 414,180 of record CAVWYO010000008.1, on the reverse strand, counting down.
ACGTCGGCGCGCCAGTCGCCGTAGACGTTGGCAAGCGACTCGACGATGGCGATCGAACCGGCGCCGCTCTCCAGGAAGTGAACCGTGGCCAGCGCCGGCGAGGCGTCGGGAAGCGTCACCTCGAGAACGCCGGCGCGCGCGCCGAAGGTGGTCAGCGGCTGCGATTCCCCCAAAATGCCGATGAGCGGCGTACCCTCGATGTCGAGGTCGCGCGGTGCCGTGGCGACGACCAGCCCATCGGCGTCGGTCACGTAAATGCGGCGGCCGCCGCTGGTTGCGCCGGGGGGCAGTGCTTCGGCGAGGGTGTTCAGAATATCGTTCTTGCCGACCGGCGTGCCGGCCGAATGCGCCTTGTCGAGCGCGCCGGAAAGCACGGTGGCGATCAGGCCCATGGTCTCGCGGGCGTCGTAGTCCCGTTCGATCTTGTGCTGGTAGAGTTCGACGAAACGGGCTGCTCCGACGATCATCAGGAAGATGACGATGAGAATCGGAATAAGCCGGCGCAGCACCGGTTCGGCGGCAACCAGCTTCTGATAGGCGGGACGAGCGAGAAGGCGGGCGTGTCCGGAAATCGCCGCCCTCCGCGGCAGTCGAAGCCCGGCTAGTGGCGAATATTTCGCGACAGACGGCTCGGCTGCCTCCGCCCGCGCCATGCGAGGCCCCTTCGATTCTAGTGCCGCATCAGTTCGGGAGACGCCACGCCCGAATCAGTTCATTTGAATCGAGGCGAATCGGCTTGTCCAGAGTCGACGAAAAAAAAGTTAAAATCCTTCGCCCCGGGCGATCCGGCCACACCGGCGAGACCAGCCATCGCTTCCTCGGCGAACGATCTCTTGTGATATCCTGACCCTGACCCTGACGCGGGGGCGGGATTTGAAAGTGGCGCGCGATGACCGGGATATCGCGAAGAGACGTCCTTACTACACTCGCGGTCGGAGCGGCCGGGATCGGCGTCTTCGGTCGAGAACGGCGCGCCCTTGCCGCCGAACCGGCGGCCACCGATGCCGCGCCGGGGCTCACCGGCCGGCTCGTCCTCCCCGACAGCCCGGATTATGACAAGGCGCGACAGCTCTGGGACGGACTGTTCGTCAGCTATCCTCTTGCCGTCGTCTTCTGCGACAACGCCGGCGACGCGGTCAACGCCGTCGCCTGGTCGCGGGCGAATGGCGTCAAGCTCCGCGCCCGCGGCGGCCGGCATTCGCTGGAAGGCTGGTCGTCGATCGACGGCGGCGTGGTCGTCGACGTGAGCGGCCTCAAGCAGCTATCCGTCGACGTTGCCGCCGGCACCGCCACCATCGGCACCGGACTGACCCAAGGCGAGCTGGTTGCCGGGCTGGGCGAAAGCGGCCACGCGGTGCCGACCGGATCGGAAGCGAGCGTCGGGATTGCCGGCGTGACCCTCGGCGGCGGCATCGGCTACATGTCCCGCAGTCTCGGCGTGACCTGCGACAACCTGCTTGCCCTCGACATCGTCATCCCCGACGGGCGACATGGCGCCCGTCTCGTTCGCGCCGATGCCGAAAATCACGCCGACCTTCTCTGGGCCTGCCGCGGCGGCGGCGGCGGCAATTTCGGCATCGCCACCGCCTACACTTTCCGCATCCAGCCGATCGGTCCGATCGCCCATTTCACCGTGACGTGGGATTGGAGCGATCCGGCGGCGGCCTTCAACGCCTGGCAGGACTGGGCGCCGAAGGTCGATCGCAAGCTCGGCTCGACCTTCGTCTTCCTCCCGAAATCCTCGAATGTCATCGAGGCCGAAGGCATCTTCCAGGGGACGGCCGAGACGCTCCAGGCGCTGTTGCAGCCGCTCCTTGCGGTGGGCAGTCCGACGGTCAAGATCGAATCCAAGTCGTGGCCGCAATTCTTCAAGGACGCGAACGCCGGACCGCGCCAGTTCCTCAACTGGCGCTTCTCATCCTCATGGGCGTATCAGCCGCTTCCCTCCGGCGCGCTCGAAGCGATCGATCATTTCATGACGACCGCTCCGGCGCCCGCCTGCAACTACTGGTGCCTGAACTGGGGCGGGGCCACGCGAGAGGAGCCGCCTGGCGGCGCCGCGTTCTTCCACCGTGACCCGCTCTTCTATGCCGAGCCGGGCGCTGGCTGGAACGATCCGGCCGAAACCGGTCCCGTGGCGGTGTGGCTCGCCCAATTCCGGCAGGCCATGCGTCCGTTCGTGCGCGGAGCCTATGTCAATGTGCCGGACGCCGCGTTCGACGACTGGGGAACCGCCTACTACGGCAGCAACTTCGAACGGCTGCGCCGGGTCAAGCGACAATACGATCCGTCGAACGTGTTCAGCTTCCCGCAGAGCATTCCGGTGGGATAGGACGGCTCGTCGCTCAAGCCAGGGTTCGCGTGACGATGTCGCTGGTGTCGGGAGAGAGGGTCTCGGCAGCCGCGATCCGGCGAAGCGCCTGCTCGGCCCGCGCGCGCCGGCGCTCCTCCAGCGCCTTCCACGAACGGAAATTGACCAGGAGCCTGGCCGCCGTCTGCGGATTGCGCTTGTCGAGGCCCAGGACGAAATCGACGAGGAAATCATAGCCGGCACCATCCTCGCGGTTGAACTGGGTCTGGTTGCCGCCGGCGAAGCCGCCGATCAGCGACCGGATCCGGTTCGGATTGGTCATCGAGAAGGCGGGATGCTTCATCAGCTCTTTGACGCGATCGAGCGTCGCCTTGGCGGGCACCATCGCCTCGAGTGCCAGCCATTTGTCGAGGACGAGCGGATCGGCGCTGTATCGCCGGTAGAAGGTATCCAGGGCATCGAAGCGCTCGTCGAGGGCGTTGCCGGCGACAATCGACAGCGCCGCCAGCCGGTCGGTCATGTTGTCGGCCATGGCGAAGCGGTCGACGATCCGCCTGATCGCCTCGGCGGACCGGTTGGCGACGGTGAGCGCCAGCGCCGCGTTGGCAAGCGCCCGGCGGCCGGCGGCTGCGGCATCCGGGCTATAGGCTCCGTCCCCGCCCATCCGCTCGGCGAGAGCCGCGAGCCGCCCTCCGATCCGATCGGCGATCATCGCGGCGAGGCGATTGCGGGCCTTGGCGATCGCGTCGGGGTCGACATTGTGGCCGATCTCGCGGGCGATGTCGGACTCGCCAGGCAACTGGAGGATCTGGGCGCGATAGGCCGGTTCGAGGCCGTCGTCTTCGGCCACTTCGCCGAGCGCTTCAGCGAAGGCCGGATCGAGCGTGCTCGCCCCGCCGGCCCGGATCGCGGCGGTCTCCGCGATCAGCATCGCGATCGCGATCTGCTGTGACGCCTGCCAGCGATTGAAGTCGTCGGAATCGGTTCGGAGCAGGAACAGAAGATCGGCCCGCGACACACCGGACGACAGCTTCACCGGCGCCGAGAAGCCGCGGAGCAGCGACGGCACCGGCGGTACCGACACGCCCTCGAAGACGATCGTCTGCTCCGGCTCGGTCAGGCTGACCACGTCGCCGTCGATGCTTCCCCCCGACGCCGAGGCGAAGGCAAGGTCGGCGCCGTTCGGGCCGACCAGACCGAAGCGGATCGGGATATGCATCGGCGCCTTGATCTGCTGACCCGGAGTCGGCGGGCAGGACTGCTTCAGGGAAAGCGAATAGGTCTGCTGGCGCGCGTCGTAGCGTCCTTCGGCGACGATTTCAGGCGTGCCGGCCTGCGCGTACCAGAGCTTGAACCGGGTGAGGTCCTTGCCGGTCGCGTCGGAGAAGGCGGCGAGGAAATCCTCGATCGTCACGGCCTGGCCGTCGTGGCGGTCGAAATAGAGATCCATACCGGCGCGGAAGCCGTCGGCACCAAGGACGGTCTTCAGCATGCGAACCACCTCGGCGCCCTTGTCATAGACGGTCGCGGTATAGAAGTTGTTGATCTCGTTGTAGATCTCCGGTCGGACCGGATGGGCGAGCGGGCCGGCATCCTCGGGGAACTGGCGGGCGAGCAACGTCCTCACATCGGCGATCCGCTTCACGCCGCGCGAGCGCATGTCGGAAGAGAACTCCTGGTCGCGGAAGACGGTCAGCCCCTCCTTGAGGCAGAGCTGGAACCAGTCGCGGCAGGTGATGCGGTCGCCGGTCCAGTTGTGAAAATATTCGTGGGCGATCACCGTCTCGATGCCCGCATAGTCGGCGTCGGTGGCGGTATCGGGGTCGGCAAGCACGTATTTGTCGTTGAAGATGTTGAGGCCCTTGTTCTCCATCGCGCCCATGTTGAAGTCGGAGACCGCGACGACCATGAAGATGTCGAGGTCGTATTCCCTGCCGAACGCCGTCTCGTCCCAGCGCATCGAGCGCTTCAGCGCATCCATGGCGTAGAGGCAGCGCGCCTCCTTGCCGTGCTCGCAGTAGATGTGGAGCACGACGTTGCGGCCGGACATGGTGGTGAAGCTGTCCTCCACCCGGCCAAGATCGCCGGCGACCATGGCGAACAGGTAGGACGGCTTGGGGAAGGGATCGTGCCAGACGGCGAAGTGGCGGTCGGTGCCGGCGACGTCGCCGCCATCGACGCGGTTGCCGTTGGCGAGCAAGACCGGCGCCGATCCCTTCGGCGCCTCGATCCGCGTCGTATAGACGGCGAGCACGTCGGGCCGATCGAGGAAATAGGTGATGCGGCGGAAGCCCTCCGCCTCGCACTGGGTGCAGTAGTTGCCGCTCGACCGGTAGAGCCCCATCAGCTTGGTGTTCGCCGACGGATTGACCGTGGTGACGACTTCGAGGGTGAACGGCGCCTCCGGCGGCGATTTGATCGCCAGCCGTTGCGGCGTCGCCTCGAACGCCTCCACCGCCAGCGGCTCCCCATCGATCGAGACCGAGACCAGCGTCAATTCGTCACCGTCGAGCACCAACGGCGCGCCTTGGCGCGTCGGCCGGATCGACAGGCGGGAGGTGACGCGCGTGTGCTCCGGGTCGAGGTCGATGTCGAGGGCCACGGTCTCGATGGCGAAGTCGGGCGGGCGATAGTCGCTGAGGCGAACGGGGATCGTCTCTGTCTTCATCACAGGAAGGCACCATCAGGGGAGAAGTCGGGGAAGGCGGCTTTCGGTCGCGCCTGTTCTAGTGGTTTTGCCGCCGGCACGCTACGCCTGCGCGTCTCCCATTGGGTCGGCGGTACCGCAGCCCGAAGCGCGGCTCCGAATGAGGTACGCCCCTCGCGAACGGCCCGCCCGGAATTGCTTTCCTTTTCGTGGGGCGATATCTGAGGCCTGAGGGAGGCATATCAGTGCCGCGCATGACGCTTGAGGACGTGGCCAGAACCGCCGGCGTTAGCCTGGCGACCGTCGACCGCGTTCTCAATCGTCGGCCGGGCGTTCACGCGCTCACCGCCGAGCGGGTGCAGCAGGCGATCGAGCGCCTCAACTACCGGCCCGACCGCTTTGCGGCGCGTCTCGCCCGCGGCCGCGAGCATCGTTTCCAGTTCATCCTGCCGACCGGAACCAACGCCTTCATGCGCGCGCTCGAGGAGCGCGTGCGAACGACGGCCGACTATGTCGCGGCCGAGCGGGTTCAAATCGGCGTCAGCCATGTCGATGTCTTCGACGGCGACATCCTGGCCTCGGCACTCGACCGCCTGCACGGCGAGGTCGACGGTGTGGCGGTCGTCGCCCTCGACCATCCCTCGGTGCGCGAAGCGATCGACGACCTGACCAATTCGGGGGTCACCATCGTGACGCTGGTGTCCGATGCGCCGCGCTCGCGCCGTGCGCACTATGTCGGGATCGACAATTCCGCCGCCGGGCGAACCGCCGGGAGCCTGCTCGGCCGCTTCCTCGCCGGCCGCCCCGGCAAAGTCGGTTTGATTGCCGGGTCGATTGCGCTCCGCGATCACATCGAGCGTCAGATCGGCTTCGAGCAGGTCGTCAGCCGCGACTTTCCCGCGCTGCGCCTCCTTCCCATTCGCGAGGGGCGGGACGACGACGACCGGGTCGAGGAGCTTGCCGCCGGCCTGCTCGACGAGCACCCCGACCTCGTCGGCATCTATAATGTCGGCGCCGGCAACGGCGGCGTCGTCGCCGCGCTCGAAGCGAGCGGCCGCGGCCGCGACGTGGTGTTCATCGCCCACGAGCTGACTGCGTTTTCGCGCCGCCACCTGATCCGCGGCACGATCGACGCCGTCATCAATCAGGACGCCGGCCACGAAGCGCGCAGCGCCGCGCGGCTCCTGATCGCCGAACGGGAAGGCATGCCGATCGACGCCGGGCAGGAGCGCATCCGCATCGACATCTTCATCCGCGACAACGTTCCCTAGGTCGCGGGCAGGCAGGAGCACTGAGGGATGTATCTTGGGATCGACATCGGAACCTCTTCGCTGAAGGCGGTGCTGATCGACGACGCCCAGCGCATCGTCGGCAGCCGGACGGTGTCGCTCGAAGTGGCGCGCCCGCATCCCGGCTGGTCCGAACAGGACCCCGAGAGCTGGTGGCAGGCATGCGAGGCGGTCATGGACGGTCTGGTAGCCGATCACCGGGCTGAAATTGCCGCGGTAAGGGGCATTGGCCTCTCCGGCCAGATGCACGGCGCGACGCTCCTCGACGAAGCCGACCGGGTGCTCAGGCCATGCATCCTGTGGAACGACGGCCGCTCGGCCGCCGAAGCGGCGGAGATCAGCGCCGTCAGCGAACGGGTCACCGGCAACATCGCCATGCCCGGCTTCACCGCGCCGAAGCTGATGTGGGTCAAGCGCCACGAGCCGGAGGTCTTCGCCAAGGTCCGCACGGTGCTGCTTCCCAAGGACTATGTTCGCCTGCGGCTGACCGGCGACAAGGCGAGCGACATGTCGGACTCGGCCGGAACGCTCTGGCTGGAGACCGCCAAGCGGGCATGGTCGGACGAGATGCTGGCTCTGACGGACATGGACCGGGCGCAGATGCCGCGCCTCTATGAAGGCAGTGCCGCCACCGGGACGCTGAGGAGCGAGCTTGCCGGCCGCTGGGGGATGTCGGGGAGCGTAGTGGTGGCCGGCGGCGGCGGCGACAATGCCGCCTCGGCCTGCGGCGTCGGCGCCGTCGCGGCCGGCACCGGCTTCATCTCGATCGGCACCTCCGGCGTGATCTTCGTGACCGCCGACCGCTACCGGGGCAACCCGGCGGGCGCGGTTCACGCCTTCTGTCACGCGGTGCCCGGCACCTGGCATCAAATGGGCGTGTCGCTCTCCTCCGCCGGCTCCCTCGACTGGCTCGCCAACGTCCTCGGCGCCTCGGCGGGCGACCTCGTGGATGCGCTTGGCGACCGGCCGACCGGTCCGTCCTCGATCGTCTTTCTCCCCTATCTGTCGGGCGAGCGCACCCCGCACAACGACGTCGCCATCCGCGGCGCCTTCGTCGGCCTCGACCAGGCCGACGGGCGGCGCGAACTGACCCAGGCGGTGCTCGAAGGCGTCGCCTTCGCCTTCAAGGACTGCTTCGACGTGCTCACCATGCCGCTCAACGAGCCGCGCCGGCTGATCGCCGTCGGCGGCGGCAGCCGGTCGCGATATTGGCTCGCCGTCATCGCCACCGTGCTCGGCCTGCCGATCGCCGTTCCCGAGGACGGCGACTTCGGCGCCGCGTTCGGCGCGGCACGGCTCGGCCTGATCGCCGCCGAAAATGCCGACCCCTTCGCCGTCTGTGCGCCACCCGCCATCCGCGAGACGATCGAGCCGATCGGCGAGCTGGCGGAAGCCTACGGCGCCGCCCACGCCACCTATTGCGACCTTTACCCTGCCATCAAGGAGGCCATGCCGCGATGAACGCGCGCTTTTTCACCCAGAAGCAGCCCGTCGAACACAAAAAGGGCAAATCCAAGGGACTGACTTTCCGCTGGTACGACCCGGACAGACAGGTCCTCGGCAAGCGCATGGAGGACCAGCTCCGGTTTGCCGTTTGCTACTGGCACTCCTTCGTGTGGACCGGCACCGACGCCTTCGGCGGCGACACGTTCCTCAGGCCCTGGCAGGGCAAGGGCGAGCCGATGGAGCTGGCGCGGATGAAGGCCGACGTCGCCTTCGAGATGTTCCGGCTCCTCGACGTGCCGTTCTTCACCTTCCACGATCGCGACATCGCGCCGGAGGGCGACACGCTGGCCGAGTTCGAACCGCAACGTCCGGGCGATCGGCGAGATCTTCGCCAGGAAGATGGAGAAGGCGAAGGTCCGCCTCCTGTGGGGCACCGCCAACCTCTTCTCCAACCGCCGCTACATGGCCGGCGCCGCCACCAATCCGGATCCGGAAGTCTTCGCCTATGCCGCCGCGCAGGTGAAGAACGTCCTCGAACTGACCCATGAGCTCGGCGGCGCCAACTATGTCCTGTGGGGCGGCCGCGAGGGGTACGAGACGCTGCTCAACACCGACATCAGGCGCGAGCTCGACCAGCTCGGCCGCTTCCTCACCATGGTGGTCGAGCACAAGAACAAGATCGGCTTCAAGGGCACCATCCTGATCGAGCCGAAGCCGAAGGAGCCGACCAAGCACCAGTACGATTTCGACGTCGGCACCATCTACGGGATGCTGAAGGCGTTCGACCTGGAGAACCAGGTCAAGATCAACATCGAGCAGAACCACGCCATCCTCGCGGGACACAGCTTCGAGCACGAGCTGGCGCTTGCCTCGGCCCTCGGCATACTGGGCTCGATCGACATCAACCGCGGCGACTATCTGCTCGGCTGGGACACCGACCAGTTCGCCATGAACGTGCCCGAGATGGCGCTCGCCTGCTATTACATCTTCAAAGCCGGTGGGCTCGGCACCGGCGGCTTCAACTTCGACGCCAAGCTCCGCCGCCAGTCGATCGATCCGGACGATTTGCTGGAGGCCCATGTCGGTTCGATGGACGCCTGCGCTCGCGGCCTGCTCATCGCCGAGAAGCTGATCGACGACGGCGTCATCGAGGATTTTCTCGCCGCCCGCTACGCCGGATGGACCGGCAAGGAAGGACGGGCCATCCTCGCCGGCAAGCGGTCGCTGGACGACCTTTCCAATTTCGTGCTGAAAAACAGGCTCGAACCGCTGCCGCGAAGCGGCAAGCAGGAGCATCTCGAGCGGCTGCTCAACAGCTACATCTGACAAGCGCGCCGCCGAGTGCGTGCCGACAAAAGGGAGAAACGAATGAAAACGATGAAGGGCCCGGCGATTTTTCTTGCCCAGTTCGCCGGCGATGCGGCGCCGTTCAATTCGCTCGACGCCATGGCCGAATGGGCCGCCTCGCTCGGCTACAAGGGCATCCAGATCCCGAGCTGGGACGGCCGGCTGTTCGACCTCAAAAAGGCGGCGGCGAGCAAGACCTATTGCGCCGACGTCAAGGGAATCGCCGAGGAGCACGGCGTCGAGATCACCGAACTTTCCACCCATCTGCAGGGACAGCTGGTTGCCGTCAATCCGCTCTATGACGACGCCTTCGACGCCTTCGCCGCGCCGGAAGTCCGCGGCAACCCGAAGGCTCGGACCAAATGGGCGATCAATCAGATCAAGCTCGCCGCCAAGGCCTGCCGCAATCTCGGCCTCGACACCCAGGTGAGCTTCACCGGCGCCTTCGCCTGGCCTTTCATGTATCCATGGCCGCAGCGTCCGCCGGGATTGATCGAAACCAGTTTCGACGAGCTGGCCAGGCGGTGGCGGCCGATCTTCGACGCTTGCGACGAACAGGGCGTCGACGTCGGCTTCGAACTGCACCCCGGCGAGGACGTCTTCGACGGCGAGACTTTCGAGATGCTGCTCGACCGTGTCGACAACCACCCGCGCTGCGGCATCAACTACGACCCCTCGCACTTCGTGCTGCAGTGCCTCGACTATCTCGAATTCATCGACATCTATCACGAGCGGATCGTCGCCTTTCACGTCAAGGACGCCGAGTTCAATCCGACCGGCAAGCAGGGCGTCTATGGCGGCTTCCAGTCGTGGGTCAACCGCGCCGGCCGCTTCCGCTCGCTCGGCGACGGCCAGGTCGATTTCAGCGGCATCTTCTCCAAGCTCGCCCAGTACGACTATGACGGCTGGGCGGTATTGGAATGGGAGTGCGCCCTGAAGCATCCGGAGGACGGCGCCCGCGAAGGGGCGGAGTTCATCAAGCAGCACATCATCCGGGTGACCGAGCGCGCCTTCGACGATTTCGCCGACGCCGGGACCGACCAGAAGGCCAACCGGCGGATGCTGGGGATCTGATTGCGCGAGGCCCATCGCTCGCACGCCGTCACCCCGGCGAAAGCCGGGGTCCATTGCTCGACCGGCGACAACCCGCCAAACGTTGACGTTGTGACGCCGTTGGCGATGGATTCCGGCTTCCGCCGGAATGACGGTTGCGGGACGCGAAACGCGCATATTTCGGAACGGGGAGGACATCATGGTTGAAGGACGCAGCGACAAGGCGGAGGGCGGCCGCATTCGGTTGGGCATGGTCGGCGGCGGACAGGGCGCCTTTATCGGCGCCGTGCATCGGCTCGCCGCCCGCATGGACGACCACTACGTGCTGGTCGCCGGAGCCCTCTCGTCGGACCGGAAGCGAGCACTCGCTTCGGCGAAGGAGCTGGGGCTCGCCCCCGACCGCTCCTACGGCTCCTACGCGGAGATGGCCAAGGCCGAGGCCAGCCGGCCGGATGGCATCGAGGCGGTGGCGATCGTCACCCCCAACAACATGCACGCGCCGATCGCCAAGGCGTTTCTCAAGGCCGGCATCAACGTCATCTGCGACAAGCCGCTGACCACGACGGTCAAGGAAGCCAAGGAGCTGCTCACGCTCGTCAAGAAGACCGGCCTCGTCTTCGCGGTGACCCACAACTACACGGGCTACCCGATGATCCGCCAGGCCCGGGCAATAATCGCGTCGGGTCAGCTCGGCGACATCCGCGTCGTCCAGGCCGAGTATGCGCAGGACTGGTTGACCGAGAAGATCGAGGCGACCGGCCAGAAGCAGGCCAAATGGCGCACCGACCCCAAGCAGTCGGGCGCCGGCGGTTCGATCGGCGACATCGGCACCCACGCCTACAACCTCGCCTGTTTCGTCACCGGCCTGACGCTCGACTCGCTCTGCGCCGACCTTTCCACCTTCGTCAAAGGCCGCAAGCTCGACGACAACGACAATATCCTCCTGCGCTGGAAGGGCGGGGCGCGCGGCATGCTGTGGGCGAGCCAGGTGGCGGTCGGCAACGAGAACGGGCTCATGCTGCGGGTCTACGGCAGCAAGGGCGGCCTGGAATGGCGCCAGGAGGATCCGAACTGCCTGTGGATCTCGGCCTACGGTCAGCCGCGGCAGCTCATCACCCGCGGCGGGCACGGCTCCGGACCGGACGCCGGTCGGGTGACCCGCGTTCCGCCGGGCCACCCGGAGGGCTACCTTGAAGGCTTCGCCAATATCTACACCGAAGCCGCCCGCGCCATCCGCGCCCACCGGGCCGGGAAGAAGCCGGAGGCCGAGGTGATCTTCCCGACCGTCGAGGACGGCCTTGCCGGCATGGAATTCGTCGAGGCGGCCGTGGCGTCGAGCAAGAAGGGCGCGACCTGGGTGAAGGTATAGCCTCTGCCGTTCCCGGGCCGGCGGCGCCGGCCTGATCCCGGCCATCGGTGTCAGCCGAGGGCCGCGCGGCGGCGCTCCAGGCTGGCGGCCGGCCATAGCGCCTTGGTGCTGTAGTAGGTTTCGAAGGCGGGCACGCCCTCGGGCAGCACGATCCAGGGCAGCTTCGACCGGATGTAGATGTGGACGTCCGGCGCGAGCGCCGTCGGGTCGTCCAGCGTGCCGATGCGAACGAAGCGGAGGCCGGGCCGGCGACCATAGTCGCTCCACACCGCGGTCCGGCAGTTGGGGCAGCGATAGATGTCGTGCGGGCGGCCGCTATCCGTCGGCACCGCCACAGGTTCGGGCTCGCCGTTGAGGAGGGCAATGCGGTCCGTCTCGATCAGGGCGTTGAGCACGAACGCGCTTCCCGTCTGCCGCTGGCAATCGCGGCAATGGCAGCAGTGGACGAACATCGGCTCCGAGCCGAGCCGGTAGCGGACCGCGCCGCAGGCGCAGCCGCCTTCGAGCGTCCGGGTGGCGCTCATTTGCCGTCGCTTTGAGCGTCCGGCGACGCCGCCTCGGGGTTGCGCGCGTAGCCGGGGCCGATGGTGAGCGGCTTGTCGGGCAGGACCGACTCGTCGACGTCGGATCGAAGCTGGTAGTCGACCTTCTGCAGCTCCTTGCCGTCGGAATCGATCACCCGGACGGTGACGGCATAGGTCCTCCCGCCTTGCACCCCTGAGAGCGGCGGCGTGTCGAAGGAATAGCGCTTGCGGCCCTCGGTCACCGATTTGGCGATGACGATCGGCTCGCCTCCCGCCGGATTCTCGAAACTCGCTTCGATCGTCGCTCCGTTGGGGAGATCGCGCTGCGGCTCGGCGATCACCCCGGCCGTGGCTTCCGCGACGCGGTAGTTGAAGACGAAGCCGCCGCCGCCGACCTTGATGTAGTCATGAGAGTCTTCGGACGAGCACCCGCCGAGACAGGCGAGCGCAACAACGCCGAAGCCAAGGCACAAGACTTGCAGATCGGCCATTGCGGGGCTCCCGGAGAAACGCAACATCGGCTCAAGATTACGCCCCATCGCCTGTCGACGGAAGCCGAAGTCGCGCTATCGGACGCAGGGTGTGGCGGGTAGACTGGCGCCATGACGGCTGAAGCTTCGCTGACCCGGTTCGAAGCGCCTTATGCGCCGGACGACGGTGCGCTTGTCCGCCGCTTCCTCGCCGAAACAAAGCTCTCCGACACGGCCGAGGCGAATATCGACCGCCGGGCGCGGCGCTTCGTCGAGGCGATCCGCAAGGCATCGGGGGTAATCGGCGGCCTTGAGGATTTCCTCCGCGAATTCAGCCTGTCGACGCGGGAAGGCCTGGCGCTGATGGTGCTTGCCGAGGCGCTGCTCCGCGTGCCCGACGCCGCCACCCAGGACCGGCTGATCGAGGACAAGCTCAGCGGCGGCGACTGGGCCGACCACGCCGCCCACGCCGAAAGCTGGCTGGTTCTCGCCTCGACCTGGGCGCTCGGCCTGTCGAGCCAGGTCGTCCGCCCGGGCGAGACCCCGGACGGCATCATTGCCGGGCTGGTCAGACGCCTCGGCCAGCCGGCGGTGCGCACCGCGACGCGCCGAGCGATGCGCGTCCTCGGCCACCATTTCGTCCTCGGCGAGACGATCGCCGAAGCGCTCCGCCGGGCACGGTCGCATGAGGAACGCGGCTTCCGCCATTCCTACGACATGCTGGGGGAGGGGGCGCGGACGGGCGAGGACGCCGCCCATTACTTCAAGGCCTATGCCGACGCCATCGCCGCGATCGGCAAGACCGCGGGCAAGCTGCCGCTCCCCGACCGGCCGGGCATTTCGGTGAAGCTGTCGGCGCTCCACCCACGCTACGAGGCCGTGAAGCGCGACCGGGTCGTCAGCGAGCTTTGCCCGATCCTCCTCGATCTCGCCCGCGCCGCCAAGACGTTCGATCTCGCCTTCACCGTCGACGCCGAGGAGGCCGACCGGCTGGAGCTTTCCACCGAAGTGATCGCCACGGTTCTCGCCGATCCGTCGCTCGCCGGCTGGGACGGGTTCGGCCTTGCCGTTCAGGCCTACCAGAAGCGGGCGCCCGCCGTGATCGACTGGATCGACGCGCTCGCCACCTCGCTCGGTCGCCGGGTGATGGTGCGCCTGGTCAAGGGCGCCTATTGGGACACCGAGATCAAGCGCGCCCAGGAGCGCGGGCTTGCCGGCTACCCGGTGTTCACCCGCAAGGTGGTGACCGATCTTTGCTATCTCGCCTGCGCGAAGAAACTGCTCGCCGCCCGGCCGCGCCTCTATCCGCAATTCGCCAGCCATAACGCGCTGACCGTCGCGACGATCGTCGAGATGGCCGGCGACAGGTCGGGCTTCGAGTTCCAGCGCCTGCACGGCATGGGTGAGGCGCTCTACGACGGGGTGAGGGCGAGCGGGGGAATTCCCTGCCGCATCTATGCACCGGTCGGCGGCCATCGCGAGCTGCTCGCCTATCTGGTCCGCCGGCTCCTCGAGAACGGCGCCAACTCATCCTTCGTCGCCATCGCCGGTGACCGTTCGGTGCCGGTCGAGACGTTGCTTGTCCGACCCGTCGGCGATGCTGGCCGAGGGAGCGCATGTCCGCCACAAGCGGATTCCGCTGCCGCGCGATCTCTACAGCCCGGCACGACGGAACTCCGCCGGCATGGAGTTCGGCTCTGCCCACGACCGCGATTTGCTGCTGTCGGGCATCCGCCGCGCCGGCCATGCGGAGGTCGCGGCGCACCCGCTGCCGCCGATCCGAGGCGGAGCAAGAGAGGCGCGCGCCATCGTCAGCCCGGCTGACGGAAAATCGATTGTCGGCAAGGTGATGGAGGCGTCGGCTGAATTGATTGATGAGACGATGCGGCGGGCGAAGGACGGCTTTAGGAGCTGGTCCGAGCGCCCCGCCGAGGAGCGCGCGGCGGCGCTCGACAAACTGTCCGATCTGATCGAAGCCGACCGCGACGCATTGGTGTCGCTGCTCGCCCGCGAGGGCGGCAAGACCCTGAATGATGGTGTCGCCGAGGTCCGCGAGGCGGTGGACTTCTGCCGCTATTATGCGGTCGGAGGCGCGCCGCCTCTTCCGCGAAGACATGGTGATGCCGGGGCCGACCGGCGAGCGCGACGTGCTCCGCTATCGAGGTCGCGGCGTGTTCGTCTGCATCTCGCCGTGGAATTTTCCATTGGCCATCTTTCTCGGCCAGGTGACCGCGGCGCTCGCCGCCGGCAACGTCGTGATCGCCAAGCCCGCCGAGCAGACGCCGCTTGTCGCCTTCAGGGCCATCGAGCTGCTCCACCGCGCCGGCATTCCGGCATCGGCGGCGGAGCTTGCGCCCGGCGACGGCACGGTCGGCGCCGCGCTCGTCGCCCATCCCGACGTTAGCGGCGTCGCCTTCACCGGCTCGACCGAGGTCGCCTGGTCGATCAACCGCGCGCTCGCCGCCAAGCACGGGCCGATCGTGCCGCTCATCGCCGAAACCGGCGGCATCAACGCCATGATCGTCGACGCGACCGCCCTGCCGGAGCAGGTGACCGACGACGTCATCGCCTCGGCATTCCGCTCCGCCGGCCAGCGCTGTTCGGCCTTGCGGCTCCTTTGCCTGCAGGAGGACATCGCCGACCGCATGCTCGCCATGATCGCCGGGGCGGCGGCCGAGCTGAAGCTCGGCGATCCGCTCGACCCGGCGACGGATGTCGGGCCGGTCATCGACGCGGAGGCGGCGAAGGCGCTCCAGGCGCATCTCGCCACTATGCGCAAGGCACCCTGGGCCACAATCCGCTACGCGGCAAAACGACCGCGGTCCGGCACCTTCGTCGCGCCGCACGTCATCGAGCTCGATGCGCCGTCGCGGCTGAAGCGCGAGGTGTTCGGTCCGATCCTTCACGTCGTCCGCTGGAAGGCGCGCGATCTCGACGCCCTCGTCGAGGCGATCGCGGCAACCGGTTACGGCCTCACGCTCGGCATCCACAGCCGCATCGACGCGACCGCCGAGCGAATTGCCGACCGGCTGGCGGTCGGCAATGTCTATGTCAACCGCAACATGATCGGCGCGGTCGTCGGCACGCAGCCTTTCGGTGGCTCGGGCCTATCCGGCACCGGACCGAAGGCCGGCGGCCCGGACTACCTGCCGCGCTTCGCGCTCGAACAGGTGGTGTCGGTCAACACGGCTGCGGTCGGCGGCAATGCTTCATTGATCGCGATGGAGGATATGTGAGCCGCGTCACAGGCGCGGTCGACCCCTCGGTGATAGCTTCCGCTGCTGGGCAACTCTGGAGGCGGTCATGTCGCGTTTCGTTCCCCTTGTCGCATTCGCTTTGGTGATCGGCTACGTCGCGCCGGCGCTGGCCGAGACCGATGCCGAGAAGCAGGCCCGGATTCAGGCCGCGATCGAAGCCTGCGACGAGGGCGCCGCGGTGCCGCTCGATCCGGAAGCAACCGCGCCGCCGGTCCAGTTGAGCGACCTCCTCGACTCGATCGGCGCGACCTTTGACACGACCCCGCTGGTAGAGCTGGCCGCCACCTGCAAGGAAGCGATGGAGGGGGCTCCCGACCAGCATCGCCTGAAGCTGCAATATATCCGGGTTGCGATCGCCGTCGGTGACCCGCCGCCTTCACGCTTCGTCTCGGACGTGCGCGCCATGGCCGCCGCCGGGAGTGCCGAGGCCAACAACCTTCTCTATGGCCTCTACCGGTTGCGGAGCCAAGACCTGGATATCGATATTGACCGGCAGGAGGCGATGGCGGGTCTGACCGCCGCCGCCGACGCTGGCCTTCAGGACGCCATCAGCGACCTGATGGAGGTCTACCGTTTCGGCCCCGACCTGCGCCGCGATCCGCGCCAGGCTGCCCACTACGCCGAGCTGCTGATGAACCTTCCGCCGCAGGGCGTGAAGTTCAAGGGCGCAACGGAAGACCGGGCGCGGGCTTACGGCCGCGCGACTCTGGGCGGCATCCTCGTCACCGCCGAAGGCTTCAACGACGATGAGCGGACCCGTGGCTTCGCCATCGTCAGGGAGCTGTACGAGGGGGGCGATGAAACGATGCTCGTCCCCTACATCACGGCGCTTCGCTATGGTCGCGGCACGCCGCAGGATGCCGCCAAGGCCCGCCAGCTTGCCGCGGGCGCAGTCGATCGGAAGGACGCCCGCGTTGTCTCGATCCTCGCCGACATGATGGCGAACGGCGAGGGCGGGCCGGTCGACGGCAAGGGCGCCCTGGCACTGCTTCGGACCGATCTTGCAAAGAGCAGCCCCTACTCGAACGCGGTCCTGGCGGATCTCTATCTGGACAACCGCTTCACCGGCCGCCGACCGCGCGATGCGGCGACCCTACTGGCGACGGCGTCCGAACTTGAATCGCTGATCAAGGCGGCGGCGCTCCTCGCCGACTACGACGTGCGGCTTAAATATCCACCGGCCTATTTGACGCGGCTGCAGGCAGCGGCCGACGTCGGCGAGCCCGGCGCGGCGATGGCCCTGGTGCGGCTGAAACTCTCGAACCACCCGGATTTCGGCAACGATGATGCGGGGGCCCGCGCCATCCTTGCCCGGCTTGCCGCGACCGGCGATCGCGAGGCGGCGCTGCTTCTCGCCGAGACCACTTACGGCGATCTCGGATCGTCCACGTTCAATCCGGCGCCGCGCGACGACCTGATGAGCGAGGACGAGATTCGCAAGGTGGTCGACGACGGTGTCGCCGACGGGATGGCGAGCGCTTTCCGGGTCAAGGCCAAGTTCCAGCGGGTCGGCATCATCTATCCGCAGGACGACGCCGCCGCGACGCAATCGTTGATCAAGGCGGCCGAGCTTGGCGATGTCGAGGCGATGGTGATCCTCGGCGACGCCTATTCGGACGGCCTCGGCATTGCCGAGGATCGGCGTGAGCGGCTGCGCTGGTGGCGCGAGGCGGCGCATCTCGGCTCGCTCGAGGCGGTCGAGAAGATCGCCCGTGCCTTCCCCTTCGATACCTTCGACAAGCTGATGACGTTGCGCGAGGGCGTCGCGGAGCGGGTGGCGCTCTACAACAATGGCGGCGATGCCGGCGCCATTGGCGCCGACTCAGCCGCCTCGATGGCGTTTGCCGGCGTGTTCATGGGCGGACGGGCCAGCGACGCCGGCGCCCCGGCGCTTGCCGGCGCGGTGATGGACGGCTTCCGCCTCGCTCCCGCCGGCCTCGACGATAAGAAACTGGTTCCGATGATGCGCGCCTTGCCCGACGAGATTCGCATCGAGATCGAAAAGGCGCTGCAGCGTGACGGCTTCTACAAGGGTACGCCGAGCGGCAATTTCGGCCCCGACGTGCGCCAGGCGCTCGCCGACTGGGTAGAGGCAAAGGGCCCGCTGCCCGACGAGGATTCCACCGGCGACGGAGGACAGGCGGCTGCTGCCGCCGTAAACGGCGAAGGCGTGCCGGCGGATCTTGTCGACCGGGTCCGCGACCGGGTGTTCACCGCCGTCACCCACATGCCGGCGAACATCTCCGCGGCCGACCGCGCCACCCTCGTCGCCGAGTTGAACGACTTGGCGCGCTACGGCGACATGCCGTCGCGCTGGGCGCTGGTCCGCAACTACCATCAGGCGCAGGTGATCCGCGACGGCGTCTCGCCGGCCGAGCTCACCCGCTACGGCCTCGACATCCTGGTGACCAATCCGGAAGGTGTCGAGAAGGCGGATTTCGAGTTCATCTTCGACGTGACGGCGATGAACGAGGAGGGGGGCATCGACGCGTTCGGCGAAGCGGTGGTGGCGGCCGTCCGCGACGATCCGCGGCTGCAGGACCCGCTGACGCTCGGTGGGATCATGCAGCAGCTCATTTTCGCGCCCGGCGCCTGCGACGCCATTCTGCCGGCCATGACGGCGGTGGGAATCGCCGAGGTCGGAGACGACGGATGCGGCGATGACGCCAAGCAGACGCTCATCGCCTTTGCCAAGTCGGCGGGTCCCGCCGGCGTCGAGGCGAAGGCCCGCGAGGAAGCCGCCGCGGAACTGGCGCGGCTGGACGCCGAGGCCCGTTGATCGCTACCCTTCGGCTGATACCGAAGGCTGGTGCGGCGCTCCCGCCGCCGCCTGCCCTTCGAGCGGCAAAGGGATCTGGATGATCGACAAGGCATCTCTGGCTCATGCGATCCGGGCGGGGCAGGGCAATGAGCCCGCCGACCTCGTCATCAAGAATGTCGGCTTGCTCGACATCGTCTCCGGCGGCGTCGTCACCACCGATATCGCCATCTGCGGCGACCGCATCGTCGGCACCTATGAAGCCTATTCAGGGGAACGCGAGGTCGACGGCCAAGGGCTGTTCGCCGTTCCGGGTTTCATCGATACCCACCTCCATATCGAATCGTCGCTGGTAACCCCGGCCGAATTCGACCGCTGCGTCCTGCCGCATGGCGTCACCACCGCGATTTGCGATCCCCACGAGATCGCCAATGTGCTCGGCGTCGAAGGCATCCGCTACTTCCTGGCGTCGGCCGAGGCAACGGTGATGGACCTCCGCGTCCAGCTCTCCTCTTGCGTGCCGTCCTCGACCTTTGAGACGTCCGGCGCTCGGCTGCTCGCCGACGACCTGCTGTCCTTCCGCGATCATCCCAAGGTCATCGGTCTGGCCGAGTTCATGAACTTTCCCGGCGTCCTCGCCGCCGATCCGGAAGTGCTCGACAAGCTCGTGCCCTTCCAGGACGGCCACATCGACGGGCACGCGCCGCTCTTGCGCGGCTATGGCCTCAGCGGCTACCTCGCGGCGCGGATCATCACGGATCACGAGACGACCTCGGCCGACGAGGCGCGCGAGAAGCTGAGGAAGGGGATGACCGTCCTCATCCGCGAGGGATCGGTGTCGAAGGACCTTCACGCCCTGGCCGAGGTGCTCGACGAAAATACCTCGAGCTTCATGTGCCTGTGTACCGACGACCGCAATCCGCTCGACATCGCCGAGCAGGGTCACCTCGACTACATGATCCGCACGCTGATCGCCCTCGGCCGCCCGCTGCACCATGTCTATCGCGCCGCGAGCTGGTCGGCGGCCCGCGCCTTCGGGCTGAGGGATCGCGGCATGATCGCGCCGGGTCGTCGCGCCGACCTCGTTCTCGTCGACGACCTCGCCGCATGCTCGGTACGGACGGTGATCTCGGCCGGCCGGATCGTCGCGCCGGCGCTCTTCGAGAACCGCCCGACGATTGCGCCGGTCGGCCTCGACAGCATGAAGGCGGGGCGCGTCGCACCGGCCGATTTCGAGATCGCCGGCGGCGGCGCCGAGCTTCCCGTCATCGGCGTCGTCTCCGGGCTGATCATCACCGAGAACCGGACCATGACGGTGCCGTCCAAGGGCAATGTCAGGGTGGCCGACCCGGCGACGGACATCGCCAAGGTCGCGGTCGTCGCGCGTCACGGCGTCAACCGGAACATCGGCAGGGGCTTTGTCACCGGCTTCGGCCTCGATCGCGGCGCCATCGCATCCTCGGTCGCCCACGATTCCCACAACATCTGCGTGATCGGCGTCGATGACGACGACATGGCGGTCGCGGTCAACCGGCTGATCGAAATGAAGGGGGGATTTGTGGTTGCTTCAGGCGGCGAAGTGCTTGCGGAGCTTGCGCTGCCGCTCGCCGGTTTGATGAGCCTCGGGTCGTTCGAAACGGTCCGCGCGGGCCTCGTACCGCTCCGCCGCGCGGCGCGCGGTCTCGGCTGCACGCTGGATGAACCATTCCTCCAGGTCGCGTTCCTTGCTCTGCCGGTCATCCCGCATCTGAAGATCACGGACTTCGGCCTCGTCGATGTGGACCGCTTCGCTTTGGTGAACGGGTAGGGCGAGAAGATTGTCCTGAAAGGCAGTCTCCGCCGGTTCGCTACGGCCGGTGGCTCGATCGCGACGTAGGACGAAGTACGCGAGGAACAGCAGGCTTGCCGCAATCGCGACGGGGAGAGCGTTTCGCCCAAAGACGTCTATCAAATAGCCGATGGGCGTCGATCCCACGACGGTTCCCGCCGAGTAGGCCATCGCGAAGCCGGTTGCCACGACGGCAAGCTTCTGGCCGCGGAAATCCTGCCCGATGAGGATCAGGCCAAGCGTGTATATCCCGGCGAGGGTGCCGCCGGCGACGAAGAGCACTACGGTGAGCGCCGGAATATTGCGAGCGGCAAGCGGAAACGCCACGGCCAAGAGCACCGCCGGGACTGCGGAGAAGCGCAGGAGCTGCCATCTTCCAAGCCGGTCAGCAAGCAGCCCGACCGCGCCGACCAGTACGAGTTCGCCGAGCCCAAACACCGCAACGAGCCGCGCCGCCCCTTCGTCGCTGAGCCCTTGCGCAACCCCCAACAGCGGCAGCAGGCTTTGAATTGCCGTTGTCGCGATACCGATCAGAAATGACGCGACGATAAGCGATCGGCCGAGAGAGAACGCCGAGCGGAAACCGAAGCTGGCGCCAACCGGTATTGCCTGGTCGGCGCCTCGTCGACCATCCGCGCCGATGCTGAAGGTCATGACGAGGCCGATCAGCAGAGGCACCATCGCCGCCAGCAGCGGCAAGCGCCCCCCGACTCCAGTTGCGCTGACCATCAGCGGGCCGACGAACTGAGCGCCGTTGTAGAGAACCATCGCCAGCGCCATCACCCGACCGCGCCGGCGATCGTCGACCACACCGTTCAACCAGATTTCGGTCGTCGCCCACAGGGCGGCGAAGCAGGCGCCCATGACGAAGCGCGATGCGAACCAGACGGCGACGTGATCGACGGCAAGGATCGCGGCGAAGCACAGGAGCGGCACCGCATACATGGCTGCCGCAAATCGAGCGAGACCAAAGCTTGCGATCAGCCTCGGCAGAAACGGACCGATGAACAGAATCCCCGCCCCGGCCAAGGATGCGTTGAGGCCGATCAGCCAATGCGACAGGTCATACTTTTGAAGCGCGAGCGAGAAATATGGGTAAGTGAATGCCGAGATGACCGACTCGGCCGTCATCAGGAACAGGATGCCGATGACCGGCCACGCCGCGCCGAAGCCTGATGATCGGGGTGCGCGACCGTCAACGCGATTGCGGCTGCCGGCGGTGCTTGTCGCACCTTTTGCGGCCGGCACCGACGAGCGCCCAACGGCTACCCGTCGTTCGAGGTAAGTCATGGCGCCGGCTTCCCGCTCGCATTCCCCCGCCCGGCCCGGTCGTTCCCGTCCGGTTTTACCCGGTTCCGGGGCCTTGGCGGCAGAAGCCGGCCGGCTATAAAGGTGCGCGGTTCGCGCGTATGCGAGGAGTTGAGGACATGATGCTGGTCTCCAACTATCTCGATAGGAGTCCGATCCACGGGATAGGCATTTTCGCGCGCGACTTCATCCCCAAAGGGACCCGCGTTTGGGAGTTCACGCCTGGCTGCGACCAAGTCTATTCGGACGAGCAGCTTGCGGCCCTGTTGCCCATCCAGCGCGAGATCATTCTGTTCTACTGCTATGTCGAACAGGGGCTCGAGGGAACGGTTCTCTGCTGCGACAACGCCCGGCACTTCAATTACTCCGATACACCAAATTGCGGCCCCGGCGACCATGTCGTGGAAGGCTATGTCTCGACCGTCGCCCTCCGGGACATCGCAGAAGGAGAGGAACTGACCTTCTCGATCGAGGAGGATGCCGACGCCAGCCGAAAACTCGGGCCGGTGAGACCGAAACGGTAGGCGATGTGCTTGGCTCTGCGCGGTCAGACATCGCTCCCACGCGCCTCAACTCATGCGTCCGTCGAACACCTTGCCGCACTGCGTCCGACAGGACTCCGCTCTTCTTTGCCAAGGCAACGACGGCCAGCGGTTCAACCACAGCGGTGCAGACCGCCGAACGGTCAGATTTCGCAGCGTCCCTCAGGGCACCAGCAGGGGATTCCTTCGAGCACCAGGTTGAACGACCGGTAGTCGACCGTGATCTCCTCGCCCGCCTCGATGTCGCGGTTGGCATAGACGTACAACTTGTCCTCGACCCGCGCCGTCGGGCGACAACTGTGGTTGAGGAAGTCAACCCCATCCGGCTCCCATTGGGGGAGGAGACACAGGAGCTTCGAGCCCTCGCGCTTGAGGTGGACGGATTGCCGCCACCAGAACACATCCAACTCGTCCTTGCTGTCGAGATCGACCATCACGGCCTTGCCGTCAAAGAACCCGATCAGCTCGTCCTTCCGGATCGTGGCCTTGGCGAACACGCCCTTATGCTCGGGGCTGAAATCGCGGACCTCGACCAGCTGTGTGTTGGTGTAACTCATGACTCACTTCACCTCGCACGCCTCCCGCGGGAGCGCCGACCGCGAGAGCCGATAAAGACGCCAGGAGTGAAGGCAACCGTCCACCCGCGTGCCGCTGGGCAAGCGAAATGAATCGGATCCAGCCGCCGGTACGGCGCCGTGTGAATTGCCTGTGATGTATGCATCGCCGCTTTTGATGCAGGGTTACCAGAACGCTACGCACTTACCTCGAAATATAAGCGCTTCGCTTAACATTTTGTCAACCATAGTAGGGGTGCACCGAGGCCTCGACGGCGCGAGCGCCTTTACCAAATCATCCTTATTTTTCTGAGCGTTAACCATATATGCCAATATTTGACATTGGGTGCCTCGACGGCCATCCCAGTGAAACAACCAATGGTGGATGATCATGCCGCCGGGTATACTCTCGCCAAAGCCGGCGTCGATCCGTTGCAAACCGTCGTGAATCGAGTTCAGACATAGTCGAGCCGGTCAGTAACCGTTCGAGACGCGGCCCGGATTCTTGGAACCAATCCACGGCAACAGAGAATTGCTTGGCGCCGGTGCGTAGTTTGGGCGCGAAAAGCGCCTTAAGCATATGGAAATCGTTTGCGGTCATTATGTCCGGCATATTAAGGCCAGCAGGGCGCGCGTTGATATGGAAAAGGGAATCACAGGCCGTATTACGCTCAACCTGATCGCGGGGATCGTCATCACCGTGGTCACCGTCGTGGTTGGCATATTCTGGATGGCGGCGCGGCAGAACGATCAGGCTGCCCAATCGACCGAGACGATGGTTGCGGGCGGCGTCGACGCCATTGCCCGGCGGGCGCAATCGCTTGCCAATGACTACGGCTGGTGGCCCGACGCCTACACGGCGTACGTCAACCATGATGATGCGTGGTTCGAAACGAATTTCGGCTCGAGCGTCGAAGAGACCGAGATCGCTGACGTGTTCGCGATCCTTTCGACCAAGGGCACCATCGACTACAGCTGGGTCCTCGGCGACGAGCTCGGTGTGACCGATGTCCTGACACCCAACGTCATCGCCGCCATACACGATTTGACGAAGGACATGCCCGTCGAGAGCCTCGCCGCTCGTAGCGCCTTCGTCCGGGTCGGCTCACAGGTGATGGTCATCGCCGTGTCCCGCATTACTCCGGATCCGAACGCGGATCCCGCGACCCTGCCGTTGTTTGTCGCCGGATTGACTTTGACCGATAAACGGCTCGGTGAGCTCGGCAAGACCTTCCTCATCGACGATCTTCGATACGAGCCCGCGGCCAGCTCCCCTCCGGCGGGGTTCACCTCAATCCCCGCTGTCGACATCTTCGGCGACACGATCGGCTACTACGTCTGGACGCCGCCGACGCCCGGTTACGTCGCGCTGGTGAACGTACTGCCACCGATCGCCATCGCGCTCGCTTTGTTCTGCGTTGTCGCCTTCGGCACCGCCTTCCGGGCGCGCCGGATCGCCATCGCTCTTACCGAGAGCGAGAAAGAGGCGGTCATCGCCGCGCGAACCGACAGCATGACGAGCCTGATGAACCGCACGGGCTTCAACGAACTGCTCGAGTTCGAGCGACTATGAGGAAGCATGCGCGGCCGGCGAGCTCGCCGTGATCTACATGGACATCAACGGCTTCAAGGCGGTGAACGACTTGATCGGACATCACGGCGGCGACGAGCTGGTCAAGACTTTGGCCGAGCGGGTGAGCTCGGCGCTGCCGGCGGAAGCCCGGTTCGCACGGATTGGCGGTGATGAATTCGCCGTGGCGATCAAGGGGCAGTCGGTGCGGGAAAGAGCCGGCGCCGCGGCCGCCGAGGTCGTGCAGGCGCTCGACCAGCCCTTCACGGTGCACGGCTTCGAGTTTCATGTCGCCGTCTCGGTCGGTTACGCCGTCGCCAGCGGTACCGGGCTGACGCCGAGCGACATCGTTCGGCGCGCCGACATCGCGATGTATCAGGCCAAGAACGGCGCGGAACGAGAGGCGGTCCTCTACAACTCCACAATGGAGACCGGAGCGCTCGAAAAGAAGCAGATCGAGACATCGCTGCGCCGAGCCCTCGAGGTCGGCGAACTGCGGGTCTTCTACCAGCCGGTCGTCCGGGCAAGCGATCTGTCGGTCGTCGGGCTCGAGGCGTTGGTACGGTGGACCTCGAAGGAGCTCGGCAGCGTATCGCCGGGGGTCTTCGTGCCGGTCGCCGAGGAGACCGGGCTGATCCACGATCTCGGCCGCTTCGTCGTCAACCGCGTCTGCGAGGACGCCCTGAAATGGCCGAACCTCAGGATGGCGGTCAACGTTTCGCCGGTACAGCTTCGTGATCCCGATTTCGCAAAGGAGCTGCTCGGGATCGTCACCGCGCATGGCCTCACCCCCACCCGGTTTGAGTTGGAACTGACCGAGGGCATCCTCGTCAACAATCCGACCATCGCCAAGCGCAAGCTCGCCAATCTGAAGGAGATGGGATTCACGCTGTCGCTTGACGATTTCGGCACCGGTTTCTCGTCGATCGGCTATCTCCGCCAGTTCCCCTTCGACATTCTCAAGGTCGACCGGTCGTTCGTTCGCGACATCGGCCTCAACGCCACCGCCAATGCGTTGATCCAATCGCTGGTGTCCCTCGGCGACGCGATGAACCTTTCCGTCATCGCCGAAGGCATCGAGAACGAGGACCAGTTGAAACTGCTGCGCCTCGTCCAGTGTGAATACGTTCAGGGGTTCCTGATCAGCCGGCCCGTGCCGGCCGAGGAGATTTCGTCGCTGCTCGACGCCGGCGACGCGGACCATCGGATCCCGTTGAGCGAGCGCCGCGTGGCGATGAGCTAGGGGCGGCTTTGCCGCTCGCCCCGCCGATGGGCCGACGGACTTCGGCCCGGGCAACGCGCCCGCCATGGCGGGCGGCACAGCGCTGGCAGAGATGCAGAGAATCTTTTCCGGCGGAGCAACCACCCGTTAACCAGTCCTCTGCGGAATTGACGTGGTTCATGCCTCCTTAAGGGCAGTCCACGCATTGTTGATGGTCGGGAGCCGGAAAAAGCCGGGGCGGCCGCGAGCATACGGCAATGCCTAGACTTGATCAGATAGCCGCGCGTTTCGGGCCTCGCATTGTCCTGCCCGTGATCGCCGTGCTTGTCGCGGCATTGGCGATCGTGATCATTTCGCTCGGCGAAATGGCCGATGAGGTCAACCGCATCGAGGACAGGCTTACCGCGCGTTCGGCCGATGCCGCGATCCATGTTGTGCTTCGTCGCATCGGTGAGACCCATCGCGACTACGCGGTCTGGGACGACGCGGTCCGCAATCTCTACGGCACGGTCAACCAGGACTTCGTCGACGACGGTTTTGTTTCTTCGACCAGTGAAGGGGTCTTCTTCGACACGTTCTTCGTGGTCGACGAGAAAGGGGCAGCGCTGTTCGGCTATCACCGTGGCAAGCTTCTGTCGGAGACCGCCACCGACATATACGGTGCACCTCTCGCCGGCATGATGGCGTCCCTGCCGCGTGACGGCAAGAACTACGCCTTTCAAACCGGAATGCTCAAGACCGAGTGGGGGCTGGCGGCGGTTGCGGTCGGGCCAATCGTGCCTTTCTCCGAGAAATACCAGCCGCCGCCACACGCAGCCCGGTTTCTGGTGATCAGCCAGACGTTCGATCAGGCAGTCGTGTCGCGCCTCGGCTCCGACTTTCTCATCGACGGCCTGCGGCTGACCGGCGCCGCATCCGCGGGCCCGCGATCCGTTCCGATCACCGATCCTTCCGGAACCGTGCTCGGGGCGTTGACGTGGTCCCCACGCGCGCTCGGCGATCAGGCCCGGGCCCGGATCAGCCCGACCGTGCTGGTCATGCTCTCGCTGATCTCCGCCATGATGGTCTTTCTTCTCGCCGTCGCCCGGCGAAGCGTCGTCGAGATCAGGCGGCGCGAGGCCGAGGCACGCTACATTGCCACTCATGACGGCCTGACCGGCTTGCCCAATCGCGCCGCGGTCGTGGCGGAGATCGAAAAGGCGATCTCGGAGCGGGAAGGGGGCGTCCAGGTCGCCGTCATCTATGTCGACCTCGACAGATTCAAGGAAGTCGACGAGGCCTACGGTCACCAAACCGGTGACCGGCTTCTGAAGCAGGTGGCGCTGCTGTTCGAGAAATGTGCCGGAGACCGCATGCTGGCGAAGGTCGGTGGTGACGAGTTCGTCTTTGTCGTCACCGACCACAAGAGCGTGAAGATCGCCTGCGACATCAGCTGGAAGCTCATCGAATCCTTGGCCGAGCCATTCGACATTGATGGCCGCATCATCCTGCTCGGCGCCAGCATCGGGGTCGCGGTAGCCGACACGACCCATCCTTCGGCCGACGAACTGCTGCGACGCGCCGACGTCGCCATGTATCAGGCGAAGCAGCAGGGCTCGAACCGATTCTTCGTTTACGAACAGTTGATCGACACCGTGCGCCACGAGCGCCTTGAATTGGCCAACGACCTGCGGGTCGCTCTGCGGGCCAATGGCCTCACTCTCCTCTATCAACCGGTGTTCGGTGCCGGTACCCGCGAAGTGATTGGCGTGGAAGCGTTGCTGCGTTGGGAGCGAGCCCCGTTCGGTCCCGTTTCGCCCGACGTGCTTGTGTCGGTCGCCGAGGAGAGCGGCCTGATCGACGAACTCAGCCAGTGGATGCTGCATCGCGCCTGCGCCGACGCCCGCGACTGGCCGGACATCAGGTTGTCGGTCAACGTATCACCGGTTCAGCTACGCAATCCCAACTTCGAGAATCAGGTAACGGCGATCCTGGCGCAGACGGACTTTCCCGCCGAACGCCTTGAGATCGATATCGCCGAAGGCGATCTTGTCGCCAGACGCGATCAGGCACGCAGGGCGATCGACGCGATTCGCGGTCGTGGAATCTCGGTTGCGCTCGACGATTTCGGCACGGGCCATTCGAGCATCAGTTCCTTGCGCGGTTTCGGCTTTGACAAGATCAAACTCAGCCGATCGTTGATCGCCGGCATCGCCCACGAGGAGAAGATCCGCAAGCTCGTCCGCGCTACGGTCGCGCTCGCCAGCGCCCTTGACCTCAAGGTGGGGGCCGGAGGCGTGGAGAACGAAAGCGAAGCGCGACAGCTTGCCGTGGCCGGCTGCGCCGAGCTTCAGGGGCGTTTCCTTGCCGAGCCTTGCCCGGCGCTCGAGGTAAGCGCGCTGCTCGACTCCCTGGCCAAGAGGCGGCCGCTGGCGGCGATCGCCTGACCCGTCATCAGAGTGACATCCCGAGGGCGCCGACCCAGCCGAGACCTTCGTCGGTGCCGATGCGCGGCTTGTATTCGCAGCCGACCCAGCCCGCATAGCCGAGCCCATCCACGGCCTCGAGCACGACGCGATAGGCGATTTCCCCCTCGTCGGGTTCCGCCCGGCTGGGGACGGCGGCAATCTGGATATGACCGATCCGATCCCACTGCGCCCGCATACGGGTCAGCACGTCACCTTGCGTCACCGCGACGTGATAGACGTCGAACATGAGCCTGACATTTGGAGCGCCGACGCGATCCATGATCGCCACGGCGTCTTCGACCCTCGAATAGAAATAGCCGGGCATGTCGCGCTCATTGAGCGGTTCGAGCAGGATGGTCAGGTCATATTCGGCGGCCTTCGCCGCCGCCTTGCGAAGATTGCCGACCAAGACGTCGGCTGCCGCGGCGCGCTCCGCTTCGGGAATTAAGCCGGCCATCACGTGGACCGCCGTCCCGCCGGCCGCGTGACAGTAGGTTATCGCCTGGTCGGCGAGGGCGTCGAAGTCGGCTTCGCGACCCGTGACCGCGGCCAATCCGCGATGGCCGGTCTCCCCCGCACCGACGGCGGTGTTGATTCCGAGGAGGGTGACGCCGTTGCTCGCACAGGTCTGCCTGACATCCGCCGCCGGGACGTCGTAGGGATAGTGGAGTTCCACCGCCTTGAACCCGACACGGGCGGCCGCGTCGATCCGGTCGAGAAGCGGGCGATCGGCCCACAGGAAGCCGAGATTGGCTGAGAAACGTGGCATGGCGCTCCGGCAGTTCCCTTGGCATTCGTATAAGTCAGGCGGCGGCAGGTCCGCATTTTCAGGCCTTGCCACTGTCGCCCGGACATCCTGCCGCCCGGCAGCCATGACCGCTACCACAAGCTTTTCCGAGGTCCAAAGAAGACATTCCGCGACCCCGTGAAGAAATCCTCGACCGAGCCTATCTCGATGCGCGGCGTTTCTGACGTAGACGCGGAAAAGGCCTTGATAGAATTCAACTGCCGCGCGAGTTTGCAACAAGGGGTATCGCGACGGCCCGACGGCAGGCAAAGGAGGTTGCCATTCCGGTGCCGATACCGTTCAGTTGAGACGAACCGGGTGAGCGTTCAACGTGAGATCGTCGGGCGAGCCTCGCAAGACGGGGGCACACAGCGCACATGAGCCAGCGCGTTCCGCCAGCCACCGGCTGCGGGCGGAAGCGTGGGATGCCTTCATCTTCGATCTTGACGGGGTCGTCACGCGCACAGCGGAGGTCCACGCACAGGCATGGAAGCGTTTGTTCGACGATTTTCTGCGTGAGCGCGCCCGCCGGACGCGGGAGCCGTTTCGACCCTTCGACGTGGCCAGCGACTATCCGCACTACGTCGACGGCAAGCCGCGTTTCCAGGGTGTCGCCAGCTTCCTGGAATCCCGGGGTATAGAGCTACCGTGGGGCGAGCCGACCGACGACGAGGACAAGGCGACCATCTACGGTCTGGGCAACCGCAAGAACCGGTATTTTCACGAACATCTGGAGCGCGAGGGGGTGGAGGTCTTCGATTCCTCGGTGCGCCTGCTGCACCTGTTGCGCAAGGCAGGCGTCAAGACCGTACTGGCATCGTCGAGCCGCAACGCCGCTGCGGTGCTCAAGGCCGCCGGCCTTACCGATCTGTTCGACGCGCGGGTCGACGGCAACGACCTGAACCGGCTGGGCTTGAACGGCAAACCCGCGCCCGACCTGTTTCTGCTTGCCGCAGAGCGCGTGGGCGCAAGTCCCAGGCGTTCGATCGTGATCGAGGATGCGGTCAGCGGTGTCGAAGCGGGGCGCGCCGGTGGCTTTGGTCATGTCGTCGGCGTGGACCGGCGTGGCGCGCCCGAGGAGCTACGCCAGGCCGGGGCTGACATTGTTGTTCCCGACCTCGCTTTCCTGCAAGTTGACGGCACAGGATCCGGTACCGTCGAGGCAAGCGCGTGACCAATGCCCTGCAGGCCTTTGGCGAGATCGAAAGCCGCCTCGCCGGAAGGCATGCGAGCGTGTTTCTCGACTATGACGGCACGTTGACCCCGATTGTCGAGCGCCCCGATCTCGCCGTGCTCAGCGAAGGGATGCGGACCGTTTTGCGCGACCTAGCCGGCCGGTGCAGCGTGGCGGTGGTCAGCGGCCGCGACCTCGCCGACGTGCGCCGTCTCGTCGGCCTGGACAACATCGTCTATGCCGGCAGTCACGGCTTCGACATTGCCGGGCCGGGTGGACTGCGGATCGAGCACGATAAGGGCGCGGCCTTCATTGCCGCGGTCGGGCGTGCGGTGGAGATGCTGCGTCCTGAAGTGAACGCAATCCCGGGTGCTCTCGTCGAGCCGAAACGCTTCGCGGTCGCCGTTCACTACCGCCAGGTCGCCGATGCCGAGGTGCCGAAGGTCGAAGCGGTGGTCGACCGTGTGCTTGCGGCGGTGCCGGAACTGCACAAGACCGGCGGCAAGAAGGTCTTCGAGCTGAGGCCGCGCTTCGACTGGGACAAGGGCAAGGCCGTGCTGTGGCTGCTGTCGGCGCTTCATCAGGACGGTGCCGACGTACTGCCGTTCTATATCGGCGACGACCTGACCGACGAGGACGCCTTTCGGGCGCTCGGCGAGCGGGGCGTCACCGTCTTCGTCGGCAATCCGGGTCGCACGGTGGCGCGCTATACGCTCACCGATCCGGCCGAGGTCGGCACCTTCCTCACCAGACTTGCCAGGACGCCGGCCCAGCCATGATCACCGTCGCCGACTGGAAGCTTAGCTATGAAGGCTTCGAACCGGGCCAGGAGAGCCTGCGCGAAGCGTTGTGCACGCTTGGCAACGGCTATTTCGCGGTACGCGGCGCCGCCGAGGAAGCCAGCGCCGACGACGTCCATTATCCGGGTACGTACCTCGCCGGCGGCTACAATCGATTGCAGACCGACATCGCCGGCCAGGTGATCGAGAACGAGGACCTGGTCAACCTGCCGAACTGGTTGCCGCTATCCTTCCGCCCTGCCGACGGCGAATGGCTGAACCTGCAGCGGGACGAGGTGATCGCCTATCGGCAGGAGCTCGACCTGCGCACCGGCGTCCTCCACCGGCGGCTGACCGTTCGCGACAGGAATGGGCGTGAGACATCGATCGAGAGCCGCCGCCTGGTTCACATGCGCCAGCCGCACCTTGCCGCGATCGAGCTGACGATCCAGCCGGGTAACTGGAGCGGCGAGGTGGAAGTGATGTCGGCGCTCGACGGTCGCGTCATCAATGCCGGTGTCGCGCGCTACCGTCAGCTCAGCAGCAAGCATCTATCGCCGCTCGAGGCGAAGCCGGTCGGCGACGACGGCATGCTGCTGGTCGTCGAGACCAATCAATCGCATCTGAGGATCGCAGAGGCCGCCCGCACCCGCCTGTTCAAGGGAGACGACGCGATCGTGGCGGAATGGCCGGCTGAGGTCGAGGAGGGCCATGTCGCACGGCACGCGACGGTTGCCCTGGCGGCAGGCGAATCGCTGCGGGTGGAGAAGGTGGTCGCGCTCCACACCGGGCGGGACAGGGCGATCTCCGAGCCGGCCCTTGCCGCCCTTCAGGCGGTGTCCGCAACCGGCACGTTCGCCGATTTGCTTGAGGACCATATGCTCGCCTGGAGCGACCTGTGGGACCGCTGCGACATCGCGCTCAAGGACAGCCACCGCACCCAGATGATCCTGCGGCTGCATATCTTCCATGTCTTGCAGACCGTATCACCGCACTCGTGCGAACTGGATGTCGGCGTCCCGGCGCGCGGCCTGCACGGCGAGGCATACCGGGGTCACATCTTCTGGGACGAGGTCTTCATCCTGCCGTTCCTCAACTTTCGACTGCCGGAGATATCGCGCGCGCTGCTTCTCTACCGGTATCGCCGGCTGCCGGCAGCGCGGGCGGCGGCCCGCCAGAACGGGCTGGCCGGTGCTCTCTATCCCTGGCAGAGCGGCAGCAGCGGTCGCGAAGAAAGTCAGATCCTCCACCTCAATCCGCGCTCCGGGCGCTGGACCCCCGACAACACCTATCTCCAGCGCCACGCCAATGCGGCGATCGCCATCAACATCTGGCGCTATTACGAGGCGACGGGAGATCGGCGTTTTCTGGCCTCCTACGGGGCTGAGATGTTTGTCGAGTTGGCGCGTCTGTGGACCAGCCTTGCTACGTGGAACGACGACAGACAGCGCTTCGACATTCCGGGGGTGGTCGGCCCCGACGAATTCCACGACGCCTATCCGTGGAAGGACGCACCCGGTCTCGACAACAACGCCTATACCAACGTCCTCGCTGCGTGGGTGCTGAAGTACGCCTCCCGGGTTCTCGACATCATTCCGATTGAACGCCGACACCAGCTCGGCGTCGCGCTCGCCCTTGGCGACGACGAAATGGCGCGCTGGGATGAGGTGAGCCGGAAGCTCTTCATCCCCTTCCACGACGAAGGCGTGATCAGCCAGTTCGAGGGATATGAGAGGTTGGACGAGCTCGACTGGGACGCCTACCGCGCCAAATACGGCGACATCCAGCGGCTCGATCGTATCCTCGAAGCGGAGGGCGACACCGTCAATCGCTACAAGGCCTCCAAACAGGCCGACGTGCTGATGCTGTTCTACCTGTTCTCCCTTCGCGAACTGCGCGAGGTGTTTAAGCCGCTCGGCTATCCGTTCAGCGCCGAGACCATTCACAAATGCGTCGCCTACTATTTGCCGCGCACCTCGAACGGGTCGACGTTGAGCCGCCTCGTGCATTCCTGGGTGCTGGCGCGCAGCGACCGCACCCGCTCCTGGGAGATGTTCAAGGACGCGCTGGAGAGCGACATCGGCGACGTGCAGGGCGGCACGACGGCTGAGGGCATCCACCTCGGCGCCATGGCCGGAACCGTCGATCTCATCCAGCGCGGTCAGACGGCGCTGGAGATCGTCAACGGCGTGTTGCATGTGGGGCCGTGCATGCCGGAAGAGCTCCAGGGCATGCGTTTGAAACTGCTCTATCAGGGGTCGCGGCTCGACGCCGAGTTTGCGAGCGACAAAGTGACTCTCAGCGCGCCGGGAGAATGGAGCGGCGTCCAGAAGATCGGCGTGCGCAATCGGGTGCACGCGTTCGAGGCCGGCGATCGCCTGGAGTTCGATACCCATCTCCACGGCGGCGGCTGGCGTCCGATCACCCAGAAAGCCACACGCAGCAGCGCGGCAGGCAGGGCGCGAAAAGGCGCCGCTCGATCTCCATCACGCAGCTAGTTGCGCTCTCCGCTGCGAGCGCGGAAAGGTCGGGCGATGGCCTCGTTGCTCGCCTTGCCACTGACTATGTTATGCCATGAGCAAGAGCACGGTGTTGCCGGTCACGCGTCTGGACTGGTTGGACGTGCCGCCGACCGCTGCAACCCGAACTCGAGGCCGGGATCGGTGGCCAAAGAGCATCGCCTCGATGACACTTGACTGCGAGGAATCGGAATAAGTGATTGATTGTTCACATAAGATCGCCATCGCGCCGATGATGGACTGGACCGACCGTCACTGCCGGTTCTTCCATCGGCAGCTCACCCGTCATGCGGTCCTCTACACCGAGATGGTGGTCGCCGATGCGATCCTGCATGGCGATCGCGGCCGGTTGCTCGGCTTTTCGCCCGAGGAACATCCGCTCGCCGTCCAGCTTGGCGGCAGCGATCCGGTCAAGCTCGCCCGCGCCGCGCGGATCGCGGAAGACTTCGGCTATGACGAGATCAACCTCAATGTCGGCTGCCCGTCCGGCCGGGTGCGCGCCGGAACCTTCGGCGCCTGCCTGATGCGCGCGCCGGCGGTGGTCGCCGATTGTGTCGCGGCGATGAAGGCGACCGTGGCGCTCCCGGTCACGGTCAAATGCCGTCTCGGCGTCGACGATCAGGATACCGGTCCCGCCCTCGACGCGCTCGCCGACTCCGTGTTCGCGGCGGGCTGCGACGGGCTCTGGGTCCATGCCCGCAAGGCTTGGCTCTCGGGTCTCAGCCCGAAGGAGAATCGCGACATCCCGCCCCTCGATCAGGGCCGGGTCCACGCTCTGAAGCGGCGCTTCGCCGGCGTCTTCGTCGGGATCAATGGCGGTATCGGGTCGCTCGCCGCGGCGGCCGGTGAGCTCGCTCACGTCGACGGCGCGATGCTCGGCCGCGCGGCCTATCATACCCCGGCCATGCTCGCCGAGATCGATCGCCGCTTCTATGGCGCCGCGGCCGCGCCCGATCTTGGCAGCGTCGTCGAGGCGATGATCCCCTACATCGAGACGGCGCTGATGCGCGGAACGCGGTTGTCCGACATCACCCGCCATATGCTCGGCCTCTTCCATGGCAGGCCGGGCGCACGCCGATGGCGCCAGGTTCTTTCCCGCGACGCGGCGCGGCCCGGTGCCGGCGTCGCCGTCCTGTACGAGGCGCTCGCCGATATCCGGGACAAAGCCCTGGACATGCCCGCGCCGACATCCGAAAGAGACGTTGCCGACCTGCAGCCTGCCTAGCCGGCTGCGCCTCGATCGCCAGCCGGGGAACCATGGAAATTGCGGCCACACCGGCCGAGTTGATCGAGCTTGGCGCTGCGCTCCTGGCATCGGGCCTGTTGTCGGGCTTGCTCGCCGGCCTATTCGGCCTCGGCGGCGGCGTGGTGATCGTGCCGGTCATCTATCAGGCGCTCACTTTGCTCGGTGTCGACGAGGCGGTGCGCACGCATATTTCGGTCGGAACCTCGCTGGGGATCATCGTTCCGACGTCGCTTCGATCGTTTCTCGCCCACAAGCGTCGTGGCGCGGTCGACATGGAAGTGTTCAGGAGCTTCATCGTCCCGGTGCCGGTCGGCGTCGTCGCCGCTTCGCTGGTGGCCGCCGTCATCTCCGGCGCGGCGCTTCGCGGCATCTTTGCCGTCGTCGCAGCCGCCGTGGCCGCGCGGCTGATCTTCAACCGCGACAGCTGGCGGCTTGGATCGGACCTTCCCGGCAATCCCACCGGCGCCGCCGTCGGGGCGCTGATCGGCTTCTTCTCGACGCTGATGGGGATCGGCGGCGGCATCATCACCAATACCTACATGACGCTGTTCGGCCGGCCGATGCACCAGGCGGTGGCGACGGCGGCCGGCGTCGGGGTGCTGATCTCGGTTCCCGGCGTGCTCGGCTACATGTGGGCCGGCTGGGGCAATCCGCTCCTGCCGCCATTCTCGGTCGGCTTCGTCAACCTCCTGGGGGTCCTGATCGTGGTTCCTACGAGCGTTCTCATCGCGCCGCTCGGCGTGCGCATCGCCCACGCCCTGTCGCGCCGGCAACTCGAGATCGGCTTCGGAATCTTTCTAGTCGCGGTCGCCGTCCGCTATGCGGCATCGCTCGCCTGAAGCGTCAGGGCGACAGCACCAGGCGATCGCCGGTGATCGAGTAGCCGTGCAGTTCGTTGAGGAAGGAGAGGCCGAGAAGGCTCTCGTCGAGCGATCCGGCCGGCGCCACCAGCGCGCTGACATCGCGTCGCTCGATCGGGCCGACGCTCAGCCGGTCGAGCGTCACTGCCGCTGCGACCATCATGCCGTTCGCCGTCGTGATCGGAACGACATAATCGAGCCGGCTCGGATCGATGCCGACGCGCTCCGCATCGCGGCTGGTCAGCGTGACGAAGCTCGCACCGGTGTCGAAGAGCAGCGCGACCGGCACGTCGTTGACCGAGGCGCGCAGGGCGAAATGCCCGTCCGACGAACGGATGAAGGCGACGCTGTCGGGGTTGGCGGTGTCGCCGACGAGCCGCCCGGTGATCGGCACGCCGGGGGCCAGCGCACCGAGCAGGCGCCCGGCGAAGCCGGCCAGCTGATCGCGGCTGGCATAGAGGCCGGCGACGAGAAGGATCATCACCGTCCACAGCGCCATCGAGCGCACGATCTGCCAGGCTCCCAGCGGACGGGCGAGAACGCCGGCGCCGACGAAGAGCAGGATCGCAAGGAGGGCCACCAGCCGCGGCAGGTCAACATCGCTGAGGCTGAAACCGGACCCTTGGAGATAAAGCCCGACGAGGACGACAACGCCCACGACGGCCAGCCCCAGCAAGAGCCGGGGAAGCAGCGGGTTGGGTCTTCTCGGATCGTCGCTCAAATCGTCACTCGAGACATATCGCAGCTCTTCGCAAGAAATCAGACCGCGCTTGCCACCCCGACCAGAAACGCAACGAGCGCGATCTGCTGGCTTGCGCCGAGTGTATCGCCGGTGCGGCCTCCGATCTGAGTACGCGAGATCGCGATGAAGATATAGGTGGCCAAGAGCGCCAGGAGAATGCCGGCAATGGCAGGCCCCAGCCCGGCGCTCGGCCAGACCGCGGCAAGGGCGATCACCAGGCCGAGAGCCTGCGCGGTCAGCATGGCCTCCATGTCGGGCGGCCCGGTATCGTGCGCGAGGCCAAGCGGGCGCGCCGCCGGGAGATCGTGCCAGACGCGCATCAGCGCCGTTCGCGACACCGCCTCGGCTGCAAGCAAGGCGAGGCCGGCGCGCCATGGGCTGCCGACCGAAACGCTCCACAGCGCGCCGACCCGGATCAGAATGGAGAAGATCAGGGCAGCCGCGCCGTGGCTGCCGATCCGGCTGTCCCGCATGATGTCGAGCTTGGCATCGGCGGTTGCACCGCCGCCGAAGCCGTCGACCGTGTCGGCGAGGCCGTCTTCGTGCAGACCGCCGGTGACGAGCATCGTCGCCACAATCGCCAGAGCGGCTGCGATGATAAGGGGCACGCCGAGCAAGGCCGCAACGACCAGTACCGCGCCGCCGGCGAGCCCGATCGCCGCGCCGACAAGCGGAAACATCCGCGACGCCCGCCGAAAATCCGGGCGTCGCGCTTGGGTTTCACCGAGCCACGCGGCGGGAAGGCGGGTAAGGAAGGCGGCCGAAGCCCGGGCGTCGTCGATCAGGGCGGCCGTTTCGAGCCGGAGCGGGTCCTGGGCGGTCATCGCGGCGCCTCGCGCGGGAGTTGGCTTGCGATCGTTCGAACGTGGCCTATAGAACCACCTTCCCCCCGTCCAAGGGAAGGCGGCGGGCAATAAAGGTCCGCACCTATGCCGCCGTCGGAGTCCGCCCTTCCTTTCGACGACATTCGCACCCTGATCGCCAAGATGCCCAAAGCGGATGCCGCGGCCGTCGCCATGGTCCGGGCGCGCGACGCGACGCTGACCAAGCCGCCAGGCGCTCTCGGCCGCCTGGAGGAGATCGTCGAGTGGCTTGCCGCCTGGCAGGGCAGGGCGCCGCCGACCGTCGAGCGGCCGCTGGTAGCGATCTTTGCCGGCAATCACGGTGTCGTCGCCCGCGGCGTCTCCGCTTTCCCGGCCGCGGTTACCCGCCAGATGGTCGACAACTTCGCCGCCGGCGGCGCCGCCATCAACCAGATCTGCCTGACGCTCGATCTCGGCCTCAAGGTCTTCGATCTCGCGCTCGACCTGCCGACCGGCGACATCACCCGCGAAGCGGCCATGGATGAGGTGACCTGCGCCGCGACCATGGCCTTCGGAATGGAAGCGGCCGGCGGCGGCATCGATCTTCTATGCGTCGGCGAAATGGGGATCGGCAACACGACGGTTGCCGCGGCGATCTTCAACGCGCTCTACGGCGGCACGGCGGACGCCTGGGTGGGACCGGGGACGGGCCTCGACGGTTCCGGCATCGAGCGCAAACGCGCCGCCGTCGCCGAGGCATTGTCATATCACCGCGGGGGCCTCACCGATCCGCTCGAGGTGCTGCGCCGATTGGGAGGCCGGGAGATCGCGGCGATGGCCGGCGCCATTCTGGCGGCTCGCCACGAGCGCGTGCCGGTGATTGTCGACGGGTACGTCGCCACGGCCGCGGCGGCCATCCTTCAAGCCATCGACGAACAAGCCGTCGATCATTGCCTGTTCGGCCATGTTTCGGCCGAGCCGGGTCACATCCGCGCGCTGGAGCGCATGGGCAAGGCTCCGCTTCTCGATCTCGGCATGCGACTAGGGGAGGGGACGGGTGCGGCGCTCGCCGCCGGCATCGTCCGCTCGGCCGCCCGTGTTCACGCCGGCATGGCGACGTTTGCCGAGGCGGGCGTTTCAGGAAAGGAAGGCGGCGACTAATTCGTCAGCCGGTGCGCAGCCAGCGGCTTCGGCGCGCGTCCTTTTCTTCCTTCATCGGAGGCAGCGCCTCCATCACCCGGGAGGGAGGAAAGGTGGCGATAACTTCAGTGCCTTCGCGCAGCTTCGATTTCAGTTCGAAGGTTCCTTCGTGCATCTGGACCAGCGCCTGGACGATCGGCAATCCGAGTCCTGCGCCCTGTTCGGCACTCTTGATGGCGATCGATCCCTGACCGAACGAGGTGAGGACGATCGGAATCTCCTCCTCGGGGATTCCCGGGCCGTTGTCGCGCACCGACAGGAGCTGCCCACCCTTGGCGGTGGGGCCGACCTGAACGTTGATCTCGCCGCCCGACGGGGTGAACTTGATGGCGTTCGAAACGAGATTGAGCACGATCTGGCGGATCGCCCGGTCGTCGGCCCAGATGCGCGGCATCCCCCGCTGGTACTCCTCGATGATCGAGATATCCTTGTTGCGCGCCTTGAGCTGGAGGAGGTGACAGCACTCCTCGACGACGGCGACGAGATGGACGGGTTCCTCATAGAGCTCGTAGCGGCCGGCTTCGATGCGCGACAGGTCGAGGATCTCGTTGATGAGGTTGAGGAGATGCTGGCCGCTGGCGTGGATGTTCGCGGCGTATTCGCGATAGTTGGCGTTCTCGATCGGCCCGAGCACCTCGCTCTTCATCACCTCCGAGAAACCGAGAATGGCGTTGAGCGGCGTCCGCAATTCGTGACTCATCGTCGCCAGAAAGCGCGACTTCGCCAGGTTGGCCTCCTCGGCGCGGCGCCGCGCTTCGTCGGAGAAGGCTTTCGCCGTCCCGAGCTCCGCGATGAGCATGTCCTTCTCGGCGCGGTATTCGTGCATCGTCAAGGTCGCCGAGTAGAGCCGCTGCGCCAGGATCAGGAAGAAGAACTGCGCGCCGATTGCCATGATGGCGAGCGCGACGAACACGAAATCGCCGCGCGTGAGATAGATGGCGGTCAATGTCAGCGTTATCGGAACCGTGCCGGTCACCGCGGCGGCCGGAACGGTCGACGCCAGCATGGTCGTCACCGAGACGGCAACGATCGCCGTTGCGAAAAGAAAGATATCGATGCCGCTGCCGGCCTCGATATCGCGCGGCGACAGAAGAAACAGCGCCGCCCACGCGACGCCGCCGACGAATTCGGTCGAAACAAACCGGCCCGTCCAATCCCGGACACGGGCATCGGCAATCGGCAATGCCGTGAACCGGCGGCAGAACAGAATCATGCAGACATGCACCGCAAGCACGAGCAGCGCCCATGCCAGCACGCCCACCGGGTCGATCCAAAGCACGCCGGCGCCCGACACCACAGCGACGAGCAGGGGGACCACGAACGCGGCGCTCAGCCGGTTTCGGGCGAAGGTCAGCAGAAGCTCGTAGTCGAACGCCGGCTTGGTGCCGGTCATCGACGTCAGCCGCTCGCGATGGGCACGGACCGTGCGGGTGACCTCGCGGCGACGTTCGGCACGCTCGCGATTGATCGCCGTCTTGTCGTCTTCCGTCGAATTTTTGTCGGGCGTCACGCCGTTGTCCCCGATGATCCGCAGCTCGCGCTGTTCGGCAGGCGATCGGACCGTGCCAAGCTCGTATGGAAGGCTTAATTTCATGCTCAGCAGTGTGGTTAACGGGAGCGAAACGGAGGCGGCGACCGCATCAATGCTTACGAAAACGGGCC
Source organism: uncultured Alphaproteobacteria bacterium (assembly GCA_963759235.1). GTDB lineage: Bacteria > Pseudomonadota > Alphaproteobacteria > Rhizobiales > Kaistiaceae > Bauldia. The sequence continues at coordinate 374,466 of CAVWYO010000008.1, read as the reverse complement.
GCCCTCAACCGGTCGCCAAGCCTGCGGCAAAGAGCGCCGGTCCTCTGGAGCGTTTGAGCCGCGAGATACGAGCCTGTCGGATTTGCCGGGATCGCCCTGCCGCAGTGCCGCTGCCGCATGAGCCGCGGCCGGTGTTCCGGGTCTCGGCGACCGCGACCATCTGCGTCGCCGGCCAGGCGCCGGGAACGCGCGTCCATGCCTCCGGAACGCCGTTCACCGATCCTTCCGGGGATCGCCTCCGCGACTGGATGGGCGTCGACGCAACGACCTTCTATGACGTCAGCCGCGTTGCCATCATTCCGATGGGCTTCTGTTTTCCGGGCCAGGACGCCCGCGGCGCCGACCTGCCGCCGCGGCAGGAATGCGCGCCGGCGTGGCAGGCGCGGCTCTTTGCGCAACTCCCCGCCATCACGCTTGTGGTCGCCGTCGGCGCCTATGCGCAGCAATGGCATCTCGGCTCATCGGCGCGCAGATCCCTCACCGAAACGGTCGCGGCATGGCGCGAGATCGTCGCGACGACCGACCCGATGGTGCTGCCGCTGCCGCATCCCTCGTGGCGCAACAATGCCTGGCTGAAGAATAACCCGTGGTTTGAGGCGGACCTGTTGCCGTTCCTCAGAGGCGAAATCGCTCGCCGGCTTGCATGACTAATTGCTGGTCGGCTCGCCGGTCTCGACGGGGCGGGCAGGGTCGCGCGTCCAGGCGGCCATCGAACCGTCGTAGAGACGGGTGTGGGAGTAGCCGAGGAGTTCGTGGAGCACGAACCAGTCGATCGAACTCCAGTGGCCGGTATTGCAATACGCAATGACGTTCGCATCGGGCCCCGAGATCGCCGGCGGCACCAGCGCGGCGAGTTCGGCAGGCGTCTTGAGCCGATGCGTCGCGTCGTCATAGACGGTGGAGAAGGGGAGGTTGATCGCACCGGGGATGCGGCCGGCGCGACTGACCAGCGAGCTCTTGCTCTTGCCGAGATATTGGTCGGGCGAACGCGCGTCGACCAGGACGGTGCCGGTGCCGAGTTGCGCCGCGACCTCGTCGGTCGTTGCGCGGATCCGCGGCTGCAGGTCGATGGTGAACTGGGCCGGCATCGGCTTGGCGGGGCCGCTTTCGACCGGCGCCGTCGGATCGGCGCGCCAGGCGTGCCAGCCGCCGTCGAGAATGGCCACGTCGTCGTGACCGAGATATTTCAGCACCCAATAGGCGAAGGTGGCGCCGCCAAGCTCGGTCGCGTCGGTGCCGTCGGGAACCAGCACCACGGTCGAGTGGTCTGCAATCCCGAGCCCCGACAGGTTTTGAGTGAGCGTCTCGATCGGCAGCAAGCGCCAATCGGAGTCGCGCCAGAAACCGGGATACGCACCGTCGACGGCGCCTGGTATGTGGCCAGCTTCGAAGGCCCCGCTTGCCCGGATGTCGACGATCCTGATCGTCTGGTCGTCCAGGCCGGCCTTCAGCCAGTCCACCGTCACCCGCGGGGTCACCGCGGCGAATGCCGACGACATGGCAGCAACGACAATCACCGTCGCGGCCGCAATCACTTGGAAAGGACGCATCATCACCGTCTCCCTGGTCGGGGAGTAAGATAGGCCGCCCGTTCGCGTCGGCCAGAGCAATGCCGCCGCGGCGAAGCCTTTCGAGCCCTTGACTTGCAGAGGCAACAGGCCTAGGTGCCGCGCAGAAAAATATTCTTCAAAGAGCGACGACAAGACGAATCAGGGGTAGGATATTCCTGTATTGGTGACGAGGTAGGACGCCGTTGTCATGGAGATGAGGGAATGATTGATCGGCTCGACCGCAAGATTCTGCAGATCCTCCAGGAGGACGCGACGGTTCCTGTCGCCGAAATCGGTCGGCGGATCGGTCTGTCGACCACCCCCTGCTGGCGGCGTATCCAGAAGCTCGAGGAAGACGGGGTGATCACCGGCCGGGTTGCATTGCTCGACCCGAAGAAGGTCAACACCCGGGTGACCGCCTTCGTCGCCATCACCACCAACCAGCATAACGACGAGTGGCTCCGCCGCTTCGCCGAAGTCATTCGTGACCTCGGTGAGGTGGTGGAGTTCTACCGCATGGCCGGCCAGGTCGACTATCTGCTCCGGGTCGTGGTTCCCGACATCGAGGCCTATGACGCCTTCTACAAAAAGCTGATCGCGCGGATCGACATCGCCGACGTTTCGACGACCTTTGCCATGGAGCAGATCAAGCACACCACAGTGCTGCCCTTGAACTACATCGTCCTCGACAAGGAGAAGACGCCGGCGACGGCCTGAACTTGCCGGGAGAGGAGACGCCCGGCGTCTGATCAGCGACGGGTGCGTCGGGCGATACGCCCGACCTGGACCGAGCCGAGCGCACGCAATTCAGCGACGAGGGCGGCGACACCGTTCGCCGTCGCCGTCGTGCTCTTCCGAGATGCCACGCCGGGCGGAATTGCCGCAGCCGGACCGCCGCCTATACCGCCATCTGAACGACGCCGAGGATGTTGCCCTCGAAGTCGCGGAACCAGGCCCCGCGGACCGAGTCGATCGTGGCGATCGAATTGACCGTCTTGAGGCCCGGAAAATCATACTCTTCGAAGACGATGCCGCGCCCCTTCAGATCGCGCACTTCGGCCTCGATGTCCGGCGTCGAGAAACCCATCACCGTCTGCGGTGCCTGTCCTGCATTGGGTGTCGGATAGATGACGAAGCGCGTGCCGCTCGCCGCATGGTACAGCGCACCGCCCGCCTGCCGTTCGACCGGCTTGAAACCAAGCTTCTCCTCATACCAGCGGATCGCGCGATCCATGTCGGCGGCAGGAATCGTGGTGTGAACGGCTCTGTCGGTTAGCATGGCTCGCCCCTCCATTGTGCTAGCCAGAGACCACGTCAGATTACGCCCAGCGCCGGCAAAACGAAACAAGCCCGGCCGAGATGGGCGCCCGACCTCAATCCCGCTGGAGCCGTGCCATCAGGCTCGACGTGTCCCAGCGGCCGCCACCCATCGCCTGCACCTCGGCATAGAACTGGTCGACCAACGCCGCAACCGGCAGCTTGGCGCCATTCTTCCGCGCTTCGTCGATGGCGATCGAAAGGTCCTTGCGCATCCAGTTGACGGCGAAGCCGTGGTCGTATTTTCCGGCGTCCATGGTCTTCCAGCGGTTGTCCATCTGCCAGGACTGGGCCGCCCCTTTTGAGATGACATCGACGACCTGCGCGACGTCGAGCCCGGCATGCTTGGCGAAGTGAATGCCCTCGGCGAGACCCTGCACCAGACCGGCAATGCAGATCTGGTTGACCATCTTGGTGAGCTGGCCCGCGCCGGCCGGACCCATCAGGCCGACCATCTTGGCGTAGCAGTCGATCACCGGCTTCGCTTTGGCGAAGGTTTCCTCGTCGCCGCCCACCATGACCGTGAGCTGGCCATTCTCGGCGCCGGCCTGCCCGCCGGAGACCGGGGCGTCGAGGAAGCCGCAACCCTTTGCCTTAGCGGCAGCGTCGAGCTCGCGCGCGGCGATCGCCGAAGCGGTCGTATTGTCGATGAGAATCGCGCCTTTTTGCATGCCGGCGACGGCACCGTCATCGCCAAGCGTCACCGAGCGCAGGTCATTGTCGTTGCCGACGCACACGAATACGAACTCGGCACCTTGCGCCGCCCCGCGCGGCGTCGGCGCTGATGTCCCGCCATGTTGCGCGACCCATTTCGCCGCCCTCGCGGCGGTGCGGTTGTAGACCGTCACATCGTGATTGCCGCGCTCCTTGATGTGACCTGCCATCGGATAGCCCATCACGCCGAGTCCGATAAAGGCGACCTTCGCCATTGTCTCGCTTGCTCCATTACTCTTGGTTGGACACCAGGCTGCCGGAAACGGCGCCGGAGGTAGGTTCTATCGCACCATTCCCGCCGAGTCAGGGGGAAGCGGTCAGGAGGCGGCTCGCGAGAGATGGCGGGTGAGGCGGCGCTCCAGCACCCCCCACAGGCGTCGCAGCGTCTCGACCACGATGAGATAGAGCACCGCCGCATAGAGATAGACCGTGATGTCGAAGGAGCGGGCGAAGGCAAGCCGCGTCGCCCCCATCAGATCGAACACGGTGACGATCGCCGCGACGGCGGAGCCCTTGACCATCAGGATCACTTCGTTGCCGAGCGGCCGGAGGGCGATGATCAGCGCCTGCGGCAGGATCACCGTGAAGAGGGTCGCCGTCGACTTCAGACCGAGCGTCATCGCCGCTTCGGTCTGGCCGCGGGAGACGGCGCGAATGGCGCCCCTGAGGATCTCGGCCTGATAGGCGCCGGTATTGAGCGTAAACGCCAGCAGGCAGCACAGGAAGGCGTCGCGGAAGAACCACCACAGGCCGATCGAATCGAGGAAGGGGCGAAACTGACCGCTGCCGTAATAAACGAGGAAGACCTGGGCGAGGAGCGGCGTGCCGCGGAAGAAATAGACATAGCCGAATGAAACGCCGCGGACGATCGGATTGGCGGAGAGCCGCGCCAGGGAAACCGGCAGCGCGATCATCGCGCCGAGCGAGACCGAGATGGCGACCAGTTCCATGGTCACCAGCAGGCCCTCGAGCATGCGTGGACCGTAGCGGCTGAGAAGCTCGAACTGGCTCATCGGCGCAGGCCGCGCTCGGACCAGCGCTCGATCCCGACGATGCCGAACGAGGAGATGATCGACATGGCGAGATAGATCAGGCAGGCGACGAGATAGAAGACGAACGGCTGCTTCGTCGCCCCGACCGCGACCGACGTCTCGCGCAGGAGATCGTTCAGCGCGATGACCGACACCAGCGAGGTGTCCTTGAGCAGAACCAGCCAGAGGTTGGCGAGGCCGGGCAGCGCAAGGCGGATGAGTTGCGGCAGGACGATCACCCGCATCGCCGCCGGCCACCGCAGGCCAAGCGCGAAGGCTGCCTCGTATTGGCCCCGGCCGATGGCACGCAGCGCTCCGAGGAAGACCTCGCTGGCATAGGCGGCGAAGACCAACCCAAGCGCCACCGCTCCCGCCAGGAAGGCGCTCACTTCCATATGGGTATCGGAAAACAGCGACACCAGCTTCTGGAGCAGGATCTGACCGCCGTAATAGACGATGAACAGGGTCAGCAGTTCCGGCAGGCCGCGGAAGACGGTGGTGAAGGCGTTGCCCGGCGCCGAGAGCCAGACGCGGCGCGAATCCTTGGCAAGGGCGACGATGAAGCCGATCACCAGGCCGAAGGGCAGTGTCGCCAGCGCCAGCCGGACCGTCAGCCACGCACCCGAGGCGATCTCATCGCCCCAACCGTCGGGGCCGAAACTGAGCAGCCCGATGACCTTCTCCAAGCGACGCCCGCCCCCCGGCTAGCCTGGCGCGGGGCGGGCGGCGCAGAAGCCGCTCCGCCGACCGCCTCAAATGTTCAGTAGATCGAGAACGGGAAATATTTGTCGTTGATCTGAGCGTAGGTCCCGTCGGCGATAATCTCGGCCAATGCCTTGTTGATCATCCCCTTGAGGTCCTGGTCCTCCTTGCGGATGGCTATGCCGATCTGATCGTCCTTGACCACCGCGTCGCCGGCAAAGGCGCAGCACTTGCCGTCGTCCGTTGCGAGCCAAAGGTTCGAGGGCCCGACATCCGCCAGCACGGCGTCAAGCCGCCCGGAGGCGAGATCGAGATAGGCATCGTCCTGGGTCGGGTAGAGCTTGATGTTCGAGTCCTTGTAATGCTCCTCGAGATAGGTGGCGGACACCGTCGAACTCTGGGCACCGAGCGTCTTGCCGGCCAGTCCCGCCGGGGAAACGTCGGCCACCCCAGGGTCCTTCGGCGCGACGAAGGTCAGAGCGTTGGTGTAGTATTTGTCGGTGAAGTCGACGACCTGCTTGCGCTCGTCGGTGATCGACATCGACGAGACGATGGCGTCGTATTTGCCGGCAAGCAGAGCCGGAATGATGCCATCCCAGTCCTGCGCCACGAAGGTGCACTCGACCTTCATCTTGGCGCAGAGCGCGTTGGCTATGTCGACGTCGAAGCCGACCAGCTCCTTGTTGGTGTTGAACCCGTTGAACGGCGGGTAGGCGGCTTCTATGCCGATGCGCACGGTGGTCCAGTCTTTCGCGCTGGCCATGCCGGTCGCCGCGAGCACGACGAACAGTCCAATTGCTAGCCGTGAAGCAAGTCGCATGATCGTCCCCTCTTTGTTTTCAGCCGCCGTACGCGCCGTCGTGGCGGCACCGACCTCCGGGGCATCTTCCCATCAACTTCATCGGGCTGGCAACCATTTCGCCACCCCGTTGGCTATGAGGCCGCGAGCATGGCCTCGGCAATGTTAAGGTCGTCCGGCCGGTTTATATTGAAGAAGGGATCGAAACCGTCCCGCGTCTGGTCGTCGAAATCGACGGCGACATAGCCCAGACGGTCGAGCCAATCGCCGACCTTCAGCGAGCCGCTCGTCTTGATGAAGTGCTCCAAGTCGTCGGCATAGTCGACGGGAAAGACTCCGAAAACACGATGGAGCCGGCCGCCGGTTCGAGCGACGGCGATGCCCTCGGCAGCGCTCGCTACAAGCCGCGCGACGAGGTCATCGGGAAAGAACGGCGTGTCCGTCGCAACGGTGACGATCCGCTCGGCCGCGAACGGCTCCGCCCGCGCCCACTGCATTCCGGCGAGGATGCCGGCGAGCGGTCCGGCAAAGCCGGGGATGGGATCGGCGATCACCGGCAATCCGAACCCGGCAAATCGAACCAGATCGCCGTTGGCGTTGATCGCCATCGCGTCGACCTGCGGTCCGAACCGGGCGATTGCGTGGGCAAGGAGGGGACGTCCGCCGAGGAGCGCCAGGCACTTATCGCCGCCCCCCATGCGGCGCGATCGCCCGCCGGCGAGGAGCACGCCGGCGAGCGATGTCGGATTGCCGGAGGCCAACGCCGACTTAGTGCCCGACGATGAGGGTCTTGCGGATCGCGTCGAATTCTCCGGTCAGCGCCGCGGCATCGAATTCCGTCACCGTCCCAGGATCGAAGTTGCCGATGTTCAGCGAGTGGGTGAAGTAGCGAACCGCGAGGCAGGGCGAGGTGCCGACCAGCGCATAGACCTTTTCCTCATAGATATTGCCGGCGCCGGCGTCGGACAGCGACGCTACAGAGTACTCGGTACCGTTTTCCGTCACCGAGCTCGGCGCGCTCGCACCGGAAGGCAGGAACTTATCGGCCGTGCAGGAAGCGGCATCGGGCAGCGTCTCGACGCTGAGCCTCGTATCGCTGGCGAGATTCGTCCCCGTCGTCATGGCGGCCGGTATGGTGAACGATACGCCGGTGATGTCATGGCCGGGGCCGAGACCCTGGTAGACATAGCCGCCGTTGACCGTGTAGCCGGGCGGGTAGCGGAGGGAGAAGCCGTATTCGGAGCTGGCGAAGGCGAGCCAGTTCGAATTGGGGACCATGTCGCTGAGCACGATGCAGCCGGAGTAGGTCGGCGTGTCATCGGCCCCCTCGGTGATGAAAGCCGTATTGCCCTTGTTCCAGAAGACGAAGGTCTCGTCGGCGTTGGCGTAGCGGGCGCCGGAGCCCGACATGGTTTGCGGCAGAACCATCGTACGGCCGTCGCTGAGCGTCAGATGGACCGCGCTGCCCGAGAAGACCGCCTCGATCGTCTTGCCGAGGTTGCACTGGAAGGTGGCGGTGGTGGTCATATCCGCGGCAAGCGCGCCGCTCGCAAAGCCGGCCGCCAGCAGGAATATCACGGGACGAAGCGGGGACACTGCCAGATCTCCTCTGGTTGGTTCGGGGAATCTGTGAGGGCGGACTATAGCACCGCCCGCCGTCAATCTGGTCCGCCGCGCCTCGCCATCGCCGCCCGTCCTTTCCAGATGTTTATCGGCGCCGGGAAAAATCGATCTTGGCGATGAGGCCGTCCGACGCACGCCATCGTGATCCAGCTGTGCGCATGATCGCGGATTGGCTGCCCTAGATAGCCGTTCGCTACAAGGGAGGGCGCAGCATGGCGACCAGACACTTCGACGTGGTGATCATCGGTGGCGGCAATGCGGGGATGGGCGTGACGACGGCGGCCACCAAGGCAGGCCTCTCCGTCGCCTTGCTCGAACCCTCCCTCCTCGGCGGCACCTGTTCGAATCGCGGCTGCACGCCAAAAAAGGTTCTGGTTGCCGCCGCCCACGCGCTGGACGAAATCGAGAAGGCGGGCGCCCACAAGATCAAGGTCGGCAAAGCGAAGCTCGATTGGGCGGCGATGATCGACCGCGAGAAGGAATTGATCCGGGAGCTTCCGGAACGGTTCCGGACGTCGCTCGCCGACCTTGGCGTCACCATCATCAAGGGTGACGGCCGCTTCGTCGGGCCGAATGCGGTGATGGTGAACGGCGACATCCTCGAAGCGAAGCACATCGTCGTGGCCACCGGTTCGAAACCCCGCCAGCTGCCGATCCCCGGCGCGGAACTGATGGTGACGTCCGACGACGTGCTCTCCAACCGCAAGCAGCCGCGCGATGTCGTCTTTGTCGGCGGCGGGGTGATCGCATTCGAGTTCGCCCATGTCTACGCCCGTGCCGGCACCAAGGTGACCATCCTGGAGGTCGCTCCCGGTTTCCTCGCCAATTTCGATCAGGATGCAGTCGGGCAGGTCCTCCATGAAGGTCAGCGGATCGGCATCGAAGCGCGGCACTCGGTCAGCATCGAGCGGATCGAAAAGGCGGGCCGGCGTCGACGGGTCGTCTTCAAGGCCGATGGCGCCGAGCAGGCCGTCGAGGCCGATCTCGTCGTCAACGGCGCCGGCCGGATCGCAGCGCTCGACGGGCTCGATCTCGAAGCGGGCGGCGTCGCCGTCGAGCGGGGGCGCATCACGACGGACAACCACATGCGGTCGACCTCGAACCCGGCCGTCTGGGCGGGCGGCGACGCGCTGGCGGGCAAGCAGCAGCTCTCACCGGTCGCGACGCATGAGGGCGAGATCATCGGCGACAACATCGCCGGCGGCTCTCGTCCCAAGCCGGACTATGCGATGATCCCGTCGTGCCTCTATACGGTGCCTACGCTTGCGACCGTCGGACTGACGGAAGCGGCCGCGCGCCAAACCGGCCGTAAAATCCGCGTCGCGGTCAACGACATGACCGGCTGGCTGTCCGGCAGAACGTTCGCCGAGACGGCGGCTTGGGCAAAGGTGATTATCGACGAGGAGACCGACCTGATCCGTGGCGCGCATATCGTCGGCCACGGCGGCGAAGAACTCATCCACCTCTTTGCTTTTGCAATGCGCCACGCCGTGACGGTCGGCGACATGAAGCGGACGGTCTATGCCTATCCGACGTATACGGCCGACGTGAAGGCGATGCTGTGACCTGTGACCGGCGCCTGGCGACAAACCCGTGTCGGCGCCGCGGCCCAGGTTTCAGATGCTCTCAGGATTTCGGGAAGATGAATTGTAGTGAATGGGGCATCTCTGGAGATGCCCCGACAGGGGCTATGCTCCGTTCGCCGTGCGACCGGCCTTTTGATTGAGCAGGTCGCAACGACGAGCGGAAGCGGAACTGGTCCGCTTCACTTCCGTTTTGCCGGAGCCTTTTTCGCCGCGGTCTTCTTGGCCGGGGCCTTCTTTGCCATGGCCTTCTTGGCGGCGGGCTTGCGAGCCATCGCAGCCTTGGTCTTCTTGGCCGCGGGTTTCTTCGCAGCCGCTTTCTTGCGAGCGGCCGGCTTCTTCGCCGCGGTCTTGCGAGCGGCTGGTTTCTTCGCCGCCGTCGTCTTGCGAGCGGCCGGCTTCTTGGCAGCGGCCGGCTTCTTTGCGGTCGCCTTTTTCGCTGCCGGTTTGCGTGTTGCTGTCTTCGCCAAGTTAGTTCTCCTCTCAATCGCGGATCGCGAATTGATCCGAGCAAACATTCTAATTCAGATTGCCGGTTAATTTCGCGCTAATTCCCAACAAAGCCGACGTACACCGAGCGGGATAGACGCGTCGATCTGGACGAGGGCATGACCGGTCACGTTGACCGTCGACAACGACTGCCGCTTCGACATTCGCTCCGCCAAGCAACGCCGATCGATCCAGTCATCGTGCGTCGACCCGCCGACTCTTTTCCTGCGATCGCCCGCGTGACTTCGCGTGCGACCGCACCGTGGCGAACGACACTAGACGAGGCTGTGAAGTTCATTCGGGATGGACGGAGAACTGCTTGACGAGCGGCGCACGCGGGGCGCCGCTGGGGCCGCCGCGGTTTGCTCATCGGTCCGCCCGCAACGCTCTCCAGCCCCACGAACAAGTTACTGATTCCGTTTATGTTTCTGCGGAAGTCTTGGCGGTGAAGGGCGGCGCCGGCCGCCAATAGTTCGTCGCGCCGCGGCGGCTGTTCACGCGTTTGTCGCCGAAAGACATACCCAATACTTGGCGGCTTGCGAGCGCGCCTTGCGCTGTCGCCGATCATGGACGTGTCGCTGCATCTTTGACGGTGCTGCGCGCCGCTGGACAGCGGCAAGTCCGTCGTGCGAGGACGCGTGCTTCACAGGCGGAAGCACGCGCAGTGACGCGACGATCATCGGATGCGAACCACGCGACGAGCTTCGCAAGCTCGCACCCGACCGTCACATAAAAACCTCAGCGGCCCAAGCCGAAATAGAATCCGTAATATCCGTGCGGCCGGTACACCGGCGGCGGCGGCGGGTAGCGTCGCGGATAGGGCGGCGGATAGTAGCGCGGTGCATAAGGCGGCGGGTAGTAGTAGACCGGCGGCGGTGGCAGCGGCCGATATACATACGGCTTCGGTGCGTAGTAGGGCGCCCTGCGAGCATAGCTGATGTAGGCGGACGACATCCAACCCGTGACCCCGGCGTAGGTGACGCTGCACCAGCGCGACAGGCAACTGTGAACCCCGATCCACGCCCCCGGCGGCGCCGTCCCAACGACGTAGTATTGCGTGCCCGGCCCGCTGCGGATATTGACCGAAGCGGTCGTGTAGGCGGCGTGAGCCAAGGTCGGTATCGCGAGGCCGGCCAAGAGACCGGCGACGAGTGTGAGGGATCGAAGCGACATGCGGTGGTCCCCTTCAAGTTTCCGGACGGCTGCGCGCAGGCTGCGCCAACGCCTCCCGGCCCGCCCCATGAATCATCGGCGGAAAACTCCCCCTACCGGAACAATCAGTGACGACACCGCGGCCAAAATATGGCTTGGCGAAAGCCAGTCCGCGCACACCCGAGGCCGTAGCGCCGCACGCTTCGGCGCGGTCGTCGCAAGCGTCGGCGCTGCCGTCGGCGAGCGCACTCAACGTCGACATGAAACGCCGCCGATCAAGCTCAGCTATGCCCATTCGTCGTGAAGCGCAATCGTCTCCTTGCGCGATTTTCGGATCGGCCATCACTCTTCCTCGCCGGTTTCGGCGCTAGCTTCTCAAGAGAGAAAACACCCGGGGGCCGGGATTTCATCGTGGCTCACGCAATCGTGTTTTGATCGCGCCGGCCAGCCTCCAGACCATCGTCCGCAAGGCTACGGCAGGCGGCATGCCAGCCCGCGTTGCCGCCCTCGGACCCCGCTCCGCCGTTTCACATCGCCGCACCCAACCATTGCGTTCTGGCGCTTTCTGTCTCATAAGTGCAAGTGCGGGCGACTATTCGGACCCGACGGAGACTGGAGAAGGCGCTTCAGGCGCGAATACGGCCTGGCAGCGGGCGGGAATCCGAAATGACGGTGGCCGGACCACTGACACAGACGCACAACTCCCATCGCCGACATCTGAAGAGCCTGCGAACCCCGCGCGGTCGAGGACACCGCCGGATGTAAGACACGAACTGAGAAGGTTACCTGATGCGTCAAATCGGCACCGTGAAATTCTTCAACGCTTCGAAGGGCTACGGCTTCATCACACCGGACGACGGCGGCAATGATGTATTCGTCCACGTGACGGCGGTCGAGCGCTCGGGCATTCCAGCACTGACGGACGGCATGCGTATCTCGTTCGAGACCGAACCGGACAAGCGCGGCAAAGGTCCAAAGGCCGTGGACTTGCAGGTATCGACGTAGGGCAGCGTGATTGCCGGCAGTGCCGGCCAACGACAAGCCGCCGGTCTCCCGGCGGCTTTTGTTTTGAAGGAGCGGCATCCGCTCAATCTTGTGACGCGTTCGTGGCGCCGCTGGCGTTTCGATCGACGGCGCGAAAGCGTGCGAAGGATTTGACCGCGCCGGCCCGAGGACTATGGTCCGCCACGCCACAATCCAAGAAGCGGTTTCCATGCCCGACCCCACCAAGGAACAGATTGTCGAACGGCTGCGCGCGGTGAAGGGACCGGACGGCGCGGGCGACATCGTTTCGCTCGGCCTCGTCTCCGACATCTTCATCTCCGGCGGCAAGGTGATGTTCTCGATCACCGTGCCGGCCGCGCAAGCCCAATCGCTGGAGCCGCTTCGCCTGGCGGCCGAGAACGCCGCACGCGAGGTGCCCGGTGTCCAGAGCGCGATGGTCGTGCTCACCGCCGAGAAGAAGGGCGGCGCGGCTGCCTCGCCACGAGCGCCGGCCGCGCCGCCGCCAAGACCGGCGCCCCAGGCGGCCGGACGGGCTCCGCCGCCGAGGCAACAGCCGGGCGCGGCTCCCGGCCGCGGCAAGGCAGGTATCCCGGGCGTCGACGCGATCGTCGCGGTGGCGAGCGGCAAGGGCGGCGTCGGCAAGTCGACGACCGCCGTCAATCTCGCCCTGGCTCTGAGCGCCAACGGGCTGAAGACCGGCATCCTCGACGCCGACATCTACGGCCCGTCCTTGCCGCGTCTCCTCAATCTCCGCGACAAGAAGCCGGAGATCGTCGGCGGCCGCACGCTGCGCCCGCTCAACGCTTATGGCGTCAAGGCCATGTCGATCGGATTCCTTGTCGAGGAAGAGACGCCGATGATCTGGCGCGGGCCGATGGTGGTCTCGGCCTTGAACCAGATGATGCGCGAGGTCGAATGGGGCGACCTCGATGTCATCGTCGTCGATATGCCGCCGGGGACCGGTGACGCGCAGCTGACCATGGCGCAGCAGGTGCCGCTCGCCGGCGCCGTCATCGTCTCGACCCCGCAGGACCTGGCGTTGATCGATGCCCGCAAGGGTCTCGCCATGTTTCAGCGGGTCGACGTGCCGGTGCTCGGCATCGTCGAGAACATGAGCTATTTTATCTGCCCGCATTGCGGTGAACGAACCGATATCTTCGCCCATGGCGGTGCCCGCCACGAGGCGGAACGTCTCGGCGTCCCGTTCCTCGGGGAGGTGCCGCTTGACCTGCAAATCCGGCTCACCTCGGACGCCGGCACGCCGATCGTCGCCGCCGAGCCGGAGAGCGCGCACGCCAAAACATTCCGCGAGATCGCCGCGCGCGTCTGGGACGGTGTCCGGCGCGAGCGTGCCGAGGGTGCCCGTCCGCCTCCGCGGATCGTGGTGGAGTAGGGGAACGGCTCACCCGGCGAAGGGCGTCTCGGCGATGCCCTGGAATCCCGGTTCGCAAGCGAACAGGCTTCCGGCGAGCGGCTCTTCCGCGATCTCGGCAGCGGTCAGTGTCTCCGTGGCCGTGGTGATGTAGAGCGTCCGGTAATCGGGACCGCCGAAGATGCAGCTCGTCCCGCGCGAGACCGGTAGCGCGATGATCCGCTCCATCTTGCCGGCCGGGTCGTAGCGGCAGATGCGGCCGTAGACCGGCTGGGCGCTCCACACGAAGCCTTCCTTGTCGACCGTCAGTCCGTCGGGGAAGCCGTTGGCGTTCGGGTCGAGCGTGACGAACGGCCGGCGATTGGCGATGGCGCCGGTTGCCGGATCGAAATCGTAGGCGAAGATGCCGTAGCGAAAGCTCTCGGTGTAGTACATGGTCCGGCTGTCGGGACTCCAGCCGGTGCCGTTGGAGCACTTGACCTGATCCTGCATCAGCGTAATGCGCTGGTTCGGCTCGAAGCGGTAGAGCGCGCCGGTCGCCGCCAGCCAGTCCTTGGCACCCATGGTGCCGGCCCACAAGCGCCCCTGGCGGTCACACTTGCCGTCGTTGAAACGGTTGTCCGGCCGCTCCGGTTCGGGATTGGCGAGAACCTCGAGGTGCTCGGTGTCCGGGTCGTAGAAGGCGAAGGTCTTGCGCATGGTCAGCACCAGCCCGCCTTTCTCGCGGGTCGACAGCGAGGTCACCCAGTCCGGCAGATCGAAGGTTCTGTAATTCCCGTCGGCAGGATGCAGGATGTGGATCTTCTGGCCGCTGATGTCGACCAGGTAGAGCTGCTCGGTCCTTGGACACCATATCGGCGACTCCCCGACGACGTTCTGCGAATGAACGGCCACTCGAATATCGATCGGCGTCGGCTCCATTTCGTAGGGCTTGCCGGTCCGGTTCATGCTGCTTGCCTCGTTTCCTGCGCCGACCAATGGCCGTTTCCGACTGGGTGTCCTTTGCCGTGTGCGCCGCCGAAGACGATCGACACGATGCCACCGGCACATACCAGGACGATACCGACGAGTGCGAGCGCGTCGGGCACGTTGCCCCACACCAGCCATCCGATAAGTCCTGAGAAGACCACGACGGAATAGTTGAAGGGTGAAAGCCGGTCCGCCGTCGCCCGCTCGTATGCGAGGATGATGAAGAGTTGCGCCAGTGCCATGAAGACGCCGATCCCGGCGAGATAGCCCCATTCGGCGCCGGTCGGCGTCCGCCAGGCGAATGCGGCGAACGGCGCCGCCGCCAGGGTCGAGATCAGGAAATAGTAGAAGAGAATCGCATCGGGCTTGTCCGTCGTCGACAGCCGGTTGACCGATACCAAGGCGATCGCAGAGCACAGCGCCGCCGCCACGGCGAGCAGGGCGGCGGGATCTGCGAGAAGTGCCGGGCTCGGTCGGAGAATCAGCAGCACGCCGATGAAGCCGATGACAAGGCCGCTCGAGACGACCCAGGTGATCGGCGTCCTCATCCATACCAGCGCGACAAAAGGGATGAACAAGGGCGCCGCGTTCACCAGCAGGACCGCCCCGACGAGGCTCATGTTCTTGACCGCGAAGAAGAACAACGCCTGCGACAGAAGGCCCGAAATCGCGCGAACGACATGCAGCGGCAAACGCTGGGTGCGTAGCGCTCCGACACCGTGACGCAGCGCCCACGGCAGGAGCAGGACAAGGCTGATGCCGTTCTGGAAGAGGACGACGACCGCCGTCGGCACCGTCGACGCCGCCTTCCCGAACGCGCTCATCACCGCCACCCACAGAAAGGCGAGAACGATGAGGAGGGTGCCCAGAAGAACGTTCTGGGAGTGACCGGTGGCGCCCGCGCCGGCCGCCGCGCGTGACTCGGTCAAGCGACGGTTCCTAGGTGATCGCCAAGGCGCAGCCCCCAAGAGTAGATCGTCAAGGACGGGTTGACCCTGCTCGAGCGCGGCAGAACGCTGCCGTCGCCCACATAGAGCCCCTCCATCCCGTGCACCTTGCCGTTCGGATCGACGACGGTGTTCACAGGATCGGTGCCGGTAATCATGCTTCCCATCGCGTGGGCGGTGCCGCCCATACCCATATAGCGGCTGACGCCCGCCAGGCCGGCGGCGAGCAGAGAGAGCTCGAAGGCGTGGATGCAGGCCTTGTGCTCGTCGAGCGAAGCCTGAATGCGGTCGAGGCGGTAGTCCATCACCGGCAGGCCCGATTTGCCGCCCGAGATGATACGGTTCTCCGGGCTCGATCCGTCTTCGGTGGTCGCCCAGAAGCCGACCGCGCGCGCCCCGAGCGCGTTGTCGACGAAAGTCGGCACTGCCGCCGGGAGCTGCGCCGCCAGCATCTCGCCATCCATCCAGCCGAGACATTGTATCGTGCTGTGCGGATAGGTCTCGTTGAACATCACGGCCGTCTTGCGCAACACGTCGTGGTCCTTGAACGGCGAGAAGCTGAGAAGGGCGCTGTTGAGATGGAAGCGAAAGTTGGCGCCGACCGTGGCGGCGCAGGCGAGCTCCAGGCCCGTCTCCGCGAGGTAGTCCTGCAGGATGCGCGGCGAGGTCATCGCGCCGGCGGCGAGCACCACGATCGGGGCGTGATGCTCCGATCCGTCGGCAAGGCGCACCCCGGTCACCCGCTTCGGATCGCCGTCTGCCGCGATCAGACCCGCCACCGGGTTCTCGGTGACCAGCGTGAAGCCGGGCTCGTCCTTGATCAGCTCGAGGATGTTCCACTGGGCGTCCGACTTGTACTGACTCGCCGAGGCGAAGCCGTCGAAGTGCTTTGCTTCGTTCGGGTCGTTGAGGATCGCGCGTTTGAGGCCGAGCGGAATGTGTTCCGGCTTCCAATCCGGATTGTGGGCCACGATGCGGTCGATCAGCGCCTGCAGCTCCGGTTCGTTGTCGAACGGCTTGACCGCGAGCAGCGCCTCGGCCTCGTCGTAGTATGGGGCAAGTTCGTCCGGGCCGAACGGCCATCCGAGGCAGCTGAATTCCGGGTCGGGCTCGAATTCGTGCGGAGCGAAACGAAACAAAGCCGCCCCATACCATTTCGTCTTGCCGCCCACGTCGTGGAATTCGTCAGGTGTGACCTTCTGGTTCAGCCCGTCGACCCAGACGTCCTTGTTGTTGAAGATACCTTCGACGAACACTTTCTTGACGTCGAGGGTCGATCCGTCGCGCGGCAGGAACCCACCGCGCTCGACGACGAGCACTTTTCTTCCGGCTTTGACCAGCTTATAGGCGGCCGAGGCGCCGCCCGCCCCCGAGCCGATGATGATGGCGTCGTAGCTGTCGGCCAAGTTTGCCTCCCCTTGCCGCGGATGAGAGGTCGCCACGATAGCGAAGGGAGCCCGGTGCGCCAACCGTGCGGCGACGCTGAGCGCCCGTTATGTTAACCGATCCGCCGGACGTGATTGTCCCAGGCGACGCCAGGCGCCTGGCTGATCAGGTTTCGTCCCTGCCAGAGGCGCCCTTGTCCGTCCGAGGCAAAGAAGTCGCCGCCGTCGGGTGCGACGCCACACACATCGGCGATGGCGCGATTGTCGATGAGGTTCCGAGTCTTCGCGTCGAAGACCAGGACGTGACCGCCGACCGGACTGGTCGCGGCGACGCGCGTGCCGGTGCTGTTCGCCGCCACCGCTCCCACATATTGCCGCATCCCGGCATAGGCCGCGGCCGGCGCGCTCACCAGGCGCGCGTCCTGCCCGCGGTGGTGGGTGCCGACCAGGTCGATGGCGTCGGTTTCGCCACCCTCATATTGGCCGCCGAACCAGATCGTGCCGTCGGCGGTCTCCGCCATGTGGCGGAGCGACAGCTGGTGGAGCGAGGCGGGGAGCATGACCTTCTCGATCAGCTCGCCGGTCGCCGCGTCAAGATAGGCCAGCGACGGCTGCATGGTCGGAAGGTTGAGCTTGATGCGGTCGAAATCCGGATGCGTCGCCACCCCGCCATTGCCGATGGCGATCGTCCGCCCGTCGGCCATCAGCAGCGCCTCGTGCGGACCGATGCCGTGGGAATCGATCTCGCCGATTCGTGCGTATCCGGCGGCGACGTCATAGATGCCGAGCACGCCGCGGTCGGCCTCGTAGTCGTTCTCGGTCGCATAGACCAGGCGTCCGTCGGCGGAGAAGAAGCCGTGGCCGTAGAAGTGTCGGCCCGCCGGCGGCGCGAAGGTCGCCACCCGGCGACGCCCGGCGAGGTCGACGACCAGCGCGAAGAAGCCGGGTCGCCGCGCAAAGACGACGGCCGTGCTCCGGTCCGGCGAGATGGCGATGTCGTGTCCGCGTCCGTCCAGCGCCTCGCTGAACAGGATGTTGCCGGCGGGGTCGAGTACCGACACCGAGCAATTCGAGCGACCGTTCATCCTGGCCGCGACGAAGGCCGGCAACCCGTCGGCGCGGGCGAGCGTCGCGATCGGCGTGACGCCAAGCGCGGCCACCGCCTTGAGAAAGTCTCTGCGATCAATCGCCATCGAGTGAATTGAACCCCGCGACCAGTCCGAACGCATCCGGGTAGCCATGTTCCATCAACTCGACCGCGTCGCCGAGCGGGATCAGCGAATAGGTGAGGAGCTTGCGGTTCTCCGGCTCCGTAACGACCGTTTCCCAGGGCTCTCCGGTATCCTCCACGGTTCCCAACGCCTTGTCGGCGTTCTTCAACGCGAAGGCGAGCGAACCCGCCTGCCAGTTCGTGTCGCCGGGCAGGATCGCGCCGATGCCGTCCGGGCCCATCAGCGCGCCGACGGCATCGAGATTGGCGCGGATCGACGGGATGGTCAGGTTCGATTGCCAGAACGGCGCCAGTTTCGGCTTAGCCTCGTCCGGCGTCTTGCCGATGCTGGCGGCGAGCTTGAGCTGCTGGTCGAGCTGCAATTGGTCGCGGGCGGATTTCAGCAGTTCCTGAACCACCTCGCCGTGCGACCGGTAAACGGGATTGCCGGTGCCGGCGTCCCGCATCACGGCGGGGTAGCCCGTCTCCGACGACCATTCGTCGCTGACCTGGCGCGCCGTCTCGGCGATGGCGCCGGCGACCGCCTGTCCGTAGCGGCAGCGATAGGTCCCGGCCGAACCGCCGCCGAGTGCGTCGCTGCCGGCGCCGAACAGCACGTATTCGAGCGCGAAGAGGCCCTGCACCGCGACGCTTTTGTCGCGGAGCATCGTGATGTCGGTCGCGTCGGGGTCTTCGCCGGCAAGGATGGCCTGTACCTGTTTCAATCCCCGTCCACGCGGATCCGGCCAGAAGAACAAGCGCTCGTACCGGTTCTCGTCGCGAACCGGACCGAACCGGTACATCTCCACCCGCGACCAGGCCGCGACCAGGTCACGGAAACTGTTCCGCGCGGCCGTCAGGTGATCCGTGTCCGCACCCTCGCAGAGCACTTCGAAGGCCTGGACCTCCTCATCGGCCCGCGTCGCCAGCGCGTCGTAGTCCGGGACGATGACCGTATCGAGCGCCCTGACCACCGCCGGCTGGAAATCGACCGACGGCTTCGCAGCCGAAGCGCCTTCCTCGCTCTGGCCGAGCGCCGGCGAAATCCCGATCACCGCCAGGAGCAGCATTGCCGTCGGGGCGAGGCGTTTCATGGTCAAAGCGACTCCAGGAAGCGGATCAACGCGTCGCGGTCCTCAGGCGTTGCTCCCACCACCAGGTCTTTGGCGGCCTCGGCTTCGCCGCCATGCCAGAGGACTGCTTCGAGCAGATTTCGCGCACGACCGTCGTGGAGGAAGAAGGTATGTCCGCTGACTGCCATGGTCAGTCCGATACCCCATAGCGGGGGGGTGCGCCACTCGCTGCCCGAAGCGTCGCCGACCGGCCGTCCGTCGGCCAGCCCGTCGCCCATGTCGTGGAGCAGGAGATCGGTGTACGGCCAGATCAACTGGAATCGGTGCTCCGGCTGGGCCGCATCGCGACGGGTGACGTATTTCGGCGTGTGGCAGGAGGCGCAGCCATAGTTATAGAAAAGCTCCTTGCCGTGGAGAACTTCCGGGTTGTCGACGTCGCGGCGGGGCGGCACTCCGAGATTGCGGCTGTAAAAAGTGACGAGCGCAAGGACGGGATCGGGCGCCTCGACCGGGCCAAGTCTATCCTGAACGCCGTCCGGCGCGTCGCGACAGATCGTCTCCGCGGCGGTGCACTCGCCGTAGCCTGCCGTGGCGAGCGCCGTCGAGATGCCGATATCGCCGGAAAAGGCATCGGCCGTCTGCGCCTCGACCGTTGCCACCGACGCCTTCCAGCCGAAGCGGCCAAGGGTGACCTTGCCGGTTCTCGGATCGCGAACCATGTTCGGCTTCCCTGAAATGCCGTCGCCGTCGGCGTCGTCGGGGTCGGCCTTGGCCAGGATATCGCCGGGATGAACATCCTCGAGGAGGCCGAGGCCGATCATCGGCGGCGCTACGCGCGGTGAAAACATGACGTCCGGCGCCAGCGGACCGTAGCCGAGATTGTCGATGCTGTAGTGCGGTTTTCGCAGCGACGCGGTTTCCCCTCCGTTCAGTTCGACCGGAATCTCCTGATAGGTGATCCGCATGTCGCCTTCGGCGGGAATGCCCTGGATGGCGAAGTTCTGCAGCTGGCCGCCATAGGTCGGCTCCGGAATTCGGAGCAGCGTCTTGTCGGCAAGCGCCTTGCGTTCCTCGTCGGTGCGCGGCGGCACGGAGAGCCGCAGGAACATGGAGACTGCCGCCTCGTCGGCGTCGACCGGAGGGTGTCCGCGACCGTCCTTGAGATGGCAGCGCTGGCAGGCGCGCGCATTGAAGAGCGGCCCCAGTCCGTCCGACGCCTGAGTCGAGGAGGGGGCCGACACCCACTCTTTCTTGAAGACGCCGTCGCCGAGCTTGAAGTCTTGGTCGCCGGCGAAGCTGATGTTGCCGAGCGGAAATGAGAAGGCGTTGTTGTTGGGCCGCGCATTGGCGGTCGCCGCGCCGGCGGACATCCGCTCGAACGGCTCGGCCGCGCTGAAGCCGGTGGTCGGCGCCGTGACCGCGGCGACCCGCGCTTTGTCGGCGTCGCTGAGGTCGGTCCGATAGTCGAGATCGTTGCGGGAAACGACAAACGCCGCCGACACCGCGCCGCTTGCCGTCAACAGGCAAAGGCAGATGAAACCCGCCAACTCCAACCGGTGGCGTTTCAACCGCGGCATCGCATTGCCGATCGCACGCGAACGAAGCCGCCGTGTCGGTCGCGACGATGCAAACACTCGGTTCCTATTGAAATACGGCGTTCGGGCCATCGAGGCTGTCGGAACCCTCCAGTTGGATGCCGCTCAGGCCAAGCGCCGCGATCCCGCGTTCGATCGATCGGGTCTGATCGATCAGCCCGTCGATCGCAGCCTGCACGACGGCGTTCCCCGCGGCGTTTCCCTCGCCGATCATCTGATCGTAGGCCTCGATGCTGTCGCCGCGCGCACGCATCGCCGCCATCGCCATCACCGTCTGATCCAGCTTGGCCTCAATTTCTTCCGCCACTGCCGGGTCGGCTTGCGCGATCAGGTCGGCGATCGACGGACCGTCGACGATGGAGCCGTCGATCCGGAGGTAATGGCCGGTATAAACGTCGCGGATGCCGAGCTGATCGAAATAGTAGGAGTTGAACGTGTTGTCGGAAAAGCAGTCATGCTCTTCCTCCGGATCGTTGAGCAGCAGCCCGAGCTTCATGCGCTGGCCGGCAAGTTCGCCGTAGGAGAGGGAGCCCATGCCGGTGAGGATCGCCGCCGTTCCTGCCTTGGGATCGGCGAGGAGCGCCTGCCGCGCCGCGCCGTCGCTTGTCCAATTGCCCACCATTTCCTCGAGGTCTGAGACGAGGAGGGTGGAGGCCGCCTTGAGATAGGCCGCGCGCCGGTCGCAATGACCGCCGGTGCAGTTCTTGGGGTCGTAGTCGGTCGCCGGCCGCGCACCCTTGCCCGGCCCGGTGCCGTTGAGGTCCTGTCCCCAGAGGAGAAATTCGATGGCGTGATAGCCGGTGGCGACATTGGCCTCCACGCCACCGGCTTCCTGAAGCACATTCTTGAGGAGTTCCGGCGTGATGGCCGTGGCATCGACCGCCTTGCCGTCGATCGTCAGGTGCGGATTGGCGATCACGTTGACGACATAGAGGGGATTTTCGTCCGACTCGGTGCCGTAGGACGGGTCGACATAGTCGATCAGCCCCTCGTCGAGCGGCCACGCGTTCACGCGACCCTCCCAGTCGTCGACGATCGGGTTGCCGAAACGAAACGCCTCCGTCTGCTGATAAGGCGGCCGCGACATCAGCCACGTTGCCCGGGCGGCGTTGAGGGTCGCTTGCGAAGGCGCTCCGATCAAGGCGTCGACGGCCGCGTCCAGGGCGCGCGCCATGGTGAGCGAATCCTCGTAGCCGGCGAGGGCGATGTCGGCATAGGTGTTGAGGACATCCTCAGGCTCGACGGTGCGCGCGGCGCCAGCCGAGAGCGTCGAAACGGCCAGTGCCGCAACCGCCGCGCAGAGCGGGGTGAGCCGGGAAATCTGCATTGTGCTTCTCCTTCGGCGAGGGTCTGCGTCCAGCGGGATAGAATGGTAGATTAGAAGTATTTCAATCAGGGAGACGCCGATTAGAAGACAACAACTGAATTTTGATCGATTCTAAACTATTCAGAACACTTGGATCAAGGTATTAATCCCAACTATCTCAGTCAATAATAATCTTCTGGAATAGTTATAGTTCAAATCTGCGGCAGGAACGTCAATCGCGGCAAGGCGAACCACGCTCGCAACCCGCGGCATCGCCGATCAGAGATCCACGTCGCTCTCGGCGATGATACGGGCAAGCCGGCGTTCCCGGTGGAAGGTGTAGACGCCGGTCGCGATGATGATCGCCGTGCCGACCAGCATCATGAGGTCCGGCACTTCCCGCCAGACCAGGAAGCCGACGATCATGGCCCAGACGACCACCGAGTAGCGAAAGGGCGCCACCACGGCGATGTCACCGTGGCGCATGAAGTCGACCGCGGTGAGATAGCCGCCGATCAGGAAGCCGGCCGCCCCGACCACCAGACCGACGCTCCGTGGGCTCGGCACGCTCCATTCCTCGGCGACAGCGACGCCGAGAACCGGGCCGGCCAGGCATACCGCGATCCCGGTGACGAGAGCGACCAGCAACGCCGGCAGCGCCCGCGGCATCACCCGCGTCGTCATATCGCGAAGCGTGATGAAGAGCATCGCGGCCAGTGCGACCAGGCTGAAGACGTTGAAGCCGGCAAGCCCGGGCCGGATGATGACGAGCACGCCGGCAAAGCCGATCGCAATGGCTAGCCAGCGCTTCCACCCGACCTCGTCGCCGAGGAAGATCGCGGCACTTGCCGTCACCATCAGCGGCACGACCTGGAGGATGGCGTTGGTGTTGGCGATCGGGATATGAAACAGCGCACCGAGGTAGAGGATGGCGGAGAGGACTTCCGCGAGAGTTCGCCAGAACACCGCCCAGTTCCACAGCAGTCGGATCCGATGGTGCGCTCCCGTCCACAGGACGATGGCGAGGAGCAGCACCGAAGCAAGCAAGCCGCGCAAGAAGAGCAGTTCGCCGAGCGGCAATTCGCTGCTCGCCAGCTTGATCATGGTGTCGTTGATCAGGAAGAGGAGGTTACATGCGGAGATGGCGATGATGCCGCGCAGGTTCTCGCGGAAGGGGGTCATGCCGTCTCGATCTTTCCAAGCGGACGGGAGGCGAAGGGACGCCGCCGCCCGAGGGAAGCGCTCCGAGGAGCCGTCAGACTGCCGGCCGTGCGAAGAATGCCGATTGCGCCTGGATCAGCCGCCGGTCACGCTCATATGACGCGAGACCGCGGGCTTTTCGCCCCGCCGATCGATGACGAAGTCGTGGCCTTTCGGCTTGCGGGCAATCGCCTGAGCGATGGCGGCATGAAGCAATTCGTCGCCCTCGGAGGCCCTGAGCGGTGCCCTGAGATCGGCGGCATCCTCCTGCCCCAGACACATGTACAGCGTCCCCGTGCAGGTGACACGGACCCGATTGCAGCTTTCGCAGAAATTGTGGCTGAGCGGCGTAATGAAGCCGAGCCGGCCGCCGGTCTCGCTGATCTCGACGTAGCGCGCCGGCCCGCCGGTCTTGTAGGGAATATCGACCAGCGTCCAGTGTTCGGCAAGCCGCCGCCGAACCTCGGCAAGCGACAGGTACTGGTCGGTCCGGTCCATGTCGATATCGCCGAGCGGCATGGTCTCGATGAGCGTCAGGTCCATGCCCGAGCCGTGCGCCCAGCCGACCATGTCGTCGAACTCGTTCTCATTGACGCCCTTGAGGGCGACCGCGTTGATCTTGACCCGCAGTCCCGCGGCCTGGGCGGCGCGGATGCCGTCCATTACCTTGTCGAGTTCGCCCCAGCGCGTGATCGCCTTGAACTTCTGCGGGTCGAGGGTGTCGACCGATACATTGACGCGCCGGACGCCGCAGGCCGCCAGTTCCGAGGCGAATCGCCCCAGTTGCGAGCCGTTGGTGGTGAGCGTCAGTTCATCCAGATCGCCGCTGTGGAGATGCCTGGACAGCGAGCGGATCAGGCTCATGATGTTCTTGCGGACCAGCGGCTCGCCGCCGGTCAGGCGAAGCTTGCGAACCCCGCGCGCGACAAAGGCGGAGCAGAGCCGATCGAGTTCCTCCAGCGAAAGCACGTCCTTCTTGGGCAGGAAAGTCATGTCTTCCGCCATGCAGTAGACACAGCGGAAGTCGCACCGGTCGGTCACCGAGACGCGGAGATAGGTGATGGTCCGCCCGAACGGGTCGACCAGCGGGGCAGGGCGCATTTCAAGCGAGCGGGACACCGTTCCTCCCTCGATCGGTTCGACCGACCACATCGCCATACTATTTAGCGGATGGACGCCCGAATTCAAAGGAGTGTCTCTTGCCGCCCGCGATCGGCGGCCCTAAGCAGAAGCCATGCCCGATAAGCATCCTTGGCCGAGCGAGATAAGACTGCGTAAGGACCGCCGGTCGGTTCAGGTCCGTTTTGACGACGGGTCCGATTTCGACCTGCCGGCGGAATACCTGCGTGTCCTCAGCCCCTCTGCCGAGGTTCAGGGACACAGCCCCGAGCAAAGGCAGACCGTAGCCGGCAAGAGCGAGGTGTCGATATCGGCGATCGATCCGGTCGGCAACTACGCGGTCCGCCTGACCTTTTCCGACGGACACAACACCGGACTCTACACTTGGAACTATCTGCACACGCTCGGCGCCGAACACGCCCGCCTATGGGCCGGCTACCTTGCCGAGTTGAAGCAGAAACGTCTCAGCCGCGAGTCGTGACGGCCGCTCTGGTCGGATGCCGGGCCGTCTCAGTTTGCCGCGACGGCCGGCTTCTCGTTGACGATCACGGTGACGTCGCCTTTAGCGGCGGCCGGGGGAGCGGCGATGGTGTCGTCCTTGATCCGCGCTTCGGACGGCGCCACGCCGTCGCCAGCCGGGGACTCCACCGCGGGCGCCATGACCACGACATCGTCATCCTTGACCCGCGCGTCACCGGCGATTGAACCGGTGGTGTCCATCGCCGGGGCGTCAGCCGTGGCACCCGCTGGAGCCAGCACGACGACCTCGTCGTCCTTGGTCCTCGGAGCATCGGCCACCGTGTCCGCCGGGATCGGCTCGCTGGCAACCACCGGCGGCGGCTCTTCCTTAGGCGGCGGTGGCGGATTGGCCAAGGCATAGAGCTGCGCCTTGCTTTCCTTGCCGGTCAGCACGACGACCCGCGTTCCCACCTTCACCTGGTTGTAGAGGTCGGTCACGTCGTCATTGGTGAGCCGAATGCAGCCGGACGACACGGCATGGCCGATCGTCCAGGGCTCGTTGGAGCCGTGAATCCGGTACAGCGTGCCGCCGATATAGAGTGCCCGGGCGCCAAGCGGATTGTCGGGACCCCCGGCCATGTGATCGGGCAGGATACGACCATGCTGCTTTTCGCGCGCAACCATCTCGGGAGGCGGCGTCCAGTCGGGCCACTCGGCCTTGCGAGAGACCCGGTCGCTGCCGGACCACTGGAAACCCTCGCGGCCGACGCCGACGCCGTATTTCAGCGCCTTGCTGTCGCCAAGAACATAGTAGAGCCGGCGCTCGGAGGTATCGATGACGATCGTGTCCTTGTGAAACGGCCCGTTATAGTCGATCACCTGGCGCTTGATCGGGGTGTAGTCCGTATAGGCCTTCGGCACGAGACGGTGGGCCTCGGTGTCGTACTTCATCCACTTCCCGGCCGACTGGTCCCAATAGGAGCGGACCGCCGCATTGGCGTCGGCACCTAAGAGCACCGCAACCAAGAGCCCGGCCGCAACGACAATTGTCTTCCGCATCTAGTTCTGATCCCGAATCACGGCACCCGCGTTTCCGCGCATTCCCCTTTTTCATTGCCGAATTCGCCGATTGTCGGCAAGTGGCTCAACCGAAATATGCGTTACAACACAGCGCTTTTCGGACATGTGTTGTGTCCGTGCAACGGCCCGCGATTTGGGGTTGTCACGTGTCAGTCGAGCCGGACGCCGCCATGGCTGCGGTCTCCGGCCTCCAGACAAAGGTCGAGGATGCGCTGGATTTTGGCCGCCCGGCGGAAGGCCGGATCGGCGTTGACGCCGGTTCGCAACGCATCGACGAAGCGCTCATAAACACTAGATACCGGCGCGCATTGCACTTCACGCCAGATCTGAGTGTCGATGTCGTTCCCGGTGCATTTGCCGAGCCAGGACTTCCGGCCGTCGGTGGTCAGCTGCAGGGCGCCGCGACTGCCGAAAAGGTTGAGGCGGAGCGTGTTGGAGTACCCCGTCGACCATCGCGATGCGTGGATGACGCCAAGCGCGCCGTTGGTGAGCTCGACGGTCATGGCAAAGGAATCGTTGGCGTCGAGCACATAGCCGTCGATCCTGCCGCCGTCCACCTTGTGGAAGGTCTTGGCGCGGCTCTCCATCCACACAATGTCGTTGGCCGCCGCATAGGTGGCGAAGTCGATGATGTGGATGCCGAGGTCGCCGACCACGCCGTGACTGCCGTGGGCGGTGGAAAGGCGCCACAGCCACCGTTCCTCGCTGTGCCAGTCGCCCCAGTGGTGACCGACCAGCCAGCTCTGCAGGTAGGAAGCCTCGAAGTGACGGATCTCGCCGATTTCGCCGCTGAGCACGATCTGTCGCGTTCTGTCGAGCACCGGAGCGGCGCGATAGGTCAGGTTCACCATGTTGATGATCCCGCGCCTCTCGGCCGCCTCAGTCATTTCCAGCGCGAGCGGATAGGTCGTCGCCAGCGGCTTTTCGCAAAGCACGTGCTTGCCGGCCTCGATCAGTTTCATGGTCGTAGGATGGTGGGCGCCGTCCGGCGTCACATTGGTGGCCGCGTCGAAGCCGTTCCAGCGGATCGCGTCGTCGAGGTCGGTGAATTTCTGGTGGATGCCATGCTCCGAGCAGAACGCATTTAGGCGATCCTCGTTCGGCTCCACCGCCGCAACCAGCTCCACCCCTTCGAGCGCGCCGAAGGCGAAGGCGTGCTGACGGGCCATGGCGCCCGTCCCGATGATCAGAAGCCGGACCATGGCCGCGCCCTAGCGGAATCCGATCTCGCCGGGAACATGCAGCGTCGGCCCCTGTTCGACGATCGGCTCGAGCGCTTCCCCGATCGGACGGTTCGGCGCCTGGGTGATGCCGGTCAGGGCCGGTGCGGGGTTGGCCGCCCATTTGACCGCGTTGCGGAGGACGGTTTGGACGTTCTTGTCGTGGTAGACCGGATAGACCTCGTGGCCGGGCGAGAAATAGAAGATGCGGCCGGCGCCGCGCTGAAAGGTGAGCCCCGAGCGGAACACTTCTCCGCCGTCGTACCAGCTGATGAAGACCGTCTCCATCGGTTCCGGCACGGCAAACGGTTCGCCGTACATTTCGGTCTGCGGGACGACGAAATAGGGTCCGAGCCCCTGAGCGATCGGATGCCCGCGGTTGATCACCCAGACCCGCTCCTTCTCGCCGGCTTCCCGCCAGGTCAGTGAGCAGGGCGTGCCCATCACCTTCTTGAAGATCTTCGAGAAATGTCCGGAGTGCAGGACGAGCAGGCCCATGCCTTCCCACACCCGCTCGGCGACGCGATCGACGATCTCGTCGGCGACTCCGCCGTGGTTCCGGTGACCCCACCAGGTGAGCACGTCGGTCGCCGCCAATCGCTCCTTGGACAGACCGTGTTCCGGCTGTTCGAGGGTGGCGGTCGTCGCTTCGATGGCTGCATCCGAATTGAGCGCCTCGGCGATCGCGCCGTGCATGCCCTTCGGATAGATGCCCCGAACGATTTCGTTCTCGCGATCGTGGATGTTTTCACCCCAGACCACTACGCGAATAGCCATTTGCCATTCTCCCGGCTTTTCAGCTTCCTTCAGCCTCCCATCGCAAATGCGCGCGGCAATAGCCAGATGGTTTCGTCGTCGGGAAGCCTTTCCATGCGAGGTATTTTATCGCAGGTTGGGCGAGGGTATCGGGCGGTTGGACCCGCCGGGCGGATCAGGCGCTTCAAATGCGGTTGCGAGTTGTTTTGTTGTTGTTCGTCGCGCTGTGCCTCTGCGGCGCCACCGCTCCGGCTGGGGCCGAACTCCTCTACTCGACCGCCTACCACCAGCATAATGTCTACGGCGCAACCCCTCATGAGCTTTGGCAATACATGAACGCGCACCCGATCATCGACCCCGACGACGGGCCCGCTTACGCCAACCTGACCCACGACCACGATCTGAAACTGACGGTCGCCACAAGCAACGGCGCCTGTCGGGTCACCGACCTGACTTTCCGCTGGAATTTCGTGCTGACACTGCCGGTGGCCGCCGACTACGACCGCATGAGCGCGGCGACGAGGTCGATGTGGGACGGCTTCGTCGCGGCTCTCAAACGCCACGAGGAAAGCCATCGCGCAATCTTCCTCCATTGCGGCAATGCGTTCGTTCCCGCGGCGACGCGACTGACCGGGCCGGCCGGCTGTTTCGGCATGGAGCGCATGGTGCGGCGGTTCATCGATCAGCGGTATGAAGCGTGCATGGCCGAGCAGAAGGCCTTCGAGGGCCGCGACCGGCCGCATATCGTCGGTCTGCCATTCATCCGCGCCGCTACCGGCAAGTGACCCGAGGGAAGTAATGCGTGAGATCCTCGATTATTGCGACGACGTCGCGATCCAGCGTTTCAATCCGGGGGAGGTCCTGCTCGAGGAGGGGCAATGGTCGGGCCGGTTGTTCATCCTCGAAGAGGGGGAAGTCGAGGTGTTGCGAGGCGATACGCCGGTCGCCGTCGTGCGCGAGCCCGGATCGATGTTCGGGGAGATGTCGGTGCTGCTTGACCTGCCGCACACGGCAACGGTGCGGGCGGTGTCGCCCGTCACGGCGCGTGCCCCGGACGACGCCGGCGCGTTCATGAAACGGCATCCGGAGATTGCCTTCTTCCTCGCCAAGCTCTTGGCAACCCGCCTTAACGCGGCAACCACCTATCTGGTCGACCTCAAGCGGCAGTTCGAAGGGCAGGGCGACCATCTCGGCATGGTGGGCGAGGTGCTCGACGCGCTGATCCACCAGCAGGACGAGGACTTCACCCCGGGCTCGGACCGGGAGCCCGATCCGCGGATGTGAACCACGCCGGCAGCGCTTTCAGCGATTCGATCGGCCGCTCCAGCAGCTGGTCGAGCCGCACCGACTGGACACCGGCGGCCGAAAACCACAACGCCGTTTGCTCATTCGTGTCGAGGATGACATGGGCCGGCGGCGCGCCGTATTGGTGGCCAGGGTTGAAGACCCATGTGTCTCCTATGCGGTCGACCCACGAGCCGTCCTTGACGAAGGGCGACTGGTGGACATGGCCGGAAAACACGATGTCCGGCTGGAATTCGGCGATCCATGTCTCCAGCTCGGTGTCGCCAAAGGACCGGCTGCCACCCCAACTGGTCGGCGATTTGTCCGGCGGCGCGTGGTAGATCCAAATCCAACGCCTGCCGCGGCGGGCGGCGTCCGCCCGGAGCTGCTCGCCAATCGCGGCTCGCTCGATCGGTCCGTCCCACCACGCGCAGATGGTGAACAGAGTATCGTCGACCACAAGGCTCCCACCGTCCGTCGGCACCCCGATGCGGTCGAGATCGCGCATCCATTTCGCCACCTTCTCGCCGGCCGCGCTTCTGGAATTGAGATCGTGATTGCCGGAGCAGGTGATCAGCCGCGCCCGGTCCTTGAGGCGGTCGAGGTATTTGCGAACCACGACGACCTGCGCCCGACCGTCGACCATCGAAGTGAGGTCGAGATGGTCGCCGGCGATGACCACGACGTCGAACTTCTCGGCGACCGCTGTCACCCAGTCGTATTGGGGGAGCGAATAGTGGAGATCGGCGACGGCCAGCAACCGCATCGTGAACCTCCGCGAGCGGGGGCGCCGACACTATGGCCTCGGGCAGATTCTGTCAGCCCATGTCCTCAAATAAAGTCCCACGCTTTCGATCCGCCGCCCCGCGCCGGTAACGGAGAAGCCCGCGGCTCGTGTCGTCGCGGGCCTTCTCGGGAATCGCCAGGTGTCAGGGATGCTTGATGAACGTCCCCTCGCGGAGATCGCGCACCGCTTGCTGAAGTTCGGCCTGGGTGTTCATCACGATCGGCCCGTACCAGGCGACCGGCTCCTCGATCGGCTTGCCCGAAATGAGCAGGAAGCGGATCCCTTCGTCGCCCGCCTGGACCGTTACCTCGTCGCCGCTGTCGAAGAGGACGAGCGAGCGATTGCCGGCCTGCTCGCGAATCAGCACCTCACTGTCCGCGCTTCCCCTCTCGGTCAGCACGCCGAAAGGCTCCGAGGCATCGCGGAACGTCCCCGATCCCTCGAACACATAGGCAAAGGCGTGACGGTAGGTTTCGACCGGCAGACGTTTGTGCTTGCCCGGCGGCACCCAGATATCGAGATAGCGCGGGTCGGCGGCGACCCCGTCGACCGGGCCGGCCTTGCCCCAAAAGTCGCCGCAGACGACCCGAATGCGGGTGCCGTCATCGTCGACGATCTCGGGGATTTCCCCCGCGGGAATGTCCTGATAGCGCGGCGCCGTCATCTTGTGGGAGGACGGGAGGTTTGCCCAGAGCTGGAAGCCGTGCATCCGGCCCCGGTTGTCGCCTTGCGGCATTTCCTGGTGGAGGATGCCGCTGCCGGCGGTCATCCACTGCACGTCGCCGGCGCCGAGCGTCCCCCGATTGCCCAGGCTGTCGCCATGGTCGACGGTGCCGGAGAGCACATAGGTGATCGTCTCGATGCCGCGATGCGGATGCCAGGGGAAGCCGGCGAGATAGTCCTCCGGCCGGTCGTTGCGGAAATCGTCGAACAACAGGAAAGGGTCGAACTCTGTGGTCTTGCCGAAACCGAAGGCCCGATGGAGCTTGACGCCGGCTCCCTCGATGTGCGGTTGGGCCTCGGTGATGCTGCGGACGGGGCGGAGGGACACGGGTCGACTCTCCTAAGGCGAGGGGGGGGTTGATGAGCCGCTGTAAATTCGGCACGAGGGCGGGCAAATTCAAGGGATGCATGGCTGCCGTGCACGACGATGATGCTTCAAGACGGTCTCGACGCTGATGAGAATTGACGAACGCCGCATCCGCCAGATCTTCCGATGGAGTCTCTGGCTCAAGTTCGCCGATAGTCTTCTGGAGGTCTTCGGGGGCCTCGCGCTTGCGTTCATCGGCAACCAGGGGATCCTCCGGCTTGCCGAAGCCGTCACGAAATCGGAGCTCCTCCAGGACCCCAGCGATCGCATTGCGAACTTCCTGCTGCACGCCGCTCAGCGTTTCTCGGTGGACCAGCAGACCTTTGCGGCGTTCTTCCTCCTCAGCCACGGGCTGGTGAAGCTGGTTCTGGTGGTCGCGGTCCTGATCGGCTTCTCGTGGGCCTATCCGGCGTTCATGGCCGCGCTTGCCGTGCTGATCGCCTATCAGACCTATCGGCTTGTCGCGCTCGGCTTTTCGACCGCACTTTTTCTCCTCACCGTCCTCGATGTCGTCGTGCTGGTGCTCGCCTGGCACGAATATCGTCTCCAGTTCCGGGCACACGAAAAAAGCCGGTGAATTGGTCTTCCCGTAGAGAACGCCACCCACCGACAGCCGCCTTCAATCGTATTTGTCCCGCCGGATTAATACATGCGCAGTACTTCTGGGGCAGTTTATTGTTGAAGAACAACCTCAACGGGGTTTTTGTGACCCTTCCGATTTCGCGTCCGCCGACCTCGGCCGGGGCAATCCGTAGCGCGGAGGCGCTGCAGACGATCATCGACGTGCTTGCGACGCCGATTTTTGTCAAGGATCGCGACCATTGCTTGCTGCTCGTCAACGACTCGATGTGCGACTTCATGGGCCGCTCCAAGCAAGAGCTCATCGGCAAGTCGGACTTCGACTTTGTTCCTCCCGAAGAGGCCGAGATCTTCTGGCAAAAGGACGACCTCGTCTTCAAGACGGGCGAGGAGAACGAGAACGAGGAAAAGATCACCGATCGGGACGGTCAGCAGCGCACGATCGTCACGCGCAAACGCCTGGTGCACATCGAAGGCGTTCCGCTACTGATCGCGGTCATCACCGACATCACGGCCTTCCGTGAAGCCGAGGCGCACAGCCGATACCTGGCGTATCACGACACGTTGAGCGGGTTGCCCAATCGGGCTGTGCTGAGCGAACGGATCGACGGCCTGTTGACCGGTCCCGCAGCGGAGGCTGAATGCTGCGGCCTGCTCTACGTCGACCTCGACCGCTTCAAGCAGGTGAACGACGCTTACGGCCACGCGGCGGGTGACGAACTGATCCGGGAATTCGCCAAACGGCTGACGTCGCTGGTGCGCTCCACCGACACGGTGGCGCGGATTGGCGGCGACGAGTTCGCCATCCTGCTGTCCGGCGCGCCGTCCGTCGAGGTGATCGCCAAGCTGTGCCGCCGGATCCTCGCCGCCGCCCGGTCGCCCTTCATCGTTGCCGGCGCGACCGTTCATGTCGACGCCTCGATCGGCGTGGTTCCCGGCCTTCAGCCGGATACGAGCCGCAGCGACATTCTGCGTCGCGCCGACGTTGCCCTCTACAACGCGAAGAAGGAGGGCCGCGGCTGCTATCGAGTGTACAGCGAGGCGATGGACGAGGGTCGCAGCGCGCGGCTTGCGGTCGAAAACGAACTGAGAGAGGCCATCGAATCGGATCGCGGTATCGAGCTTCGCTACCAGCCGCTCTTTTCCGGCGATGTGATCACCGGCGTTGAGGCGCTGGTGCGGTGGAACCATCCGCGGCTGGGTTTGCTCGCGCCATCCGGGTTCATGCCGATCGCTGAGGAGACCGGACTGGTGGTTCCGCTCGGCGACATCGTGCTTGAGCGGGCGTGCGGCGCGCTCAAGCACTGGCCGGGCATCACCCTCGCGGTCAATCTGTCTCCCGTGCAACTCCGTGATGTGAATTTTTCGACCCGCGTTCTCAAAAAGCTGCGGAAATTCTCACTCGATCCCGAGCGTCTCGAACTCGAAATCACCGAGACCGCCATGCTGAGCGCCGACGCTACGACCCAGGCCCATCTGCGCAAGCTGCGCGCCGCCGGCATCAAGATAGCGCTTGATGATTTCGGTACGGGGTATTCGAGCCTCAGTCATCTGCAGAGCCTGCACGTCGATCGGATCAAGATCGACCAGTCCTTCGTCCGCCATCTCGGCCAATCGTCGGATTCGGCGCCAATCATCCAGGCCGTGGTCCATATCGCACGGATGTTCGGGCTGAAAGTGACGGCGGAAGGCGTCGAGACCGACAGCCAGCGACAATTCCTGCTCGAAACAGGCTGCTCGCATCTGCAGGGTTTTCTCCTGTCCCCACCGCTGCCGGAGGATCAAATCGGCCCCATGCTCGCAAGGCCCGTAGCGGTGCCTCCGGGAGCGCAGCCTGGCGCCTATGCCGCCGCCCACGCGCGCTGAAGGGTTCGCCGGAAGCGGGGCGGCTCTTCGTGCAATTCGCCGATCGGCCGACGGTCGTCGGGGGCGTCTTCGATTTGATCATGGGCTTGCCCATTTTCGGGGCGTGAGCACACTATGGCGGCGCGGATCGACCGGACAGGATCCGAGATGGCGCTGGGTCCGTAGCGCTCGCGTGGGCGCGTTCGCGGTTGATCGACCGCGCTGATTGATAAACGCAACGGAACCGGGCCCCTTGAATACGGTCGAGCCGAAGCAGTCCACGACCTGGCAGCACTGGACGCTCCGAACGTTCATTGACGAGCTGTCCGGTCGGGGCGAATCGACTGCCCTCGCGGCGGTAGAGGGCGACCACCTCTCGACCCTCTCATACGTCGCGCTGGCGGACCGTGCCCGCGCCCTCGCGAGCGGACTTGTGCAGATCGGCGTCCGCCCGGGTGAACCGGTTGCGCTCCTGGCTCCGAACGGCATCGATTGGGTCGTGGCCCGGCTCGGACTCGCTGCCGCCGGCGCGGTTGCCGTCGCTCTCGATGACCTGGCAACCGAAGTGGAGCTGAAGGCTTGGCTTGCCGAGTCCGGATGCCGCCGCGTCCTCACGAGTGCCGACCATGTCCCGGTCCTGCAGGGGATCGACCCCGGTCTCGATCTGACGGTGGTCGGCGATCATCCGGCCGCGGCGGGAACGCGCCGATGGAAGGACCTGTTCGCCTCGTCCGAGCCGACGTTGCCGCCTCTCGATCCCACGACGCCGGCGATGCTCGTCTACACCTCGGGGACCACCGGAGCCGCCAAGAGCTTCTTCCTCACTCACGCCAACCTCGCGGCAAATCTCGGTGCGCTGGCGACCTCGGCCCTGGTTGGTCGCGACGATCGTGTCCTCCTGCCGCTGCCGCTGCACCATGTCTATCCCTTTGTCGTCGGCCTCCTGACGCCGCTGAGTTGCGGAGCATGCGTGGTCTTTCCGGAGCGCCCGACGGGGCCCGAAATCCTCCACGCCCTTCGCGCCGGCGAAGCCTCGATCATGGTGGGTGTGCCGCGGCTCTACGAGGCGATGATCTCCGGTCTGCGGGAACGGCTTCGCGCCAGGGGCGCCGTCGTGCGCGTCGGGTTCAACGCTCTCCTCGGCTTTACCATTTGGATGCGGCGGCGTTTCGGGATCAACGCGGGACAGCGCGTGTTCCGGACCATCCGTGCCAATATTGCCCCCATGCTCCACCTGCTTGTCTCCGGCGGAGCGCGGCTCCGACCGGAAACCCTGTGGCCGCTCGTCGGGCTCGGGTTCGACGTGAGGAGCGGCTACGGGCTGGCGGAGACCGCCTCGATCTTTGCCGGCAATGTACCCGGCGCGGAGCGGTTCGAAAGCGAGGGCAAGCCTTTCAAAGGCGAGGTTCGGATCGCCGAGCCGGACGAGCAGGGCATCGGCGAAATTCAGTTGCGCGGACCGAACGTCTTCGCCGGCTACCGCGACAATCCCGAAGCAAACGCGCGGGCCTTCACGGCGGACGGCTGGTTTCGGACGGCCGATGTTGGCTGGCTCGACCGCGACGGTTTCCTGTTCGTCGCCGGGCGAGGGGGCGATGTCATCGTGCTCGGCGGCGGCAAGAAAGTCGATCCGGAGGAACTGGAGCGCCTTTACGGCGCAAGCCAGCAGATTCGCGAGATTGCCGTCCTCGAGCGTGGCGGGGCGCTCGTCGCGCTGATCGTGCCCGATCTCGGTCAGGTGCATGGCGGCTCGACCATCCAAATGGCCGATGCCATGCGCGTCGCCCTGGCCGATCGGGCCGCCCAACTTCCGTCATATCAACGCCTAGCGGGCTTTGCGTTGACCCGCCAAACATTGCCCCGGACGCGGCTTGGCAAGTTCCAGCGATTTCGTCTGCCGGCCCTTTACGACGCGGCGCTTGCCGGCGAAGGCCGGCCGGCGGCGCTCGCCCCGACGCCGGCCGATCTGGAGCTCCTGCGCCAGACGCCGGCGCGACAGCTCTATGACCTGCTGGTGAAGCGCTATCCGGACAAGCCGGTCGGCTTCGACGCCAATCTGCTTCTCGACCTCGGCATCGACTCGCTGGAATGGGTGGCGCTCAGCCTGGCGATCAGCGAGCAGCTCGGGTTGACCCTCGGCGAGGCCGAGCTTGCCGGCGCATCGACGGTGCGTGACCTCCTCAATGTCGCCGCCGGTTCCGCGACGGGCGTGCCCGGGAGAGAGGAACCCGGGCCGCCGGACCTGAGCGGCCGGGACTGGATTGCCCCGGTTGGCTGGGGCCTGACAACACTCGGCTGGATAGCGTATGGCGTCACCTGGATCGTGGCGCGGCTCTACTTCCGACTGCAAACCGTGGGGATCGCCAATCTCCCGGCAAACGGCCCGTACGTCATCGTCGCCAACCACACCAGCTATCTCGACGCGCCGGCTGTCGCAGCCGCGATCGGCTATCGGCGCGCCAAGTGGCTCTATTGGAGCGGCGATGCCGGCATTCTGTTCTCCCGCCGCTGGTTGTTCCCGCTGATGCGCGCGATTCATATCTTCCCTGTCGAAGACCAGGCGCCGTCCCGGGCGCTCGCCTATGCTGAGGCGGTTCTGAAGCAGAACAACGCCCTGACCTGGTTCCCGGAGGGCTGGCGATCGCCCGACGGGCAGCTTCTCCGCTTCCTGCCTGGAATCGGAGAACTCCTTCACCGGGTGAATGCCCCCGTGGTGCCGGTGCATATCGCCGGGAGTTTCGAGGCGATGCCACGCGGTCGCAGGATGCCGCGGCCGCATCCGATTCGCCTGTTCATCGGTCCTGCCATCGCTCCGGCTGCGCTTTCCGAGGCGATCCCGCGCGGCGAGGGTTCGGCCCAGCAGATCGCCGATCGGCTCCACGACGCCGTGGCGGCGCTTGGCGCCGAGGCCGGCACCTGACAGCGGCCACGTCGGCTGAAACGACTTGGTCGGCCGAGCGCCAAGATTTGCCAGTGAAGGAGCGGTTCGTCTTCGTTGTTTATGCCCCAACTGTTGATTGTTGCAAACGGCGACGCTGCCGCAGCGCTTTGTCTGGGCCGGGTTCCGTCGCGGCCATCGGCGTTCGAGGCCTTATCCCCGCCGCAACGGCAAAGGGGTGAAAGCGGAACAAAGCCTTGCCTTACAGCCGGGCAACGATCCGATGCCGAACGCGACCCTTGCGAAGCATATGACTTCGTAGATATGTTGGCCCAGCCTCAGCGCCGGAAGCAAACGGACGTCCCGCGACGTTGATCACAATCAAACGCTCGGCTTTGGGTGGGTGCTAGTCAACAGCTGCACTTTAATGTGGAGGAGCAAACTATGAGGAAATTTCTCGTTGCATCACTAGCCGCCTTCGGCCTTGCGGCGTCCGCGGGCGTGTCGCTCGCTCAAGTCGTCGTCGGCGTGTCGTGGAATAACTTCCAGGAAGAACGCTGGAAAACCGATGAAGCGGCCATCAAGGGCGTGTTGGATGCCGCCGGTGCCAAGTACATATCGACCGACGCGCAGTCTTCGGCGTCGAAGCAGTTGACCGACATTGAAAATCTGATCTCGCAGGGCGCCAACGTGCTGATCGTTCTCGCCCAGGACACGGACGCCATCCAGCCGGCCGTTCAGAAGGCCGTCGACGAAGGCATTCCGGTCATCGGCTACGACCGCCTGATCGAGAATCCGAACGCTTTTTACATCACCTTCGACAACAAGCAGGTCGGCGTGCTCGAGGCCCAGCCGGTTTTCAAGCTCGTGCCGAAGGGCAATTACGTGTTCATCAAGGGCAACTCGGCTGACCCGAACGCCGACTTCGTTTTCTCGGGCCAGATGGAGGTCGTCGGCGACGCGCTGAAGAGCGGCGACATCAAGAATGTCGGCGAATCCTACACCGACAACTGGGACCCCGCGAACGCTCAGAAAGAGATGGAGCAGTTCCTGACGGTCAACAACAACAAGGTTGATGCCGTGCTTTCGGAAAACGACGGCATGGCCGGCGGCGTCGTCGCGGCGCTCGCCGCGCAGGGTCTCGCCGGACAGGTTCCCGTTTCCGGCCAGGACGGCGACCATGCCGCCCTCAACCGCGTTGCGCTCGGCACTCAGACGGTGTCGGTGTGGAAGGACGCGCGTCAGCTCGGCAAGGCGGCTGGCGAGGTCGCCGTCGCGCTCGCTGGTGGAACAGCAATGGACAAGATTGACGGGGCCGTCATGTTCAACGGCGGCCCGAAGGGCGTCAACATGACCTCGCTGTTCCTGAAGCCGATCCCGATCACCATCGACAACCTCAATGAGGTGATCGATGCCGGCTGGATCAGCAAGGATGAGGTCTGCAAGGGCGTCAAGCCGGGCACCGCCAAGGTCTGCGGATAGACCCATTCGGACAAACATTGCTTGCGCCGCGACGACGCGGCGCAAGCATCCTGTATTTATCGCGAGCCAACTTGACGGACCGACATGGCTGAGGTCACGGGGACGAGAGGCAGCCTGCCCAGCGGCCTAGGGACCCGCCGCGCGGGGCTGATCCGCGGCTTCATGCAGGCGACCGAGATCGACGCCCGCATGCTGGGCATGATCGTCGCCCTGGTGATTGCCTGGGTCGGATTTCAGATCATGTCCGGCGGGGTGTTCCTGACGCCCCGCAATCTGTGGAATTTGTCGGTGCAGACATCGGAGGTCGCGATCATGGCGACCGGAATGGTGCTGGTCATCGTCTCGCGCAACATCGATCTGTCGGTGGGCTCGCTGGTCGGGTTCCTCGCCCTGATCATGGGCTCCCTTCAGACCGAGATTCTGCCTCAGTTCCTCGGCTACGATCATCCGGCGACCTGGATCATCTCTCTCGCTGCCGGCGTCGCGCTTGGCGCGGTGATCGGCGCACTTCAAGGTTTCGTCATCGCCTTCCTCGGCGTGCCGGCGTTTATCGTCACCCTCGGCGGCTTGCTGGTGTGGCGCGGCGCGGCTTGGTGGGTGGCAAGCGGCCGCACGCTCGCCCCGCTGGACTCGACGTTCCAGTTGATGGGTGGCGGCGGATACGGGACCATCGGTGCCACGGCAAGCTGGATATTCGGACTGCTTGTGTGTGCTGGCATCGTGGTGGCGATCATCAACGGGCGGCGCAACCGGCGTCGCTTCGATTTCCCGTTGCGGCCCGTGTGGGCGGAGTTCACGCTTGCCGGCATCGGTTGCGCCGCCGTGCTCGGCGCGATCGCCGTGATCAACGCCTACCCGATGCCAGTCGGCCTCGCCCGCAAATACGCCGACGCGCATGGCATACCATGGCCGGAAGGCGGCCTGACGATTCCGCTGGGGATCGCCATCCCGGTGCTGATCGCCCTCGGCGTCGCCATGGTCATGACGTTCATCGCCACGCGGACTCGCTTCGGCCGCTATGTGTTTGCCCTCGGCGGCAACCCGGAGGCCGCCGATCTCGGCGGCATCAACACCCGCTGGATCATCATGAAGGTATTCATCCTCATGGGGATCCTGTGCGCGATCAGCGGCGCCGTCGCCTCGGCGCGCCTGAACGCCGCCACCAACGCGCTTGGCACCCTCGACGAGTTGTACGTGATCGCCGCCGCCGTCATCGGTGGCGCGTCGTTCTCAGGCGGCATCGGGACGGTGCCCGGGGCAATGCTCGGAGCGCTGGTCATGCAATCCCTGCAATCCGGCATGCAGCTGATGGGCATCGAATTGCCGCTGCAGAATATCGTCGTTGGCGTCGTCCTGGTGCTGGCGGTCGGCGTCGACACCGCGTACCGCCGAAGGACGGCCCACGGCCGATCGTGAAGAGATGAACCCGATGGCCGATGACCGCCCACCCCTCGTCGAGATGCGCAACATCTACGTGTCGTTCGGCGGCGTTCATGCGGTCGAGAATTGCACGATCGACCTTCATCGCGGCGAGGTCGTCGGACTGGTCGGCGGCAATGGCGCCGGCAAATCGACCTTGATGAAGGTGCTTTCCGGCGCGTATCGCGCCGATTCCGGGCAGATCTTCATCGACGGCAAGCGGGTGACGATCAACAACCCGCGCGACGCCAAGGCCCTCGGCATCGAGACGATCTATCAGACGTTGGCGCTTGCCGACAACGTCGATGCGCCAGCCAACATCTTCCTCGGCCGCGAGATGATGACCCGCTGGAATACCCTCGACGACATCGCCATGGAAGCGGCGACCCGCAGGGTGATGGGCCGGCTCAATCCCCATTTCAGAGGGTTCAAGAATGCGGTGAAGTCGCTCTCCGGCGGCCAGCGCCAGTCCGTCGCCATCGCCCGGGCGATCCACTTCAACGCCCGCATCCTCATCATGGACGAGCCGACGGCCGCGCTTGGCCCGGCGGAGACCGCGCAGGTGCGCGACCTGATCAAGCAGCTGAAGAAGGAGGGCATCGGCATCTTCCTGATCAGCCACGAGATCCACGACGTCTTCGACCTCGCTGACCGCATCGCCGTGATGAAGAACGCCCGCATGGTCGGCACGGTCAACAAGGATGACGTGACGACCGACCAGGTTCTTGGCATGATCATCGGCGGCACCGTGCCGTCGGGGGTCGAGATTGCCCACGCCTACGTGGAGGCGCACGCATGAACGGTGCGACCGAAGTCCCCGGGGGTGGTCGGCGCTCCGTTCTGATTGGAGCGGTCCTTTGCGCTGGCATCCTTCTTGCCGGCGGCCTGGCCGCCTCGGCTGGCACCGACCCGGCGTGGTCGGAGAAGATGATCCGCGGACACATCGATTTCTCCAAGCTCGAGGGTGTGCTCTCGGCCGATCAGCTCAAAGCCCTTGTCGCCGCCGGCCTTCACCTGTTCACCGCGCGGTTCACGACCGAGGACGGGTTGGGACGGCCGATGGCCACGCAGGCGATCATCCCCACCCCGCGCAAGCGGCCGGTTGACTTCACCTTCATGCGCACGGCCGGGCTCGACTCCAACGCCTGCTCCTCCTGCCACAATGTGCCGGGGCCCGGCGGCGCCGGGGACTTCACCGCCAACGTCTTCGTCTCGGAAGGCTTCGAGAGCGCCGACTTCGACAGTCTCGATCCGCAATTTTCCAACGAGCGCGGCACCAACCACATGT
The DNA here is from genome assembly GCA_963759235.1 of uncultured Alphaproteobacteria bacterium. Lineage (GTDB taxonomy): Bacteria > Pseudomonadota > Alphaproteobacteria > Rhizobiales > Kaistiaceae > Bauldia. The sequence goes on along the minus strand of CAVWYO010000008.1, from coordinate 334,158 downwards.
TCGGATCGGGCCTGCTCGAGCTGCTTGCCCGCGAGATGACCGCCGATTTGCGGGCCGAACGGGACCAGGCCGTCGCCGAAGCGCGCAAGTCCGGCAAGCCGGTGACCGTTGCCCTCTCCACCAAGGGTGTCGGCTTTGGCAAGCTGACCGTCGATCCCGGCGGTGTCATCGACATTTCCGAGATCGACGGTGTCGACCCCGACCTGATCATCCGCCCGTTCAGCCAGAAGGGCGTGTTCACCTCGCTGCGCCAGTTCACCATCAACGCCATGAACGCCCATCACGGCATGGAGGCGACCGAACGTTTCGGCGCGCGCTGGACCGGCACCGCCGATTTCGACCAGGACGGCCATCCCGACGAGCTTTCGCCGGGTGACATCTCGGCGCTGGTCGCCTTCCAGGCGACCCTGCCGTCGCCGACCGAGAAGGTCCCCGACGATCCGGACTGGCGTGCCGCGGCGGCGCGCGGCAGCAAGGTCTTCACCGATCTTGGCTGCGCCCAGTGCCATCGCCCGGCGCTGCCCCTCGACGGCCTCGCCTTTGCCGATCCGGCTCCCTACGACATGGCCGGAACCTTGCGAACCGGCGAGGTCGAGAAACCCGCCGTCTATGACCTCGCGCTTCTCGATTGGGTGCAGAAGCTGCCGCGCAACGACCAGGGGCAGATCCTCGTCCCTCTCTTTGGCGACCTCAAGCGCCACAAGATCGCCGACGGCGAGGTCAATCAACTCGCCAACGAACTCCTCGCCCAACGCTTCGTCGAGCGCGATGTCTTCATGACCGCCGAGCTTTGGGGCGTCGCCTCGACCGCGCCGTACGGGCACCGCGGCGACATCTCGACGCTCGACGAAATGATCCGCGCTCATGGCGGCGAAGGTCGGGCGGCGCGCGACGCCTATATCGCGGCCGACGACGCCGATCGCTCCGCCATCGTCGCCTACCTCAAGACGCTGGTGATCGAGCCATGATCCGCGTCGCTCTCGGCTGCGCCGTGGTCGCCGCGGCCACGCTCGCCGCACGTGCCGATCCGGCGCCGGCCGCCTCCGCCGATATCCCGCACCTCGTCGAGGAAGCGGCGGCCGCCGGCGTCAACCATCGGTATGACGGCCCGTGGGAGTTCTTCGTCGGCGGTGGCGTTGCGGCGTTCGACTGCGACGGCGACCGGCGGCCGGACCTGTTCATGGCCGGCGGCACCAACCCGATCGAACTCTACCGCAATCGCAGCGAGACCGGCGGGCCGTTGAAGTTCGAGAAAGTCGCCCTCGACATCCCCGAGGCGGACCAGAAGGACGTGCTCGGCGCCTATCCGCTCGATATCGACAATGACGGCTATATGGACCTCGCCGTGCTCCGCCTCGGCGCCAACCTTCTCCTCAAGGGTGGACCGGATTGCACCTTCTCGATCGCCAATCGCGCCTGGGCATTCGACGGCGGCAGGGCCTGGACGACGGCCTTCTCGGCGACCTGGGAGAAGGACCAGTATTTTCCGACTCTTGCCTTCGGCAATTATGTCGATCGCACCGCGCCCGGCTCGCCCTGGGGCACCTGCGCCGACAACGCGCTCGAGCGGTCGCCCCTCGGCGAAACGCCGCGCTACGACGATCCGATCACGCTGACGCCCGGCTTCTGCACGCTGTCGATGCTGTTCACCGACTGGAACCAGTCGGGGACCCCGTCGCTTAGGGTGACCAATGACCGCCAGTATTATCGCGGCGGCGAGGAGCAGATGTGGCATGTCGATCCCGGCAAGCCGCCGCGTCTCTACACCGCCGCCGAGGGCTGGCGCCATCTGTCGATCTGGGGGATGGGCATCGCCGAGGCCGATCTCAACGGTGACGGCTATCCCGAATACGCGTTGACCTCGATGGGCGACACCAAGCTGCAACAGCTCGACGACGAGGACGGCGGCGAGGACAGGCCGATCTATCGCGACATCGCCTTCGACCGCGGCGCCACGGCGCAACGCCCCTATATCGGCGACGATCACCGGCCGTCCACCGGCTGGCACAGCCAGTTCGCCGACATCAACAATGACGGGCTGCTCGACCTGTTCATTTCGAAGGGCAATGTCGAATTGATGCCCGACTTCGCCGCCTACGATCCCAACAATCTCTTGATCGGCGAATGGGACGGCAAGTTCGTCGAGGCCGGAGACGCCGCCGGCATCGCCACGGCCGAGCGTGGCCGCGGCGCCGCCGTGGTCGACCTCAACATGGACGGCATGCTCGACCTCGTCGTGGTCAATCGCGAGGGACCGGCGAGCCTCTTCCGCAACCTCGGCACCGAGACTCCTTGGGGCAACGCGCCCCTCGGCAATTGGGTTGAGATCGAGCTCAACCAGCCCGGCGCCAACCGCAACGCCGTCGGTGCCCATCTCGCCGTGCGGGTCGGCACGCGGACGCTCAACCGCGTGATCGAGGTCGGCGGCGGTCACGCCTCCGGCCAGGCCGGCTTCGTTCACGTCGGTCTCGGCACCGCCGAACGCGCCCAGATCCGGGTCCGCTGGCCGGATGGCGAATGGAGCCACTCCTATCGCGTTTTCGCCAACAATTTCGTGCGGATCGAGCGCGACAAGCCGGACGCCGAATACTGGCTGCCGGAGCCGCCCGCGGCGCATTAGGTACAGCCCTTGGCCGACCGCAGCGTCCGTCTGATCGAGGTCGCGCTTCCCGAATTCGGCGTCCCGGCAGTGCGGCCCGAGCTGCCGAGAGAGGTCTTCGTCGCGCGCCTTGCCCGCTTCGCCGATCGCGTCAAGGAGGCCGGCCTGTCGGCGGTTGCCGTCTACGCCGACCGCGAGCATTTCGCCAACATCGCCTGGCTCACCGACTTCGATCCGCGCTTCGAGGAGGCGCTGCTGATCTTCGTGGCGGGACGCGATCCGGTCCTCCTGACCGGTCCGGAAAACCAGGGCGCTGCCCGCGCCGCGGCAATCGACCTAGACGTCCGGCTCTACCCGCCCTTCGGCCTCTTGGGGCAGGAGCGGCACGGCACGCCTCCGCTCGCCGGCATGCTCGCCGAGGCGGGGATCGCGGCGGGGGCGAAGGTCGGCGTGGTGGGGTGGAAATATTTCGGGCCCGACGAAGCGGCCGATCCCGATTCCTGGATCGAAGCGCCCGCCTTCATCGTCGACACCCTTCGCAACCTCGTCGGTCCGGCCGGCGCGGTGGTCAACGCCACCGCCATTTTGATGGATGCGAGCCAGGGGCTGCGGGCGGACAACGAGGTCGATCAGCTCGCCGCCTTCGAGTTCGCCGCCTGCCAGGTGTCGGAGGCGGTCAAACGCGTCCTCTTGGGGCTGAGGCCGGGCATGCGCGAGTCGGAGGCAGCGGTGTTGTTGCGCCAGAACGGCATGCCGCTCAGCGCCCACCTGATGCTTTCCGCCGGGCCGCGCGCCGCGCTCGGCCTGCTCAGCCCGTCCGACCGGCCGATCGAACGCGCCGAGCCGTTCACCGTCGCCTATGGCGTCCGCGGCGCGCTGACCTGCCGCGCCGGCTTCGTCGTCGAGGACGCTTCGGAACTCGACACCGGCATCCGCGACTATGTCGGCAAGCTGGCCGCCCCTTATTTCGCCTGCGCGGTCGAGTGGTACGAGACCGTCGGCATCGGCGTCTCCGGCGGTGAGATCGACGCTCTCGTCAAGCGCCATCTCGGCGATCCGTTTTTCGGCGTCGGGCTCAACCCCGGACACCTCATCCATCTCGACGAGTGGATGAACACGCCGATCTATCCAGGCAGCAAAGAGCGCCTCCGCTCCGGTCAGGCGATCCAGCTCGACATCATCCCGGCGACCGGGTCACGGTGGTTCACCGCCAACATCGAGGACGGCATCGCACTCCTCGACGCCGGCGGCCGGGCCACATTGGCGGAGCGGTTTCCCGAGGCCTGGAGCCGCATCGAAGCGCGACGCGCCTTCATGGCCGATGGGCTCGGCATCCGCCTCAAGCCGGAGGTGCTGCCGCTCAGCAACCTGCAAGGCTATCTGCCGCCATTCATCCTTTCGCCGGGGCGGGTTCTGGCCATTCGTTAGGCGAAGGCGGAAGACCCGAACGCCTTCGCCGCCATCGGCGCTTCATCTTCCACTTCACCCCGGCCTGCCTGGCGTATTTTCAAGAAAAGTGTGCGCACTTTTCCGCCCGGAAAATGGGAAGAATCAAAGAATTAGAGCAAAAACCTCCGATTCGATCAGAACGGACTTGCTCTGGCGGTCGAGCTACGCCCCGGTGGTGTGCTTCTGCAGCTTGTCGCTGAAGGCGAGCAGGAATTGCAGGCTTCGCTGGGTCTCCGGCTTGGACAGCGTTGCCAGCATCGCCATCACCCCGCCGCGCGGCGTCGCGGCCGCGGCCTCCTCCGCCGCTTCGTCGAGCGCCAGGCGCGTATTGTCGGCGAGCTCGCCCATCGCCTCGTTGCCGACCGTGTTGATCATCTGCTCGAAGAAGGTGAACAGACGCTCGACCATGTTGTCGGTCAGCGCGTTGCGGGCGCCGTGCAGCAGCGTGATGAAATCGAACATCGTATCGAGGGCGCCGACCTTGTTCAGCTCCGTCAGCCGGTCGAGCAGCCTGTGCACCGCCTCGCCGGTTTGCGGGTCGTTCAGCCGGTCGATCAGCTCGAACGCGGCGGCGCCGGTTATCGCTATCCGCTCGACCATCGAGTCGGTCAGGGCCTCGCGCGCCGCCAGGCTCAACCGTGCCAGCTCGTCTATCGGCTGGTTGGAGAGGGTCGTATCGTTCATCGCCGCCTCCCTCAGAGCAAGCCGCGCGCCGACAACCAGTAGAGGCGGTTGTAGGCGAGCTTGAACCAGTGGACCATTTGCGACGGCGGTCCGGGATTGGGTGGCGTCGTGTAGTTGAACCAGACATAGGTGCCGCTGTGGAAGCCGGTCTCGACGAAGCAAAACACCTTGCCGTCGTAGTCGCGTGCCCAGCGATCCTCCTTGATCAGCGAGGCGAGGTTGTCGACGATGGTGTCGGCCTCGAAATGGGCGGTCGATCCGGCCTTGGAGATCGGCAGGTTGGTGGTGTCGCCAACCACAAAGACATCGGTCGATCCCTCGCGCAGCAATCTGCCGCGCTCGGTCGGTACCCAGCCGCCGGCGCCGAGATTCGAATCGAGGATCACCTGCTCTCCGCTGTGCGGCGGGATGGTGATCAGGAGGTCGTATTCCAGCGTCGTGTCTTCCTCCGAGGTGATGGTCTTTGCCTTGGGATCGACCGACTTGGTGTTGAAGAAGGTCTCGGACTTGATGCCGTGGCGCTCGAATTCCGGCACCGTCCAATTGGCCACCGGTTCGAGCGCGTGCAGGCGGCCGATCGGATAGGTATATGTGATTTCGCTCTTGTCGAGGACGCCTTTTGCCGCCAGGTAATCCTTCAGCATGAAGGTGATCTCAAGCGGCGCAACCGGGCATTTGTGCGGGGCGTTGACGTTGATCACAACTCGGCCGCCCTCGAAATTCGCCAGCGCGTCGCGCATCTTGCGGGCGCCGTCGAGGTCGTAGAACCAGTGCCCGCCCTCGGTCATTCCCGGAATATTGTCCGGCCGGATACGGGAGCCGGTAGCGATCACCAGAAAATCGTAGGCGTGGGTCTTGCCCAATTCCGTCGTTACGGTCTTCTTGTCGACATCGATCTGCTTGGCCGGGTCGACGATAAACGGCACCCGGCGATCGAGGACCTTGTGCTGGTCGCGGAACAATTCCAATTCGCGCATCCGTCCGAATGGAACATAGAGCAGGCCCGGCTGGTACATGTGCTTGTCGGACGCGCCGAGCATGGTGATGGCGACGCTACCGGCAGACAGCTCGTCCCGGAGCTGCCGGCACAGGCCGTTGGCGACGATGGTCCCCGCTAGCCCGCCGCCGACGATGAGAATTTTCTTTGCCATTCACTTTCCTCCCGTGTTGACGTCATTTGACGCGCGCCACACCTCACTCACTTGGCCTTGCGCACGACGATGCTCCAGTAGCCGCCCTCTTGCGTGACGCCGACCATCTCGTGCTTCACCTTCTTGACCCATTCCGGGATGTCGGTGGCCGAGCCCTTGTCACTCGACAGAACCTCGATCTCGTCGCCGACATTGATCAGCTTCAGCCCGGCGATCAGCTCCATCAGCGGGCCGGGACAGAAGGCGCCGCGCGCGTCGATTTTGGTTCGTTCGCTCATCGTCCCGAAGCCCTCGACCGCTACAGGGTCACGAATTGCCCATTCTCGGCGTCGGAGAGGAACCTGGTCAGGCCGAGCGCCCCGTCGAACAGGTCCGCCGTCAGCTGCCCCTCGTCCCAGCCGGTCACGTCGAGGGCCATTGAGCAGGCCCACATCTTGAGATCGCCGAGCGCCTTGCCCTGGCGGAACAACTCGATCGCATCGGGCGCGCCTTTCTCCTTCATGAGAGCGGAGAACGCACCGCCGCGGTAGCGTCTCTCCGGCGAAGCGTCTTTGGCGAACGCCATGATGGCGTTCATGCTGACGAACACCTCGACCGGCCGCTCCGATACCGCGCCGACCGACGCCATCATCGCCGCCATCTGCAGCTTCTCGTGCTCGCCCGAGCAAAGAAGGATGTAGAGAGGAACCGTTGCCACTCCGAGTGCTCCCGGCCGCCGCTACGCCATCCGCTTGATGACGAACGAGAAGACCTTGTCTTGCGACGTCGAACTCGACGAGTTCGTTGCCCGTCGCGCGGCAAAACGCTTCGAAATCCTTGACCGCGCCGGGATCGGTGGCGAGCACTTGGAGGGTGCCGCCCATCGGCACGTCCTTGAGCGCCTTCTTGGCACGCAGGATCGGCAACGGGCAGTTCAGTCCTTTCACGTCGAGAAGCTGGTCGGCCATCCTATTTCCTCGCTCGCCATTTTCCGCGTTTTCAGATGAACAGGTTGATGTCGCTCTTGGTTGCTCTCTCGATGTAGGTGGCGGCGCCGCCGAGCACCGGCCCCTCGATCATGTCGTCGAGGGTGTATTCGAAGAGGTCCATGGTCATCTGGCAGGCGATCATCTGGACGTCGGCCTCGATCGCCATGTCGCGCAGCTCCTCGATGCTGGCGACCCCCTTTTTCTTGATCAAATTCTTCATCATCACCGACGCCGCGGCGTCGACGCCGGGAATTGCGGAAACCAGGTTCGGCATGCCGATATGCATACCGAACATCGGCATTTGCATCGCCGGATTGCCGAGGGTCGTGACATGCAGATCGAGTTTCTTCTTCAACAGCGTCAAGCCATAGAAGGTGAAGAACATCGACACCTCGAGCCCCATTGCCGCCGCGGTGGTCGACAAGATGAAGGGCGGATAGGCCCAATCCAGCGACCCCTTGGTGACGATCATCGACATGCTCTTGGCGTTGCTTCCGACACCGTCGGCCATGGCTTCACTCCGATCCAGGTTTGAGGGTTCCCGTCTCCCCGGCAGTTTCCGCCGCGCCGACGGCTATGGCGTGCCTGCGCATCGTCAGAACCTCCACACTACGATCACCAGCACGAGCGTGGCGAGAAAGATCGTCTCCGCGACGATCAGCGCGATCGAGCGCCAGCCGACCGCGGCCATCGCCTTCAGCGACGTCTTCATGCCGAGGGCCGAGATGGCGGTGACCAGACACCACCGCGAGATGCTCTTCAGCGCCTGGAGAATCTCCGGCGGAATCAGACCGGTGCTGTTCACGATGACGAGCAGCGCAAAGACGACGAGAAAGCCCGGAAGGCGACGGCCGGCGGCGGTGTCCGTGTGCGCCCGGAAAAAGAAGGACAGCGACATGACGACCGGCAGCAGCATCGCGACGCGAAGCAGCTTGGTGAAGGTGGCAACCGTGCCGGTTTCCTCCGAAACGCTGAAGCCGGCGCCGACCACCTGTGCGACATCGTGGATCGTGCCGCCCAGGAAGATGCCGATCGCCGCGTGGTCGAGATGGAAGAAGGCGATGATGATCGGATAGATGATCATCGCCATGGTGCTGAGCGTGGTCACTCCGATGACGGTGAAGACCGTGTCGCGCTCGTGGCTCTCTCCCTTGGGCAGCACCGACGAGATGGCGAGCGCGGCGGATGCTCCGCAGATCGCCACTGCACCGGCGGTCAGTAGCCCGAACGGACGGCTCAGCCCGAATGCGCGGGCGGCCACAACGCCGAACAGAATGGTGAGGATCACACCGGCGATGACCATCACCACCGGTGTCACGCCGAGGTGCATGATCTCGCCGATGGTGATTTGCGCGCCGAGCAAGCCGACGGCGATACGCAGGATCCGCTTGGAAGCGAGCTCGATTCCCGCGGCGCAACGGCCTTCCTGCGACAGAAAATAGAACGCCATGCCGAGGAGCAGGGCGAACAGCATCACCGGGCCGCCGTAGTGCTCGGAGAGGAATGTTGCGGCAATGGCGATGACCACGCTGGCGAGAATGCCAGGCGTGTATTTCTGGAGGAGCGTCAGGGCTCCGCCGACCGTCGGCCGTGTGCCGATCAATTCCACCACGGTTCGCTCCTCACGCCGGTGCGCAGCCGGCAAATTCGTCTGCCGTCATCTTGGTCTCGTAGGGTCCGGCGACGCTGTCGCCGGGAATGAGGGTCGCCTTGGCGGCGGCCCAGTCGACGGGCCTGACCTTGACCATCCAGCCCGCGCCATAGGGATCGCTATTGGCGAGCTTCGGGTCGCCCGACAGCACCTCATTGATCTCGAGGACTTCGGCCGGGAAAGCGATCTTGGCCGGGCCGACCCATTTGCCGGATTCGACCGTCGCGCAGGATTTGCCGCCGTCGACGGAGCGGCCGGGTTTCTTGGGGGTGAAGGCGACCAGCGGCCCCGCCATCGCCGCGGCGACGGTGGTCATGCCGAGCGTGACCGTGCCGTCGCCGTTGTCGCGATACCAGATGTTGTTCTCGACGTCGTAGAGGAGATCGTCGGGAAGGTTGCAGCCGCGGACGACAGGCATCTCTATGTCACTCCGTCTCAGGAATTGCCGGCGGCGTGAACCGCATCGCGCATGCGCAAGGGGCGGGACGAGCAGCAGAACTCGCCAAGGCCGGCGACCTCGAGCTTGCCGTCGATGAAAAGCACCAGATGTCGCGCCACCATTGCGGCGAGGCGGACGAGGCGGGTCGCGTCGGCGCCGTCCGGCGCGGCGCGAACACAGTTGGTCAGGTAGACGAGTTCGCGGCAGGTCTCGCGGCAGGCATTGAAACTCGGATCGCCGCGCGCGCCCTGACGGTGGAGCGCCAGCACACGGAAGCCCTCGACGGTGGACCTCGTCGGGGGCTTGCCCTTGGCGGCGAGCCAGCCGGTCAGCGCTTCCTCGCCGATGGCGAGCAGCTCGTCGGCAAAGGCCGATGCGGAAGCCGTCAGCGGCGCATCGGGCAGCCCAGTGATCGCCTCGAGCCGCTCCATCGCCGTTTCCGCCCGGAGGCTTGCCGTCGCCATCACAGCAATCCCCGTTCGAGCAGCAGATCGTGCGAATCCGACAGGTTCTCGTGGACGCCGACCTTGCGCGCCGATAGACCGAGCGCCATGCCGAGCAGTTGGGTGAAGTAGAGGATCTTCACGGTGGTCTTCTTGCCGAAGACCTTCTCGGCGCGGACCTGGTGCATCTCCAGGCCGGTGTGGCAGGTCGGGCACTCGGTCGCGATGACGTTGGCGCCGCAGGCCTCCGCCGTGGTCAGGAGATTGAGGACGAGCTTGGTCGAGGTATCTGAGTCCGACAGCGTATGAGCGCCGCCGCAGCAGGCGGTCTTCAGCGGATACTCGACGTTCTCGGCGCCGGCCGCGGCGAGAAGATCGTCCATGAAATGCGGCTTGGAGGTCGATTCCGAGCCCGGCCCCTTGTCCTTTTCCGGGAAGATGTGGCGCGGCCGCGTGTACATGCAGCCGTAATAGTTGGCGACCTTCAGCCCCTTGAGCGAGTTCTTGATCCGCGCCTTCAGGCCGTCCTCGCCGATCGCCTCTTTGATCCAGTCCAGGGCGTGGATGGTCTCGACCTTGCCGGGCTCATAGGTCTGGTGGCCGGCCTTGGCGGAGAGGCGCTGATTGACCTCGCGCGACGGCGCATCGTGGGCGAGGTCGTATTCGGCCTTCTTGAGATTGTGATAGCAGCCGTTGCAGGGTGCCATCACCGTGTCGAAGCCCATCTTCTCGGCGATGGAGAGATTGCGCGCCGACAGATACGTCTGCAGTTTGGGGTCGACGTTCTTGACCTCCATCGCCCCGCAGCAGTTCCAGTTCTTCAACTCGACGATGTCGAGGCCAAGCGCCTTGCCAAGCGCCTTGGTCGAGCGGTTGTAGGCGTGACCGGTGCCTTCCAGCGCGCAGCCGGGATAGTAGGCAACGCGTTTGTACTTGCCGCTCATCGCTCGCTTCCTTGTGCGTCGAGGCCGAGCGCCGCGCGGTTGGCGGCGTCGCGCTCGGCCACATACTCACCAATCGCGGTTCGGGCCCGACCCCAGCCGCGGGTGCGGGGGCGGAACAGCGTGGCGAAGCCGAGCTTCATCAAGAGCCGCACCGGCAGACGGAGCACCAGCCTGCGCACCAGCGCCACCAGCCAGTCCTGCAAGAGCGGCTGGCCGGTGCGCTTGAAAAAACGCATGAGCACCCGCCCGTCCTCGATCTTGCCGGTGGCGAAGACCTGGTCGGAGAAGACTTCGTCGAACACCGTCGCCGGCTTCGGTTCGGTGTGGCCCTTGAGCTCCAGCCAGTGGGCGGTCGCCTTCATCACCCCTTCCGGGTTGACGTCGCGCGGGCAGGCGTAGGTGCATTTGTTGCACGACACGCACTGCCAGATGATGTCCTTGTCGCGTAACAGCTCGTCTTCCATCCCCAGCCGGATCAGGTAGATCCAGTAGCGCGGGTTGAAGTCGGGATTGATGGCGTTGACCGTGCAAGCGTTGGTGCACGAGCCGCATTGCCAACAGCGGTTGATATGCTCGCCGCCGGGCAGTGCGCCGATCTCCTCCTCCATCGCCTCGTTGTAGTCGGTGACGACGCGGCTCTCGATGAAGGTCGACCAGTGGCCGGAGACGTCGACGCCTTCGAGCTCGAGATGCTCGTGGGTGACCAGGTTCTCCGGCCGGATCAGCGATTTTTCGTGGATCGGCATCGGCGGCGCCTCAGGAACTCAGCCGGCGCTCTTGACCGAGCACGTAGGCCTCGCCGTCGATCAGCTTGAGGCGGGTGCGGCCGGACTCGCTGTCGACCGCATCGAGACCGAGCAGCCGGCGGGTGTGGGCCATGGCGTCGCCGGCGGGGCCGCAGAAATCGGCACGGAGATATTGGCCGCCGCGGTCGTTGATGTAGCCGGCATAGATGTGGGCGGCGAGGAGGTCGACATAGAACGGCAGGTCGCGGAAGACGCCGTTGTCATGGAGAAAGCCTTCCAGCTCCTCGCGCAGCGTCCGGTGGGTGGCAAAGTCGTCGGCGACCGTGATCGCCGCCTGATCGACGTCGTCGGCGTGCCAAATCTCGCGCAGCACGCCCGTCCCGACCCGGGCATCCCACATCCAGCGGGTCATCAGCGGATAGCGATCGGGCAGGGTGAAATGCAGGACCTCCGCCGCGAGGTCGCGTGCCCAGCGGTGGGCGCGGTCGGCCGGGAAACTTGCGATGAAAGCCGTCATCCGCGCGTCGGTGGTGGCGACATCCGCCCATCCGTGGAGCAGCGCGGTCAGCCGCCTCCGCATGGCGTTGAAGTCGTTGCCGCCAAGCCAGGTACCGACGCGCCGTCGCGCGGGGGTGATGAAGGCGGCGAGATCGCAAAATTCGGTCTCGGTCAGTTCGCCGACCCGGCCCTTGCCGAGCACCTCGTCGAACAGCGAGGCCTTCAACGCCAGCGCGCCGACATAGCGCTCGACGCCGCCGGTCGGCTCGGCCGCTTCCGCCAGGTTCTCGAAGGCGCGCCGGAGCCGCGGCCCGGAGAGGTCGAGCACCGGCCCTGCCGGTGCCGTGGCACGCGCAGTGGCGACCGCCCGCATCACTCGGCCGCCTCGGCGACGACGCTGCGGGCAAGCGCCAGCGCCGCAATTGCCGCGGATTGGCCCTGGGCGATCGAATTGTCGATGGTCTCGGGGCCGGTCGCGGCGCCGGCGACGAACACGCCCGGCCGCGACGTGCCCGACATCGACGAATAGCTCGGCGCCTTGTCGATGAAGCCGTGGCGCTCCAGCTTGACGTCGAAGACCGCCGACAGCGTCATGTTGTCGACATTGGGATCCATGCCGATCGCGTGCACCACCAGGTCGAAGGGGATGGTGATCGGGCGTTTGACCAGCGTGTCCTCGCCCTTGACGATCAGCCGCTTGCCGTCGGAGGTCACCTCGGCGATGCGCGCCTTGATGTACTTGACCCGGTGCTTCTCCTGGCTCTCCCAGTAGTATTTGTCCTCGTAGAGGCCGAAGGTGCGGATATCCATGTAGTAGATGTAGACGTTGCACTTCGGCAACTCCTCGCGGATCTCCATGGCGAGGTTGGACGACACCGTGCAGCAGATCTTCGAGCACCACTCGCGGCCGATCTGGCGATCGCGCGACCCGACGCACAGAAGGATCGCGACGCGCTCGGGCTCGCGTCCGTCGGACGGGCAGCGAACGCCCTTGCCCGACGAGATCATCTGCTCGATCTGGGTGGTGGTGACCACGTCCGGATAGGTGCCGAATCCCCACTCGGGCTTGTTGACCGAATCGAAGTGGGTGAAGCCGGTGGCGAGAATCGCGCCCGCTGCTTCGATCGTCGTTCCGTCAGTGAGCGTCGCGTAGAAATCGCCGGGGCTGCCGGCGAAGGTCCGCACCGAGGCGTTGAGGTGAATGTCGACCGGCTTGTCGGCCTGCACGCGGCGGACCATGCCGCCGATGGCGTCCTTCGCCCATTCGCCCGACGGCACCAGGCGGGCATAGCCGGAGAGGATCGGCGCGCCGCCGAGGCGGTCGGCCTTGTCGACGAGCACGACCCGCTCGCCGGCCGCGGCGAGCGCATGCGCCGCCGACAGCCCGGCCGGCCCGCCACCGACGACGAGGACGGGACGGCTCATTCGGCCGGCCCCGCAATCGCCGCGGTCGCCGCCGGCTTGACGTAGCCCGGACCGGAGGTGATCGCCCGCTTGGGATCGTAGAGCGTCTCGATCCGCCCTGCCTTGACCTCCTCGAGATAGGCCTCGAACTCGGCCTTGGCCTTCTCCCAGTCGATGCCGAGCTTCTCGAGCAGAGCCTCGAACGGCGAGGCGTGCCAGTGGAGCTGCGCCAGCTTGTAGGGATGGGCGCCGAGCGCCAGCGCGGCGAACTGGCAGTCGGCCATGATCGGCAGAGCGTAGACCTTGTCGACCGCCTTGCCGATCCACTGGTTCTTGTCGAGGGTGGTGATGCAGCCGGTGTCGTGGCCGATCATCACGTCGGCCTTGGCCTCCTCGACGGCGACCTTGATCTTGCGGTCGATGGCGAAGGAACGGGTGAACTCGCGTTCGCCGATGATGTGGCGGAAACCGAAGCCGCAGCAGTCGTACCAGGTGGAGTAGTCGACCACCTCGGCGCCGAGCGTCTGCATCAGGCCGGTGGAGACCGCCACCCGGTTTCCGTCGAGCACGGTCTCGTCGTAGATCACGTCCTCCGGCACCATCTTGTAGACATGGCAGGCGGGGTGGATGGTGGCGCGGACGCCGCTGACGTCGATCGTCTGGCGCTCGCGAATGCGCTCGCGCATGACGTGCAGCCATTCGGAGTAGTGGACGATCTCCTCGGGGATGAGAAGCTTGCCGTCGATGAGGCGTCCGAGCTTGCCGAGGATGGCCCTCACCTGCTCGCGCAGTTCGGCCGAATGCATGAGGAAGATGCGCATCTCCTTGTAATTGCCGAAGGAGGTGCCGCAGTGGACGAGCGGGTAGTAGGTGCCGATGTCGAGGCCTTGCGCCTCTGCCGACACATAGGCCTGATGGAAGTTGCGGAGGAAAACCGCGGCGAGGCTGACGACGTTGCCGATGCCGGAACCGTGGTAGTTCCACGCGGTGCACGAAGTCTGGTCGGTCTCGTCGAGGTAGGCGACGCCGAGCTCGTTCATCAGCCACATGACGCTCGACGGATACCCGGGGATGTTGCCGCACTGGCCGCAGGATTTGTGGTGCCAGAGATTGGTGGTGGGGATCTTCTTTTCCCAGCCGTAAAGCGTGCGCGCGATCACCGGCTGGTGGCGCTCGTCGACGCGATGAACGACGATCTCGCCGTCCTTCTCCAGCTGCCACATGGCGTCGCGGATATCCTCGACGCGGTCCTTCCGGGTCAGCATCGAGCGGCGGTCGATCTTGGCCTCCACCCAGGACGTGGCGGCCTTGGCCTCGGTGGGCGTCAGATTCGACGGCCGCCACTCGTCGCCGAAACCGGTGTAGGCCGGCTCTCCGGTCTTAGGCTTGTCCATGCTCATCCTCCACGCGCCGCCGGCTCAGTCGTCGGCGCCCGCTTGCTCCTCAAGCCACTCGCTGTATTCCTCGCGCTTCTCGTCCATCACGTCGGTGACGACGTCGAACAGGTTCTCGTCGACCTGCTCCAGCTGATCGAGGACGCCGGTCGCTTCCCAGATGGTGTAGAGCTCGACCGAGGTCTTGAGATTGACCTCCCAGGCGGTGTCCATGGTGTGCATGGTCGGCACCGGGATCGCCTTCCTGAGGATATTGAGCGGCGCGTCGACCTTGCTGACGTTGGGGCCCCAATCGGGAAAGGCCTCGCGGGTGATCATGTTGGGGGCAAGCTGGTTGCCGGTTGAGATCACCTTGAGGAGGACGCGCGAGAACGGCCTCAGCACGTCCTTGGCCGACTGCATGCCGTGCTTGATCGCCACCTCGCGCATGATCATCACGAGGCCGCCCGGCGAGTTCTCGAACGGGCAGCGCGCCGCGCAGGTGTAGCACTGGGCGCAGGCCCAGATCTTTTCCTGCATGGCGTCGTAGATGCCTTCGAGATTCTCGGTCCATAAGAGCTGGACGATCTCGCGCGGCGAGTAGTCGTAGTAGTGGGCGGAAGGGCAGGTGGCGGTGCAGATGCCGCAATTCAGGCAGCCGTGCAGCTCGTGATCGTAGAGAAGGTGCGAACGGATGTCGTCGAAGACTTCCTCGAGCTTCTCGTACGGCACCGCCGGCGTGGTCGATACCGGATCGCCGATCGCCGCGTTCTCTTGCATCACGCCGTTCCTCCTGGCGACGCTAATAGGTCAGCACCCGCGCGTCGTCGTCCTCCATCACCGCTTCGATCACCTTGGCGCCGCCGACGATACCCTCGCATTCCGGGATGAGGTCCTCCTCGCTCATGTCGAAGAGATCGAGGTTGGGCGAGCAGCAGTAGAACTTCACCCCCGCCTCGTGCGCATCCTTGATGAAATCGTGGACCGTCTTGGGTGAGCCGGGTTTGACCACTAGCTTGTCCGCCACGCCCTTCTTCATCAGTTGCCCGGCGGTCGCGGTGCAGATCACCTCGACCTCGTAATCCATGGCCGCGGCGACCGAGGCCTGGAAAAACGGCGCGCCCAACTCCTCGCCGTTGCGCGGGTCGGTATTGACCATGATGATGATCAGCTTATGCGCCACGCGGCAGCTTCTCCCTTCGGACGACACCGATCGGCTGACCGGTGTCCGGTGGTTCACCTCATCCCCGATGCGGAAACACATCCTCATATAGCATTACTTGAATACCTGTCACGCGAGAATGTCGCGGCGAATGATCGCCGACGGTTCCATCGCGCGAAACGCTAGGGCGCAGGCGACATCCAATGCGCCTGTTCGACCAGCCCGACCATGATCCCGGTCAATGCTTCGGCGATTTCGGACTGCACCGCCCGGAGCGTGGTGAGCCCCTCGGCGGTGCCGTCCGGGACCTCGTCGGACGCCATGATCAGGTCCTCGATCATGGCGGACTTGATGCCCGGGTGGCCGAGGAAGCCGATCGCCGTCTCGCCGATCTGGAAGACGAGCGGCTCGCCAGTTGCGTCGGCGGCGAGAATCCGGGCGCCACTGGGGACGGCCGGGCGGTCGCGCATATAGACCGCCACCGGAAAGTGGGCCGGCAGGTGGCCGCCGAGCCCATCAGACACCTGGCGAAGCGCCGTGCCGACCTGGAAGCGGAGCGGGGCCTCGACCGCCCCGCCGCCGGCCGCCGTCGCAAGAATCACGGCGCCGACTCCGATGCCGACCACCGGCAAGTCGCGTTTGAGGAAATCGGCGGTGAGGCGCAATTCCGCCGCCAGGCTCGGCACCAACGGGCCGCTCACCACCCCCAACGGGCCGGCGCCGAGCAGGATCAGGCCGTCATATTCATGCGCGTCCGGCGGCACCCGCCCGCCGGGAACGAACGGGCGGCAATAGCGGAAGCGGATGGCGCGGGCCTCCAGATGGTCCTCGATCAGGCCGAGATATTCGGCCTCGACATGCTGCAGAACACAAAGCGTCTTCATTATTGCCGTGGGGACGAACAAGAGACCTTAGACATATCAGGTTTTTCCGATATGAGGAGATGGCGACCGGATGCCGGGAGGGGAGAAGGCCGATGCAGATGGTGGACGTGATGATTCACGTGGATGAGACGATCGACCACGACCGCCGCACGCACATCGCCGACACGGTCCGAGCCCACCACGGCGTGGCGGGCGTCGCCCACCACGACGAGAGGCCGCATCTGATGATCGTCGAATACGATCCGGCGGCGGTCACCGCCCAAGCGCTCCTGCAAGTCGTGCGCGACCAGGGCGTCCACGCCGAACTCGTCGGGCTTTAGTCGCCCGAGGTCGCCCGCGCTCTCAGGGGGACGGTTCGACCGCCGCCATCACCAGGGCGGCGATGTCGGATGGCTCGACGCCGGGCATGTCGAGCTTGAGGACCTTCAATTCAGCCGCAGCCGCCACGGTCAGCGCCTCCGGGTCGAGCTTCACCCCGGCCATCGCCGCGGCCAGGCGATCGACCCCGTCTTCCGGCAGGCAGGTAAAGTCGCCCGACAGCATCAGGTCGGCAATCGCTCCGTCGCGAGCGACCAGATGGGCACGGATCAGCCCGCCCGGCGCCTTGTGCATGCTCTCGGTGAGATGCGTTCCGGCGGCGATCTTCACACCGAGTTCGACGAACTTGCGGCCTTGGCGGTGGGTCCAGGCCGGGTCGGAGAGGATCGCCTCCTGCTCGGCGATCGCCTTCTCCTCGGCCGCGGTCGGCCGGTCGGCGACCGCGGTCACGCCAAGCGCCGCCTCGCAATGCTTGAGGAACAGGGCCTTCACCACATCGCGCGAGGGCAGCGCCTCGAGTTCCCGCGTCATCGTCGTCATGTAGTCGTCCAGCGTCGTCTTCAACTTGTCGCGGAATTTCTCCGACGGCACCTTCAGGCAGCGCGCCATGGTAGCCGTGTCGAAATCGAACATGAAGCTGCCGACCATGACGGTGGCTTCGCCGATCGACGCGGCGCCGGTCCCGCCGATCTTACGGCCGGCGACCTGGATGTCGTTGATCGGGTGGTATTCGGCGGCGACCCCAAGCTCGCGATAGGTTCCGACCGCCGGTTCGATGAACATCGGGTAGAGATTGGCCGCGAAGTTCGGTGCCTTGCCGCGCGGATAGATGAAGTGGAAGAACATCTGGTCTTTGTCGAGATAGACCGCGCCGCCGCCGACATGGCGACGGATGATCGGCAAATTTGCCGAGGCGCAATAATCCTCGTCGACTTCCCGGGCGATCTCCTGGTGCACGCCGACACACACATAGGGATGGTCCGGGTTGACCAGCGACAGAACCGGATCGTCGTCCGCGCCGATCGCTTCGGCGAGGCCGTGATAGACGGCCTGGCTGCGCAGCGCCGAGGTAAAGCCGAAATCGAGAACCCGCAGGCGCATGGCGGTCCGCTCCTGAACTGTTCAAGGCGTATTATGCGCCATCATGAAGACCCGGGCGACGCACCGATTTGAGCCACGTCAAATGCCGCGGCCCGCGTCATCTTCGAGGCGGCGGTTCGCCGGCGACCGGGTCCGGCGCCTTCCCGCTCAGCGCGCGCAAAAGGCGCGGTACAGCGAACCGATGATCTCCATCACCTCGGGCCGGGCGATCGCGTAGTAGATGTTCTTGCCGTCGCGCCGTGCCTCCACGAGATCGTCGGCGCGCAGTCGGGCAAGCTGCTGAGAAACGAAGGGCTGACGCAGCCGCAGTTTCCGTTCGAGCTCGCCGACCGATTTCTCGCCGTCCACCAGAAGACAGAGAATCAGGAGGCGCGTCTCATGGGCCAGCGCCTTGAGGAACGCGCTTGCCTCGCGCGCGTTGTCGAGCAATTCCTCGACATCGACCTGGCTCTTGGCGCGGCCGGGCGACTTTGCGAGGGTCGTCGATATCGACGGCATTGAAGAAGCGTCCAGAGCCGTTGCGGAGACAGGTAGATACGCGCGATCGCCGGCAAAGTCCAACCGCCACTCGCCGTCCGGGCGCGGGGGCCGCAACGTCCCATGGCACGCGACGCTTGGTACAACCGGTTGAATCTGCTTGCCAAAATGGTGTGCGCCGCTGGTCCGCGGCAGGGACTTTGCCGAGAAAAAGGGCGTCCGTCGGCCCCGGTGCGGATCATGGCGCGATCTTCGATCTTGTGATCTGGATCAAGGTGCGCGCCCGCGCCGGTGGGTGAAAATGCCCCATGGAGTGGAAGCCAATATCGACCGCGCCTTTCGATTCCGAGCTCGAGTTGGCGGTTATTGACGGACGCGGCCCGCACGCTCTCGTCTTTCCATGCCGTCGCATTCTCGACGGATGGATGGACGCGGAAGCTGAAGAGCGGATCGATGTGCGCCCAACGCACTGGCGGAAATGGGTGCCGGCCCGCTGAGGCTACCCCTTCTTCGCCTTTCCGGGCTCGTCATTTGGTGCCGCCAGTTTCGCCTCTTCCTCGGTCAGCAGCCGAAGGATCATTCGCCGCGTCTTTTCGTCGGTCTCCTCGGCAAGACGCTTCCGAAAGTGCTCAATGTTAAGACGGGCTATGGTCCTGTCCACAGAGCCACCCATTGTACAACTTGCTCCCCACGAAAGCAGCCTACACCCTGATGCCACGGGGAGAAAGGGAGCGAGAAGGGCGCAATGCCGCCGGCATCGCTGGCCCGACGCCGCAAAACGCGCTGCTAAGGTGCCTGATGGTGATGGTGGGCGGTACTGGGATTGAACCAGTGACCCCTCCCGTGTGAAGGGAGTGCTCTCCCGCTGAGCTAACCGCCCGCCCGAGCCCTGCGGTTATGGCGACCGGCCGCGCCCGGTGTCAAGACAAGACGCCGGTGCCTAACCGGACCCGTGTCGAGGCGAGAGGGGACCGCTATTGCCAGACGTTCGGAACGTCGGTGGCGCCCTTCAAGTCCGCCGCGCTCTTGCAGAAATTGTCGACATCGGCATTCCCTTCGGAAAGCAGGACGCCGTAGGCCGTGCCGAAGCGGATCAGCACGGCTGTCTTCCACTGCTCGGCGTCGTCGGTCGACATGTTCGGCGGAGGCGGCGTGGTCGCTTCGCTGATGCCGGCCGCAAACTTGTCCTGGTCGAGCTCGTAGCCGTCGCAGATCTTGGTGACCGCTGCCTGGAAGGCGAGATTGTTCAGCATCGCGAACTGCTTGTCGGTGAGAATCGGCTCCTGGCCGCCGACCGCGTCGGCCCAGGCCTCGTCGAGGCGGTCGTCATCGGCCCGGGCGGGCGCAGAGAGGCCGCCGACAATCACGACGGCCGCCGCCAACGTCGCCAACCATCCGCATTTCGAAGTCTTCGCTGACATCGGCGTGTCCTCAGTGCGCATAGATCTTCCAGGTCCAGTTGGCATTGTAGGCCCCGTTCAGGTTGTAGCAGGCCTGCTGGGCCGGATAGCAGGTGACGCCGCTCTTCGGGCTGAAGGGCTGCGCCACCGGCGGCGGGGGCGGCGCCTGAACATAGATGGTTTTCGGGTGCTTCTTGGAATTGGAGATCGCCGCCCCGATCGCTGCGCCGGCGATCAGGCCGCCGACCAGAGCCACCCCGGCTCCGTCCTTGGCCTGGGCGGGCGTGCTGGCCGGAAAAACCAACGCCGGCACGATTGCCAGCGCCACCAACGGCGCGAGGTTCGATTTGCGCATCTACGGGACCTCCCTGGGTAAAGACCTGTCTGGCGGAAAACGGGCGGACGCAACGCCTTTGCCTACCCTTATGCGACCGCCATCGATGCCGCAATCCCGCTTGCAATCGAAGGTTTTCAGGGGGTTACCAAGGGCCGTATCCGCGGCGGTCGCAGCAGAGCCACCGCCACATCGAACAGGTCATCGAATCGGTCGATGACGACATCTGCGCCGAGGTCGCGGACGGGGAGGGGACTGTAGCCGAATTCAACCGCAACAATCGGAACGCCGGCCGCCCGCGCCGTTCGGATGTCGACCTCGGAGTCACCGACCATCACGGCAAGCCGTTGGTCGCCGCCGGCCAGCCTGATCGTTTCGGTCAGATGCCGCGGATCTGGCTTGCGAAATGCGAACGTGTCCTGGCCGGCGACGGCGCCAAACCGGTCGGCGAGCCCGAGTTGTGCGAGCAGCGACCGGGAGAGGGCTTCGAGCTTGTTCGTGCAGACCGCGAGTTGCCAGCCGGCGGCGCTGAAGCGATCGAGCGCCTCGGTCGCGCCGGGAAAGGGCTGGCTGGTGTCGGCAAGATGCATCGCATAGTGGTCGATGAAGCGGATTGTGAGCTCGTCCAGCCGGGCGGCATCACCGGACCCGCCATTGGCGTCCATTGCCGCCGCCAGCATGGCGCGGGCGCCGTGGCCGACCATGGCCAGCGCATCCTCAAATTCGACAGGTGGCAGTCCTTCTCCCGCCAGCACGGTGTTCAGCGTCGCGATCAGATCGCCGGCGGTGTCGACCAGTGTGCCGTCAAGATCGAGGACCAGCGTTGGAGGTGTCGGGGGGATTGGCACGGTCGGCATGAATTGGTTCGCGAGCTGCGGCGAGGATGCCTAACATGGCCGGTGACGGACCGGGAAGTGCGCAGTCGTGGCATGAGCCGGCGGTAAATGGTAACAAGCCCGCCGTCGGGAAAGATCGCGGGGCGATGCGCGCTCAGCGGGTTCCCGGTCATTCGGCCCGGTCGGCAATGAAGGCGGCCGGCCGTTTCGCCCACGGAGGATTTCGCTGGTGACGGTCGACGAGATGCCCGGAGGAATTGACGACCAGCGCTTGAGAGCGGCCACAGCGGCGCTCGAGGAAGTGCGCCCGGGAATGAAGCTCGGCCTCGGCACGGGTCGCAGCGCCAGCCATTTTGTCAGGCTGCTCGGCGAACGGGTTCGCAATGGCCTCGATGTGGTCGGCGTGCCGACCTCGGAGAAGGCCGCGCAACTCGCCAAGGACGAGGGGGTGCCGCTTACCACGCTCGACGCCCACCCGGCGCTGGACCTCACCGTGGACGGGGCCGACGAGGTCGACCACACGCTTCGTCTCATCAAGGGCGGCGGCGGTGCGCTGCTGCGGGAGAAGATCATTGCTGCCGCGTCGGCGCGGATGATCGTCGTCGCCGAGGCGGCCAAGCTGGTCGACACACTCGGCGCCTTTCCGCTTCCGATCGAGGTCGTCCCTTTCGGGTTGACCGCCACCCGTCTGGCGA
Source organism: uncultured Alphaproteobacteria bacterium (assembly GCA_963759235.1). Lineage (GTDB taxonomy): Bacteria > Pseudomonadota > Alphaproteobacteria > Rhizobiales > Kaistiaceae > Bauldia. The sequence goes on along the minus strand of CAVWYO010000008.1, from coordinate 312,602 downwards.
TCGAAGCCGCCGGCAGCCGCCTTGGCCTTGCCGGCGACCTGACGCTCCGCCGGAGCGGGGATCAGCCTTTCATTACCGACGGCGGGCATCATATTCTCGACGCATCCTTCGGCCGTATTCCGGATCCGGAGGGCCTTGCCGCCGCGCTTTCCACCATACCCGGTGTCGTGGAGCACGGCCTTTTTCTTGACTTCGCATCGGTCGCCATTCTTGGCGAGGACGATGGTGTCGTCAGGTTGTCCAGATGAGGGTGTTAGTAAAGACAGGAGCCCCGCCCATGTTCTCGACCAAAATTGTCCTGCGCGCCGCCATCTTCGCGACGGCGATCGGGTTGGCTTTTCCGGCGAGCGCGCAGGAAATCACGCAAAGCCACCTCTCGGCGGCGCTCGACGCCTTGCGGGCCTCGCCGGCCGAGCGAAGCTATGACGATCTGCTGCCGGCCGTCGCCGAGGCGGTCAAGAGCCAACTCATTCTGATCCGGCCGGACCTCCACAAGGAGATCAGCGACACGGTGGACACCGTGGTTCTTTCCCTGGTGGTGCGCCGCAACGACCTCGACAACGATCTTGCCCGGATATGGGCGCAGAACTTCACCGAGGACGAACTCGTCACCATCGCCGCATTCTACAACAGCCCGGCCGGCAAGAAGTTCAACGACGTCGGCCCGAAGGTCATCACCGATGCCTATCAGGTCGCCCAGAACTGGGCGACGCGGATTCGGGAGGAACTGCTCCAGAAGACGCGTGACGAGCTGAAGAAACAGGGAGAGGACTTCTGAGCGCGTTCCAGTACCGGCTGGTCGACATCAAGGCCAGGTGCGCCGCGTGAGCTCCTACGACTACGACCTGTTTGTCATCGGCGCCGGCTCGGGCGGCGTGCGCGCGGCACGGGTCGCCGCGCAACACGGCGCGCGCGTCGGCATCGCCGAAGACGACAAGGTCGGCGGGACCTGTGTGGTGCGCGGCTGCGTCCCGAAGAAACTCTTCGTTCACGCGGCGCATTTCGCCGACGAACTCGAGGACTCGATCGGTTTCGGCTGGACCACCAAGGGCGTCAGCTTCGATTGGCCGACGCTTCGCGACAACGTTGCCGCCGACACCAATTGGCTGAGCGGCGTCTATATCCGCAATCTCGAAAAATCCGGCGCCGAGCTGATCCGGTCGCAGGCCGTGATCGAGGACGCGCACGGCGTCCGGCTCGTCGGGGAAGGCCGTTCCGTGTCCGCGCGCTACATTCTGGTGGCGACCGGCGGCCGTCCGGACATCGACCGGAGCATTCTAGGCTGCGAACAGGCGATCACATCGGACGACGTTTTCCACCTTGACCGTCTGCCGCGGCGGATCGTCATCGCCGGCGGCGGCTATATCGCGTTGGAGTTTGCCGGCGTCTTCAACGCCTTTGGTGTCGACACGACCATCGTTCACCGCGGCGCCGAGCCGCTCCGCGGTTTCGATGCCGACGTTCGGCGTTCGATCCATGCCGCGCTCGACCATCGCGGCATCGACGTGATCTGCGGCGACACCATCGCTCAGATCGAAAAAAGTGGGGAAGGCCTCGCCGCGACTACCCATGGCGGCCGACGCCTGGAGGCAGGGCAGATCCTCTTCGCCTTCGGGCGTGTGCCGAACTCGGCGGGGATCGGCCTTGAAAAGGCCGGCGTGGCGCTCGGCGCCGATCATCGCATCGAGGTCGACGCCTATTCCCGCACCAATATCGACAGCATCTACGCCGTGGGCGACGTCACCAATCGCCTTCAGTTGACGCCGATTGCCATTCGCGAGGGGGCGGCCGTCGCCGACACCCTGTTTGGCGGGCGGCCGACCGCAGTCGACCATGCGACCGTGCCGACGGCGGTGTTCTCGCAGCCGGAGGTCGGGACAGTCGGCCTGACCGAGGAGGCTGCGAAGGCGGCGCATGATGCCGTCGACATCTACAAGACAAGTTTCAGGCCTCTCCATCATCGCGTTGCAGGACGCCAAGAGCGGATGCTGCTCAAGCTGGTCGTCGACGGCGAAACCGATCGCGTTCTCGGCTTCCACGCGGTCGGCGAAGGCGCCGCGGAGATGGCCCAACTCGTCGCCATTGCGGTCAGGATGGGGGCTACCAAGGCCGACTTCGACGCGACCGTCTCCCTGCATCCGACCCAAAGCGAGGAGATCGTCACCATGCGCGCGCCGGTCGAGCGCTACCGCGCCGCGATGGCGCTGCCGGAGCCGGCGCAAGCCAAATGAGCGCTGCGGTGCTCGGCCGATAGCCTGAGGCCAGGCCAAGAGCCAGATCTGTGGCAAAGGCGGGCGCTGGCGTGTATAACCCGCGCGCCGCGACGCCTTCACAACCGCCAAACGACGGGGCGTGCAGGATCGATCAGGAGTGGCGTTGATGAAGAAGCCCTGGACGCCGGACGGCTGGCGGTCGAAGCCGATCACCCAGGTGCCGGTCTATACGGATCCGGCGGCGCTTGCCGCGGTCGAGGCGCGGATTTCGACCTATCCGCCGCTGGTGTTCGCCGGTGAGGCCCGCCAGCTGAAACAGGGGCTGGCGCGGGTTGCCGCGGGCGAGGCCTTCCTGTTGCAGGGGGGCGATTGCGCCGAGAGCTTCGCCGAGCACCATCCCGACAACATCCGCGACTTTTTCCGCGTCTTCCTCCAGATGGCGGTGGTATTGACCTTCGCCGGCGGCATGCCGGTGATCAAGGTGGGGCGCATTGCCGGCCAGTTCGCCAAGCCCCGTTCGTCGCCGACCGAGAAGAACGGCGACATCGAATTGCCGAGCTATCGCGGCGACATCGTCAACGCCATCGAGTTCGACCAGGTGTCGCGCAATCCCGATCCCAACCGCATCGAGATGGCCTACCGGCAGTCGGCGGCGACGCTCAATCTCCTGCGCGCCTTCGCCCAGGGCGGCTACGCCAATCTCGACCACGTCCATCAATGGATGCTCAGCTTCGTCGCCGAAAGCCCACAGGGCCATCGTTATCAGGAGATCGCCGACCGTATCTCCGAATCGATGGCGTTCATGCGAGCCTGCGGGATCAATGCGGACACCGTGCCGCAGCTTCGCTCGACCGACTTTTTCACTAGCCACGAAGCCCTGCTCCTCGGCTTCGAGCAAGCGATGACCCGCGTCGATTCGACCAGCGGCAACTGGTATGCGACGTCGGGCCATCTGGTGTGGATCGGCGACCGCACCCGCCAGGCCGATCACGCCCATGTCGAATACTGCCGCGGCATCAAAAATCCGATTGGCCTGAAATGCGGGCCGTCTCTGGAGCCCGACAGTCTGATCGGGCTCATCGACATCCTCAACCCGGACAACGAGCCCGGGCGCCTGACGCTGATCTGCCGGTTTGGCGCCGACAATGTCTTCGACAAGCTGCCGCGGCTGATCCGCGCCGTCGAAGGGGAGGGACGGTCGGTCGTCTGGTCGTGCGATCCCATGCACGGCAACACCATCAAGGCGGCGAACGGCTACAAGACCCGGCCATTCGAATTGGTCCTGCGCGAAGTCGAGAATTTCTTCACCGTGCACCGGGCGGAGGGAACCCATCCGGGCGGCATTCACATCGAGATGACCGGCAGGAACGTTACCGAGTGTACCGGCGGCGCCCGGGCGATCTCGGAGGCCGATCTGAAGGACCGCTACCACACCCACTGCGATCCGCGGCTCAACGCCGATCAGTCGCTGGAGCTCGCTTTCCTGGTCGCTGAGTTGCTCAAGCGCGATCGCCGCGAACACGCGGCCCGGCAGCCTGCCGCTGCCGTCGTTTAACGGTCCGGATGTTGATCACCGGCACGGCGGTGTGACCGCGGACGGTCCCGCCCGCCGGTGCCAACCTTACCAATGTTTAATCGAAGAGCCCTTTTGTCGCCAGATTTCTGCCGGAATCCGTCTCAGACTTGTCAACCGTTGATCCTTTCCAAGAACTGGCCATCCCAGGCGCCGCCGGGCGCCGAATATCCTGATTTATACCGACAGAGGAGGTAGATCATGCGTCCAGCGTGCGGTCTTCTAGCGTCGTATGCGTTCGTCGGCACCTTGGCGTTGGCGACGGCGGCTGCGGCCCAGGAAATGGCGCCCTCGGCGCAGACCCCGCCTTTGACCGGCCTCTGGCTCACGACCGACTATCCGATCCTGACCGAGCCGATCGGCAAGGACATCAACATCTCCCTCGCCCTTGAGAACAAGAATCTCCCGCCGAAGCGGGTCGCTCTCTCGGTGGACGGCCTTCCCGACGGCTGGAAGTGGGAAATCAAGGGTGGCGGCCAGCCGGTCGGCGCGGCGATTGTCGGTTCGAACGCCGATTTGAGGCTCACCCTCGATCTCACCCCTCCGGCCGGCGCAAAGACGCAAGGCTACGATTTCCGGGTCGTCGGCAAATCCGATACCGATATGCTCGAACTGCCCATCACCCTGTCGCTGGCCGCCGCGGAACCGGCAAAGGTGACGCTGGACCCGAAGCTGCCGGCGCTTCGCGGCACACCTAAGTCGACGTTCGATTACCAGGTGACCGCCAAGAACAGCGGGACGGAAGACCAGGTTTTCAATCTCGTCGCCGAAGCGCCGCCGGGGTTCCAGGTGGTGTTCAAGGAGCAATATGGCTCGCAGGAGCTGACCAGCATCCCGCTCAAGGCGGGTGAAAGCAAGGACCTCAAGGTGAGCGTCACGCCCGCCCACGACGCCGCCGCGGGCCAGTATCCGGTCATCGTCCATATCGCCAGCCCGTCGGTGTCCGCGTCCGCCCAACTGATCCTCGACGTGACCGGGCAGCCGACGCTGACCTTGAACGGCCCCGAGGGGCGTCTGTCCGGCGACGCCACCGCCGGCGAGGAACGGACCTTCAATTTCACCGTCGGCAACAGCGGCACGGCGCCGGTTGAGGGGGTGAAGCTTTCCGCCGGTGCGCCGTCGGGGTGGAAGGTCGAGTTCAACCCGGCCGCCATTGACGCCATCCCCCCTGGCCAGGATACGCAGGTGGCGGTGAACATGACGCCGTCGGAAAAGGCGATCGCCGGCGACTATGTCGTCTCGGTTCGCGCCGGTGGCGACGGTGCCTCGGAAAACGCCAACTTCCGGGTGACCGTGCTCACCTCCACCATGTGGGGCATTGCCGGCCTCGGCGTCATCGGTGCCGCCGTCGTCGTCCTCGCGGTCGCCGTCACCAGGTATGGCCGGCGATGAGCGAGCCGGTCATCGAGGCGAAGGACCTCACCAAGCGCTACGGCAAGACGCTGGCGGTCGACGGCCTTTACCTCACCATCAAGTCGGGGGAGGTCTTCGGCCTCCTCGGGCCGAACGGCTCAGGCAAGACGACCACCATCCTCATGCTCCTCGGCCTGACCGAGCCGACTAGCGGCAGCGTCGCGGTACTCGGCTTTGATCCGCTACGTCGCCCGCTGGAAGTGAAGCGGCGGGTCGGCTATCTGCCCGACCTGGTCGGCTTCTATGACAACCTGTCGGCTCGCGAGAATCTCGCCTACACGTCCCGGCTTCTCGGGCTCGATTCGACCGAAAGCCGGGAGCGGATCGAACGATCGCTCGATCGTGTCGGGTTGGCGGACGTCGCCGCCCACCGGGTCTCGACCTTCTCCCATGGCATGCGCCAGCGCCTCGGTGTTGCCGAACTGCTCATCAAGGAGGCGCAGATTGCCATTCTCGACGAGCCGACCAACGGTCTCGATCCACAGGCGACGCAAGAGTTGCTGGAGCTGATCGCCGAACTCCGCGCCGACGGCATGACCATCGTCCTCTCGTCGCATCTGCTCGGCCTCGTTCAAACCATCTGCGACCGCGTCGCCCTTTTCCGCAAGGGACGGATCGGCCTGATCGGCAAGGTCGGCGACCTTGCCCGCCAGGTCCTCGGCGGCGCCTACGTCATCGAGGTCGAGGCCGAAGGGATTGACCTCGAGCAGGTGCTCGGCGGACTGAATGGCGTCGGCATCGTCTCCTCCAAGGGAGCCGGCGTAACCCGCGTCGACGCCGACCGCGACGTCCGGCCCGACATCGCCCGGCGAGTCGTCGAGGCGGGCGGATCGCTGCGCAACATGACGATCAGCCGGACCAGTCTCGACGAGGTCTATGTCCACTATTTCGAGCAGGCCGAGGAGGTCCAAGATGCGGCGTGAGGGTTCGCCTTTCACCGGACTGTCGACGGTCGCTCTGAAGGAGGCCGCGGACCACCTGACCAGCGCGCGCATGCATCTGGTGATGCTTCTGGTGCTTCTCACCGCGATCGGAGCGATCTACGGGGCCATCGGCGAGATCAAGAATACAATCGGCGAGGATCCGTTCCTCTTTCTGCGCCTTTTCACGACGGCGCGGGCGCCACTGCCCTCGTTCGTGTCATTCCTCGGCTTTCTCCTGCCGCTGGTGGCGATCGCCCTCGCATTTGATGCGATCAACGGCGAATACAGCCGCCGGACCATGAGCCGCATCCTGGCGCAGCCGATTTATCGCGATGCCCTCCTCATGGGAAAGTTTCTTGGCGGCCTCATTGTTCTCGCGATCTGCCTGATCACGCTGTGGCTGCTGATGACCGGCCTCGGCATCCTGATGCTCGGTCTGCCGCCGAGCGGGGAGGAGGTGCTGCGTGGCCTCGCCTTCCTGATCTGCGCGCTTGCCTATGGCGGCGTGTGGCTGGCCGTGGCGCTGTTGTTCTCCACGATCTTCCGCTCGCCTGCCACCTCGGCGCTCGCGGCGCTGACGCTGTGGCTGCTGTTCACGATTTTCTGGTCGATGGTCGCGCCTCTGATCGCCGGCGCGGTCGCTCCGATTGATCAGCTTGACCCGATGTCGATGGTCAACAACGCGGAGGTGGAGCAGGGGATATCCCGCCTCTCGCCCTATACGCTCTTTGGCGAGATGACGTTGGGGCTTCTCGACCCGGCGACCCGCGCCCTCGGCCTCGTCTTCATCGGGCAATTGCAGGGAGCACTCATGGGTGCGCCGTTGCCCTTCTCGCAAAGTGCGCTTCTCATCTGGCCGCAGCTTGCCGGACTGGTAGCCGCGATGATTCTGGTTTTCACCATCGCCTACATTGCGTTCCAGCGCCAAGAGATACGCGCCTGAGGAGCCGAGGGTTGGGCTGAGGTGGAGGCCGTCCGCCACCCCGCGCGGGCGGCCTTTTCCCTGCACGGAATCTTATTCCGGCCCGGCTGGTGTATTGTCGGTGATCGGTACGGCAGGGAGGGACAGTTCCATGGGCGACTTGATCAAGCTTAAGGCGAGCGACGGCCACACCTTCGCCGCCTATGAGCGGAAGCCGGCGGGACCGGTTCGTGGCGCTCTCGTGGTGGTGCAGGAGATCTTCGGCGCCAATCCGCATGTCAGAAGCGTCGCCGACGGCTATGCCGCCGACGGCTACCGCGTCCTCGCGCCGGCTTTGTTCGACCGCGCCGAGCGCGATGTCGAACTGAGCTATGACGGCGCCGATCGCGACAAGGCCATGGCCCTGCGCAAGGCGATCGCCATCGACGCCATGCTTCTCGACATCGCCGCTTCGATATCGGCGCTGGAAAGTACCGGCAAGACCGGCATCGTCGGCTACTGCCTCGGCGGCTCGCTCACCTGGCTGGCCGCTTGCCGGCTGCCGGGGCTCGCCGCGGCGATTGGCTATTACGGCAGCATGATTGCGGCCAACCTCGCCGAGACGCCGCGGTGCCCGGTCCTGCTCCATTTCGGCGAGGAGGACGGGGGCATTTCCATGGCCGACGTCGAGAAGATCAGGGCGTCTGTCGATCCCGGCACGGTCCAGATCTTCACCTATCCCGGTGCCGGCCATGCGTTCAATCGGGCCGGCAACGCCGCCTATCACGAACCCTCGGCGAAGTTAGCCCGCGAGCGGACGCTCGCTTTTCTGCGCCAGCACGTCGGGTAGGAAACAACACTAACCATTGCGATTGAATCTTGTTGGCGTGATCCCGTTATGATTGTATCTATCAGCGATACAATTATAACGGGAGAGCGTCGATGGATATTCTCGCAGTTCAAAGAGCCCTCAAGCTACAAGGATTCGATCCGGGTCCTCTCGACGGAATCTGGGGTCGTCTGACCGCCGCCGCGGTCAAGGCCTTCCAGCGCAGGGTCGGTCTTCCGATCGGGCTGGTTACGCCCGATGCCGAGAGGTCGATCCTGGCCGGATCGCCGCCGGCACAGCAGCAGACCGGCCTTGTCTGGTTCGATGAGGCGGTGCGGCTGCTCGGGATAACCGAAAAGCCCGGTTCGGGCTCCAACCCGACCATTCTCGATTGGGCGAAGGATCTCGACCTCGCCTACTCGGGCGACGACATCCCGTGGTGTGGGCTGTTCGTTGGCCATTGCATCGCGTCGACCCTCCCCGATGAGCCGTTGCCGAACAATCCGCTCGGCGCCCGGAACTGGTTGAAGCTCGGCCGGTCGACGCAGCCGGTTCTCGGGGCCGTTCTGGTGTTCTGGCGCGGGTCGCGCGACGGCTGGCTCGGGCATGTGGGCTTCTATGCCGGGGAGGACGCCGACGCGTTCAAGCTGCTTGGCGGAAACCAGTCCGACCGGGTCGGCTATGCCCGCATCGCCAAGAACCGGCTGCTCGGCGCCCGCTGGCCGCGTTCGGCTGTGGGAGTGGGCTTCGGCCCGATCTCCGGCGGCGTGGACGGCGTCCCCTCCGGCGGTTCGGAGGATTGAAGCACCGCACACGTCCGAGCACCGTCTGCTGCGCCTTTCGCCGATTGCCCCGCCTTTGTCGCCGGGCTAAACCGGCGATATGGCAGCAGACTTGACCGATACGATCCGGATCGCCGTCGCCCAGCTTGATTCCGTCGTCGGCGACATCGAAGGCAACCTCGCAAAAGCGCGCGCGGCGCGGGCGGAAGCCGCTGCGGCTGGCGCCGACCTCGTCGCGCTCTCCGAGCTGTTCATCGCCGGCTACCCGCCCGAAGACCTGGTGCTGAAACCGGCGTTCCAGGACGCCTGCCGCACTGCGATCGAGGCGTTGGCGGCGGACACCGCCGACGGCGGGCCCGGAGTGATCATCGGCACGCCGTGGCCGGAGGACGGAAGGGTCTACAACGCCGTCGCGCTTCTCGATGGCGGCACGATCCAGGCGCTGCGCTACAAGGTGGAGCTCCCCAACTATGGTGTCTTCGACGAGCTCCGCGTCTTCGAGGTCGGTCCGCTTCCCGGCCCGGTCGGGTTCCGTGGTCTCAGGCTTGGGCTGCCGATCTGCGAGGACATCTGGTTCGAGCAGGTGTGCGAATGCCTGCTCGAAACCGGAGCCGAGATGCTGATCGTTCCCAACGGCTCGCCCTATTGGCAGGGCAAGGCCGACGTTCGGCAGCAAGTGGCGATTGCCCGCGTCGTGGAGACCGGTCTGCCGATGGTCTATGTGAACCAATGCGGCGGCCAGGACGAACTTGTCTTCGATGGCGGTTCCTTCGGGTTGAATGGCGACCGGACCCTTGCGTTCCAATTGCCGCAGTTCAGGGAAACGATCGAAACGGTCACCTGGCAGCGGGACGGCAATCTCGGCTGGCGCTGCGTTGACGGTCGCTTCGCCGCATTGCCCGACCTCGACGAGGCCAACTGGCGCGCCTGCGTTCTCGGGCTGCGCGACTACGTCGACAAGACGGGGTTCCCCGGCGTCGTGCTCGGGCTTTCCGGCGGCATCGATTCGGCGGTCTGCGCGGTCATGGCGGTCGACGCACTTGGGGCGGAGCGCGTCCATTGCGTCATGCTCCCCTACCTCTACACCTCCAACGAAAGCCTCAGCGATGCCGCCGAGCTCGCCGAGAAGCTCGGGGTTCATTACGACATCGTGCCGATCGCCGAACCGGTCGAAGGTTTCCAGGGGGCACTTGCACCGATCTTCGGCAACCGCGCTCCCGACACCACCGAGGAGAACCTGCAATCGCGGACCCGCGGCACGATCCTGATGGCGATCTCCAACAAGTTCGGCTCGATGGTGCTTACCACCGGCAACAAGTCGGAGAACTCGGTCGGCTACGCGACGCTCTACGGCGACATGAACGGCGGCTTCAACCCGGTCAAGGATCTCTACAAGACCGAGGTGTACAACCTTGCCCGCTGGCGAAACGCCAACCGGCCCGACGATGCGCTGGGGCCTGGCGGCATCGTTATCCCTGAAAACATCATCGCCCGCGCGCCGTCGGCCGAACTGAAGCCCGACCAGACCGACCAGGATTCGCTGCCGCCCTACGAAGATCTCGACGACATTCTTGAATGCCTCGTCGAGGAAGAGATGCGGATTGCCGATATCGTGGCGCGCGGCCACGATATCGAGACCGTCCAGCGGGTCGAACGCATGCTCTACATCGCCGAATACAAGCGCCGACAGGCGGCGCCCGGCGTCAAGATCACGCGCCGGAACTTCGGCCGCGACCGGCGCTATCCCATCGTCAACAAGTTTCGCGATCGGGGTTAGTTCGGCGCCGGTCGTCCGATTCCGGCTCCCCGATCGCACCTGTGACGGCGGTCACTGCGCTGCGTCGGCCGTCAGGTTATCCGCTCGGCTGAATTGGTCCGCGTCAAGACGAGGCGGGCCTGTTTTTTCGGGCGTGCCACGCCCCCAACCGACAAGGAGCGCAAACCATGATCGTCTGGACCTTCGAGGAACCGGCGACGTTCTATGATCCCAACGTGGCGTTTTCCGGCATCGTCGACAAAGGCGACTATGTCGGCGCCTCGTCCAAGAAGTTCACGATGACGCACAACGACGAGAAGGTCGTCTTCAAAGGCGATTTCACGTTCAGCGGCGACATGCCGACCAGCGGCAAGATCACGGAAGTGAAGGTCTTCTATCAGGACACCCTGATCCTCGACATTACCGGCGTGTCGGTCGGCGTGAAGGCCTTCATGGACCTTTCCGGCAGCTTCACCGACGAGTCCGAAGTCATTGACCTTTTCCGCGCCGGGCCGACCAAGATGATCGGGACGGCGGGCACCGACTACATGTACGGCGGGCCGGGCAAAGACAAGATGCTCGGCCACGGCGGTCCCGACAGTCTGTTTGGCGGGCGGGGCAAGGACAAGCTCGATGCCGGCGGAGCCAGCGATCAGATGACCGGCGGCCCCGGTCACGACAAGTTCTATTTCACGGCCGCGCTCGGCAACGGCGACGACCAGATCACCGACTTCTCGCACGCCGCCGACACGATCATGCTCGACCACCGCATTTTCAAGAAGCTGAACGACAGCGGCCTCGTGAAGTCAAAGTTCTTTCACGTCGGAGCCGAGGCGGCGGACGGCAACGACTTCCTCATCTACGACAAGACCATCGGATCGCTCTTCTACGACCGCGACGGCAAAGGTGGCCACAGCCAGGTCCTGTTCGCTACCTTGACCAACACACCGCAGGACGTCGCCGCCGACGACTTCATCATGATCTGACCGAAGGAACCGCCGAAGCCGGCGCTTCGGCGGGAACCATCCGCGCACCCGGGAGCACGGATCAAAATTCGCCGTGCTCGAACGACCTTGCCGTCGTTGCCTGACCGGCGTCACGAGGACGCCGCGACGGGCGCCTCCGCCTGTTGCGGTCCTACCGCATTTTCAGGAGAAGTGTGCGCACTTTTCCGCCCGGAAAATGCGAAGAATTAAAGAGCTAGAGCAAAGGTCCCGATTCAATCAGAACGGACTTTGCTCTAGCGGTGCAGGCCGAGGTCGACCGTCAGTGCCTCGTCGCCGAGCTCCTCTTGGGCCTTTTCTTCCGGATCTTCGAGCGGATTGTCGCCCTCGGGCTTCTCCTCGAGACCTTTGGCGGCAAGGCGCCGCTTGCGGAGGATCTCCTTGGCCTTTTGCTTGTCGGTCTTCATCGCTTCCCTCACTCGTGCGCCGCCGCCCGCGAAGGGCTTCGGCGTGGCGTTGGATGGTGCGCTTGCTCGATACGCTGACGATAGTACACAACAAAGGCAGGAATTGGCCATCCGAGGTGATCTGACGCGTCGAACTCTGCCGTTGACCCGGCGATTCCGAGGATTCATACTCCCGCCAACTTGTTCGCAAAGGCTGGTGGCCGCGTAATCTGGCGCCGGAACGGCCGGGGAGGGGTCCAGCGCACTGGTCGACCGCGACACGGCGGTCGGCACGGGGACCTGCGAATGAGACGAAGCCGGGTCATTCTGCTCGCGGCACTTGCGATATTGGTGCCCTCGCTCACGGCGTCGGCGCAGACCGACATCTGCACCAGCCTCGAAGCGCGGCTGGCACAGCTCGACCGCAGCTCGAACGATATTTGGAACAACGGCGATGCGGAAACGGCGATCGGCCGCAAGCGGGCGGACCTCGACCAGGCGACGTCCGACGCGCGGCGGGCGGGCTGCTATGGCGGCTTCCTGTTCAAGGCGCTGAAGCCGTCGCAGAACTGCGGCAGGCTGACCGCCAACGTCAACCGCATCCGCGCCGGCCTCAACCGGCTGGAGGCCGAGCAGCAGAAGACGGCGGGCGATCCCTATGCCGCCGACCAGCAGCGGTCCGCAGTCCTGCGCGAGCTCGCCGCCAATAGCTGCGGCGGCGATTACGCCGACCGCGGCGGCCGCCGTCCGGGGCTGCTCAGCTCGCTGTTCGGCGGCCGGCGGCTTTTCCGCGACCGCTCCGGCTTCGGCGGCGTCTTCGGCGGGGGGACCTACCGGACGCTCTGCGTGCGCAGCTGCGACGGCTACTATTTCCCGATCAGCTTCTCCACCACCGCCTCGGCGTTCCGCCACGACGAGGCGACCTGCCGGGCGATGTGCCCGGGGGCGGACGTGGCGCTCTACGTCTACCGCAACCCCGGCGAGGACAGCGACCAGATGGTGTCGCTCGCCGGCGTGCCCTATACGGCGCTCCCCAACGCCTTCCGCTACCGCACCCAGTACGACCGCGCCTGCACCTGCCCGCCGATCGCCGGCGCCGCGTCGGCGACCATCATCGGCGCGCCGACCGGCGGGCCGGTCGCCGAGACGCCGGGCGGCATGCTGACCATCGGCGCGCCGCCGCCCGCCGCCACCCCGATCCTCACCCCGCTGCCGCGCGCTCCGGCGGAGGGTTCCGCCGACCCGGAGAGCGCCGACAACCGCGCCGGCGGCTTCGTGCCGGGGGCGCCTCCGCCGGCGAGCACAGCCGAATCAGCGGCGCCGACGGTGGTGGCGACCGGCCCCGACGGCAAGCGGATCCGGGTGGTCGGGCCGGCCTTTTACTACACGCAGCAATAGGTGTAGCGTGCCGCTTCCTCGCGGATTGCCGCCGCCTTGAACGGAATGTGAACCGTTTGCGTCGAACAGTGCTTCCCCCGCGGCCCGAGGTTTGCCATCTTTACGGGGTGTACCGAGCCTTCGCGATTCACCGACCATCGCGGAAACCATCATGAAACCGGGGGGCTTGCCGGGAGGCGGCCGGGGGAGCATACGACAAAGGTGAGCGCGAAAAAGACGGTCCGGCCGGACGGCCGCATTTTGGTTCGCCTGGCTGCGGTGGGATTCCTCGCCGCACTCGCCGGCTGCACCACCGCCAATGTCGACCCCGAGGGCAAGCCGATCGACCCCTTGGCCGTCGCCATGTACGCGCCGGTCCAGGGCGAGCCGTTCCGCGTTCCGGCGGTGCCGATCAACAAGGTCGACGCCAAATTTTACCGGCAGACGGTGGCGACGCCGCCCAACATCCCCAACCAGCCGGGGACCATCGTCGTCGACCCCTACGACAAGTTCCTCTATCTGGTGCAGGACGACGGCCAGTCGCTCCGCTACGGCATCGGGGTCGGCAAGCAGGGCTTCGCGTGGTCCGGCACCGCCGAGATCCAGGACAAGCAGGAATGGCCGAAGTGGTTCCCGCCGGTGGACATGCAGGCGCGCGACGCCTACGCCGCCAAGTTCGCCGACGGCATGGACGGCGGTCCGAAGAACCCGCTCGGCTCGCGCGCCTTGTATCTCTACGAGGGCAAGTGTCACGACGGGAACATCCGCACCGCCAATTGCCAGGACACGCTCTACCGCATCCACGGCACCAGTGAGCCGCTGTCGATCGGCAAGGCGGTGTCGAGCGGCTGCATCCGCATGTGGAACCAGGACGTGATGGACCTCTACAACCGGGTCGACGTCGGCACCAAGGTGGTGGTGCTGGCGCCGCCGGAGGGCGTGGCGCCGGACGGCGTGGCGCTCGATGCGCCCGCCGTTGCCGGCGCGCCGATGCCGGCGCCCGGAGCCGCCCCGGTGACGGTCGGCACGAAGCCGGTCGCGACCGCGGTGAAGCCGGTCGCCGCCGCGACCCCGCAGCAGCCGGTCGGCGCGATCTGAGACGCCTCTTTCGCTGAGGATCGAGGCGTCGCGGAACAACCCGCGCCAATCCCTCCCCGGTTCGGGGAGGGAGCGCGGTGGCAGCGTCGCGGGAGATTTCTCCAAGGCATGATCCATCGTTCTCGCGGCACGAAGCGCCCGAGGTGTGATCTCTCCCGCGTCCCTTTTTCCCGCGTCCCCGCCTCTTGTTTTGTCCCTGTCGCGCCTTGCGGCGCTCCCCGCCTCTTGGTTTGTCCCCCGGCGCGAACCGAGGGGGTGGCGGGCGCTGGTAAAGACGCCAAGCCAGTTAGTCTATGGGGCGCCTTGACAGCGCCCGCCGCGGCGATTTTGGGCACCCCGACACCCGCGCTCCACCGAGCGGACGGTGCGGGACGGCTCATCGCCGCCGGCACCTGCCCGACCGGACCGGCACGAAGGGTCGAGCCCTTCGCACCGCTTCCGGCGGACCCGCCCGGCTTACGGTCAGCCAGTGTGACAGCCGGTCGTAGTGCCGGCGGGCGAGCTTGCGGGAGCCTCCCGACAGCCCGTCTTGCGGGACGGACCGGCAGGCGCCGCACCCCGCCCCACGCAGATGACGCCTCATGAGCGCGCCCCCTCGGTGGGCGGGGATGGAGAGGAATATAGTCCTAGGACGGGTGGAGAGTCAAGGGTGGAGAGCACGTGGTCGGCGGCGCAGCGGCTTCGGCCAATCGAACGGCGGCTGGTCGAGCTTAAGTTCGAAGCGCACCTCGTGCGCCCCTCAATCGGGAGGCAGGGCGAGCCGCTTTTGTCTTCTCAACTTGTGGGGTATCCTTATCCGGACTCAACACCGGAAGCATGTCATGACAAGCGCGGCTTTCGATATAGGACGTTTCCGGGACGCTCGTGCCACCGGTAATCAATACGAACGCCAACTTACGCGTCTCATCGACTCAAACATGCAGGTCGATTGTATCGAGCAAGCGGTGCGCGGGGCTCTCAACAACCTCTCTGAAACCGAGCGCCGCGCATTTGTTATTTACGGCGAGCCTCAAAGCGGGAAAACAGAAATGATGATCTGTTTGACCGCTAAGTTGCTCGACACTGGGCGTAACTTCATTCTTCTTCTGTTGAATGACAGCCTCGATCTCCTTGGCCAGAATCTTGGACGGTTCCAGAACTCCGGACTCGCCCCATCCGCAAAGAATTTCACGGACATACTTGACCCGGCCATTCGCTTACGTGACCGGCGTCACGTAGTTTTCTGCAAGAAAAACGCGCGCGACCTTGAGAAGTTGATACACAAGATTGGCCAACTGCCCCGCATCGTCGTCATTGATGACGAAGCCGATTTTGCTTCCCCCAACGCGAAGATCAATCAAAATACGAAGACGCGTATCAACGAGTTGATAACTCAAATTCTTGGCGATACAGGAGACTATATCGGCGTCACCGCGACTCCGGCTCGTCTTGATGTCAACAATACTTTTGACAACGATAGTGCGCTTTGGGTCGATTTTCCTCCTCATAATCTTTATACCGGCCAAAATACGTTCTTTCCTATGGTCGATCGACAGCCATCGATTCGCGACTACATACTCACGCGTCTCCCAGACAATTATGACGCACCCAAGTTCGCCCGTCAGGCATTCCTCGGGTTCCTCGTAAACGTGGCTTATCTCAACGGTTGGGTGAACTCCGCCGAGGAAAACTACTCTATCCTTATCCACACGAGTGGAAAGAAAGTTGATCACAAGGCTGATTGGTACGTGTTCGATAAAACTATTGCGATATTAATGGATTCGGCAAATAGCAAGTTTGACACATACGTGCAAGAGCTTTGGGCAATTGCGGAGCGGCGGTACAAAGATGCCGATCCAGATCGAATTACGACTTACATTCTGGAGAATATTTCTCGATACGCGATATTGATTTTAAACAGTGATCGCGATTTCATTCAGAATGGCGCCTCCGCCACCAGTCCCTCCGCGTTGTTCACGATAATCATCGGGGGAAACATCGTGTCACGGGGCGTAACTTTCGAGAATCTGCTGTCGATGTTTTTTACGCGAGACGTGAAACATAAAATGCAACAGGATACGTATATTCAGCGGGCGCGGATGTTTGGTTCGCGCGGTAAATATCTGCCGTTTTTTGAGCTGACTATACCAACGAAACTTTACCAGGATTGGCATAGATGTTTTGTCTTCCACCGGCTCGCGCTGGCAGCAATTCGTGAGAACCTTGGTTCGGTGGTGTGGTTGGGGGATCGGAGAATTGCAGCGGTAGCAAGTTCAAGCATTGATAGAGCGACGGTTGATTTGGATCGCGGTGAAATGGCTTTCCGACTTTTCGACTTCAATGAATCACTCGACAAGATCGCAAAATCGTCAGCGCCGGTTAACGAGAAACTGGAGTTGTTCTGCGAAGAATTGGGTGACCTAGCGTTCCCAAGTTATCTTAGACGTTTCATTATTACGACATCGCCGGACATGGAACGAGAGGTCGCGATTCATCGCTCGTCGAGCATTGCGGGTTACAGCGACAACGAAGTCGGACTCGACAAGCGCGTGATTGAACGACGGCGCGGTTTCTTCGGTGGACCTCAGATGGAGAAATCGCGATTTCCTAATGCGAAGCACCATTTGAAGATATTTACGAACGCTGAGGGTAAAGGTCGGCTTTTTTATAAATTTGACGGAACAATACAGTTTATGAAAAACGTAAGATAACGCCTTGGTTCGTCTGGTGACAATATTTTCGCATTCGAGAATGTGAAGCATGTCGAATGACCTAGAGGCGCACCAAGGATTAGTACTTCGCTCTATAGTGGTGGGCGTTGGATCGACCGTATCTGTAATCCCATATAACAAATACGGACGGTTGGATGCGTTCGTCTTCAATGGAAGCGTCGGCGTGTTTATTAAGTATTCGACTAAACGCCTAAATCCGTGGCCATTTACGTTTCATATCGACCAGGTCGCGGAGTTGCTTGACTTGGAGGCCGAGTGCCCCACCACGTTCATGGTTTTTGTGTGCGGAATCGATGGTGTAGCGACCATCGACATAGGTACGCTTCATGAATTGGTGAGTTTCAAAGAGACGCAGCAAGCTTGGCTTCGGGTTGAGCGGAAGCCTCGCACGCTCTATTCCCTGTCCGGGAACCGAGGAGCGTTGGCGGGAAAAGTCGCAAAAGGTGTTGGCCCAATAGTGGACCTTCTGAGAAGGTGAAAACGCGATTGCAGACCGGTCATCAAACAACGATTTCGCAGGCAGTCGGACGCGGTCCTGTGCACCCGTTTCCGGCCCGTATGGCACCGTGCATTGCACTCGATGTCTTACGCAACTCAGAAGGACCAATCCGAGTGTTGGACCCAATGATGGGATCGGGGACGGTTCTGGCCCTTGCACGATCACAGGGTCACCGCGCAGCGGGGATCGATCTTGATCCGCTCGCTGTCTTGATCTCGAAGGTGTGGACAACGTCAATTGACCCGGCGGAGACACGCGAAGCAGCGGCAAAGGTGCTCTATCGCGCAAGAGACTATTTCAGAGTTCTCGCCGAAGGGAGTGCCTACCCGGCAAATTCAGACGATGAGACACGGGCATTTGTAAGATATTGGTTTGATGGCTATGCACGTCGCCAACTGACGTCCCTCGCCAAAGCGATTCGGCAACTGCGGGACCCCGCAATCAAGAATGCACTTTGGTGTGCCTTCTCTCGTTTGATCGTTGCGAAGCAAGCGGGGGCATCGCTGGCGATGGACCTTGCTCACAGCCGTCCCCATAAGGTCTTCAAGGTCGCGCCGACAAAACCCTTCAATCGGTTCATTCGCGCGGTAGACCAAGTCCTCGAGGGTTGCATAGACGTGCGCGCGCCCAAGCGAGGCCCAGCCGTCGATGTTAGATGGGGTGACGCGCGGGACCTTCCATTCAAGCTCGGCTCGTTCGACCTTGTCCTAACTTCGCCCCCGTACCTGAACGCCATCGACTACTTCCGCTGCAGCAAGTTCCCCCTTGTATGGATGGGCTACCGCGCCAAACAAATGCGGGCGCTGCGAAGTCAAAGTGTCGGCACGGAAGTTGGCGGCGACGCCAACGCCGCGGCCTCAGCCGAGCTAGCTAAGGCGATGGTCGCGGACCTCGGCCTTCAGCCGCAATTGCCCAAACGGCAAGAGGCCATCCTCCGTCGATACATTTCCGACATGTGGGGCTCGATGAGTGAGGTTGCGCGCGTATTGGCGCCGGGGGGAAAGGCCGTTTACGTCATTGGCGAGAACACGATCCGAAGCACCTACGTGCCAACGGCCGACATTCTGCTGGCACTTGGCGGAAACGTCGGTCTCACTGTCGTCAAACAACAGGCGCGTGCGCTTCCGGCGAATTGCAGATACCTGCCGCCGCCAGCCGAACAGACAAGCAGAGAACGCTTGGGCAATCGAATCCGTCGTGAAGTGGTGCTCACATTCACGAACGCCCCAACTGACGCGCACTTGATCGCGGCCCACCGCAGCTTGGGCGCTGGTCGCGCATAGAGCGTGGCCCGCCGGCCACGAGTCTAACGCTGGGTCCCGGATCACGCGATGCGCCTCCGGCGCACGCGGTCCGGGATGACCGGTGATTGGTCGACGAGAAATGCGGGCGATCGAACTGCGGGGCCATTCAGGCGGTCGCCGGCTCGGCCTCGCGCAATGCCGTGATTTGGATGAAGACCGAGGCCGGATCGACGGTCGGATGATTGTCCGGCAGGAGATCGAGCGCCATCGCCGAAATTCTGGCGAGGAGCTCGTCCAGGGTGGCGGCATCGGCGGCGGCCGGGATGTCGTCGCAATGCCCCGTCCAAACCGAAGCCTCGTCATCCCAGGCGGCGGAAACGGTGAAGATCACCGGTTTGGCCATGTCGTCTCTCCGCTCTGCACGGCGCCCCGTCACATCACACACATCGGGCATCGGCAATCCAGTCTAGCACGGTGGTCGCGCGTCCTTCGAGGCCCACCGAGGGTGGCGTGGTCGGCGTCGGCCGGGTGTGGCTGGCGTCACAATTGCCGACGCCGACCGGTGGTAGCGTGGGCGTCGGGCGACTTTCCTCCCGCATGACAGAAGAGGCCAAGCGATGCCGCGACGACTCCTCCCCGTTTCCATGGTGCTTGCCGCGCTGATGGCGCTGGCCGGCGCTTCCCTTGCCCGGGCCGACGACGGCGACGTGCCGGGCTCGCGCGACTATCCCGGCATCGGCCGCTTCGCCGGCAGCCTCATCACCGGCTACGACGCCAAGGACTTCGACGCGACGCGCCTTCAGACCGCGCCCTTCAAGGATGGTGCCGCGACCGGCGAACAGCGGCCGGAGGGCCGCGTCACCCGCATCGCCTACCGCACCGGGCCCGGCCCCTCGATGCTGGAGGTCTCCCGCAACTTCGAAACCCAGCTTGCCGGCGCCGGCTTCGACACGCTCTTCACCTGCGACACCGACCAATGCGGCGGCATCCCCTTCTCGGAGGCGATCGACGTCCTGCCGATCCCCGAGATGTGGGTCGACGGCTTCAACTACCACTATTTCGTCGGCCGCAAGACCGGCGACAACGGCGCCGAGACCTGGGCGAGCGTCGTGGTGAGCCAGAACAACGACGCCATCACCGCCGAACTGGTGGTGACCGAGGTCGGCGCCATCGCCAACAAGATGGTCGACGCCGCGGCGATGGCCAAGGGGCTCGGCGACACCAGCCACATCGCGCTCTACGGCATCTATTTCGACACCGACAAGGCGGTGGTCAAGCCGGAGAGCAAGCCGACGCTCGACCAGATCGCCGCGCTTCTGAAGGGCGCGCCGGACCTGCAGATCGTCATCGTCGGCCATACCGACAGCCAGGGCACGCTCGACTACAACCTGGAGCTGTCGAAGAAGCGCGCCGCCGCGGTGGCGGGCGTGCTCGCCAAGAGCTACGGCATTCCGCCCGCCCGGCTGAAGACCGCCGGCGTCGGCTTCCTCGCGCCGGTCGGCTCCAACCAGACCGAGGACGGCCGCGCCCTCAACCGGCGGGTGGAGCTGGTGGAGCCTTAGGGAAAACCGGAATGAGAAGTGCTTTGTTCCTGGTTCTTCTCCTGGCGGCGGGATGCGACAGTCCCGGCGAGTGGTCGGCGATCGTCTATCCCGATCGAACCGACCGCACCAAGTTCGACGTGACGCCGCGCTTCCAGACGTTCTCGTACTGCCGGGACGCTGCCATCGAGCGGATGAAGGCGATCGAGGTCAGCACCGGCGGCGACTACGAATGCGGCTACAAATGCGCGCTGTCGGGCGACCCGCACCGAATGAACGTTTGCGAGGAAACCCGGAAATAATGGGCGGTGTCCGGGCGCCAATCGACGGGCGAGGAGGAGGGCGTTACCGCACCACGCGGATGCGTTTGGCGGCCCGCGTGATGCCGGTGTAGAGCCAGCGCGCCGCGTTCTCGCGGAAGGCGAAGCTCTCGTCGAAGAGGATGACGTCGTCCCACTGCGAGCCCTGCGCCTTGTGGACGGTGAGGACATAGCCGAAGTCGAAGGCGTCGGAGCGGCGGCGGGCGGCGGCGGGAAGCGCGTCCGCCGTGCCGTCGAAAAAGGCCGGGTTGATCGACACCACCGTCTCCTTGCGGCCGGCGACGCCGTCGTCGGGGCTGACGGCGTAGCGCAACAGGCCCTTGCGCGGCGCCCGCACCCGCTCGACCCGCCACAGGCTGCCGTTGAGGAGGCCGCGCTTGCGGTCGTTCCGAAGGCAGACCAGAAGGTCGTCGGCGATAGGCAGCGGGCTGTCGTGGCCGAGCAGCTGGCGGATGCGGCCGTTGTAGCTCCGCCGCGTGTTGTTGCGGCCGACCAGGACCTGGTCGGCGCCGGTCACCGCCTCCGGCTCGACCTCGTCGCGGGCAATCACCGCGCTCTCGCCGTAGACGCCGTAAGCGAGGCGGCCGCCTTCGCGGACGATCATCGACAGACGCACGATCGGGTCGCCGGCCGCCTGGCGGTGGACCTCGGTCAGCATCACGTCGGGCTCGGCCTCGGTGAAGTAGCCGCCGCCGGCGACGGGGGGAAGCTGCGCCGGGTCGCCGAGCACCAAGACCGGCGTGCCGAAGGAGAGAAGGTCGCGGCCGATCTCCTCGTCGACCATCGAGCATTCGTCGATGACGACGAGCGAGGCCTTGCCGGCGGCGCTGTCGTCGTTGCGGACGAACGTCGGGCCGGATTCGTCCTCGCCGCGCATGCGGTAGATGAGGCTGTGGATGGTGCCGGCTCCCTTGCACCCCTTGCCGCGCATGACGTGGGCGGCCTTGCCGGTATAGGCGGCGAACAGCGTGCCGCCGGAGACGCTGTCCGCCACGTGGCGGGCGAGCGTCGTCTTGCCGGTGCCGGCATAGCCGAACAGGCGGAAGACCGGCTTGTCGCGGGCCTTCAGCCAGTCGGCGACGGCGGTGAGGGCCTTGTCCTGCTCGGGCGACCAGCGCATGGGCGAGGTCTAGCCGACATCGCCCAAGCCGGCCAGCCGCCCGGGGAGGAACGAAGGCCGGGCCTAGATGAACCCGAAGAGCAGCACGAAATCGTCGACCGACAGATGAGGGTTGTGGTCGAAGGTTGCGATCTTCACCTGGTCATGGCCGCCCTTGCCGTCCTTGTCGTAGTAGAGGGTGCCGGTGTGCTGGTCGTAGATCACGTAGTCGTTGCCGTCATGGGCATGGGTGCCGACATGGAAGTTCTTGGCATGCAGCGTGCCGCCCGTCGCGTCGAGCTGTTTGAAGACGTGGAGGTTGTCGAGGAGGATGAGGTCGCTGCCGCGGTGGAAATCCTTGACCCTGTCGACGGAGGTGCCGAGCTTCTGGTCGAAGACGAAGGTGTCGGGGCCGCCGGCGCCGGTGAGGGTGTTGTGGCCCTTGCCGCCGTGGATCTCGTCGCCGCCGCCGCCGCCGTTGATCTGGTCGTTGCCGCCCTTGCCCTTGATCAGGTCGGGGCCGGCAAAGCCGAAGAGCTTGTCACCGGCGCTCGAGCCGATGATCGTGTCGGCGCCGGAGAAGATCTGGCCGGGAGTGGTGTCGAGCTTGCCATCCTGGGCGTCGGCGAACAGGTCCTCGATGCGGAACAGGGCGTCGGTGATCGTGTAGGCCGGGTTCCCACCCTTCGAGACGTCAACCGTGTTGACGTTGCCCTGGTAGACGAAGCCGCCGGCGAATTCGAAACTCGAATTGTCGTTGGTCAGGTCGATCAGGTGGTTGCCGAACCGGTAACTCATTATGTAGGTGCCGTGCACATAGGCGCCCTGCATGGTGTTCGTATCGTAGAAGTCGCCGGTGATGTCCGTGAGTTCGGGCAGCGCCTTGGTATTGACCTTCTGGTGGGCGACAAGCTTGGCCACTTCACATTCTCCTCGGTGCGCGAATGCCACCTCGCGAGGAGAACGATACCGCAACGGACAGCGCGGCGCATCCACCGTTCGTAGGATGCCAGAGACTTCGGCCGAACAGGCACGGGCGCGGCGTTGGCCGCCCCGCAACAGGGCAGGACGGCCGCTGCGGTGGCGGTCAGACGATCAGGAAATCGCCATGGTGGAGGTGGTGGTTGCCGTCGAGCCGGGCGAAAAGCACCTTGCCGTCGCCGCCCTTGCCGTCGTCATCGTAGAACAGCTTGCCCTTGTCGTAGTTGTAGATGATGTGCTGGTTCGCGGTCTCGGCCCGGTTGCCGACGACGAAGTACTTGCTGCCGAGATGATGGCCTTCCTTGCCCTGGAAGGCGTCGAAGATATTGGCGTCGAGCCAGATGCTGTCGGTTCCGCCGCCGTAGTGCTTGAGAAAGTCCCAGTCGGTGATGGTGTCGACATTGGTGTTGGGGTTGAGCTTGGTGTCGAAAACGAAGGCGTCGTTGCCGGTGTCGCCTCTCAGGGTGTCGTTGCCGGTGCCGCCGTGAATGACGTCGTTGCCGCCGAAGCCGTTGATGTCGTCCCTGCCGTCGAAGCCGTAGAGCTGGTCATCGTCGAACGAGCCCCAGACCTTGTCGTTGCCTCCGAACAGCTTCGGAATGAATTTGTCCAGCGTGCCGCCGTATTCGGCGTTGAGGAAATCGATGATCTTCACGCTCAGGTCGGCGATCTTATAGACCTGGTCTCCGTCCTTGTTGACGTCGATCTCGTGGAGCTTGCCGCCGGCGACGTTGCCGTGGCTGTTGATGTTGAAATTGCCGATCATGACGACTTGCCACTTGCCATGATTGACGAAGAGGTTGCCGTCTTTGTCGATATGGAGGTTGCTTTTGCCCACAATACCGAGGTGGGACGGATTGCTGTTGTCGATCTTGTCGGTCGCGTCCAAAAACGCCATGCTGAAAAAGACTCCCCTGGGGCCGCCCTGTGCGCCGTCGCACCCTTACGATGCCCGCCGATCGTGTCAAGATTCCGCCCGCGCCGCGCCCGGCATGGGCGACGGGCTTTGAGGCGGCATTTCGGCCCGCCGCTGGTATGAGTGGCGATGAGCCATATGGCGATTCAGGAGATGCTCGACGGCAGGCCCGCCGACTGGATTGAGAAGGTGACGGACGAGCAATATGGCGACGGGTGACGACGCGGCGATGGATCGGCTTGTCCGGGCAGGGCAGCAAACACGGTATCAGGCGCGTCGTGGCGGCTACGGGCGTCGCGTCACTTCACCGACACCTTGGTGAGAAATCCTTTTTTCTCGCCCGGTTCGGTAGCGACGAAGAACACGCTGTCCTTGCTCAGGAATATTTGTCCGATCGTCGGTCCCGTGCCGGCGACCTTGGCTTCCCCCAGTTTCTTGCCCGTGGTCAGGTCCAGTATCACCAGATAAAGCTCGCAGTTGTCGCCTTTGTCGTCGCAGCGCCGGTCGTCAATGTAGAACTGCCGCTGATCCACGCCGATCGCGGTTCCGCCGGTTGACCTGTAGCTGTCTGTTTCCCAGACTTTGGTCAGGGCCCCGTCGTCCTCCAGGCGCCATCCGGCGGTGATGTGGTTGATCTGGTCATTCTCGACCAGCATCATGGTGTCGAAGGGATCGGCCGCCGCCGAGTAGAAGGATCCGCCCGGTCCCGTGGCCGAGGTTGCGTCAACCGAAGTGACCGGGCCATCCGTCGTGTCGGTCGGCTGCATGAAGAGCTTCAACGGCTTGCTCACACCGAAGATGACGGTGTTATTGTTGGGGAAGACGACCTTGTTGCGGTCCCCCATGAAGGCCATGCCGACCGCCGGCGTCGTCCCGTCGCCATCCTTTCGGTAGACCTTGGACCATGCGTCATCCGCCTGAAATCCGGTCTCGCCGATGGCGAAGCGCAAGGTGTTCGTGCTGTTGGAAGCGTACACGTACTCCGTGTCGCCCTCGACCGCCAAGGCGATGCGCGTCGCTCCCATCGGGACCTCCGACTGGAAACGGATGGTAAGATCCGACGTCTTCACCGAAATCAGGCGCGACGGCAAAGTCTGGTCGAGGAGGTTAGTGCCCTTGACGATGATGTCGCCGGTCCTGGGAGATACCTCGAGCGTGTTGTAAACGGTGCCGCCCGGTTTCGTCTGATACTTCGGAAGATCGAGGGTCCTGAACTTCATCGTCACCGGATCGACCTCGTAGAGCCGCGACGTGGCGACCGCATAGATCTTCCCGTTCTCATGGATGAGCATGCTGCCGACGTAATTGATCGTGTCGCCCCTCGGGAATTCGACAATGTCGATCACCGACATGGTCTTTGGGTCGATTTTCGCGAGATAGGGGTGGATGAGGGCATCCTCCGCCGCCTGCAGCCCCATCTTCATTTTCGTCAAGGCGTCGGGGGTCCTCCCGGCGTCGGCCAGCGTCGCATAGCTGAACTGCTTGAGCAGGAAAGGACTGCCGCCCATGACGAACACCGCGTCATCGGAATAGACGGCGGCCCACACCGGCGCCGTCGGCAGTTCAACGCTCGTCGCCGTCAAGGAACCGGGGTCGAAATTGGCCGGCAGACCCGCGCCGCGGGCGGCGCCCGAGCGCCACGCGTCGGATCGTCCGTGCGGCCAGACTGAATCATACAGGCCGAGCCTTGCCCCGGCTGCAGGCTGGCCGCTGACTGTGGACGGGAAAATTCCCGCCAGGAGCAAGACAGCCAATGCGGGCATCAGGCGTCGGAAAAATTGCTTGTTCATGCGGGGGCCTCCCTCGCGCTCACTTTGGATTGTACCATGTGCGGAAACCCAACTCCAAAACGTCGCGCCGGGGCCGGCCAGGGAATTGTCGCGGCACCGCCGGGGTTCAAATGAGACGATCACGAAATCGTCGGCCGGCAGGTCGGGTTCGCGGGCGAGCGCCGCGAAGCTGACCTCACCGGCGCCGCCCCCGCCCCGGCGGGCGACGCCGTTCAGATCATGATAAAATCATGGTGCGACAGGTCGGGCTTGTGCGCCAGCTCGGCGAACTTGATCTGGCCGACGCCGCCGGCGCCGTCCGGATCGTAGAACAGGGCGCCCGTGCTGGCCTTGTAAATGATGTGGTCGTTGCCGTCATGGGCATGGCCGCCGATGTGGAACTGGCCGGCACCGAGCGTGCCGCCGATGCCGGTGAAGACGGACTTGTCGAGCTTGATCACGTCCTCGCCGGGGTGAAAGTCGGCGATGGTATCGACGCCGGCCTGCCCGACGCCGTTGCCGAGGGCGGTGTCGAAGACGAACTTGTCATAACCCTTGCCGCCGAACAGGTGATCATTGCCGCCGCCGCCGATGATCGTGTCATTGCCAGGGCCGCCCTTGATGAGATCGGCGCCGTCCCGACCCTTGAGGAAGTCTTTGCCGCTGTCGCCGAAAATCTTGTCGCCGCTGGAGCTGCCGAAGAACTTGTCGTTGCCATCGTTGCCACGCAGCGTGAGGGGTGTGCCGCCGGGAGCCTTGAAGACGTCGCGGTCGTCGGAGCCGTTGATGACGATGCGCGGCCCGGGAGAATTGAAGAACAGCGTCATGAAGCCGGAGAAGTCGTCATGGATGATGAGGTCGTCGAAGGCTTCGCCCACGTCGGTCACGTCAAGGGCGTAGCCGGTCGCCTTGGCGACAAGCGTGCCGTGGTCGAAGATCTTGATGGTGTCGATCGCCCCGCCATTCGGTCCCGGGTCGATGCCATTATAGGTGAAGGCCCCGTGGACGACGACCTTGTGCCCGCCGCCGCCGACGATAACCTTGTGCGGTCCGGCGAAGATGATGTGGTTGGTCTTGAGGGCATCCTCCATCGCCTGGAGGAAATCGTAATCGGGTCGGCCGTGCTTGATGGTCCAATCTCTCGACATCGGTCAGCTCCTTTGCTCGAGCAGCCCCCGCTGAGGCCGGATCACCACGCGCTCCGGCCCCGCATCATCACACCACGTCAGCGCGCCTCCGGCAATGACCGGCGCCACAGGGCCACCGCACCAGCGGCGGCAGTTGTCGGTGGCGAAGCCGGGCCGAGCGCCCGCCTGAGCGCACCTCGCCCAACGTGTCCCTGTCGCCGCCGGCGATCCCGATCGGCCATGTGGCAGTCGCCTGCCGCGGGACCGCTTCAGATCATCACGAAATCGTCGTTCGACAGGTCCGGCTTGTTGGCAAGCACGGCGAACTTGACCTTGGCGCCGACGCCGTCGCCGTCCGGGTCGTAGAACAGGGCGCCGGTGCTGGCGTTGTAGAGGATGTGGTCGTTGCCGTCCTCGGCATGGCCGCCGACGTGGAACTCGCCGGCGTTGAGCTTGTTGCCGATGCCGGCGAAGACGAGTTTGTCGAGCTGGATCACGTCCTGGCCGGGATGGAGGTCCGCGATGGTATCGACGCCGGCTTTCCCCGGCCCGTTGCCAAGGATGAGGTCGAAGAAGACGAACCGATCGTTTCCCTTGCCACCGACGAGGTCGTCGTCGCCGCTGCCGCCGGACAGCCAGTCCCCGCCGCCACCGCCGCGGAGCGTATCCTCGCCCAGGCCGCCGGACAGCTGGTCCTTGCCGCCGCTACCCTTGACGAGATCGTCTCCCTCGTTGCCGGAGAGGTTATCCTTGCCGGCGTCGCCGAATATCTTGTCGTCGTTGACACCGCCCTGGAGCCGATCGTTGCCGTCGTTGCCGTGCATTGTGTATTTCGTCGAACCGGCGCCGAAGAACACGTCGCGGTCTTCAGAGCCGTCGATGACAATGCGGGGCCCGGGCGTTCCGAAGAAGAGGTCCCGAAAACTCGAATAGTCGTCGCCGGCGAGATCAGTGAGCACCTGGTCAAGGTCGGCGACGTCGAGGGCATAGCCGGTGGCCTCCGCGACGAGGACGCCGTTGTCGTAGACCGCGATGCCGTTCACTTCTCCGGACTCCGGTCCCGGAACGCCGTCGGTGTAACCGAAGTTGCCGGTCAAGACGACGGTCATGCCACCGCCGCCGATGGTGACCTCGGTCGGGCCGTCGTCGAGGATGTTTTCGGTCGCGAGGGCGTCCGACAGCGTGTGGTAAAAGTCGAAGTCGGGGCCGCCGTGGTGGATCGTCCAGTTGATTGTCATGTTCATCTCCTACGCTCGGGTTGCCGCCCCCTTGCGTGCAGGAACGGGCTGAAGCCACTCGGCGGCGGACAGAACATCAATCCGGGCGATCGCCTATGAGGCCGGTCACAGGACCAGTTCAGGGGCGGCGGCCGGCGGCGATGGCGGCGAAATAGGCGAGCGCGCTCAGCCCGGTGATGCAGAAGCTCACCGGCCAGTCGGTGTAGTAGGCGACGACAATGCCGAGCCATGCGGCGCCGAGGGCGAGGGCGCATGACAGTGCCATGCCCGACCTGAGGCGGCTGGTGAGGCGCTGGGCAGCCGCCGGCGGCCCGACCATCAGCGCGAAGACGAGTAGCACGCCGACGATCTGCACCGATTGGGCGGTGGCGAGCGCGGTGACGGCCATGAACAGCGTGCCGATCAGGCGGAGCGACACGCCCTTTGCCTCGGCCAGCTCCGGCTGGAGGCTGGCGAAGAGCAGCGGCCGGCTGATCGCGGCAAGCGCGACAAGCGCCGTGATGCCGAGGCCGACCAGGAGCGTCAGCATCGCCGAGGAGACGGCCAGCACGTTGCCGAACAGGATCGTCGTCGCCTGAAGCGTGGTGCCGGTGTTGAGGCTGAGAAACAGGAGCCCGAAACCGAGCGCCATCGCCAGCACGATGCCGACGGCGACGTCGCGGCCGCTGAGCCGTTCGCCGAGGAGCCCCATCACGGTGCCGGCGGTGAGCGTGAAGGCGAGCATCCCCCATAGCGGAGCGGCGCCGACCAGGACGGCGCCCGTCGCCCCGGCAAAGCCGACATGGGAGAGGGCGTGACCGGCAAAGGTCTGGCCGCGCAGCACCAGAAAATAGCCGACGCAACCCGCCACCACGGCAACGATGCCGCTCGCCGCGAAGGCGCGCAGCATGAAGTCATAGGTGAGCATGATCGTGATGATACTCGCGCTCGATGTGCTCGCCGCCCGACATGACGAAGATGCGCCCGCCGGCCCGGATCACCTCGATCCGCGTGCCGAAGAGAGGGGAAAGAATCGCCGGCGTCACCACCTCGTCGACGGTGCCGAGCGCGGCGTGATGGCCGCCGAGATAGAGGACGCGGTCGATCGCGCCGAGAAGCTGGTTCAACTCGTGGGCGCTGAACAGGACGGTGAGGCCGAACTGCTTCGACAGCCGGCGGACGAGTTCGACGATCACGTGCTGCTGATGCTGGTCGAGGCTGATCAGCGGCTCGTCGAGGAGGAGAAGCCGCGGACGGCCGATCAACGCCTCGGCGATCAACAGCCGCTGGCGCTGACCGCCCGACATCGCCGAGAACGGCCGCAAGGCAAGCGACTCGCCACCGACCGCCTCGAGTGCCCAGTCGATGTCGCGGCGCCCCTTCGCCGAAGGGACGGGAACACCGAAACGGTGGCCGTTGACCGAGCTTGCCAGGATGTCGCGGCCCGACAGGCCGACATCGGGCAGGGCGGCATGGGTCTGGGGAAGATAGCCGATCGCCGGATTGCCCTGCCGGACCGGCTGGTCGAACACCGTGATCCGGCCGCTCGCCGGACGGCGCAAGCCGAGGATCGCGCGGATCAGCGTCGTCTTGCCCGAGCCGTTCGGGCCGAGCAGGCCGATGAACTCGCCCTCGGCGATCGCCAGACTGATGTCGGTGAGGATCGCGGCGCCGCCGACCGACAGCGTCACGCGATCGAATAGGACGGCGGTCAAGACGACGGCGCCGCGAGGGCTTTGGCGGTGGCGTCGAGCTCGTCAAGCATCCATTGCGCATAGGTCGCGCCGGGCGGCTTGGTCTCGGTGACGCCGACCACCGGCACGCCGGCCTGCTTCGCCAGGGCAAGCAGCCGCTCGGTCAACGGATCGACGACCTGGCTGTTGTAAAAGAGGATCTTGACCTTGCTGTTCTTCAAATCGTCCTCGAAGGCGGCGATCTGGCGGGCCGAGGGCTCGGTCTCGTTCATGACCGCGCGCTGGAAGTCGTCGTTCCGCATGCCGAGGCCAAGGGATTGAGCCATCAGCCCGAACACCGGCTCGGTGGCGGTCACCGGCGTCCCGGCGTAGCGATCCTTGATCTCGGTAATCTTCTGATTCAGCGCTTGAAGCGACGCGACGAAGTCCTTGCGGCGACTCTCATATCCAGCCGCGCCGTCGGGATCCATTGCGGTGAGGGATTTGGCGAGCGCCGCAGCCAGCGCCGGAACCGCGCGCGGGTCGTACCAGAGGTGCGGATTGTCGCCCTCGACGGCGCCGACCAGCGTGGCGACGTCGATGACCGTGCGGTCAGGACGATCGGAGGCCTCGACCAGCCGCTCCATCCAGTGATCGTAGCCGGCACCGTTCAAGATGACGATCCGCGCCTCGGCCACCTGCTGAGCGACCGACGGCGTCGGCTCGAAGTCATGCGGGTCGGTCTTGGCGCTGATCACGACGCTCTCGACCGCGACGCGATCGCCGCCGACGGCGGCGGCGACCTCGCCGTAGAAATTCTCGGCGGCGACGACGGGAATAGGGAGATCGCCGGCTTTGGCCGGAGAGGAAAAGGCAAAAACAACCGCGACAGCGGCGAATGCGGACTTCATGCTTGGCGCTCCCCGGTGAGGAAGCGCAACGTTATAACATTACATTATGCTTGGCAACCCTAGGGTCAGCTTCGGTACTGCGTTTCAGCCAACCTGGGCATCAACCGCCCAGCGTCTTGCGACGATCCTCGTATTCCGCCTTGTCGATTTCGCCGCGCGCAAAGCGCTCCTTGAGGATTTCCAGCGCGGTCGGACGCGAGGGGTCGCCGCCGCGCGCCGTCCCGGACCCGGCGAGACCTCGGACAAGCAGGACGATCACCACGATGACGCCGACCCAGAACGCCACCATCAGCAGGCCGCCGCCGACCATCATGCCGCCCCATCCCCAGCCGGAATGCCACATCCAATCGCCGTCGCCGACCGGTTGGGCCCAGGCAGGAGTGGTCGCGAGAGCCGCTGAAGCGATGAAGAGCAGGGAGACGCGTTTCATTGCCGTTGCTCCGGTTTTGCAACATCGCGCACCACCGGCGCGATGGGTTCGCCCTGAACGGAGAGATCAAGAGATCCCAACAAGCAACGATCCGGCATTCCTGCTGACCGGTCATTAATCGAGATCAATAACCCGGCGGCGCCGACGAGAGCCGCCTTCGGTCAGGCGAACGACACCTCGGCCACCTCGTTCCATTCTTCCATCGGCGGGGGCACCGGCTGTGGTCCGGTGCCGGGCACCGACTGATCGAAGTCGACGAGGGCGCCAGTCATCATGCCGGACTCGTCGGAAGCGAGGAACGCGATGGCGCGCGCGACCTCCTGGGGTTTCAGCAAGCGCCCGAAGGGCTGCTTGGCCTCCGCCGCCGCCAGCCAATCGCCGCCGCCGCTGTGGTAGCGCCGCTGGATCACATCCTCCCCGGGCGTGTCCATCCAGCCGAGGTTCATGGCGTTGACCCGGATACGGTGCCGCATGACGGAGTAGGCGACGTTCCTCGTCAGGATATTGAGGGCGCCCTTGGAGGCCGCATAGGGCGTCAGCATCGGGATGCTGCCGTACGACGATACGCTGGAAATGTTGACGATCGAGCCGGCGACCTTCCCGCGTTCCATCAGTTTGATCGCGCCCTGCATCATGAAGAACGGCGCCCGCACGTTCGTCGCAAACATGCGATCGAACAGTTCCGGGGTGGTATCCCAGATCGACCCCCGCTCGGTCAGCGCTGCCGCGTTAACCAGGACGTGGAGGGTTCCGAACGCCTTGTCGGCGGCCGCGATCGCCCGGCGGCAATCGTCGACCTTTTCGAGATTGGCCGACACGAACTGCACCTTGCAATTCTCCGACGCGATGTCATTGGCGACGGCCTTGCCCCGCTCGGCGTTCCGCCCGACCAGGATCATCCCGGCGGCGCCGCGCTCGGCAAAAAGCCGGGCGGTCGCTTCGCCGAGCCCCTGGGTGCCTCCGGTGATAACCGCGTATTTTCCCGCAAACGAGCTGGTGTCAGTCACTGATTCCTCCCAATGCTGAAAGTTGATTGCCGCGCGACGCCTATTCTGCGCCAGAAAAACGTCTTCGGTTCAAGAGGAAGTTGGCCGGCGACGTATTGACGCGTGAATGGGGCGGTCCGCCGTGGCCGTCTTTGTCACCGGACGCTGCGGAGCATCGGGGCGTCCGGCATGCAGGTGACCTTGTCGCCATTCTTCGCCTGCCACTCGCCGACGGCCACCCGTGTCTTGAAGCCGACCAGGCCGTCGGCGCCGCCGACGTCGAAACCCTTGGCCTCGAAGGCGCGTTGCATCCCGGCCACGTCGGCACGGGTGAAGCCGCCGACATTGTCCCAGCCGGCGACAAAGGGTCGGTTGTCGGTGAAGCGGTCGGCGAGGTGACCGACATAGAGGGCGTAGAGATCGGAGTAGTTGTATTCCTTCAGCACATAGAAGTTGCCGCTGACGATGAAGGCCGGGCCGAAACGGCCGGCCGGCATGAGGAGAAACGCCGTCGGGTTCTGGGCGATGCGGGGGAGGGGGCTTCCATCCACCAGGCGGACGCCGAGCCCGGCCCATTCGGCGATGCCGCGTCCCTGCTCCGGCCCCTCGAGGGTGCACGGCACCGACGCCGGCACCGAGACCTCGACCCCCCAGTCGCGCCCGGGGTCCCACCCCTTGTTCAGAAGCACGTTGGCGATCGAGGCAAGGGTGTCCGGCACCGAGTGCCAGATGTCGCGACGGCCGTCGCCGTCGAAGTCGAAGGCGTAGTCCCGATAGTATGTCGGCAAGAGCTGCGGCTGGCCGAGCGCCCCGGCCCACGAGCTTTTCATCGCCGCCGTCGTAATATCGCCGGCATCGACGATCTGCAGCGCGGCGATCAGCTCTGGACGGAAGGTCTCCTTGCGGCGACCCATGAAGGCGCGGGTGGCGAGCGTGCGGATACCCGAATAAGGGAGGGCGGCGCGGCCGAAGCTCGATTCGCGCGCCCAGATCGCGACGAGGATTGCGGCGGGGACGCCGAAACGCTGCTCGGCAGCGGCGAGCGTTTTGGACCAGGTCGCCATCATCCGGCGGCCGATGGCGACCTGAGTATTGAGGACGCGTTGATCGAAATAGGCGGCGGGACTGCGGAATTCGGCTTGTTCCTCGACGGTGTGCGGCGCCGAGGTGCCCGGCGGCACCAGTTCCGGCAGGTCCCAGTCGAGCGACACATCGCCGAGCGCGACGTCGAAGGTCTTGCGCGACACGCCGGCGGCCTGCGCTTCAGGCCAGATTTCCTCGGTGAGCCACGCGTGAAAATCGCGCTCCGTCGCCACGCGATCGACCGCGGCGGCGGGGAGAGGGGCCATGACGGCCGCGAGGAGGCCGAAGAATATGCCGGGCGCGGCCAAACGGCTCATCGCTCGACGGCGACCGCCAGGTGAACGCCCGAGGT
Source organism: uncultured Alphaproteobacteria bacterium (assembly GCA_963759235.1). Lineage (GTDB taxonomy): Bacteria > Pseudomonadota > Alphaproteobacteria > Rhizobiales > Kaistiaceae > Bauldia. The sequence goes on along the minus strand of CAVWYO010000008.1, from coordinate 279,488 downwards.
GGCCTGCAACTGACCCACGACGGAGAGCAGATTGCGGGCGCGGGGGTTTCCCTTAGGGCCCAACATCCGCATCAAACTCTTTGGGGGCGTACCGGTGTCGCGGGCGAGCTGCTCAAATCCGACCGTGGCGTTGATGTAGTCTCGCAGGATCGTCTTGCCGGTCTCCAGGTCGCCGGACAGGAGTTGCTCGACCGCTTCGGTGAGCAGCGCCTCCCGGAACCCGGCATCGCGATCGGCGCGGGCCTTGATCGTTTCCTTGAAATCTCTCGTCAGTGCCATCTCACCTGCCTCTACCCTTTCCGCCGCTTGTAGTCGCTCCAGGACGCGCGTGCCGCTTCGATGTCTTTCTGCTGGCGTCGCTTGGTGCCGCCGCCAAGCAGAATCACCAACACATCTCCGTCGCGCCCAAGATAGATCCGGTACCCCGGCCCCCAGTCGATGCGGAACTCATGAACTCCAGCCTTTACCACTTTCAGGTTTGACAGGTTGCCCTGCTCGATCCGTGCGAGCGCGGCAACCACCTTGGCCGCCGCCCGCGCGTCAAGCCGGGCGAACCAGCGCGCGAACGGACTCCTCCCATCCTCGTCCAGATATTCGACCAATCGCAGCATATAGTACCATATACGTTACTATTCAATAAGTGCGCAATCACCCCTCCCTGCGCGCCGAGCGGGGCTGTTCAAGGTTCCAGGAGAGACACCGGCCGGGATCACACAAACCGGCCGCCATGTCGGTGAGAACGCGGTCGCCGGGACCGCGCTTTCACCTGGGCCTGCCCGCTATTCGCGGCAGGTGATTGCCGCGAAGCCGTCGCAGCCGTCGTGGTCGCAGACCAGGCCGGAGGCGATCTGGCGGGTCGGCTGGGTATCGCCGATATGGGGGTCCGGCGAGAAGGCGACCGCCTCGGCGTAGCCGTTCAGCTTGCAGAAGTCGTCGGCCGCGGCCTTGCCGCAGGCGTCCTTCCAGCCGCGGCACCAATCGAGACGCCGGCCGTTGAACACCGGCTGGTCAAAGGTCTCGGTCTTAGGAGGAGCCACCACGGCGGCGACGAGGATCGTCCTGTCGTCATCCTTGACCCGCGCCTTTCCCCCCTCGGCCGGGAGCGAGGTCGGATCGGCCGCCGCGGCAGCCGGCGGCGTGAGTTTCTCCGGCGGCGCCGCGGCGACGACAGGCGCCGCGATGGCATCGGGCGGCCGCGGCACCGGCTGCGGCACGACCGCCGTCGGTGTCGCGGCAGGCACCGGCCGTTCGTGCGGCATGATCGAGACGACCGCCGGCATGACGTGGGCCGAGGCGCCTTGCTGCGGCTGAAGGGGCTCGATCTTGGCGCAGGTGATCGTCTTGAAGCCGTCGCAATGCGAGGCGTCGCAAACCGCGCCGGTCCCGATCAGGCGGGTATGCGACCTGCTCCCGATGTGGGGGTCCCGGGCAAAATCCACCGCGCCGGCAAACCCTTGGGCGGTGCACCAGGCATCCGCCGCCGGCTGGCCGCAATCCTCGCCCCAATTGGCGCACCAATCGAGGCGATTGCCGTTGAACATGGGCCTGTCGACCGTCCTGGTCGCGGCCGCCAAGTGCCCCGCCAATGAAAATACGATCATGCCGCCCGACAATGCGGCCGGTAGCACCCTCCCAAACATGGCTCCCCTCGCTTACGGTCTACGGGCGCCTCCCAGCCACGTCCGGTCAAACGATTGGATTACCCGGGTCGCGCGAGATGCAGCGCGGCCGCTTTCGCCACCGGTCAGTGACGCCCGCAATCGTGTCGTCATGATGGCATCGGCGGCGGGGGGCGGGGCTTCGGCGGTTTGCGATGATTGCCCATATGAGCGAGATAGACAGATGCCGCTAACAAGGAATCGACGAATGCGCGTCAAGACATCGCCCGGGGAGATCCTTCTAGAGGAATTCATGAAGCCGCTCGGCCTCAGCGGCAATGCCTTGGCGCGGGAACTGAAGGTCCCGGCCAACCGAATCAACGACATCGTGCGCGGTCGCCGCGACCTCAGCGCCGACACGGCGCTGAGGCTCGCCCGCTATTTTGGCACGACCGCCCGGTTCTGGCTGAACGCGCAGGCCGCTCACGACCTGTCGAAGACCGAGGCAGAGAACGGCCGGGCCATCGCAGCCGAGGTGCACCCACGCGCCGCGTAGCCCGGCGCGACTATTTGGCGACCCGGGCGATCAGCGCCTCGGCGCTCGGCAGAAGGCGGGTGGCGACGACCGCGTAACCGTCGGCGTTGAGATGACCGTCGATATCGCCGCGATTGCGATATTTCCGGAGCTTGCGGTTCAGCACCATCACCCCGTCGAAGAAGTCGGGGTAGTACAGCGCCCCGTATTTTTGCGCGACGGCGGAAAAATCGTTCGGCTTGAAGCCGACCAGCAGCACCTGGATGCCGCGCTGGCGCAGGCGCCCGACGATGAGGGCAAGGTTATAGCTGATCGCGCTTTCCGGTGTGTTCTTGCGCCAGTCGTTGCGGCCGAGGAAGACGATGACCGCGTCGGTGCCGGCCGGAACCGCCCGGTCGAGGCGGGCAAGGGCGCCGCGCGTCGTGTCGCCGTTGACGCCGGCATTGGCGATCGTCACGTCGTAGCCAAGCACCTGGAGCATGCCCTCGAGCTGGGCCGGATAGGTGCTTTGCCGCTTCGTCCCGAAGCCATAGGTGTTGCTGTCGCCGAGGGCAACGACGTGCACCGTTCGCGCCCACGCCGGGTTCGCGGGTACCGCGAGGCAGGCGAGGGCGAGTGCGACGACGATCCGAAGCCGGGCGCGAACCACGCCTTGGCTCACTGCAGCAATTGCCAGCTTCGAATCCTCCGCGACTTCGACGGCGCGAATGGTAGCAGCCTTGCCCGGCAGGTCCAGTCGGCGCCGAGGACGGCGAGGCGCCGGGACAGGCCTTGTCGTCGCGCGCCCCCATGGTCCGATTCCTACGCCGATCTTGACCTTTGCGGCCAAATGCGCCATCTGAGCGCCATGACGGCTCTGACGCGTTCACGCGCGATTTGCATTTGCAGGATCATTATTCGCTAGCGACAATCGCTGGCTGGAGCCGTCCTGTCCTTGACTTTTTGAGACGAGACGATCGCCCCGGCCGGCGGGCGAGGGATACGTTTCGGCCATGGGCTTGCGCCTCTACAATACCTTGACGCGGAGGAAGGACGACTTCGTCCCGATCGACCCCGACAACGTGCGCATGTACGTCTGCGGGCCGACGGTCTACGACTTCGCCCATATCGGCAACGCCCGGCCGCTGATCGTCTTCGACGTCCTGTTCCGGCTCTTACGCCACCTCTACGGGCCGGACCACGTCACCTATGTCCGCAACATCACCGACGTCGACGACAAGATCAACGCGCGGGCGGCGGAGGAATTCCCCGACCTGCCGCTGAACGAGGCGATCCGGGAAGTGACGACGCGGACCGAGCGGCAGTTCCATGCGGACGTCGACGCGCTCGGCTGCCTCAGGCCGACGGTCGAGCCGCGGGCGACCGAATTCATCAGCCGCCCCGACCTGCCGGAGGACATGATCCGCCTCATCGCCAAGCTGATCGAGAGCGGCCATGCTTACACCGCCGAGGGGCATGTGCTTTTCGACGTGAAGTCGTGGCGGGCGGCGGACGGCTCGCTCGAATACGGCAAGCTGTCGAACCGTACGCTCGACGACATGATCGCCGGGGCGCGGGTCGAGGTGGCGCCTTACAAGAAGGACCCGATGGACTTCGTGCTCTGGAAGCCGTCGAAGCCGGGCGAGCCGGCCTGGCCCTCGCCTTGGGGGGCGGGGCGGCCCGGCTGGCACATCGAGTGCTCCGCCATGGCCGGCGCGCTGCTTGGGCCGACCTTCGACATCCACGGCGGCGGCATCGACCTCGTCTTCCCCCACCATGAGAACGAGATCGCCCAGTCGCGCTGCGCCCACGACACGCCGGTGATGGCCAACTACTGGCTGCACAACGGCTTCCTCCAGGTAGAGGGGGAGAAGATGGCGAAGTCGGCGGGGAATTTCGCGACCATACGGGACGTGCTGGATACGCCACGTCTGTCAACCCCCAACCCGACGGCCGAGGACACTCTGGCGAATTGGAAGCACAACGGGCAGCGGGCACGCCTCGCGATGTTGTCCACCCACTATCGAAGCCCGATTGACTGGACGGACAGGAAGAACGTGGAGGCTACCACGAAGCTTGCCGGTTGGAGGAGAGCTGTGCGCGGCTTCTATCGCCAGGAGCCAGTCCCCGTGCCGACCGAGATTGTCGACGCGCTCTCCGACGACCTTAATACGCACGTGGCTATTTCGGAGATTGACCGGTTGGCGAATGCTGCGACCTCCTCAAACGGAAATTCAGCTGAAGCGACGCAAGCTCTTGCGGCGGCGCTTCAGTTGCTTGGCTTTGAGGACAGCCTGGAGGGCATGGCGGGAGGTGAGTCTCCGAACGAGACAATGAACAAAGTGCTGGAGGAGATGGTCAACGCCCGATTGGAATCTCGCGCCGCGGCCCGCAAGGCGAAGGACTTTGTCAAAGCCGACAGCATCCGTGACGAACTCGACGCGATGGGCATCCAGCTCGAAGACTCGAAGGACCCGGAGACCGGCGAGCTGGTGACCAGCTGGGAGGTGAAGCGGTGAGCGCCTCGCTAGCTCAACCGTCATGGCCGGGCATGTCCCGGCCATCCACGTCTTTCGGCATCGCCGGTGTTCGCGTGGATGCCCGGGTCAAGCCCGGGCATGACGACGGTGTGGTGTTGCACGGCCGGCCCGATCGGCACACCGCGTGGGAGGTGAAGCGGTGAGCCGACCGCCCCCTCACCCGGCTCGGCCTTCGGCCTCGCCACCCTCTCCCACGAGGGGAGAGGGTTTCGAGCCCTTCCCCGAGGGTGAGCTTCACCGTCAAGAAGAGCGTTCTCCCTTAGGGCAGGGCGCCAATCCGTCTCCCCTCGTGGGAGAGGGTGGCGTTGCGCGAAGCGCGGGGCCGGGTGAGGGGGCCGGTGGTCATATCCGCTCGGCTGCGGCGCCGTCGAAACGAAGCGAAATCAAACAGAAGAGGACCCAATGACCCGCCATTTCATCGATCACACCGGGCTCAGCGTCGAGGATTTCGCCGGCGCCAAGGCGTTCTACGCCAAGGCGCTGGCGCCGCTCGGCATCACCCTGATGATGGAGGTTCCGGCAAGCGTCACCGGCGGTGTCGACGCCGCCGGTTTCGGCGCCGAGGGCAAGCCGTTCTTCTGGCTCGCCGCCGGCGCCCGGCAGACGCCGCATCTGCACATCGCCTTCGGCGCCAACACCCGCGCCGAGGTCGACGCCTTCTACAAGGCGGCCATGGCGGCCGGCGGCAAGGACAACGGCCCGCCCGGCATCCGCGCCCACTATCACCCGACCTATTACGGCGCCTTCGTGCTCGACCCGGAAGGCAACAACATCGAAGCCGTCTGTCACAATCCGGCATAGCGACAAGGGCAGGGCAGACCATGAACGCGACCGAAATCCGGCTGACCGGCGGCTGCCAGTGCGGCGCGGTGCGTTATGCTATCGCTCGTCCACTGATCCAGCCGAGCATCTGCCACTGTCGCATGTGCCAGAAGGCGTTCGGATCGTTCTTCGCGCCGCTGGTGGGGACGCGGGATTTTGTGCTGACGCGCGGCGAGCTGGCGATCTTCAAAAGCTCCGACGTTGTGGAGCGCGGCTTCTGCCGCGACTGCGGCACGCCGCTCTCCTTCCGCTACCTCCCCGATGGCGAGATGAACGTCTCGATCGGCTCGCTTGACGATCCGTCGATCGCCCGCCCCGTCACCCAGTTCGGCCTGGAGTCCCGCATCGCGTGGGTGGGCGAACTCGACGACCTGCCGGGCACGGTGACCGAAGAGGAGGAGCCGGCGGACCGCTATGCCGAGATCGCCGCCACCAACCACCAGCATCCCGACCACGACACGGCCGTCTGGCCTCCGGCCGGTTCCCGATCCCGAGGCCAAGGGAGTCCGATCGATGGCTGATATCCGGATCACCGGCGGCTGCCAGTGCGGCGCCGTCCGCTATGCGGTCCACGGGACCCCGCATCAAGTAGGGATCTGTCACTGCCGCATGTGCCAGAAGGCGGTCGGTGCGCCGTATTTCGCGACCTTCACCGTCAAGAACGCCGACCTCGAATGGACCCGAGGCGCGCCGGCGGTCTTCAAGAGCTCGGTCAACATGGAGCGAGGCTTCTGTCGCGACTGCGGCACGCCGCTCTTCAACAACTGGATTCCGAACGACGTCATCCATCCTGCCATTGCGACGCTGGACGACCCATCGGTCGTCGTGCCGGAGTATCAAAGCGGCACGGAGGCGCGGCTCGCGTGGACGAACGATCTCTCGGGCCTCGTCGCCTTGTCGACCGACGATGCCTTCAAGGGCTACGAGGCGCTGCTCACCGAGATCCGCGCGACCAGCCACCAGCATCCCGACCACGACACCGAAACCTGGCCGCCGGCCTGAATCGGATCGTGAACCATCGGCGCCAAGGCATTGACGAAAAAGGGCGCCGACAACCGGATAAAGCGTGATGAGTAAGGAACGGCTCTACCTGTTCGACACGACGCTGCGCGACGGCGCGCAGACCAACGGCGTCGACTTTTCGCTGGAGGACAAGGTGCTGGTCGCCCGCCTCCTCGACGAGCTCGGCATCGACTACGTCGAGGGCGGCTACCCCGGCGCCAACCCGACCGACACGGCGTTCTTCGAGGCGAAACGGACGACGGACGCCACCTTCACCGCCTTCGGCATGACCAAGCGGGCCGGCGTCAGCCTGTCCAACGATCCCGGCCTCAAGGCGCTACTCGACGCCAAGGCCGACGCGATCTGCTTCGTCGCCAAGACCTGGGACTATCACGTCAGAATAGCGCTCGGCATCAGCGAAGAAGAAAACCTCGATTCGATCAGCCAGTCGGTGACGGCCGCCCGCGAGGCGGGCAAGGAAGTGCTCCTCGACTGCGAGCACTTCTTCGACGGCTACAAGGCCAATCCCGGCTACGCGCTCGCCTGCGCCAAGGCCGCCTACGACGCCGGAGCGCGCTGGGTGGTGCTCTGCGACACCAATGGCGGCACTCTCCCGGACGAGGTCGAAGCGATCGTCGGGGAGGTGGCGAAGGTCGTCCCCGGCGATCACCTCGCCATCCATGCCCACAACGACACCGAGCAGGCAGTCGCCAATTCGCTGGCCGCGGTGCGCGCCGGCGCCCGCCAGATCCAGGGGACGCTGAACGGCATTGGCGAGCGCTGCGGCAACGCCAATCTCACCTCGCTGATCCCGACGCTGATGCTGAAGCCGGCCTATGCGGAGAAGTTCGATATCGGCGTCAGCGACGAGGGGCTGGCGGGGCTGTCGAAGCTCGCCCACCGTTTCGACGAGCTGGTCAACCGCGCGCCGAACCGCCAGGCGGCCTATGTCGGCGCCAGCGCCTTCACCACCAAGGCCGGCATCCATGCCTCGGCGATCGCCAAGGACCCGAGGACCTACGAGCACGTCGAGCCCGACAAGGTCGGCAACCGCCGCCACGTCCTCGTCTCCGACCAGGCCGGCAAGGCCAATCTGGTTGCCGAACTGGAGCGGATGGGGATCGCCGTCGAGCGCAGCGACAGCCGGCTCGAGGCGCTGCTTCGCGAGGTCAAGCACCGCGAGTTGGTCGGCTACGCATACGAGGCGGCCGGCGCGTCCTTCGAACTGATGGCGCGACGGATGCTCGGCACGGTGCCAGACTATTTCGACGTCGAGAGCTTCCACGTCACCGTCGAGCGCCGCCACAACGCGCTCGGCGAACTGGTCACGGTGTCCGAAGCGGTGGTCAAGCTGACCATCGGAAGCGAGCAGCTCCTCACCGTCGCCGAGGGCAACGGCCCGGTCAACGCGCTCGACCGGGCGCTCCGCAAGGACCTCGGCGTCTATCGCGACGCCATCGCCGACCTCGAGCTGATCGACTACAAGGTGCGTATCCTCAACGGCGGCACCGGCGCCGTCACCCGCGTGTTGATCGAGAGCGCCGACGCTTCCGGCGATTCGTGGTTCACGGTCGGCGTCTCGGAGAACATCGTCGACGCGTCTTTCGAGGCGTTGAACGACTCCATCGTCTACAAGCTGCTGCGGACAGGGGTGACCCTGCTGCGTAAAGTGTCGCGCGACACTTGACGGCGCGTCCTGACCCACAACCTTCCGCATCGACCCGACCGGACTTGAGATTGTCGACCTGGATTATGAGGACTACCACTGAGAAAGCCATGACCAAGACGACCGACTACAGGCTGAAGAATCCGCCGCATCCCGGCGGATTCGTCAAGACCGAGATCATTGAGCCGTTGGGGCTTTCGGTGACGGCCGCCGCCGACGTCCTCGGTATCACGCGGACGGCCCTCTCTGCCCTTCTCAACGAGCGCTCCTCGCTTTCCCCCGAAATGGCCCTGCGCATCGAGAAGGCGTTTGGTGTGAGCATGGATACGCTGATGCGGATGCAGAACAGCTACGATATCGCACAGGCCCGCAAGCGGGAGGGTGAAATCCGCGTGTGCCGATTCGCGGCAAAGACCTCACCGCCACAATCTCGAGCGATTTGATTCGGAGAACATCGACGCCTCCTTCGAGGCGTTGAACGACTTCATCGTCTACGAGCTGCTACGTCGTTTACCGGCGCTCGCGCGCTACATCATCCTCGACGCGCGGGTTTCCTCGAGCGCCGGCGCGGGCAGGGCGGCGACGGCCTGGCGGAGCGTCGGGATCACGTCGGCGACCGAACCGCAAAAGCGGACCGGCAGCGCCGGGTGATCGCCGAGGAAGGCCTTGTGCAGGAAGCCTTGCTCGGTCATCCGCTGAAACTGCCCGACCAGCGGGTCCCAGAAGCCGTCGATGTTGACGATGAGGATCGGCTTCTCGTGCTGGTCGAGCTGCGCCCAGGTCATCATCTCGACCACCTCTTCCAGCGTGCCGATGCCGCCGGGGAGGGCGACGAAGGCGTCGGCCCGCTCGAACATGATGCGCTTGCGCTCGTGCATGTCGGCGGTGACGATCAGCTCGCTCACTTCGCCGAGCATGACCTCGCGGTCCTTGAGGAACTGGGGGATGATGCCGGTCACCATACCGCCGTTCCTCAAAACGGTGCGCGCGACGATTCCCATCAGCCCGACCGACCCGCCGCCATAGACGAGACGAATTCCGGCTTCGGCGATGCCGCGCCCCAACGCCTCGGCGGCGACCGCAAAATCTGGGGATGCGCCGTCATTCGACCCGCAATAAACACAAATGTTTCGTAGTTCTGCCATTCGGTTGATGTGGCATTCGCCTGCACCGGGCGTCAAGCACCGCGCCTTGTGGCGCCCACGGAACGGGGCTTTAATGCCGGAGTTGGCTGGAAAACCGGAGGAATCATGGAAACGCGGCGGATGACCGTCTGGATCAGCGTGATCGTGCTGTTGGTCGGACTGGCTTTCCTCGTCTATTGGGACGTGCCGCGGACTCCGCCCGAGGCCCCGGCCGCCGTCACCTCGATGGCCGTCCAGCCGGAGGAGGCGGGTGAGGCCGCCGCCGTTACCAAATCGCCGGAACCCCAAAACGAAACGGCCGCCACCGTCGCTACGCCGGCGCCGGCGGAAGAGAGCGCGCCAGCCTCGAACGCCGCCGAGGCCGCGCCGCCGCCGGCTGAGCCCGCCGTTGCGGCGGCTGAGGCCGAAACGCCCGGCGAGCCGACCTCACCCATGGTTTCGGAGGCCGCCAATCCACCGGCCCCCGAGGCGGCCGCCAACTCGATGGCGGCCGTCGCTCCGGCAGCGCCTGTCGAGCCGCCCGCCGCGCCCGCCGCAGCCACGGAAGGGGACGCCGGCATGGCCGCGGTCGCGCCGGCCAGTCCACCTGCCGAGGCCCCTGCCAACCCGATGGCTGAGCCTGCCCCCGTCGAACCGCCTGCCGCAGCCAAGGAGGGGGAGGCCGGCATGGCGACGGCCGCGCCGGCTCCGGCGATCATCGAGGAGCCTGCCAGTCAGATGGCCGAGGCAGCGCCGGTCGAGCCGCCTGCCACCGCCAACGAAGGGGCGGCCGGCATGGCGAAGAGCGCGCCAACCAATCCACCGGTAACCGAAGAGGCTGGCAACCCAATGGCCGCGGTCGCACCGGCCGAGGCCCCCGCACCGACCGAAGCGCCGACGGTAACGGAGCCGGCCAACCCGATGGCTGAGGCTGCTCCGGCTGCGACCCCGGTCATTACTGACAAGACCGAAGACAAGGTCGCGGAAGTTCCGGCGGAACCCGCGCCGATGGCGGCGGAACCGGCGCCGGTCGCGCCGCCGGCGGACGGCAACACGCAGACCGCGATGGTTGCGCCGGAGGAAGAACCCGCGCCGCCGCCTGCCGCCGGCGAGGCGCCGATGACGATCGAACCCTCGGTCAAAGCCGAGGCGCCGGCCGCGACGCCGGCTCCGGGCGACAGCGCCGGCGCGCCGGCCGTTCCGCCGCCGAGTTTCGACATCGTCCGCGTCGAGCCGACCGGCGACGCGGTCATCGCCGGTCAGGCCCAGCCCGGCGCGATGGTCGACGTGATGAGCGACGACAAGGTGATCGCGACCGCCGAGGCCAACGAGCTCGGCGAATGGGCGCTGGCGCTTCTCGAGCCGCTGCCGCCGGGACCGCACGATCTGGCAATCCGCACCACCTCGCCGGACAAATCGACGGTGACCATCTCCGATCAGCGGGTCGCGGTGATGATTCCGGAGAAGCCGACCGAGGAGCCGCTGGTCGTGCTCAATACGCCGGACACGCCGAGCACCATCGTGCAGCTTCCCGAACCGCCGCCCGCGCCGCCTGCCCCTGCCGCCGGATCGGAAAAGACCGAGGTCGCGGCGGCGCCCGCACCAGAGCCGAAGAAGACCGAGGTTGCCGCGGCGCCCGCACCCGCACCGGAGCCGACCGTTGCGGCGCCGCCGGCGGAGGTGGTTGAACCGGCGCCGGCCGAGACGCCGAAGGAGACGGTGACGGCCGAGGCGGCCCCGGCAACGCCCCCCGTTGCGGCTCCGGCTCCCGAAATGAAGGCCGCCGCGCCGCCCCAGCCCGAGCAGGCCGCGGAGACCGGCAAGACGCCGCCGCCGGCGCCCGCGGCGAAGCCGGCGGGCACCGAGGTCGCGGTGGTCGAGGCGCCCAAGCCGGAATTGTCGGCCGCCGCCACTGCCGTGGAGCCGGCACCCGAGGCCGCGCCGACCGGGCCGCCTGCCGCGGTCGCGGCCGTCGAGCCCGAGCCGCAGCCCGCGGCCGAGCCGGCGCCGGAAGCCAAGCCCGTGGCGGACGTGGCGGTGACCGCCGTCGAGGCCGAGACGACCGGCGCCCTCTACATCGCCGGTACCGCCGCGACGCACGAAACGGTCCGCGTCTACATGGACGACAAGCTGCTCGGCGAGGCGACGCCGTCGCCGTCGGGCACCTGGCTCCTCGAGGTGCAGCGCGACCTGCCGGCCGGCACCTACTCGGTTCGCGCCGATCAGGTCGAGGCGGGCTCGGGCAACGTGATTGCGCGCGCCGAGGTCCCCTTCGAGCGCGAGGTGGAAGTGGCGGTGTTGAAGCCGGTCGGCCAAGCCGGCGGACCGGCCGGCGCGTCGGTGGCGGGTTCGATGGGCGATCCGCAGACGGTCATCATCAAGCGCCGCGACAATCTCTGGCGGATCTCCCGCGCGATGTACGGCAAGGGCGTTCGCTGGTCGACCATCTATCAGGCCAACAAGGACCAGATCCGCAATCCGCGCTGGATCTATCCGGGACAGGTCTTCGTGCTGCCCGAGGGCAACACGGCCTGGCAGGACAGCGGGAAAAATTGAGCCGGGCGGGTTGCATCAGCCGGGAAATGGCTTAAGTGGAGGCATTCATCGTCGAATTACGATGAGAAGCCTCGTGGCCTTCGATCAGGACGACGTCATTCTTGCTGCACGGATCAAGGCGCTCGGACATCCCGCGCGCCTGGCGATTGTGCGCGCGCTCATCGGCGCGGCGAGCGGCCGCTGTTGCTGCGGCGACATTGTCCGCGGCCTGCCGCTTGCCCAGTCGACGGTGTCGCAGCACCTGAAGGTGCTGCGCGAGGCGGGGATCATCCGGGGCGAGATCGACGGGCCGCGTTGCTGCTACTGGCTGGATCGGCGGGCGCTGACCGCGATTGCAGATGCGGTGGGCGGGTTCGACCGGCCGGCGGGCGCGGATCGGCAGCCCGCGGAGGTTGGTTGATGGCGGCGGCGGAAGCGAGCGGCCGGCCCAAAGTGCGGCCGGAATTGGCCTTCGGCACGATCCGCAATCTGTGGCCCTATATGTGGCCCGCCGACCGGCCGGACCTGAAGCGCCGGGTGGCGCTCGCCCTGGGGGTTCTGGTTGCCGCCAAGGTGGTCACGGTGCTGGTGCCCTACGCCTACAAGTGGGCGACCGACGCCCTCGTTCACCCGCAGGGCAGCGGCGGCAGCGCCGCGGTCGGCCTCGCCGCGGTCGTCACCGTGCCGGTCATGCTGATCATCGCCTATGGCGTCGGCCGCGTCCTGACGAACGTCTTCAACAATCTTCGCGATGCGCTGTTCGCCAAGGTCGGCCAGCACGCCGTGCGTCAGCTGGCTTACCGAACCTTCATCCACGTGCACGAACTATCGCTCCGCTATCACCTGCAGCGGCGGACCGGCGGCCTGTCGCGCATCATCGAGCGCGGCGTCAACGGCATCGAGACCATCGTCCGCTTCACCATCCTCAACACCGCGCCGACCATCATCGAGTTCCTGCTGGCGGCGGTGATCATCACCTACCAGTTCGACTGGCACTACCTGGCGGTGATCGCCGTCACCGTCTGGCTCTATATCTGGTTCACGGTGAAGGCGTCCGACTGGCGGATCGGCATCCGCCGGGCGATGAACGATTCCGACAACGACGCCAATTCGAAGGCGGTCGATTCGCTCCTCAATTTCGAGACCGTCAAATATTTCGGCAATGAGAAGATGGAGGCGCGTCGCTTCGACCACTCGATGGCCCGCTACGAAACGTCGGCGATCCGCATCTGGACCTCGCTCGCCTGGCTCAACATCGGCCAGATCGTCATCTTCACCACCGGCATGACCATCTGCATGGCGATGTCGGGGACGGCGGTGCTGCGCGGCGAGCAGACGATCGGCGATTTCGTCCTCATCAACGCACTGCTGATGCAGCTCTCGATCCCGCTCAACTTCATCGGTTTCGTCTATCGCGAGATCAAGCAGGGGCTGATCGACATCGAGCAGATGTTCGCCCTCCTCGACATCGCCCCGGAGATCGTCGACAAGCCCGACGCCAACACGCTGGTGGTCAGCGGCGGCACGGTGAATTTCGACGACGTCGATTTCCACTACGACGCCAACCGGCCGATCCTCAAGGGCGTCAGCTTCGAGGTTCCCGCCGGCCACACCATCGCCATCGTCGGGCCGTCGGGCGCCGGCAAGTCGACGATCTCGCGGCTCCTGTTCCGCTTCTACGACGTGACCGGCGGGCGGATCACCATCGACGGCAAGGACATCCGCGACGTCACCCAGGAATTGCTCCGCGCTGCGATCGGCATGGTCCCGCAGGACACCGTGCTGTTCAACGACACCATCGCCTACAACATCCGCTACGGCCGGCCAGATGCGAGCGAGGAGGAGGTCCACGCCGCCGCGGCGACCGCCCAGATCGCCGAGTTCATCGCCGGCCTGCCGGACGGCTACGAGACTCCGGTCGGCGAGCGCGGGCTGAAGCTTTCCGGCGGCGAGAAGCAGCGGGTGGCGATCGCCCGGACCATACTCAAGGCGCCGCCGATCCTCCTCCTCGACGAGGCGACCTCCGCCCTCGACATCCACACCGAGCGCGAAATCCAGGCGGCGCTCGACCGCGTGTCGTCCGGCCGCACGACCCTGGTGATTGCCCATCGGCTGTCCACCGTCGTCCACGCCGACGAGATCATCGTTCTCGACGAAGGGCGGATCGTCGAACGCGGGCGCCACGACGAGCTTCTGGCCCGCGACGGCCTCTATGCCAGCATGTGGAACCGGCAGCGGGTGGCGGCCGAGGCGGAGGAACTCCTGCGCGAGGTCGAGGAAACCGACGCGGAGGGTTACGTCCACCGGGTGCCGGCGGCGCAGCCCGAGGCCGCCGAGTAGCCGACCTTCACTTTGACGGCTTTCCATGCTTTCTAGCCTCGAACGGAGGCGGGGTCGGGAAGGTTGCGTATGGAGTCCGTGCTCGCCTCGATCCGCTCGGTGCTGGTGCCGGTCCGCCGGGAAGGCTGGCCGTTCATCGCCGGGCTGATCTTTGTCGCGCTGTTCGTCGGCTGGTTCTGGCAGCCGATCTTCTGGATCGGGCTGATCCTCGCCGCCTGGTGCGCCTATTTCTTCCGCGATCCGCAGCGGTTGATCCCGGTTGCCGCCGATCTGGTGGTGAGCCCGGCCGACGGCCGCGTGGCGTCGATCGTCAGCGTGGTGGCGCCGCGCGAACTGGGGCTCGGCGAGCAGACCAGACGGCGGATTTCCGTCTTCATGAACCTGTTCGATTGCCACGTGAACCGGTCGCCGGTCGCCGGCACGGTGGCGAAGGTGGTCTATGCGCCGGGCAAGTTCGTCAATGCGGATCTCGACAAGGCGAGCCAGGACAACGAGCGCAACGGCATCGTCCTCGACAGCGCCCACGGGCCGGTCGGCGTCGTCCAGATCGCCGGGCTGGTGGCGCGGCGGATCGCGTGCTGGGTGAGGGAAGGGGACGCGCTGGCGCCGGGCGAGCGGATCGGCATGATCCGCTTCGGCTCGCGGCTCGACGTCTATCTGCCGCTCGGCGTGAACGTCCTGGTCGCCGTCGGGCAGCAGGCGATTGCCGGCGAGACGGTGCTTGCCCGCTTCGGCGAGCCGGGCGACGACCGCCAGGTGCGGATCGACTGACGGCAATGTCGATCTTCCAGCCCTTCGATCCGGACGACGAGCCGAAGTGGCGGCGGCTCCGCCAGCTTCGCGAACTCCGCGAGGTGCCGATCCGGCTGGTGCTGCCGAGCCTGGTCACGCTGCTGGCGCTCTGCGCCGGCCTCACCTCGATCCGCATGAGCATCGAGCAGCGCTTCGACTGGGCGATCGCCGCCATCGCCATCGCCGCGGCGCTCGACGGGATCGACGGGCGCGTGGCGCGCTTCCTCAAATCCACCACCCGCTTCGGCGCCGAGCTCGATTCGCTCACCGATTTCGTCAATTTCGGCGTGGCGCCGCCGATCCTGCTCTACGCCTGGGCGCTTGACGACGCCGGCTCGCTCGGCTGGATCGCATCGCTGATCTTCGCCATCTGCGCGGCGCTGAGGCTGGCGCGTTTCAATGTCGCCCTGCAGGGGCCGGCCAAGCCGGAATGGCAGTCGAACTTCTTCGTCGGCGTTCCGGCGCCGGCCGGAGCGATGATCGTCTTCCTGCCGGTCTATCTGGAATTCATCGGCGCGCCGCACGGTTTCCTCACCGCGCCGCTGGTGATCGTCTACACGCTGGCGATCGCCATGCTGATGGTGAGCCGCGTGCCGACCTGGTCGGCGAAACTGATCGGCCGCCGGATCCCGCGCGACATGGTGCTGCCGCTCTTCGTCATGGTCGTCCTCGTCGTCGCGCTGCTGTTAAGCTTTCCCTGGCAGACGATGACGGTGCTGACGCTGGCCTACCTCGTGGCGCTGCCGATGAGCTGGCGCGCCTTCCACCAGAGGCAGGGCGCCGAGGGCGGCGGGCCGGACGAGATGGAAACCCCGGCGGACACCGGCTGACGCCCCTAACGCGCTCACCCCTCAGATGACGAAGAAGTCGTGGTGGGTGAGGTGGGTGTGCGGATCGACCTTGGCGAAGAGGATCTTGTTGACGCCGCCGGCGCCGTCCTCGTCGTAGTAGAGCTTGCCGTTGTCGTGGTTGTAGAGGATGTGCTCGTCGGCGGTCTTGGCCTGGACGCCGACGACGAAGTGCTCCTTCGCGAGCCCGCCCGGGCCGCCGATCCCCTGGAAGATCGAGCCGTCCAGATAGAAGGTGTCGTGGCCTTTGCCGAAGTCGGCGATAATGCCGACGTTGTTCGGCCCAAGCGGCGTGTCGAAGACGAAGGCATCGTCGCCGTCGCCGCCGGTGAGATGGTCGCGGCCCTTGCCGCCGTTCAGCACGTCGTCGCCGGCACCGCCATAGAGATGGTCGTCGCCGGCACCGCCGGCAAGCGAGTCCTTGCCGTTGTTGCCGTAGAGGTAGTCGCCGCCCTTGCCGCCGAGGATGGTGTCGGCTCCGGCGAGGCCGGAGAGGTCGTCGGCGCCGCCCTTGCCCTTGATGAGGTCGGGGCCGTTGGTGGGAAAGGGCTGGCCGGCGACCGTGTGCGAGGCGTCGACCAGGTCGGCATGGCCGGTGCCGATGATGGTGTTCACCGTGGCGGTGAGCACCACGTCGTTGCCGTCGCCGCCATGGTAGGAGATGGTGAAGAAGCGGCCGTCGATGGTGAGCTGCGCGCCCTCGGCGAGGCCCTGGAAGGTGCCGATGACGGCGTCGTGGCCGTCATTGGCGACGATCTTGAAAGTGTCGCCGACCGACGGCTTGAAGCCGTCGATCAGCGACGCGTCGAGGATGGCGTTGTCGACGTCGACGGTGCCCTTGACGCTGACCCGGTCGTAGCCGCCGACACCGGCCTGAGTGCCGCCGATCTCGACGACGAAGCGGGCGGCGGCGCCGAAGTCGAGGTCGCGGGTGGTGATCTTGCCGGCGCTGGCGCCGGGGGAGAGCGTGCCGCCGCTGTCGACCTGGGTGACGCCGACCTTGCCGTTGCCGCCGAGGGTGGCGCCGGTCTCGACGGTGATGGCCGCCTTGCCGATCGAGCCGTCGACCTGGAGCAGGCCGCCGGCGACGGTGGCCGCGCCCTTGAAGTGGAAGTTGAGGCCGGCGATGACCAGCGCGCCGTCGCCGTCCTTGGTGAGGGTGCCCTTGCCGGCGATGGCGTCGTCGCCGCCGATCGTCTGGGTGTTGCCGTCGGAGATGGCAAGCGTCGTCGCTGCGCCGCTCCCCTGCAGGAACATCAAGGTGCCCTGGGCCTTGCCGTCGGTGGCGCCGCCCGTGCCGCCGGTGGTGCCGGCAGTGACGCCATAGGTGCCGGTGAAGCCGGCAGCCACGGTGGAGCTGACGGTGGAGCCGCCGTCGCTGATGATCAGTGTGCCGCCGTCGCGGACGAAGACGGCGCCGCCAAGCGCCGCGCCGCCGCCGCCGTCGGCGCCGGGGCCGGAGCCGCCCTGGCCGCCGAGGCTGCCGCCGCTGCCGCCCGTGGCCGCGCCGCCGCCACCGGCGCCGAAGCCGCCGCCGCCACCGACGTTTCCGGTAATGGCGATCGCCCCGCCGCCGCCGCCGCCGAAGCCGCCGGCGCCTCCGCTGACCGGGTTGTCGCCTCCGGTGCCGCCGCCGCCGCCGAAATCGCCGCCGCCGCCGCCGTCCGTTTGACTGGCCCCACCGCCACCGCCGCCGAGACCGCCGGCGCCGCCCGGGGCCGTCGCGATTATCCCCGTTCCGCCGCCCCCGCCGGAGGCGAGTCCGTCGCCGCCACCGCCGCCGTCGCCGCCGCCGCCACCGCCGCCCAACGCCGCCTGCGCGGGATCGCCCGGATCGTTCAGGTCGCCGCCGTCTCCGCCTTCGCGCGTTGCCGCCGGTGCCGCCGCTTAAGCCGTCGCCGGCGTTGCCGGGATCGGTAGCGCCGCCGCCTTCGCCGCCGCCGCCATGGCCGGCACCGCCGTTCCCCTGCTGGCCACCGCCGCCGCCGCCGCCGTCGCCGCCGCCGCCGGCACCATATTCCCCGCCGCCGCCGCCGCCGCCGCCGCTGCCGGCGCCGCGGACCCTCATAGCCGCCGCCGCCGCCGCCGCCGCCGCTGCCGTCGCCGCCATCACCGCCGAGACCCCCGCCGCCACCGCCATAGCCGGCGTTGACTTGTGCCGAGCCCTCGCCGCCGGCGCCCCCCACGGCTGCGGCGTCGATCACCGCAACATCGGTCAGCGTCACGACCGCGCCGTCATTGACGAACACCGCCGCCCCGGCGCCGAGACCGCCGCCGCCGCCGGCAGCGGTGCCCCCGGTGGCATCGCCGCCATCGCCGCCCTGGGCCATGGCGTTGGCGATCGTCACGTCGTTGATCGCCACGGTGCCGCTGGCGACGAAGAACACCCGGCCGCTGTCCTGCGCGTCGATGGTGACGCCGCCGCCGCCGTCGATCGTCACGTTGGCGGTGATCATCGGCAGCGACCGGGTCAGCGCGATCGGGTTGGTGAGGGCGTCGCCGGCGAAGGTGATCGTCGTGCCGGGATGCGCGTTGGCGAAGAGGATGGCCGAGCGGAGCGTGTCGGCGCCGCTGTCGGCGGTCGATGTCACGACATTCGGAACAGTAGCCACGGTCCGCCTCCATGCGCTCGCCGGCGGCGGCGGCAAAGGCGGGCCGCCGACACAGTGGAATCGTCGTCCAGACCGCAGTAAACCGGCCCGGGCGGGCCGGCTCAACCAGTTTTTGTTATGATCTATTCGTACAAATAAGATTTGGTTTCCGCGGGCCCTGCCGTGCCAAGGGTGACCCGCTTATGGGCTCAAGAAAGCGCCTCGCGCGGTTCCGCCGCCTCAATACCCCTCCAATCCGATCGCGAAGCTGTTGTGGTTGAAATGGGCGTCGTTCATCGTCTTGAAGATCGGCACGGGGTCGAGTGGACCGTTGGCGTCCGGGTCGTAGTAGACGGTGTGCAGTGACTTGTTCCAAATGATGTAGTCGTTGCCGTCGACCGCGGCCGAACCCTTGACGAACTCGCCCTTGCCGAGGCTGTGGCCGATGGTGGTGTGGCCGTCATATTGGCCGAAAATGTTATATTTCAGGTAGATCGTGTCGCCGGCGCCGAAGGACTTGATGGTGTCGAAATTGTAGGTCTCGTTACCGGTCAGGAGAAACTTGGTCGAGAACTGGAACGTGTCATGGCCGTGGGTATCGGCGAGGAAGTCGTTGCCGAGGCCGCCGTCGTTGACGTCGTTGCCCTTGCCTCCGTTGAGCCGGTCGTCTCCCCGTCTTCCCCACAGGAGGTCGTTGCCCTTGCCGCCGAAGATGTCGGGGTCGTCGTGCTGCGAGCCGATGATCCTGTCGTCGCCGACCAGGAGCTTGCCGAAGGCGGCGAACGGGTCATTGTCGGCATAGAGGTGGGCTAGCTTCGGGATAGACAGGTTGAGCTTGGTGAACTCGTAGGCGAGGCCGCCATCCACCTTGACCGAGATGCCCTTGACGGTTCCGGAAAGCGGCACGCCGCCAGTGTATTTGAAGTTGTTGCCGGTGATCTTGAACTTGATCAAGTAATCGGTATCGGTATCGGTATTGTGGAATTCTTGGGCTGATCACAAAGCTTTTTGCGAACTCGCGGAGGAAGGCTGCCGGGCCGGTGTCGTTGTATTGGTTGCCAAGCTCATAGATGTAGGTGCGGTCCAGCGGGTCAATTGCCTTAAGCTTAATGCCCTTGCCCATTGCGCTCTCCCACTTGTTGCGCGCGGGTCGGAACCAGCGCGCCTGACGTTAAGCGACAGTCTTACCGGGGCGGCAATCATGCCACAGATTGGGCCGGCCGGCCATCGGCGAAGCGTCTTCCCACCGAGGCGGGTGGGCCTGCGAATGACGGAGCCAACGACGCCGGATCAGATCACCACGAAATCGCCGTGACTGAGGTCGAGGTGCTTGCCGATATGGGCGAACACGGTGTCGCCGCCGCGCATCGCGCCATTGTCGTCGTAGATGAGCAGGCCGTGCTTGGCGTCGTAGAGGACGCGGAAGTCGCCGCCGAATTTCGGATTGCCGCTCCAGAACAGGTCGGCCGCGAGCTCGCCCTTCGGTCCGATGTCGTGGAAGACGGTGTGGTCGAGCTCGATGCTCTCGCCCTGCTGGAAGTCGACGATGGTGTCGACGCCGGTGCCCGGCGCCGCGTCGAAGACGTAGCGGTCCTTGCCGCCGCCGCCGTCAAGGAGGTCGGCGCCCTTGCCACCGATGAGAATATCGTTGCCGGCGCCGCCCTTCAGAATATCACCGCCGTCGCCGCCCTTCAACAGGTCGCTGCCGTGGTTTCCCTTGAGGTCGTCGGCGTTGGCGCCGCCCTTCTCAGTGTCGTTGCCGTCGCCGCCGATCAGCAGGTCCTTGCCCTTGGCGCCGCGTAGAAGGTCGTCGCCGCCGAGACCGAGGAGCGCATCCTTGCCCTTGGCGCCGAACAGGTCGTCGTCGCCGGTCTTGTGGCCGACGATCAGCTCGTCGTCGCTGCCGCCGCCGACATGGGCGGCGCCGATGCGGTTGGTGATGCGCGGCGTCGAAGCGGGAGAGGTCGACGGTGAAGTCGTCGAACTTCAGATACTCGAACCGGGCGATGAGCGCGGTCAGCGCATCGCCGCCGATCTCGGAGAAGTCGTGGGCGATGTCGACGTCGCCGATGCTGCCGTCGACGACGAAGGTGTCCTTGCCGGGGCCGCCGTCGAAGACCAGCTCGGTTATCGCCGGCATGGCGACGGCGGTCGCCTGTTTCTGGGTGCTGAAGCTGCCGCCGGTGATGGTGTCGTCGTAGACCGACCCGACGAACACTTCCATGTTCTTGAAGCTGTCGGTGCCGGCGCTGGTCGAGGGATCGGCGCCGTGATCGATGGTCTTCGTCGTCTTGCCGGTGGTCACGTCGATCTGAACGGCGCCGGGTGCGCCGTGATAGTCGAGGGTGTCGATGCCGCCGATGCCGTCGATGAAGTCGTTGCCGGCGCTGTAGAAGACGATGTTGTCCTCGTTGTTCCCTCGCAGCAGCGCATCGTCAAAGCGGGAACCGATGATGTTGCGGAAGCTGCCGCCCGTCAGTGTGTCGGTGAGGGTCGTGTTTCCGTCGGCACTCGTCTTGATGGCATGGCCTTCGTGGAGGTCGACGGTGACGCCGGACAGCGCGCTGAAGTAGGCAATCGTATCGATGCCGCCGTTGCCGTCGATCTGGTCGCCGACCGAGTTGGCGAGGCCGGGGTCGATCAGGTTGTCCCCGGAGGTGCCGGTGATCATGTCGTCGAAGTCGGATCCGTAAGCGTTGGCGAAGCCGGTGTAGTGATCGGTGTAGTTGGTGCCCTGGCCGTCGGATTTGGCCGTCGTCTGATTGACCAGATCGATGGTGACCGCGGCAACCGCGCTCCGGTAGGAAATGGTGTTGCTGCCGCCATTGCCGACGATGGAGTTGTCGCCGAGGCCGGGGTCGACCGTGTTGTCGAGGTCGTTGCCGGTGATCACGTCGTCATGGGCCGATCCGATGACACCCTGAATATTGGCGAGGATGTCGTAAGCGGAGAAGCCGGTGGCGTGTCCGGTGAAGGTGATGCCGGGAAAATCCTGCGCCACGCCGGTAAAATTGTGCGTCTTGTCGTTGAAATCGGGCGGCGTCGACAGGTCGACGGTGACGCCATTGGGAGAGAGTTCGTACGAAACGGTGTTGTAGCCGTCGCCGCCGTCCATCGCCGACGTGCCGCTCCCGGCGACCAGCGTGTCGTCGCCGCCGTCGCCGTGCAGGCCGTTATAGACGTTGCCGTTGGTGTTGTCGGCCGGCGAGCCGAACGCATAGAGGCGGTCGTTGCCGTCGCCGCCGAAAATGCTGTCGGCGCCGTTGCCGCCGTAAAGGAAATCGTTGCCGCCGAAGCCGAACAGGTGCGAATCCTGGTTGGTGACGGCCGAGTTGTTGAGGACGTCCTCCGGGGCGAGGATCTTGGCATTGGCGGTGATGATGTCGCCGAAATTGGTTCCGCCGAGCCTCAAGCCGGCTTCGTCCGCGCCGATGATGGTCATCGGCCCGAGGGCGCCGAAGACCATGGTCTTGGTGCCGGTCGGCACCTGCCACTCGGGCTGATCGGACTGCTCGATGCCTGAGAATGCGTAAGCGGCGGTGGAGTTCCGGCAGGCCGCCAGGGCCGATGGTGACCGCCGTGCCAAGAAGATTCTGCAGGGCCGCCATGGCCGCTGCACTTGACGACCCGTTGTCTATGCCGAGCGAGTTGAGATAGTCCTGGGACAGGAAGACCTGGGCATATTGGGTCTCGGCGTTGGTCTGGGTGTCGACGGTGCCGAACGAGATGCCCCAGCCCTGCAGGTCGCTGAGCTGGATGTACGGCTCGCTGCCGTTGTTCTGATTGGCGGCGGAGCTCGAAAAGAACGCCGGCTGGGCAAACAGCGATTTGGTGGCATCGAGCGGAAGGAAGATGACGTCCTCGCGGGGATCGAAGTCGCGGATGACCAGGACGTCCTGCGCTTTCGGAGCCGGGGCCTTCGGCGAGTTGAACAGGAGCCCCAGCGCCTCCGCCGCCAGGTCGCCGCCCACGGCGCCGAGGGGGCCGAGCAGGAGGCCGCTGTAGTCGGAGACAGACCCGAGGGCCGCCTTCCACGCGGCCTCGCCGAGCTTTTCCAGGGCGTTGTCGACGAAAGTGGAGGTAGCATCCTGGACAGCATTTTCACCAAAGCTGTTCCAGAATTGCTCGCTCGGCGATTCCGGGTCACCGGGATTGTTGTAGCTCAGTAGAAACAGGTCCGCCCCGGGCCCGCCCGTGACGTCGTCGAGATAGCCATCGCCGCGCGGGCCGGCGTCGATGCGGTCGTTGCCGTCGCCACCGTCGATGATGTCGGCCCCCTTGCCGCCGGAGATCGTGTCGTTGCCGGGGCCTCCGACGATGATGTCGTTGCCCTCGTCGCCGTTAAGGGTGTCGTTTCCCGATATGGAGCTGTCTTCGCTTGGGATCGCCCAGTTCTTGCTCGAGATGATGTTCGGGTAGTTCGCCCAATCGCCGAGGAGGACATCGTTGTCCTTGCCGCCGTTGAGGATGTCGTCGCCGCTACCGCCGACCAGGCTGTCGTTCTTGGCGTAGCCGCTGAGCTGATCGTTTCCCAGTCCGCCGAAGATCTGGTCGCCGCCGTTGTCATCTCCAGTGAGGATGTCGTTCATGTCGACGCCTTTCGCCGGCGTCAGGCTGTAGATGGGAGCGGGGATCGCGTCGTTTTCACCGAGAACCTTGATCAGTTCGTATGCGGTGTATCCCTGGCTCGCCTGTCCGTAGAAATCTGCCGGCAGAATCCCGTAAACGTGGTCGTTCTGGTTGTTTATGGTCAGGCCGTCGATGTCGACGTATTTGTAGTATTTCTCCGTCATCTCTGCCTCCGCAGGGGCTCGGCGGTGCCGCGCAGCATCGTGGCAAGGATTCGCTGCGTACCGTCGACTGGAACTACGAAGATCGGCGGGGGGCGCCGGGCGTCACGGGGGGTCTGCATACTTGAACGACCCGCCAGGCGCAATTCGCGCACGCGAACCACGTTTCCAATCATCGCGCGGGCCGAAGCGCGTCGCTCCCTGGGGCTCGTCGCCTCAATCGCTGAAGCCGTCGGCACTGTAACCGTCTCGAAGGCTATATCAGTCGCCGTCGAGGTCGATCACGATCCTCTCACGGCAGAATTAAATTGGAGTAACCGCGGAACCGGCGGCGGGGCGACCGGCGCGGCAGGACGTTGGCGTGCGCCGCCGCCATCCCATGCCGACCGCGCCAGCCATCGCTGGACGGCGACCGATAACCGGACGCCCAAGGCGCCCCTTGATTGGCGAGCCAGCCGGGTCAGATCACCAGGAAGTCGGTGTGGTTGAGGTGGGTGTGGGGGGCGACCTTGGCGAACAGGGTCAGGCCACCGGCCTTGTCGCCGTTGTGATCGTAGAAGAGCTTTCCCTTGCCCGCTTTGTAGATGATGTGGTCGTTGCCGTCCTTGGCGTGACCGGTGGCGAAGTATTTGGCGTTCAGTTCGCCCTTGCCGCCGATCCCCTTGAAGATCGACTTCGCCAGGTCGATGACATCATGGCCGACGCCGAAATCGGTGATGGTGTCGACGTTGGTTGCGCCGAGCTTGTCCTTGAAGACGAAGGCGTCGCCGCCTTTGCCGCCGGTGAGGGTGTCGTCGCCGAGCCCGCCGTTCAGCTTGTCCTTTCCGCCGCTGCCGTCGAGCCCGTCGTTGCCGCTGTCGCCCTTGAGTTTGTCCTTGCCGCCCTTGCCGATCATCGTGTCGTTGCCGACGCCGCCGGAGAAGACATCGGGTCCCGGCGTGCCGATGAAGGTGTCGTTGGTGTCGAGACCGGTGATGTCGATGGTGACCGTGGCGGTGTCGGTGCCGCCATTACCGTCGGCGACCGTGTAGGTGAAGCTGTCGTGGCCGACGTTGCCGACCGGCAGGAAGTCGAAGACGTCGTTGGAATCGTAGGTGAACGTGCCGTCGCCGTGCATGGTGAGCATCGCGCCGGAGGCAAGCGCGAAGGCGACGCCATCGCTGAAGGCAGCGCCGTCGACCTTGGTGACGGTCAGCGTGTCGCCATTGGCGTCGCTGTCGGCGCCGTTGCCGTTGTTGGCGGTCACGTCGCCATTGACGTTGGTCGCCTCGTCGGTGGCGAAGCCGTCGTTGTGGGCGACGGGCGCGACGTTCTGCAGCTCCACCGCGCCGATATCGACGGTGGCCTGGTAGATGCGGGCTTCGCCGCGGGCGTCGAGCGGCAGCCCCTCGCTAGTGTTGCCGTCGTGATCGACGTCGTTCACGTCGAGGGGAAGCGAGGCGTTGTCGCCGGCATTGATAAGCGGGCTGCCGCCGAGCGGCGATCGGGTCGCGACCGCTCCGCCATTGTCGGCAAGCGCGCCAAGGAGCGGATCGCCGCCGCCATTGATGTTGCCGCCATTGTCGGTGTCGATGCCGACGGTGGTGCCGAAGAAGCTGTGCCCGGCAGTCAGGGTGGAGGGTGTGCCGGTCTCCGCGACGTCGGCCCCGCTCGTGCCGGCGGTGTTCAGGGCGATGACGCTGTTGGTCACCGCAGCGTCGGCGCCCTGGAACAGAAGGATGCCGCCGCCATGGACTCCGGCATGGTTCCCGGTGATGGTACTGTCGAGGATGGTGAGGGTGGCGTCCTGACCCGCGATGATGCCGCCGCCGTCGTCGGTGGTGGCGGCGTTGCCGTCGATGGTGGTGTTGGTGAACGTCGCCGATTGGTCCAGGGCAACATAGACACCGCCGCCGTAGGTCCGGCCGTATTGCCGGAGAGGGTGGAGCCGGTGACGGCCAGCGTTCCGTAGCTGGCGATGCCGCCGCCGAATTCGTTAACCGAGCTGTTCTCCACGGTGCTGTCGATGACGGTGAGTGTCGTGCCGGCGCCGGTCAGGATCGCCCCGCCCTGCACATTCGCGTGGCCGTTGGTCAGGGTGAGGCTGTCAAGCTCGACGTCTGTGCCGGTGCCGGTAACGTGGAAGACGCGGTGGGCATCGTCGCCGGAGATGGTGATGTCGGCCTTGTGGTCGCCGTTGACGTCGCCGTTGATGCTGACGTCGTTGGTGAGCGCTCAGCTCGCCTGTCAGGGTGATGGTCTGGCCGGCAAGGCTCGGATCGAAGGTGATGACGTTGAGGTCGGGCGCCGGCATTGGCCAGCGCCACCGCCTCGCGCAAGGAGAGGACGCCGTCATTGGCATCGACCACGTCGGCAACCGTCGTCACCACCAGGTACTGCAGTTCGGCGGCGCCGACGTCCACATGCGGACCGGAAAGGCGGGCATTGCCGTTGGCGTCGGTGGCGAGGCCCGATGCCGCCGCGTCGTCACCCCGATCGATGAGGGCACTGCCGAGGAGAATGGTGCGGGTTTCGACCGGTCCGCCATTGTCGGCCAGGGCGGCGAGGAGCGGGTTGCCGCCATTGTTGATGTTGCCGCCATTGTCGGTGTCGACGGCAACCGCAGTGCCGAAGAAGCTGTGGCCGGCGGTGATCGTCGAGGAGGCCCCCCCGGTCTCCGAGATGTCGGTCCCGGTCGCGACGGCGGTGTTCAGGGCGATGACACTGTTGGTCACCGTGAGCGTGGCCCCGTTGAACAGGTCGACGCCGCCGCCATCGCTTGCGGCATAGTTCCCGGTGATGGTGCTGTTGAGGATGGTGAGATGAGCCCCGGAACCCGTGTCGATGCCGCCGCCGTCGTCGGTGGCGTGGTTGTCGTATAGGGTGGTGTTGGTGAAGCTCGCCGATTGGAGCACAACGACGTAGACACCGCCGCCGAAGCCGCCTGCCGTGTTGCCCGAGAGGGTGGAGCCGGTGATGGTGAGCGTGCCGCCGCTGTAGATGCCACCGCCGCTTTGGGACACGCCGCTCGAGCTGTCCTGGATCGTGCTGTCGGCGATGGCGAGCGTCGTCCCGCCGCCGGTTATGATCGCCCCGCCGTTGCCGGTGTTGTGGCCGTTGGTCAGGGTGAGGCTGTCAAGCTGGACGTCGGTGCCCGAGCCGGAGACATTGAAGATGCGGCTCAAATTGTTGCCGGAGATGGTGATGTCGGCCTTGTTGTCGCCGTTGACGTCGCCGTCGATGACGACGTCGTTGGTGAGGGCCAGCTCGCCGCCGGTCAGCGTAATGGTCTGGCCAGCAAGGCCGGCATCAAAGGTGATGAGGTCGGCCTCGGGCCCGGCATCGGCCATCTGCACGGCCTCGCGCAAGGAGAGGAAGCCGTCATTGGCGACCACGTCGGCAGCCGTCGTCACCACCAGTTGCTGCACCTCGGTGGCGCCGATGTCGACATGGGCGCCGGAAAGGCGGGCATTGCCGTTGGCGTCGCTGGTAAGGCTTGCTGCCGCCGCGTCGTCGCCGGCATCGACGAGGGCGCTGCCGAGGAGAATGTTGCGCGTCTCGACCGCTCCGCCATTGTCGGCCAGCGCCGCGAGGAGCGGGTCGCCGCCGTTGTTGATGTTGCCGCCATTGTCGGTGTCGATGGCGATGGTGGTGCCGAAGAAGCTGTGGTCGGCGGCGACCGTCGCGTTGTACAGGCCGCTGTCAAGCTTCGAGATATCGGCCCCGCCTGAACCGGCGGTGTTCTGCGCGATGACGCTGTTGGTCACCGTCATGGTGGTCCCGAACAGACGGGCGCCGCCGCCATAGCGTCCGGCATCGTTGTCGGTGACGGTGCTG
This sequence comes from uncultured Alphaproteobacteria bacterium, assembly GCA_963759235.1. Taxonomy (GTDB): domain Bacteria; phylum Pseudomonadota; class Alphaproteobacteria; order Rhizobiales; family Kaistiaceae; genus Bauldia. The sequence goes on along the minus strand of CAVWYO010000008.1, from coordinate 252,510 downwards.
TTCAGGAGGGTGAGATGGATGCCGTTGCCCGCTTCGATCCCCGCACCATCGTAGGTGGCGCTGTTGCCGTCGATGGTGGTGTCGATGAGCGTTGTCGATTGGTTGTAGCCGCTGACCCAAAGGGCACCGCCGGAAGATGCAGTATTGCCCGACAGGGTGGAGCCGATGACGGTAAGCGTGCCAAGGCTGGCGATGCCGCCGCCGACGCCGCTGGGGCCGGTGGCGTTGTCCGCGATGGTGGTGTCGACGACGGTGAGCGTCGTCCCGAAGCCGGTGTTGACCGCCGCGCCGCTCACATTCGAACGGCCGTGGGTCAGGGTGAGGCTGTCAAGCTCGACGTCGGTGCCGGTGCCGGAGACGTTGAAGACGCGGCTGGCATTGTTGCCGGAGATAGTGATGTCGGCCTTGTCGTCGCCATTGACATCGCCGTCGATGACGACGTCGTGGGTGAGGCCAAGTTCGCCGCCGGTCAGGGTGATCGTCTGGCCGGCCAGGCCCGCGTCGAAGGTAATGATGTTGAGGTCGGGGTCAGCGTTGGCCATGACCACCGCCTCGCGCAAGCGACAACACCCCATCGTTGGGATTGCTTACGTCGGAAGCCGTCGTCACCACCAGTTGCTGCACCTCGGTGGCGCCGATGTCGACATGCAGACCAGAAAGGCGGGCATTGTCGTTGGCATCGTTGGTGAGACCGGAGGCCGAGGCATTGTCGCCTGCGTCGATGAGCGGGCTGTCGGCAAGGATGGCGCGGGTCATCGACCGGCCCGCCGTTGTCGGCAAGGGCGGCGAGGTGCGGATTGCCGCCGTTGTTGATGTTGCCGCCGTTGTCGGTGTCGATGGCGACGGTGGTGCCGAAGAAGCTGTGGCCGGCGGTGAACGAAGGGGGCGTGCCGGTCTTCGAGATGTCGGGTCCGCTCGTGCCGGCGGTGTTCTGGGCGATGACGCTGTTGGTCACCGTCGCGGTGGTTCCGCCGAACAGGTCGACGCCGCCGCCATGTCGCTCCGGCATCGTTGTGGGTGATGGTGCTGTTGAGGATGGTGAGGTGGGCGTTGGAATTTGTGTCGATGCCGCCGCCGTCGACGCTGGTGGCGTGGTTATCGTCAATGGTGGTGTTGGTGAAGCTCGCCGATTGATTCGAGCCGACGAAAACGCCGCCGCCGAAGCCGCTCGCCGTGTTGCCCGAGAAGGTGGAGCCGGTGACGGTGAGTGTGCCGGCGGTGAGGATGCCACCGCCGTTGGTGTCGGTGGTGCTGTTCTGGATGGTGCTGTCGGCGATGTCGAGCGTCGTCCCGGCGCCGGTATAGATCGCTCCGCCGCTGTCCGGCCGAATGGCCGCTGGTCAGGGTGAGGCCGTCAAGCTCGACGTCGGTGCCGGAGCCGGAGACGTTGAAGATACGGCTGGCACCGCCACCGGAGATGGTGATGTCGGCCTTGTGGTCGCCGTTGACGTCGCCGGCGATGGTGACGTCGTTGGTGAGCGCCAGTTCGCCGCTGGTCAGGGTGATGGTATCGCCGGCAAGGCTCGGATCGAAGAAGATCGTCTGCGGCGCTCCAGCGGCATTGGCCAGAGCCACCGCCTCGCGCAAGGAGACCACGCCGTCACCGGCGTCGACCACGTCGGCAGCCGTCGTCACCACCAGTTGCTGTACTTCGGTGGCGCCGATGTCGACATGGACGCCAGAAAAGCGGGGATTGCCGTTGGCATCGATGGTGAGGCCGGCGGCCTCGGAATCGCTGCCGGCATCGATGAGGTGGCTGTCCCAGCGAATGCTGCGGGTCGCGACCGGCCCCCCGTTGTCAGCGAGCGCGGCGAGCCGTGGATCTCCGCCGCCGTTGATGTTTTGGCCGTTCTGGGTGTCGATGGAGACCGTGCTGCCGAAGAAGCTGTAGCCGGCGGTAAGGTACGAATTGAGGCCGCCGCCATTGAAGAAGTCGGGCCCGCTGAAATCGGCGGTGTTCAGCGCGATGACGCTGTTGGTCACGTAGGCGTGGATCCCATTCTTTACGAAGATTCCACCGCCATCGCTTCCTGCGGCATGGTTTTCGGTGATGGTGCTGTTGAGGATGGTCAAGGTCGAAGCGGCAATCGTGTAGATGCCGCCGCCGGCTATGGCGCTGTTGCCGTCGATGGTGGTGTTGGTGAAAGTCCCCGACGCTTCTACGCCGAGGAAAACGCCGCCGCCGTGAAAGGCTCCCGTGTTGCCCGAGATGGTGGACCCGGTGACGGTCAGCGTGCCGCCGCTGTAAATGCCGGCGCCATCGCCGAACAAGCTGGTCGCGCTGTCCTTGATTGTACTGTCGGTGATGGCGAGCGTCGTCCCGGCGCCGGTCAGGATCGCCCCGCCGTCTTGGCTCGCGCCCGGATTGCCGTTGGTCAGGGTGAGGCTGTCAAGCTCGACGTCCGTGCCGGTGCCGGTGATGTGGAAGACGCGGCTGGCATCGTTGCCGGAGATGATGATGTCGGCCTTGTTGTCGCCGTTCACATCGCCGTCGATGGTGAGGTCGTTGGTAAGCGTCAGCTGGCCGCCGGTCAGGGTGATCGTCTGGCCGGCGAGGCTGGCAGCGAAGGTGATGGTGTCGGCGCCCGCCGCTGCGTTGGCCTGGATGATCGCCTCGCGCAGCGAAAGATTGCCGGACCCGTAGTTGCCGTCAACGACGTCGCTGGCATTATCGACGATATAAGTGGCCATGATCGATCTCCTCGTAGACGGTGGGCTGCCCGCCAGCCGGTGTCATGGTGACTTAAGGCAAGGAAAGTCTGTTTGTGGCGCCGCCGCCGTCGCTGTGACGATGATGGTTGCCATTTGCGTTCTCCCAAAAGAGGGGGGACCGGTGGCAGCCGGTCAGATCACCATGAAGTCGGTGTGGTTGAGGTAGGTGGGGGGTCGATCTTTGCGTCACGCGGCGCGCAATGGCGAGGCGTGGAAAACGGCCATCGCGATCCTCCCTGCGCATCAGCCAGAACGGGCAGATTGGCCCGCCGACGGTGAAACCGTCGCCCAGTGCAGGAAATCGGCAAGGCCGGGCTATCTCAAGCTGTTAGTTATATGATTGGTTTGCGCATAATCCGGCTTGCCTGGCGGCGGCGGGTGGTCAAAATGCGACACGGCCCGGCTTGGACGGGCCGAAATGCGGCGCGCAGAGCAATGTCAATGGCTGGAGGCCAATCGCCGAGCCGTATCGAATGGCTGGTCCGTGAGGGCGGCGTCGATGCGCAGATCGCGGTGTCGGAGCGCATCGAGGTCGATGACGACTACTGGCATGCCACGATCGAACGGATCGACGTCGGTCCCGGCATCCGTCTCCATCTGACCCAGGCGGAAGTCCGCCGACCGCTGACGGTCGAGCCGCACCAGGAAGATCCGGAGCCCTGGCTTATGTCGCACATGGCGGTCAAGGGGCGCGTGACCATTGGCCTGTCTGACGGCCAGTCTTCCGAAATCGGCCCCGATCGGTCGCTTCTGTTCCGCCCGATCGATCGGCGGGCGAGTTTCACGCCTGTCCCGGGAAAGAGCCTGCGGCTTGTCGGCTACATGATCCGCGATGATCGTGTGCGGAGCATCTTCGGCGATGCAGTGCCGGCCATGCTGGCGCCGCTCATCGCTGAAAGGCCTCACGGCGGCTGTCTGATCCCGATTCCGGTCGGCACGGCGCGTCGTCGCCTGGCCTCGACGCTGTTCACAAGTCCCCTCCGCGGTCCGCTGCGTATGATCTTCATGGAGGGGGTCGTCCTGCAGCTCCTCGCCATGGAGACGGCCAGGGCAACCACCATGGCGCGGCCGGAAGCCTTGTCGAGTGGGGAGTGCGGCAAGCTGAAAGAGGCGTGGGAGCGGCTGGTGTTCGACATGCGGCACCCGCCCACCGTGGGCGAACTCGCCGCAACGGCGGGCATGAGCGAAAGCGCGCTCAATGCCGGCTTCCGCGCCCTGTTCGGCGGATCGGTCTACGAGATACTTCGCGACGAGCGGCTGGAGCACGCCCGCATTGCGCTGGAGACCACCGACACCCCGGTGAAGCAGATCGCCTTCCGCGTCGGCTACAACCACGTCACCAATTTCATCAACGCCTTCACCACGCGGTACGGCACCTCGCCGGCCCGGCTGCGGGGCCGGGCCGCGGCGGAGTAGGGCGATCAGATCACCAGGAAATCGGTGTGGTCGAGGTGGGTGTGCGGATCGACCTTGGCGAACAGGGTGACGCCGCCGCTTTTGTCGCCGTTCTTGTCGTACGAGAGGTTGCCGCTCGCGAGGGCGCATCGGAACCCTCCGGCGCTCGGGCCGCGATGCGGCGCGTTCGACGTCCGAGCCGGGTTTGCGGTGGCCGAGCCCGCGCTGCCTTGAGCGTGTTTCTTAGGCGGGCGGGCGGGTCAACACCCGCACACGCTCGCTCAGCGGAATGTCGGGGAAGCGTTCGCGCAGCAACCTGAGGGTGTCGGTCGGGCTCGCCGGCCTCATCAGGGCAAGCAGCCGTCGCATCTGAACGATCCGCCGGTCGAGAAGGGCGACCACGACGTTGTCCTCACGGGGGAGGTCCGGTTGGGAGGGCTTTTCCATCGTTGCCTGCAACGTCCGACCCCAGCCATGCGGCTGCGCTAGCCTTAATGATCCGCCATCGAGAGTTAACGATTTGTTAGCGCGATGGTTCCGGATCAGATCACCAGGAAATCGCTGTGGCTGAGGTCGAGGTGCTTGCCGATATGGGCGAACACGGTGTCGCCGCCGCGCATCGCGCCATTGTCGTCGTAGATGAGCAGGCCGTGCTTGGCGTCGTAGAGGACGCGGAAGTCGCCGCCGAATTTCGGATTGCCGCTCCAGAACAGGTCGGCGGCCAGCTCGCCCTTCGGCCCGATGTCGGGGAAGACGGTGTGGTCGAGCTCGATGATCTCGCCTTGCTGGAAGTCGACGATGGTGTCGACGCCGGTGCCCGGCGCCGCGTCGAAGACGTAGTAGTCCTTGCCGCCGCCGCCGTCGAGGAGGTCGGCGCCCTTGCCGCCGACGAGGATGTCGTTGCCGGCGCCGCCCTTCAGAACATCGCCGCCGTCGCCGCCCTTCAACAGGTCGCTGCCGTGGTTTCCCTTGAGGTCGTCGGCGTTGGCGCCGCCCTTCACGGTGTCGTTGCCGTCGCCGCCGATCAGCAGGTCCGCGCCCTTGGCGCCGCGTAGAAGGTCGTCGCCGCCGAGACCGAGGAGCGCGTCCTTGCCCTTGGCGCCGAACAGGTCGTCATCGCCGGTCTTGTGGCCGACGATCAGCTCGTCGGCGCTACCGCCGCCGACATGGGCGGCGCCGAGGCGGTTGGTGATGGCGGCGTCGAAACGGGACAGGTCGACGGTGAAGTCGTCGAACTTCAGATACTCGAAGCGGGCGATGAGCGCGGTCAGCGCGTCGCCGCCGATCTCGGAGAAGTCGTGGGCGATGTCGACGTCGCCGATGCTGCCGTCGACGACGAAGGTGTCCTTGCCCGACCCGCCGTCGAAGATCAGTTGGGGCAATGCCGGCAACGCGATGTCGGACGCTTGTTTCTGGCTGCTGAAGCTACCGCCGATGATGGTGTCGTCATAGGCCGAGCCGACGAACGCCTCCATGTTCGTGAAGGTGTCGGTGCCGTCCGGCGTGGACGGATCGCTGCCGTTGTCGATGCTCTTCGTCGTCTGCCCGGTGCTCACGTCGATCTGAACGGCGCCCGGCGCATCGCGATAGTCGAGCGTGTCGACACCACCGTAGCCGTCGATCTTGTCGTTGCCGGCGCTGTAGAAGATGACGTTGTTGTTGTTGTTGCCGCGCAGCAGGGCGTCGTCGAAATTCGAGCCGACGACGTTGTTGATGCCGTTTAAGCTGTCAGTGAACTCCACGAGGTCCGTGCCGGTCAGGCCGTTCGTCTTGGTCGCCATCGCCTCGTGCAGATTGACCGTGACCCCGGCGAGCGCGCTTTGGTAGGAGATCGTGTCGACCCCGCCTCCGCCATAGACCGTGTCGTTGCCGAGGCCGGGATCGATCTTGTTGTCACCACTCGAGCCGGTGATCGTGTCGTCATAGGCGGATCCGATCGCGTTGACGAAGCCGGTATAGGTGTCGCTGTAGTTGTGGCCTTGGCCATCCGATTTTCTGGTTGTCTGGGTGCTCAGGTCGATGGTGACGCCGGCAACCGCCGTCCGGTAGGAGATGGTGTTGGTGCCGCCGTTGCCGGTGATCTGATCGTCGCCGAGACCGGGATCGATGATGTTGTCGCCGCTCGAGCCGGTGATGATGTCGTCGTAACTCGACCCGATGACGTTCTCGATATTGGCGAGGGCGTCGTAGTGGATGATGTTGTTGACCACCTGTCCGTCGGTGGCATAGCCGGTGAAATAGGTTGAGATGTCGACATCCGGGAAATCGTCGCTCAACTGGCTGAAGTTGTGCGTCTTGGTCGGATCGTTGAAGTCCGGGGGCGTCGACAGGTCGATTGTCATCGCGTTGGGCGACAGTTCGTACGAGGCGGTGTCGGAGCCGTCGCCGCCGTCCATCGCCGAGGTGCCAGTGCCCGACACGAGGATGTCGTCGCCCGCGTCGCCGTGGAGGTCGTTGTACTGGTTGCCGTCCGAGTCGGGGCCGTCGTTGGCGAAGCCGTACAGATGGTCGTTGCCGTCGCCGCCGAACAGGCTGTCCTGGGCGTTGCCGCCGTAGAGGAAATCGTTGCCGCCGAACCCGAACATGCTTTGGCATCGATACTGGTGACGTACGATTGGTTGCCGATATCCTGGGGGGCGACGATCTTGCCTGTTGGCGGTGATGATGTCGCCGAAGTTGCTGCCGCCGAGCGTCAAACCCGTCCGCCGACAATCCGTCGGTATTGGATCCGATGATGGTCATCGGACCGAGAGCGCCGAATATCATCGTCTCGGCGCCGGGCGCCGGCTGCCAATCCGGCTGGTCGGACGTCTCGATGCCGGAGAAGGCGTAGGCTGCGTCGGTCCGTGGAGTTGCCGTCCTGGTCGACCAGGCCGTTCGGTCCGACCCGCACCGCCGTGTCGAGGATGCTCAGCAGGGCGTCTTTCGCGCCTGCATCGGTCGAGCCGCGACAGTCCCATCGCGTCGACATAGTCCTGCGACAGAAACACCTGCGCATATTGGTCTGGGCCCCGTTCTGATCGGTGGCCGAAGGTCAGGCCGCCCAGCCATCGGTCGGGGTGAGATCGAGGGTCGGGTAAAGCGTATCGTTGGCGTCGACGGCCGAGTTTGACAGAAAAGCGGGCGCCGAATACATCGATTTGCTTGCGTCGATCGGCAGGACGAGGACGTCCTCGCGCGGATCGAAGTCGCGAATGACGAGGACATCCTCGCCGTGCGGGACGGGGGTCTTCGGCGAATTGAACAACAGGCCGATCAACGAAGAGGTGAGCTCGCCGCCGACGGCGCCTATCGGCCCGAGCAGCATGCCGCTGAAGTCCGATACCGAGCCGAGCGCGGCGTTCCAGGCCGCTTCGCCCAGCTTCTCCAGGGCATTGTCGACGAAGCTGTTTGCCGCGGTCTGTGCAGCGTCCTGTCCGAACAGATCCCAGAACTGGCTCTGGGTTTCCGGTGTGCCCGGGTCGTTGTAGCTGAGCAGGAACAGGTCGGCGCCCGGGCCGCCGGTGACGTCGTCGGTCCAACCCTGGCCGCGCGGTCCGGCGTCGATCTGATCGTTGCCCGGGCCGCCGATGATAATGTCGGCGCCGTCGCCGCCATAGAGCTTGTCGTTTCCGGTCAGGGTCGGGTCTTCGGCCGGAATCTCGCCAGTTGCTCGAAGAGACGATGTCCGGGTAGTTGGCCCAGTCGCCCAGGATGATGTCGTTGTCGTTGCCCCCGTAGATCAGGTCATCGCCGCTTCCCCCGACAACCTGATCATTGTGGCTGTGACTTTGAATGTAATCGTCGCCGGCCCCGCCGAATATCTGATCGCTATGCTTGTTTGTCTCTATGATATCGTTCGAAACGAGCCCTTGCCCGATGGCAATGCTAACGTCAGGGCCACTATTTACCAGTTTGTAATTGTATGCCGTATAGCCATCAGCGGCATGTCCGTAGAAATTTGCCGACAGTATAAGGTATTCGTGACCGGTATAATGATCGTCTTTGATTAGGTAATACTTCTCGGACATGCTTACCTCCGCTCACGGCGACAGAACTGCGCGAGCCCATTGCAGCGATACGTGGCGCGCCACGTATCGCAGGCTGACAGCCCGACGAAGTTGGGTGAGAGGGGGGCGGCTTCACCGCAGCTTCGCATGACCAAACGATCCACCACGGGCGCGTTCGCGAAAGCGAGCCACGCCCCCACCGGTCGCCTCGGCCCAGCGCCTCGCCCGGATCGCCGAAGCTGTTGGCATTGCCAACGTTCCGACGGTTGATACCAGTCGCTGTCGAAGGCGGCCACAATCCTTTCACCAGAAGATTAAGTTGTCGTAACCGCGGTATTTGTCGCCGCCTGCGGGGTCTTCCCCCATTGCGGGAAGCGTGCTTCAAGCCTTGCCAAACGGCACGCCGCCTGCATGCTTCACCGCACACGCAAACCCGAGGAACCTTGAAGCAATGCCCGACAGCTACCCTCGCGACATGATCGGCTACGGCCGTCATACCCCCCAACCGCATTGGCCCGGCGAGGCGCGGGTTGCGGTGCAGTTCGTCGTCAACTACGAGGAAGGCGGCGAGAACAACATCCTCCACGGCGACGCGGCGTCGGAGGCGTTTCTGTCGGAGATCGTCGGGGCGGCGGCCTGGCCCGGCATGCGCCACATGAACATGGAGTTGATCTACGAATACGGTTCGCGCGCCGGCTTCTGGCGGCTGTGGCGGATGTTCGGTAACCGCAACATCCCGGTCACCGTCTACGGCGTCGCCACCGCGCTCGCCCGCAATCCGGAGGCCGTGGCGGCGATGAAGGAGGCGCATTGGGAGATCGCCAGCCACGGGCTGAAGTGGATCGAATACCGCGACTACGACAAGGCCGACGAGCGCGAACACATGCGCCAGGCGATCGCCCTACACACACAGGTGACCGGCGAGCGGCCGCTCGGCTGGTACACCGGCCGCTCGTCCATCCACTCCATCGCGCTCGCGGCGGAGGAGGGCGGCTTCCTCTACTCGGCCGATTCCTATGCCGACGATCTGCCCTACTGGATCGAGGGGCCGAACGCCCCGTTCCTCATCATCCCCTATACCCTCGACGCCAACGACATGCGCTTCGCCACGCCGCAGGGGTTCAATTCAGGCGATCAGTTTTTCAGCTATCTCAAGGATTCGTTCGACACTCTTTACACGGAAGGTGAGGCCGGCGCGCCCAAGATGATGTCGGTCGGGCTGCACTGCCGGCTCGCCGGGCGGCCGGGCCGGGCGGCCGCCCTTGGCCGCTTCCTCGACTATGTGGCGGCAAAAGACCACGTCTGGCTGCCGCGGCGCATCGACATCGCCTGGCACTGGCACGCCCATCATCAGCCGAAATGAGGCACAGGGTCGGGGGTCAAGCCGGCGTCGGGCGAGTTGCGAGCTGCATGATTGCCGGGATCGGCGCGCCGGTCACCCGGCTCCGCCCCCCGAAGCCTTCGGCGAACCGGGATTCGCCACTCAGGCTGCGACGGCCTCGAGCAGGCGGACGATGGCCGGATCGGCCAGCAGCTCGGCCCGGGCCTGCTCCTTGATGCGCAACAGCGGCGGTCGCAGCGCCAGCCACGCCGGATCGCGATAGCGCTCCGCCAGCACGGCCTTGAGCGAGGCGATCATGCCGCGGCTCTCGACAGCCTTTCGCACCGCGTTGAGATCGGCCTGGCGGGCTTCCGCACCGGCATCCTTCCAGTGATCGAGCATGGCGCGGATGCCGCGCGCATTGATATTGGCGCTGGCCGAGATGCAGCCGGCCGCGCCGGCCGTCAGCGCCTTGAGGAGATAGACCTCCGCGCCGGGGAAGACGGCAAAGCGGGGGAAGGCGTCGATGAGAGCGACGGTGTGGTCGGCGTTGCCGGCCGAATCCTTGATGCCGGCGATGATGCCGGGGAAGCCGCCGCGCAGCCGCCCGATCAGTTCGAGCGACCAGCCGAGGCCCGCCATCTGGGGGATGTGATAGAGCATGATCCGCGGCACCTTGTCGCCCGCCCGCTCGATGAGGGTCGACACGAAGGCGTAGAGCCCGTCATCGGTGGCGTTCTTGTAATAGAACGGCGGCAGGAGAAGCACGGCCGCGGCGCCGATCGTCCCGGCGTGGCGGGTCAGCGCCACCGCGTCGTCGATGGCACAGGCTCCGGTGCCGGGCATCAACCGGCCCGGCTCGATGCCGGCTTCGACATGGGCGTCGATCACCCGGCGGCGCTCGGCGAGGCTGAGCGAATTGGCTTCGCTGGTCGTGCCAAGGACGGCGAGCCCGTGGGCGCCGTCGGCGAGCAGGGTGCGGCTGTGACGGATGAGCCGGCCTTCGTCGACTCGTCCATCGGGGCCGAATGGAGTTGCGACCGGCGGCCACAGGCCGGCAAGCGCTGGCGTCATGCTCGTTGCTCGTTCGGTTGGATGACAGCTAAATCACCAAAAGCAATAGCAGCTTTTTCGGGGGAGGGCAGGTCCGTTTCATGAGTCCGCTTCGCTGCCCGCGAACGCCCGTGCCAGTTTGACTGTGGATAACGCGACGGCGGCCGAGCCCGTCACCGAACCGTCACAGAAGCGAAATCGTTCTGTCGCGCCGCTTCGTTAATGGGCTCATGCGCGAGCAGGAACGGGCTTGAGTAGTCGGACGCGTTCACGGCCACCGGTACCGAGTATGGCCATCCGCGTAGGGCGCCGACCTCAGCCGCCGCAGGGTGTAGGCGCCTTTCCGGACCGCTTGGGCAACTCGAAGGGGAAACAGAGCAAATACCGAGGGCTGGGGCGTTCGCGTTTCCATTCAGCCCGTATCTTCCCCCGAAGGACGTGCGGCGCCGACAGCCCCCTCGGCGCCGCACGGATTCTCGGGGCGCACCTTGCTTCGGCGATCCATTAGCCGGCTCGACGACAAAAGCAACACCGACCAATATGGGGCATGGGAGTGCGGGGATCGTCAGGTTATAGTCACCACAGCGCGGGCCGGGCGCAACGATCGGCCAGGCATCAGTCAGCTAACACCACGAGGGGACAAAGATGAGCATTGCAAGAACAGCATCGGCTACCGTCTCGGCTCTGGCGCTTCTGGCGGCCGCCGTGCCGGCCTCCGCCCAGTCGATGGACGAACTCGTCGCCGCCGCCAAGGCGGAGGGCGCGCTGTCGACGATTGCGCTGCCGCACGACTGGTGCGGCTACGGCGACATCATCGAGGCTTTCAAGGCGAAGTATCCGGGGATCGAGGTCAACGAACTCAATCCCGATGCGGGCTCGGCCGACGAACTCGAGGCGATCCGGGCCAACAAGGGCAACACCGGTCCGCAGGCGCCCGACGTGATCGACGTCGGCCTTTCCTTCGGGCCGGCCGGGCAGGCGGAAGGGCTGCTGATGCCCTACAAGGTCGCCACCTGGGACACCATCCCCAGCGACGCCAAGGACGCCGACGGCAATTGGTACGGCGACTATTACGGCGTGCTCACCTTCGAGGTGAACAGCGACATCGTCGCCAAGGCTCCCGACGACTGGTCGGCGCTTCTCGACCCGGCCTACAAGAATGCGGTGGCGCTCGGCGGCGATCCGCGCGCCTCGAACCAGGCGATCCAGGGGGTCTATGCGGCCGGGCTCGGCGCCGGCGGCGCGGCCGGCGCGGACGCCGGCGACGCCGGGCTGAAGTTCTTCGCCGACCTCAACAAGGCCGGCAACTTCGTGCCCGTCATCGGCAAGGCGGCCTCGCTCGCCCAGGGCTCGACGCCGATCATCATCCGCTGGGATTATCTGGCGCTCGCCGACCGCGATACCCTCGGCGGCAACCCGCCGGTCGACGTGGTGGTGCCCAAGACCGGCGTCGACGCCGGCGTCTACGTCCAGGCGATCAGCGCCTACGCGCCGCACCCCAACGCCGCCAAGCTGTGGATGGAGTACCTCTATTCGGATGAGGGCCAGCTCGGCTTTCTGAAGGGCTACTGCCACCCGATCCGCTTCAACGATCTCGCCAAGAACGGCAAGATCCCGCAGGATCTCCTCGACAAGCTGCCGCCGGCGGCGGCCTATGCGGACGCGGTGTTCCCCACGCTCGCCGACCAGGGGGCGGCCAAGGACGTCATCACCAAGCAGTGGGACCAGGTGGTCGGCGCCAACGTCCAATAGGACGGTGGCGACCATGGGCTCCGGCTCCGCCGCGCCAGCGCGGCGGAGCTGCTTGACGACCGGACGACGATGAGCCGGCAAGCCGAGCTCGAAGCCGATGCGCCGCTCGCCGGCGCCGTCCAGCGCGCCCCGCTCTCGTGGGCGTGGATAGGGGTCGTCCCCTTCTTCGTCTTCGCGCTGATGTTTCTGATCCTGCCGACCGGCTATCTGGTCATCGGCGCTTTCCAGGATCAGGCGGGCGACTTCACCCTCGCCAACATCGGCAACCTGTTCCAGCCGTCGATCCTCGCCGCCTACCGCATCTCGATCGAGATCAGCGCCGCCTCGGCGATCGTCGGCGGCATCGTCGGCTTCTTCCTCGCCTATGCCGTGGTGCTCGGCGGACTGCCCAAATGGCTGCGGCCGACGGTGATGACCTTTTCCGGCGTCGCCTCGAACTTCGCCGGCATACCGCTCGCCTTCGCCTTTCTCGCCACGCTCGGGCGGACCGGCCTGGTGACCGTGATCCTGATCAAGTACTTCGACTTCAACATCTACTCGACCGGTTTCAATCTGCTGAGCTTCTGGGGCCTGACCCTCACCTATCTCTATTTCCAGATCCCGCTGATGGTGCTGATCCTCACCCCGGCGCTCGACGGGTTGAAGAAGGAATGGCGGGAGGCCGCGCTCAACCTCGGCGCCAACTCCTGGCAGTACTGGCGCCACGTCGCGCTGCCGGTGCTGTGGCCGAGCATCCTCGGCACCATGCTCCTCCTCTTCGCCAACTCCTTCGGCGCCGTGGCGACCGCCTACGGTCTGACCGGCTCGTCCCTCAACATCGTGACGATCCTGCTCTTCGCCCAGATCCGGGGCGACGTTCTGCACGACCCGCATCTCGGCTACGCGCTCGCCTTCGGCATGATCGTGGTCACCGCCGTCTCCAACATCGCCTATATCTGGCTGCGCGGGCGAAGCGAGAGGTGGCTGAGATGAAGCGCTCGCGGTTCGGAGCCTGGCTGGCGCTGGCGGTCGGGGCGATCTATTTCATCGTGCCGCTGATCGGGACCTTCGAGTTCTCGCTGAGAATGCGCCGCGGAGAATACAGCTTCGACGCCTATGCGGTGGTGTTCGCCGATCCCGCGCTTCCAGGCGACCTTCACCTATTCGACGGTGGTCGCCCTGCTCACCATCGTCATGGGCATCCTGCTCGTCGTCCCGACCGCCTACTGGATCCAGCTTCGCCTGCCGAGGCTCCGGCCGCTGGTCGAGTTCATCACGCTTCTGCCGCTGGTCATCCCGCCGATCGTCCTCGTCTTCGGCTATCTGCGCATGTACAACACCTCGTCGATCCTGCCGCTTACCGGCTCGGCGCGGACCACCGATCTCCTCCTCATCTTCAGCTATACGGCGCTCGCCTTGCCGTACATGTACCGTGCGGTCGACACCGGGCTCAGGGCGATCGACATTCGCACCCTCACCGACGCGGCGCAGAGCCTCGGCGCCGGCTGGGCGCGGATCCTGTTCACCATCATCCTGCCCAACGTTCGCTCGGCGATTCTTTCCGGCGCGTTCCTGACCTTCGCCATCGTGATCGGCGAGTTCACCATCGCGGCGCTTCTCGACCGGCCCGCCTTCGGCCCGTACATCCAGCTGATGGGCGCCAATCGCGCCTACGAGCCCTCGGCGCTCGCCATCATCGCCTTCATCATCACCTGGGCCTGCATGGGCCTGATCGGGGTGTTCGGCCGCGCCCGTCGCGCCAGCGCCGCCGACTGAGATCGCGGGACCGCGAGCATGGGCTTTCTCGACATCGAAAACCTGCGGAAGGTGTTCGGCAACAACGCCGTCGTCCAGAACTTCAACCTGTCGATCGCGCGTGGCGAATTCGTTTCCTTCCTCGGCCCCTCCGGCTGCGGCAAGACGACGACGCTGAGGATGGTGGCGGGGTTCGAGACGCCGACCACCGGAACCATCCACATCGACGGACGCGACGTCACCTGGCTCAAGCCGAACCAGCGCAAGGTCGGCATGGTGTTCCAGTCCTATGCGCTGTTTCCCAACCTGACGGTGGCCGAGAACGTCGCTTTCGGGCTGAAGGTGGCGCGGCGGCCGGCGGAGGAGATCAGGTCGCGGGTCGAGGAGATGCTGGCGCTGATCAAGCTGCCGCAGCTCGGCGGCCGCTACCCCTACCAGCTTTCCGGCGGCCAGCAGCAGCGCGTGGCGCTTGCCCGCGCCCTGGCGATCCGGCCGGAGGTGCTCCTCCTCGACGAGCCGCTGTCGGCGCTCGACGCCAAGATCCGGGTAGCGCTCCGCGAGGAGATCAAGGGCCTGCAGCGCGACCTCGGCATCACCACCATCTACGTCACCCACGACCAGGAGGAGGCGCTGTCGATGTCCGACCGCATCGTCGTCATGAACGACGGCCGGGTCGAGCAGATCGGCGCCCCGTTCGAGGTCTACAACTACCCGCGCACCCGCTTCGTCGCCACCTTCGTCGGCACCCTCAACATCGTCACCGGATCGGTGATCGACGCCGAGGCGGGGGCGATCGAGATCGACGGACAGCGGATCATTGCCGCCGGCGGGGCAGGGGAAGCCAAGGCCGGCGAGCGCCGCGCCGTTGCCTTGCGGCCCGAGGCGGTATCGCTCGATGGCGTCGGCGGAGACCGCAACCGCATGGACGGCACCATCGAGGAGGTCAGCTTCCTCGGCGCGGTGGTGCGCATCCGGGTTCGCTTCAAGGACAGCGTCATCTCGATCGACACCTTCAACAGCCCCGGTCTCGCCCCGCCGGCGCGCGGCGCGCCGGTGACGGTCAGCTTCGCCCGCGAGGACGTGCTGGTGCTCGATCGGGCGGAGGGCACTTGACGCTCTCGCCGGGCGGGCCGCCTATGCCCCGCCGGCGCTTTCCACATCTTCGATGCCTGGCGACTGGCCGCCCTGCCGAGACGATGCTAGGCAATAGCCGGCACGGAATGCGGCGCGGTGCGGCTGCCGCAGGGTCGACCCGCGTTTCGGGCGGGCCGGCGGCGTTTCTTTACGAGGAGGGTGGACGTGCAAGTCAGATGGATGTGCGTGTTGTCGATTGCGGCTCCGGTCGCGCTGATGGCGGCGCCGCCGGTCTCGGCCCAGTCCTACGATCTGATCCAGGCGGCCAAGGAGGAGGGGACCGTCACCACCATCGCGCTGCCCCATGACTGGTGCGGCTATGGCGACATCATCCAGGGGTTCACCGACAAATACGGCATCACCGTCAAGGAGACCGCGCCGGAGGCGAACTCCACCGCGCAGCTCGACGCCATCCGGGCAAGCCTCAAAAACGCCGGCCCGGAAGCACCGGACGTGATCGACATCGGGCTGTCCTTCGCGCCGGCGGCGAAGCAGGAGGGGCTCTTGCAGCCGTTCAAGGTCGGCCCGTGGGATTCGATCCCCGACGCGGTGAAGGATCCCGACGGCTACTGGTACGGCGACTATTACGGGGTCATCGCCTTCGAGGTGAACGCCGACGTGGTCAAGACGCTGCCGGCGGATTGGCCGGACCTGCGCGGCGAGGACTACAAGGGCGCGGTGGCGCTATCCGGCGATCCGCGCCAGTCGGCGCAGGCCGCCCAGGCCGTCTATGCCGCCGGGATCGCGGCCGGTGCCGAAGGCGGCGCCGAGGCCGGCAAGGCCGGGCTCGGCTTCTTCGCCGACCTCAACGCCGCCGGCAATTTCCTGCCGCAAGCCGGCACCGGCGCCTCGCTTGCCGAAGGCAAGACGCCGATCGTCATCGGCTGGGACTATGTCGGCCTCGCCGATCGCGACAGCGTGGAACAACCGCAGATCCAGGTGATCGTGCCGAAGAGCGGCGTCGTGGCCCGCCCCTACGTGCAGGCGATCAGCGCCCACGCGCCGCACCCCAACGCCGCCAGGCTGTGGATGGAGTACCTCTATTCCGACGACGGCCAGCTCGGCTGGCTGAAGGGCAACTGCCACCCGATCCGCTTCCCCGACCTGGTCAAGCAGGACAAGATCCCGCCGGCGCTGGCCGAGGGGCTGCCGCCGGCCGACGCTTATGCCGGCGTCGTGTTCCCGTCGCTCGCAGACCAGGGCGCCGCCAATGCGGCGATCGCCGAAGGATGGGAGACGACGGTCGGCGCCGGGGTGAACTAGGCGCAGGGATTGCCTTCGGCGAACCCGCCAGCGGTTGCTTGTGGTTGATCCAGCCCAGGAGCGGGATTCATTTGCCGAGCCAGAAGATAACGGTCGCTGCAATGCTGATCGCACGAAAGAAGGTGTGAGCGCAGCGGTCGTAGCGGCGCAACCGCAACCATGCCGCCCTCGGTGCGCATTGCTCGAAGCGTCACGCTTTAACGCGCAGACGGTTCACCAAGAGATCGTCCCGTAGAATCTCGTCTTCGAGCGCGGCGAGTGCCCCGACATCCCAATTGGCGCTCAAATACCGGCCCTTGGCCCAGTCCGCCTTGCCGGAGCAAAGCCAGACGGCGAAACCGGCGGCCAGTTCCGGCTCGTCGACGAGATAGGCATGCGTTGCTGCCGGCATATTCCGCCCGAGTTCGGTCGAAACGCCTCCGGGATGCATGGCGAAGCACTTGATGCTGTCTTCGTCGTGGTCGACCTGAACGAATTCGCAGAGACGATTGATGGCATGCTTCGAGGTCTGGTAGTCGGATGCGGTCGGCATCAAGAGTTGAGCGCCGACCGACGAGAGCAGGATGAGATGACCGCCGCTCGACCCTTCGGCGGCACGCCGTTTCGCCGAGTCGATGAGGTAGGGAAGCGTGAAGCGGATCACGTGATAGGCGCCCTGCACATTCACTTCAAAGCTTCGCCACCAGCTCACGGGGTCGGACTCGCCGATCTTCGTCCACTTGTCGAGGTAGCCCGCGTTCGCGTCCGCCGCGTCGATGCCGCCAAACTTCGCCACGCAATCCGCGACAGCGGCCTCGACCTGCTCCGCGCTGGTGACATCGCAAACCGAATAGGCGCAGTGCGTTTCCGGGTTCGCCTGCTTGACCAGGCCTCGTGTCTCCTCGAGAGCGTTCTTTGACCTTGCAGTGAGATAGACCGCCCTGGCGCCGGCCTCGGCGAAAGCGACGGCAGTGGCCCGGCCGATCCCCCGCGATGCGCCGGTGATGAAGATGACCTTGTCCAGCGCGCTGCCCTTCAGCGTCGCCTTCGGGTCGATCGCTTCATATCTGGAGTGATGAGCCTTGAGGTCGAGGAACTGGGTCTGAATTGACGACATTGGACGCTCTCTGTTTCCGACGATGATCGTGGTGAAAGCAGATAGCCGGGAATGCCACCGCGCGCCTGCCAGTTCCTCCGTAAGACCTGTCAGTTCCTCCAAACCCATGAATTATTTGCTGCGCCGGCACGCAAACTTCGATAGGGATCGGATGCAGGAGCAACGCATGGACCTTTCACGCCTCATCGATCTGTGCAATCGGTACACCATTGACAACTCTGAAGAACTTATGGACTTGCCTTGCCTGTCCATTCTCCGCAGGGAAGCGGAAAGCGACATCGAGGCTGTCATATACGAACCTGTCGTGTGCCTAATCCTTCAAGGCAGTAAAGTGACGTCCGTCGGCGATCAATTCGTGGAACTCAAGCCGGGCGATGCCTTGCTCGTCAGCCACGACCTGCCCGTCGTTTCCCGGATCACCAGGGCGAGTGTTGAGGAACCCTATCTCGCGGTGATCCTGCCGCTCGATCTGGGACTGGTTCGAAGCCTCTACGAACAGGTTGCCGATGGGCCGATGCTCGACGCCGCCAAAATCCCGGACGCATATGCCCGGTCCCTCTCTGCCGGGCCGGCCGAGGCGGCCTGGCTTGCGCCGCTGGTCAGGTACTTCGAGTTGATGGACAACCCTCTGGACGCAAAGGTCCTCGGCCCCTCAGTCCGGCGCGAAATTCACTACCGTCTATTGCTCTCTCCGATTGGAAGGATGCTGCGAAATCTTCTCGTCGCAGACAGC
The DNA here is from genome assembly GCA_963759235.1 of uncultured Alphaproteobacteria bacterium. Classification (GTDB taxonomy): domain Bacteria; phylum Pseudomonadota; class Alphaproteobacteria; order Rhizobiales; family Kaistiaceae; genus Bauldia. Next base: position 234,328 of record CAVWYO010000008.1, on the reverse strand, counting down.
CACGCCAGCCGGGTCGCAAAGGCCATCCGAAAGGTGAGAAGCGAGTTTCGGTCTCCGCTCAGCGTATCGGACCTGGCGAAAACCGCAGGCATGAGCGCGTCGTCCTTTCACCAGCACTTCAAGTCGGTCACCGGCACAACGCCGCTGCAATATCAAAAGGACCTTCGTCTGATCGAGGCGCGAGCATTGTTGGGGAACGGAACCCGTACGGTTTCCGAGGCCGCCTACGCCGTGGGCTACGAAAGCCCGACCCATTTCAGCCGCGACTACAGCAGGAAATTCGGTGTGCCCCCCAGGAGGGACGTAAGTGTCACCATTTCACGTTCCCAAGATGCAATCCCCGTGAGGGCCTAGTTCGTCGACACGACGTTTGGCGCTTCGGGACGGAGCACCGTCGTTGGCAGCATCACGGTGTCGCCGGTGACGTTGACGCCTGCCATCGCCTTGAGGGCGCTATGCCACACCGGGTCGTTCCGCAGCCCCTCGCGACCGGCGGCAATGGCAAGGTCGACCTGGGCGAGAGGAAGGGCGAGACGTGCGACGCCGCGTCGATCGCCGCTGCCGCCCGCGACGCGTCAGCGCCGGCGTCAGGCGAAGTATAGGTCGTAGAAGTTGCCGACGAGGATGTCGTTGTGGGTCAGGTGAAGGTGCGGGGCGAGCTTGGCGACGACGGTCTCACCGCCCGAATGGTTGCCGTTGTGGTCGTAGATCAGCTTGCCCTTGTCGTCGTTGTAGATGACCCGGTCGTTGCCGTCGTGGGCGTGATGGCCGATGTAGAACTTCTTCGCCGCCAGGGTTCCGTCCGGGCCAAGCCCGGAAAAGGAATTAGTGTCGAAGCCAAAGACATCCTCGCCGACGCGGAAATCGGCGATCGTGTCCTTGCCCGCCGTTGTGTCGAAGGCAAACCAGAACTGGTCGTGGCCCGGACCACCCTCCAGGAAATTGTTGCCGTCATAGCCCGCCAGAACGTCGTTGCCTCTTCCGCCGAACAGGAAGTCGGCCGCGTCGTAGCCACGCATGGTATCGTTGCCATCACCGCCGTAGAGCGTGTAGGGCGTGAACTCTTCGTGGGTATCGATGCGGTCGTTGCCGTCCAGCCCATAGACGACGTCTACGTCAGGGGTTGTGTCATAGTCGTCGCTGAGGTTGTCCAAGAACACCGTGGTCATTGCGCTTCCTTTCCAAGGATTGTGGGATGTCAGAATTGTCCGACCAGCGATCCGCGGAGCGGATGGAACGGGACGATGCCGGCTTCTCCAACGCCCCGACCTTAGCAGTTATCTGGATGCATGCACCCCCCAAGAGGCCGCCGCCACGAGCAAGCTGAGAACCTGACGAAGCGGCGCCGGCAATTCGGCGCGCTGACAGCGACCCGCCGTTTCTGCCGGTCGGCTTCGCGCTTTCTGCGCGCCGCCTCGACACGGCGCTTTGGCGGGCGCTACAGTCGGGCGGCACCAAGAGGCGCCGCCAAGCAGCGCCGGGGAGGACGACATGACCGACACCGTGAAATATCTGCTCGACGAGACCCGGATCCCGAAGGTCTGGTACAATCTCAACGCCGACCTGCCGTCGCCGCCGCCCCCGCCGCTCCACCCCGGCACCAAGCAGCCGGTCGGACCCGACGACCTCGCCCCGCTTTTCCCGATGGCGCTGATCGGCCAGGAAGTCTCGGCCGAGCGCGAGATCGAGATTCCGGAGCCGGTCCGCGAGGTCTATCGCCAATGGCGCCCGTCGCCCTTGTTCCGGGCGCGGCGGCTGGAGAAGGCGCTGAATACGCCGGCCAAGATCTACTACAAATATGAGGGCGTCTCGCCGGCCGGCAGCCACAAGCCGAACACCGCGGTGGCGCAGGCCTTCTACAACAAGGAGGCCGGGGTCACCAAGATCGCCACCGAGACCGGCGCCGGGCAATGGGGCTCGGCGCTCGCTTTCGCCGGCGCGCTGTTCGGCATCGACATCCAGGTCTTCATGGTCCGCGTCTCCTACGACCAGAAGCCCTACCGCCGGGCGCTGATGGAGACCTATGGCGCAAGGTGCATTCCCTCGCCCTCGGGCGAGACCAATACCGGCCGCGCCATCCTTGCCGAGAAGGCGGACCACATGGGTTCGCTCGGCGTCGCCATCTCAGAGGCGGTCGAGGTGGCCGCCACCCATGACGACACCAAATACGCGCTCGGCTCGGTGCTGAACCACGTTCTTCTCCACCAGACCGTGGTCGGCCAGGAAGCCATGGCGCAGATGGAGATGGCCGGCGACTACCCGGACGTCATCGTCGGCTGCACCGGCGGCGGCTCGAATTTCGCCGGCATCGTCTTCCCGTTCCTCGGCGCCCAGCTCCGCGGCGGCGAGAAGGTGCGCATCGTCGCCATCGAGCCGGCGGCGTGCCCCAGCCTGACGCGAGGCCAATACGCCTACGATTTCGGCGACACCGGCCACCTGACGCCCTTGGTCAAGATGCACACCCTCGGCTCGACCTTCATCCCGCCCGGCTTCCACGCCGGCGGCCTGCGCTACCACGGCATGGCGCCGATGGTGAGCCACATCAAGGAGCTCGGCCTGATCGAGGCGAAGGCCTATCGCCAGTCGCAGGTGTTCGAAGCCGGCGTCCAGTTTGCCCGCACGGAGGGCATCCTGCCGGCCCCCGAGGCGAACCACGCGGTCAAGGGGGCGATCGACGAGGCGATCCGCTGCCGCGAGGAGGGCAAGTCGGAGACCATCCTCTTCAACCTTTGCGGCCACGGCCACTTCGACATGCAGGCCTATATGGACTACTTCGCCGGCAACCTGCTGGACCTCGATTATGACGAGGCGGATCTGGCGATGGCGCTCGCCGGACTGCCGAGCGAGAAGGCGGCCTGAGCGAGCGGCGAGCGATCAGGGGATCGCCCGAGGCAAACGGGCGGGGCGCCAGGCGGCGCCCCGCATGACGGTGCGATTCCTCTTCACCTCAAATGACGAAGAAGTCCTGGTGGGTCATGTCGAGGCTGGCATCGAGATGGGCGAACTTCGTCGGGCTTTGCGGCCCGTTGCCGTCCGGATCGTATTTGATGATGCCGTTGTTCGGATTGTAGATGATCCGGTCGCTCGAATCCTTGGCGCTGTTGCCGACCACGAATTTCTTGGACTTCAGCGTCTCGCCGACCGGCCCCGCCTTGGTGAAGATCGTATGGTCGAGGTCGATGATGTCGCCGTTGCTGGTGTCGGGATCGAAGTCGGTGATCGTGTCGAGATTGGTGTTGCTGTTCAGCGTGGTGTCGAAGATGAAAATGTCGCGTCCGGGTCCGCCCGACAGCAGGTCGTTGCCCTTGCCGCCATAGATGAAATCGCCACCGTTGCCGCCGTAGATGGTGTCGTCGCCGTTGAAGCCATAGAGGGCATCACCGCCGCGTCCGCCATAGATGTCGTCGTTGTAGCTGTAGCCGAGGAGGGTGTCGGCCCCGTTGCCGCCGTACAGGTAGTACGCCTTGTCGTTATTGTTGGGGGCAAGATAGTCGGCGCCGTCGAGGCCGTATTGGGTCTGCTGGCTGCCCGTCCAGTAATCCGGGCCATTGGTTCCGACAAAGGTCGACATGAGAGAGAGTGCTCCGTGAGTTGGTCGAGTCGAAAACCGGCTTCGACCCAAAAGGTTTCAAAATCAAGGCCAGGTCCGCGGACCGGGCGAAAAGCGGCGCCGCAGGCCGACGCATTCGTCGAGGCGGCAAACTGTCGGCCAACCTTGACCGAAAGGTGGCATCGGCCGCACGGGACCGCGGCGAAGGCGCCATGACGGTGCCCCGGAACGCAAAGACTTGGCAGCGGGGCGAAACGCCGTCATGCTCCGTCTCGCTTGACCGGCTGCGGGGGCTGACATCGGTCAAATGGAGGCGTTAATGTCAACTCTGCGCATTCTGTCCTTTGTTCTTTCCGTGAGTTTCTGCTGGGCGGTGGCGAGCGGCGCCGCGCCGGTCTCGCTCGATGTGAAGCCTGGACTTTGGGAAGTGACCTCGACCGGTGAAGTCAGCGGCACGCCGCCGATCCCGGCCGAACAGCTTGCCAAACTGGCGCCGGCGCAACGGGCCCAGGTCGTGGCAGCCATGACGGCGGCCATGGCCGCGGCAAACAAGCCGGTGGTCTTCAAGCAATGCCTCACGGAGAAGAGCCTGCAGCGCGGGTTCGAGCCGGACCCGAACATGGCAAAAAACTCGTGCAAGCAGACCGTCGTTTCGAGCACGTCCACGGTCCTCGAGGTGCAAATGGAATGCACCGGCCCGCAGAAGGTCTCCGGCACGATCCACTTCGAGGCGGCCAGCTCTGAAGCTGTTACCGGCACGGTCGATATGACGGTAAGCGACGGCGGCAACACCATCCAGGTAAGCCGGACGCTGCAGAGCAAGTGGCTGGGTGCCGACTGCGGCAAGGTGAAGCCCTGAGAACCGGGTTGGCAGCGGCGATCGAGGTTCGCTGTCTTGGCGATCGACCTGGTTTGGCCCGTGATCGGCGCAACCAACAAACCCGCGTGCGTCCGGGCTTTTGATGGCGGTGTGGATGGCCCGTTGATATCAAGCTGGGTACACTCGCGACGCAGCCAAACCAAAGGGAGAGCGCAATGCCGTTCGTCAATATTCGCCTCGTCAGGGAAGTCATCGCCGACGATCCGGAGAGAAAGAAAGGCGCCATCGCCGAGGGCGTCGTCAGGGCGATCACCCAATCCACCGGGCTTACCAACGACGACGTCTGGGTGGTTTTCGAGGAGGTGGCGGCGCGCGACTGGTATGTCGGCCTGACCGATGTCGAGACGCGCCGGAAAGCGAAATGAGCGTCGAGATCCGCGACGACCTCTTCCGCGATGTCGTCGGAGAGGATGTCGCGGTCGAGCGGCTGGCGACCGGCTTCGACTTCACCGAGGGGGCGGTGTGGCACCCGCACGAGAAGCATCTGATCTTCAGCGACATGCCGGGAGATCACATGCGGCGGTGGACGGCGGCGGACGGCATCACCACCTTCCGCAAGCCGTCCAACATGGCGAACGGCAACACATACGACCGCCGCGGCCGGCTGGTGACCTGCGAGCATGCGACGAGCCGGGTGACCCGAACCGAGGCGGACGGCTCGATCACCGTTCTCGCCACCCACTACCGTGGCAAGCAGCTGAACAGCCCCAACGACATCGTCGTCAAGCGCGACGGACGGATCTATTTCACCGACCCGACCTACGGGCGCATGCACTACTACGGCGTCGAGCGGGCGATGGAACTGGATTTCCGTGGTGTCTACCGGGTCGAGGAGGACGGTTCGGACCTGACGCTGCTCGCCGACGATTTCATGCAGCCGAACGGCTTGTGCTTCTCGCGCGACGAGGGCCGGCTGTTTGTCAACGACACCGACCGCGGTCACATCCGCGTGTTCGATGTCGGCGCCGACGGCCTGATATCGGGCGGCGCGGTGTGGGCTGAAGTCAAGGGGAGCGGCGAGGGCGCGCCGGACGGCATGAAGATCGACCGGGACGGCAACCTTTATTGCTGCGGCCCGGGCGGGCTGCACGTATTCGCGCCGGACGCCCGCCCGCTGGGGGTGATCTGGGTGCCGGAGACGGTTGCCAATTTCACCTGGGGCGACGACGACTTGATGAGCATCTTTCTTACCGCATCGACCTCGCTCTACCGGGCGCGGATGAAAACCCCCGGCGTGCCGCTGTTCTGAGGGCGGGCCGCGCTACCTCACTCCGGACACCGAAAGACGCATCCGAAGCAGGCGCAATCCCTTGTCATTCGCACACTATCCCAGCCTCGATGGCTGCGTGGTCTTCATCACCGGTGGCGGGTCGGGCATCGGCGCGGCGATGGTCGAAGCCTTTGCCGGACAAGGAGCCCGGGTGGCCTTCGTCGACATCCAGAAGGGCGCGTCGGAGGCGCTGGTAGGCGGTCTGGCGACGGCCCGTCACAGACCAGTGTTCATCCCGTGCGATCTGGCCGACATCGACGCCCTGCGTCAGGCGATCGACCGCGTGAAGACGGATCTCGGCCTGATCGGCGTCCTCGTCAACAATGCGGCGCGCGACGATCGCCATGAGATCGATTCCGTCACCACCGATTACTGGGACGAGGCGATGGCGGTGAATCTCCGCCATCAGTTCTTCGCCGCCCAGGCGGTCCGGCCCCAGATGCGCGCAGCGCGGCGGTGGGTCGATCATCAATTTCTCGTCGGTCGCCTGGATGTCCGGCGCGGCCACCTTGGTCGCCTATTCCACGGCCAAGGCAGGCGTAATCGGGCTTACCGCCAGCCTCGCGCGGGAGCTCGGAGCCGACAACATCCGGGTGAACGCCATCGCGCCGGGCGGCGTCATCACCGAGCGGCAACTCCGCCTGTGGTTCACCGAAGCGGAGGCCGACGAGATGGCCGCCCGTCAATCGATCAAGCGACGTCTGCTGCCCGACGATATCGCCAGTACCGTGCTGTTCCTCGCCGCCGATGACAGCCGGATGATCACCAAGCAATGCATCGTCGTCGACGGCGGCCTGCGCTGATCGGGTTCGAGCGCCCATGCTTCGGGTCGGACTGAACCCCTACGGGTGGTGATCCGCTTCGACGGCGGCCTCATGCTGTTCCCGGGGTGAAGCCGCCCCTGCGCTCACCTCCGGTCAGGGCCCGAGGACCAGTTCGCCGCCGGGCCCGGCCTCGACCGGAATGGGGTCCGACAGGGCACCGACATAACCGCCGTCGGGCTGGAAGGCGATCGTGCCGAGAAAGACCGGGCGGCCCATCGGATCGTCGACGATCCGGCCCGCATAAAGCGATCGCGCGGCGCCGCCGGCAAGGAACGGGCCGTCGCCGAGACGCCATGGCCCGGACGGAGCGTCGGCGATGTAATAGTGCGTGCCGGTCTCCGCCTCGCCTGCCGATGCGGCGAGCCGCTCGACCCGCGCTGATGCCGTGCGGCGGACGGACGTGCAGAAGAGCAGGTACGACCGTCCACGGTGCTCCCAGTACTGCGGCACCTCGCACTCGCCGAAATCGCCGTAAGGCGTCACCGGCGGCTCCACTTCCCAGCGAACGAGGTCGTCCGACCGCGCCGTTCCGATGACGCCGCGCCCATCCGGCGGGCCGTCGGGAACGCGAGCCGTGAACCACATGCGGAACCCGGAGCCAAGCGGGTCCCGCATCACCCAGGGGTCGCGGAGCGCCCGGTCGTGCCAGAACGCCGGGTCGTACTCCTCGTAGAAACGCGGATCGAGATCGACGATCGGGCTGCGGTCGTGGCGGTGCCAATCGTGCAGGTCCGTCGAGGTCGCGAGGCCGATCCGTTGCTTCCTGCAATCCTCGGCCTTCGAGGTGGCGGTGTAGAAGAGGTGCCACAGGCCATCGTGGCGGATGACCGAGCCGGTCCAGGTGGTGCCGTCGTCGAAGGCGGGCCCGTCGGAGGGCCAGAAGCAGGTTCCGAGCGCCTTCCACCGGCGGAGGTCGGTCGACACCGCGTGGCCGATCGACACGTGCCAGTGGCGAAGCTCCGGATTGCCGACCGCCTTCGGCGCCTGCAGGAAGAACAGGTGATAGTCGGCGCCGTCGCGGGCTATCCAGAAATCCCACACCCAATGGGTATCAAGCGCGAACGCCATTCTCGAGCCACCGCCCGGTTTCACTCTGGGTTCATCTTCCTCGAATTCGTGCTCGAACCGCAACCACGGCGTGGCCGACGCGGTCGAGGCGGCTCAGGAACGCCACGCGGACGGGGCACCGCGTGCGCCGGACGCCGTGTCTCAAAACCCCGCCGCGTGGGCCATTCTTGGGCCCGTTCGTCCGCATTTTAGCGAACAACTTAACGGGGAATTGGCGCCGATCTGATTACGGTCGTCGCGAACTCGCGTGATTTTTCCGGCGACGGATTCAGGCGGGCAGCAAGAGGCTCCGCTGACCATGGGGCCGACAAGAGGCTCCAATATGTCGGTCCGGCAGCACCCGTCACCGATCCATGTTCGACGCTTCCGCAGCGTTTGGGCCGCCCGCGGCCCGAGCCGCGTCGCCGTCGTGAGCCGTGAGCCGTTGAAGATTCAGGGAAGGCTGAGGCATGGACGAAGAACACAATCTCTCATTTATTGAAACCGTCCCCGACGACGAGGTGCTGAACCTCCTGACACCCCGCGCGGCGCTGGCGACGGAAATCGGCGGCACACCCTACCTGTTCGTCGCCGGTGCCAGCGACAGCGGCGTCAGCGTGTTCTCGATCGCGACCGACGGCACCTTGACCAACGTTGACAACGTGACCGACGACGGGACCCTCCAGATCGGCGCTGCGCGAGCCTTGGCGACCGCCGAAGTCGACGGAACGACCTACCTGTACGTGGCGGGCGAGGACGACAGCGGGATCAGTGGATTTTCGGTCGGTTCGGACGGCCATCTCACCAACGGCCCCAACGTAGCCGACGACCTGACGCTCGAATTGGCGGGCGCGTCGGCCCTGGCCACGACCGTCGTGGACGGCACCGCATTTCTTGTGGCGGCTGGCCGCAACGATGCCGGCCTCTCCGTGTTCTCCATCGGCTCAGGTGGCGCGCTCACCAATACCGATAATGTCGATCAGTTGGAGAATTCCGCGTACGAGCTCACCGACATGGTCTCCATTGCGACCGCGACGATTGGCAATTCGACCTACGTCTTCACCGGCGCCGGCACCGGCGGCAATGGCGTCAGCGTCTTCTCGCTCGATGCGGCCGGGCAGCTGACCAACGTCGCCAACGTCGACGATTCGGAGAACCCGAACTATCAGCTCGCGACGGTAAGGGCCGTGACCACCGCCGTGGTGGACGGCACAACCTATCTCTTTGCTGCCGGCGCCGCCGACGGCGGCGTCAGCGTCTTCGCGGTCGGTTCCGACGGCTCCCTGACCAACGTCGAGAACATCACCGATGGCGCAGGCCTGAACCTGCAAGGCGCCTCCGGCCTGTCGACCACGGTAATTGCCGGCGAGACCTATCTATTCGTCACGGCCTTTGACGGTGACGCCGTCAGCATGTTTCACGTCGCCGACAACGGCTCGCTGGACCTTGTCGACACGGCCGGCGCGCCGCAGGTCATCGTGCAGCGTCCGGTTACGAATTCCGTCAGCCCCGCCGACGCCAGCGTGTCGATCGACGGGCCCTGGGCGGCAACGAACATCACGGTCGGTTCCGCTCACTACCTGTTCACGACCGCTGTCAACGACGATAGCCTCAGCAGTTTTCTCGTCGGCGGCAACCAGCCGCCCGAGCTCACAGTCGACCACTCCGGCGTCGCGTTCGACGAGAACGTGGTCAATGCAACGCCGCAGCTGATCTTCCCGGACGTCACCGTCACCGATCCCGACTTCAACCTTGGGGGCGGCATGCTGCTCGTCCACGGCCACCTTGCCGAGGATACGATATCGGCATCCTCAGCGACGGGGTCGGGCCCGGCCAGATCAACGTTTCCGCCGGCGATGTCCTCTATGAAGGCCAGACGATCGGAACCGTCACCGGCGGGGCCGCCGGCACGCCGCTGGAGGTGCATTTTGGCGTCGGTGTAACGACGCAAGCGGTCGAGGCGCTGATCGAGCACCTCACCTATGCCAATTCCTCCGACGCGCCGGTCGCCGACCGCCAGATCGATATCGTCCTGACCGACGGCCAAGGCGCCAGCGCGGCGGCGCCGCTGAGCTTCGGCAATGGCGGTGGGCTTCCGGGACTTTCGCTCGGCGGTAGCGACACTGACGCGCTGCCGGTCTTCGCCGACATCGACGGCGACGGCGATCTCGATGCCATCGTCGCCAGCAGCAACGCGAATTTCTTCTACTACGAGAACATCGGGACCGCCGACAATCCGTCGTTCCGCTGCGCACCGACGCAGCTCCACAATCCGTTCATGCAACATTCCCTCGACTTCAACCGGCTCCTCACCCCCGGCGCTGGCTGATCTCGACCACGACGGCGACCTCGATCTTCTCGCCCTCAATGACAGCGGCACGCTCGTCTACTACGAAAATACCGGCACGGCCCAGGCGGCCAGTTTCGATCTGAGCAGCCCCCAGACCGCCTTCGCCGCGGTCAATTCAGCCGGCATATCCGGCGCCAATCCCACCTTCGTCGATCTCGATCACGACGGCGACTACGATCTGGTGGTCGGTAGCGATGACGGCTCGGTCCACTACTTCGAGAACACCGGAACGGCGGCGAGCCCGGTCTTTGTCGAACGGACGGGCGGCGACAATCCGTTCGCCGGCGTCGATGCCGGCAACCCACAGCTATGTCAGCTTCGCCGACGTCGACAAGGACGGCGATCTCGACGGCATCGTCGGCGGCACCGACACCGGCGGCGTCGCCTATCTGGAAAATGTCGGCGACGCCCACAATCCGGATTTCGTCCAGTCGACCAACGCCACCAATCCCCTCGTCGACTTCAACTCGGTCTCGGGCGCGCGCGGCTCGCTGGTCGACATCAATGGCGACGGCAATGTTGACGTCGTCCTCGGCGACGCGGACGGCGCGCCATGACGGTCGCCGAGAACCTCGCGCCGCCGCAGGGACCGATCGAGTTCCATCAGGTCGGCCAGTCGCCGTTCGACGGCCTCGGATTTGGTCAGGTCAGCGACTCGCATTCGGTCGCATTCGCCGATCTCGACGGCGACGGCGACCTCGACGCGATCGTCGGAGAGGGCGGCGGCACCCTTCGCTATTTCGAGAATGTCGGGCTCGCCGAGAGATCCGGCGTTTGTCGAGCAGACCGGCAGCCGACAATCCGTTTGACGGGCTCGTGTTCGGCACCGAGCGGGTGGAGGTGACCTTCGCCGATCTCAACGGCGACGGCGATCCTCGACGCCATCGTCGGCGCCGGCAACGGAACCAACAATGGCCTGATGGTCTACGTGGAGAACACCGGCACCGCGGCGGCGCCGTCCTTCGTCGTGCATTCGGGCCCGGGCGAGCCCTTCGACGGCGGAGACGTTCGACAGCCGCATCGTCGCCTGTGCTCGTCGACCTCGACGGCGACGGCGACCAGGACCTTGTCGTCGGCACCAGCTCCGGCGACCTTCGCTACTTTCGACAATCAATGGCTCGCCGAGCGCAGCTTCAACTATCGTCGAACTGACCGGCAGCGCACAATCCGTTCGACGGCATCAACGTGGGCGCCGCCGCGTCCCCGTCATTCATCGACGTCAACGGGGACGGCAAGCTCGACCTGGTCGTCGGGTCAAGCGACGGAACCCTCTACACATACGAAAACACCGGTTCCGGCTTCGTCGCCCTGACCGGCGCCGACAACCCATTCGACGGGGTCGATGTCGGCGACCAGAGCAAGCCGGCCGCCGCCGACCTCGACGGCGACGGCGTTGCCGAACTGATGGTCGCCGACTTGAGCGGCGCCTTCCCCTATTTCGAGAGCGGCGCCGGTTTCGTCAAAACGATCACGGTCAACGCCCAAAACGACGCACCGGCGATCACCTCGGACGGCGGCGGCGACACGGCATCGATCAACGTTGCCGAGAACACCACCGCGGTGACGACGGTGACGGCGCCCGATCCCGACCTCGACACAGTGACATTCTCACTGACTGGTGGCGCCGATCAGGCCAAGTTCACCATCGACGCGAACACCGGCGACCTCGCCTTCCTCGCCGCGCCGGACTTCGAAAACCCGAGCGACTCGGGCGCCGACAACACCTATGAAGTCATCGTCCGCGCCTCCGACGGCAACGGCGGCACCGACGACCAGACCATCACCGTCACCGTAACCGACGCCAACGACCCGCCCATGATCACCTCTGACGGCGGCGGCGACACGGCGTCCGTCAACGTCGCCGAGAATACCACCGCGGTAACCACGGTGACGGCGACCGACCCCGACCTCGACACGCCCACCTTCACGCTCAACGGCGGCGCCGACGAGGCCTTCTTCACCATCGACGCGGGCACCGGCGACCTCGCCTTCATCGCCGCGCCGGACTACGAAACCCCCGGCGACTCGGGCGCCGACAACACCTATGAAGTCGTCGTCCGCGCCTCCGACGGCAACGGCGGCACCGACGACCAGACCATCACCGTCACCGTGACCGACGCCAACGACGCGCCGGTCATCACCTCGGACGGCGGCATCGACACTGCATCCGTCAACGTCGCCGAAAACACCACCGCGGTGACCACGGTGACGGCGACCGACCAGGATTTCGATACGCTGAGCTTCTCGCTGGTCGGCGGCGCCGATCAGAGCTTCTTCACCATCGACCAGGATACCGGCGACCTCGCCTTCATTTCCGCCCCGGACTTCGAGACCCCGGCCGGTTCCGACGGCAACAACTACGAAGTCATGGTCCGGGCTTCCGACGGCCATGGCGGCACCGACGACCAGACCATTACCGTCACCGTAACCGACGCCAACGACCCGCCGGTGGCGCAGGACGACAGCCAGACCACCGACGAGGACACGGCTCTCAACGCCGCGGTACCGGCGGCGACCGACAGCGACGGCACCATCGACCACTACGCACTCGACACCGACGTCGCCAAGGGGACGCTGCTCCTTGCCAGCGACGGAACCTACAGTTTCGACCCGACCGGCGCTTTCGACTCCCTCGCGGTCGGCGATCATGAAGACGTAACCTTCACCTACCATGCCGTCGACGACGGTGGGGCGCCGTCCGACCCGGCGACGGTCACGATCACGGTTACCGGCGTCAACGATCTTCCGGTCATCAGCTCGAATGGCGGCGGCGACGATGCGCCGATCAACGTTGCCGAGAACACCACGATCGTGACGACGGTGACGGTGGACGATCCGGACCTCGACGCGCCGACCTTCTCGCTGAATGGCGGCGACGATCAGGCGAAGTTCACAATCGACGCCGCCACCGGCGTCCTCGCCTTCATCGCGGCTCCGGACTTCGAGAACCCGAGCGATGTCGGCGGTGACAACCACTACGAGGTGGTCGTCCATGCCTCCGACGGCAACGGCGGCACCGACGATCAGACCATCACGGTCGCCGTCACCGACGCCAACGACCCGCCGGTGATCACCTCGAACGGCGGCGGCACGACGGCCGCCGTCAACGTTGCCGAGAACACCACCGCCGTGACGACGGTGACGGCGACGGATCAGGACCTCGAGACCGTGACGTTCGGCATCGTCGCCGGCGCCGACAAGGACCTGTTCACCATCGACGAAAACACCGGCGCGCTCGCCTTCATCACGGCGCCCGACTTCGAGCACCCGACCGATGCCGGCGGCGACAACCACTACGAGGTCGTTGTCCAAGCCGTCGATGTCAGCGGCGCGCCCGACCAGCAGACCATTACCGTGGATGTGACCAATGTGAGCGGAACCATCAACGGCACGGCCGGCAAGGACGTGGTCAATGCCACGACGACCGTTGCCGGCCAGCCGCTGCCGAGCGACGAGGAGGACACGATCGACGGCAAGGGAGGCAACGACAATCTGTCCGGCCTTGGGGGAGACGACACGCTTCTCGGCGGCGGCGGCAAGGACAAGCTCAGGGGCGACGACGGCAACGACGTGCTGAACGGCGGCAAGCAGAACGACAAGCTCACCGGCGGCAGCGGCAAGGACAGCTTCGTCTTCAGCGACAAGCTCGGCTCGCACAATGTCGACACGATCACCGATTTCAGCAACGGCGACGTCATCGATCTCGACCATTCGATCTTCAAGGGGATCGGTGGGGGCGGGACGCTCAAGGGCAAATATTTCGTCGTCGGCAACAAGGCCAAGGACGGCAACGATCACATCATCTACAAGCAAGGCAAGGGGGAGGTCTTCTACGACAAGAACGGCGACAAGGCGGGCGGCATGACGTTGTTCGCCAAGGTCGACAAGGGCACCCACCTCGACCACCACGACTTCCTCGTCATGTAGGCCGGTGGCACTCTCGCCGCTCCGCCCCGGAGCGGCCATCACCTCGTTTGAATCGTGAAGGAGGTGTTTCCGAGCCGGGCCGCGATTGGTTAGGATCGCCGGCAGCGGCGCGATGCCGATCGGTTGGCATTTCCTCAAGATCGTCCGCCACCTGCGTTGCCCGTTTTGGGGAGAGGCGGCACAGGGCTTCCGCCCTGACCCCCGGGAGGCTGAGATGACGTGGTTTGACGATTCCCACATGGCACGGCGCGGCGAGGCGAAGGGGACGCCGGGGGCGACCCATCAGCTCGGCGAGGGCGAACAGGGCAAATACCACTACGTCTACGGACCCTATGCGGACCCGGTGCTCCGCATCCGCCCGGGCGACCTGGTCGTCGCCGAGACGCTGGACGCCTTCGAGGGCCAGCTGCGGACCGAGGACGACAGTCCGTCGGCCATCCTCAACTTTCCCTTCCTCAACCCGCAATGCGGGCCGATCGCGGTCGAAGGCGCCGAAAAGGGGGACGTGCTCGCCGTCCGCATCCTGTCGATCGAGCCGCGCGGGGCGCAACCCGCCGGGACGACGGCGCTCATCCCGGAGTTCGGCGGTCTGGTCGGGACCGCCCACACGGCGCTTCTCAACGAGCCCTTGCCCGAACGGGTCAAGAAGCTGAACGTGACGCGAGAGGGGATCCGATTCAACGATCGCATCACGCTCCCCTATGAGCCGTTCATCGGCACGCTGGGCGTCAGCCCGGAAATCGAGGCGGTCTCTTCCCTGCAGCCGGACTACTGGGGCGGCAACATGGACATGCCGGACGTCGGGCCGGGGGCGGTGGCCTATTTCCCGGTGCATCGCGCCGATGCCTATCTCTATCTCGGCGACTGCCACGCCACCCAGGGCGATGGCGAGCTGTGCGGCGTCGCCGTCGAGATCGCCTCGACCACCACGGTCCAGGTGGACCTGATCAAGAACTGGCCGATCACCTGGCCGCGGCTGGAGAACGACCGCTTCATCATGGCGATCGGATCGGGCCGGCCGATGGAAGACGCCGTCCGCATCGCCTATCGCGAACTGGTGCGATGGCTGGTCGACGATTATGGCTGGGACCGGCTCGAAGCGTATTTCTTCCTGACCCAGGCCGGCCGAGTCCGCCTCGGCAACATGGTCGATCCCAAATACACGCTCGGCGCTTCCGTGCTGAAGCACTACCTCGCATAGCGTCATCGGCCGGCCGACCGGCCGGCGCCGGCTTTCGCTTCGCCGATCGTGCGTATGGTTTCCTGTAACGTTGCAGACGATGGAAATTATGCCATACTGAATCACGACCCGTTGAAGCACGAGCGGCACTCGGAGGGGAACGCAGCTCGTTCGCGGCGCAAAGAAGTGACCTCCGACCCGATCCGGTCGGACGGTCAAGAAGAACGTCAAAGAACGTCAAAGAGGGAGAAAACCATGTACAAACCGATCCTATCGACATTCCTGGCGACCACCATGCTGGTGGGGCTGGCCGTTGCGGCCAACGCCGAGGACCTGGTCACGACCGATCGCGTCGGCCGGGCCGATGCGCCGAACGTCCTCACCATGCGGGCGAACCCCAACCAATCGCCCAACAGCCCGAGCCCCGAGCAGAAGGCGGCCTTCGCCAAAGTCTGGCAGGCCTTCGCCGAGAAGCATCCCGACTGGCAGATCCAGTTCGAGTTCTTCAGTCAGGACATCGGCGGCGAGCATGCCCGCCTGCTTGAGCAGGCGCGTGCCGGTCGCGCCCCCGACTGCGTCACCGTCGACTCGTTCCAGCTGGCCCTGTTCGTCAAGAACGGCGTGCTGCAGCCGCTCGACCAGTACTTCAGCAAGGACGAGGTCGCCGACCTGTTCCCGTTCATCCGCGACGGTATCACCGGACCGGACGGCCACATCTATGCCTGGTGGTGGGGCACCGATCTCCGCGTGCTCTATCGCAACAAGGATATCGTGGCCGACGCACCGCAGACCTGGGACCAGCTTCAGGCTGCCGCTCTCGCCGCGTCGAAGACGGGCGTTGACGGCGTTCTGTTCAACGGCGGTCGCTGGGAGGGAACCACCTTCGACTGGCTGGCGAATTTCTGGGCCCAGGGCGGCAAGCTGGTCGACGACAGCGGCAAGCCGATCTTCGGCGAGGGCGAGAACCGCGACAAGATGCTGAAGGCCCTGAACTATTTCAAGGGTCTGGTCGACAGCGGCGCGGCGCCGAAGCGGGTGGCGACGATCAAGGACTACAACGACTTCAACGCCGCGGCGATTGCCGGCACCGTCGCCATGTTCTTCGGCGGCCACTGGCAGCACTTCCAGTTGCAGGAGGCGATGAAGCCGGAAGAGTTCGCCAAATGGGAAATCTCCGAGCTTCCCGGCCCGACGCCCGACGAACATGCCACCGGCACCGGCGGCTGGACTGTCGCCGCTTTCGCCAAGGACCCGGCAAAGGTGGAGATGTGCGCCAACGTGATGCGCGAGGTCTATATGGGGCCGGCCAACGAGGTGATCGGCGATCTTCCGACCCGCCAGAGCCTGTTCGCTTCGCTGCCGAAGTTCCAGGATCCCTATTTCGCGAAACTCAAGGACTACCTGGTTAACGGCCATGCCCGTCCGGGCGTTCCGATCTACCCGGAGATCTCGAACCAGATCCAGATCATGATGGGTGAGGTTCTGTCCGGCACCAAGACACCCGACGACGCGCTTGACGGCGCGTGGCAGCGGGTAATGGACGCCTACAACAAGAGCTGAGCGATGGGCGGGCGGACCGTAACGGTCCGCCCGCACCTCTGACTGCCGCGACGGCCGGAAACTCGCATGAGCCAGGGCGTTCTCAGCAAGGCGACGGCGTCTGCCGCGGGGCAACACGCGCGCGAGCGACGGCGTCTCAGCGAGCGGCCGCTGATCTGGCTGCTGCCGCTCGCGCTCCTCCTTTTCGTCTCCTACGTGTATCCGGCGATCGACGTCGTTCGCTACAGCTTCACCAACGCGACGCTGCTCAATCCGGAGTTCGACTATACGGCCGCCAGCTACCGGGCGGTAACCGGCAACCCGGACCTGCCGGGCATCCTGTGGGTCACCTTCATCTTCGTCGTTGCCAGCGTCATTCTTCAGCTGACGCTCGGCCTGCTGGTCGCCATGGCACTCCACCGCGGCGTCAAACGACATCTGCCCGGCGTCTCGGCGGTCCGCATCATCATCCTGTCGGCGTGGATCGTGCCCGGGGTCGCGGCCGGCATCGTCTGGCAGCTGATGTTCAACGAGGCGAGCTACGGCTTCCTCAACGCCGTCCTACGCAGTGCCGGCGTGGCGCCGGTCGCCTGGCTCTCCGACCCCCATATGGCCGTGTGGTCGGCGGTGATCGCCAATGTCTGGCGGGGCACCGCCTTCAGCATGATCCTGCTCTACGCCGGCCTGCTCGTCATTCCGTCGAGCCTCTACGAGGCGGCGTCGGTCGACGGCGCGACCGCCGTCAAGCAGTTCTGGTACATCACGCTTCCGCAGCTCAGACCGATCCTCCTGATCAACACCATCCTGATCAGCATCTTCACCCTCAACACCTTCGATCTGATTCTGCCGCTGACCGGCGGCGGGCCGGGACGGGCGACTGAGGTTCTGGCGCTTTATGCCTACAACACGGTCTTTCGCAATTTCGACCTGTCGAACGGCGCCGTTCTGGCGGTGCTGCTCCTCTTGATCTCGATCGCCTTCACCTTCTTCTACGTCCGGCTGCTGCCCAAAGAGAGCTGACCAGTGACCGCCGTCCGCCGCGCCCGACTTGCCGATGTCGGCACCTACTTCGCCTACGGCGTCATCTGTCTGTTTTTCGCCGGGCCGCTTCTGTGGCTCATCTCCCTGTCGATCCGCACCGCCGCCGAGATTTATGTCAGCGATATCCGCATATGGCCTGACCATCCGACCATCGAGAACTACGCGGCGGCTTTGAACAATCCGCTGTTCCCGACCTATCTGTGGAACGGCCTCAAGCTCGCCGTCGGCGGCGCCTTCGGCGCCATGCTGTTCGCCACGCCGGCGGCCTACGCGCTGTCCCGCTTCCGCTTCCGCAACCGCCAACTGGCGATGATCGGGCTCCTGGCCTTCCAGATGATCTCGCCGCTGGTCATCATGGTGCCGCTCTACCGCTACATGGATCGCCTCGGCCTGACCGACAGCCATGCCGGCGCGATCATGATCTATGTCGCGATCTCGGCGCCGCTGTTCACCTGGATGCTGAAGGGTTTCCTCGACGGTATTCCCCAAAGCCTCGAGGACGCGGCGATGATCGACGGCTGCACCCGCTTCGGCGCCTTCATGCGCGTCGTGCTGCCGCTCAGCCTGCCGGGGCTGACCTCGGCCTTCGTGCTCAACGCCATTCTCGGCTGGTCGCAGTTCATCATCCCCTTCATCCTGATCAGCAAGCCGAAGCTGCTGCCGATCGCCGTCGGCATCTTCAATTTCCAGGGCACCTACAACCAGACCTCGACCCAGATCCTGGCTGCGGCGAGCGTCATCTCCATCGTCCCCGCCGTATTCGTCTTTCTGGTTCTGCAGCGCTTCATCATCGGCGCCCTCATGGCCGGCGCCGTGAAGGGCTGACCAGCCTCTCTGTCCGGAATTCCCGCATGCGCATCCACATGATCGGCAACGCCCACATCGACCCGGTTTGGCTGTGGCCGTGGCAGGCCGGGGCCGACGAGGCGCTCGCTACCATGGCGTCGGCCGCCGATCGCTGCGACGAATATCCGGATTTCGTCTTCACCCGCGGGGAAGCCTGGGTCTATCGCCAGGCCGAGCGGCTGCGCCCGGAGCTTTTCGCCCGCATCGGCAAGCTGGTCGAGCGCGGCCAGTGGCACATCACCGGCGGCCAGTTTCTGCAGCCCGACCTCAACCTGCCGACCGCCGCCGGCCTTCACCGCCAGATCCTTCATGGCCAGCGCTATTTTCTCGACCGGTTCGGCGTGGCACCGACGATCGGCTACAACGTCGACAGCTTCGGACACACCGCCAGTCTGCCGGACATCCTCGTCGAACACGGCTACACCGGATACGTCTTCCGCCGCCCCGAGCAGCATCAGGTGGCGCTCCCCGCCAATACCTTCATCTGGCAGGGCGTCAACGGCGGCGAGGTCGTCGCCTTCCGTATCAATCCCGGCTATGTCGCCAGCTTCGCCGACCTCACCGGTCAGGTGAAGATCGCGGTCGAGAGCGCCGATCCTGCCCTCGGCCACACCATGTGCTTCTACGGCGTCGGCAATCACGGGGGAGGGCCGTCGAAGGCGATGATCGAATGGATCATCGCCAACCGCGTCGGCTTTGATGGGCACGAGCTTGTCTTCTCGACGCCGCAGGCCTTCATGGCGGCGATCGCCGACAAGCGTGACCTGCTGCCGCGCGTCTCGGTCGAACTGCAGCACACCTTCCCGGGCTGCTACAGCGTCATGCACGACATCAAGAGCGGCCAGCGCCACGGCGAGCAGTTGCTGGTGCAGGCCGAGGGCGCGGTACGGGCGCTCGCTGCAGACGATGCCGAGCGCGACGCGGGCCTTGTGCGCATCGACGGCGCCTGGGACGACCTTCTCTTCACCGAGTTTCACGACATCCTGACCGGCACCTCGATCCCCGCCGCCTGGGAGTCGGTGCGCGCCATGCAAGGCCGTGCCCGCATCATCGGCGAGGAGGTCCGCTTCGACACGACGCGGCGCTGGTCGTACCGCACGCTGCCGAGGGTCGACGAGCACCAGATTGTCGTCATCAACACCGCCGACCGGCCGCGACACAGCTTCGTCGAAGCCGAGCCCTATCTCGATTTCGACGATTGGGGCGAGCGCTGGATCAGCGACGAGGATGGCAATCCGGTGCCCTTCCAGGAGGTCCAGCCGGGCTCGAACCAATTGATCCCGCGCATCCTGTTCGAGGCGGATATCGGCGCCGAGACGAGCCGCCAGTTTCAGGTCCGCAACGACGCGCCGCCTCCGGTCAGAGCCGGCGGCACCGCGATGTCGGCCTCGGCTCGAGCGTTGTCGAACGGGATTGTCACGGTCGCGCTTCGCGACGGCGGCGTCGGGCAAATCGGCTTCAACGGCACGGAGGTGCTTGGTGCCGGCGGAATCGGCCTGCATCTTCGCAAGGACACCACCGATACCTGGACGTTCCACACCGACCGGTGGGGCGAGCCGATCGAGGCAACGCTGTCAGGCTCCGACTGGCAGGTTGAGGAAACCGGACCGCTCCGCATCCGCGCCCGGCTCGACGGACGCCTCAGCCATTCACGCATCCGCTGGACGGTCGACCTCTATCGCGACGAGCCGACGATCCACGTCGGGCTCGAGGTCAATTTCGACGAGCGATACACGCTGCTCCAGATGCCGGTCGATCTCGCGTCGCCGCCGTCCCGCTGGACCGACGGCATTGCCGGCGCCCATATCGATCGCCAGCCTTCGCCGACCGAATGGCCGTTT
Source organism: uncultured Alphaproteobacteria bacterium (assembly GCA_963759235.1). GTDB lineage: Bacteria > Pseudomonadota > Alphaproteobacteria > Rhizobiales > Kaistiaceae > Bauldia. Next base: position 214,033 of record CAVWYO010000008.1, on the reverse strand, counting down.
CTCGGCTGGTCGCGGCTGCGCGTCGGCGCCACCGATGTCGGTCTCGTCACCAGCGACTTCTACAGCCACAGCGTCAACAGCGCGGCCTGGCAACCGACGTTACTGAGAAGCCCCAGGATGGCGTGGGGAGGGGGCGATCCGAAGATCTATGCCGGGCGCGACCATCATACCGACCAGGGGGTGCACCGGTTCGCCTTCGTCCTGCATCTTGCCGCGGCGCTCGCCGAGGCCGATCTCGCCGCCGCCCTCAACCAAAGCGCCGCGCCGCTGGTCGTCTTCGACCGCTACGAAGGCATGAACCGGCCGGCTTGGGGACCGGTGCCGCCGCGCGGCCTGTGGGGACCGGCGATGCTCCGCAATGTCGAGGAGGGGCGGATCGCCGATCCCGGCACGATCGAGCCGGGTGGTCTGTTCAAGCGTCCCGGCCAAGACGATTACGCCGGCTAAAGGGTTTCGTGACGATGACACTGACCGACGAGCAACGCATCGACCGTCTGCGGAAGCGGCTCACCGAGCTGGAATTGTGGACGGTCCGGTCGACCGTTCCTCTCGACGACTGGACGTTCAACGGGAAACCGCTTTCGCTCGGCTCGCCCTGGCCGACCCGCGACGGGGTCGCGGTGATCGCCCATGGCGAAGTAAGCGTGCCGGCCGACTGGCCCCTCGACCAGGCCCGCCTCGACATCGACCTCGGCGGCGAGGGGCTGGTGACGATCGCCTATCCCGGCGGCGATAGCGAGGGGTTCGGCCTCGATCCCAACCACCAGCGCTTCCCGCTCAAGGCCGGGCGCTTCTCGGTTACGGCGGATTGCGTGGCGCGCTTGCCCTTCGGCGTTCCCAATCGCGACGCGCGGCTGAAGCGGGCCCAGATCGCCTGGATCGAAATGGAACTGGCCGAGTTCGTTCTGCTCCTCCGCCAGGTGGCGGAAGCCGCCGCGGTTCTGCGGCAGCACGAGGTGGTGCAGCCGCTTCTTTCGGCGGGCGAGGACGGGCTGGCCGCGCTCGACTGGCCGACCGCGACGGCAAGCTACGTCGCCCGGGTCGCCCCTGGTGCGGAGATGCAGAAGGTGTGGCAGCTGCCGGCGGGGCTCGCCGATCAGCCGCCGGGCCTCGACGAGGCAGCGCGGACGTCCGTGACAATCGCGACGGGCATCCTGAAGGACCGGCTGGGCCGCCTGCGCGACCGCTATCCGCAGGCCGGGTCGCTTGCCCTGACCGGCCATGCCCACATCGACCTTGCCTGGCTATGGCCGCTCGAGGAGACGCGCCGGAAGGCGATGCGGACCTTCCACACCATGGTCGCCCTGATGGACCGCCATCCCGGCTTCCGCTTCAACCAGTCGACCGCCCAGCTTTATGCCTTCCTTGAGGAAGACGACCCGGCGCTGCTCGCGCGCATCAAGGAAAAGGTCGCGATCGGCCAGTGGGAGCCGAACGGCGCCATGTGGGTCGAACCTGACACCAACATGCCGACAGGCGAATTGCTGGCCCGTCAGCTGCTTTACGGCCAACGCTATTTCGAGAAGGCGTTCGGCCAGCGCCACACGGTGTGCTGGCTGCCCGACTGCTTCGGCTTTTCGCCGGCGCTGCCGCAGCTGCTCTCCCAGGCCGGCGTCGCCCATTTCTTCACCATCAAGGTCAACTGGTCCGAGACCAACGCCATGCCGTTCGATCTCTTCTGGTGGGAGGGGATCGACGGCAGCCGCGTGCTCGCTCATACCTTCAACAATCCGGTCGGCGGTTATAACGCCGAGCTCGGTCCGCGCGCCGCGGTCGAGACCTGGCGAAACTTCCGCGGCAAGCACTTCTACCCCGAGAGCCTACTCGCTTTCGGCTACGGCGACGGCGGCGGCGGGCCGGCCGAGGAAATGCTCGACCGCCAGCGGCAGCTCGCCGATTTCCCCGTCGTACCGGCGCTTCGCCCGGTGAGCGTTGCCGAGTGGTTTGCCGGCGTCCGTCAGGAGGTCGAGGATCGTCCGGAGGTGCCGGTCTGGGTCGGTGAGATGTACCTCGAACTGCATCGCGGCACGCTGACGTCCCAGGGCCGAACCAAGTTTCTCCATCGCCGGGCCGAGCGCGCGCTGATCACGGCGGAAACGCTGTCGAGCTTGGCGACGCTGCTCGGCGAGCCGGTTGCCGCGTCGCTCGAGGGCCAATGGCGGGTCCTCCTGCGCAACGAGTTCCACGACATCCTGCCGGGATCGAGCATTCGCGAAGTCTATGCGCTGACCGAATCCGAATTGACCTCGGTGATCACCGCCGGCGAAGAGAAATCGCGGACGCACCTCGCCTCGATCGCCGGGCAACTGGTGGGGCGGGGCGACAAGCCTGGCGTGCTGGTGGTCAATCCCGACCTTTCTCCGCGGCCGCTCAGACTGGTGTCGAGCGACGCGCTGCCGGGAGGCCAAGCGGTCGAGGGCGGCACGGTCGTCGCCGGTCAACGCCCGGTCCCAGGCCTCTCGGCCGTCGTGGTGCTTGACGATCCACCGCCCGGCGGTCTCGCGGTTGAAAGCCGGCGCCTGGAGAATGCCGATCTGCGGGTGGAACTGGCGGCGGACGGCACGCTTGCCAGCGTCTACGACAAGCGCGCCGAACGGGAAGTTCTCGCCGGCCGCGGCAACCAGATCTGGGCTTACGTCGACAAGCCGCGAAACTGGGACGCATGGGACGTCGAGGAGAACTATGCGAGCCAGGGCGAGGAGCTTATGGCGGCGGCAGCCATGGAGGTCGTCGAGAACGGACCGCACCGCGCTGCCATCCGCATCGTCCGTCGTTTCCGCGACAGCGAGATCGTCCAGACCCTGCGGCTATGGGCCAACTCCGCGCGGCTGGAATTCAAGACCGACATCGACTGGCATGAACGCCGGATCCTGCTGAAGGCACGCTTCCCGCTCGCCATCCGTTCGGACCACGCTACGTTCGAGTGCGCCCACGGCGCGATCCGGCGCCCGACCCACCGCAACACGTCATGGGAGCAGGCCCGTTTCGAGGTCGTCGCCCATCGCTTCGCCGATCTCTCCGAGCACGGTTATGGCGTGGCGCTGCTCAATGACGGCAAATACGGCCACCATGCGTTCGGCAACGAGCTGGGCCTCAGCCTCTTGCGTTCGCCGGCATATCCCGATCCGCTCGCCGACGAAGGCCGCCAGAGCTTCACCTACGCGTTCTTCCCCCATAGCGGCGACTGGCTGTCCGGCGGGGTTCTGGCCGAGGCCGAGGATCTCAATCAGCCGCTGCTTTGCCGGCCGGTCGAGACGAACGCCGAATTGGTCTGGTCGGCGGCGCGCCTCGACGGCATGACGCTTGGCCTCAGCGCTTTCAAACCGGCCGAGGATGGCGACGTGCTGGTGCTGAGGACCTATGAGCCTGCCGGCGCCCGGGGCGCCGTCGAGCTTGCCTTGCCGCCAGGTTGGAGGCTCGGCCAGGAGGTTGATCTTCTGGAGCAGCCGACGGGCCCGGCGGAGCGACATTTCCTGCCGTTCAAACTGCATAGCTGGAAGATCGAGAGAGCGGGCTGACGGACGGTGGCATTTCGTCGCCATTTGCGGATGATGTCGAAGAGGAACCGATGGCGCATGTCGTAGTCAGACAACTGTTCAAGAAGTACGGCGAGCTCGAAGTCGTCCACGGCATCGATTTCGAGATCCGCGACGGCGAGTTCGTCGTCCTCGTCGGACCGTCCGGCTGTGGCAAGAGCACCATCCTGCGGATGATCGCCGGCCTCGAGACGGTCACCGGCGGCGAGATTTCCATCAACGACCGGGTGGTGAACGACGACGCGCCGCGCGATCGCGACATCGCCATGGTGTTCCAGGACTACGCCCTTTACCCGCACATGTCGGTGCGCCAGAACCTCGGCTTCGGGCTGAAGATGCGCAACACGCCGCGCGCCGATATCGACAAGGCCGTGCACAAGACGGCGGAGATCCTGCAGATCGAGGAACTCTTGGACCGCAAGCCGAAGCAGCTGTCCGGCGGTCAGCGCCAGCGCGTTGCCATCGGACGGGCGATCGCCCGCGAGCCGGCGCTTTTCCTGTTCGACGAGCCGCTCTCCAACCTCGACGCCAAGCTTCGCGTCGAGATGCGCACGCAGATCAAACGCCTGCACATCGCCTTCCAGGCGACCAGCGTCTACGTCACCCACGATCAGACCGAGGCAATGACGCTCGCCGACCGCATCGTGACGCTGCATGGCGGCCGGATCGAGCAGGTCGGCACCCCCGACGACCTCTATTCGCGGCCGTTAAACCGCTTCGTCGCCGGGTTTATCGGTTCGCCGACCATGAATTTCCTCAACGCCAGGCTGGTCGCCGAGAACGGCGGCCTGTTTGTCGTCCCGGACGGCGGGCCGCGGCTGCAGATTCCCTTGTCGAAGGTCGAGCAGTACGGACCGCATGCCGGCAAGCCGGTCGTCTTCGGCATCCGCCCCGAGGACTTGACCAACACCTGGACCGAGGAAAACCGCGACGGCGAGGGCGCCGTACCCTTCGATGTCGTCGTCGAGATCGCCGAGCCGCTCGGCTCCGACACGCTCATCTTCACCAATATCGGCGGTATCGAGATCATCTGCCGGATCAGCGCCGTCTCCGCGCCGCCCGCCGGCTCGACCATGCACCTCCATGCCCACCTGAACCACATGCACCTCTTCGACCCCGAGAGCGGCGTCGCTCTCTAGCGGACGTTAACGGCTCGTGGGGACGAGTTCGGTCCGCCGATGGAAGCGCGGTGCGGCGATCGACTGCAGCTCGTTCACCGGCGCGCCGGCGATGCGCCTCAGCAACAGGCGCGCAACTTCTTTGCCGGCGAAGATCATGTCCTCGTAGAACGAATTGATTGCCGGCGTGACGTGGTCAAGCAGGTCCGAGGTATCCTTGGCGATAACGTCGACATCGGTACCGACGACGAAGCCGGCATCACGCAACCCCGCCATGAGGGCGATACTGCGGGTCTCGTTGGCGCAGATGAAGGCATCCGGCGGGTTCGGCTGAGACGCCATGTCTCGCGCCGCCATGCGGAACGCGATGGGATCGCTGTCGAGGTGCACGCCTTCCACGACGACGGCCTCGACGCCCGCCCGGCCTGTCGCTCTGTTGAATCCGGCGAACATATGATGGGCGCAGGTAAGGTTGTCCTGGGGCGCGACTAGCGCCAGCCGCCGCCGTCCGCGGGCGATAAGCCGTTCGACCGCTTCGGCGACGAAACGCTCGTTGTCGAAATCGTAGAAGGCGTGCTCCAGGCCGAGTTCGGTCCGGCCATGGCTGACGAAGGGGAACTGCCGATCGAACAGATAACGGACACGCTCGTCGCGCGGCTGCGTGTGGGTGAAGATCAACCCGTCGGCCGCCGCGGTTTCGACGAAGTAGCGAACCGGCTCCATCAGGTCGTCGCCGTGGAGGAGCGGCATGACGACGAGATGGTAGTTCGTATCGACAAGAACGCTGGAGACACCGAGAATGATCCGGCGCTCGAATTCGGCGATGGTGACGCCTTGATCGAGGATGAGGCCGATGACGAAGGTTCGTCCGGTCCGCAGGCGTACCCCCGCCCGATTGGGCCGGTAGCCGAGGTCGGAAGCGACCGACTGAACCCGCGCGCGGGTCTCGGCGCTGAGCTCCGGCCCATCCTTGAGCGCCCGCGACACGGTGGTGACGCCGAGACCGGTGATCTCCGAGATCGTCTTCAGCGTCGGCCGGGTCTGCGGTCTTCCATCCTTGTCCAAGAGCCCCGGACCAGCCCAATTGCGTTCATCGGGATTTGTCACCACAGGAAATCAATCCTCGCACGGTTGGCGGGCGTCAGGGCCGCTGATCTCAGGTTTGTCGCCGGAATGCTAGTTTATCCGGCATTTGCCGGCAACTGCGGCGACCGGCGCTCGCCGGCTTGCACGCGCGGAAACCGCCGAAGCGCCGCCGGAGCGGGCCGAAACCTCTGCCGATACTCCGGATCGGATTCCTTTCCGTCATGCGGACCGCGCGTTTCCCGGCCAGCCGAGAAGCCTGATCACGCGGGTCGCCTCCGTCGTCATCACACCCATCACATCGCGCATGATTTCCAGTCTGTCGAAGCGGTCGGGATGCTGTTCGAGGGTTTGGCGCAACCCTCTGCCGAAGGCCTGGCGGAGGGTGGTGCCGACATTGAACTTCGCAACGCGCGTGCCGGCCAGCCGAGCGAGATCTTCCGCGACGATGCCGGAGGTTCCGTGAATCACCAGAGGAACGGAGACGGCCGCCTCGATGGCCGCAAGCCGTGCGAAGTCGATCCTGGCGCTGGGAGCCTTCAAACGGTGAATGTTGCCGACCGAAATCGCCAGGGCGTCGAGGCCGGTCTCGCCGGCGAGACGCGAGGCGTCGGCGATGCCGGTCAATTCCGTCTTGATGTGGTCGCGACCTTCTGAATACGGCACCGAACCGACCTCGGCCTCGACCGAACAGCCGGCCGCATGGGCATAGTCCGCCACCCGCCTGGTCCCGGCGATGTTGTCTTCAAGCCGGAGCTGCGAGCCGTCATACATGACCGAGGTGAAGCCGGCATCGACACCGCGGAGCACCGCCTCGATCTCGTAGGTGTGATCAAGATGGGCGCAGACCGGCACCGCCGCCGCTTCGCCGAGAGCGCGGAACATGCCGGCAATGAGCCTCACCGGCATGAATCGGGTGAAGTCGAGACTAGCCGCCAGGATGACCGGTGCGCCGACTTTCTCCGCGGCGTCGACCACGGCGCGCGCGTCCTCCCACCCGAAAACATTGAAGCAAGCGACGCCGTATCCGCCCTCGACCGCCGGCGCCAGAATCGTGGCGAGGTTCACCAGCATTTCGCCGCTCACTTGAACTTGGCGATCATGTCCTTGATTCCGGGGATGGTTTCGATCTGATAGGCGTGGGCAGGTTGGAAGAACTGGATCAGCGGGCGCTGGGTCAAGCCACCCAGGATGGTGAAGTAGTACATTTCATAGCCCGGCGCCGCGACGCACGGATGATAGCCGTTGCGGATCTTGACGGTTGAGCCGTTGACAATCTGAAACGCCTGACTGGGCCCACCATCGGCCGGCTCCAGCAATTGAAGGCCGAAGCCGTGCTCGGGCCGGAAGCGAAAGTTGTAGACCTCGTCGTGACGGGTTTCGTCGGGCAGCCGGTCGATCTCGTGCTTGTGAGGCGGAAAACCGGACCAGCCGCCTGCTCCGACGGTGAACAGTTCCGACACGAGCAGGCGGCCGACCCGGCCGGGAGGATTCTGGCCGAGGATATGCTTGATCTTGCGGTGGGTCTTGGTTTCGTCCGAGCCGTATTGAACCTTGTCGATATCGGCCGGGCGGACGGCAAACGGCTGGTAGCTCTGGTCGAACCGCGCGCCGGCGACGAAGATTTCTGCGTCTGTCGACCGGCAGGTGATCTCCGCCGTGCAAGCCACCGGGACATAGACCGCCGAGGGGTCGTTCTCCCAGATCGTCTCGCGCTCGCCGACCGAATCGAACCGCTCGGCTATCCCGCCCGGTCCCTCGACGACAACCTTGACCGCGCCGTGCGCCGGCGCGATGCAGGTTTCGTATCCCGGCACCACGTAGGTGAAGCTCTCGCCCTTCCTGAGCTTGACGATATTGAAATAGGTGAGCGGAACGTTGGCGTCGTTCGCGTCGACGATCGGCTTGTTCCGATTGTCATAGGGAGGGATGTGCATCGCTTTTCCTTTGATGGCGGGAAAGGGTCCGATCAACCTCGCTTGCCGTCGGCATGGCCGAGGCGCAGCCCCGGCGCGACACCACGAGCGCCGCGGCGACCGAGCCACGGCGGACCGCGGTCTCGAGCGGCAGCCCGGCAAGCAGCGCCGCGCCGATGCCCCCCATGAACGCGTCGCCGGCCCCGAAGGGCTTCTTCATGGTCACCGGCACGACCCCGGTGTCGAACATGACATCGTGCGTGATGGTGACCGAGCCTTTGACGCCTTTCTTCAAAATCGCGAACGTGCCGCCGCGCTTCACGCAATCCTCGGCCGCCCGCAGCGCGTCGTCGCGGCGGCCGGCGATGAGCCCGAATTCATCCTCATTGCCGACCACGGCGTCGGACTGTTCGGCCGCCGCGGCATATGCCGATGCCGCTTCCTGCTCCGAGCCCCATGAATAGGAACGGTGGTCGACGTCGAGGACGGTGAACGTCCCAACCTTCCGCCCGGCAGCAAGCATCGCCATCGACGCCGATCGCGACGGCTCGGCGGCGAGCGCCGTCCCCGTCAGGATCAGCATCGATGCCTCGGCAACGAAAGCAGCATCGACATCCTCCATGTCCATCTGCAGGTCGGCGGCGCCGTTCCGGTAGATGACGACTTCGCAGTCGCTGGCCCGCGTCTCCGCCAGCGCCAGGCTCGTTCGATAGTCGCCGCTGACGGCCCGGCATCGCGAGGTATCCACCTCATAAGCGGCCAGCCTGGCGCGAACGAACCGGCCCACGGCATCGTCCGACAACGGGCTGATCAGGGCCGACCGCGTTCCCTGGCGAGCCAGTGCCACCGCAATGTTGCAGGCCGACCCGCCAAGGTCCGTGACGAAACGCGCCGCCGCCTCGATGCGGGTGCCGTCCGGCGAAGGGTAGAGGTCGAGACCGGCGCGTCCGACCACGATCGCTCCGAGCCTCCGGTCGCGGGCGATCGCAAGCGCCACGTCAGATGCCCCGCCACAAGCCCGACCCTGCGCCGCATACCGCGCGCCAACCTGGCTGCCTTCGCTCCCGGTTCGCCCGGCATGGATCGGCCGGCCCGACGGCAGGGTTCCAAGCCGGCGCTCCGGCGAAGCCAATGAATGAACGTATTCCCAGACGTCCGGCCATTCCGGTCTCGTCGCCTTTGTCTGTGTGCCGACCGAGGGGGTCTGACGATCATTTGCCGCGCAGCGCCCCGCTGGCCCTTGACCGCAAATCCTAGTCGCGCGAGACTGTTTTTGCAAGCGCTTGCAGGCTGGCCGGCGGGGCGCCGGTGGTTTCGGTGGGTTCCTTATTGGGAACCCGTAGGGCTGCGGGCTTGAGGTGAGCGCTCGGGGCGTAGAGGCTGCCGGGATGGCATAGTCGGTCAAGTGACCGCAAGGCGCGGCGGGAGGGGAGTGGAATGGAAATATCGATCGGCAATGCACCCTGTTCGTGGGGCGTCGAGTTCGCGGACGATCCGCGCAATCCGCCCTGGACGAAAGTGCTCGACGACGCGGCGGCCGCCGGCTATCGGGGCATGGAACTCGGACCGGTCGGCTTCATGCCGGAAGACCCCCACGTGTTGGGACCGGCTCTCGCTGAGCGCGGCCTGTCGCTGATCGGCGGCGTCGTCTTCCGCCCGTTTCACGATCCGGCGAAGTGGGACGAGGTCATGGACGCCTCGGTCCGCACCTGCCGCGCGCTAGCCGCCCACGGCGCCAAGCGGCTCGTGCTGATCGACTCCATCGCCGCGACGCGCGCGCCGACCGCCGGGCGCTCGACCGAAGCCGAGCGGATGAGCGGCGACGACCTCAAGGCGTTTCTCGGCCGCCTGCGGTCCGTGGCGACCATCGCCCGTGACGAGTTCGGTCTCGATCCGACGCTTCACGCTCACGCCGGCGGCTGGATCGAGTTCGAGGACGAGCTGGAGCAGGCCCTTGACGCCATCGACCCTCGGCTGCTCGGCGTCTGTCTCGACACCGGTCACTCGGTCTATGCCGGTTTCGATCCGGTTGCCTTCTACCGGCGCCATGCCGATCGGGTCACTTACCTGCATTTCAAGGATGTCGATCCGTCGGTTCGCCGACACGTCGTCGCCAACCGGACGGGCTTCTACGATGCCTGCGCGGAAGGCCTGTTCTGCAATCTCGGCCAGGGGGCGGTCGATTTTGTCGCCTTCAAGCAGGCGCTCGTCGACAACGGCTTTTCCGGCTGGGCCACCGTCGAGCAGGATTGCGATCCGCATGGATCGACGTCGCCGCTCAATGACGCCAAGGCCAATCTCGACTATCTGAAGACGGTGGGACTGGCGTGAGGCAAAGGGCGTGACGAAGCTTCGCTGGGGATTGATCGGTGGCGGCGAAGGCAGCCAGATCGGCGGCACCCACCGCATAGCCGCCGGGCTCGACGGCGCCTTCGACTTCGTCGCCGGCGCCCTCGACGTCGATCCCGACCGCGGCCGCGACTTCGCCGTCCGGCTCGGTGTTCCCATGGACCGCGCCTACGGCGATTGGCGCGAAATGCTGGCAGGCGAGACGAAGCGCGCCGATCGCGTCGATCTCGTTACCGTGGCGACGCCCAACAGCTCGCATCACGCCATCGCCAAGGCATTCCTCGAAGGCGGCTTCGACGTTCTCTGCGAGAAGCCGCTGACGGTTACGGTCGACGAGGCCGAGGACATCGTCCGCACGGCGCGCCGCACCGGCAAGATCTGCGCCGTGAACTTCGGCTATTCCGGCTACGCCCTTGTCCGCCACGCCCGCGCCATGGTCGCGCGCGGCGACCTCGGCCGCATCCGCGTCGTGGTTGCCGAGTTCGCCCATGGCCACCATGCCGACGCGGCCGACGCCGACAATCCCCGCGTCCGCTGGCGCTACGACCCGAAGCTCGCCGGAGTCTCGTCGGCGGTCGGCGACGCCGGCATCCACGCCCTTTATCTGGCCTGTTTCGTCACCGGTCAGACGATCGAGACGGTCTCGGCCGACTTCGCCTCGACCGTCGCGGGGCGCGAGCTCGAAGACGACGCGCTGGTCGCCTTCCGCATGTCGGGAGGAACCGTCGGGCGCCTGTGGGCAAGCGCCGTCGCCATCGGCCGCATGCACGGCCTCACCGTCGCGATCTACGGCGAAAAAGGCGGCCTTTACTGGGCACAGGAGCAACCGAACCAGCTCTACTGGACACCGCTCGGCGGGCCGACCCGCATCATCGAGCGTGGCGTGGCCGGTCTTTCGCCGGAAGCGGACCGCGCCTCGCGGGCGACCGTCGGACATGCCGAAGGGTTCTTCGGTGCCTTCGGCAACATCTACGCCGACCTTGCCGAAGTTCTGAAAGCGAGACGGGAAGGCCGCGCCGCCGAAGCGTCGGCACTTTGGTTCCCGACCGCGGAAGAGGGTCTGCGCAGCGTCGCCACGGTTGACGCGACCGCGCGTTCCGCCGCCGGCAAAGGAACCTGGACCGATGCCGTCCCGCCTCTGTTGCGGTAGCACCTGCGGTCCGCGCCGCCGGTATGGCGGCTCGTGTTGCAAGCGTTTGCAATTTCGTATAGCTTTGCAGCGGTCCGGTTAAGGATGGGGAGCGTCACATGCGCCGGTTCGACAAGAACGACTACGATGTCGACGAGGTGATTGAAGAGCTTCTGAACGGCGATGGCGCGGTCGTCTTCCCCGGCCTTTTTCCGAGGGAGATGGTCGACGAGGCGCGCCAGATCATCGTCGACCGGTCAAGCGCCGAGCCGCCGCGCGTGACCCATTTCCAGGGCAAGGCCGAGATCGACAACCGCCTGAGCCTGCAACGGCGGGTGTGGAACCTTCTGACCAAGGGGCCGGTGTTCTCGGCAATGGCCGAGCAGCCGGCGGTCGTCGACATTCTCAAGAAGTTTCTCGGCACCGAATTCATCATGGGATCGATCGCCGCCAACCGAATCCTGCCGGGAGGGCCCGGCCAGGAGCCGCACATCGACTACCCCTATTGGGACTTCCACAAGCCGGAGAGCTTTCCGATCCACGTAAATCCGTCGTTTCCGCTGAACGCCCAGGTCACCATCGTGCTCGACCCGTTCACCGAGGAATCCGGCGCCACCGCCTTCGTCCCCGGCTCGCAGCGCGAGCTTCGCTACCCGGCCGAGGAAGACCGTTTCTACGAGCGATGCGAGCGGATGGTCGGCGAGCCCGGAGATGCGGTGATCTTCTTCGGCGCCGCCTGGCACTGCTCGATGCCGAACAAGTCGGACCATGACCGCACCGGCGTGCTGATCGAGTACCTGCCGAAATTCGTCAAGCCGGTCGAAGACATGCTGACCACCCTCGACGAGTCGTTCAAGCGCACCATGAGCCCGATGATGCGCCAGCTGCTCGGCTTCGACTATCCGTACCCGCAGCTCTTCGACGAAGCCGAGGCGCGGAGCGCCGAGGGACGCGTCAGGAAGATGGGCTGAGCGCCGCCGGCCGCCCGGCGCCAGAGGAGAGAGCGAGTTTGCCGGTGGTTGATCCCGAACGATCCGGGGGACCGGGGAGGGCGGCGAGCCACCGTAGAAGCGCCGGCATTCGGCGGCCCGTTACGCCCCGCAAGAAGGGACGAGCGGTCAAGGGAGAAACGCAAAGACATGCCGGAGCTGGTCCTCGAGGCAACAGGCATCGTCAAGCACTTCGGTGGCATCACGGCGCTGAGTGGCGTCGACCTGGCGCTGTCCACCTCGGAAATCGTCGCCCTGGTCGGCGACAACGGTGCCGGCAAATCGACCTTCGTCAAGATTCTCTCCGGCGTCCACCACCCGGACGAGGGCGAGATCCGGGTCAACGGCCACCAGACCCGAATCGATTCGCCGCAACGGGCGATGCAGCTCGGCATCTCGACGGTGTTTCAGGACCTGGCGCTGGTCAACGAGCGCGATGTCGCCCACAACATGTTTCTTGGCCGCGAACCGGTTCGCTTTCGCTATTTCGTCGATCGACGGCGGATGCGTCGCGAAGCCCGGCAGACGATCTCGGCGCTGCGGGTCGGCCTGCCTTCGGTGCGCGCCCGGGTGGGCAGCCTCTCCGGTGGCCAGCGGCAGGCGATCGCCGTGGCGCGCGCCTGGCAGCAGGGCGGTCAGATCACCTTGCTCGACGAGCCGACCGCGGCCCTTGGCGTACGCGAAGCGGGCAAGGTCAAGGACCTGATGGTGACGCTTCGCGGCGAAGGTCACGCCTTGCTGCTGATCAGCCACAACCTCGAAAGCGTGTTCGAGCTGGCCGACCGGATCGTCGTCTTCCGCCATGGCGCCAAGGTCGCCGACGTGGCGGCCAACCAGACCAGCAAGCACGACATCATCAGTCTTTTGACAAGCGGCACTTTGTGATGGGCGGCGTCACCGGGAGAAACGGGAAGCCATCGTGAAGGAAGCGGATCTCGCTCAACCCGTCCCGATCAACGCGCCGGCCCCCGCCGTCGCCGAGGAGAGGACGACTCCGGCGATCTGGGCGCGGGAGAACCTGGTCACCCGCCAGGCCGCGATGACCGTGGTGGCGATCATTATCTTCGTCTTCTTCTCGGCCAAGGCGAACAACTTCCTGTCGGTCAGCAACCTCCTCGACATCGCGCGAGGTACCGCCTTCATAGGCATCGTTGCGGTCGCCTGGACCTATCTCCTGATCGCCGGCGAGCTCGACCTCTCGGTCGGCTCAATCTACGGCTTCGGCACGATCCTGCTCGGCTGGCTGATCGCCGGCCTGGCGCTCGGCCCGTGGCTCGCCGCTCTCCTCATCCTCGGCTACGGGGTGGTTGTCGGGCTGGTGAACGGCATCGTCACGGTCTACATCGGCGTCCGCGCCTTTGTCGTGACACTCGGCATGCTGAGCCTGCTGCGCGGCGCCGCGCTGGCGGTGTCCGGCAACTTCCCGATTTCCTACCCTCGCGACCTCCAATCGTCCTTCTTCGCCATCGGCGGCGGCGCGGTCGGGGTCGTTCCGGTACAGGTGATCTGGTTCGCCGCCGTTTGCATCCTCGGCGCGATCGTCCTCAGCGGGACGAAATTCGGCTACTGGGTCTACGCCACCGGCGGCAACGAAGCGGCGGCCCGCGAGATGGGCATCCCGACGCGGCGCATCAAGCTGATCACCTTCGTTCTCGTCGGCTTCGCCTGCGCCCTGATCGCGGTCCTTCAGGGAGCATGGCTGAAGAGCGCCTCCCCCGGCACCGGCATCGGCTTTGAGCTTCAGGTGATCGGAGCGGTGCTGATCGGCGGTGCCGCGCTGACCGGCGGCGACGGCAACATCTGGGGCACCGTGGTCGGCGCCATCATTCTCGGCATGGTCACCAACGGCCTCGTCCTCTTCGGCTTTCCGCCTGCATCGGGCCTGCTCGCCTCCGGCGGCATCATTATCGTCGCCGGCATCATCGACGTGGTCCTGCGCCGGTCAGGCACGCGAATTACCACCCGAACCGCACCGTTCCGTCGCGGCAATTGAGAACACCGGACAAACCGGGCTCATCCAGCAAAACCACAAGGAAAGGAAATGCCATGATGAAAGACAAGAAAGAACGCGACCAGACGACGGTCGCCAGCGAAGACCGCCGCCGGTTCCTGCGGGGCAGCCTGTTGGCCGGCGCCGCCGTGGCCGGGGCTTCCTTGGTGGCGACGGGCCCGGGAAGCGTCGCGCTCGCAGCAGCCAACGGCCCGCCGCGCAAGATCATGTGGGTCACCCACAGCATCGGCGAATGGAATCTGGCTCTCGACGTCGGCTTCAACGATTTCTGCGAGCAGGCCGGCTGGACCTATCAGAAGGTCGGGGTTCCCGGCGGGTCGTACAGCGCCGAGGACAACGTCAACCAGGTCAAGCTCGCCATCCAGGCGAAGCCGGACGTGCTGGTCAGCACGATCACCAACCCGGCGGTCGAGGCGCCGCTGGTCGAGGCAGAGAACGACGGCATCCTGGTGCTCCTCAACAATTCCTGCATCGAGGACATCCGCGCGGCCCACGGTTGGGGGTTTGTCGGCGCCGGCGGCTACGATCAGGGCCTGATCGTCGGACGCTGGCTGGCCAAGTGGCTGGTCGACCACGGCAAGAAGGAAGGCGTCATCGTCTTCGGCAATGCCGAGCCGGGGCATCCGGTGCTGAACGACCGCAAGCTCGGCGGTATCGCCGGCCTCGACGAGACAAACCAGAAGCAGGGCACGAAGTTCACGGTGCAGGAATTCGCCGATCAGTCGCACGACATCGCCCAGTCCATCCCGCTCTACTCGAGCGTGATGAACGGGCTTGGCGACAAGTTCCTCGGCTTCATGCCGAGCGGCTATTCGAGCATGGTGGCCGCGTACCAGATGCTCGAGCAAGCCGGCCACAAGCCGGGCGACTTTCCGATCGCCGGCACCGATACCGGGCCCGACATCAACGAAGGCATCGAGAAAGGCTACATCAACCTGGCGGTCGAGCAGGAGCTCTATAACCAGGGCTACCTTTCGGCGGCGGCCGCCTGGGCCCGCCTGGAGCGCCTGAACTTTCCGCCGGTGATGAACACCGGAACCGCGGTCGTCACCAAGGATAATCTCAAGATGTTCGACGACCGCGCCCAGATCGTCCTGACCCGGGCGGGGGAACTCGGCTTGCGGCTGTAACCCTTCGGCTCATCCCGCCGGCGGACGCGTTCCGCCCAACGCGATCCGGTTCGTCCGTCGAGCCGGATCGCGATTGTTTTGGGGCCAGGGGGCGGTCAGCCGACCGCGCGCTCCTTCAAGGTCCCCCGCACGACGCTTTCGCAGGAGAACAGGCGCTCCTCGGTGGGGCTCTCCGGTCGATCGACGATGCGCAGCATGATCTCGACGGCGCTGACGATGATTTCGCCGATCGGCTGACGGATCGTCGTGAGGTTGTAGGCCGGCCACGACGCCATGGCCATGTCGTTGAACCCGATGACGCCGATCTCGGCCGGCACGCTGACCCCGGCCTCCCGGCAGGCGTCGAGCGCCCCCATGGCGAGGATGTCGTCTCCGCAAAAGACCGCGTCGATGCCGCCGTTCTTCAACAGCTGGTGCATCAGCGTGCTCCCCGCCTCGTGCGAATAGGAGTGGCCATAGACCTCGGCGACGGGGTGGAGCCCGTCCCGCAGCAGCCGCTCGCGGAAACCGCGGAGACGGTCCGCCGTCGACGTCCCCGTCTGCGGGCCGCCGAGGAAGGCAATATTGCGGTAGCCGCGCTGGCAGAGGATATCGCCGGCAAGACGGCCGCCCTGGATATTGTCCGCGCCGACGATGTTCACGGCGACCTTGCCGCCGGGGCGGCCGAACGCCTGGACCACCGGCAGGCGCGCTTCGGCGCAGGCTTCGGCGAACGGGTGAGGGAGCGTCGAGGAGGCGACGATCACCCCGTCGACATTGTATTGGAGGAGCATTTCCAGCGCGGCGTGCGGCCGGGCGCCACCGGACAGGTTGGCAAGCAGCGGTCGCAGGCCGCGCTGCTGCAAGCGCCGGGTGAACAGGTCGAAGATCTCCATGAAGGCGGGATTGTCAAAGTTGTTGCAGACCAGACCGATCAGTTCGGTGCGCCGCGTCATCAGGCTGCGGGCGAGGAGGTTCGGCTGATAGCCGAGCGAACGGGTGGCGGCGAGAACCCTCTCGCGCTTCTCCGCCGAGACGCTGGCGCCCTTGGTGAAAGTCCGCGACACGGCGGAGATCGAAACGCCGGCCAGTTCGGCAACCTCTCGCGCCGTCACGCGGCGGTCGGCGCCCATGGTCGAGGCCGGTGCAGCCGCGGCGTCCGACACCGCCTTCACCCTGCTTCGTCTGCTGGTTCCCGCCATTGAACGCGCTTTCTCCACCGCCGTGCGTGCCGAAGTCCGCAAATGATAGGCACACGGCGGTCAGCAACCTCTTTACTCAATCATTTCAACTTGTCGATGATGAAAACGTTTACAAAGACCTTCAGCCGGCATTCGGTCGAGGCCGGGTTGGCGTTCGCCCCATGGCGGTTGCAACCGCTTGCAGCGACGATAATACCAGAAGTGCTAACATGTTTCTTCGTGATGGGAAGTTATGCGGCTTCGGCCGATGGCGTAGCCACGCCGTTGGCGCCGGATATGAAGCTCAGGCGATGCACTCGCCGCCGTCGATCACCAGCGCGTGGCCGGTCATGAACGATGACCGGTCCGAGGCGAGGAAGAGGATCGCTTCGGCGATCTCGTCAACCGCGGCAAACCGGCCCATCGGGATCTTGTCCCTGACGTAGGCGAGGAGCGCCTCGCGGCCGCCCATCTGGCGGGTAAAGGCGTCGTTGAACGGCGTATCGACCCAGCCGGGGCAAAGGGCGTTCACCCGGACGCCGTATTTGCCGTAGTCGATGGCGATCTGCTTCACCATCGCCACCGCCGCGTGCTTGGAGGTGGCGTAGGCGATCATCTCGTGGTCGTAGAAGACGCCGGAGTTCGACGAGGTGACGATGATCGCGCCTTTGCCGAGCGCCCGCATATGCGGCATCACCAGGCGGGCGAGGCGGAAATGGGCGCGCACGTTGATCCGCCAGGATGCGTCCATTCCGTCCGGGTCGACCTGTTCCAGCGCGCCCTCGACCTGGATGCCGGCGTGGCTGTGGAGGATGTCGATCCGTGCGAAGGCGCCGAGCGCCGCTTCGACCAGATGCTCCTGCGCCAAGTCGTCGCCGACGTCGGTCTCGATCGCCAGGGCTCGCCCGTCGGCTTGCGTGATCGCTCGCGCCGTCGCCTCGCCGGCGGCGCCGTCACGGTCGGCGACGACCACCGCGGCGCCCTCCCGCGCCATGATCAAGGCGCCGGCCCGGCCGATGCCCGAGCCAGCGCCGGTGACGATCGCTACGCGTCCCTCCAGAATCATTGCCCGCCCTCGCTTTTCCTCGTCTCCCGAGCCTGGCACGAGGTGTCAATTCCCTCGAAGCTTGTGTCAAGTCGGCTGAGGGGGAGGGGGCCTAGTCTTCCCCATCATCAGGCAGACAACCGGTCGGCCGGGGCCGGCCCCCAAGGAGGTGGCGTCGTGAGCAAGGCCAAGGACGACTTCATCGCCAAGACCATCCAGTACTGGAATCCCGGCAAGACGCTGGAATGGCAGCGGGTCGGCGTCGATCTCGTCATCGACCGCCGCGAGGCCTACTACCTCTACGACATGGACGGCCGACGTCTGATCGACCTCCACCTCAACGGCGGCACTTATAGCCTCGGCCATCGCAACCCGGAGGTCATCGCCGCGGTCAAGGAGGGCATGGAGCACTTCGACATCGGCAACCACCATTTTCCGGCGCTGATGCGCACCAAGCTCGCCGAGATGCTGGCGAAGCACACGCCGGAGGGGCTGCAATATTCGATGTACGCCTCGGGCGGCGGCGAAGCGATCGACATCGCCCTGAAGAGCGCCCGTCACGCGACGCAGCGCCGTCGCCTCATCTGCCTGCAGCGCTGCTACCACGGCCATACCGGCCTTGCCGTCAAGGTCGGCGACGACCGCTTCTCCAAGCTCTTCCTTTCCGAAGCGAGCGAGGACGAGGTCACCAAGGTCCCCTTCAACGATCTCGACGCCATGGAGGCGGCGATCATGCAGGGCGACGCGGCCTGCGTCATCATCGAGTCGATCCCGGCGACCTACGGCTTCCCGATGCCGATGCCGGGCTACCTCAAGGCGATCAAGGAGATGTGCGAGAAGGTCGGCACCCTCTACATCGCCGACGAGGTGCAGACCGGCCTGATGCGCTCCGGCGAGATGTGGTGCGTCGACACCTACGGCGTCGTTCCCGACATGCTGGTCACCGGCAAGGGCATTTCGGGCGGCATCTATCCGATCGCCGTCGTCGTCGCCAACGAGAAGTCGGCGGCCTGGCTGAAGGAGGACGGCTGGGGCCACATGTCGAGCTTCGGCGGCGCCGAGCTCGGCTGCATCGCCGCCCACAAGGTGATGGAGATTGTCACCCGGCCCGAGACCCGTTCGCAGTGCCACTACGTCGCCCACTATCTCCGCCAGGGCCTCAACCAGATCCAGGCGCACCACCCGGATTTCTTCGTCGGCATCCGCCAGCGCGGGCTGATCCTCGGCCTCGAATTCGACCACCCGCAGGGCGCCGTCGAGGTCATGCGCACCTGCTACGCCAACGGCGTCTGGGCGATCTATTCCGCCCTCGATCCGCGCGCCCTCCAGTTCAAGCCGGGACTGCTCCTCGACCAGAGGCTTTGCGACGAGGTCCTGAACCGACTCGACACCGCCGTCGGCCAGGCGCGTGCCGCGCTCCGCGGGCCGATGCGCCAGCCGACCGCCAGCCGCCGCGAGGCGGCTTAGGAGCCCGGCGGACCTTTCCATGGCCGTCTTCGACGATCTGCCCCATGACGAGCAGTTGAAGTGCCTCGGTGAACTGGCGGCGGCCGCGCTCGACCGCTACGGCATCGAGGTCGGGGCGCCGCCCGCCCTGATCAACCTCTCCGAGAACGCCACCTATCGAGTCGACGCCGCTAGCGGGCGCCGCTTCGCCATGCGGGTCCATCGCGAGGGTTACCACTCGCGGACCGCCATCGCCTCGGAACTCGCCTGGCTGCAGGCGCTCCGCCAGGACGGCGTCGTCATCACGCCGGTGCCGGTGCCGGGCAGCGACGGCAGCCTGATCCAGGCGGTCGGCCATCCCGAGATGGCGCGGCCCCGCCACGTCGTGCTGTTCGACTGGGAGAGCGGCGCGGAGCCGTCGGAGAAGGAGCACCTCACCGACAAGTTTCGCATCCTCGGCGAGGTGACGGCGCGGATGCACCGCCACTCGGAGGGGTGGACGCGGCCGGCGGACTTCGAGCGGCTGACCTGGGATTTCCACACCAGCCTCGGCGCCACGCCGCATTGGGGCTCGTGGCGCGACGGCATGGGGCTCGACCCCGACAAGGAGGCGTTGTTCGGCGAGACGGTCGCCCTGATCGGCCGGCGGCTCGACCGCTTCGGCAAGGCGCCGGAGCGCTTCGGCCTGATCCATTGCGACATGCGGCTCGCCAACCTTCTGGTCGACGGCGACGTGGTGAAGGTGCTCGATTTCGACGATTCCGGCTTCTCTTGGCACCTCTACGACGCGGCCACCGCCGTCTCTTTCTTCGAGCACGAGCCGCATGTGCCGGAACTGATGGCGGCCTGGGTGGAGGGCTATCGCCGCGTCCTCGATCTGCCGGCGGAGGATGAGGCCGAGATCCCCACCTTCGTCATGCTGCGACGGATGCTTCTCGTCGCCTGGATCGGCTCCCACGCCGAGACCGACCTCGCCCAGTCGATGGGCGTCTCCTATACGCGGACGACCGTGCCGCTCTGCGAGGATTATCTTCGCAAATTCGGCTGAGCTATTTGGCACGCCCCTCGACCGCCTCCAGCGTGGCGAGGATGTGGTCGCGGGCGCGCTCGGCGTCGGCGGTGGCGCCGGAGAGGAAGATGCGGCCCGAGGCGCCGATCATCTGGCAATCGACCAGCGTCAGGCCGGGCGCGACGCGTTCGGCTTCGTTGGCGGCGACCGCGGCGAACAGCGCCGGCACCATCTCGACGAGGAGCAGGCTCTCGTCGGGCAGGATCATCGAGGCGTCGCGGTTGCGGTTGAGGATCACCGCGTGCTGATCGGTTACCGTCTCGACGATGTCGGTGTAGAGGACGTGCGGTCGTAGCTGGTCGGAGGCGCTGGTGCCGATGCCGTCGAGGATTGCTTTGCCGGCTTCGTCGAGGTCCGCCATGTCGAGGGAGTGCAGTTCGAGGATGCCGTATTGGCGTTCCACATAGAGCATGCCCGGCTCGGCATTCGGCACCGATTTCAGGGCGAGGTCGATGACCCGGTGGATGGCGAGCGCCGGCGCGATCTCGACGATGAGGGAGTGCATGCCCTCCAGCGGAACGTAGCCGCGGCCGCGCATCGGCGAGCCCATATAGGCGGCGAACTGCCGCCGGAGCGACTCGATCTTGAGATAGACGCGAAGCTCGGTCACCAGCCGGCCTCGGCGCGGGGCGCGTGCGCTTTCAGTCGACGGACCCCATTCACGCTAGTCGAGGGTGCCAGCCCTCCCCTTGAGGGAGGGCCAAAACAGCCGTCAGGCGGTTTTGGGGAGGGGTAGCGACCTGCTCGCGGGCAAACCCCATAGGGCAGACCCCTCCCCGAAATCAGCTTCCCCCGGATCAGGTCCGGGGTCGCGTGATTTCGGCCCTCCCACAAGGGGAGGGCTGGGCGTCGTGCAGACCCTGCGCTCACCATCTCAGCTCCGCAGAAGCGAGCGAAGCTACTTGGCGATGCCGAACTGCTTGATGACGTCGGCGTGCGGACGCGGGATGACGTGGACCGAGATCACCTGGCCGACATGCCCGGCCGCCTCGGCGCCCGCCTCGGTCGCTGCCTTGACCGCGCCGACATCGCCCTGCACCAGCACCGAGACGAGCCCGGCGCCGACCTGCTCGCGGCCGATGATGGTGACGTTGGCGGCCTTGACCATGGCGTCGGCCGCGGCGAAGGCCGCGACGTAGCCCTTCGTTTCAACAAACCCGATCGCATTCGACATGATTGCTCTCCTTGCCTGACTCGCTTGTTCGCTCTTTCCTGAAAACGCTCTATTTCGCCCTCGATCCAGCGGCCGCCGGCGGCTTGCGCGGTTCGTCGAGAATCCCGATGACGAGGGCGTCGACCACCGCCTTGCCGTCCTTGAACCAGCCGCGCGCCACCGACCCTTGCGTCACCAGGACCCGCTCGCCATCGCCGGCGCCGAGCGGATCGTAGGCGACGACGTGCTCGCCGAGGCCGTCATTCTCCTCCAGCGCGATTTCGAGAAGGGCGCCGCCCGGCAACTCGTCGAGCCGTTTGGTCGCCCAGACCTTGCCGATCACCATTCCGGTCTTCATGGCTTCTGCCTCACGAGTTCGACTTTCATCTCGCGCGCCTTGTCGCGGGCGAGGGGGGTCATGACGACGTCGCTGCCGACCACGATCTTGCGATGGGATCGCGAAATCTCGACGATCTTGGCCTCGCTCAGAACGCCCGACGACATCTCGTATGCGCCGGTTTTCGGCGGCGTGGCCTTGCCCGCAGGCGAGGGACTATGCCGCGCGGCCTCGGCCGGCGCGAAGCGAACGTCGCCGGCGATGATCGCGGCTCTCAGCGCGCCGTCACCGCAGGCTTCGGCGATCGAGCGGGCAAAACGATCGAGGTCGGCGCCGGAGCCGGTGGCGACGGCGAGCTTCGCCGGCCGTCCCCTGGCGAGAGCGGCGCGGAGTTCGCCGGCGAAGCCATCGCTCGCCGGAGCCGCCGTCTCGCCCGAGGCGGCGGGCGCCAGCGACTCCTTCAGCGCCTGGCGCACCAGAGCCCGGAGTTCCTCGCGGTCGATGCCTGCCGCCATGGTTATTGCCTCGCCTGCAGGGTCTGTTCGGCGGCGGCGGCGGCGGCGCGGATGTTGCTCTCCTCGCCGGAGAGATAGACCCGTCCGGTGACGCCCATCATGCGGTAGTCGACGACCTTGATATCGGCCGCCTTCTCGGCCTCGTTGGTAGCAAGGATGGCGTAGGAAGCCGGCTGCATTTCGAGGACGAACAGGGATTCGCCGGGCAGGATCATCGAGCCGGCCTTGTTCCGGTTGATGAGAAAAGCATGGTAGTTGTCGACCCGCTTGACGATGCGCGAGGCGAGGATTTCAGGCCGCATCGCGTCGGCCTCGGTGGCGTCGAGATAGTCGAGCACGGCCTGGCCGGCGGCTTTGACCGACGAGGTCGAATTGGCGTGCACTTCGAGGTAGCCGTACTGGCGCTCGACGACCAGGAGCCCCGGTTTGACGTCGACGTTCTTCACCGCGATGTCGGTGATGTTCTCGATCTCCAGCCCCGGCGCCACCTCGACCACCAGCGCCGCCATGTTGGTGCGCGGCAGGAAGCCGCGGACGAAGGTGCCGAGATAGCACATGGTCTTCGGCTGCAGCTGGTCGATGAAGATGTAGGAGCGGATGGTCGCCATGGGTGCGCCTCAGTGCCGCGCGGGCTGCATGGCGCGGAGCTCTTCGAGGATGAGCTGGCGGATTTCGGCGCGAAGTTCGGCGGCGTCGGCCGGCTCGAAGAGGTCAGGTGCGGCCGCTTTCGCCGCGCCGGAGGGGCGCCCGCCGACCCAGTCGAATGAGTAGTCGATTTTGCCTTCCGGCAGCCGCGGCCGGGTGGCCGGTTCCGGCAGGCTGAGCCCGCTGAAATCGCCAAAGGGAATATCGGCGGCGCTGTTGTAGGCGATCCTCGTCCACTGGACGAGGTGCTGAGGCCCGATGTTCTCGCCGACCGAGGAGCGCCCATGGAAGCCCGTCCCGACGGTCATGGTCGGCCCGAGGAAGGTGTCGAAGCCGGCCGCCCCGGTCGAGCAGCCGACATTGATCACCACGCGCATCACATCCATTTCCGCGGCGAAGCGGAGGATCACCGCCGGGTCCTCGGCGTGGATCGCCGCCGAATGGCCGGCGCCGCGGTTGCGGATCATGGCGCGGCAGGCGGTCAGCGCCGCTTCCCGGCTCGGGGCGTCGTAGAATCCGAGCACCGGGCAGAGTTTCTCGCGGCTGAGCGGATAATCGTCGCCGATTCTCTCCAAGGGAGCGAGCAGCACCCGGGTGCCGCGCGGCGCCCGGATGCCGGCGCTCTCGGCAATGACGCCGGCGGGCTTGCCGAGCAGCGATACGTTGAATTTGCCGCCGGGAAACAGGTGCTCGGCCAGGCGGTCACGGTCGTCGGCCGAGATCAAATGACAGCCGTGGCGCTGCATTTCCTCGGCGAGCCGCGCCGCGACGGCGGTATGGGCGATCACCGCCAACTCGTTGGTGCAGAGGATCGAATTGTCGAAGGCCTTGGAATCGGCGATCTGCTTCGCCGCCCTGGCGACGTCGGCGGATTCGTCGACATAGACCGGGTTGTTGCCCGGACCGACGCCGATGGCCGGATTGCCGGAACTGTACGCCGCCCGCACCACCGGCGAGCCGCCGGTCGCCAGGATGAGGTTGATGCGGTCGGAGGTCATGATCGAGGTGATGATCGGCATCGTCGGGTCGGCAATCACCTGGACGATGCCGTCCGGCGCGCCCGCCTGCTCGGCGGCGCGGGCGAGGAGCCTCGCGGCGTCGGCGCCGCAGACCTTGGCCGCTGGGTGCGGGCTGATCACGACGGCGTTCCGGGTCAACAAGGCGATGATCGCCTTGTAGAAGACCGAGCACACCGGATTGGTCGACGGGGTAAGCGCGAAGATGACCCCGGCCGGCTTCGGGATGGCGACGGTCTTGGCCTCCGGATCGACCTGAAAGTCGGTGAAGTTGTGGTCCTTGTAGTGGTCGTAGAGACCGGTCGAGCAAAGCCGGTTCTTCACTTCCTTGTGGTCGGGATTGCCGAAGCCGCTCTCCTTCACCGCCCAATCCGCATAGCGGCGGGATTCGGCGGCGCCGGCCTTGGCCATCGCTTCGACGACGGCGAGGACGGCCTGGCGCGGATAGGTCGCGAACGAGGCCGCCGCCCAGCGCGCCTTTTCGACCATCTGCGCCGCCTGGTGCAGGGTCAGGCCAGGTTCGGTCTCGTCAATGGCCGTCGACATGAAGCGTGCTCTCACCGCGGCCAAAAGGGGAGCCTCGCCGCGCGATGATACGGCCGGCAAACTAAGCGCGCTGCCGAACGCCGGCTTGACAGTGTCGGGCGGTTTCTTGACAGGAGCGTCAAGGCTTTGACGGCGTTGCTTGATCTGGAGCCGCCCGTCATGCAAGCATAGCCCCCCGGGGGGTCAAAGCGTATCGCCCGGGAGGCGCTGGAGCATGTTGGAACGCTCTGCCACTTGGCTTGGATCGTCCCCGGATCGGACCTCGGGCGACGATGATCGGGTTCCAGGTGTCCTCGCCTCGGCGGCGACCGGCATTGTCGACTACATCGAGCGCTGGCGCGGCGATGTCGACAGCATCTTCGGAAACGTCCACATCCTGCCCGACATGGCCGGTTCGCCGACGCTCAAGCTGCGGCTCAGCTCTTTTTGCCGTTTGTTCGAGGAATCCGCCCACCAGACCGGTAACCATAATTTCGGCCTGTGGTTCGGCAATCAGTTCCAGCCGCGCGACCTCGGGATGTGGGGCTACGCGGCGGTCTCGGCGCCGACCCTCGGGGCGGCGCTGGAATGCCTGGTCGGCCTGTTTCACTACCACCAGGAGAGTTCGGTGATGCGGTTGTGGGTGGACGGCGACGGCCTCGCCCGCCTCGAATACCAGATCACCGCGCCGGCGATCGTCGAGCGGCGCCAGGATGCCGAACTGTCGCTCGGCATGTTCCTCAACGTGCTGCGTGAATGTTGCGGGGTGCATTGGTCGCCGGAGGAGGTGCATTTCGAGCACCCCAAGCCGGAAAGCGCCAAAGAGCACGAAGCCGCCTTCGGCGCGCCGGTCTATTTCTCCCAGCGGACGAATGCGCTTCTCTTCCGGCCTGACGACTTGTCCCGGCCGATGCCATCGCGCGACCTCAGGCTGCTCGCCGTCATGCAGACCTGCCTGGAGCAGTTGGGATCGCGCGCGGCGCGCGAGGATCAGCTGCTTCTCGACCGCATGCGGACGGCGGTCAGGATGCGGCTTCCGGAGGGCTGCCCGTCGCTGAAGCAGATCGCCAACGAACTTCGCGCGCCGGTCAGCGTCATCCATCAGGATCTCAGCGCCGCCGGGCTGACCTACAAGGAGATGGTCGAGGAGGTCAGACGCGACCTCGCCCTTTCCTATACGCGCCAGCAGCACCTGCCGTTCTCGGAAATCGCCATGCTGCTCGGCTATTCCGAGCTGTCGGCCTTTTCGCGCGCCTTCCGCCGGTGGACCGGCGCGGCGCCGCGCGAGTATCGCACCGCGGCCTACGACGCCTGATCAGGCGTCGAGGGCTTCCAGCGACTCCGGCAGGATCTGCCCGCCATCGACGATGATCGTCTGGCCGGTGATGTAGGCGGCCTCCTTCGAGGCGAAGAACAGGGCGGCGTAGCCGATATCCTCGACGCTGCCGAGCCGCTTCAGCGGGATCGAGGCCGCCATCGTCTTGAGGTAGTCGGCGCCGAGATTTTCGAGGCCTTCGGTGACGATGTTGCCGGGCATCACCGCATTCATGGTGATCCCGTATTTCGCCAATTCGATGCAGGCCGTCCTGAGGAAGCCCAGCTGGCCGGCCTTCGAGGCGGCATAGTGGGTCCAGCCCGGGAAGCCGGTCACCGGCCCGGTGATCGACGAGGTAAGGACGATGCGGCCGCCGTCGCTCCGCTTGAGCGCCGGCAGGCACGCCTTCACCGACACGAAGGTGCCCTTGAGGTTGGTGCCGACCACTTCGTCCCATTGGTCGGGCGTCATCGCTTCGAGCTTCGCCTGCGGGAAGATGCCGGCATTGGCGCAAAGGATGTCGAGGCCGCCGTGGCGTTCGACCGCGGCGGCGGCGGCGGCCTCCATCGCGGCGAGATCGCGGACGTCGGCGGCGAAGGCCGAAGCCGTGCCGCCGGCGTCGCGAAGCTCCTTGGCGGCCGCCTCGGCCGCATCGATGTGCCGGGCGACGATCAGCACCCGGGCGCCGTGCCGGGCGAAGACGCGCGCGATGCCCTTGCCGATGCCCTTGCTCGCCCCGGTGACGATGGCCGATTTGCCGTCAAGCGACGTGAGCATGGTTTATCTCCCCACTCTTTTCAGGCGGCGCCCGCCCGCCGACGGCGATTGAGCGCCAGCATAACGAGATAGCCGCCGATCAGAAGAACGATCGCCCCGACCGTGGCGATGGTTCCGAGCACCGGTACGCCCGGCGTATAGCCGGCCACCATCTTGGCATAGAGATATTCGGGCACCGTGGTGTCGGCGCCGGTGGTGAACAAGGACAGCGGAAAATTGCCCCACGAGAGCAGGAAGGCGAACAGGCCGCCGGAAAAGATGCCCGGCATGAGGACGGGAATGGTCACCTCGCGCAGGACCTGCAGCCGCGAGGCGCCGAGATCGTAGGCGGCTTCCTCCAGCGCCGGGTCGAAGCTGTAGACCTGTATGGAGATCACCAGGGTGACCACCGGAACGACCCAGACCAGATGGGCGAACACCGCGGTCTGCCACGACAGCTCCAGGCCGATCGCGTTGAACCAGAGGAGAAGCGCCAGGCCGAGCACGGACTGGGGGAAGAAGATCGGGAGAAGGATAAGCTTCTGATACCACGACCGTCCCTTCCAGTCGTAGCGCGCGAAAGCGAGCGCCCCGAAGAAGGCGAGAACGACGGTGATCACGGTAACCAGCGCGGCGATGACGATCGAGGTTTCGAGAATCCGGTGAATCTCAAGCGAGTCGAGGGTCTTTTGCCACCAGACCAGTCCCCAGCGCGTGATCGGAAAGATGAAATAGCGGCTCGCCGTCAGCGACGCGAGGGTGATGCTGACGCTCGGCAGGTAGACGAAGATAACCAGCGCGATCATCCAGACGACGATCAGAGCGTGGCGTACACGGACGGCCCGGCCAAGCATCGTCTCAGCGCCTCCCGAGGAACCGGTCGAGGTCGAACCGGCGCAGCGCCAGCAGGACAAGCACCCCGACGATGAGCATCAACAGCACCGACAGCGCCGCCCCAAGCGGCCAGTTCTGCGCGTAGGTGAAGGCGATTTCGATATCGTGGGCGATCGGGATGACCACCTGCCCACCAAGAACCTTCGACTCGGCGATGGCGCCGACGGCGAGGACGAAGGTCAACAGGCAGCCGATCATCAATCCCGGCATCGACAGCGGCAGTTCAACCTCGCGGAACACCTGCCAGCGGGTGGCGCCCAGGTCGAACGCGGCCTCGCGGGTTTCCTCGGGCACCATGGAAATGCCGAGCGTCAGCGGGAAGAGCATGTAGGGCACATGCACGTAAACCATGCCGAACAGGACGATGCCGCGGGTGAAAAGGATGCTGTCCCATTCCACCCCGAAAAGCGAATGAAGCGTTCCGAGAAGCACGCCGTTCTTGATGAAGAACAGCAGCCACCCGTAGAGGCGGACGTTTTCCGAGACGAAGAGCGGGATGACGAAGAGCAGCGTGATCAGCGTGGACCACCGCCCGAATACCCGCACCAGCCCGTACGCGACGGGGTAGCAGATGAGCACCAGGACGATGACCGTGGCCGCAGCGAGCCCGAGCGACCACAGCAGCGAGATGTAGTTCGTGCTTTCGTAGATGGATACGTAGTTCTCGAAGGTCGGCGTGCCGCCGAGGCCGAAGGTCCGTGGCGGCATGAACGAGTAGCCGATGACGGTCGCCAAGGGCACCGCGAAGCCGATCAGCAGCAGCAGAAGGACCGGCAAGGCCGAACGCGCGCCGGCCGATATGCGGATCGCGCTTCCGCTCATCGATCGGGCACAACGATTGAGTTGGCGGCATCCCAGCCGATGATCACTTCCTGGTCGAGGGGACCCTCGAAGGCCTGGTGCCGCAGCTTCTCCAAAACGAAGGTCAGTTCGCCGGCGCGCACGTGATACTGGATGCGCGAGCCGAGCGCGTATTCGTTGTAGACGCGGCCGACAATATGGTTGTCGGCGTCGCCGGGTTGGTCGAGAAAACGCAGGAATTCCGGCCGGACGACGAGATAGCCCTGGCTCAGTCCGTCGGCGACGGGCGGGCCGATGATCTCGCCCGGAACATCCCCGGACACCAGCCTCTGCGGACCCGTCACCTTGACCGGAAGGACGTTGACGTCGCCGATGAATTCGGAAACGAACTTGGAGTTGGGCGCCGTGTAGATCTCCTGCGGCGTGCCGATCTGCACCAGCTTGCCGTCGCGCATCACCCCGATCCGATCGCTCATCACCATCGCCTCCTCGAGACTGTGGGTGATGTAGACGAAGGTCTTCCCCGTCTCGCGATGGATGTCCTTGAGCTCCTTTTCGAGGGTCTTCCTCAGCTTGTAGTCGAGCGCCGAGAGCGGTTCGTCGAAGAAGAGGATTTCCGGATCGAAGGCGAGCGCCCTGGCGAGGGCGACCCGCTGGCGTTCGCCGCCCGAGATCTGGGTCACCGAGCGCCGATAATACGCTTCCGGCAGTCGCAGGAGCTGCATGAGCTCAAGCGCCCGCCGCTTGCGCGCCGCGGCGTCGACGCCACGGATTTTCAGGGAAAATTCGATATTGGCGCCGACGTCCTTGTGCGGGAAGAGCGCCAGCGACTGGAACACCATGCAGGTCGGGCGGCGATTGGCGGGGATGTCATTGATGCGCTCGCCGCGCAGGATGATGTCACCCGCGGTGGGCACCTCCATGCCGGCCAGCATGCGCAGAAGCGTGGTCTTGCCGCTGCCCGAGGGCCCGACAATGGTGAAAAGTTCGCCTTCGACGATCTCGAGATCGACTTCGTCGACCGCCTTGTGGCCGGAGAAGGTCTTGGTCAAGCCCTTGAGAACGAGGATGACACCGCCATGCCCGACCATGTGCGCCTGCTTCATTTCGGCCGCGAATGCGGCGCCCCCGTAACCGTCAGGAGGCGCCGCTGCCACTCCACTAGCCGCCGGACGCTTCGCGCTTGGCGGCGGTCATCAGATCGAGGAGCTTGTCGTAGTCGGGGACGATGTCGTACTCGATCGACCCGGCCATCTCCTCGTCGAGGCTGTCCCACTGGATGGCGTCGAGCTCGTCCGCCGTAAAGAGATTGAAGCACTCCGGATTCGCCATCTGCGCGACCGGATTGAACGTACCCTCGGCGAAGGCGACCACGTGCGCCGTCTCCGGCTTCTGCACGTATTTGAGGAACTCCACCGCCAGCGGCGAAAGCTCCGGATTGTTGACGGTCGACGTCACCTCGATCCACGAGACGCCGCCCTTGCCGCCGGCCATTGGCCCCTTCTTCGGCGTGATGCCGCGGACATTGGTATAGCCGTCCGCCCGCGCCGGCGAGGCGCTATAGGTGCCACCGGTCATGTGGAAATCGATCTCGCCGGCGACGAAGGCCTGGTTCATGGTTGCGATGTCGCCGACCACCTTGGCGCCCTTGAAGACCCGCTTCGCCGTCTCGGTGAACTTGGCCGTCTCGTCGGGGGTGTGCTCGCGGAAGGGATCGAAGCCGGAGATCAGGCAGATGTCGAAGACGTTCCAGTCATCCGATTCGAGGATGCCGTACTTGCCGTCGTTCGCCGGATCGTTCCACAGGTCCCAGCCCTGGTCCTCGGCGGTCGCCCGACTGACCTTGTCGGTGTTCACGACGAAGCTGTAGGGACCGAAGCGCTGGCACATGCCGAGGAGCTCCTTGCCGTCATCGCTCATCGCCCAGTGATAGGGCGGCTTGAACATCGGCAGCATCTTGTCGAAGTAAGGCTCCATTGCCGCCCGGTCGAGCGGCTTGATGAGCCCTTCGGGATACATCACCTTGCGGGCCCAGGGATTGTTGACGTTGATCAGATCCCAGACGTTGATCTCGCCGGCGCGCAGCCGGTTGATCATGGTCGGGTCGTTGGTGAGCGACTCGGCCTTTACGGTGGCGTCCTTCTCCGTGCGGAACGGATCGAGAACCTGGGCCGAGTTATAGCCCTCCCAACAAAGAATGTTCAGTTCCTTGTCGCGAGCGGCCAGAGCCTGGCGGAACATTCCGCCCGAACCGGCCGCGAATGCCGCCGCGAACATGGCGGACTGCTGCATGAAATTGCGCCGGTTGATGCCATTGCGTCCCATACCAATCTCCTCTCTCAAACCCGGTTGTCGGGTCCGTCGGTCGTCATGTCTCTTCGGTTTCGCCCAAACCGTCCAACCCGTCCTCCGTCGCGTTTCCGGAAATCCCGGCTGTCACGGACGCTGCTCGAAGGTGCGGGTGTCGGACTCTTCTTTATACGTCGTCTCCGCACCAGCCCTCTTGACTTGTCGCTTGTCAAATTTGACCGGTCTCGCCGTGCACATCGCATGCCAGCGACGCCACGGCGACGCTACAGCCCCATCATCGCCTTCAGTTCGGCACTCGACATCACGTTGCAGTAGATCATGTTGATGATCTCCAGTTCCTTGTGATGCAACGCTTCCGATCCAGCCGCGCAGCAGTCCTCGACCACGACCACGTTGAAGCTCTCGTCGGCCAGGCTGCGGACGGTCGACGACACGCACTGGTCGGTGAACACCCCGCAGCACACGACGGTCCGCACGCCCATATTGGCGAGAAGCAGCCGGAGGTTGCTGCCGGCGAGGGCGCTGTCCGTCATTTTGGTCACGACGATCTCGTCGCCCTCAGGCGCGAGTTCCGGAACGATTTCGGAAGCCCATTCCTCCTTGGGCAAAAGCAGGTCGTTCCAGCCCGGTTTCCGGTGGCTGAGCGAGCGCTCGCGGCCATCCTTGGTGTGGCTGGCGATCCGCGCGAAGAGGCATTCGATGCGGTTGGCGCGGAAGCGGTCGAGAAGGTCGCGCGTGTTGGGGACCAGCACCTCTTCAAGACGGCGATGGAAAGGCGTCCACAGATCGTATCGCGCCTGCTCCGCCGCCGGCAGGCTGGCCCGATCCGGCCGCAGCCGGTAGGTGTTCTGGACGTCGATGACGAGGAGGGCGGTTTCGGGCCATATGATGTCGATGTCGTCCGGCTCCGGCGCACCGAGGTAGTAGATCGACCGATAGTCCGTCTTCCAGTTCATTCTCTCGCCGTCCGTGTTCTTTCCCATGCGGTCAGTAGCGGTAGGTGAACAGGCCTCGCCGCTCGTAGACCTCCGCCGCCTCCTCGATGAAGGCGGCCATGCGGTCGGCCTTGTAGGTTTCCCTGAGGGTCCGCGCCGCCTCGAGGAGAGGTGCCTTGTCTTTCGCCCGGCCCGGGCGCAGCAACTCGTAGACGCGCATGATGAAATCCTGGGGGACATCGACGAGTTCCGCCGCTCTCTCGAAGTTGGCGCCGAGCGTGCTGCGATTGGCGGCGCGGGCGATCTCCGCCTGAAGCCGGAGCGCGTCCGGCGTGATCCGCAGATCCTTGAGCGTCACCTTGCCGGTGAGGATGGCGTCGAGGGTGATGTCTTCCAGCTTGGCTCCGCCCGGTCCCTGGATCAGGTCCGGGCGCTTCTCGGCGAGCGGGTAGTCGGCGGTGGTCAGCTTGGCGCGGCTCATGCCGGCACCCCCGCGCGGCTCACCTCTATCTCCTCGGGCGGCGCGCCGTCGGCGGTGAGCGACGTCTCGATGGCGTAGATCAGCGCGACGCGGGCATGGTAGCGCGATCCCATCGCCTCGCCGTGGTTCGGCACCACCACCGGCTCGGGCAGCTCGCCCTTTGCGTAGAGCGCGGCGTTGCGGCCGAGATCGCGATAGTGCTGCAGCGTCGTGATCGGGGCGTTGGAGAAGAGCTCCAGGTTGTTGTGGGGCAGCCGGTCGGCGTGATGGATGACGGCAGTCCCCTTCGCCTGGATGCCGATGCCGACGCCGGAACCGGAGAGCCGGGCCGCCGACAGGCCAAGGAAGGAGGTGTCGGCCGTATGTCGGAGCCGAACCACCCGGGCGACGCCGCCGGCGCTTTCGATCCCCGCGACGATCGCCCCGAGGAGGTCGCCCACCGGGATGCCGCTCATCGTCCTGAAGAGCTTGACGCCGAAGGCCGGCGAAACGCCGATGACCACTTCGCGCGGGTCGTCGCCGACCGAAGCCTCGCCGACGCGGTTGAACGCGATTCCCCGTGCCTCGATCCGGGCGAACTCCTCCTCCTGGGCGAGGACCGTCTCGCGGTCGAGGACATCGCGGATCGCCGCGATCTCCCGGCGGCGCGCCGCCGACAGCCGGTAGCCGGTGCCGGGGCCGCGATAGTCGTTGGGATCGTTGATGGCGCTCAGAACCTTGCGGTCACGGACCATCGCCGACGTCTGCAGGTAGTCGCCGGAAATACGGAGCTTCACCAGCCACAGGAGATTGTCCGCCTCTTCGACGAAGCCCCGCGCATGGAGCGCCTTGATCACCTCGACCACGGTGATCGCGCGTTCCTGGATTCGCTCCGAAATCTTGCCGACTTCCCCGGGGCGGTAGCTTTCGGTCTCGTCCGATCCCGACGCCACCACGACGCTCGCTTTCATGTCGT
The DNA here is from genome assembly GCA_963759235.1 of uncultured Alphaproteobacteria bacterium. Lineage (GTDB taxonomy): Bacteria > Pseudomonadota > Alphaproteobacteria > Rhizobiales > Kaistiaceae > Bauldia. The sequence continues at coordinate 181,414 of CAVWYO010000008.1, read as the reverse complement.
TTGTCGGATGGGCGAGGTCGAGCTCGTCGAACACCGCGGCGATGGCATCGACCGCCCGCCGCCGGAGATCCAGCGCCTGCTCCTCGGTGATCGGCGTCAAGCCGCCGTCGGCCTCGAAATCGCGCTGGAGAACGAGGTAATCTTCGAGCTCCTCGCCGTTCAGGAGCGATGGGTTGAACGAGTTGTCGTATTTGAGGATCGAGCCGAAGCCCGAACAGATGAGGTCGGAGCCGCCGATGAGGAAGGGCAGGATCTTCGCCCCGACGCGGATTTCGGATTCGGTGGAGCGCGCATCGTTGCCCGAGGCGCATTCGAGATCGAGCCAGACGGCGACAAGGTTTTCGGCCATCATCTCGCGAACGCCGCCGGGAACCGTCGCCGTGACCGGCGCGCCGTCGATGCCGCCGTTCTGCGTCCCCTGGACGCCCATCGCCCGCTGCAGGCAAAGGCAGCGCGCCTCGAGATAGAGCATCGACTTCTTTTCGTGGAAGCCCATCAGGAGCTCGGAGCCGGCGCCCGACGTGCAGCGCATCTTGATGCCGCGCGAGGCATAGGCGGTGGCGAGGAACGCCTTCGACCACGGGGTATCGTCGCCGTCGATGAAGGCCCGCTCGGTCCCGTACACCGAGACGGTCTCGGCATAGGAGGTGAAGCCGGCCATGCCGATCTTCAGCTCCTCCGCCTCTTCGCTGGAGCACTGGAAGAGCGTGCCGGCGCGGCCGACCGACGAGCCGACGGCACAGGCAACCGCGTTGGCCCAGGCGTTCCGCGACACCCGCATGGTGGTCTCGATCTCGTCGAAGCCGAACGCGACGGCGATCGCCGCGTCGGCGGCGAGCTGCAGCGGGTCGTCCTTGGCGTTGGTGACGTGGGCCTGATTGCCGGGCGTCCGGCGCGCCCGCATCTTCGAATAGGCGAAGGCGATTTCCAGCGCGTTGAGCTCGGCGACCACTTCGGCGAGCTTCGCCGGGGTGAGGCCGTGAGCGAGGCGGACCAGATCGGTACGCGGCACATTCATGTCGACCAGCATGCGGGCGATGTCGGGGGAGGGGATCGCCATCGCCTCGGTGGCGACGGCCGGGTCGAGATGATAGCGCGCGATGAAGAGGTCGATCATGTCGAAATCGGCTTCGGCCACGCCGTCCAGTTGGACGACGCGCCCGCGGCGTACGACGATGCCGGGCTTCGGATCGTGGGGGCTGGAGAAGGCGGCGAAGCCGTTTTCGGCGTCTTCGACGGCGAACTTGTCGAGCCTCAGCGGGCGGTCGTCCCAATCCGAGAAGCGCCGCCAGCGGTTCGCAGCCATGCCCCGTGCCTCGTGATCATTGCCGCGGCGGGTATTCACCGCAGAACCGGTAGCCTTTTCGCCAAGACTGGTCATCAAATCGGTATGCAGTCAACGTCTCCCGGGCTTGCGGACTTGCGCCGACTTCACCCCAATCGCCCCGGCGACCCTTCCAGCGGCGAGGAGGGATCATCGGATTCCAAGAAGCCGGGTGGGGCTTGGTCGAGTTGATGCGAGACTATGACGAGACGCTTTTCCGGCGGGAAGATGCGGCGGTTCACCGGCGCCGCACGACCGTTGGATAAGATGCACTTCGGGTTATGGCGCCGCCTCTATTGGTTAAGATGGCGCTTGCCGGCAGTCGGCCGGCCGATCGGGAGCCCGAGGGGATGGAAACGGTCCTTGCGGCCATCGGGGTGATTGCCGCGCTCTGCATCGTCGGGCTCGACGCCAGCGGGACGCGAATGCTCTATATCGATTCCATCGTCGGCCTGGGCCAGACCATCGGCGCCTGGGCCTTGGTCTTCCTGCCCGCAGCGATGGTCGGCATCGTCGCGCGCTGGACTGCCCGTCGGCGCGGCGCGCATCCCACCCTGGCGCCGATCGTCAGCGGCGCCATCGTGGCCGCGCTGCTGACGGCCCTGATCCGTATCGGCTCCTAGACTTGGGTCGCCTCGGACTTCGTCGGCGGGATTTCTCGCTTTTTTTCAGCAACTTATATTGATCCGCTGCATCGAAAATTCAGCATTGGGTTGCAGGAGCGTTCGCTTGTTTGGTGCGAAAAGCGATTCCACTTGATCCGTATGATTGGCCGCGTCCTTCCGAATGATGGCGCGCGCTCAGGGGACGATGCCGGCCTTTTCCAAATCGATGGTGCGCACGATCATCGCGCCCTGGGGATCAAAAGGCAGGTCGACAAAGCCCCATCGGCGGTAGAATGCCCGCACCGTGTCGTCGATCGGATGCGCGATCACGCCGAAGCTGCCCACTTCCCTTGAGATGCGCACTGCCGTCCTCAATGCAAACAGCAACAGCGAGCGTGCGTGGCCCCGGCCTTGATGGTCCTTGTGCACCGCCAACTGCCCAAGAAGGATGGCAGGAACGGGATCGGGCTTATTGCGGCGATGGGCCTTGGGCAGGAAGGCGCGTTCAATCTGCGCGGTGCTCAAGGTGACGTAGCCGACGATCTCGCCACTTGCCGGATCAGAGATGACATTGGTGCGGGAGACATCCGCCGCCTGATTCGCCCAGGCCTTGTGGCGGAACCAAGCATTGAGGGATTCTCGTCCGCAATCGAAGCCGCTGCGATCATCATTCTCGGCAAGAGGGCGTGGCGGCGTCACCGCCGCCATGTCGGCTGCGTGCCGGCGAGTTCTTTTAACGCCGGGATGTCCTCGGCCGGCCGCCGCGCCCAAGCTTCGAACGCCTCCCAATCCTTGGCGGGAATTGTGACGATGCGCCGCTCCAGCATTTCACTTTCTGCCGCATCGACTGCCTTGCGGCGAACGAATTCGCTGAGGCTGGTCCGCGCCCGTTCGCTCGCGGCCTCGAGGATGGCGCGTTCCTCTTTGCTGACGCGCACGCTGAGCACGGTGGAGGTCATGGGAGGTGTTCCTGTCGGGTCTCTTATGTGTATGACAATAGCATACACATGCCTCGATTCAAGGGACATTCAATGAGATACGGCACGCTGCGCCAAACTCTGACGACGGCCGGTGGTCGCAAAATCTCGCGGCCGATGCCTCACCTCAGCCGCCGACGAGTTCGTCTAAGCCGGACTTGGCATGCCCTGCCGGCTGTGGCTCTTTGAGCGCAGACCGGTAAGTATTTGTTTTTATAAAGAAACACTGGCGTGGCTGGGGCACTAGGATTCGAACCTAGACTGGCGGAGTCAGAGTCCGCTGTCCTACCGTTAGACGATGCCCCAATCCAAGGCTCTGATATCGTGGCTCGGCGCGTTCATAGATCCGAGCGTCGCGTTGCCAAGCGGGCGCCAACGGCCGCATTTATAGGGTGCCTTCCGGTCCCGGTCCACCCCAACGCCGCCGCGATGAGGCCAAGCCGCCGCGTAAGCTGCTCGCATCGGCCGCCGTGAGGGCCTCCGTCCTGCAAAGCTACGTCATGCCTGGCGGCCTGCCGCCACCGACCGACGAAGGAAATCCATGATGCGCGCGAGGCAACGGTCGCGCTCCTCGATGTGAGGCGTGTGGCTGGAAGCCTCGAAAACGCAATGCTCGACCCCGGGAACGGCATCGACGAAGGGCTGAAAGGCGTCTTCGGTCACCTCATCGTAGGCGCCGCGAAAAGCCAGGGTCGGGACGTCTATGCGGTCGAGTTCGATCGATGATCGACCAGGACTTGAGCGTTCCGGTGAGCTGAAAGAGGCCGGCACCGTACATGCTTGAGAACACGACCGGGTTCGCGGCGAAGTCGGCGAGAGAGCGCATCAGTTCCGGGGGCCATGGAACGGCGCGGCAAATGTGGCGCACGAAGAACTGTTCCATCACGGCCTGATAGTCCGGGGAATCGGTGGTGCCCGACCGCTCGTGCCTCGAAAGCATCGCCTTGAGGTCGCCTGGCAATTCCCCCCGCAACCGCTCAAGACCGGCTCTGAACAGTTGCATCGAGGCAAAGCCATTGGCGAGGATCAGCGCCTTGAGGCCGCGCGGCGTCCTTGCCGCATATTCGGCGGCAATCCCGGCGCCGAACGAATGACCGAGCAGAATATGGCTGCCGGCGATGCCGAGATGGGCGATCAGATTGTCGAGTTCGGCAACGAAGAGCGACGGTGTCCAGAAGTCGGCGCCTGCGTTCGGCAACCGCGTGGATCGGCCGCTGCCGATCTGGTCATAGAAGACCACCGCGTGGTCCTCGGCCGTGAGAGCGGCAAAGGCCTCGAGGTAGTCGTGAGGAAGGCCGGGCCCCCCGTGGATCACCACCACCGGCGGCTTGGGCCCGGTCACGTCGCCGAGGACCCGATACCACGTCCCGTTGGCTCCAAACGGGGCAAATCCGTCAGGCTGAATGCCGATATGCCCGTCCATCACTCAACTCCCTGTCCATTCAACGAGCGCCGACGATTTGCCACGCCGAAGGACGGTTGTATAGGCGGGCGCACGCTCTTCCGGTTGGCCGCAGGCCGGGCATGCCGGGGCAATCCGCACGGCGGCCGGCCCGCGCCCGTTCTTTTGTCGCGCCCCTGAGCGTGCTTGTCAGCCCGCCGCTAGCTGATACACTGATCGGCGAAAACGAAACGTGGAGCCGCTGCGCCGCCGTTCGAGGGTGGGCGCGCGGACGAAGGGTTCACTGGTGAAGACGCCGGGCGATGGTCCGCAGGACGCGGATCCGCGCACGCTCGCCGGCCCTGATGCGGCCGGCACGGAAACGGGTGCTGCGTCGGGAGAACCGCCGCCGGCGGGCTCAACTGCCGAGCGCCGCGACCTCCCGATACGCCGGAAATCCAGGAAGAAACGCCGCAAGCGCGGGCGCCCCGTCTATGCGCCGGGAACCGGCCCCAATGCAGCGGCTGCTGCCAAAGGTGACGGCGGTCAAGTCGCGTCCGCCAATGGCGCGTCGACAATCGCACAACCTCCTGGCGAACCGGAGCCGCAGCCTTGGAGCGGGACGGGGCCAGGCTTCTACGGCGCGCTCGATCTCGGCACCAACAACTGCCGCCTGCTGGTGGCGGTTCCACGCGAACACGGGTTCCGCGTCGTCGACGCGTTTTCCCGCATCGTTCGGCTCGGCGAGGGGGTCGGCCAGACCGGCCGGCTCGGCGAGATCGCCATGCGCCGCGCCATCGAGGCGCTGAAGGTTTGCTCCGGCAAGCTCGCTTATCGCAACGTAACCAAGGCCCGCCTCATCGCCACCGAGGCCTGCCGCGTTGCCGAGAACGGGGCGGAATTCGTCGAAATGGTGTGCCGCGAGACCGGCCTCATCCTGGAAATCGTTTCACAGGAGACCGAGGCGCGGCTGGCCGTTGCCGGCTGCGCCTCGTTGGTCGACCCCAAGGCAGCGGGCGTCATTCTGTTCGACATAGGCGGCGGTTCGTCCGAACTGGTGTGGATCGACCTCGCCGAGCCGGCCGACGGCAAACGCCGGCAGATGGCCGACCGCATTCGCAGCTGGATGTCGCTGCCGGTCGGCGTCGTCAATCTCAGCGAGCGCTATGGCGGACGCGACGTGACGCCGACGCAGTTCGAGGCGATGGTCGCGGAAGTCGCCGCCCTGATCCACGCCTTTCCCGAGATAGAGACCCTGGACCTTGCCGTCGCGGCAGGCACTGTTCACATGCTCGGAACGTCCGGCACGGTGACGACGCTTGCCGGCGTCCATCTTAACTTACCGCGCTACGACCGCCGACGGGTGGACGGCGTGTGGCTCTCCGGCGAGCGGGTCGCTGCGCTGGTCACGGAGTTCGCGGCGATGGACTACGAGACGCGGGTCGCCAACCCTTGCATCGGCCGGGAACGTGCCGATCTCGTGCTCGCGGGCTGCGCCATCCTCGAGGCTTTCCGCCGCCGCTGGCCGGTCGAGCGGCTCCGTGTCGCCGACCGCGGCCTCCGCGAGGGCGTGCTCGTCCAATTGATGGCGGAGGACGGCGCCTGGCGGCCCCGTGCCGAACGACGTTCCGACGATCGAGCCGATGGCTGACAAGCGGGGGAGTGCGGGCGGTCGGAACCTCAAGGTCAGGGTCAAGACGGCCAAGCGCCGGAAAGCCTCCTCCACCCGCTGGCTCGAACGACAGCTGAACGATCCCTATGTCGCCCGCGCCAGGGCGGAAGGCTATCGCGCCCGCTCCGCCTACAAGCTGATCGAGATCGACGACCGGTTTCACCTGTTTTCGCCGGGAGCGCGGGTGATCGATCTCGGCGCCGCGCCGGGCGGCTGGTCGCAGGTTGCCGCCGAGCGGACCGGCGCGGGCGGTACCGATCCCCGGGTCGTGGCGATCGACTATCTGGAGATGGACCCGCTGCCGGGGGTCGTGGTCATCCGCCAGGATTTCCTCGACGGGGAAGCACCGGCCGCGATCCGCGCCGCGCTCGGCGGCCATCAGGCCGACGTGGTGCTCTCCGACATGGCGGCACCGACCACCGGGCACCGCAACACCGACCATCTCCGCACGATCCAGCTTTGCGAGGCGGCGGCCGACTTCGCGGCTTCCGTCCTCAGGCCGGGTGGCCATTTCGTCGCCAAGGTCTTCCAGGGCGGAGCGGAAGGCGAATTACTGACGGAGCTGAAGCGGCGCTTCACTACCGTTCAGCACGTCAAGCCGCCGGCGAGCCGCGCCGGATCGGTGGAGCTGTACCTTGTCGCCCGCGGATTCCGCGGCGACGCCTGACGGCCGGATCAGGCTCGTCGGAACAGCCCGATGATCACCAGCAGGACCACCGCGCCGATAACCGCGGCGATGATCGAGGCGATGAACCCGCCGCCGAGATGCACGCCGATTGCCGGCAGCAGGAAGCTCGCGATGATCGCCCCGACGATGCCGACGACGATATTGCCGATCAGGCCGAAGCCCACGCCCTCGACGATCAGGCCGGCAAGCCAGCCGGCGATCGCTCCGATGACGAGCGCAACGATGATGACCCAGACGACCGATGTACCTTCCATGATTTTCCCAGCCCCAACTTGGTTGATTCTTTTTCTTTGCAGCCTACGCCTGCCGGGGCTTCGCCTCAATCACTCTGGTCGGACGATGCAGAAGCGCGTTCGGGAAGCCTAGCGACGGCTATCCACGCTCGCGCATGGCGGTGACGGCGTCCGGCGCGTAGCGCCGGTGGCCCGACATCTCGTGACCGGCATCGTCGGCGAGCCGTTTGAACGGGATGGCGGAGGCGGTGGTCAGAAGCCCGACGACCACGAAGGCCGGCCAGAACGAAGCGGCGGTGATCACCCCGCCGCTCGCCGCACTGGTCAGCTGGACGGAGATGGCGCCGACCGAAATGCCGACGCTAAGGGCGAGTTGCTGAGCGACGCTGGTCAGCGTCGTTGCCCGGCTCATCCGCTCCAGCGGAACGTCGGCGAAGGCGAGGGCGCTGACACTGGTGAATTGGAGGGAGCGGAAGAAGCCGCTGATCAGGAGCAGGCCGGTCATCAGCCAGACCGGCGTGGCGACGGTGAACGCCGCCGGCAACGTCACGAAGAGCCCGACGATGACCGCATTGGTGACCAGGACGGAGCGGAAGCCGAAACGGCGCAGGAGGGGCGGCGCGACGAACTTCATGGCAAGCGCGCCGATGGCGCTGGCGAAGGTGATGGTGCCCGACTGGAACGGCGTCATCCCGAAGCCGAGCTGGAGAAGGAGGGGCAGCAGGAACGGCGTGGCGCCGACGCCGACACGAAAGAGAATGGTGCCGAGCGCGCTCGTGCCGAAGGTGGGAATCCGCAGAAGCGACAGGTCGACAATCGGACTTTCGGTCCGGCGGCTGTGTACGATATAGGCGGCAAGCAGCGCCGCGCCGCCGAAAAGCATGGTGAGCACATAGGGCAGGGGCAGGAGAGCGAGGCCGAGCGTCGTCGACCCTCCCATGAAGAGCGCCAGGCCAAGGCCGGACAGCAGGAAGCCGGAGGTGTCGAAGCGCGTGCGGGTCTCTCCCCGGATGTCGGGAACGAACAGCGTAGCCAGGATCAGGCCGAGCACGCCGACCGGCACGTTGATCCAGAAGATCCAGCGCCATTCGAAATAGGTGGTGATGAAGCCGCCGACCGGCGGTCCGAGCACCGGCCCGAGCAAAGCGGGTACCGTCAGCCAGGCGAGCGAGCCGACCAGCTCGTGCTTGGCAACGCTCCGCAGGATGACCAGGCGGCCGACGGGAACCATCATCGAGCCGCCGAGCCCTTGCACGACGCGCGCCGTCACGATTTCCGGTATCGATGATGACAGTCCGCAAGCGATCGAGCCGATCACGAAGATCAGGATGGCCAGGCGGAAGATGAGCCGCGCCCCGAACCGGTCGGCGAACCAGCCGGAAGCCGGGATGAAGATGGCGAGCGCCAGGAGGTAGGAGGTTAGGGCGAGCTTGAGATGGATCGGATTGGCGCCGAAATCCCGCGCGATCGCGGGCAGCGCCGTCGAAAGAACCGTCGAATCGAGGTTCTCCATGAAAAGCGCGCAAGCGACGATGAGGGGAAGAAGGATGCGGTCGGGCATGGATGGCGATCAGGCGAGGTGGCGAGCGCAGAGCGGCGAAGCGCCACAACGCGGCATACCGTAAACGCCGCACGAAGACTATGGTTTCTTCTTGTGCCGGCTCATCGGGACTTAAGGCACCGCCGGTCGAACCCTGGGCGACCCGGTCCGGCGAGTTGCTTCGGCAACGGACTTCGGCAATTCAGGGGTCATCGGGCGGTGGTCGATACCACCAGCGCGTTCTGAACGGCGGATTGGCCCTCGATCGCGATCTCGCGGCCCCCGCCGCGATAAGTGGCCTGCGTTGACGGGCCGCCGTCGAGGTTGATCGCGATATCGCAGCCGAGACCGCCGTCCCTGGGTGGAAAGGCGAGGAGTTCTGCCAGTTGGAAGAGGCTGAGCCCGTCGCCGTCGACGACGATTGCGACGAATTGGCCGGGGCGCAGGCAGATTGCGCTCCGGCGGGCGCGGTCGCCCTGGCCACTGTGGATGCCGACCTTGCCGCCCGGATCGACGAGGATCGGCCCGACCTGGACGGCGCTCTCCATCGCGCTTATCGGCGGCGCGTCGCCCCGATACGAGATCGCGGCGTCGGCATCGTCGACGTGAAGGACGCCCGACCCTCCACGCTGCTGCGCGGGCGCCACCTCAGCGCCGTCGATCACCAGCAGGCCGCTCGGCGAGAGGCGGCCCCGATCGTCCTTCTCGAAGAAACCACCGTCGATGGCGAACACGTCCTCGTGGCGGTCCATGAGGTCGGTGACGCGATTGCCCGTCTCATCCTTCTCCTCGGCGGTCCGCAGGCGAAACCGGTCGCTGTCGAAAGCGAAGGTGTGGATTTTGATGCCAAACGCCGGAACGTCGATCAGCCGGTACGCAAGGCCCGGAATCAGCTGGTCTGCCTGCGTTGCCCGGCTCGTCTCGAGAAGCAGCGACAGGTCGGGCTCCTCGGCCGCTTCCGCGACCGGCTTGGCAGGCCGGGAAAGGACGCCGGGCGAATCGAAGATGACGATCAAAAGGGCGACGATGCCGGCCAGGCGGCTGCATGCGCGGACCGAACCGACCATACGGCATCTCCCCCAAGCGACTGCGTTCCGCGCGGTTCGGGCCGATTTCTGAAGGCGTCGCGGAAGCCGGTCAAGCCGCGTCGCCGGCGCGCGGCGGCAGGGTCACCTCGACCCTGAGGCCGCCTTCCGCCCGGTTCGATAGCGTGATGTCGCCGCCGTGGGCGAGGACGATCGAGCGGGAAATGGATAGACCGAGCCCGACGCCGCCGGTCTCGCGGCTGCGTGACGTCTCCAGCCGGACGAACGGCTTGAAGACATCGTCAAGCCGATCCGCCGGAATTCCGGGGCCGTCGTCGTCAATGACGAGAACAGGCCCGGCCGGGGTGTCGTCGAGCGTGACGCGGGCTCGCTTTCCATAGCGCACGGCATTTTCGAGGAGGTTGCCGATTGCCCGCTTGAGCGCCGTCGGCCGGCAGGAATAGGGGAGGCGTCCGTCACCCTTGAACGAAACGTCATGACCGAGGGTGGAAAGGTCGTCGGTCAGGCTTTCGACCAGCGCCTGCAGGTCGACCGAACGAACCGGCTCGGTGCCCGCGTCGTCGCGAGCGAAGGCGAGCGTCGCCTCGGTCATCCGCTGCATATCGTCAAGGGTCGCCATCATCTTGGTGCGCGCGTCCTCGTCGTCGAGGAGTTCGACCCGGAGCTTGAGCGAGGTGATCGGCGTGCGGAGGTCGTGGCCGATCGCCGCCATCATGCGGGTGCGGTCCGCGATGAACCGCTCCAGCCGATCCTGCATGCGGTTGAACACGGCGGTGAGCCGGCGAACCTCGCTCGGCCCGGCCTCGGGAAGGGGGCGCGACGGGCCGCCGCGACCGAACGTCTCGGCGGTGTCGGCGAGCGCCGCCAGCGGGCGCGTCGCCCGCCGCACGGTGACGCCGATGATGACGAGGATGGCGATGATCATCGCCACCGCCGAGATCAGCGTCGGCCAGGGAAAGGGGACCGGCTCCGCCCTGATCTGGGTCTGGGCGTTCAGCCAGCCGCCGTCCGCGAAGGGGACCGACGCGAGCACGTCGAAGGGCTCGCCGCCCGGCGGAGGGCCACGATGGAAATCGTGCCTTAGATCCGGCGGTGGCCTTTGAGCCGGCGCCCCGCCATTGTCGACGACGGCGAGGCGCGGCGGTTCGGGAAGGGACATGCCGAACATCCGGTCGAACTGCTGCACCGGAAGAATGCGGGAACCCGTGTCCGCCGGCTGATCGATCGCGCTGGTGTCGGTGATCCAATAGCGAATCCGCGGGGTGGCCGCCGCCGTGGCGAGCGCCGACCGGCTGTTCCGGGGGGTGCCGGCAAGCACCCGCATGACCGAGCCCATGTTTTCGAGGAGACCGACACGGCTCGCCGCGCGCAACGCGTCGGCACGGTCTCCGGCGAAGACGAAGAAGCTGATCGCCTGGGCGGCGATCAGCGCCGCGATCAGGAAGACGGCGAGCTGGCCCCCGAGGGTTCGCGGGAGCAGCCTCATTTGGGCATCTCCTTGACGTCGCAGGCCAGCACGTAGCCGCCGCCCCACACCGTCTTGATGATCGCCGGCGCCTTGGCGTCCGCTTCGACCTTCTTCCTCAGCCGGCTGACCTGATTGTCGATCGACCGCTCGAACGGTTCGAGCGACCGGCCGCTGGTCAGGTCGAGAAGCTGCTCGCGCGACAGCACCATGTGCGGCCGGCGAAGGAACACGGTGAGCAGGCGGAATTCGGTGGTGCTGAGCGGAACCGCGACGCCGTCTTCCCCGGCGATTTCGCGGCGCGCCGTATCGAGGGTCCAGCGATCGAAGCGCATCCGGGCGCCTGCCGGGTGCGGCGTTTGCCGCGGCACCGCGCGGGAGCGCCGGAGCACCGCCTTCACCCGGGCGAGCAACTCGCGCGGATTGAACGGCTTGGTCACATAGTCGTCGGCGCCGATCTCCAGGCCGACGACGCGGTCGGTATCCTCGGCCATGGCGGTCAGCAGGATCACGGGCAGGTCGGTGGTTTCGCGGAGCATCCTGCAAAGCGCCAGGCCGTCCTCGCCGGGCATCATGATGTCGAGGACGACCAGGTCGATGGCGCTCGCCTTGAGGATACGCCGCATCTCCGTTCCGCCGTTCGCCGTCGACACGCGCAGGCCCATCTTGGCGAAATACTTCGCCAGCGGTTCGCGGATATCGGCGGAATTGTCGACGATGAGGATATGGGGCGAGGGTTCCATGAACGTTTCTATTCGCGCCTCAAATCGGGATTTGCGAGACCGCTCCGATGCCGGTTAGCCGAAAAAGTGTAACGCTTTGTATCAGTCCGGCGTCCCGGCAACCCTCGATACAAAGAAACCAATCCGGGCCACACGTTGTCGGCCGATCGTCCTTATCTGTGGGCCTGTCCACCCCCGGACAGCAAAGGAAGGAAAAAGCACAATGACGATCCACAGCAAGATCCTTGTCGCGGCGCTGATGGCCTCCGCCGTCGGCGTTTCGGCGGGACCGAGCTTCGCCGACCAAGGCGACGGCATGCGCAAGCCGCCCCAGCAGATGGCCTGGGACCACGGTCGCGATGGCGACAACGACCGTGGCGGCAATTGCGACCAGAAATGCGACGGACCCCGCCATGGCGGTCCCGGCTGGGGCCACGATCACGAAGGCCCGCGCGGCCCGGGTGGTCCCGGTGGTCCAGGTGGTCCCGGCGATTTCGCCGGCGGTCCCGATCGGGGCATGACCGAGTTCCTGTTGGAGCGCTTCGACACCAACAAGGACGGCAAGATCACCAAGGACGAAGTGGTCGCCGTCGACGCCGAGCGGGTCAAGAACTATGACGCCAATGGCGACGGCGCGCTGTCGCTCGCCGAGTTCAAGGCGCTCTGGGCCGATACCATGGACCAGACCATCGTGCGGGCATTCCAGCAGCTCGACCCGAATGGCGACGCCAAGGTGACGCTCGACGAGTACAGCGAGCGCTTCAACCGGATGTTCGCCAATCTCGATCGGAACGGCGACGGCGTGATCGACCAGAGCGAACTCGCCGGCCCGCATGGCGGCCCCGGTGGCCCCGGTCCGCATATGGGGCCCGGCCCGCATGGCGGCCCTGGCCCGAACGGCGGCCCCGGCCCGAACGCCGGTCCGGGAAATGGTCCTGGTCCCGGCAACGCCCCCGGCAATGCTCCTGGTCCGGACAACGGCCCCAACCAGAACTAGCGGCCGACCGGCAATGAGGGCGGCATATCGAAGGGCGGGAGCGATCCCGCCCTTCCCATTTCTCTTACGTTTTGCCGAATCGACCCGGACGTGTTAGTCACCCGCGCCAACTCATTCCACCTGAGCTCCGCACCGCAGCCCGACCCTTTCCGGCCGGCGGCGCCAGCCTACCTAGGAGTTGGCGATGGCCATTCTTGTCGAAACCTCTTTGGGCCGCGAGGCGCTGGCCTTTGACGATGTATTGCTGGCGCCGGGCTATTCGACGGTGCTTCCCGCCGAGACCGATATCCGGACCCGGCTCACCCGCTCGATCCTCCTCAACCTGCCCATTATTTCCGCCGCGATGGACACCGTCACCGAGGCGCGGCTGGCGATCGCCATGGCGCAGGCCGGAGGCCTCGGCGTCATCCACCGCAACCTTTCGCCGGAAGAGCAGGCCGAGCAGGTCCGCCAGGTCAAGAAGTTCGAATCCGGCATGGTGGTCAACCCGGTGACCATCCACCCTGGGGCGACGCTTGCCGAGGCTCTGGCGTTGATGGAGCGGTACAACATCTCCGGCATTCCGGTGGTCGAGGACGGCTCGAGCCCTGGGCGTCTGGTCGGCATCCTCACCAACCGGGACGTCCGCTTCGCCTCCGATCCGTCGCAGCGCGTGGCCGAACTGATGACTCGCGACAATCTGGTCACCGTCACCGAGTCCGTCGACCAGGACGAGGCCAAGCGGCTTCTCCATCAGCACCGCATCGAGAAGCTGGTGGTCGTCGATGACGACTACCGCTGCGTCGGTCTGGTCACCGTCAAGGACATCGAGAAGAGCCAGCTCAACCCGAACGCCACCAAGGACGAGCAGGGGCGGCTTCGCGTCGCCGCCGCCTCGACGGTCGGCGACAAAGGGATTGAGCGCGCCGAGCGGCTGATCGATGCCGAATGCGACCTGGTGGTCATCGACACCGCCCACGGCCACTCGGAACGCGTGCTGGAGGCGGTGCGGCGGGTCAAGGCGCTGTCGAACCGGGTCCAGGTGATTGCCGGCAACATCGCCACCGCCGACGGCGCCAAGGCGCTGATCGACGCCGGCGCCGATGCGGTCAAGGTCGGCATCGGCCCGGGGTCGATCTGCACCACCCGGATCGTCGCCGGCGTCGGCGTGCCGCAATTGACCGCGGTGACCGATGCCGCCGAGGCCGCGGGAAAGGCGGATATCCCGGTGATTGCCGACGGCGGGATCAAATTCTCCGGCGATCTTGCCAAGGCGCTCGCCGCCGGGGCGTCGTCGGCGATGATCGGCGCCTTGCTTGCCGGCACCGACGAAAGCCCCGGCGAGGTCTATCTCCACCAGGGCCGGTCATACAAATCCTATCGCGGCATGGGCTCGATCGGCGCGATGGCGCGCGGCTCGGCCGACCGCTATTTCCAGGCCGAGGTGAGCGATACGCTGAAGCTCGTGCCGGAGGGTATTGAGGGGCAGGTGCCGTTCAAGGGACCGGCCGCCGGCGTCCTTCACCAGCTTGCCGGGGGTCTCCGCGCGGCGATGGGCTATGTCGGCGCCGCCAATCTCGCCGAACTCCGCGAAAAGGCGCGCTTCATCCGCATCTCCGGGGCCGCGCTCAGCGAGAGCCACGTCCACGACGTCACCATCACGCGCGAAAGCCCGAACTATCCGGGCGTGCGGTAGCGACGGGCCATGACCCCGGCAGCGCGGCTGGCGGCTGCGATCGAGACCCTTGCCGACATCGAGGCCCGCCACCGGCCGGTCGCCGAAGCGCTGAAGGACTGGGGCGTTTCCCACCGCTTCGCCGGCTCGAAGGACCGCTCGGCGATCGGCAACATCGTCTACGACGCGCTGCGCTGGCGCCTTTCGGCGGCGTGGACGATGGGCGACGGGAGCCCGCGCGCCCTGGTGCTCGGCACGGTCGGTTGGCGATGGGGGTATGGCGGGCCGAAGCTGGCGGCGATGATCGCCGGCGATCCCCATGCGCCGGCGCCGTTGACCGATGCGGAGATCGTGCGGGTTGACGGGGCCGAGCTCGACGCGGCGCCGCCCCATGTCCGCGCCGACATTCCCGAATGGCTGGCGCCGCGCTTCGCCCGAGCCTTCGGCGATGATTGGGTGACGGAAGGCGCGGCGCTCGCCTTGCGGCCGCCGCTCGATATGCGCGTGAATCGCCTCAAGGCGAACCGAGACAAGGTCGCGAAGGCGCTGGCGCGGTTTGCCGCGATAGAGACGATCTATTCGCCGGACGGCCTCCGCATCGCCCCGACCGAAGGCGAGGGCCGGCACCCCAACGTCCAGGTCGAGCCGGCCTTCCAGAAGGGCTGGTTCGATATCCAGGACGAGGGAAGCCAGCTTGCCGCGCTGATGGTCGGCGCCAAGCCGGGGGAGCAGGTGCTCGACCTTTGTGCGGGCGCCGGCGGCAAGACGCTGGCGCTGGCGGCGGCGATGGAGAACAAGGGCCAGATCTTCGCCACGGACGGCGACCGGACGCGTCTTGCGCCGATCTTTGAACGGCTGAAACGGGCCGCGACACGCAACGTCCAGGTCCGTCCCGCTGAGACACCCCTCGGCGACCTCGAAGGCCGGATGGATGCCGTCCTCATCGACGCGCCGTGCACCGGCACCGGCGTCTGGCGACGCCGGCCCGACGCCAAGTGGCGGCTGACCGAGAGGGCGCTCGGCGAGCGGCTTGCCGAACAGGAGGCGCTGCTCGTTGCCGCGGCTCGATACCTCAAGCCCGGCGGTCGGCTGATCTACGCGACCTGCTCGGTGTTGCCCGACGAGAACGACGACCGCATCGCGGCTTTCGCTGTTGGGCATCCCCAGCTTGTCGCGGTTGCGCCGCGGGATATGGTGGCGAACGCCCTGCCGGCCGAGGCTGCGACCCGGCTCCTCGAAGCGGGCCTTGCCACGCCGACCGGCATCGTGCTGACGCCGCGCCGGACCGGCACGGACGGCTTCTTCGTCGGCATGCTCAGGAAAGGATGATCCATCATGGTGGAAAATGCCTCGCCGCCCGATCTGTCGCGCTTTGGCGACCTCTCGGTGCTGTTCGTCATGGCGACCGAGATGGAGTACGGCGAGCACCTGAAGCGCCGCATCAAGCCGGTGATCACCGGCGTCGGTCCGGTCGAGGCGGCGGTCGGCGCGGCGGCGGCGCTGGGCGAACTCGACCGGGTCGGGGCACTACCCGGCCTGGTCTGCTCGCTGGGGACCGCCGGGTCGGCGAAGCTCGATCACGCCGGCATCTACCAGGTCGCAAGCGTCGCCTATCGCGACATGGACGCCTCACCGCTCGGCTTCGCGAAAGGGGTGACGCCGTTCATCGACGAGCCGGCGGTGATCCCGATCGCCGACCGCATCCCCGACGTGCCGGCGGCCTCGATCTCGACCGGCGCCGACATCATTTCAGGCGCCGGCTACGACGCGATCGCAGCGGATATGGTCGACATGGAGACCTACAGCGTGTTCCGCGCCGCCCGCAGCTTCGGAGTACCGATGATCGGGCTCCGCGGCATCAGCGACGGCCGCAGCGACCTGACCGGCCTTCACGACTGGCTCGAGTTCCTCCACATCCTCGACGAGAAGCTGGCGCTCACTCTCGACGACCTGGCGCGGCATGTGAGCGAAGGGCGCTTCCGTCCCGGCCAGAAATGAATGAGCGTTTTCCGACCGTTATCACCTTTGCCCCTGCCACGTCTCGGTCGCGCCCGGCAACCATCGGCTCGGCTCCTTCGTCGGCCTCAGGCAAACACGATGAAGTCACTGTGGTGCAGGTTCAGGTGCTTGTCGAGTTGGGCGAACTGGACCTGGATTTTGGCGGGATTGGTGCCGTCGGCGTCATAGGAGAGCGCGCCGGTGTTCTTGTTGTAGATGATGAAATCGTCGGTGTCGGCTGCGTGGCCGCCGATGTGGAACTCCGTGCCTTTGAGGGTTCCCGGCCCGGTGAGCGCGGCGAAGATCGACTGGTCGAGGAAGAATTCGTCCTTTCCCGGGGTGAAGTGTTTGACCGTATCGACATTGGTCGCGCTGAACCCGGTGTCGAAGACGAGCTTGTCGGTGCTCGGGCCGCAGATCAGCTTATCCTTGCCGTCTCCGCCGAAAATCTTGCCGGCCTTGCCGCCGGCGTTCTTGTAGTAGTCGTTGCCGGAGCCGAGATGCACCTCGCCCTTGATCGTACCCTCGTTGACGACCTTGTCATGCGCGTTGAGCGTGGCGGTCAGAATATCGCCCTTCACCTTGCCCTTGTTGTCGAGCGAGAGAATTCCCCCACCCTTGGTCTCGATGGAGACGACGTTTCCCTCGATCGTGCCGCCGGCCTTGTTGACGATGGTCGTCGTGACCCCACCGGTGGCGACCAAAATGCCGACCTCATCGGAGCGGATCAGCCCGGAATTGTCGATCATCGGTCCCGTCACGCCAACGGAAGTCGAACTCAAGGTAAGGCCGTCAATGTGTCCAAAGATCTCGCCATGGTTGTGCAGAACGAAATTCGATATATCGTTGACTGATACGCCCGAGCTGCCAAAACCGAAGACACTTCCGTCGTTCGTGATGGTAGTGTTGACGGCACCTGTCCTGCCAACGGCTATGCCGGTGACCCCGAAAATGCTGGCACTTGCCTTGTTGACGATAGAACTATTGTCCCCTGTAAAATGAACGCCATCGATATTAAAAGAATAGACGTCACCCTTGTTGATAAGTTTGCTTCCGTTGAACGTACTATTCACGGCTGAAACGTCGTGCGAGCCGACGAAAATCCCGTCGGCTATCGTCCATGACTGTCCGGTCCCAGTATAGTCGATTCCCGGGATGATGGTGTTGTAGACGTATGTGTTCTGGGTGGGCATGATCGTACTCCCCTGCGGTTAGTCCCGCGGCACCTGATGATCGAGATTGCCTGCTCATGGTAGGCCGGTCGGCACGCTCAGTGTACCTCTGGATTTCGAATCCGGGAACGGACAGATTGGCGGTGGGGCGCGCGCATGAACATCCGGACGGTCACGATCGCCGTTGCATCTGTCGACGTCGTCGGATGGTTGTTGGTGGCCGTCGCGACATTTCTGTCGGGGTCCGATCCGGCGACGAAGGGCCTCGACAACGCCGCCGGGCTCGCGGTCACAGCGCTTCTGCTTGCGACCGGCCTGCCCGCCCTCGTGCTCGCCCTGACGGGGCGAGCGCCGCGGCTCGCGCTGACGCTCGCGCTTGCATTTCCGGTGGTTTTCGCCGTGCTGTTCGTGGGGGCGGTCGTCGCCTTTGCATGACGCGCCGGCCGCCGGAAGCCGTGTGCTTTGCCTTTCGGCAGCCGCCGTCGAATTGCGGCTGTCCAAATCGTGAGGGTTCGCACGTCATCGTGTCGGCGGAGCGCGGTGCCCGCCCACGAGCCATCATGGAGAGCCAAAGATGCAATACATGCTGATGACCTATGTGCAGGAGGACGGCTGGTCGCGGCTGACCAAGGCCGAACAGGAGCAGGGGGCTGCGGCCTATATGGCGTATACGGAAGCTTTGACGAAGGCGGGCATCCACAAGGGCAGCAACCGCCTCGGGCCGAGTTCGGCCGCGACGACGGTGCGGACGGCGAACGGCAAGCCGCAGGTGCTCGACGGCCCCTATGCGGATTCGAAGGAACAGTTCGGCGGCTACTTCATCATCGACGTACCCGACATCGACGCCGCGATCTCGTGGGCGGCCCGCTGCCCGGCCTCGGGCCACGGTGTCGTCGAGGTCCGCCCGCTCTGGGCAATGCCGAGCTGAACCGGCGAGGGCCCATTCGGGAGCATGACGTCCTGGGTTACGGGCCGATGGCCTGACGAGGTCCGCGCACGGGGCGCGTGAGGGCTGGGATCGCATCGATGTCTCGCACGAGCCACTCCGAGCGCGAACGTCCGAACTCCCCGGAAGACGACGGACAGGCGCATAGCACGGCGGACACCGTCGCCCGCCGCAGCTACGGCAAGCTCGTCGCCTTCCTCGCCGCCCAAACGCGGGACGTGGCCGCCGCCGAAGACGCATTGTCTGAGGCCTTCGCTTCGGCGCTGAAGGATTGGCCCCTGCATGGTTGCCCGTCGAACCCGGAAGCCTGGCTTTTGACGGTTGCCCGCCGAAAGGTGATCGATCTGGTTCGGCGGCGGGCAACCCACGACAACGCGGCCACCGAGCTGGCATTGCTCGCAGAGGAATTGAACGACGTGCCGGACGCGGAAATCCCCGACCATCGTCTCGCTTTGATGTTCGCCTGTGCCCATCCGGCCCTCGACGCCGGCATCCGGGCGCCGTTGATGCTGCAGGTGGTGCTCGGGCTGGATGCGAAGACAATCGCCTCGGCATTCCTCATGTCGCCGGCGGCCATGGGCAAGCGGCTGGTCCGGGCCAAGACCAAAATCCGGGAAGCCGGCATTCCGTTCAGCGTTCCCGAGCGTGACGAGCTACCCGGCCGGCTCGGGGCCGTGCTGGACGCCATCTACGCCGCCTTCGCGGAAGGTTGGACCGACCCCGGCGGAGCCGATGCCGCCCGGCGTGAGCTGACCGAGGAAGCCCTGTTTCTGGCCGGGCTCGTGGCCGAACTGCTGCCGGACGCGCCGGAGGCGCTCGGCCTTTTGGCCCTGATGCTTCACGCCGAAGCCCGGCGCGGCGCCCGCCGAACCGCGGACGGCGACTATGTGCCGCTTGCCGACCAGAATCCGGCGCTGTGGGATTCCAGGATGATCGATCGGGCCGAGGCGCTGCTCCTCAGCGCCAGCGCTCACCAATCCATCGGCCGCTATCAGCTCGAAGGCGCGCTGCAGTCGGCGCATGTCCATCGCTGCCGGACCGGTCAGGCCAATTGGGCGGCGGTGGTGCAGCTCTACGACGCGCTGCTGGCGCTCTCCGGCTCGCCGGTGGTGGTCATCAATCGCGCCCTCGCCATCGCCGAGCTGCATGGCGCCGCGGCCGCCCTCGAAGCGATAGACGCGGTTGCCGCCGATGCGCGCCTCGCCGAATATCAGCCCTATTGGGCGGCGCGCGCGGAACTTCTGGCCAAGGCCGGCGCGTACGAGGAGGCCCGGCAGGCGTATGGGATCGCAATCGGCCTCGAGCGCGACCCTGCTGTCCGCCGCTTCCTCCAACGGCGCCAGGCAATGTTGCGGGATTGAACCTCCGGCAGCCAGGCCCGAACGGCCCCCTCGCGGAGCCGATGTTTTCCCCAGGGCTCGTGCCCAGACTTCCTTCCGGGTCGGGGATGCATAAGATCGGTGGCCGCAAACCGACCGGATAGCGGCCGGCGAGGACTCTCGCCGGCCAGCCCTCGGCTTTGGCTTGCCAACTCGGTCGTCGTTGCCTAACCCGGTGGGGGTCACCGCTGTCAGACGGGCGATCCCAAGCTGGGCGATTCATGACCGACACCATCCTCATCGTCGATTTCGGCAGCCAGGTTACCCAGCTCATTGCGCGCCGGGTGCGCGAGGCCGGCGTCTATTCCGAGATCGCGCCGTTCGACAAGGCGGAGGAGGCGATGGCGCGCCTCAAGCCGAAGGGGCTGATTTTTTCGGGCGGACCCGCCTCGGTGCTCGACGACGGGTCGCCGCTGCCGCCGGCGGCGGTCTATGGGGCGGGGCTCCCGGTGCTCGGCATCTGTTACGGCGAGCAGGCGATGGCCCACCAGCTCGGCGGCAAGGTCGAGGCCGAGCACAATCGCGAGTTCGGCCGCGCCTTCGTCGAGATCATCCGGCCGGCGGCGCTGTTCGACGGTGTCTGGCGGGTCGGCGAGCGGCATCAGGTGTGGATGAGCCACGGCGACCGGGTGACGGTCCTGCCCGCCGGATTCGCGGTGGTCGGCACCTCGGAGAACGCTCCCTTCGCCATGATCGCCGACGAGCAACGCAAGTTCTATGCGATCCAGTTTCACCCCGAGGTGGTCCATACCCCGGACGGGGCCAGGCTGCTCGCGCGCTTCGCCCGCGACATCGCCGGCTGCGCCGGCGACTGGACGATGGCGGCGTTCCGCGACCACGCCATCGCCCGCATCCGCGGCGAGGTCGGCAAGGGCCGTGTCATCTGCGGCCTCTCCGGCGGCGTCGATTCGGCGGTCGCCGCCGTCCTCATCCACGAGGCGATCGGCGACCAGCTCACCTGCGTGTTCGTCGATCACGGACTGCTCCGCCAAGGGGAAGCCGAGCAGGTGGTCGACTTGTTTCGCGGCCACTACAACATCCCGCTGGTTCACGCCAAGGAGGCCGGTCGCTTCCTCGCGGCGCTTTCCGGGGTCACCGAGCCGGAGCAGAAGCGGAAGATCATCGGCGGTCTGTTCATCGACGTCTTCGAGGCGGAGGCGGCAAGGCTCGGCGCCATCGATTTCCTGGCGCAAGGGACGCTGTATCCGGACGTGATCGAAAGCGTCTCGGCCCTCGGCGGACCGTCGGTGACCATCAAATCGCACCACAATGTCGGCGGCCTACCGGGGCGGATGAGGCTGAAGCTCCTGGAGCCGCTCCGCGAGCTGTTCAAGGACGAGGTGCGCGATCTCGGCCGCGAGCTCGGCCTGCCGGAGGCTTTCGTCGACCGGCACCCGTTCCCCGGGCCGGGGCTCGCCATCCGCTGCCCCGGCGAGGTCAGCGAGGAGAAGCTCGCCATTTTGAGGCAAGCCGATGCGATCTATCTCGACGAGATCCGCAAGGCCGGCCTCTACGACGCCATCTGGCAGGCCTTCGCGGTGCTCCTGCCGGTGCAGACCGTCGGCGTGATGGGCGACAGCCGCACCTATGATCGCGTGCTGGCGCTGCGGGCGGTCACCTCGACCGACGGGATGACCGCCGATTTCTACCCCTTCGACATGGCCTTCCTCGGCCGGACCGCGACCCGCATCATCAACGAGGTGAAGGGCGTCAACCGGGTAGTCTACGACGTGACGTCGAAACCGCCGGGAACGATCGAGTGGGAATAGGGGACACGACCGAATGTCCGAGAGCCGCGATGTCGACCGGCTGAGCGCCTTCACCGACGGCGTGCTGGCCATAGCCATCACCCTCCTCGTCCTCGACATCCAGCCGCCGGACGGGATCGGCGGCTTCAGCGATGCCGAGTTGGCGCAGGCGCTGTGGGGGCTCTGGCCCAAATATATGGGCTACGCCATCAGCTTCCTGGTGATCGGCAACTACTGGATCGGGCACACCGCCGCGTTTCGCGGACTGAAGGCGATCGACGGCGGACTTGTCTGGCTCAACATCCTCTTTCTGCTGGCGATCGGCTTCGTGCCCTTCGTCACCTCGGTGATCAGCGAAAACGACGGTCGCGTCGCCACCACCCTCTATGCGGCGACGATGATCGTCGCGTCCTTCATCTTCCTGCTGATGTGGCTCCACGCCCGGCGCAGGGGTCTGTTCAGCACGCCGGTTGAACCGGAAAGAACTCGGCGACCGCTGGTGCGCTCGCTGGTCGTTGGCGGGGTCTTCACGCTGTCGATCCTGATAGCCCAGTTCGACGCAGACATTGCCAGGCTGACCTGGCTCCTCCTCATACCCGGGCACGCCCTCACCAGAAGGAAAGAGCTCAGCGGCAAGCCGGCCGATCCCCTGGCCGGCTAACCGTCAAGTGGGGCCTCGGGCAGACGACGGTTAAGCCGCAGTGAAGCCGATCGGTAAATTGCCGCGGCTCGCGGTAAGCCGGCGGTTGCCTCTCCGCGCGATACTTTGGTGTCATGAAAGCGCTGGTGCTCATGATCGTAGCTGCCATCGTCGTCCTGGCCGCCGACGTAGCGGTGAACCACTCGCGAATCACGAGAGCGGTGCTGCTCACGGCCGACGACTACGGGCACCAAGCGACCGCGACGGTCGGGCGCGCGATCGAAGTCGTGGTGTCCGGCAAGGACTGACAAGACGAAAGCTGCTCGTGGAGCAAAGTCGGTTCTCAACCGGGCCTTTGCTCAACCCTGTTTGATTCTTCAGATCTTGGCGCGCACACCTCCTGATGGTGCTCTATCGCACCACGCTGATCAGCGTGCTGTCCTTGCCGCTCGCCTGAACCAGATTGTAGAAGATCTTGGCGTTGTCCGGATGGAGCCGGATGCAGCCATGCGAGGCCGGACTGCCCAGGTGCCGGATGTCGGTGGTGCCGTGCACCGCGTAGCCCCGGTAGAAGAACACCGACCAAGGCATTGGCGCGTTGTGGTATTTACGGGACCGGTGATACCGGGACAGCCACTCCGGCTTCCACTCGCCGGTAGGCGTATGGTAGCTGCCGCGACCGCTCGAAACCGGGAAGACATATTTGAATTTCTCGCCGACATAGACGTACATCTTCTGGTCGGAGAGGTCGACGCGGGCAACCACGAGCTGGCTTTCCGCCTCGTCGGCGCTCGGCGTCTCGGCCCCCGGTTCGATGCTGGCGACTCGCATGCCGTCGAGAAACTCGGCCGAGGCGGAAGGCGCGCCGAGCCAGGCAATCCCGGCGCCGATAATCGCCACATACGAGCCGCGCAACAGCGCGCGGCCCGCTCCCGCTATCCGCAAGATTCGCCCCCCGGTCGGCTTGCCCCTACTGCGTCACGATCACCCGTGCGTTGCCCATGCCGTACCGCTGAATCAGCGAATACAACTTAGCCGCGTTGGACGGATGCAGGCGCACGCAGCCGTGCGACACCGGCCGACCAAGGCTGCCGATCGCATTCGTTCCATGAATTGCGTAGCCGCCAAGGAAGAACACCGAATACGGCATCGGCGAATTGTCGTATTTGCTCGAATACCAGGTCCGCTCCAGCCTCTGGGGGCGGAAGGTGCCGGTCGGCGTGCGGTATCCCCGGCGTGCGGTCGATACCGGCCACACATATGTATTCACGCCGTTGACTTTGACATACATGCGTTGCGCCGACAGATCGACGCGAGCCTCCACGCTCGCGGCGGCGGCCGGGAACGCAAAAAGCAGCGCAAGCAGCGCTGCGGCGATGCCTAATGATCTCATGAATTCAGCCCTTCCTGTTTATTTATGCCGGCGGCCTCTCGCCGGTACTCAGCCCGACTGAACGATACCACGCGTTCCATAAACAACATGTAACCAGCGGTTCGGCGTGCTAGATCGTGCCCGGGTGTAGCAAGGGTGCAACTGTGATTATCCTCATTCTCGGACTGATCCTGTTTCTCGGGATTCATACGATACGGGCGATTGCGCCGGCTGGGCGCGACGCGATGATCGGCCGGATGGGCGAGGGACCCTTCAAGGGCCTCTATTCGATCGTCTCGCTGATCGGATTCGTCCTTATCGTCTGGGGGTTTGCGCTGACCGCCGGCGATCCGACATTCCTCTACGCGCCACCCCTCTGGCTTCGCCACGTCACCGAACTGGTCATGCTGGTGGCGCTGATCCTGGCGATCGCCAGCGGCATGCCGGCGAGCCATATCCAGCAGGCGGTCAGGAATCCGCTGCTGATCGCCACCATTCTTTGGGCGGGTGCTCACCTTTTTGTGAACGGGACCGTTGGGACCACCGTGCTTTTCGGCGCCTTCCTCGTATGGGCGGTGGTCGTCCTGGTGGCCCAGCGATCGCGGCCGGCGGCCGCCAGGCCGGCTGCCTCGTGGCGATTCGACGTCATCGCCGTCGTGGTCGGCGCCGTCCTTTACGGCCTCCTCGTCTGGCGGGCCCATCTGTGGCTGTTTGGCGTCAGCCCAATTGCGTAGAGCCGTCCAGGAGAACCGCCCAGCAATGTCCGCACAGACCGAGTCCCGCCGGCGCAACGCCAACGACATCCGCGTCCGCAAGGGGGCCGAGCCGATCGTCGCGCTGACCTCCTATCACGCCCACACCGCCCGCATCATCGATCCGCTCGTCGACTTCATCCTGGTCGGCGACACGCTCGGCATGGTGATGCATGGCCTCGAGACGACGATCCCGGTCACCCTCGACATGATGATCCTGCAGGGCCGGGCGGTGATGCGCGGCGCCGCGCGCAGCCTGATCGTCGTCGATCTGCCGTTCGGCAGCTACGAGGAGAGCCCGGTCCAGGCGTTCCAGACCGCGGCGCGGGTGCTGAAGGAGACCGGCTGCGGCGCCGTGAAGCTCGAAGGCGGGACCCGCATGGCCGAAACGATACGCTTCCTGGTCGAGCGCGGGGTTCCGGTGATGGGCCATGTCGGGCTGACCCCGCAAGCGTTCAACACCATCGGCGGCTTCAGGGTGCAGGGCCGCGATCCGGCCGGCGCCGAATCGATCCTGGCCGACGCCGAGGCGGTGAGCGAGGCAGGCGCGTTCGCCGTGGTGGTGGAGGCGGTGGTCGAGCCGCTGGCGCGCGCCATTACCGAGGCGATCGCGGTGCCGACCATCGGCATCGGCGCTTCGCCCGCCTGCGACGGCCAGATCCTGGTGTTGGAGGACATGCTCGGACTGAGCCCGTGGACGCCGAAATTCGTCAAGCGGTTCGGCGACCTTGCCGGCCAGATCGAGGGGTCGGTGCGTGCCTATGCCGACGCGGTCCGGGCTCGCTCCTTTCCGACCATGGACAACGTCTACCAGCCCAAGAAATAGGGCGAAGCGCCGGTTAGCCGGCGTTTGCAACCGCGGAGCGGCGGGGATAATGTGCGCCCGCACAGCGCGGGGGCGCGCATTTGCGAGGACCGATGTCCGATATTTTTCGCGAAGTCGACGAGGATCTCCGCCGCGAGCGGTTCAAGCACCTCTGGGAGCGCTTCGGCAGCTACGTCATCGGCCTTGCCGTCCTGATCGTCGTCGTCACCGCCGGCTATCGCGGTTGGCAATATTGGCAGACCAGCCAGGCGCAATCGAACGGCGACCGCTTCGTGGCGGCGTTGACCCTCGGCGACAAGGGCCAGCATGACCAGGCCATCGCCGCCCTTAGCGAAATCGTCAGCAATGGCAGCGGCGCCTACCCGGTGCTCGCCACCTTCCGCATCGCCGGCGAGAAGGCGGAGGCCGGCGACACGACCGGTGCCGTTGCGCAGTATGATTCTATTGCCTCGCGCGGCGACGTGCCGCCGCTGGTCGCCGACATGGCCCGGCTCCGGGCGGCGATGCTGCTCGCCGATAGCGCCAGCGAAGAAGAGCTGACGTCGCGGATCGGCAATCTCGCCGCGACCGGTAATCCCTGGCGGCAAAGCGCCCGCGAGATTCTCGGCTTCGCGGCGCTCCGCGAAAACGACCTGACCACCGCGCGCAAATATTTCCAGGAGATCGTCGACGACCAGGAGAGCGGTAGCGACGTCCGCTCGCGCGCCAGGATGATGCTGTCGCTCATCGATTCCCGCCAGGGGCAGCCGGCAGCGGCCCAGCCGGGAGAAGGCTAGGCATCGCCGGCGGCCGGCGACGACCGGCGGGACGGACTGATGCCGGAGGGACGGACAGCGAGGATCGCCATCGTCGGGCGGCCCAATGTCGGCAAATCGACGCTGTTCAATCGTCTGGTCGGCCGCAAGCTCGCCCTGGTCGATGATCTCCCCGGTGTCACCCGCGACCGCCGGGAGGGGGCGGCAAAGCTCGGCGATCTCGACTTCATCGTCATCGACACGGCCGGCCTCGACGAAGCAGCGCCCGACAGCCTTGCCGGCCGCATGCGGGCGCAGACCGAAGCGGCGGTCGCCTCGGCCGACGCGACCCTGTTCATGATCGACGCGCGGGCGGGGCTGACACCGCTCGATGCCCATTTCTCGGAGTTGCTGCGCGGCGTCGGCAAGCCGGTCATCGTGGTCGCCAACAAGGCCGAAGGCCGCGCCGGCGAGGCCGGCGTATTGGAGGCCTTCTCGCTCGGTTTCGGCGAGCCGGTGGCGATCTCGGCCGAGCATGCCGAGGGCATGGGCGATCTCCGTGACGCCATTGCCGCGATCCTGCCCCGCGGGGTCGCGGAAACCGGCGAGGGCGAGGAGGGGCCGGACAAGGCGATCCGCATCGCGGTGGTTGGGCGGCCCAACGCCGGCAAATCGACGCTCATCAACCGGATGATCGGCGAGGAACGGCTGCTCACCGGTCCCGAGGCGGGGATCACCCGCGACTCGATCGCCGTCGACTGGAGCTGGCGCGGCAGGCTGTTCCGCCTGTTCGATACGGCCGGGCTCCGCCGCCGGGCCCGGGTGGTCGGCAAGCTCGAGAAGCTCGCCGTCGGCGATGCGCTGCGTGCCATCCGCTTCGCCGAGGTTGTCATCGTCGTCGTCGACGCGACCCAGCCCTTCGAGAAGCAGGACCTGCAGATCGCCGACCTGGTCGAATCCGAGGGGCGCGCGATCGTCATCACGCTCGACAAGTGGGATCTGGTCGAGGCGCCGCAGCGCACGCTCGCGACGCTCGGCCTCGACGCCGAGCGCCTGCTGCCGCAGCTCCGCGGCGTCGCGCTGGTCCCGGTATCCGGCCTGACCGGCAAGGGGATCGACAAGCTGATGGCGAAGGTCGCCGAGACCTACGAGGTCTGGAACCGGCGGCTACCCACCTCGAAGCTCAATCGCTGGCTCGCCGGGGTCACCGAGCGCCACCCGCCGCCGGCGGTGTCGGGAAGGCGGATCAAGGTCCGCTATTTGACCCAGGCAAAGGCGCGCCCGCCGAGCTTCGTCGCCTTCTGCTCGCGCCCCGAAGCCCTGCCCGCCGCCTGGCAGCGCTACCTGGTCAACGCGCTCCGCGACGACTTCAAGCTCCCCGGCGTGCCGATCCGCCTGATGCTGCGCAAGGGCGAGAATCCCTACGAGGGCCGGAAGCGGAAGTAATCAGGTGACAAGCAGGTCCGAGGTCGTGCGCTCCCGGACACTGAACAAAACGCCGTTGCCGTCGAAGTCCGGAGAGAGCATCCTGACCATGTCCGGCGCGACCGTTTCCGGCGGATTGACCGTCATCGGATCTTCGCCGGGGCGGCCCTGGGCCCGCATCCGGGTACGCACCGATCCGGGATTGATGAGATTGGCTTTCGCGTTGGTCTGGCGAAGCTCGCCGGCATAGGTGCGGACCAGCGCCTCCAGGGCTGCCTTGGAGGCGGAGTAGATGCCCCAATAGGGCCGGCAGCGCCGTACCGCGCCGGAGGTGACGAAGAGGGCGCGTCCGGCGTCGGACTGGCGGAGCAACGGATCGAGCGAGCGGATCAGCCGCCAGTTGGCGGTGACGTTGACCGCCATCACCTTGTCGAAGACCTCGGGGTCGAGATGGGTAAGCGGCGTGACAATGCCGAGCATACCGGCATTGCCGAGCAGCATGTCGAGCTTCCCCCAGCGCTCGTAGATCGCGGCGCCGAGACGGTCGATGCCGGCGAAATCGGTAAGGTCGAGCGGCACCAGCGTCGCGCCGTCTCCGCCTCTCGTCCTGATCGCGTCGTCGAGCTCCTCGAGGCCGCCGACCGTGCGGGCGATCGCGACGACATGCGCGCCCTCGGCCGACAACGCCAGCGCGGCGGCGCGGCCTATGCCGCGCGAGGCGCCGGTGACGACAGCGACACGGCCCGACAGCGTGCCGGTCATCCCGCCCTGGCGAGCAGGGAAATCAGCTTGGACTCCGGCTCGCGCTCGTCGGCGCCGTAGCGTTCATGGTCGACGAGCCGGGTCGGGTAGGCGCCAGTGAAGCAGGCGTCGCAGAACCGCGGAGCGTCGCCGTTGCGGCTTGCCTCGCCGACGGCGCGATAAAGCCCTTTGATCGAGAGGAAGCGCAGGCTGTCCACCTTGATGAAGTCCTGCATCTCCTCGACCGACAGGCGGGCCGCAATGAGCTTGGACTCCTCGGGCGTATCGACGCCGTAGAAGCAGGAATGGACGGTCGGCGGGCTGGCGATCCGCATGTGGACTTCGCTGGCGCCGGCATCACGCACCATCTGGACGATCTTCGACGACGTAGTGCCTCGCACGATCGAATCGTCGACCAGCACCACCCGCTTGCCGGCGAGGATGTTGCGATTGGCGTTGTGCTTCAGCTTGACGCCCATGTGGCGGATGGCATCGGTCGGCTCGATGAAGGTGCGGCCGACATAGTGATTGCGGATGATGCCGAGGTCGAACGGCAGCCCGGCGACTTCGGCGAAGCCGATCGCCGCCGGCGTGCCCGAATCGGGGACGGGGACGACCAGATCGCCGGGTGCCGGCGATTCGAGGGCGAGCTCGGCGCCGATCCGCTTGCGCACCTCATAGACGCCGCGCCCTTCGACGATGAAGTCGGGACGGGAAAAATAGACGTATTCGAAGATGCAGAAACGCGGACGAACGGCTTGAAACGGCCGCAGGCTCTCGATCCCGTCGCGCGTGACGATGACCATTTCGCCGGGCTCGACGTCGCGGACGAAATCGGCGCCGATGATATCGAGGGCACAGGTCTCGGAGGCCAAGATCGGCGTGCCGTCGAGGTCGCCGAGCACCAGCGGCCGGACGCCGAGCGGGTCGCGGCAGCCGATCATCTTCTTCGACGACAGGCAGACCAGAGACCACGCCCCCTCGATCGCCGATAGCGCTTCGACCATGCGATCAACCAGGCGCTCACCGCGGCTGGTCGCGATGAGGTGGAGGATGACCTCGGTGTCGCAGGTCGATTGGAAGATCGAGCCGCGACGTTGCAAGCCATCCTGCAAGGCCAGCGCATTGGTGATGTTGCCGTTGTGGGCGACGGCAAATCCACCGCCCGAAAAGCCGGCGAAGAGCGGCTGGATGTTGCTGTCGGTCGGTCCGCCGCGGGTCGAGTAGCGGACGTGGCCGATCGCTCGGTCGCCGGGCAGACGGTCGATCACCGCGCGCTCGGTGAAATTGTCGTCGACCAGGCCGAAATGCCGCTCGTGATGGAACGCGGCGCCGTCGAAGGAGACGATGCCGGCGGCCTCCTGGCCGCGATGCTGCAAGGCATGCAAACCGAGCGCGGTCAGCGCCGCGGCATCCTGATGGCCGAACACGCCGAACACGCCGCATTCTTCGCGGAGCTTGTCGTCGTCGGCACGGAAGGGAAGGGTGGTCGTCTCGCGGGGCATGCCGGCGTTCCTGGGCGAGGTTCGCTGTTTCACGCTAGTCGCCCGGGACCGGTCCGTTGTTCTGGATAAGCTGGTCGATGGCACCGCGCTGGTCGTTGCCGTAGGCGGCATCGTCCGGCGCGCCGCTTGCGTCGGGCGCGTCGGCCGCGGGCGCCCCGGCCTGATCGGTTTCCGCGTTGCCGCCGCCGGCGCCCCGCAGACGGCTGAGGAGGCTCGCCTCGGCGTCGGGCGGCAGCGCCGCCATCAGGCGCTGGCCGAGATTGTCGAGAAACGGCTTGGAGCGCGCGTTGGCGACCCAGCCGGGCGGACTGGGTACCAGCCAGTTGAAGAACAAAAGGGCGATGACGATGAGCAGCACGCCGCGAACCGCGCCGAAGATGAAGCCGAACGCCCGGTCGACCGCGCCGATGCGGCTGTCGATGACGAAATCCGAAATCTTCATGGTGATGTAGCTGGCGACGATCAGCGCCACGAAGAAGATCGCCGCGGCCGAAGCGATCGTGGCGATCGTCTTGTTCTCGAAATAGGGCTGAACCACCGGAAGCAGCGACTTGTAGAAATAATAGGCCGCAGCCGCCGCGGCGACCCAGGAGGCCACCGACAGCACCTCGCGCACAAAACCCCGCACCATCGCCAGGACCGCCGAGATCAGGACGACGACGAGGACGATCACGTCGAGGAGCGTAACTGGCATGGGCTCACCCGTTTGGTGGCGGCCGACCGCGACCGGCCGCCGATCGCGGTTCTGCTAGCACGATTCTCGGCCGTGCGTCGCCGCGTCGCAACGTCTCTGATCGATCATCAACGACAAATGCAGCGACACGCAGGCGGAATCGTCCTGTTCGATAACACGTCCATCACCCTGAATCCGGACGTTTTTTAGACCGAGCCTGCCGGCGCGCGCCGGGCCGCGGCGGCGATGACCGCCACCGCATCGGCAAGTTCGTCGATCCTGCTCGCCTCGCCGAGGCCCTCGGCATCCACGGCGGCGGAGGTCCCCGGCAACATGGCGCGGCCAAAGCCGAGCTTCTGCGCCTCCTTGAGCCGCGCCGGCGTATGGGCCACCGGACGGACCGCGCCCGACAGGCTGACTTCGCCGAAATAGACGCAATCGGCGGGCAACGGGGCGTTCAGCCGCGACGATACCAGCGCGGCGGCGACCGCCAGGTCGGCGGCCGGCTCGCTGATCCTCAGGCCGCCGGCGACGTTGAGATAGACGTCGCAATCGCCGAGCCGTACCCGGCAGTGGGCCTCCAGCACCGCCAGAACCATGGCGAGGCGGTTTTGATCCCAGCCGATCACCGCCCGGCGCGGTGTCCCGAGCGCCGTCGGGGCGACCAGTGCCTGGATTTCGACCAGGAGCGGCCGGGTTCCCTCCATCCCGGCAAAGACGGCGGCGCCGGGGGTGGCCGCGTTGCGCTCGCCGAGAAAGAGTTCCGACGGGTTCGCCACCTCGCGGAGGCCGCTGCCGGTCATCTCGAACACACCGATCTCGTCGGTCGGCCCGAAGCGGTTCTTGACCGCCCGAAGGATACGGAAATGGTGGCCGCCTTCCCCCTCGAAATAGAGGACGGCGTCAACCATGTGCTCGACGACGCGCGGGCCGGCGATCTGGCCGTCCTTGGTGACGTGACCGACGAAGACCACCGCCGCGCCGCTCCGCTTGGCGTAGCGGATGAACGCCTGGGCGGACGCCCGCACCTGGGTGACCGTGCCGGGAGCGGAATCGGCGAGATCGGTCCACAGCGTCTGGATGGAATTGGCGATGACCAGCGCCGGGGGAGGCCCCTCGGCCAGCGTGGCAAGGATGTCCTCGACGCTGGTCTCGGCGGCGAGCTTCACCGGCGCGTCGGCGAGCCCGAGCCGCTCGGCCCTCAGCCGGATCTGAGCGATGGCCTCCTCGCCCGACACGTAGACGACCTGCTGCCCGGCGCGGGCAAGCGCGCCGGCCGCCTGGAGGAGCAACGTCGACTTGCCGATGCCGGGATCGCCGCCGACAAGGATGGCCGAGCCCCGCACCAGGCCGCCGCCGGTGACCCGATCGAACTCGGCGATGCCGGTCTTCGTCCGCGGCGCCTCGTCGGTATCGCCGGCAAGGCCTTCGAGGGCGATCACCCGGCCCTTGCGGGCGCTCCGCCTCGGACCCGCGGCAACGCCGGTCGACGCGGATTCCTCGATGAGCGCGTTCCACTCGCCGCAATCGTCGCACCGGCCCTGCCAGCGCGGGCTGACGGCCCCGCAATTCTGGCAGATGAACTGGACCTTGGCGCGGGCGATGGTTGCCATGCGGCGGCTTCTCGATTCGGATGTTCACTGAATGTTCTATGCGGTGGCGCGTGGGAAATCAAGGCGTCACGCAAGCTTTGGCGCGCCGGCGTAGTCGCGCTGGTACCGCCGGCCGAGGCTGGTGAGCAACTCATAGCCGATGGTACCGGCGCGCAAGGCGACCTCGTCGACGGGGATGTTGGCACCGAAAAGCTCCGCCCAGTCGCCGGCCTTGGCGCCAGGAACGTCCGTCACGTCGATGGCGATCAGGTCCATCGACACCCGGCCGACGAGCGGGGCGGCGCGGCCACGGAGGAAGGCTCTGGCGCCCGGTTGCTGATCGGACGCGCTGGCATGGCGGGGATAGCCGTCGGCATAGCCTGCCGCCAGGATGGCGAGACGCCTCGGGCGGCGAAGCGTCTGGGTGGCGCCGTACCCGACCGTCTCGCCGGACCCGGCGTCGCGAACCTGGAGAATACGCGCCTCGAGGCTGACCACCGGCCGCATCGGGTTGGGGACGCCAGCGACGGCAGCGCCGCCGTAAAGGGCGATCCCCGGGCGGACCAGATCGAAGTGATAGTCGGCTCCGAGAAAGATTCCAGCCGAGTTGGCCAGGGAGGCGGGGACGTCGGGCAGCAGCGCGCGGACCCGGCGGAAGGCGGCGAGTTGCTGGTGGTTCAGCGGGTGAGCGGGCGTGTCGGCACAGGCGAGGTGGCTCATCACCAGCGTCAGACCGAGGTCTTCAAGGACATCGCGCCGCCCGGTAAGCGCTTCGGCCTCGGCGACCGAAAGCCCCAGCCGGTTCATGCCGGTGTCGACGTGGAGTGCCGCGCCGGTCACGCCGCCCGAGCGGCGAAAGGCCCCCCACGCCTCGATTTCGAGGAGAGACGAGAGGACCGGCCGGAGATCGGCGGCGGCATAGATATCGGCGCTTGCTTCGAAGAGGCCATCGAGGACATAGACCGTCGCCCGTGGCAGCGCGCGGCGAAGCCGCAGCCCTTCCTCCGGCAGCGCCACGAAAAAGGTGTCGCAACCCGCCCCGGCAAGGGCGTGCGCCGCGGGCTCGAGCCCGATGCCGTAGCCGTCGCCCTTGACGACGGCGGCCGTGGTCGCACCCTTGGCGCGCGCGGCGAGGTCGCGCCAGTTGGCGGCCAGCGCGCCGAGGTCGATGGCCAGCCGGCCACCGGCTAGCCTGGGGCTGAGGTCGTTTAACGATTGATCGGTCATGGACGCTTGGAACGGGATAGGCCAATCCTCTTACGTCGTGTAGGAGAGAGCGACTCCGCCTCCCTGGGGTCACGGCCCCTCTCTACGCGACGCCATTGGCTTAAGAAAGGCGGTCGCGAGACGGAGAGCCCCGCCGACGACCGTCCGCGAATTTCGCGAAGGAGATGGATGTGGATGTTCCGATCGTCATGCCGCAGCTTGGCGTCGATATCGAGGAAGCCCAGATCGACGAATGGCTGAAGGCCGAAGGGGACGCCGTGGCGAAGGGCGAGCAGGTCGTCGTTGTGACGACGCCGAAGGTGACGCTTGAAATCGAGGCGCCGGAGGCCGGCATATTGAAAGCGATCGTCACGCCGCCGGACGACATCGCCAAGGTGGGCGCGACGCTCGGCATCATCGCCATGGCCTGAGGTTTCTCGGAAACGAAGCAATGACCCCGACCACCGCGGCTTCGACGATCACCATCGCCGGCCGGCGGCTCTGTTTTCTCGCCGCCGGGTCGGAGGGACCGCCGGTACTCCTCCTCCATGGCCTCGGAGCCGATCGGCTGTCATGGATGCTTACCCAGCGGGATATCGCGGGTTTCGCCCGGACGGTCGCGGTCGATCTGCCCGGCCACGGCCAGTCGGACCGCGACGTCGAGGCGGGGGATGTCGCCTTCTTCACCGATCTGATCGCCGGCTTCCTGGAGGCGCAAGGGGGGCATCCGGCTCATGTCGTCGGGCATTCGCTCGGCGGCGCCGTGGCGCTCGACCTAGCGCATCGCCGACCTGACCTGGTCGCCTCGCTGTTCCTGGTGGCGCCGGCCGGCCTCGGGCGCGGCACCGACCCGGCCTTTCTTTTCGCGCTGACCGAAATGAAGAACCTCGACGAGGCAGGTGCGGTGCTCGGCCGGCTGGTGACCCGCCAGCGGCTGATCAGCCCGCAGATGGTCGCGCGCGCCCTCGCCGAAATCACCGCGCCGGGTGCTCGCGATGCGTTCCGCAAGGTCGCCGGACATCTCCTCCGGGCCGAGGAGACGCTCGCCCCGGCGGTGGCCGAAATCGGCAGGCGCCAACTGCCCAAGGCAGTGGTGTGGGGCGGCGACGACCGCATCAACCCGATGGCGAGCGACCGCGTCGCCACGCTCGGTGCCACGCCTCACGTGGTCGAGGGCGCCGGCCATCTGCCGCACATCGAGAGCTACGAAGAGGTCAACGCGCTGCTCCGATCGTTCCTCGCCGGCGCGACGGAGAAGCGTCGGTGATAGCTTTTCTTGGCATCGACGTCGGCACCACGGCGGTCAAGACGATCATCGTCGACGAGCGGCAGAACCTTCTGGCGAGCGCCTCGGTTGCCCATCCGATCCTCAGCCCGGCGCACGGGCTGCGGGAACAGGAGCCCGACAGCTGGCTCGCGGCGGTGGAGCAGGCTCTCGGCGAGGTCCGCCGCGCCGCGCCGATGGCGTACGCCTCAGTTGCGGCGATCGGGCTCTCCGGCCAGATGCATTCGCTGGTCGCGCTCGGGGCCGACCACCGGCCGCTCCGCAACGCGATCCTGTGGAACGACAGCCGCGGCAGGGAGGAATGCGCCGAGCTGACCGCCACGGTGCCGCGGATCGCGGAGATCAGCGGCGTCATCGCCATGCCGGGGCTGACCGCGGCGAAGATCCTGTGGGTGCGGAATCACGAGCCGGAGGTGTTTGCCAGGATCGCCTGCGTGATGCTTGCCAAGGACTACGTCCGCCTGTGGCTGACCGGCGAGACCGCTACGGACATGTCGGACGCGGCGGGAACCCAGCTCCTCGACGAGCGGCGGCGGACATGGTCGCCCGAGGTGGTCAAGGCAGTGGGCCTCGAGGCTCGCCAATTGCCCCGTCTCCTCGAGGGCACCGAGATTTCCGGCCGGCTGACCGAATCCGCCGCGACGAGGCTGGGACTTCCCCTCGGTATTCCCGTTGCGGCCGGAGGCGGCGACGGCGGCACCGGCGCGGCCGGGATGGGATGTGTCGACCCCGGATCGGGATTCATCTCGCTCGGAACCGCGGCGGTCTATGTGGTGGCGGAGAACCGCTACGCCCCGAAGCCGGAGACCTTGATCCACAACTTCGCCCACTGCCTCCCGGACCGGTGGTATCAGATGGGGGCGCTCCTCAACGGGGCGAGTTGCCTCGCCTGGGCCATGCGGCTTCTCGGTGAAACGGACACGGACGCGGCGCTCGCCGCCGTCGAGCGGGACTACCGCGGGCCGTCACCGGTGACCTTTCTCCCCTATCTCACCGGCGAGCGGACGCCGCACAACGATCCGGACGCCCGCGGCGCCTTCTTCGGCCTCGACCAGGCGACCGGTCCGACGGCGCTGATCCAGGCGGTGCTGGAGGGCGTCGCCTATTCGTTGCGCGACGCCCAGGATTGCCTCGATGCCGCCGGCGCCATGGTCGAGCGCCCCGGCTTCATCGGCGGCGGATCGCGGAGCCGGCTCTGGGCCGCGATCGTCGCCGCGGTGCTCGGCCGGCCGGTGGTCCGCTATCGCGGCGCCGCGCTCGGCCCCGCTCTCGGCGCCGCGCGCCTCGCGATCATCGCGGCGACCGGCGCCTCGGTGGGTGACGTCTGCACCACACCGGAGGAGGACGAGACGATCGCTCCGGACCCGGCCTTGACCGACGCCTACGCCGCGCGGCAGCCGACGTTTCGGGCCCTCTACCGGGCGACGCGGCGGGTGCGCTAAGGGCGACTGCCGCCGCGGTCCAAATGCAATCGTCGGCAAAGGTGTTCGAGCTTAGGGCTCGAAGGGTGGAGTTCGTGCAATATTGCAGTGCACAAACTGCGATGTAGGCCGCCCTGGACCGAGACGGGGGGCGCTCAGGCCGCGACCGCCTTGGCGTAGAGGTCGATGAGGTACGGCCAGCCTTGCTTCGAGGCCATCTGCTCGCGGTACTTCTCCCAGCCTTCGCCGTGGCGGAAGAAGTCGCGGTGGACGACCAGCACGTTGGTCACGCCGTCCTCGCCAGGAGTGAAGCGCACGTCGACGCGACTGGCGGTCGCCTCGTGCTCCTCCGGCATGCGATCCGCGGTGATCTGCCAGGCAAGGACGATGTGCGACGGCCGTTCGAAGGCGAGGACGGTTCCCCAGATCCTGCGTTCGCCGTCGCTCGTCTCCTCGTAGCAGGCGCCGCTCATCTTCGGCTCGATGGCGATCCGCTTCAGTTGGTCCTTGCCCCAGGTGTAGTCGCGTGGCCACCAGCGGTCGAACTCGTCGACGAAGACCGCGAAAGCCCGCTCGACCGGCGCATGGATCGGCTTGCTGAGGTGCAGGAGTTCCTTGGTGCCGCCGACCTCGACGCCACCGGTGTCCTTTCTGCCGAAGAGGGATTTGAAGACCATCTTTCCCTCATGCCTTGGGTCAGGAACCGTACGGCACGGGCAATTGGTCCTCCTGCGCCAGGTTCGAGAAGCGGGTGAAGCGATCCTCGTAGAGTAGCCTGACCGTGCCGGTGGGGCCATGCCTTTGCTTGCCGATGATCAGCTCGGCGATGCCGTGGACCTGCGCCATCTCGTTCTGCCACTGCTCGTATTCGATCGTTCCGGGCTTGGGCTCCTTGTTGCGTAGGTAGTATTCGTCCCGGAACACGAAAAGCACGACGTCGGCGTCCTGCTCGATCGAGCCGGATTCACGAAGGTCGGAGAGCTGGGGGCGCTTGTCCTCGCGGTTCTCCACCTGGCGGGAGAGCTGCGACAGCGCCAGAATCGGAACGTTAAGCTCCTTGGCCAAGGCCTTGAGCTGATTCGTGATCTCGGTGACTTCCTGGACGCGGTTGTCCGAGCCGCGGCGGGCCGAGCCCTGCAGAAGCTGGATATAGTCGATGACCAGGAGATCGAGACCGCGCTGACGCTTCAGCCGCCTCGCCCGGGCGGCAAGCTGGCCGATGGTGAGCCCGCCGGTCTGGTCGACATAGAGCGGCATGCGGCTCATCTCGCGGGCCGCCGCGACGATGTGCGAGAACTGGTCTTCGGTGATCCGGCCGCGGCGGATGTCGGACGAGGGGACGCCCGACTGCTCGGAAATGATGCGGGTGGCCAACTGCTCCGACGACATTTCGAGCGAGAAGAAGCCGACGATGCCGCCGTTTACCGTCCGCGTCGTGCCGTCCGGCTGGACCTCGCCCTTCCAGGCGCGGGCGATGTTGAAGGCGACGTTGGTGGCGAGCGACGTCTTGCCCATCCCCGGCCGGCCGGCGAGGATAACAAGGTCCGACTGTTGCAGGCCCCCCATCAGCCGGTCGAGATCGTCGAGCCCGGTGGCGAGGCCCGACAGGTGGCCGTCGCGCTGGTAGGCGGCGCTCGCCATGTCGATGGCGGTGACCAGGGCGGTCTCGAAGGCGTGGAAGCCGCTGTCGTAGTTGCCGCGCTCGGCCAATTCGTAGAGACGCCGCTCCACCTCCTCGATCTGGTCGCGCGGGGTCTTTTCGACCGGCGCGTCATAGGCGACGTTGACCATATCCTCGCCGACCCCGATCAACGCCCGGCGGACGGCAAGGTCGTAGACCATGCGGCCGTAGTCCTCGGCGTTGATGATGGTCGTCGCTTCCGCCGCCAGCCGGGCGACGTACTGGGCAAGATTGATGTCGCCGATGGCGAGATCGGCCGGCAGGAAGGTCTTGATGGTGACCGGGCTCGCGACCTTGTTGGCGCGGATCAGCTCGCCGGCGACCTGATAGATGCGGCGGTGGACGGGCTCGAAGAAATGATCGGGCAGGAGGAAATCCGAGACCCGATAGAGGGCTTCGTTGTTGACCAGGATCGCGCCGAGCAGCGCCTGTTCGGCATCGACGTTCTGAGGAGCGCTGCGATACGGCTCGGTCCTTTCCGCGATCGCGTGCGCCGCGAATGCCATTCCTTCGAGTCCCTTTTCTCGCCGGGAGCGAATCCGGCTTCGTCGAGCGCCGGCCGCAGCCGACGCACACGCACCCACGCACCTTCCCCGAAATATTGCGGAGCTACGGATTCCGGCGTGCGCCGGAAGACGGACGGTGCGATGATTCGCACGCCCTTAACCTTTTCTTAATCCTCCCATCGGATCGCGCAAGCAAGCGTGACTCCGCCGCCCGGAATCCACCCTTGTCCACACATCGGTCAGCAAAAAAATGCTTGGCGCTTGTCGACTCGGTCGGGCTACGCCGCGATTCGATTCCTGGGGATTATTCGCCCGCGATCTTGAACGCCGCGCGTTCCTCGAAACGCCGGTCGGCGGCGCGCAGCCGCTCCTCGGCTTCCCACATATAATCGCGGGTCAGCGGCAAGGCTTGCTGGTCGCGGGCGATCTGGATCTGGAAATTCATCAGATTCCAGTAGCGGAACGATATCTCGGAACTGGCGAGGTAGAATTCCCACATCCGGCAGAACCGCTCGTCGTAGATCGCTGCCACCTCGTCGCGATGGGCGAGGAAGCGCTCCCGCCAGATGCGGAGCGTCTTGGCGTAGTGAAGCCGGAGAATCTCGACGTCGGTGATCTTGAGATCGAGGCGTTCGATCACCGGAACGACCTCCGATACCGCCGGAATATAGCCGCCGGGGAAGATGTATTTCTGGATCCACGCGGCCGTGTCGCCCGGCCCGTCGAAGCGGCCGATCGAATGGAGGAGCATGACGCCATCAGGGGTCAGCAGATCGCGGCAGGCGTTGAAGAAGGCTCGATAGTGGCCGACGCCGACATGTTCGAACATGCCGACCGAGACGATGCGGTCGAAGGGTCCCTTGATCGCGCGATAGTCCTGCATCAGGAAGCGGACGCGGTCCGCCAGGCCGCGTTCCTCGGCCCGGCGGTTCGAGGCGACGTACTGCTCCTCCGAGAGCGTCACCCCCGTGACGTCGACCCCGCAGCGCTCGGCCAGGTAAAGCCCGAGCCCGCCCCAGCCGGAGCCGATGTCGAGCACCTTTTGACCGGGCTGCAAAGCGAGCTTCGCTGCCAGATGGCGCTTCTTGGCGAGCTGCGCCACTTCGAGGTCGGTCTCGTCACCCTCGAAATAGGCGCAGGAATATTGGAGGTCGTTGTCGAGGAAGAGCGCATAGAGGCGGCCGTCGAGATCGTAGTGATGGGCGACATTGCGCCGGGCCCGCATCTGGCTGTTCATCTGGCGGAGCCGCCGGGTGAGATAGCGGAGACCGGCGCCGATCTGCATCAGCTTGGTCGGGTATTGGGCGTTGAGATTGGTGAACACCATCTCCAGGAAGTCGTAGATCGAGCCGGCCTCGAAGGTGACGCCTCCATCCATGAATTCCTCGCCGAGCTTGAGGCCCGGACTGAGGATGACGTTCCGCTCGGCGCTGGCACTATGGAAGCGGAGGCGAAGCGGCGGCCCGCTCCCATCCCCGAAGTTATGGGCGCGGCCACCCGAATCGATCACCCCGAGCGATCCTTTGCGGATCGTCCGGCGCAAAAAGCTCTCCAGCATCCTGTTCATCGCAGCCCTCTCGCCCTTGAGGTGCGGAAGATCGCGGCGGGTCCCCGGTGACTCGCGGCGTTGAAGTTAATACGGGTTACCGGGTCGGCTCAACCACCGCCCCGTCTGCCGCCGGCCCTGGCATGGATCGGCGCCGCTAACCGGCCGCCTTGGCCTCGTCGGCAGGCGCTTCCTCGCCGGGTTCTCCGGTATCGGCGCTCTCCTCGGCCAGGGTGGGCTCCCGAGCTTCGCGCTCCTCCTGATCCTCGCCGCCGAGCGACAGATCCTCGCCCCGCGCCTGGCGTTCGGCCTCGTCTTCACTGCGGGCAATGTTCACGGTGATCTCGGCGTTGACCTCGGGATGGAGGGCAATCACCACCGGATGGAGCCCGATCGTCTTGAGCGGCTGGTTGAGGTCAATCTGATTTCGCGCGACGGTGAAGCCGCCTTGATCGAGAATCTCGGCGAGGTCGCGCGTGGTCACCGAACCATAGAGCTGCCCCGTCTCGCCAGCCTGGCGGATGACGATGAAGGACTTGCCGGCGAGCTTGGCGGCGACGGTATCCGCATCCTGCTGGCGCTCGAGGTTGCGGGCCTCAAGCTGG
Organism: uncultured Alphaproteobacteria bacterium; assembly: GCA_963759235.1. Classification (GTDB taxonomy): domain Bacteria; phylum Pseudomonadota; class Alphaproteobacteria; order Rhizobiales; family Kaistiaceae; genus Bauldia. Next base: position 141,357 of record CAVWYO010000008.1, on the reverse strand, counting down.
ACGCGCTGCTCTTCGAACCGCTTGCGGTTTTCGGTGGTCGACCGCATCGCCTTGCCTTGCGGCAGGAGGAAATTGCGGGCGTAGCCGTCGCGGACGCGGACGACTTCGCCCATCTGTCCCAGTCTGGCAATCCGCTCAAGCAGGATGACTTCCATGACGATACTCCTTCTGACGTCATTCGGTGGGTGAAGCTCCGCGCGGTCGCCCGGCGCGAAAATGGAAGAAGGTGTCGGCCAGTCCGACTGCCACGAGCAAGAGGATCGGAAATCCGAACACAATGAGCAGGACGTAGAGCGACACGAGGATGAGGGTCCGGAAGTTGCTGCCGGCGGTCACGGCGTGGACGATCGCCAATCCGGCAAGCGCCAATGCTCCCCCCACCGCGCCGACGAAAGCGCCGCCCGCGTGCCCGACCGCCCCCGGCACAAGGCTGACCAGAACCGCCACGCCGAAGGCGATAGCCGCCTCGTAGGGCAGCGCCGCCGTCCACAGCCGCTCGCGCGGACGCCTCAGCCGGCCCGAGGCTTCCGCGATCCGCGCGGCGAGCCACATGTCGAGGACGAGGATGATGACGAGGATCGCCGACAGCGTGAAGGGCATCGCCAAGACATTGAGGCGGACGAACGCCCCGATCTCCTCGCCGCTCGGCGGTGCGGCGACGTCCGGCGATTGGGTCAGCCAGGCGGTCAGCTCGGCGGTCACCTCCTGGGTCAGCGTCTCCGGGTCATAACCGATGACGACGCCGACGATGATGACACCGATTGCCGCCGCTATCGCCCCGTGGAAAAGCACCCGGCCGATCGGAAACCATTCCGCGGCCGAGCCGTCCGGACCCGGTTGCCGCGACAGTCCGGCGAGCCGGCTCATCCACACGATCGGCGCGGCGAAAAGCGCCAGATAGACGATTGCCGCCGGACCCGAAAGAGCGACGAAGAGGCCGACGCCGGCGACGCCGCCGGCAACCAGCGCGGAGAGCGCACCCCAGCCGAGACCGGCGATAGCGATGGGAAGTCCGCACAGCGTGAAAAGCGGAAAAGCCAGAAACGTGGCGCCGATCGGCGAAAGGAAAAGCAGCGCCCCGGCGATACCGGCGCCAATTCCGACAAGAATGACCTGTGCCATGGCTCTCGCTGTCCCGCTTGCATGAAGCGGTTAGGGGCAGGTCGCGGGGATGTCCGGCCGTGCCCCAACCTGGTCGTTCGGCTATGCGCTCACTTGATCACATAAGGCAGCAGCCCGAGGAAGCGCGCCCGCTTGATCGCCCGCGCCAGTTCGCGCTGCTTGATTGCCGATACCGCCGTGATCCGCGACGGCACGATCTTGCCCCGCTCCGAGATGTAGCGCTGGAGAAGGCGCACGTCCTTGTAGTCGATCTTCGGTGCGTTCGCTCCGGAGAAGGGACAGGTCTTGCGGCGACGAAAGAAAGGCCGCCGGGTCGGAAGCTGATTGATGTCGACCATCAGTCGGAATCTCCTTCGCCAGCCCTGACAACCACGTCGTCGCCATCGTCCGAGCGCGGCCGATCATCACGACGCGGGCCGCGGTCACCTGGCCGGTCACCCGGCCTGCCGCCGCGGCGATCGTCGCGGCGGTCGTCGCGATCACGCTTCTGCATCATCACCGAGGGCCCTTCCTCGAGTTCCTCGACCCTCAGCGTGAGGAGGCGCAGCACATCCTCGTGCAGGCGCTGCTGGCGCTCCATCTCGGCAACCGCCGCCGGCGGCGCGTCGATGTTCATCAGCGTGAAGTACGCCTTGCGGTTCTTGCGGACGCGATAGGCGAGGGACTTCAGGCCCCAGCTCTCAACCTTGGCGACCGTGCCGCCATTTTCCTGGATGACGGATTTGAACTGGTCGACCAGCGCTTCCACCTGTGCGGAGGAAACGTCCTGTCGCGCCAGAAACACATGCTCGTATAAGGGCATATCTGCCTTTCCTTTTGCTCTCCGGCGCCAAGCCTCGCGAAGCCTTTGCTGGAAAGGCGACGCTCGTAACTTCGAGAGCGGAGACAGGGGAAGGCGGATCGCTTGTCGATCCTCGCGGGGGGAAACCCCGCGCTTCCGTTCAGCCCCCGGCCGGGGTCCGATAGGACGCCGGGGTTATAAGGGAACAAACCGGAAAAGCAAGAGCGTGTCGCGGTGGAGGACTGGCGACGCACCGGCCCCGCGACGGAGGGCGGCGGGAGAGCCAGCCTGTTTGTTGGGGCCGGGAACTTGACACGGCAGGCCCAAACAGGCTCAAAGGCGCGAATTTTGGGCCGGCGCGGCAAGGGGCAATCACGGCGCGGATGAGGGCAGCATTCATATTTCCTGGCCAGGGAAGCCAGGCCGTCGGCATGGGCAAGGCGCTCGCCGATGCCTATCCAGCTGCCCGCGACGTCTTCGGCGAGGTCGATGAGGCGCTTGGCCAGAAGCTCTCGGCGATCATCTGGGAAGGTCCGGCCGAGACATTGACGCTGACCGAGAATGCCCAGCCGGCGCTGATGGCCGTCAGCCTCGCCGCGACGCGGGTGCTGGCGACCCGCGGCGTACGGATTGCCGACCATGTCGCCTACGTTGCCGGCCATTCGCTCGGCGAATACTCGGCGCTCGCCGCGGCGGGAGGCCTGTCGGTGGCCGATGCGGCAAGGCTCTTGCGAATCCGCGGCCAGGCCATGCAGGAAGCGGTGCCGGTCGGCGCCGGCGCGATGGCCGCGCTGATCGGCCTCGACCTCGAGACGGTCAACGCAGTGGCTGTGGAGGCGGCGGGGGAAGAGGTGTGTTCCGCCGCCAACGACAATGGGGGCGGACAGGTCGTCGTGTCGGGCGACCGGGCGGCCGTCGAGCGCGCCGTCGAAATCGCCAAGGCGCGCGGCGCCAAGCGGGCGATTCTGTTGCCGGTCAGCGCGCCGTTTCATTGCGCCTTGATGGCGCCGGCGGCGAAAGTCATGAAGGAAGCGCTGGCCGCGGTGTCGATCCGGGCGCCGGCCGTGCCTCTCATATCCAACGTGACGGCCGGGCCGGTGACCGACCCTCAGGACATCCGCCGCAACCTGGTCAGCCAGGTGACCGCGATGGTGCGCTGGCGGGAATCGATCGCCTGGCTCGCCGGCGCCGGGGTGAATCGCTTTGTCGAGGTCGGCGCCGGCCGCGTTCTCTCCGGACTTGTCCGGCGTATCGCCGAGGGGGTCGAGACGATGGCGGTCGGAACCCCCGAGGACATCGAGGCGACCGCCGAGCGGTTGGCGACCGACGAGGTCGGCCATGTTTGAACTCGCCGGCAAACACGCGCTGGTCACCGGCGCGACCGGCAGCATCGGCGGCGGCATCGCCAGGGCCCTGCACTGGCAGGGCGCCACGGTCGGCATCTCGGGGACCCGGCGCGCGGCGCTCGACGCGCTGGCGAGCGAACTCGGCGATCGATGCACGGCTCTGCCTTGCGATCTCTCCGACGGCGCCGCGCTCGACCGGCTGGTACCGGAGACCGAAGCGGCGATCGGCGACCTCGACATCCTCGTCAACAATGCCGGCCTCACCCGCGACGCGCTGTTCGTGCGCATCTCGGACGAGGCCTGGAACCAGGTCATCGCCGTCAACCTGACGGCGGCGTTCAAGCTCTCGCGCGCCGTGCTGATGGGCATGATGCGGCGCCGTCACGGGCGGATCATTTCGATCTCGTCGGTGGTGGCGGCGACCGGCAATGCCGGGCAGGGCAACTATGCCGCCTCGAAGGCCGGCCTGATCGGCATGACCAAGGCGCTCGCCCAGGAAGTGGCGAGCCGCGGCATCACGGCAAACTGCATCGCTCCCGGCTTCGTCGCCTCGGCGATGACCGACGCGCTGAACGACAAGCAGAAGGAATTGATCCTGCAGCGCGTGCCGATGAAGCGCCTCGGCACCGTCGAGGAGATCGCCGCCGCGGCGGTCTATCTAGCGAGCGACGAGGCCGCCTATGTCACGGGACAAACGATCCACGTCAATGGCGGTATGGCTATGATCTAAAAGGAGAAAACGAGCCGACCCGATTCGGTTGCGGCGGCGTTGGCGAGCCGCCTCCGCCGCTGGTCAAGGTCCCCAAAGTGTGTTAGGACCGGCCACAATGCCGACGTCCGGGCGGCTCCTTCTACCCCCTGCCGATCGGCAGTTACGGCGACGCTGCACCGAGTGTTCCGGGCGATTTTCCCCGTTCCCGTGCGCAGGGCCAAAACCGATCGCTCGCGGAGGGGCGGCTCTTCGGAGTTGATCATGTTTGGGCAACTGAGGTTCTGACAAGATGAGCGATATCGCTGAACGGGTTAAGAAAATCGTCGTCGAGCATTTGGGCGTCGACGCGGACAAGGTGACGGAAAACGCCAGCTTCATCGACGACCTGGGCGCCGACAGTCTCGACACGGTCGAGCTCGTCATGGCGTTCGAGGAGGAGTTCGGCGTCGAGATTCCCGACGATGCGGCCGAGACCATCCTGACCGTCGGCGACGCGGTCAAGTTCCTCGAAAAGAACGCGGCCTGACGGGCCTTCGGCAATGACGCCGGACGGAGGTCCGGCGCCGCTGGAGTCGAAATCGTCGGATGAGACGGGTCGTCGTCACGGGTCTCGGCATGGTTTCCCCGCTCGGTTGCGGGGTCGAGGTCTCGTGGAAGAGCCTGCTCGCCGGCGATAGCGGCGCGGTCAAGGTTTCCGACTTTGAGGTCGACGACCTTGCCTGTCAGATCGCCTGTCAGATTCCACGCGGGCCCGCGGCGGACGGCAAGTTCGATGCCCACGAATGGATGGAGCCGAAGGAGACCCGCAAGGTCGACGACTTCATCATCTATGCGGTGGCCGCCGCCGATCAGGCGATCGACGATGCCGGCTGGCACCCGCAGAGCCGCGACGACCAGTGCGCCACCGGCGTGCTGATCGGATCGGGGATCGGCGGCATCGGCGGCATCTATGACGCGTCGATCACGCTGCGCGATCGAGGGCCGCGACGGATCAGCCCGTTCTTCATTCCCGGCCGCCTGATCAACCTCGCCTCCGGCCACGTCTCCATCCGCCATCAGTTGAAGGGGCCCAACCACGCGGTGGTGACCGCGTGCTCGACGGGCGCCCATGCGATCGGCGACGCCTCGCGGCTGATCGGCCTCGGCGATGCCGACGTGATGGTCGCCGGCGGCGCCGAATTGCCGGTGAACCGTCTCTCCCTCGCCGGCTTCGCCGCTTGCCGGGCGCTGTCGACCGGGTTCAACGACCGGCCGAAAGCGGCATCCCGGCCGTACGATCGCGACCGCGACGGCTTCGTCATCGGCGAGGGCGCCGGCATCGTCGTCCTCGAAGAGCGCCAACACGCGCTGGCACGGGGCGCCAGGATCTATGGGGAGGTCGTCGGCTACGGTCTCTCCGGCGACGCCTACCACATCACCTCGCCGGCGGAGGATGGCGACGGTGCCGAGCGCTGCATGCGGGCCGCCATGAAGCGGGCCAATGTGACGCCCGACGAGCTCGACTACATCAACGCCCACGGCACCTCGACGCAGCTCGGCGACGAGATCGAGCTGAAGGCGGTGGAGCGGCTGCTCGGCAATGCCGTGGGCCGCGTCGCGATGTCATCGACCAAATCGGCGACCGGGCATTTGCTCGGGGCGGCGGGCGCGGTCGAGGCGATCTTCTCGCTCCTGGCGATTCGCGACAATGTCGCCCCGGCGACGATCAACCTCGACCACCCCTCGGTCGAGACGCCGCTGAACCTCGTGCCCAACCGGCCGATCGAGCGAAATATCGATATTGCCCTGTCGAATTCCTTCGGATTCGGGGGGACCAACGCCTCCCTGGTTTTTCGCCGCCACGCCTGACGAGGGACTATCCCGGTCTCGCCATAATCGCATATAAAGTCGCTGGCCGGGGATCGTAGCCCGCGGAAAGGCCTGGGACTTATATGAGCGACACAAGAGGGAACCGCTTCGCCAGCGATACCGATGTTCTCTCGGCGCGCCTTGTGGCGGCGAGTTGCTCCGCTCCAAAGAGCCCGACCGAGGCCCTGCAGCCCGAGTCGGTTCCACCGCCGCCACTGCGGTCGCGGGCCGTCCGCCACCCGCTGGTGGTGTTTTTGAACTTCGTCCTGACCATCGTCATCATCGCCGGCGTCGTGCTCGGCGGCGGACTGCTCATCGGCAAGTTGCAGTTCGAGCGGGCGGGCTCGCTCGATCAGGAGCGGACGCTGACGGTCGAGCGGGGCAGCGGCCTCAGCGAGATCGCCGACCGGCTGCAGCGGGCGGGGGCAATCTCGAGCAAATGGCTGTTCATTGCCGGCGTCTGGCTCAACCGGGAACAGAACGACCTGAAGGCGGGTGAATATCTGATCCCGGCCCACGCCAGCATGGCCCAGATCATGCAGACCATGGTCGAGGGCAAGAGCATCGTCTATTCGATCACCCTACCGGAGGGATTGACCAGCGAGCAGATCGTCGAGCGGCTGAAGAGCGACCCTGTGCTGGTCGGCGACATCGCCGAAATTCCGCCGGAGGGAAGTCTGCTGCCGGCGACCTATGACTTCACCCGCGGCGATACGCGACAGAACCTGATCGCGCGGATGCAACGCGAGCGCGACCGCCTGCTGACCGACGTGTGGAGCCGGCGGGCGCCCGATCTGCCGCTGGCCAGCATCGAGGAACTGGTGGTGCTGGCCTCGATCGTCGAAAAGGAGACCGCGCTTGCCGATGAGCGGAGCCGGGTCGCGGCGGTGTTCATCAACCGGCTTCGTCTGAACATGCGGCTCCAGTCGGATCCGACGGTGATCTATGGGCTGTTCGGCGGCAAGGGGAAGCCGCCCGGCTACAAGCTCACCCGCGCCGATGTCGAAAAACAGACGCCTTACAACACCTATGCCGTCGAAGGCCTGCCGCCGGGGCCGATTGCCAATGCCGGGCGGGCGTCGCTCGAGGCGGTGGCCAATCCGTCGCGGACCCGCGATCTCTTCTTCGTGGCGGACGGCTCCGGCGGGCACGTCTTCGCCGAGACCTACGAGGAACATCTGCGCAATGTGGCGCGCTGGCGCGACATCAACGCAACATCCGCGCCGTCACCCACCGACCAACCGGCCGATGCGGCTGCCGGGGACGCCGGTGGTGATGCGGCGGCAGGCGACCAGCCGCTTGCGCTGACGCCGCCCGACCAGCCGGCGCAATAGGCGACACCGGGGCGACCCGACAAAACCTGCGGTCAACGTCCCTGGGGGCAGGGGTGTTGACCGGACTTCCGGGGGTAACCGTTCATGGTCCTCAACAGCATGACCGGCTTCGCGCGCCTCGACGGCGGCGGCGAGCTCCTGCGTTGGACATGGGAAATCCGCAGCGTCAACGGCAAGGGATTCGACGTCCGCATTCGCCTGCCTGTCGGTTTCGAGCGGCTTGAGCCGAGCGTCCGCGAGCGCAGCGCCGCCCGGCTGGCACGCGGCAACGTCCAGGTCGCGTTGTCGACCAATGCCGAGACCGCCGGCCAGCGTTTCACCATCAACGAGGACGTGCTCGCCAAGGTCATCGACGCGATGGAGCGTATCGGGCGGAAGATCACGGTTCAGCCGCCGACATTGGACGGCATCCTCGCGCTTCGCGGTGTGGTCGAGATGGAAGATGCCGTCGCCGACGAGGCGGCGCGCCAGGCGGTCGACGCCGAGCTGCTGACGGGCCTTGATGCGGCGCTCGACGATCTCGTCGCAATGCGCGAACGGGAGGGCGCGGCGATCGGCGCGCTGCTCGCGACACGCCTCGACGAAATGGCGGGCTTGACCGGCCAGGCGGACGCCTCGCCGTCTCGTGCGCCGGAGACGATCAGGGCGCGGCTCGCCGAGCAGGTCGCGACGCTCCTCGACGCGGCGCCGGCGCTCGATCCCGACAGGCTGCATCAGGAGGCTGTGATTCTTGCCACCAAGGCCGATATCCGCGAGGAGCTCGACCGGCTCCATGCCCATGCCGATGCGGCGCGCGACCTTCTCGCCAAGGGCGGTGCGGTGGGACGCCGCCTCGATTTCCTCGCCCAGGAATTCAATCGCGAGGTCAACACGCTTTGCGCCAAATCCAACGACCGGGCGCTCACCGCGATCGGCCTCGACATGAAGGCGGTCGTCGATCAGATGCGCGAGCAGATTCAGAATCTGGAATAGTCGATGGTCGCCGACGCCCACCGCCGAGGGCTGATGCTCGTTCTGTCCTCGCCTTCCGGCGCCGGCAAGTCGACGCTGTCGCGCCTGCTTCTCGACAGCGACGACAATCTGGTCCTGTCGATATCGGTGACCACCCGCCCGCGTCGGCCGAGCGAGGTGGACAGCGTCCACTATCATTTCATCGACCGCCTGAAATTCGCGGCAATGCGCGAGGCCGGGGAGCTGCTCGAATGGGCGGAGGTTCACGGCAATCTCTATGCGACGCCGCGTGCGCCGGTGGAAGCGGCGCTCGCGGCGGGACAGGACGTGCTGTTCGACATCGACTGGCAGGGAACCCTGCAACTCAAGCGGGCCATGCCCGACGACGTGGTGGGGATCTTCGTGCTGCCGCCGTCGATGCGGGAGCTCAGGTCGAGGCTCGAACGCCGCGCCGAAGACCGGAGCGAGGTGATCGATCAGCGCCTTGCCAACGCGCGCGCCGAGATCGAGCATTGGCCGGAATACGACTACGTCATCGTCAACCGCGACCTGCAGGAGACCTACGGGGCGGCTCGGCGCATCCTCGCAGCCGAACGCGGGATGCGGCAAACACCGCCCCGCGAAGCCTCCCCGGCGGCCGCACGGCACCTGCGGCTGAACCAGCCGGAACTGGCGAACTTCGTCGAGCAGCTGCTGGGCGACCAGGCTAGCCCGTGACCATCGCCTGGAAGGCGTTGGCGAGTGCGACGAAGCCAGCCACGTCGATTTCTTCGGCGCGTTGGGTGGGCGCGATCCCGGCAGCCGCCAGCAAGGGTGCCGGATCGCGGCCGAGCGCCTTCAGGCTTTGGCGGAGCATTTTGCGCCGTTGCCCGAAGGCAGCCGCGACGACCCGCTCGAGGATGGCGGGATCGCAGGGCAGGGGATGGGATTTCGGTACGATCTGGACGACGGCGGAGACGACCTTGGGCGGCGGCGTGAAGGCCCGCGGCGAAACGTCGAAAAGGATGTGGGCATCGCTTCGCCATCCGGCAAGCACGGCGAGCCGGCCATATGTCTTGCCGCCGGGAGCGGCGACGATGCGCTCGGCCACCTCCCGCTGGAACATCAGGGTCATCGATTGGTAAAACGGCGGCCAGGGCTCGGCGCGCAGCCATCCGACCAATAGCGGCGTCGCTATGTTGTATGGGAGGTTGGCGACGATCCGGGTGGGGCCGTCCGCCATGCGCCGATAGTCGACCGCGAGAGCATCGCCAGAGACAACCCGCAGGCGGTCCGGATAGTGCTCCGCGATCTCCGCAAGTGCCGGCAGGCAGCGCTCGTCCCGTTCGATCGCGACGACCTGCCGGGCGCCGGCCGCAAGCAGCGCCCGCGTCAGCCCGCCCGGACCCGGACCCACCTCGATCACGGTGACAGCGGCGAGGTCGCCGGCTGAACGGGCGATGCGCGCCGTCAGGTTGAGATCGAGGAGAAAGTTCTGCCCAAGCGCCTTCACCGCCGACAGCCGGTAGCGGGCGATGACCTCGCGGAGCGGCGGCAGGTCGTCCATGCGGTTCAGGTGACGGCCTCGTTGCGCCTCAGCTCGGCGGCGAGGCGGAGCGCCGCCGCGAGGCTGGACGGATCGGCCTTGCCGGTTCCGGCGATGTCGAACGCCGTCCCATGGTCCGGCGAAGTACGGACGAAGGCGAGGCCGAGAGTCACGTTGACGGTCTCGGAGAACGACAGGGTCTTTGCCGGGATCAGTGCCTGGTCGTGATACATGCAGATTGCCGCGTCATAGGTGGCCCGCGCCGCCGGGTGGAACATGGCATCGGCCGAGTACGGCCCGCCGACGACAATGCCCTCGCCACGGAGCGCGGCGACCGCGGGCGTTATGATGGAGTCCTCTTCGCTGCCGAGCGCCCCGCCTTCGCCGGCATGCGGATTGAGTGCCGCGACCGCGAGCCGCGGCGCGGGAATCGCAAAGCGCCGCCTGAGGTCGGCGGCGACGATCCTGCCGGTCTCGACGATCAACACCTCGTTCAAAGCCGCCGGCACATCGCGAAGCGGCAAGTGAATCGTCACCGGTACGGCGCGAAGGTCCGGTCCGGCAAGCATCATGACCGGCCGCCCCGGCTCCCCGGTCCACGCCGCCGAAAGCGTGCCGAGGAATTCCGTATGGCCCGGATGGCGGAAGCCCGCCGCGTAGAGCGCCTGCTTGCTGATCGGATTGGTGACCATCGCGCCGGCCTCGCCGGAGCGAATGTCGCCGACGGCCCGGGCGATGGCTTCGATCACGGCGGCCGCGTTCTCAGGGTCCGCGCGGCCCGGCTCGGCTCTTACCGACGTCTCCAGCGCGACGACCGGCAGGGCGCGGTCGAAGCATTCAGTCGCCTCGCCCGGCGAAACGGTCTCGATCGGACAGTCGAGGCCGAGGCGACGCGCCCGTTCGGCCAGAAAGCCGCGATCCCCGTAGCAATAGAACGGCGGCAGCCGATAACCGTGGCGATTCTGCCAAACGGCCAGGGTGATATCGGGACCGACGCCACCAGGCTCGCCGATCGTCAAGGCAAGCGGCAGCGGCTCCGCCAAGATCCCCCCTTTCGACCGAGCCTAGCGGTATTCGATCACCGCCTTCTTGCGAAGCTCGGCGAGGTAATCCTTGCCGAGGTCCTTGTTCTGCTCGAGCGTCAGCTTGCTTTCGACCTGGGCGCGCGCCGCCGCGTTGCTATCGATCGCCCGGGCCGAGCACACCGCGATCAGGTCGAACCCGGCGTCCGACTTCACCGGTCGGGTAGTCTTGCCGACGCCGGCGTCCTTGATTTCCTGACCGTCCGGTCCGCTGAGCTCGTCGGACGTGCGCCGCCCGAGGTCCTTGACGACGACCGCCTTCAATTGCTTGGCGGCGTCGATGCTCTTGTCGCAGCCGGGAAACCGAATGCGGAACGCCTCGGCTTCACGCCGGCGCTGCTCCGCATACGCGCTGGAGGAGCCTTTCGGCACGACGAAAATGATCTGTTGAAGCATGTATTCGGTGGCCTTGACGTTGCCGCCGCTGCTTTCCTCGAAGAGCGCCGCCGTCACATCCGATCCTTTGACCGACGCGCCGTCGAACTGCATCTTCAACTGGACGAGTTGCCCCCAGGTCATCTGCGCCTTGATGCGCCGGCGCAAGGTATCGATGTTGACACCCTGCGAGGCAAGCGCGCCCTTCAACTTGTCGGGTGTCATTTTCACATGCTGGCTGATGTCGGCGATCGCCAGGTCGACGCGCGAGTCGGGCACGCTGACGCCTCGCTTGGCGGCCTCGATGAACTCCAGCGTTTCGTTGATCAGTTCCTCTGTCGCCGCCTTCTCGCCGCCGGGGACGCCGGTGAGGTGAAAGAGCGCCGTGCGCTGGGCGATGTCGTAGGAGGTGATCGGCTGATCGTCGACTTTGATCCGAATCGAACTTGCCGCCGTAGCCGGCAAATCGGCCGCCGACAGGCCGGCGGCACCGATCAAGGCGACGAAGGTCAGGCGAACAAGGCGCTGCATGGTTCTCGTCCCGCTCGGTTTCTTCTGTCTCGGCTCCGCTTCTCGGGGCGTCGCCGCGCGGTCGATGGCGACCGGAACCCGGTGCCGAAGTCCCATAGTCAGCTTAAGAGCGAATAAATCAGGCAAAACAGTGAAGTCGGCCACAACAACTCAATTGATCTGGCTGCTGATCTGTCCCTCGGCGAGGGTCCTGAGCAGGAGCTTCACGGAGACCATGCGCTGCGGGATGTCGGTCCCGCGCGTCTCGCTGTAGGCGATCGACAGGGAAACGCAGCTGTCGTCATAGGCGAGGCCAAGGCTGTCGCGGCGCAGATGCGTATTGTTGAAGTCGTAGGCCGCCGACCCGAACACCCGCCACCGGTCGAACACGCCCACCGAAGCCGCGGCCGTGATCATCGAAGCTGGCTGGAGAAGGCCGATTGACGGCTGCTCGCGCAAATAGATGTAGGTGGCCGACGCGGTGACCGAACCGGCGGTCTTCACCGCTTCGATCTCGGCGCGGTTGATGGTGAAATCGTCCTGGGCGAAGCGGCCGCGGAGCGACAGCCGCGTCCCGCCACCGGTATCCATCGACACCTGCCCGACATAGTCGGAGACGGTCGTGTTGAGCCCGGAAGCCGCGCCCACATCGGCAATGTCCTGCACGGCGAAGGAATTCTTGCCGGCGAGCATCTGTGACTGGCCGAAAATTCCCTCCAGCGTCAGCCCGCCGTCGAACGTACCGAGATACCGCACGCCATAGTTAATTCGCGTGCCGCCTTCAACCCGGTCAAAGCCTGAAAACTTGTCCTCTTCCATGAGAATCGTGTCGTCGAATACGAGGCTTTGTGCGTCGTCGTTGGGAAGCTTGCCGGCCAGCGGCTCGTTCGGCCGCGTAACGATCTCCGCTATCGGCTCGATGACGTGGGTCGATCCGGGCAGGCTCGCCATGATCGGCCAGCTCCATTCGACGCCAGCCGCCGGCATGAACCGCGTCGGTGTCTGATCGGAGGTCAGGCTGGCGGGGACGACGCCGTTGGGATTGAGCGAGAAGAAATCGCCGCGCACCGAAGCGAAGGGCCGGATGACCTGTCCCAACGGGCCGATTATCTTCTTTTGCCATTCGAGCTCTTCGCTGAGACGCGTGTAGTCGCCGGCTAGCCCGTGGTAGTAGGTGGCGCCGCCGACCGTGAACGGGTCGGCCTTCTTCCGCGACAGAACCGTCAAATTCGACGTCAGCGAAAGCTGCCCGCCGAGAACCGGGTCGTCGAAGATATGATCGTAGTCGATGACCGGCGTGACGACCGCCTGACGGCCCTGCTGGTATTTGGGCGTCGTCTTGTCGGTCAGCACCTGGAAGTATTCCGCGCGCGCGTCGAAATAGTTACGATCGCGCAACCCGGTGAGATGCACTTCCGAGGTCGTGAAGGTCTTGTCATCGTTCAGGACGCTGTAGTCCCGCGTGAAGGTGCGGTCGGTGCTGACCGTGCCGTCCCAGCCGAACGTCCAGTACTGGTTGATGTCGAACTGGCCGGTCGAGCGAATGCCGCCGCGGAAGTCCCTCTGCGCGAAAGTGCCGCCTCCCTTGTTGTCTAGGAAGGCTTTCGGGTCATCCTGGTTGATGCCTGCCATCTTGAGCGAGTATTGCCCGCTTGCCAGACGCTGGCGCCACTCGACCTCGCCCATGAAGCCCTGATTCGAGTAGTAGGTCGGCGTCAGCGTCACATCGTAGCTCGGCGCCAGGTTGATGAAGTAAGGCGTGGTCGCCGACCAGCCGAGCACATCGGAATAGCTGAACGTCGGCGCAAGCAGGCCGGTCTTGCGCTTCACCGACGGATCGGCAATCGAAAAGTAGGGCACCCAGGCCATCGGAGCGCCGAAGAACTCGAGCGACGCGTTGTAGAAGTGGATTTCCTTCTCCTGGTGGTCGACGATCATCTTGGTCGACTTGACCTGCCACAGCGGCGGCCTTTCGGGATGGTCCAGGCAAGGCTCGCAAGCCGTGTAGACGCCATTGTAGAAGACGGTCTGCTCGCCGCCGATGCGCTCGGCCCGCTCGGCGGCAAAATGGGTCTTGTCGGGCGTGTCCACCCGCAGCGAATTGACGAAACCGTCCCGGAAATCCTCGGTGATGTCGACATCGTCGGCGTAGAGCACGACCCCGGTCGGGTCGGTCATCTTCACCCCGCCGGTGGCGATCAGCTTCGACGTGCTCTTGATGTAGGTGACCTTCTCGGCTTCGAGAGTATAGCCGACGTAGTACAGCTTGACGTTGCCGACGGCGGAAACCGTGTTGTGGTCGTAGTCGTAGACGAGCTGGTCCGCCTCGACCAGCATCTGTGAGCCCTGCGGGACTTTCACGCCGGTATCTATACCGAAACCGAGGCTGTTGTCGGCGGCAGCCGCCGGTGCGGACGGGAGGAACCCGAAGAGAACCGCCAGGACCGCTACCGGCAACGCTGCGCGACCGAAAACACCGGCGCTCAGCCTCGTCAGCACTCGGACGATCCCCCCGACGGTCATCCGTCCTCCAGATGCAGGAGCACGGTCGCTCCCATCAAAATCGTGACGATCGCCGGAAGCCAAGCGGCAAGCGGCGGCGGCACGATACCGCCGCTGCCCAGATCCCAAGCAATCTTCGACACAACATAAAGCATGAAGCCTACGCCGACGCCAGCCAAAATCATGTTCCCGAGGTCGCTGGAACGGGAGAATCGCAACGATACGATGGCAGCGATCAGCACCATTGCCAACAGGACAACAGGCCGCGAGAGAAGGGTGTTGTAACGCAGTTCGTATCGCGAAACCGGCAACCCGGCCCGACTCGCCGAGTCGATCAGCGGGCGCAGCTCCCAGAACGAGGTTGAATCAAGATTATCAAAGGCTTCGCGCACCTGGCCGGGGGTGAGCGTGGTCGGCAGCCGGTAGGAAGCTTCGCGCTGCGGCTTTCGATTGGGCGCCGTTATGGTTGCTCTCTCGATATCCCACTCGCCCAGTTTGTAGTGTGCTTCCCGTGCATCTATCCGTTCCAAAAATTTGCCGCCGTCCCCGAAGACGAAGGCGGTGACCTGGGAAAGGCTCAATCCACTGTCGTAGGTCTGCAGCGCGCCGATGATTGATTCGCGGCCTTCGGCCGCCTGGTGCAACCAGATGGGGCCGCCTTTGTCGGAGGCGCTCGGGGTTGGTGACAGCACGTTCGCCGCGATTTCGTCCGACTGCTTCCTCAAGGCCGTGGAGATCGGGTTGTAGACGGTTGTCGCTACCACTCCGAAGATGATGCCGACGACGCAAGCCGGCAGCAGAAACTGCCATGCCGAGATGCCGGCCGCCCGGGCAATCACCACCTCGAGGCGCCGATTCGCCAAAACGAAGGCGGCAATCGATCCGAACAGCGTCGTGAACGGCATGACGTCTTCGCAGATGCTCGGAACGCGGTAGAGCGTCAGAATCAATACCTGAATTGGGTCAAAGTCGTCCGAACCGATCGACCGGGTAAAGAACTCCAGATAAGTGATTGCGAAGATGAGGAAAAAGAAGAATACGAAGATCGCGATGATCAGCATCGCGAACTGCCGGGCGAAATAGAGGGCGAGGGTCTTGCCGATCATGGCGGTTACCTGCCTTCGGCGGCAACGGGAACCGCCTGAGCCCGAAGCATCCGCTTGACGCGGGCCGCCACCCTGTCGCCGAACATCAGAAGCTTCTCTGGCGGTCGCGGCTGGAGGCCGATCAGGACGAGGACGATACTGACGACGATCACCGAGATCGGCAGCGCGAACAGGGCAATCGCAGCGGCTACGCTGTCGGCCGATGCAACGCTCAATGTGAAACTTGCCGCCGCGATCGCCAGCGCCGAACCGCCGGCCATGGCGATCGTCGTCGACCGACTCTGCCGCGTCGTCTCCGCCTGGCTAAGGAAAACCAGCGGCAATACCGCGAAGACCAGTCCATTCAGCGGCGTGGCCAGGCGGGTATACAGTTCCTGCCTGTATTTCTCCGGCCTCTTCTGGAAGTAACTGTCGTCGGGATCCGGGTTGAACAAGTAGAGGGTGGGGCGTTCGCGCGGCCGGTAGGGCGGCACTTCGCTGCGGCTGGAGAAGGTCGACAGGTCGAAGGCATAGGACGAAAACTGGATGATCGAGATGGCCCCGTCCTGCTCGTTGCGGCGCTGGATCGTCCCGTCGCTCATCACCAGGAAGACCCCGAGCTTGCTGTCGAGGACGGCTCCGCGCTCGGCGAGATAGACGACGGTTTCGTTGGCTTCCCGGCTGTCGGAGAGGAAGATCCCCCGCAACGTGCCGTCGGGCGCGCGCTGGCGCAGCTCGAACATGAGCCCGTCGTCGAGTTCGACGAACTCACCCTCGTGCAGGATCGACGTGACGATGTTGCCGTGCACGTCGGTGATCAGCTCACGCCACAACCTCAGCGCCAGCGGCGACAGATAAAGCGTCATCAACGCCATGAACACGGTCGCGCCGATGCCCAGCAAGAGCACCGGCTTGAGCAGCGACCATTGTCGTGTGCCGGTAGCGTTGATGACCGCCAGCTCGGAGCCGCCGTTAAGCGAGTTGAAGGTGTAGATGACCGCCAGCATCACGGCGACCGGCGCGACCACGGTCGCCAGCGGCGGCAGCAAAAAGAGGGTCACCTCGAAGAAGGTCACCACGGTCTGACCCATCGCCGAGACCAGATCGAACTGTCTCAGCGCCTGGGTCAGCCAGACGGTTGCGGTGAGGGCGGTGAGGCTCAGCAGAAATCCGCGGGCAAGCCTGCGAAACACGTACCGCTCGATGAGCTTCATGAATCCCTTTGTCCGTCCGGACCTCGCGCGCCCCGCGCCGCGGTGATTATGAGCCGAAAGCGGATTCACGCAACAGCCCCGAAGAAGCGGGGTCCGCCACGCTCGGCAGGACAAGAAGCCGGGAAATACCTTGCCATTCGGTGCGCGGTCCGGGAAAAGAGACCGTTTCCCGGATAACCAGCCGGCGCTGCCGTTTCGCGAAGCGCCCGCCAAGATCAATGACGCTGTCCCATGACCGTTCCAATTCATATCAATTTCGCAAAGCCTGGTGGCAAAGCCGCTCGGACCGTCGTGGTGCTCGCCGGGGCGGATCTCGTCCTCGGCCCACAGGCCAAGGCACTCGGCGCCGGCGACCTGATCGCCCGCGCGGCGGCCACCGCCGGCTTCAAGGCAAAGGCGACGGCGAAGCTCGATCTTCTGGCGCCGGCCGGCGCCGATCTCGACCGGCTGATCGTCATCGGCACGGGCAAGCCGGCCGATCTGTCCGAATACGACTGGTTGCGCCTTGGCGGAACCGCGATGAGCGCGTTGCTCAGAACCAAGAACGCGACCGTCCTCCTCGAGCGGCCGGACGGACGGAAGCTCGCGCCAAAGCATGCGGCCGATTTCGCCTTGGGCATGAGGCTTCGCGCCTATGCCTACGACAAGTTCAAGAAGGCGAAGGCCGAGGAAAACGGTGAGCCGCCGACCGAAGTCGCTGTGACTCTCGCCTTTGCCGATCCGGCGGGCGCCCGCAAGGCTTGGTTATCCGACGAGGCGATCGGCGAGGGCGTCGCGCTCGCACGCGACCTCGTCAACGAGCCGGCCAACGTTCTCGGCCCGGTGGAATTCGCGGCTCGCGCCGCCGAACTGAGGAAGCTCGGCGTCACCGTCGAGGTGCTGACCGAGAAAGAACTCAACAAGCTCGGCATGGCGGCCCTCCTCGGCGTCGCGCAAGGATCGCCGCGCCCGCCGCGGGTGGTGGTGATGCGCTGGACCGGCGGCAAGGCCAAGGAACCGCCGGTCACCTTCATCGGCAAGGGCGTGGTCTTCGACACCGGCGGCATCTCGATCAAACCGGCCGCCGGCATGGAGAACATGAAGGGCGACATGGGCGGGGCCGCGGCGGTGACCGGCGTGATGAAGGCGCTCGCCGGCCGCAAGGCCAAGGCCCACGTCGTCGGCATCATCGGCCTGGTGGAGAACATGCCCGACGGCGCGGCGCAGCGCCCGGGCGACATCGTTACCGCGAAATCGGGGAAGACGATCGAGGTGATCAACACCGATGCCGAAGGCCGCCTGGTGCTTTGCGATCTGCTCACCTACGCCGCCGAACGCTTCAAGCCGCGTCTGATGATCGACCTGGCGACGCTGACCGGTGCCATCATCGTCGCTCTCGGCCACATCAATGCCGGCCTGTTCGCCAATGACTATCCGCTTGCCGACGGCCTGCTCGCCGCCGGCAAGGCCACCGGCGAGACCCTCTGGCGGATGCCGCTCGGAGCGGATTACGACAAGCTGATCGATTCGCGATTCGCCGACATGAAGAACGTCGGCGGCCGCGATGCCGGCGCCGTGACGGCGGCGCAGTTCCTCAAGCGCTTCGTCGACGACACGCCGTGGGCGCATATCGATCTTGCCGGGACCGCGATAGATTCGCGCCAGAACGAGATCAACCAGTCGTGGGCTTCCGGCTGGGGCGTGCGCCTCCTCGATCGGCTGGTGGCGGACAAATACGAGAAATAGCCGGCGCGATGACCGAAATCCTCTTCTACCATCTCGACCGGCAGCCGCTGGAACGGGTCCTGCCCGAGCTTCTGGAGAAGTGCCTCGAGCGGGGCTGGCGCGCGGTGGTCCAACTCGGCTCGGAAGAGCGGCTCGAGGCTATCGACGCGCATTTGTGGACCTGGCGCGACGATGGATTCCTGCCGCACGGCACGGTCAAGGACGGCCATGGCGCGGAACAGCCGGTGTGGCTGACCGTCGGCGACGACAATCCCAACGCCGCCGTCGTCAGGTTCGTCGCCGACGGCGCCGACCTGCCGAATCCGGCCGCTTACACCCGCGTCGTCATGTTGTTCGACGGCAATGACAACGAGGCGGTGGATCGCGCCCGCGCCGCGTGGAGCGAGACCAAAGCCGCCGGCCACGAAACCACCTACTGGCAGCAATCCGAGCGCGGGCGCTGGGAGCGAAAAGCGTGAATCTCCACGGCGACCGGTCCGACCCGGACTTCGCCCTCACGGTGAGCATCGGTACAAATGGCCGCGCCTCGCGACGTCGCTTCCTCCGAGCGAAGCTGGTTCGAAGCCCTCTATGAGAACGCCGCGGGCGATCCGGCGCGGGTGCCGTGGGCTGACCTCGCCCCAAAGCAGACGCTGGTCGAATGGCTCGCCCGCCATCCTGGCGAGGGCCGCGCCGCCCTCGATGTCGGCTGCGGCCTGGGCGACAACGCCGAGGCCGTGGCGGGCGCCGGCTACACCACCACCGCCTTCGATTTGTCGGAGCGTGCCGTCGCCTGGGCACGGCAGCGCTTCCCGGCTGGCCCGGTGAATTACGTCAGGGCGAGTCTGTTCGATGCGCCCGAAGAATGGCGAGGGCGGTTCGACCTCGTGCACGAGTGCTTCACCATCCAGGCGCTGGCCGGCGATATGCGCCGAGACGCCTTTGCCTCGATCGCCTCCTTTGTCGCGCCGGCGGGCCGGTTGCTGATCATCGCACTGACCCGCGACGAAGGATCGGCGTCGGACGGGCCGCCCTGGCCGCTGATGCCGTCGGAAATCGCGACGTTCGATCGTCTCGGCTTTGTCCGCGACGAGGATCGCCGATACGAGAGCACCCGTCACGGCCGGCGCGTTCCCCACGCGCTGATCTGCTTCAGGAGAAGCTGACACTCGATGCCGCCGGCCCGGCCGGCCGGCCGAGCGGAAGGTCCAGCCATCGGACGGCCGCCTGACGGTAGCGCCCCTGTCGGCACGTCCAATATGCTTCGGCGGCCTTGTCATCACGAGGCCGAAACGGAGGATCGACAATGCGCAACGCAATTCTGAAAGCAACGGTCGCGGCAATCGCAATCGCTACGTCCGCCGGCGTCGGGCGCGCCGACGGGGCGACTTTCGCCGTCGTCGAAAGGGCGACGACCAACACCATCGTCGATGTCGGCGCGGCCGGCGACAGCGAAGGGGACATGTTGACGTTCCACAACGACCTGTTCGACGCCGCCAATCAGCTCCAGGTCGGCCGCGACAACGGCTGGTGCGTGCGCACCATACCGGGCGAAGCGTGGGAATGCGTGTGGACCAGCATCCTCGCCGACGGACAGATCACCGTCGAGGGGCCATTCCTCGACAAGGGCGACTCGCTCAACGCCGTCACCGGCGGAACGGGGGTGTATGCCAACGTCCGCGGCGAGATGAAGCTTCACGCCCGCGACGATAAGGGCACCGCCTATGATTTCGTCTATACGCTGGCGCGGTGACCCGGCCCGGCCGGCCCCGGCTCGATACGGCGAGCTGTTGTTTCGGCTGCGGCGGAGACGGCAAGGCCCGCCGGCGCGTCGACTTGCGCTTCGGCGTCGATCAGCGCCTTGAGACTGCCGGCCTCGGCGAGGAGATCGGCCATGTAGCGATAGGCCGCCCCGGCGACCTCTCGCGCCTTGTCCCAATCGAGAAACCCGACGCCCTCCGTCCCGGGGGGAACGACGAACAGGTCGCCGGCTTCGACTGATTCTTCGAGCCGGCGCTCGCTGCTCATCGACATGCCGCGGACGATGATGGTGGCAAGTGACGGATAGGATGGCTTCCGCCGCCGGCGGAGCAAAAGATCGCGGAGCACGACGCGCCTGGTAGGGAAAGTCTCGTAGTTGGCCTTGACGCGCCAGCGGTCCTTCCGTCGCACGCTGACGACAACATTCGGTCCGAGCTTGAGGTCGCGCATCACCGCGATCGGAAGGTTGTCGACGATGCCGCCGTCAACCAGCACATCTCCGGAGCGGGTGATGAAGGGCGGCAAGACCCCCGGTATGGCGGCCGAGGCACGCACCGCCTCCCAGACCGGCCCGCTTCGGTGGACGTGAATGTCGTTGGTGGTCAGGCTCGCGGAGACGGCGAAGAAATTGTAGGGCAGGTCCTCGACGTCGAGGCCGGCGTAGTTCCTGCGCAGCGACGCGTCGAGCACCCGATGATCGAGCAGGCTGTAAAGGGGAATCGTCAGGCGGCGCATAGCGCGACGCGTGACGAACATATCCTCGGTGAGATCGATGATGTCGTCGGGGGGCATGCCCATGGCCAGCGCCGCGCCCATCGCAGCGCCGACGCTGGTGCCGCCGAAACAGTCGATCGGCGTTCCCGCCTCCTGCAGCGCCTTGGCGACGCCGAGATGGGCGCAGCCGAGCGCCGCCCCGCCGCCGAGCACCAGCCCGAGCGCCGAGCCGGAGAGAAAGCGGCCGAGCCTTTCCAATTCTCGCCGGTCGTCCAGTCCCACATGGTGGTGGAGCGCGATGTCGCGCTCGTCGAGCCATGACCGGGTATCGGTGGTCGCCGCCGCCACGCGGTCCCGAACCACGACCAGGGTGCGATGCGACCGAAGGAACAGGCTCGCGGCCTGGAGTTCGAACGGCGTGGGTTTGGTGGCGGGCCTGCCGGTGTCTGCGGCCGGGGCGATCGCCAGCAACTGATCGGCGAGGCTCAGGCAGGCTCCGACGAAGGGCGTATGGTCGCGGCAAAGCTCGAACAGGAGCAGATCGGTGTCGCTTTCGATTGCCGCTAGACGGTTCCGCAGCACTTGCGGATCGGCGTTGTCGGCGTCTTCCCCGAGCATCGCAGGCGACACCGCCACCGCCCGGACCGGGACGGCTTCCGCCAGCGCCGCGGCAAAACCGGGGGGGAGGCGAGTGGCCGATCCGATCGGCAGAAGCGCCACGGTGCGGGGCGGCCGCGGTCGTACCGCCGGCGCGGCGCCGGTCACCCGCGCCAGACGTTTCGCCACGGCCGCCAGGATCGTGGAGACGATCTCCGGCGCCTTCCGGATTGCCTCCGCGTAGTCATCGTGGGTGAGGGCGACGACCCTGCTGTCGCGCGCCGCGACGACATTGGCGGTCCGCCGCACTCCGGCGAAGAAGGCGAGCTCGCCGATGGGCTCGCCGGGGCCGATCTCGGCAATCGTCTCCTGGCCGCCCTCCGGTATGACGAAGAACCGTCCGGACAGGACCAGATACAGCTTGTCGGGCGGATCGCCGGCGCGCAGAAGCACCGTGCCGCGCGGCACCCACATTGTCGCGGTTCTCTCGTCGAGCAGCTTGAGATCGGCCGGGGTGAGTTGGTCGAAGCCGCTTATCGACGCCAGCGGCGACTCTTGCCCCGACTCCGTCTGTGTCCCCGTCGCTATTCCGGACAGGCGATCATTACGGTTCGGGTTCAGCTGTCGGGTGGCCTGGGAAGGACCATGCATCCGCTGCCTCTGCACGAGCTTTTCACGTGCACGCCGCCGGCGAGGATCGACCCGGTGACGGTCCGGGGGCGGCGAGCCAGTTGTTGAATTGGTAGGGTGAGCGGGTTTCGGTACTGTCAATGCGCGGCGCGGAATCTGTTTCAAATTGTCGGGTGGCTGAGGATCCCCACATTTCCGGCGTTCTTCGAGGGCGCGCTTTGCGGTAATCTCCGATCGGCACGCGGGCCTTAAGGCCGGCGGCAAAACGGGGAGGTACCCATGAACGCGCGTCTCAGGATCATCCCGGCGCTCGCCCTTGCGGCGGGCTTCGCCGGCGTGGCTTCGACCGGACCGGCAGCGGCTGCCTCGATGGACCTTGCGCTTGTCGAGCACGCCGACTCCGACACCGTCACCGATACCGGAGCCCAGGGCGACAGCGTCGGCGACATCCTCACCTTCAACAACGAGGTCTTCGAGGACGGCAATTCCGCCGGCCGCGACGATGGTTGGTGCTTGCGCACCGTCGTCGGCCAGACGTGGGAGTGCACCTGGACGACGATGCTGTCCGATGGCCAGATCACCGTGCAAGGGCCGTTCAACGATGCCGGCGACACGGTTCTCGTCGTCACCGGCGGCACCGGCGCCTTCGCCGGCGCGAGCGGCGAGATGGCGCTCCACTCCCGCAACGACCAGGGCACCGAATACGATTTCGTCTTCCACCTGCAGCGCTAGCGCATTTTTTAGGAAAAGTGTGCGCACTTTTCCGCCCGGAAAGTGCGAAGAATCAAAAAGCTAGAGCAAAGGCCCCGATTCAATTCAGAACGGACTTTGCTCTAGCCGGGCGCGGCCTCGGCCTGTTCGTGCTGGGCGGAGAGCGCAAGCCAATGCTCCTCCGCCGCCGCTAGCGCCTTGGCGGCGTCGGCGCGCGCCTTGGCGCGCTCGGCGGCGCCGGCAGGATCGCCGTACAAAGTCGGGTCGGCGAGGCGCTGATCGATCGCTTGAATCTCTTTGTGAAGTCTTCCGATCAGCGATTCGATTTCCTTGATCTTTTTCCTGAGCGGCGCCGATTGCTCCCGCTGACCGGCGGACGCCTTTCGCCGGTCCTGGGCGCCGTTGCGGGATTCCGCCCGCCCGGCGTTCGTCCGGCCTGGACCTTCGAGGACGAAGCGGCGGTAGTCGGCGATGTCACCGTCGAAGGGCCTGACGGTGCCGCCGGCGACCAGCCACAGCCGGTCGGCGGATGCCTCGATCAGGTGGCGGTCGTGGGTGATCAGAATGACGGCGCCGGAATAATCGGCGAGTGCCTGGACCAGAGCCTCGCGGCTCTCGATGTCGAGATGGTTGGTCGGCTCGTCGAGGATCAGGAGGTGGGCGCCGCCGAAGGTGGCGAGGCCGAGGAGGAGCCGCGCCCTCTCGCCGCCCGAGAGATCGCGCGCCGGCGTGTTCATCTTGGTCGTGACGAAGCCCATGGCGCCGACCCGCGCCCGCGCCTTCGCCTCGGCGGCGCCCGGCATCAGGGCTCGGACGTGGTCGAAGGCGCTCTGGCCGGGGTTCAGTTCGTCGAGTTGGTGCTGGGCGAAATAGGCGACCTGGAGATTGTGAGGCCGCTTGAGCAAGCCACCGAATGGGTCAAGCCGGCCGGCGATCAGCTTGGCGAAGGTCGATTTGCCGTTGCCGTTGGCGCCGAGGAGGGCGATCCGATCGTCGTCGTCGATGCGAAGGTCAAGGCCGGTGAGGACCGGGTGGTCAGGATCGTAGCCGACCGAAACGTCTTCCATCGCGACGATCGGCGGGGCCATCCGCTTCGCCGGCTCGGGAAACGAGAATGGCAGGAGCGTTGAGTCGGCAAGTGCCGTGACCGGCTCGAGCCTCGCCAGCGCCTTCAGCCGAGACTGCGCCTGCCGAGCCTTCGACGCCTTGTAGCGGAAGCGTTCGACGAACGCCTCCATATGGCGACGCTGGTCTTCCTGCTTCTTCTTCAGCTTCAGTTGCAGGGCTTGCTTCTCGCGCCGCTGCCGGTCGAACTGGTCGTAGCCGCCGCGGTAGGAAGTGAGCTTCGCCCCGTCGAGATGGACGATGCCGTCCACCGCCCGGTTGAGGAGGTCGCGATCGTGGCTGATGAGGAGGACGCTTCTCGGATAGCGGGCCAGATAGCCTTCCAGCCACATCACCCCTTCGAGGTCGAGATAGTTGGTCGGCTCGTCGAGGAGAAGAAGGTCCGGCTCCGCGAAGAGCGCCGCGGCGAGCGCCACCCGCATCCGCCAGCCGCCGGACAGCGCCGCGCATGGCTTGGCCTGCGTCGCCTCGTCGAAGCCGAGGCCGGCGAGGATGGTGGCGGCCCGGGCTTCCGCCGAATGGGCGTCGATATCGGCGAGCCGGGTCTGAATGTCGGCGATGCGGTGCGGATCGATCGCGGTCTCGGCCTCGGCGAGGAGGGCGGCGCGCTCGGTATCGGCGGCGAGCACCACCTCGATGAGGCTCTCCGAGCCCGCCGGCGCTTCCTGCGCGACCTGACCGATGCGGGCCCGTCTGGGGACGGCGATCGACCCCGATTCCGGCGCGATCTCGCCGCTGATCAGCCGGAAGAGGGTGGTCTTGCCGGCGCCGTTCTGGCCGACCAAGCCGGTCTTGGCGCCGTCGGCCAGCGCCACCGTGGCGTGGTCGAAAAGAAGCCGTTGCCCGATCCGGTAGGTGAGGTCGTTGATGTGAAGCATGGCGACGGGTTGTGCCGCGCCTGGCGGCCGAGAGCAAGGCCGGATCGAATTCAAGCACGCGTTCTTCCGGGACGATGGCGAGATCGGGCGGGCAGTCATGGACACACGAATGCAATCCCGCGCCGGCTAGGGCGTTGCGCCACCTTCGCCGAGCCGCCAGGCACCGCGAAAAAGCAGGTATACGCCCGCCATCTGCACAACGTGAAAAAGGTCGTTGTTGTTGAAATATTCGTTCAGCGACAAGCCGCTTGCCTGGACGATTGCGCCGGTCACCGAGACCGCTATCCCGGCGACAATCCACGGTGATGCAGGGTCGTGCCGGCTACGACCGCTGCGCAGGTGAAGGACGAGCACCAAGGCCATCGCCGTCGCATCGAAGGCGATCACGTAGATGAAATCGTCGAGCATTGTCATGACCACAGCGTAGACGACCGAAATGGCGATCATCGCCGCGAGAAGCGCACGGCGAGGGTGCCCAGACGTGGTCGCCATGATGGTGCCGCTGGCGGCAGCGAGCCCAAATACCGCAGCCAGGTAGACCGCCGCCTTCCACAGCCAAAAGAGCACGCCCCCGGCGAACACGGCCTGAAAGCCGTGCCAGGTCCCGCCCGCGAACGCGGCGAAAGCCAAGGCAACCAATGCGTATCCCCAAAGCCGGCTCGGTCGTGCCGCACGGCCAAGGAGCAGAATGCCGAGCGCCATGGCGAGCGCCCCCAGCAGGTAGTCGGTTATCAAATTCAAGGTCTGTATCAGCGGCGCGCTCTCAGCTATCGAGTCAAAATGGTCGATCTCGTCAGTCCATAGACCCGTCTCGGGATCGCTCAAGGATAGACCGGGAGGCTTGCCTGTGGATTACCATTTCGGCCTCGAGAACGGTCGCCCGTGCTGCCGCGCCTGGCGTATTCGGCTGGTTCGCAGCCCGCCGAAAGGGCCCGGCTGGTCGACGACCGGTGGGCTCAAGCCCGCGAGCCTCGCGGCGTCCGGCATCCTGAAGTTCGGCATTTATCCCTACGTTCGACCTCTGCCAATTTCGCGAGTGCAGTAAGGTGGGAGCGAAGCCGATCGTGTCCTATACTTGCTCCGGCGACGCCAACCGGCCGCCCTCCGGCGGTGCTGAGCGAACGAGTATGAGATGAAGAAATGCCTGCCTGTTGCCGCCCTCGCCGTCCTTGCCCTGGCGGGTCCCGCCGCCGCCCAGACGGCGGAGGAAGCGGTCGCCTACGCCTTTCTCGGCCTTGCCGACGGCGCGACGATCGAGCGAACCGGCACGACGATGAAGTGGGTCGAGACCGCCGCTTCGCCGGCGACTTTCGACGGTGACGCAACCATCCGCGGCCATGCGGCGAAAATCCGGTTCATCGTCACCGACGTCGAGAACTGCCGCTACGAGATCACTTTGGAGGGGCCGCCCGAACTGGTGCCCGGCGGCAGCCGGCTGTTCGGCAAGGTCGCGCTCCACGACGTCGCCGACGTGACGATCGCGGAGGATGGGTTTACCACGACGATCGACGGCATCGGCTTTTGCGAGACGGGCCAAAGGAACCCCACCTGCATGACGCTGAACAATGCGGACCTGTTCGGCGCGGTCGATCTCGACCGCCACCGGGAGACTCTGGCGTTCCTGCGCAAGGCCTGCGCACCGTCAAACTGAGGCGATCAGGGTGACCGACTGGAAGACCCATGGCGTCAAGGTGATCCCCGGCAATCAGCTCGATCCCAATACCGCGCAGACGCCGGGAATGGATCGTGCCGCCGCGATCAACTTCGCCCGTGTCGGGGCGCAGAAGATCTGGGCCGGCACCGTGACCATCCACCCCAATGCCAAGACCGGCGCCCATCATCACGGGGCGCTGGAAAGCGTCATCTACGTCGTCAAGGGGAGGGCGCGGATGCGCTGGGGGGAGCACCTCGAATATGTCGCCGAGGCCGGCCCCGGCGACTTCATCTTCGTGCCGCCTTACGTGCCGCACCAGGAGATCAATGCCTCGACCGACGAGGCGCTCGAATGCGTGCTGGTGCGGAGCGATAACGAAGCGGTGGTCGTCAATCTGGACATCGAGCCGGTGGAGAAGCCCGAAGCGGTGCCGTGGGTCGATCCGATCCACAAGTTGCCCCAAAACTAAGGGCAAACCGGGGTTTCTATTCGCGCCGCATTGCAGCATTGTGGCCTCAGATTCGGAACCGAGGCCGCGATGCTCTCCATCATCCGTTCAGAAGCCGCCCTTCTCGCCGGCGCCGTCACGACGGCGATCCTTTTCACCGTCGGCCAGGATTGGTTCTACGGCCTCGACAACACGCCGAAGTTGATCGGGCTGTTCATCTGGGTCTTCGCGATCATGGTGTGGTGCGCCTTCGGGGTCGTGCGCCATGCCGACAGCCTTGCCGAGCTCCTCGGCGAGCCTTATGGCACGCTGATCCTCACCATCTCCGTGATCGGCATCGAAGTGTCGGTGATCGCCGCGGTGATGCTGAACGGCGACCCCGATCCGGTGCTCGCCCGCGACACCATGCTCGCGGTCCTCGTCATTGTTCTGAACGGGATGGTCGGCCTCGCTTTGCTGATCGGCGGCATCCGCCACCACGAGCAGGCCTACAATCTCGAAGGTGCCCGGGCTTTCCTCGGTGTTCTCATCACCGTTGCCACCGTCACGCTCATCCTGCCGCGCTACACGCGTTCCACGCCCGACGGCAGCCTGACGACGCCCCAGGCGATCTTTTTCGGACTGATCACGCTGGCGCTCTACGGGACGTTCCTGGCGCTCCAGACGACCCGGTATCGCAGCTATTATGCGCAGCCGGATACGAAGTCCGGGGAGGCCGAGCCCGCCGACCACGGTCATCATCATCTGGAGGTGCGATCGGTGCCCTATCATGCGGCATTCCTCATCCTGACTCTTCTTGCCGATCGTGCTTCTGTCCAAGAAGCTTGCGGTGCTCACCGACTTCGGTCTCGGCGCCTTCGACCTGCCGAAGGCGCTGGGCGGGGTGCTGGTTGCGATCCTCGTGCTGACCCCGGAAGCGCTTGCCGCGCTGAAGGCCGCCGCGGCCAACCAGCTCCAGCGGGCGGTCAATATCTGCCTCGGTTCGGCGCTCGCCACGATCAGCCTCACGGTGGCGGCTGTCGTCGGCATCGCCTTGATCACCGGCAGGCACATAGAACTCGGCCTGGAGGGTCCGGAGATCGTGCTGCTCGTGCTCACGCTTGTCCTTAGCGTGCTCACATTCGGCGGCGTCCGCACGAGCATCCTGCAGGGAGCGGTGCACCTCGTCGTTTTCGTCATCTATTTCGTCCTGATTTTCCATCCGTGAGGCGCTACCGGCCGGCCGATCGATCACCTCAGCTTGACGGCATGCACGCCGGCACCGACGGGCCGAGAACGCCGACGAGGCTGTGCGGCGGCCAGCCGCTGTCGGTTGCGGCGGGGGTGACGGAGCCGAGGTCGATGCCGTAGGTCGCCCCGGAGCGCCGGTCGCGAAGGACGATGCGGGAGACGAAGCCGCGTTCATAGGCGTTGGTCTCCGTGAACGGCTCGAGGACGGCGGTCGCGCCGGGAAGATCGGCGGTCGCCGTGATCGTCTCGGGATCGGAGGCGAGGCTGTCGCCGTTGGCGACCAGCGCCAGCCGGAACGTGCGGCTGTCGGGCAGGAAGGAGAGCCGCACCTCGGCGCTCTCGGCGTTCACCGCCAGCGACATGTCGAAGAGGTCGAAGCCGGACTTGGCGAACGGGGTGAGGTCCTTTCCGGTCTGGAAGAAGCCGACCACCAGCGAGAAGTCGTCCGGATCGAGACCGCCATGGGCGGCAAGGATGTCGCCGAGGATCGAGACGGCGCCGGTGCCGCGGGCGATGAGCAGCCCCTCGCAGGCGTCGGGCGGAATCGGCGTCTCCTTGACCAGCGCCAGCCGCTCGTCGAGCACCCGGGTCGCATCCGGATCGCCGGCGGTCAGTTCGCGGAGCTTCGTTTCGGGGAACTCGGCGATAACCACCAGTTCGGGCGCGCCGATCAGGCTGCGGATGCGCTGCCATTGGCGCGCCGCCTCGACCTCGGCATGGCGACCGGACGTGATGTCGACGACCGACTTCACGATCGAACCCGTCATCACCACGAAGGCGACGATGAGGATCGCCTGGATGGTGCGGTCCGGAAGGCGGTAAGCGCCGGTTTCGTCGTCGCGGAACGGGAAGCGGAACCGGCCATCCACCGTGTCGTAGCAAAGCGCCACCAGCGCCAGGATGAAGGCGACGACCGCAAGGGCGATGGAAACGAGCATTCCGGTCTCCGCCCTTCATTGAGCTGAGCCGTCCGACGTTCCCTTCTACATCGCCGGGAGCCGATCCCGAAGCCGCCTTCCAAAACAGCCGGACGTCAGGTCAGCCCGATTCCGGTCTCGCGCTGGAAGAGGATCAGGTCGAGCGGCGGCATGGCCTCGTTGCCGGCGATCTCGGTGACCAGGCAATGGGCCTGGCCGCGATGGTGGGTCTGGTGGTTGAAGAAATGGGCCAGCGCCGGCCCTAGCGGCTGGGTGATGTCGCTCGGTTGGGTGATTGTCCGGTAGGTGAAGGTCGCCGCGATCTCCGCCTCGCTCAACCCGTCGACATAGGCGATGATCCGCTCGTCCTCGGCGCGCCGCGCACCCTCCAGCGCGTCGAGATCGTCAAACAGGATCTCGTCGAGCCGGGTCTGGACCGGCCCGGTTCGGGTGAAGCGGCGCATCCAGACGCGGTCGGTGACGACCAGATGGTTGAGGGTGCCATGGAGGGAGCCGAAGAAGGCGCCGCGGTCGGCGCGGTAGTCGGCGTCGGGCAGGCTCCGCGCCGCCCGGTAGAGCCGCTCGTTGGCCCAGCGATTGTAACCGGCGAACATGGCGAACCAGGCTTTCATCGAGGCATGCCTTCTTGTTGCCGCGACGCGGCGGCCGCGTCCGGGGTTTGCGCATTCTGGTTCATTTTCCCGGCGCCGGGGATTCTCCCTTTCCCGGTCGCTTCGCTCCTCGCCTCTTGCGAAGCGAGGGGGTGGCGGGCGCTGGATGAACGCCTGCACGCCTCCGGCCAGCGAGCCGGGGGCAAAATGGGCGCTCGGTCCAGCGCCCGCCGCGGCGATTTTGGGCCTTCCGCTTTCACGCTCCGGCACGGCAGGGCATCGTTGCCGATCCCGGCGGCGCCTTTCCCCGTTGCCGGGGCTTGCGCTGCCTGCCGCCCTTAAGGTGGGTCATGTCCCACAGCCGGTCGTAATGCCGGCGGGCTACTTGCAGAGGCCTCCCGACGATCCGCCTTGCGACGGCGGACCGGCAGGCGCCGCTCCCCGCTCCACCGAACGAACGCCTCCGGACGGCTCCCCTCAACGAGCGAGGACGGCACCCATTATGAGGGCCGGCCGATGGGCGGGGATAACTTTTTTTTGCTGTGCCCGGCGGCGGCCGACGGTGAGAGTTTGGAAGGTTTTGGGTTCCTCCGGCCCGTGCGATTGCCGGCCGCGAGAACGCCCTCCTCTCCCTGCCGGGGAGCGTTGCGCAATTCGAGGACAGCTGTGTTGCGTGCTTCGAGGCGCGCGTTCCGCGCGCGCCTCAGCATGAGGATGTTTTATCAAATAAAACAATAAGTTACATCATCTTGAGGTGCTCGGGCGGAGCCCGAGCCTCGAAGGACGCAATGCCGATCAGCCGCTTTCGAAGCCCTTTCGCAACGCTCCCCGGCGGGGAGGAGGTGGGATCGAGACGGACGATAAGGAGCGCTTGCGCGCTGAGCGTCGGGGCGGGACCATGGCAAGCATGCCATCGACGAGACGGAGGCCCTCGATGATCGACCGGATTGTTCTTGCGGCCGCGTTCCTGTGCCTGGCCGTGGCCGGCGTTGCCCGCGCAGACGATACGCTCGCCTGCGGCAGGTTTTCGCTCACCGGCGGCGAGAAGGGCGTCAACGTCGTCGACAACCCGCCGGCGGGCAAGAGCCCGGGCGACGTGCGGGCCGGCTGGCGGATGCTCACCGATGCTGACGGCAAGCCGGTCGGCACGGTCCATTTCGTCGCCACGCTGACCAAGCCGGAGACCGCGGATCACGGCGACGTGCTCGCCGGCCAATACTTCGTCACATTGCCCGATGGCTGGATCGCCGCGACGACCGTCTACGAACTCGCCAACGCCGCCGACACCAGCCAGCGGGCGAGCGATGCCACCCTGGTGGTGACCGGCGGCACCGGGCCCTATGCGGGCGCGACAGGCACGATCACGATCGCGGCGGGGACCGCCCCGCGCTACGTGTTCGACCTCACTTGCGGCGACTGAGCGGGCCGGGGCCGAAAAGAAAGCGCCGGCGGATGGCCGCCGGCGCTTCGCTTTGGTCCGGGAAGAGGAACGGCGACCGTTCAGCCGAGATCAGGCAAGGTCGAAGCGATCGGCGTTCATCACCTTGTTCCAGGCCGCCACGAAGTCGGCCACGAACTTTTGCTGCGCATCGTCGGAGCCGTAGACTTCGGCAAGGGCGCGGAGCTGGGAGTTCGAACCGAAGACAAGATCGACACGGGTGCCGGTCCACTTCAGCTCTCCGGTTTTGCGATCACGCCCCTCGAACACGTCCTCGGCGTCCGAGACCGCCTTCCACTCGGTGCCCATGTCGAGCAGGTTGACGAAGAAGTCGTTGGTGAGCGTCTCCGGCCGCTTGGTGAAGACGCCGTTTTGGGACTGTCCGTGGTTCGCGCCCAACACGCGCATGCCGCCGACGAGAACCGTCATCTCCGGCGCGGTCAGCGTCAGGAGTTGCGCCTTGTCGACCAAGAGCTCCTCCCCCGAGACGGTGAACGCGGTCTTGAGGTAATTGCGGAACCCGTCCGCAACCGGCTCGAGCACGGCGAAGGCGTCTATGTCGGTCTGCTCCTGCGACGCGTCGGTGCGGCCCGGCATGAAGGGAACCTCCACCTCCTGCCCGGCCTTCTTCGCGGCCTGCTCCACGGCTGCGCACCCGCCGAGCACGATCAGGTCGGCAAGCGAGACCTTCTTGCCGCCAGACTGCGCGGCGTTGAACGTCTTCTGGATGCCCTCAAAGGTTTCGAGCACCTTCGCCAGTTGGGCAGGCTGGTTGACCTCCCAGTCCGTCTGGGGGCTGAGGCGGATGCGCGCCCCGTTCGCCCCACCGCGCTTGTCGGAGCCGCGGAAGGTTGCCGCCGAGGCCCAAGCGGTCGAGACCAGTTCGGGGATGGAAAGTCCCGATGTGAGGATCTTTCCCTTGAGGTCCGCGATGTCCTTGGCGTTGATCAGCTTGTGATCGACGGCGGGGACGGGGTCCTGCCACAGCAACTCCTCGGCGGGAACCTCCGGGCCGAGATAGCGCGACCTGGGACCCATGTCGCGGTGCACCAGCTTGAACCACGCCCGGGCGAAGGCGTCCGCGAGCGCGTCGAAATTCTCGTAGAAGTGCCGCGATATCTTCTCGTAGGCCGGGTCGAACCTGAGCGAGAGGTCGGTGGTCAGCATGGTCGGCCGGCGATGCTTGGACGGATCATGCGCATACGGCACCGACTCCGGGGCATCCTTCGCCACCCACTGATACGCGCCGGCCGGGCTCTTGGTCAGTTCCCATTCAAAGCCGAACAGGTTTTCGAAGAAGTTGTTGCTCCATTTCGTCGGCGTCGTGGTCCAGGTGACTTCCGGACCGCCGCCCATCGTGTCATCGCCCATGCCGGTGCCGAAACTGCTCTTCCAGCCGAGGCCCTGTTGTTCGAGGCCGGCGGCTTCGGGTTCAGGGCCGACCAGCGTCGCATCGCCGGCGCCGTGGGTCTTGCCGAATGTGTGTCCGCCGGCGATGAGCGCCACCGTTTCCTCGTCGTTCATCGCCATGCGGGCAAAGGTCTCGCGGATGTCCTTGGCGGCAGCGACCGGATCCGGGTTGCCGTTCGGACCTTCCGGGTTCACGTAGATCAAACCCATCTGAACGGCGGCGAGAGGATTCTCGAGGTCCCGGTCGCCGGTGTAGCGCTTGTCGCCAAGCCATTCGGTCTCGGCCCCCCAGTAGATATCTTCCTCGGGCTCCCAGGTGTCCTCGCGCCCGCCGCCGAAGCCGAATGTCTTGAAGCCCATCAACTCCAGCGCGACGTTGCCGGCGAGGATCATCAGGTCGGCCCACGAGATGTTGTCGCCGTATTTCCGTTTGATCGGCCAAAGCAGCCGCCGCGCCTTGTCGAGGTTCACGTTGTCCGGCCAGCTACCGAGGGGCGCGAAGCGCTGCTGACCGGCGCCGGCGCCGCCGCGACCGTCGCCCGTGCGGTAGGTGCCGGCGCTGTGCCATGCCATGCGAATGAACAAGGGGCCGTAGTGGCCGAAGTCCGCCGGCCACCAGGCCTGGCTGTCGGTCATCAGCGCGGTGAGATCCCGCTTCAGGGCCTTCAGGTCGAGCTTGTTGAACGCCTCCGCGTAGTCGAACGCCGCGCCCATCGGATTGGACAGGCCAGAGTTCTGGTGGAGAATCCTGAGGTTCAACTGGCTCGGCCACCAGTCACGGTTCGACATCATCCCAAGGCTCGTGGCACCGTGGACTATCGGGCACTTGCCCGCGTCATCGACTTTTGCGTCCATGTTTCTCTCCGATCGTGTTCTCTGATCTTCTTCGGGCTGCCGACGTGGGTGACCGTGAACCCCCTCGCCTCTTTTTCTGGAAGCAGGTTGCACGCCGTCATCGGTCGCCAAGCCGCCCCGCGCGTTGCCTCGAACGTGCCAGCCCGTGACGATAAAATCCAATCATATTGACTGCATGCGACGATAAGGCTTTCTTATGCCGCATGATCTCGCTCAAGCAGCTTCGCTACTTCGATCTCCTTGTCGCCACCGGCCACTTCGGCAAAGCGGCGGACAGGGCGGGCATCACCCAGCCGGCGCTGTCCATGCAGGTTCGCGAGCTGGAAAAGACGCTGGGCGACGCCCTGATCGAGCGCGGCCCGGCCGGGTCGCGATTGACCCGTTTCGGCGAGGAGGTGGCGGCCCGTGCCACCAGGATCCTCGCCGGCGTCCGCGACCTCGAGGAATTGGCCCTGGCGCGGGGCGAACTGCTCAGCGGGCCGCTGCGGCTCGGGATCATTCCGTCGGTGGCGCCATTCCTCTTGCCCTCGCTCCTCGAACTGGCCGCGTCCCGTTATCCGGACCTGCAGCTTTCGGTGCGCGAGACGATCACCGAGACGCTGGTTGAGGAACTCGTCGCCGGCGACCTCGACGCGATCGTGGCGAGCCTGCCGCTCGACCACGACGAACTGAAGGAGGCGGCGGTCTTCGAGGACAGGTTCCTGCTCGCCTCGCCGGCCGGCTCGCCCCATGCCGCCCGCCGCCCGGCGCTCGCCGATTTGATCGAGGCGGATGAACTCCTGCTCCTCGAAGACGGTCACTGCCTCCGCGACCAGGCGCTCGCCGTCTGTCACGCCATCGATCCGGCGCGGCTGAAGAGCTTCGGCGCGACCAGCTTCTCGACCCTTCTGCAACTCGTCGCCGCCGGCCGCGGGGTGACGCTGCTCCCCGAGATGGCGGTCAATGCCGGGATCGTCGTCGATCCGAGGCTGCGGGTAAACCGCTTCGCCAAACCCGAGCCAAGCCGCACCATCGGCCTTGCCTGGCGAGGAAGCTCGCCGCGGGAGCGCGATTTTCAGGCGCTCGCCGCGATCGTCCACGACGCGGGATGTGAAGGCCACCGAACGCCCCAAGCGTCGGAGGCCGCCTTTCGGGCGGATGGCACGGGCTGACGGCCCGCCTCTCCCTTTCGCCTCGAGGATAGCTAGCGACACCCCAAGGTAGAAATGTTAGATTGGCACTCTCGCTGACGACCCGAGACCAAGCCCGGCAGCCGGGAGGGCGGTCGCCCGTTCCTGCTGTGCGAAGACGCTGTGTCGGGTCGACTGCGGCTTTTGACATTTGGCCCGTGGGCCGTCGCATATGACTGCGCTTTCACCGCGGTGCTCGCCCGGGTGCTCGCCTGGAGGATTTGGAAATGGCAACCGTCGTCCTCAACCAGCCGACCGACATGGCGAGTCTCTCCACCGACCTGGCAATCCTTACGACCGTCAGTGGGGCGGACGAATATGACGGCTATTCCAATTTCAGTTCGACGCGCGCCTTCTTCTCTTTTCTCGGTCAGAACATTACCGTCGATGCCAACAGCGATCTGACCGGCGGTCTTATCACTACCGCGGTGTTTGACGGACCGGATTTCGGATCTCGTCCCTGACCTTGTCATCAGCGACCTTTCCTTTTCAGCCACCTATACAAATCTCGGCGTGCTGCTTTTGTCGGGCCATGCCAATTTCGCCGGCGCCATAGCGGCCCTCATGTCGAAGGGCGATCACGTGATCGGCTCGTCGGGAGACGACACGCTGATGGGTTTCGGCGGCAACGACGTGCTCGAGGGCGGTACCGGCTTCAATCGCTTCGAGGGCGGGCCGGGCGCCGACAAGTTGAAAGGCGGACCCGACGGCGACCAGGCCCAGTACAGCTTTGCCTCGTCCGGGGTGGTCGCCGATCTCCTCCACCCCGGCAAGAACAAGGGCGAAGCGAAGGGCGACACCTATCACTCGATCGAAGACCTGAGGGGGTCCGACTTCAGCGACACGCTGAAGGGCGACAACGGTCCGAATGTGATCGGCGGTTATTTCGGCGGCAACGACAAGCTGTTCGGCCGCGGCGGAAATGACATTCTGGCGACCGCCGGCGGCCATGACCTGCTGGACGGCGGCACCGGTTTCGACCAGATGACCGGCGGTGGGGGACCTGACCGGTTCGACTTCAATTCGGTGAAGGACAGCGTCAAGGGTGGCCACCGCGACGTGATCGAGGACTTCAGCCATGCCGACGGCGACCTCATCGACCTGTCGACCATCGACGCCGACACCGGCAAATCCGGCAATCAAAA
The DNA here is from genome assembly GCA_963759235.1 of uncultured Alphaproteobacteria bacterium. Classification (GTDB taxonomy): domain Bacteria; phylum Pseudomonadota; class Alphaproteobacteria; order Rhizobiales; family Kaistiaceae; genus Bauldia. The sequence goes on along the minus strand of CAVWYO010000008.1, from coordinate 105,973 downwards.
ATTCGTCTTCATCGGCACCGACACCTTCAAGCACTATCATTCGGTGCATCACAACGTCATCGGCATGATGCGCCTCGACGGCGATATCGTGCAAGGCAACGTCAACGCCAACCTCGGCACCGACTTCGAGATCAAGGTTGTCGGCGGATCGGGCCTGGTGGCGGCGGATTTCATTCTCTAGCCGGACGCTCCGCGTCGAGCCCACCCGCACTCCAAGCCGGGGTTGTCGGGGTGCGGGGTGGCCGTTATACAGCCGCCACCTTTTCCCCAAGCGACGCGACAGGAGTGACCATGGCCGTCGAACGGACCTTCTCGATGATCAAGCCGGATGCAACGGCGCGGAACCTCACCGGCAAGATCACCGCCAGGCTCGAGGAGGCCGGCCTCAGGGTCATCGCCAGCAAACGGGTGTGGATGAGCCGCAAGCAGGCGGAGGGCTTCTACGCGGTGCATCGCGGCCGGCCGTTTTTCGACGAACTCTGCGACACCATGTCCTCCGGCCCGACGGTGGTGCAGGTGCTCGAAGGCGACAACGCGATCGCCCGGAACCGCGAGGTGATGGGGGCGACCGATCCGGCCAAGGCGGACGCCGGTACCATCCGCAAGGACTTCGCCAACTCGATCGGCGAGAATTCGGTGCACGGCTCCGACGCGCCGGAGACGGCGGCGGTCGAGATCGCCTACTGGTTCGCGGAGGTCGAGATCGTCGGCTGAACTGTACCGCCGCGTTCGGCGACGGGACCGTCGTGCTCAGCGACGGGCCGACCAGCGCTTCGCCGCCTGATCGTCGCCGGATTTGGCTTCGACCCAGTCGCCGGTCGCATCCGCGGTGTGCTCCTTCTTCCAGAAGGGCGCCCGCGTCTTGAGGAAATCCATGAGAAAGCCGGCGGCTTCGAAAGCGGCCTGCCGGTGCGCCGCGGCGGCCACCACCAGGACGATGTTGTCGCCCGGGCGGATGCGGCCATGGCGATGAACGACGGTGAGGCCGAGAAGCGGCCACCGTTCCGCCGCCTGGCCGGCGATCCGGCCGATCTCCGCCTCCGCCATTCCGGGATAGTGTTCGAGCTCGAGCGCGGCGAGCCGTCCGTCCTCGTCGCGGCAGATGCCGGTGAAGGTGACGACCGCCCCGACATTGGTGCTTAGCCGGGAAAGCTTTTGCACCTCGGCGGCGAGGTCGAAATCATCCGGCTGGACCCTGACCTCGATCGGGATCACGTCAGCCGCCGGTCATCGGCGGGAAGAGGGCAACCTCCCGCGCTCCCGCCAGCGGTACGCTCCGCCCGGCATGGACCTGATCCACGGCCACCCGGATCACCGAAGGCTCGGCGAGGGCATGCTCGTATTCCGGACCGCGACTCCTCAGCCAGTCGACCAGGTCGCCGACCGTGGTCACCGCGTCCGGCAACGCGACGTCCTCTTCCTTCAGCCCGATGCGCTCGCGAACCCAGGCGAAATAGACGAGCTTCACGGCTCCTCCGACAACAGATGGCGGATGCCCGCCCTGAAATAGTCGTAGCCCGTATAAAGCGTCACCAGGGCCGAAATCCATAGGAGCAGGAGGCCGACATAGGAGACGACACCCATGCCGTCGCCCATCAGCGGCAGGCCGGGAAAAAGATGATCGCCGGCCGGTCCCGCGATCAGGAAGCCGATCGCCACCATCTGGATGGTGGTCTTCCATTTGGCGAGCCGGGTGACCGGCACGCCGACCCGCAGCCCGGCGAGGAACTCGCGCAGTCCGGAAACCGATATCTCGCGCGTCAGGATGACGATGGCGGCGAGCAGCGACCAACCGCCGATGGTATTGTCCGAGACGAGCAGGAGCAGCGCCGTCGCCACCAAGAGCTTGTCGGCAATCGGGTCGAGCATGCGGCCGATCGCCGATTGCTGTTGCCAGATGCGGGCGAAATAGCCGTCGAGGAAATCGGTGATGCTGGCGGCGATGAAGATCGCCAGGGCAAGCCATCGGCCGAGATCGCCCCTCAGGTAATAGACGGCGACGATTGCCGGCACGGCGAGGATACGGCCATAGGTCAGCAGGTTGGGCACGGAGAACGGACTCGACGCACCGTCGGGAGTCCGTTGTATGGTTCGCGTCTCGACCATGGCTGTCACCGGTTCACCGTCGGCAAGGTCCTGGTTTTGCCCGGCGTCCGCCCTAGAGGAATCGGGTTAGTCTCGCACGTTCAACTCGCCGCACAGCCCCTCGATCTGCCGCCATGCTAAGGGCCTTTCGTCATGTCGTCCACGCCGCCGGCTACTCTCTTGCCGGGTTTCGCCATCTTTTTCGCAGCGAATATGCCGCACGCCTGGAAATTGCGGCTGTCGCGGCCGGCTTCGTCTGGCTCACCGTCCTCCGCCGGCCGATCCGCGATTTCGTCATTCTGGCCATGCTTTTTTGCATTCTGATGAGCCTCGAAGCGCTCAACACCGCGGTCGAGCGCATTGTCGACCGGCTTTCGCCGGAGTTGTCGGACTTCGCCGAGATCGTCAAGGATCTGGGGTCGGCGGCCGTCTTCGCGATGCTGTCGGCGGCCGTCATCTTCCTGCTCGCGGTGACCGCGGATGCCGCCGGGCTTATCGCACTTTAGTACCGACTTTGCGAAATGGGTGATTCACGACGCGGACACCGCGATCCCTCCCCGGCACGGGAGGGGGACCGCGCCGAAGCGAAGCGGAGGCGTGGTGGGTGGGGTCCGGCTACGCGGCAACGCCGGCGCAGATGGCGAAGAACCCCACCCGTCCGCTCGCTTCGCTCGCGGCCACCCGACGCCCTCCGGCTCGACCGGAGGGTTCGGGGAGGGACCAAGGTGGCTCCGGCCGCACTCTCGCGTATCAGTCATTCCTGATTCCAGGCACTTAGGGGTGCGGCGGTGCGTACGTGGACTTCACCCGGACGCGGTCCTATAGCTCCGACGAGTGCCAGTCCGGGAGTGACATGGACCCCAAGCCCGCCCCGCACGTCGTCGTTGCCGCCGCCACCTGTCGCCGGCCGCGCATGCTCGAGCGCCTGCTCGCCTCGTTCGAGAAACTGGAGCAGCCCGCCGGCGTAACGGTCACTTTCCTCGTCATCGACAACGCGCCCGAGGCGCCGGTCGCCGATCTGATCGCCAACTGGCGGCAAAAGACCGGACTGACGGTGCGTTACGTCGTCGAGCGCGAGCCGGGCATTCCCTTCGTCCGCAACCGCGGCCTCGATGAAGCCATGGCCTACGGCGCCGACCTGCTCGCCTATGTCGACGATGACGAAGTGGTCGATCCAGGGTGGCTGACGGCGATCGTCGCGCACCAGCGGAAGCAACAGTCGAATTTCGTCGGCGGACCGGTGCGCTGCATGCCGCCGGACGAAAGCTCGCTGTTCGAGCGCTTCGTCTTCAACGGCATTCGCCGCCGTTACGCGCGCAAGGAACGCAAGAACGGCCGCCGGCACAGGAACGGAACCGACGGCGTGGTCGTCGTCATCACCAATAACTGGCTAGGTGACCTAGCCTGGATCCGCGCCCATGACCTGCGCTTCGACATCGCGCTCCGCTACACCGGCGGCTCCGACACGGCCTACTATCACGCCGCCAAGCGGCTCGGCGCCACATCCTCGTGGTGCCCCGCGGCGATCGTCTACGAGACGGTGCCGCGGGAGCGGATCGCGCTCCGCTACCAGTTCCGCCGGGCGCGCGACCAGGCGGCGACAAGCTTCTGGCGCAAGAGCGCGCAGGAGCGGCGGAGCCTGCCGGTCTATATCGCAACCGCCGCCGGCAAGATGATCTTCGGGACCTTCCTCGTGGTGATCTCGCCTTTCACCCTGGGGCGGACCCTGGTCGACGGCACGCGGCTGGTCGGCTATGGCGTCGGCTATACGCTTGCCATGGCCGGACGCCGCTCGCGCCACTACGAGGTGCTGCAAGGGGAGTAGCGCGGCGCTCCAATGTGGCCGCGACGGTGGCGCGTCCTACCGGCCGCTCTCGTGGAAATGATCGTAGACGGCCCGCGCCGTCTGCTCCGATATTCCCTGAACCGCCAGCAGGTCCTCGATGCTCGCCCGGCTCACCGCCTTGGCGGTGCCGAAGTGACGGAGAAGGGCACGTTTGCGCGTCGGGCCGATGCCGGCGACCTCGTCGAGCGGGTTCCGCGCCAGGTCGATCCGACGGCGGGTCCGGTGCGAGCCGATGGCGAAGCGGTGGGCCTCGTCACGGAGGCGCTGGACGAAATAGAGCACCGGATCGCGCGGCTGCAGCATGAAGGGCTCCCGTCCGGGGATGAAGAACGTCTCCTTGCCGGCGTCGCGATCCGGCCCCTTGGCGACGCCGATCACCGGCAGGTCGGCGATGCCGAGCTCCGCCAGGATGTCGGCCGCCGCGGCGAGCTGGCCGCGGCCGCCGTCGATGACGACGAGGTCGGGCCACGGCCCCATGCTTTCCCCGTCGCTCTCGCCGTCGCCGCGCGGGCCGGTCTCCTTGAGCAGCCGCGAGAAGCGGCGCTGCAGCACTTCGCGCATCATGCCGTAGTCGTCGCCGGGCGTGAGGTCCTCGGAGCGGATGTTGAACTTCCGATACTGGCTCTTGGCGAAGCCGTCGGGCCCGGCGACGATCATCGCGCCGACCGGATTGGTGCCCATGATGTGGCTGTTGTCGTAGACCTCGATCCGCCGCGGCGCCTCGGGCAACCCGAACCGGTCGACAAGGCCGGCGAGGAGGGTCTTCTGCGACGCCGATTCGGCGAGTTGCCGGCCGAGCGCCTCGCGCGCATTGGCGAGCGCGTGGGCGACGAGGTCCTTCTTCTCGCCGCGTTGCGGCACGTTGACGCTGACCCGCATGCCGCTCTTCTCGGAGAGCGCCTCCTCCAGAAGCGTGCGCTCCTCGATGTCGTGGGAGAGCAGGATCATCTTCGGCACCGGCTTGTCGTCATAGAACTGCGCGAGGAAGGCGCCGAGCACCGCCGCGCAGTCGAGATCGCGGTCGGCGCGAGGGAAATAGGCGCGGTTGCCCCAGTTCTGGCCGGTGCGGAAGAAGAAGACCTGGATGCAGGTGGCCCCGCCGTCCTGATGACAGGCGAAGACGTCCGCCTCCTGGAAGCTGTGCGGGTTGATCCCCTGATGCGACTGAATATGCGACAAGGCCGCCAGCCGGTCGCGATAGACGGCCGCCGCCTCGAAGTCGAGCCGTTCCGCCGCGGTCTCCATCGAACCTTGTATTTCGGTGCGAACCGCCTGGCTGCGGCCGGAGAGGAACGCCTTCGCCTCGTCGACCAGACGCCGGTAGTCAGCCTCCGAGATCACGCCCGTGCACGGCGCCGAGCACCGCTTGATCTGATAGAGGAGGCACGGCCGCGTCCGGCTCTCGTAGAAGGAATCGGAGCAGGTGCGCAGAAGGAACGCCCGCTGCAGCGCGTTGATCGTGCGCCCGACGGCGCCGGCCGAGGCGAAAGGACCGAAATAGGTGCCCTTGCGGCTCCGCGCGCCGCGATGCTTGACGATCGCCGGCACCGGGTGATCTTCGGTGACCAGGATATAGGGGAACGACTTGTCGTCGCGCAAAAGCACGTTGAAGCGCGGCCTGAGCCGCTTGATCAAATTGGCCTCTAAGAGCAGCGCCTCGGTCTCGGTCCGGGTCGAGACGAACTCCATCGAGGCGGTCGCCAAGATGACGCGGGCGATGCGGCCGGGCTGGCCGGCGAGCCGCGTGTAGCTCTGGACCCGCTTCTTCAGGCTGCGCGCCTTGCCGACATAGAGAACCTTGCCGGCGGCGTCGATCATCCGGTAGACGCCCGGTCCGTTGGGCAGGCGCTTGATGATGTCGGCGATCACCGCGACGCCGCGACGTGGGGCGTTCGCCGACGCCGGCTTCTTCGTCTCTTCGGTCATGGTCTCAATCGTGAAGCCCGGCGACGTCGGGGGTTTCCCAGGCAAGGTGCTGGCCGCCGTCCAATCCGATCATCTGTCCCGTGATGGAGCGATTTTCAACGAGGTAACGCACGGTGCGGCCGAATTCGCCGAGCTCCGGCCCACGTTTCAGGGGGATCGTCTGGAGGCGCTTGCGAAATTCCTCCTCGCTCCGGCCGGCAGGCTTGAAGGTCGAACCGGGCGCGATGGCATTGACCCGGACACGCGGGGCCAGCGATTGGGCGAGCATCTTCGTCGCTTCCCACAGCGCAACCTTGGAGAGCTGATAGGAGAAGTACCGCGGGGTCGGCTTCCAGACGCTCTGGTCGAGAAGGTTGACCACATTGCCCTCGACACCGTCGGGGAGGGCCGCGGCAAAGGCCTGGGCGAGGAAGATCGGCGCCGTCAGGTTGACCGCCATCTGCCGTTCGTAGAGCGCAAGACCGAGATCGCCGCCGCGGTCGGTCTCGAACATTGACGCATTATTTACCAACAACAAAGGTTTACCGAGGGCGTCGCTCGCCTGTTCGACCACCCGGTGAAGGGCCGCGCTGTCGCGCAGCTCGGCCTGAACGAGTGCGGCGCGGCCACCGGCGGACTCGATCGCGCCGGCGAGAGCCTCCGCGTCATTCCTTGAACGATTGTAATGGATTGCGACCGCCCACCCATGGGCAGCCAGGTCTTCGGCGATGGCCCGCCCGATCCGGCGGGCGGCCCCGGTGACGATGGCGACGTTCGGATTAGCGGTCATCTCGATCGGATCGGGTCTGCCCGGAGCGGTTCATGGTTGGCGAGCGGTTAAGATTGGTAAACACGGTTAACGTTTTGATACGGCGGCCTTGAAACCGCAGGATTCCGCCATTTGTAGCCTATTTGTCACGTCACGATCGGCCATCAAGACGCCCCCATGCGGCCGTATTTCCTTAACCTTTACGCCATATTGCTCAGGCTCTATCCGGGCGGCAAACCGGGGGAATTTCGTCGATGGCGGAGTCCGGTTCACGTCGCGGAATGACGAGGAGGTACCTATGTCGCGTAAGAGTATCCTGGGCGCAAGCTTAGTCGCCCTTGCATTCGGAACCGGCGCGGCGGGCGCGGCCGATATCTATGCCCCCCCGCCACCGCCCGCAGCAATCTACAACCCGGCCCCGGCCTTCAGCTGGACCGGCGGCTATGTCGGCGGCATCCTCGGCTACGGCTGGGGCACGCCGAAGGTCGGCGGCACCACCTGGAGCGCAGACGGCGTCACCGGCGGCGTCTTCGGCGGCTACAACTTCCAGCCGAGCAGCAATTTCGTTCTCGGTCTTGAAACCGACATCACCGCCAGCGGCATGAGCGGCAAGAAGGCCGGCGTGACGGTGGACAACAACTGGAACGGCACCATCCGCGGCCGTGCCGGCTTTGCCTTCGACCGCTTCATGGCGTACGGCACCGGCGGTGTGGCGCTCGGCAACATCCAGACCAAGATCCCCGGCAGCAAGGACACGTCGCTGCGCACCGGCTACACGGTCGGCGGAGGTCTCGAAGCGGCGCTCACCAACTCGGTCGTCGGCCGGGTCGAGTACCGCTACACCAGCTTCGGCGCCTACAAATACGCCACGACACCGAAGACCAAGGCGAGCTTCTCGTCGAACGAGGTGCTGGTCGGCCTCGGCGTCAAGTTCTGATCCAAAGAGGCGGTCAAGATCATGCGGCCAGGGCCCCGCTTCGGCGGGGCCTTTTCCGTTTCTAGTCGCTGGAAGCGAATGAGGGTTCTAATCGACCGTCGGCAGTGTGATGCTCGACTGCCGGCAGGCGCTGCGGTCGACGTCGACGCAGCGGCGAAAATCGAGCCGCTTGGTCAGGCAGATGCGCACCTCGATGACGCCGTCACGGTCGCAGGTCGCCGCGATGCCGCTTTCCGACATGCCGGGATTCGCCGTGACGAAGGCCGCTTCGACATCCGCCGCGCGCGTCACGATCGGCGCGTTGGGGTGGACGTATTCGGCGGGTATGACCACTCGTCTGGCTGCCAGTCGGAGGGCGGAGAAATAGTTCTCCGGCCTCAGCCCCGAGCAGAGGCCGTGCTTCTCCCACTCATATTGGGCGGCGCTCGCCGAGGGAATGATTTCGGCAATACCGCTGATCGTGCTCCGCGGCAGGAGGCGGGGCAGGGCGGAATCGCAATATTGCGGATAGCCGCGCTCGTATTCCGGCCACAGCCCATGGACGACGAAACCGGGAAGCTTCAGGTCGCACTGAGCGGGGTCGGGCCGATGCGCGTCGGCGCAATAGCTCGGCGACCAGGTGAGGGCGAGAAGGTAGAAGTCAAAATAGCCGGGGCGACCGTCGGCGACGGCGGATGCGGCGGCAAGGATGAGGAGTGCGGCGAGAAGCGGCCGCCTCACGGCTCGGCCGATCGGCACCAGCCGTCATAAACGTGCCACGGATCGTAGGCAGGCAGACAGGATTGGACCCTCCAACCGATCGAGGCGAAGCCTTGCTTGGACTCGATCAGATAAACGACCTCGGAGTGCCGCCCGTCCGACAGCAAGGCCGTGCCGCGGCAATAGCGCCGCGCGATCAGGCTGGCGCTGCGGATCTGCTGTGGCGTCTCGTGAATACCGGTGACCGATTTGATGCCGACGCCCCAATGGAAGGTCCTGCGGTCGGCGTAGGCGAAGTTCTGCTTGATAGTGGCGAGCACCGGGCCGGAGCTGCAGGCGGGCAAATATCCCTTGCTCCACCAAGCCTGAGCCGGAGCACCGACACCGACGATGAGAAACAGTGCGAGACAAAGACGCTTCATGGACCGCCCCCCGAAACACCGAGACAATGCGATGATAGGGCGCGGCGGTCAAGGCGAACCGCAGCGGTTCGTTCCACCCGCTTGAAGTCGGCCGAAGGAGCCATTTTGACATGCCGCGACTGATCATCCTCGCCGCCATCCTCGCCGGCCTGGCCGGTCCCGCCGCCGCGGCGGAGGAGAAACCGGCGCCGCAAGGCCTGGTCTGCCCCGTGGACATCGCCGGCGGCGAGCGCATTTCGGTGGCGACGGCCGCGCCGACGCCCGGCGTCACGGGCTACTGCGTCTACTACCTCCTCGGCGACACCGACTTCGAAACGGTGTCGATGACGCTCCGCGTGGCCACCAGCGCCTACGACTGGGAGAAGAGCTTCAAGCAGCCGAAAATGGAGAAGGGCGGGATGACCGTCGACGAGGAGACGGTCAAGACCGTGCCGTTCGGCAACGGCGAGAAAAAGGCGACGGTGGTGACGCTGAGCGTGCCGGAGGAGGACCTCGGGCCGATCACCAAATCCTACGTGACGCTCTGGGTGTTCGATCTCGGCGGCGGGCGGTTCATCTCGCTGGAGGAGGGCTACAACAACGTCAGCGAAAAGATGCGCGCGCCCCTCCGCGAGGCGCTCCTGAAGGCGCAAAAAGGGTAGGGCGGGCGTCCCTCTCGCGGGGCGAGGCGTTCTTCGCCCCGGTCACGGGCGCAAATACGCGTAGCCTTCATCCTGCAGGCGGGCGAGGCGGACCACGCCGCCTTCATCGACGCGCACGAAGCCCGGCAAGAGATCGTCGACCTCGATGCCTTGCGCCTTCATCGTGTTGCCGCAGGCGGCGAGCCCGACGCCCGCCGCGGCGATTGTCGAGAGCCGCCGAGCGATATCCGGATTGGTCTTTCTGGTCTGAAAGAGCGACAGCGCCGGCCCGTGAACGACGAGCACGATCCGTACCTTGTCGGGCCCGCCCATTCCCTCGATGTGGTTGGCGATGTTGCCGAGAACGAAGGTGACCTTGTCGATGTCCGCCAGATGATAGACGACCTTCGGTACCTCCGGATCATCGGCCAGCGCGGCCGAGGTCGAACCCCGCCAGGCTACCGCACCCGCGGCGGTCGCCGCGAACAGCCGCGTGAAGACGTTGCGGCGGCTCGGGAGCAATGGCCGCATCTCATTTCATTCCGGTGATTTCCGCCTTGACGTCATCGTCGAAGACGAGCGGGAGGCAGTCCGGCAGCGCGGTGCGGTCGAGCCGGAAGAGCTTGTCGTCGGACCCGAACCGCTCGTTGTCCGGCGGCTCGTCCTCCGATTCCGCGTCCCAGGTCGCGGCGCCGTCCGGAATCGACACAAGGATGGAGTTGGCGTCTCTCACCCTGATGTCGATGCGTCCGCCGTCGCAGTCGATGCCGCAATTCAGCGCATTCTTGCCGTCGACGGACGAGCTGCAGCCGCCCGCGAGTTCGAACAGCTTCGGCCTCGGGCGGAAATGGACGCCGATGGACAGGGCGTATTGGCGCCCGATATCGGCGTCGACGTAGCTGTTCACGAAGAGGGTCATGTCGACGACGTTCTGCTTCGGATGCCCGGCCAGATGCGCCTTGTCGTAGTGGCGCGTGTAGCAGGCAAACGCATTGCCGCTGCCGGGGTCCTTGCCGAAGAGCGCGACGTCATCGCCGGCGCCGGCTGCCGCTCCTCCCCACGACGCGGCCAAGAGGGCCGTCCCGGACGCGATGACCACATGAATCGGTGCATGCTTGTTCATCGATCGACTTCCGCGTCTCCGGCCCGATGCCGGCCACCTTGATAGCACAAACGGCAGGTCTCCTTCGATAGCGATGTGGCGGGCCTTCGGTGCCTGATTTGCACCGGGCGCGCCCGGTTACCCCACGAGGTAACGCTCCACGACGTCGGGCTTCGGTTCGGCCCCATGACCGGGCCGGTCGGGACGACGGACTAGGCCGCGATCGTGCCAGAACGGCTCGTCGATCAGGTCGAACTGCATCGGCCCCGGGATCGGCTTCAGCTCGAAGAGGATGGCGGCGGAGCTGGCGAGCGACAGATGCAGGCTGGCGCCGGTCAGCACCGCGGTGCTCCACGCATGGGCGTTGACGATCTTGCCGGCCTGTTCGACGGCCGCCGCGATCGCCCGGAATCCGGTGACCCCTTCGACCCGGCCCGGGTCGATGCCGAACACGTCGACGGCGCCGCTGTCGATCCACCGCCGGTAGCCGGGGAGGCCCCATTCCCGCTCGCCGGCGGCAACCAGCGTGTGGACGCCGGCCTTGAATGCCTTGTGGCCCTCGACGTCGCTCGGATGAAGCGGCTCCTCCATCCACTTGATGCCGAATGGTTCCATTCTGAGGGTGGTCCGGATGGCGGTCTCGACGTCCCAGCGGGTGCCGTTACCGGCATCGACCATGATCTCCGGCTCCGGTCCGATCGCCTCGCGGAGCGCGCCGACCAGGGCGACGTCATAGTCGGGATCGCGGCCGGCGCGCGACAGTCCGCGCTTGCCGAGGCCGAGCTTGGCGGAGCGGAAGCCGTCGCGAATGTAGCCGCCGACGGCGGCAACCGTGTCCTCGATCGTCGGGTGGTTGACGTGGAGACTGGCGCAGGCGGGCAGGGCGTCGTGGACGGCGCCGCCGAAAAGATCGCAAAGCGGCTTGCCGGCGTCCTTGGCGGCGATGTCCCAGAGCGCCATGTCGATCGCCGAGATGGCGAAGGCCGCGATGCCGCCTTCGCCATACCACCAGCTATGCGCCTTCATCGTCTGCCAGCCGGCCTCGACCTCGCGCGGATCACGGCCGACAAGCAGCGGGCCGAATCCGTCGGCGATGATCGCCACCGTCGCTCGGCAGGCTTCGGGCCACATGGCGATCGCCTCGCCCCAGCCGCTGATGCCGACGTCGCTGTCGACGCGCAGGAGCACCGTCATGCGTTCGTTGTCGAAGTCGTTCGGCTCCGGCCAGCGAAGGACGAACGGCACGAACCGGGTAATGCGCATGGCGGTTCCGACGGGTCCGTGAGACTCAGCCGCGGGAGAGGGCCTTTGGCACCATCTCGGCAACCGCGCCTCCGAGCTTCCGGTGCTCGCCGGCGTCGAGATGGATGCCGTCGACCTTGCTCGACACCACCAGCGTGCCGGCATCGAGGAAGGCGACATCGCGATCGGCCGCGACCCGCGCCATCTCGACGCCGAGCCGGCGGGATTTCTCCAGACCGCCCGCGAACATGCCGGCGAGCCACGTCAGCTCGCCCAACGGCGCCGGCGAGACGAGAAGTATCGCCGGCGGCTTGTCGCCGGGTCCGCTGATCGACCGTTTGGCCGTGTCGACAAGAACCCCGGCGCCGTCGGCGATGTCGTCCGGTTGCATCGACAGCCGATACTTCAGGTCGTTGGTGCCGAGCTTGATGATGAGGAGATCGAAGGGCGCGTGCGTTTCAAGCACCGCCGGGAGGAACTTCAGGCCGTTCTTGTGGGCGCCGTCGACCGGATCGTCGAGGCAGGTGGTCCGGCCGTTGAGCCCTTCTTCGATGACGGTGTGCCCCGCACCAAGCGCCTCGCGCAATACGCCAGGCCACCGTTCATTCGTCGAAAAGCGCTGCGGCACGATGCGGCCCGACATTGGCATTGCGCCCCAGGTATTTGAATCTCCGTAGCAAACGACCGTCGCCATGACTCCTCCCTTTCGTGCTGGTCAATCCCGCTTGGCAAACGCACCGAGCGGGATTATCAATGAAGAGAACTTAACTGGTCAGACCAATTTCCAGCAAGGTCGACCGATCTGGGAGGATATACACAATGCGCTTGTCTGCATTCCGCATGATTCTGTCCGCCGCCGCGCTGGCGCTGATGACGGCGGCCGCCCCGGCCCAGGATTTCCACGGTTTCTCGCCGACCGGATTCAATGGAGAGATGCTCTCCGCCGACCAGCTTGCCGCGGCGGTGGTCGACGCCATCAAGCAGACGCCGCCGAAGAACGGTAACAAATACGTCATCGGTTTCGCCAACCTCCAGCGCGACATTTCCTTCTGCGCCAAGGTCGAGCAAGGCATCCTCGAAAATGCCAAGGCCGCCGGCATCGACGTTGTCGTCGCCGACAACCGGCTCGACGGCGCCACCGCGCTCGCCAATGCCGAGAGCTTCATAACCCGCGACGTCGACTTCGTGATCGAATTCCAGACCGACGCCAACTTCGGCGCCACGATCATGCAGAAGATGAACGACGCCGGGATCAAGGTCATCGCCATCGACATTCCGATGCCGGGGGCGACCTTCTTCGGCGCCAACAATCCGAAGTCGGGCTACATGGGCGGCGTCTATCTCGCCCAGGCGGCGATCAAGAAGTTCGGCGCCGACAAGGTCAAGGAAGGCTACTTCATCCTCGGTGCCCTGCCGCAGTCGGGCGCGGTCCCGGCCATGCGCACCGGCGGTCAGCTCGCCGGCTTCGTCGACTCGGTCGAAGGCTTCCCCGCGGACCACGTCATCACCATCGACACCAAGAACACGCTGGAGGAAAGCTACGCGCAGACCAACAACGTGCTCGGCCGCATCCCCGACGGCGTGCCGATCATGGCGACGGCGATCAACGACCAGGCGACCACCGGCATCATCCGCGCCGTCAAGCAGGGCGGCCGGGAGAACGATCTGATCGCGGTCGGCATGGGGGCCGACGAGCTCGACACCATGATGGCCGAGCCGAGCTTCGTCGCTTCCGTCGGCTACTTCCCCGAGCGCTACGGCAACTTCCTGATCCCGATGGCGCTTGCCGAACTCGCCGGCGTTCAGCTGCCGCCGACGGTTCTCCAGACCCACGTGATGGTCGACGAAGGCAACATCTGCAAGTTCTATCCCAAGTACCAGTGCAAGGAAGGCGCCGGGATGGAGATGAATTTCCCGCAGGAAGCTTTCGTCAAGCACCTGGAGGCGATTCGCAAGTCGCCGGAGATGGCCGATTCGCTCGATCTCATTCCGACGGAATAGCTAGAGAAAGGGCTGGCGCGAGCGTCGCGCCAGCCTGTCCAGGACGCGGGCGGCTGGTGTGGTAGCGACCCAATTCCTGTGTCGGTTGGGAATCTGCAACCGCGGATCTGAAGACATCCATGCCCGCTGATCCACGCTCACCGTCCGACGCACCCGTCTCGCCACGCCTCGACATGCGTGGGATCGGCAAATCGTTCGGCGGCGTCGCCGTGCTGACCGACGTCGATCTCGTCGTGGCGCCGGGCGAGGTGATGGCCCTCCTCGGCTCCAACGGCGCCGGCAAGTCGACGCTGGTGAAGATCCTGACCGGCGTCTATACGCGCGACGCCGGCATCGTGAAGGTCGACGGCGAGGCGGTGGTCTTCGCCGATCCGCGGGCCGCGGTCGCCGCCGGCGTCCGGCTGCTCCCCCAGGAAATCTCGGTCATGCCCGACATGACCGTCGCCGAGAACATCTCGCTCGGCGACATCCCGATGAAGCGCGGCTTCGGCTTTCCGACCGTCGACGACGCGGCGATGGCGAGGCGAGCGCGCGAACTCCTCGACCAGCTCGGCTTCGGCGCCATCGAGCCGCGCACCCTCATGAAGCGCCTTGCCGTCGCCGAGCAGCGCATCGTCGAGATCGCCCGGGCGCTCGCCGGCCATGCGCGTATCCTCGTCATGGACGAGCCGACGGCGGCGCTCACCGAGCAGGAGGCGAAGCTCATCTTCCGGATCATCCGCCGGCTGAAGGAGCAGTCGGTGTCGGTGATCTACATCTCCCATTATCTCAAGGAGGTCTTCGAGATTTCCGACCGCATCGCGGTGCTCCGCGACGGCCGCCAGGCGGGGCTCTTCGATCCGAAAGTCGCCTCGCATGAGGAGGTTCTCGGCGCCATGCTCGGCGGCGTCGCCGGCGACCTCTACGACATCGAGGGGCGCCACAACGTGGGCGACGAGGAGGCGCTGACGGTCGCCGATTTCGGCGTGCCGGACCGGCTGACGGACATCTCGTTCGGCGTCCGCCCCGGCGAAATCTTCGGCGTCTTCGGCCTTATCGGCTCGGGCATCGAAACGCTCGGCCGCGCCCTTTACGGCGCGCTCGGGCCGCTGACGACCGGCAGCGTCGTTCTGTCGGGCAAACCCTACCGGCCGCATTCGGCGGCCGAGGGAAAACAGGCCGGCATCGGCTTCGTCGCCGCCGACCGCAAGAAGGAAGGCATCATCGCCGAGCTGACCGTGCGCGAGAACATGGTGGCGCCGTTCCTCGACCGCTATGTGGACGGCCTGTTCGTCTCCCGCGCCAGGGAGACGGCCCAGGCCAAGCGCTGGATCGACGGCCTCGCCATCCATACCCGCGGCCCCGAGCAGAAGATGCGGACGCTGTCGGGCGGCAACCAGCAGAAGGTCTGCGTGTCGCGGTGGCTGGTCGACGGAATCTCGGTGCTCATCCTCGAGGAGCCGACCCGTGGCGTCGACGTCGGCGCGCGGCGCGAGATCTATCTCGAACTGCGGGCACTTGCCGACCGCGGCCTGGCCGTGCTGGTGCTATCCTCCGACGTCGAGGAGGTCGCCGGGATCGGCGACCGCTCGATGGTGCTCGACCGCGGCAGCGTGGTCGGACGCTTCGAGCGCGGCGCCAGCCCCGAAGACCTGATGGCCGCCACCGTCAGCGATCCCGCCTTCGACGCCGCCTGATTGGATCACCGGATGACAACCGCCACCGCATCGCCCCCTAGCGACCGAACCGGCGCCCGTCGTCGGTTCATCGACCTCCTCGGCAAGCCGTGGTCCGGCGTCGCCATCCTGCTGGCGTTCTATGTGGCACTGATCATAATTTTCACGATCCTGACGCCGTTCTTCCTGACCGAGCGGAACATGCTGGCGATCGGCTCCAACGTCGCTTTCATCGGGCTGATGGCGGCAGCCGGAACGCCGCTGATCATCGCCGGCGGCCTCGATCTTTCCGTAGCGGCGGTGGCCGGCCTAACCGGCGTCACCATCGCCATCCTGCACGGTCTCGGCCTGCCGATCTGGATCGCGGTGCTCTTCGCATTGTGCGTCGGCGGCGGCGTCGGGCTGATCAACGGCCTGTTCGCCACCAAGCTCAAGCTCAACCCGCTGATCGTCACCCTCGGCATGATGAGCATCGTCTCCGGCACCGCGCTGATCCTCACCGGCGGGCTGACGCGGGCGCTGATGGTGCCGGGCTTCAACTGGATCGGCCAGGGCCGCTTCTCCGGCGTGCCGGTGCCGATCATCCTGATGGCGATCACCTATATCGCGCTTGCCGTGGTGCTCGCCCGCACCCGTTTCGGCCGCTTCGTCTATGCCGCCGGCGGAAACGCCGAGGCGAGCCGGCTGATCGGCCTGCCGGTCGAACGGGTGCAGATGATCCTCTACATGATCTCCGGCATCAGCGGCGCGGTCGCCGGCACGATGCTCGCCGCCCAGCTCGGCGCCGCCGCGCCGGGAGCGGCCTCGACCCACCTCCTGACCGTGATCGCCGCGATCATCCTCGGCGGCACCAGCCTCTATGGCGGGCGGGGCAGCGTGTGGGGCACGCTGCTGGCCGTGCTCATCCTCGGCACCCTCGGCAACGGGCTGACGCTGATGGACGTGTCGAGCTTCTGGCAGGACGTGACGCGCGGCGTCGTGCTGATGCTTGCGGTCAGCCTCGACCAGATCCGCACGCGAGCGCTGGGAGATTAGGCCCGTGTCGGACGTTCTACCGGTCATCTCTCCCGTCGAGCGGAACTCGGTCGCCGATCAGGTGGCGAAGAAGATTCTCGACCTGGTGCGCACCGGCAACCTCAAGCCGGGGGACCAGCTTCCCCCCGAACGCGACCTTGCCCAGATGCTGCAGGTAAGCCGCCCGAGCCTCCGCGAGGCAATGCGCGGCCTGCAGATTCTGGGCGTCGTCAAGTCGCGGCAGGGCGGCGGCGCCTACATCTCCTCCCTCGATGCCGCCGACCTGCTCGGGCCGCTGCAGTTCCTCATCACGCTCAACACCCAGAATGTTCACGCGCTCTACGAGTCGCGCGTGCTGGTCGACGGCGGTATCGCGCGCATGGCCGTCGAACGCCTCTCCGCCGCCGACCTCGGCCGGCTGCAGGCCATGGTCGTCCTCCAGGAGAAGCTCGTCGGCGATCCGCTCGGCTTCCGGGTTTCCGACCTCGAGTTCCACCGGACGATCATGGAATCGACCGGCAATCCCTTTCTCGTCCGCGTTGCCCATTCCCTTTACGTGCTCGGCATGGAGTATCGCCGCGTCGCCTCCGAGACGCCGGGGGTCCTCAAGCAGTCGCTGGCCGACCACGAGCGGATCGTGGCCGCCTTCACGGCGCGCGACGCCGACGCCGCCGAAGAAGCGATGATGGAGCACATGCGGAACGTCCACCGCTCGACCATCGAGGCGATGGAGGCCGCCGGGTGAGCGCCAAGGCGCGCATTGGGGTCATCGGCGCCGGCTGGTGGGCGGTGGTCAACCACATCCCGCTGCTGAAGGGCATCGGCGATTGCGAGATCGTCGCCGTCAACCGGCTGGGAGCGGCAGAGCTTGCCGCGGTGCAGGAGAAATTCGGCATCGCCGCGGGCTTCGAGGACTATCGCGAGATGCTCGACACCGTGCCGATGGACGGCGTCGTCGTTGCCTCGCCGCATGTGCTGCATTTCGAGCATGCCAAGGCGGCGCTCGAGAAAGGCTGCCACGTCTTGGTCGAGAAGCCGCTGACGACGAAGACGGCGGACGCCCGGGCGCTGGTCGCCGCCGCCAAGGATGCCGGGCGCCATATCGTCGTCGCCTATGGCTGGAACTTCAAGCGGATGGCCGCGGAGGCACGGCGACTTGTCGCGGGTGTCGGCACGGTCGAGCACGTGGTGCTGCAAATGGCCAACGCGCTCGACGATCTCTTCGCCGGTCGGCCGATGGTGGAGACGGAAGGAGCCATGTTCCGGCCACCGCCGTCCACCTGGGCGGACCCCAAACGGGCGGGCGGCTTCGGCTGGGGCCAGCTCGTCCACGCGCTCGGCCTGTTCTTCGGCATCGTCGATCTTGAGCCGGCAAAGGTGTTCGCGGTCACCGGGCAATCGCCGGCCGACGTCGACTATTACGACGCGGCCGTCGTCCGCTTCACCGGCGGCGCCACCGCGTCGCTGTCGGGCGCGGCGACCCTTCCGAAGGGACGGCCGGTCCAGATCGACCTCCGCATCTTCGGTTCGGAGGGGATGCTTCTTCTCGATATCGAGCGCGAACGGCTGGAGCTGCGCCGCCGCGACGGCAAGGACGAGGTCGTCGCGCTTGAGCCCGGCGACGGCGCCTATACGTGCGACGAGCCGCTGCGGGTGCTTGTCGACCTCTGTCTGGGGCGACCCACTTCGAACGGCGCACCGGGGCTGGTCGGCCAGCGCGCGATCGAAGTGCTCGACGCGATGTACCGCTCGGCGGCGAGCGGGCGCATGGAGACGGTGTGATGCCTTTCAAGCTGAGCCTGACGTCGTGGTCGCTGCCGGCCTGCTCGCTCGCCGAGGCGGCGGGTATCGCCAAGGTGCTCGGCATCGGGGCGCTGGACATCGGCTATTTCTACGGTCCCGCCCTCGACAAGGCGAAGCTCCTCGCCGAGCCGGAAAGGGTCGCCGACGAGGTCAAGGCGCTGGGCGTCGACACGCCGTGCCTCTATCACCTGTTCGGTTCGACACTCGGCGCCCGCAATCTTGCCGACCCGCGCCATCTTGATCAGAACGTCGCCGACCTCAAGCAGGCGGTCCGTTTCTGCCAACGCGCCGGCGTCGAGGTCATCTTCGTGCTTCCGGGCATCTGCAATCCGGGGCAGGGGCGCGCCGAAGCGCTGGCCCAATCGGCGGAGAGCCTGAAGAGGCTCGTCCCGATCGCCGGCGAGGCCGGCATCACCTTGACCATCGAGCCGCACGTCCATTCCTATCTCGAGACGCCGAGCCTGGTGCTGGAGCTTCTCGGCCAGGTGCCGGGGCTGAAGCTCACCCTCGACTATGGGCATTTCGTCTGTCTCGGCTACCGCCAGGAGGAGATCGACGTGCTCGCCCCGCACGCCGCGCATGTGCATCTCCGACAGGCCAAGGCCGGCGAACTGCAGACCAAGCTTGCCAAGGGCACGATCAACATCGGCGCCCAGCTCGCGACGCTGAAGGCCGCCGGCTACCAGGGTTTTGTCGCGCTCGAATACACCCACCAGGACTACATGGATTCGCTCTACGACGACATCCTCACGGAGACGATCCAGCTTCGTGACCTGGTGCGGGCCTGGGAGGCCGCGTGACCGAGAAGCCCGTTGCGATCGTCACCGGCGGCGGCGGCGGCATCGGCCGCGCCATCGCCGCCAGGCTGGCGGCCGACGATAACAGTGTCATCGTTGCCGACCTCGACCCGGACGCAGCCGGGCGGACGGCCGAAGCGTTCGGCGGCGAGGGCATCGAACTCGACATCACCGATTCCGTCTCGGTCAACGCGGTGGTCGCCGGCGTGCTGGACAGGCACGGCCGTATCGACATCATGGTCAATTGCGCCGGCATTCACCTTCAGAAGCTCGTCGTCGACATGACCGACGAGGATTGGGACCGCCTCCAGCGGGTGAACGCACGCGGCCCGTTCTTGACCTGCCGGGCCGTGGCGCGGCCGATGATGCGGGCGGGGCGGGGGCGCATCGTCAACATCGTCACCCGCCTCGGCTTCGGCAACCCGTATTCCAGCGCCTATATGGCTTCCAAGAACGCGCTGTGGGGCTTCACCCAGACGCTCGCCATCGAGCTTGCCGGCTACGGCGTCACGGTGAATGCGGTGGCGCCGGGCCATGTCGGTCCGGGAACCGGCATGGAGCGCCAGTTCCGCGACAAGGCCGACGCGCTCGGCCTTACCTGGGAGGCCTTCGAGGCGCAGGTGCTGAAGACGATTCCCGTCGGCCGCTGGTGCTCCCCGGACGACGTTGCCGCCGCGGTCGCCTATGTGGTGTCGCCTGAAGCCGCGTTCGTCACCGGCGAGCTAATCAATGTCACCGGCGGCTTCACCGGCTACGGCATCGCCCCGCCGAAGGAGCCGGTATGATCGTCGTGACCCTCGCTTCGTCAGCAGAACCCCACCCACCATCCTTCGGATGGTCCCCCCTCCCCGGTTCGGGGAGGGATCGCATTTGCACTGACCGTATCTTCTTGCCCTTGGTTCACACACCAACAGGCGAGCGCACACGGCGGCCATGTGTTCGCTTGCTCAGGTCGAGGACGCCCATCCCTCCCCGGCACGGGGAGGGGGGACCGCGCGCCGACGGCGCGTGGTGGGTGGGGTCCACTGACGGCCACAAGCGAGGCACGCGATGAGCAAGGATTTGCGCAATGGCCGGCTCGACCGGCTGACCGTCGCGGACATTGTGGCGCCGGGCTTCTCGACGCCGTGGGACGCGCCGACCGTCCCGCCGTTCCCCTTCGGCTTCCGCGATGTCGAGGTGCTGACCCTGGTGTGGCGGACGACGGAAGCGGCGGTCGCCAGGCTCCTGCCGCCGCCGCTGGAGGCGACCAGCGACGTTGTCCTCGCCCACATCTACCGGATGAACGATACCGAATGGACCGGGCCCTACGGCGAGTCGAACGTCTCGGTCGGCTGCCGCCTGCCTGGAAAAGATATCGCCGGCTCCTACTCGCCGTATCTCTTTCTCTCCTCCGACGTCGGCGTCGCCCATGGCCGCGAGGTCCACGGCCAGCCGAAGAAGCTGGGTTTTCCGGCGATCGAGCACCGCGGCGATCTGGTGGTCGGCACGGTCGCCCGCAACGGCATCGACGTGATCACCGGGACAATCGCCTACAAGCAGCACCGCGACGAGCTTGACAGCTTGAAGCGCCACTTCGATTTCGCCGAGAACATCAACCTCAAGGCCGTCGACCACATCGACGGCCGGCCGGCCATTCGTCAGCTCACCGCCCGGCGGCTGTCGGACGTGGTGGTGCATGAATGCTGGAGCGGGCCGTGCACGGTGGAGCTCAGGCCGAACGCGCAGGCGCCGGTCCATCGCCTGCCGGTCGTCGACATGCTCGACGGCGTCCACTGGCGCGCCGACTTCACCCTCGTCGCCGGGCGCATTATTCACGATTATCTCGGAGGAGCGGCATGACCAACTACGCCTGGGTGCTCGAAGTCCGGCCCGGCTACGAGGAGGAATACAAGAAATGCCACGCCGAGATCTGGCCGGAGATGGTCGAGGCGCTGAAGAATGCCGGTATCCGCAACTACTCGATCTTCCGCCACGGCCTCACCCTGTTCGGCTATTTCGAGACCGACGACCTTGATCGGACGATCGCCGTCCTTAAGGACGACCCGGTCAACGCGCGGTGGGGCACGTCGATGGCACCGATCATGAAGATCGAGGTCGACGAGCGGCGCGGCTTCCCGTTCCTGCTGCCGCTCCAGTGGCACATGGATTGACGCCTTGAAGCTCGACGGCGAAATCGCCATCGTCACCGGCGCCGCGCGCGGGCTCGGCGCCGAGATCGCCCGTGCGCTTGCCGGGGCGGGGGCGGCGGTCGCGGTGACGGCGCGGCGGGAGAAAGCCGCGCGGGTAGTCGCCGACGAGATCGCAGCGGCGGGCGGCAGGGCGGTCGGCATCGCCTGCGACGTGGCCGACTGGGCGTCGGTCGAACGGGCCGTCGCCGAAGTGAGCAAACGACTGGGGCCGGCGACCATCCTCGTCAACAATGCCGGCGTGATCGAGCCGCTGGGCGCGCTTCATGAAGCCGAACTGGAGGCGTTCTCCGCCAATATTGCGGTCAATCTGGTCGGTGCCGCGGCGGCCGCGCAGGCGGTTCTGCCGGGCATGCTTGCCGCCGGCCATGGCACCATTGTCAACATCTCCTCCGGCGCCGCGCGATCGGCATTTGCCGGCTGGGGCGCCTATTGTGCCGCCAAAGCGGGCCTGGCGATGCTCGGCAAGGTGCTCGCCGCCGAATACGGCGACAAGGGGATCAGGGTGTTCGGCTTCGCGCCGGGGATCGTCGACACGGACATGCAGACGACGATCCGCGCCGCGGGCATCGGGCCGACCGCGTCCCTGCCGCGCGAGAGGTTAGCCCATCCCCGCGTGCCGGCGGCGGCCGTCGTCTTCCTCTGCTCCCGCGCCAGCGACCGCTTCGCGGGGAAGGAGGTCGACATCCGCTCACCGGATTTCCGCGCCGCCGCCGGGCTTAGCCCCCTGCCGTCGTGAGGACGCCGGTCGACGCCGAATTGGACGAAACGCCGAATTTGCTTGCATCTCCGTCT
The DNA here is from genome assembly GCA_963759235.1 of uncultured Alphaproteobacteria bacterium. GTDB lineage: Bacteria > Pseudomonadota > Alphaproteobacteria > Rhizobiales > Kaistiaceae > Bauldia. Next base: position 84,092 of record CAVWYO010000008.1, on the reverse strand, counting down.
TCGCGGCCCGATATACCAGCCCAGCGGGCCGCGTTGCACGAGATCCGAGACCGGTTTTTGGGCCTGCTTTTTTCAAACACATGACAGCCCAGGCCGCGCGGGGTGTCCCCGACGAACGGCGACCTGTGTCCGCGGTTTCAAGAGCCGGCGGCTGATTTCGCCTCACAAGAAAGACTTCACATGCCATTTCAAGCGCTCGGCCTCGCCGAGCCCGTTACGCGCTCGCTTGCCGCTGCGGGTTATTCCACTCCGACGCCGATCCAGTCGGCGGCCATCCCGGTCGCCCTTGCCGGCGGTGACCTCATCGGCATCGCTCAGACCGGAACCGGTAAGACCGCGGCATTCGCGCTGCCGATCCTCAACCGCCTCGCCCACGCACCAAAGCGGCCGGCACCGAAAAGCTGTCGGGTGCTGGTACTCAGCCCGACGCGGGAGCTGTCCGGCCAAATTGCCGATGCCTTCACCAGATACGGGCGCCATCTCAGGGTGAGCGTCAGGCTGGCGATCGGCGGGGTGCCCATCCGCAAGCAGATCCGCGGCCTGGCCGAGGGCGTCGACGTGCTGGTGGCGACGCCCGGCCGCCTCCTCGACCTTTGCAAGAGCCGCGCCCTCGCTCTCGGCGCGGTCGAGGTTCTCGTCCTCGACGAAGCCGACCGCATGCTCGACATGGGATTCGTCCGCGACATCCGCCGGATCGTCGCGATGCTGCCGCACCGCCGGCAAACCTTGTTCTTCTCGGCGACCATGCCGCCCGAGATCGCCCGACTGGCGGACGAGATGCTCACCGACCCGAAGCGGGTCAGCGTGGCGCCGCCGGCCTCGACCGTCGCACAGGTCGATCAGCGGGTCGTGCATATCGCCCGGGCCGACAAGCCGGACCTGCTTGCCAGGACGCTCAAGGACGAGCCGGTCGAGCGCGCGCTCGTCTTCACCCGCACCAAGCATGGCGCCGATCGGGTTGTCCGCATGCTGGTCAAGGCCGGCATCAGCGCCGACGCGATCCACGGCAACAAGAGCCAGGGCCAGCGCGAGAAGGCGCTGGCGGCGTTCCGCAACGGCCGCGTGCGCAACCTGATCGCCACCGACATCGCGGCGCGCGGCATCGATGTCGTGGGGATCAGCCACGTCATCAACTACGACCTGCCCAATGTCCCGGAGACCTACGTGCATCGCATCGGCCGCACCGCGCGAGCCGGCAACGCCGGCATGGCGATCTCGCTTTGCAGCGCCGACGAGGTGCCGTTCCTCCGGTTGATCGAGCAGTTGATCCGGTACCGGATTCCGGCGACCTCTGACGGGCGGGCCGAAGAGGCGCCGGCGAAAGTGCCGCACGTCGCCCGCAACGGCACCAAACAGCGGAGCCGTGGCGCGCGACGCAACGCCCGCGCCCAATATCGCAGCGGCAATCTGGGCGGCGGCGCTTCCTCGGGCAAGTCGACGCGCACCGCGTCCGCCTGAGCCGAGCCCGCTCTGCCTGTCGGCGTTCTCCGCATCCTTTGTCAGCTTGCTGACAGGCTGCGCCGACTAGCTTGCGTCCGCCAACGCGAAGCCCGGTAAACGGGGCAGCGTTGGCGTTCGTGCAATTGGAGAACCTTCATGAAACGTGCATTCCTGCTTACCGCCGTCACCGTTGCCCTTGCGAGCCCTGCGCTTGCTGCCGGGACAACCTGCAGCACCGCACCTCAATCGCAGTGGCAGCCACAGTCCAAACTCGAATCCATCCTCCAGTCGGACGGCATGACGATCCGCCAGATCAAGGTCGAGAATGGCTGTTATGAGGTCTACGCGACCGACAAGGACGGCAAGCGGCTGAATCTCGCATATAACGCCGAGACGCTGCAGCAACTCGACAACCCCGAGGCCGGCGAAAACTAAGACACCGTTATGTTGCAAAGGTCAGGCGCCCAGGAAATGTCGTGGGTCCGCGTCTGGGATCCCCTGGTGCGCCTGTTCCATTGGAGTTTGGTGCTGAGCTTTGGCGTTGCCTGGCTCAGTGCCAACTCCTGGCAAGATCTTCACGTTTGGGCCGGCTATGCCGCCGGCGCCCTCATTCTGCTGCGTTTGGCGTGGGGCTTCATCGGCACGCCCTATGCCCGGTTCTCTCAATTCGTTCGTTCGCCGAGGGGCGTCCTGGACTATCTGAGGGCAATCCTTTCCGGCAGCGAGGCGCGCCATGTCGGCCACAACCCGGCCGGCGGCGCGATGATCCTCGCCCTGATGCTGGCGATGGCTTCGACCGCGTTCACCGGCTGGTTGTTGACGACCGACGCGTTCTGGGGCGTCAGGTGGATGCAGCACGTGCACAACTGGTGCGCGGACGGACTCCTCTTGCTCGTCGGCTTCCACCTCGCCGGCGTCGTGCTGGCAAGCTACCGGCACCGAGAGAACCTGATTGCTGCGATGATTGTCGGAAGGAAGCGGGCCGCGAGCGTCGAGGATGTTGACTGAGCCGAAGAGGCGGGGAGGCTTTCGACAAATTCGCAGGCCTCCCATCCCTCCGCCCGCCGAGAATGCTCAAGGGAGGCGGATTTCGTGCTCCGAGTTCAGGCGCCGCGCGTTCGAGCGCCCTGGAATACTTTTGCGCCAGATCGGACCGTCCCGCCTTTTCCGCGGCGAGCTTCAGGTAGAGGAATATGCGCCAATGCGTGAATCCGCACTGGATGGCGTCGCGGAAGTCGGCGATCGCCTCAGGGTACCGTCCGGCCCCAAGTCCCGCTAACCCGGACCAGAATTTGAGGTGGGGATCGGCAGCATAGAACGCTGCGTAGAACCTGAGGCTCTGACGAAACAGGGCGCTCGCGCCGAGGATGTCCTTTTCGGCATCGAGAATGAGCGGCAAATCACCTCCGCTGAGACTGGTGAGGTAGGGGCCGCCGCCGGGTCCCAACGTTTCGCAGAATGTCCCGGCGCCGCTCTTCAATATTTGAGCCGCGTCGGCAGCGACCGGCCAGCGGCGCTCACGCTTCTCGGCTTTCAACAAATCCCGGTAGATGGTGTCGAGGGCCCGAGCAGAAATCTCCGGCCCAAAGATCTGCGGGGCGTATTCCATGCAATTGCGCGACATGCGCTGGCGTTCATCCGGGTGATGATAGAGATACTCGATCGCCTGGGCATATTCGGTGGCGCTGAGCACGACGAGTCCGGTGAAATTGTCCACCACCAGATGACGCATGCCTCCGTGCGGAAAGACCACCGGCACAATTCCGGCATACATCGCCTCCTGGAGCACCATCTCCGAAGCGGCATAGGTGTCCTCGCACAGCGGATAACCAAAGATATCCAGCTCTTCGAACGCGGCCGAGAGGTCCGAAGCATACCCTCGGAAGAAGAACCGGTTCTCGATGCCGAGCTGCCGGGCCTGCTCGATCAGAACCTTGCCACTGCCCGTTCCCCAAACCTGAAAGGCAACGTCAGGGATCCTGACCGCCGCGCACATGGCGACGAAATCGGAATGCAGTTTGACGAAGCCGGTCGTGCCGATATAGCCGACGTTGAATCCTTCATGCGGCCGCGCCTTGAATCCGGCAAGACGCTCAAAGTCCGACGATGCCCAAACCGTTCGCGTTCTCGCCAGGCGGTCTGCTTCCGGCAGGTGCTGAATGGCCGGGCTGAGATAGGTGTAAGGACTGGCAATCGCTACATCGACGAATCGTACAAGCTCGTCGCTGATCCACTGCGGGGGCAGATGACCGCCGACATGAAACCAGGCGGCAAGCCGGCAGGCGGGCAACCCGCCTCTCAGAAAACTGTCCATCTCGGGATTGTTCCACCAATGGAGTTGAACGATGTCCGCCCGAGACAACTCCTCCTTCAGATCGTCTGGATCCGGCGCCGCAACGACGTCAACCCCGATGTCCGCCGCCATTGCCATCGCTTCGGGATCATTCGACGCGATGAGCGAGAGAATCCGGTGTTCGTACCGGCCAATTCTCTTGGTGTATTTCGCGGCCGTCAGCATGGCGCGCGCCGCGCCGCCGAGAGAGTGCTGATCGATGACATGCAGCACTCTGGTGGGATCGTTCACCTCGAAAGGATCTCCTGCGCCAATCGCGGCGACGCTTGCTTGGGACGGCTATGAGGATAACTGGAAGCTCGCTCGGAAGGGAGTACGCCACGCTTACTCTTTCTCGGAAACGGGCCGGACGTTGCCCCGCTCAACCAATTTCAGGAACCCGGGCCGCTCAACACCGGCGTTTTCGTGCATCGAGGTGCAGGAATACACCTGTACCTCGGCAGCCGGTGGAATTCTCGCGGGGAGTGGCGGATGAGCTGAACGCGTGAGAAGAGGACGAAGCGCGGCCGCCGCGCTCCGCCTTCCGCGCCGGCCCGGCGTCTATTTGCCCCAGATGGACTTATATTCGTCCCGATAGTGGTTGTCGGGATCGAAGACGTTGTTAGGGCCGCCGTCATAGGCGATGTTTTCCGGGGTCACGAGGTGCACGCCCGGCACGTAGCCCGACCATTTCTCGCCGGCAAAGGCGCGATTGATCTCGTCGATCAACTGCCAGCCCTGCATGGTCAGCGGCTCCGGCACCGTCGCGGCCTGATAGTCCTTGTCGCGAATGCGGCTATACGCCGAGACGGAACCATCGCCGGCGGAGACGTTGTAGGGCGCTCCGTCCCCCTTGAGGCCGGCCGAGGTGAGCGAGGGCGCCATGAAATCGAAATAGAGGTCGTTGATCCCCAGCGAATAGGTCCACTTCGGGCCGAATTGTCCGAGGAGCGTCGTTGTAAGCTGAGGGATCCGATTGGCGGTATCCGCCAGCGGGGTGTCCTCGAACGCCAAGACGCTGCAGCCGGAGCACTGCTTGATCACCGCTTCCATGGCGCGACCCTTGGCGATGGCGATGGCATAGGTCGAATCGGCGAAGACGACGACGCCGGCCTGCCCGTCGGACTGGGCGATGGCGTACATCGCAGCAACCTTCGCGACCTCCATCGAATCGCTCGTGACATTGGCAAAGATCGGCGCGCCGTCCATCGGACCGGGCTTCGGCCCGGCATGCCAACCGACGAGGACGATGCCCTGCTTCTGGGCCTGTTCCAGATCCGATTTCTGCTGGACCGCATCGCTGCCGCCAAGAATGATGGCGTCGGGCTTCAAGGCGATTGCCTGGCTCAACGCGGTCGCCTGGCCACCAACCGTGCCTTGCCCGTCGATCACGCGCATGTTCCAGCCGATAACATCGGCGGCTTGCTGGACTCCGTCGGCCACCCCCTGAATACCGCCATTCCTCATGTCCCCGGCCACATAGATCACAGTCTTGCCGGCGGCCGCCTTCGGGCCGGTGGTCGGACCGTCCCACTTGTCGACACGGCTGGTCGCCGCCGCGACAACCTTCTTCGCATTGTCGACGAAATCGTCGGCCTTGGCACCGACCGCCGCTGTGGTCATCAAGGCGGCGGTCGCCGCGGCCAGGATTGCTCTTCTCATCCGCATGGGTCTTGTTCCTCCCTCTTTTTCAAAATTTCAAAGAATCCACCGTTTGAGCGGTCAGCGGGCTGATACTGGTATCAAAGGGTGCAATGAGCAACCGGCGCTTGTTCGCCAACGACGCCGGGGGGCCCTGGCGAGGTCAACGGCGACGTGGAGGATGATCGCCTGCGACATGCCGATCGGTCTGGTCGTGTGAAAATTGGGCGGATAAATCCGGCGTTGAGACGGTCGCCAACGGCGGCAACGGTGCGGCGAAGGGCCGCGAGCTGGAGTTCGCGATCTGCTCCGCTTCATCCGCGACGCCGGCATCGCCAACACCGTGTGGCTGACCGCCGACGTCCATTATACCGCCGCCCAGTGCGCCATCGCGCCCGCTAACATGCCGTCAGGCGATCTTGCCGCGCGCCTATAGAACGAAGTCGCCGTGGTGCAAGGCGGGGTGGCCGTGGAGCTTCACCGCGAAGTCGGCTGCGCCGTCGCCGTTGACGTCGCCGGTGAGGACGCCGTGGGCGTAGCGGAGTTCGCCAGCCGTGTGACTGAACTGGGCATGGCCGATGAAGTCGAACTTCTGATTGCCGCCCTTGTCGGTCCGGGCGTCGATGGCGTGCAGATCGATGAGGTCGCCGCTCTCGAAGTCGTGGATGATATCGCTCTTCCCCTTGCCAGGCAGACTGTCCTTGACCGATTCAAAGCGGAACGTGTCCAGACCGGCGTCGCCCCACAGCCCGTCTTTGCCCTTGCCCCCGACCAGCACGTCGTCGTCGTTTCCGCCATGGAGCTTGTCGTTGCCGACACCGCCGAAAAGATGGTCGTTGCCGTCGCCGCCGAACAGCCCGGCGCGGACTTCGAAGAAGAGCGGGTCGCCTTGGGGCATCGACGAGCCCGGGACGGAGATCTTCCCCAAATCGCTGCCCTTGCCGCCAAACACGTGGTCGTCGCCGGCGCCGCCTTCGACCCGGTCGCGGCCGTCCCCGCCGTAGACGTGGTCGTTCCCGTCACGGCCGTCGACGTAGTCGTTGCCTTTGTCGCCGTAGACCTGGTCGGCCTGGGCGCCCCCCAATGCGTAGTCGCGGCCGGAGCCGCCGTGAACGAGACCATAGGCTTCGACGGTGTAAGGGTGCATGTAGACGATGTCGTCACCGGCGCCTCCATAGACCTCGCCGTAGCCGGCGTAAGTCATCTGGAGCTCGTCGTTGCCGCCGTAACCATAGAGATAGTGGTAGTAGCTGGTGGGCGGCAGCAAATCGTTGCCGCTGGTGCCGTAGTAGACGGTGGGGGGCATCTTCGTTCTCCGGAAACGCGCATTAACACGCCATCAGTCCACAATCCGGCGCCATAGGCAGTGAAGGAGGTCACAGCCCATGGCAATTGTCCGCACGTAGTCCGGCTGCACGCGAGATTGACAGCGGCGATGACTTCCGCGAGATGGTCGGCGTCGCAACCGAGGCGCGCCCATGAACCGTCCGCTGGCAACCACGATCGGCTACTCCGCCTGCCCGCACGACTGCCCGTCGACCTGCGCGCTCGAGGTGGAGGTAATCGACAGGCAGACCATCGGGCGCGTGCACGGTGCGAAGGCGAACGACTACACGGCCGGCGTCATCTGCGCCAAGGTGGCGCGCTACGCCGAGCGGATTCACAATCCGAACCGATTGCTCTATCCCCTTCGCCGGAAAGGGAAAAAGGGCAACGCCGACTGGCGCGATCCTGACGCCTGGCAGCGGATCGGCTGGGACGAGGCGCTCGACATCGTCGCCGAGGCGTTTCTCGCGGCCGAGGCGCGTCACGGCGCCGAGACGGTGTGGCCCTACCACTATGCCGGCACCATGGGGCTGGTGCAGCGTGACGGCATCCGCCGCCTGCGCCACGCCAAGCGCTACTCCCGCCAGTTCGACACCATCTGCACCAATCCCGCCTATGCCGGTTTCGTCGCCGGCACCGGAAAGCTCGCCGGCCCCGATCCGCGCGAGATGGCCAAGTCGGACCTCGTCGTCATCTGGGGCACCAACGCCGTCGCCACCCAGGTCAACGTCATGACCCACGCGATCCGCGCGCGGAAGGAGCGGGGCGCGAAGATCGCCGTCGTCGACGTCTATCGGAACGACACCATGAAGCAGGCGGACATCGCCCTCTGCCTCAAGCCCGGCACCGACGCGGCGCTCGCCTGCGCGGTGATGCATGTGTGCTTCCGCGACGGGTACGCCGACCGGGGCTATCTCGCAAAATACACCGACTGCCCGGATGAGCTGGAGGCGCATCTCACGTCGCGGACACCGGAATGGGCGGCGGCGATCACCGGGCTCGGTGTCGACGAGATCGAGGCGTTCGCGCGCGCGGTCGGCACGACGAAGCGCAGCTATTTCAGGCTCGGCTACGGCTTCACCCGGTCGCGGAACGGGGCGGTGTCGATGCACGCCGCGGCGTCGATCGCGGCGGTGACCGGCGCCTGGCAATATGAGGGCGGCGGAGCTTTCCACACCAACAGCGCGATCTTCGCCCTCGACAGGACGATGATCGAGGCAAACGACCTGCTCGACCCGACCGTCAGGCAACTCGACCAATCGCGGATCGGCGCCGTTCTCTGCGGCGAGGACGACGTCCTCTTCGGCGGGCCGCCGGTGACGGCGATGCTGATCCAGAACACCAACCCGGTGTCGGTCGCCCCCGAGCAGCAGAAGGTGAAGCGCGGCTTCGCCCGCGACGACCTTTTCGTCTGCGTCCACGAGCAGGTGATGACCGAGACGGCGGCGATGGCCGACGTGGTGCTCCCCGCCACCATGTTTCTCGAGCACGACGACATCTATCGCGGCGGCGGCCACCAGCACATCCTCTTCGGGCCGAAGCTCGTCGAGCCGCCGGGCGAATGCCGCAGCAACCATCAGGTCTTCGCCGGGTTCGCCGAACGGCTCGGCCTCGATCATCCCGGCTTCCGGATGAGCGAGCGCGAGCACATCGAGTGGATGCTCCGCAAGTCGGGGCGAGGGACGCTGGCCGAGCTGGAAGCGGCGAAGTGGATCGACTGCCAGCCCGATTTCCGCACGTCCCATTATCTCGACGGCTTCGCCACGCCGGGAGGCAAGTTCCGGTTCAAGCCGGATTGGCCGCGGGTCGAGGCGCCCAACAACGGCCCGATGGGGCCATGGCAGGGACTGCCGGCGCTGCCCGGCTACTTCCCGGCGATCGAGGAAGCCGACGAGCGCCATCCGTTCCGGCTCGCGACCTCGCCGGCCCGCTCGTTCCTCAATTCGAGCTTCAACGAAACCCCCTCGTCGCGTGCTAGAGAGGGCGGCCGGCCGGAGGTGCTGATCCACCCCGACGATGCGGCCGAGCGCGGCATCGCCGACGGCGCGGTGGTGCGGCTCGGCAATGACCGCGGTGTGGTCAGGCTCCACGCCCGGCATTTCGACGGGGTGCGGCGCGGCGTGCTGGTCTCGGAGGGCATCTGGCCGAACGCCGCCTTCGCCGACGACCGCGGCATCAACACGCTGACCGGTGCCGACCCGGTGGCGCCCTATGGCGGCGCCGCGTTCCACGACAATCGGGTGTGGGTCGAGGCGGCCGAAGGGGCGCCGGGGTAGGGCGCGAACCACGCGCCTTCGCGGGCCAGGCGCTTCCCAGTCAGCCGCGAAGCGACAGGAGCATGGCCGGCGCTTCGGCCGGCGCCGTCGGGAAGACCACCCGCTCGTCTACCACCCGCACCGCGTCGCGGGCGACCAGGGCCAATGCTTGCGGATAGAGGCGGTGCTCGGCGGCGAGCACCCGCTCGGCCAGCGTGTCGGGAGTGTCGCCGGGCAACACCGGAACCGCGGCCTGCGCGATGATCGGCCCGTTGTCCATCGCCGCGCGGACGAAATGGACGGTGCAGCCATGCACCTTGACCCCGGCGTCAAGCGCCCGGGCGTGGGTGTTAAGGCCGGTGAAGGCGGGAAGCAGCGAGGGGTGGATGTTGATCAGCCGGTCGCGCCAGTGGTCGACGAAACGCTCCGACAGGAGGCGCATGAAGCCGGCAAGACAGACGATCTCGATGCCCGTCGATTCGAGCGTCGCTGTAAGTGCTTCCTCGAATTCGGGCTTCGACTTGAAGCCCTTGTGGTCGACGACCTCGGTCGGGATGCTGACCTCGCCGGCGCGGGCGAGGCCGGCGGCGGCCGGATTGCTGGAGACGACGAGGCCGATCTCGGCCGGGTAGTCGGGCTCCATCGACGCGGCGACCAAAGCCGCCATGTTGCTGCCGCGACCGGAGATGAGAATGGCAGTTCGCCGCCGCGCCATCAGTCGTTTCCGAACTGGAGCTTCCCGTCGAGAACGATTGCGTCGCCGGTTCGTTCCTCGACGGTTCCGAGGCGGAAGACGGTTTCGCCGACGTCGCTCAGCGCCGTGGCCAGCGCATCGGCGCGGTGCGGCGCCGCGATCACCACCATGCCTACCCCGCAGTTGAAGGTCCGCAGCATTTCGGGTTCCGCGAGCTGGCCGCTTTCGGCGAGCCAGCGGAAGACCGGCGGAACCTCGATCCGCTCCAGATCGATCCGGGCCGCCAGGTGGCTCGGCAGGGCGCGGGGCACGTTGTCGATCAATCCGCCGCCGGTGATGTGGGCGAGGGCCTTGATCCCGCCGGGTTCCCGCATCGCCGCCAGCAATGGCTTGACGTAGATGCGGGTTGGAGCGAGGAGCGACCGCCCGAGGGTCGAGGAGCCGAAGGGGGAAGGGAAGTCGTAGGGCATTTCCGAGCGGGCGACGATCAATCTCACCAGCGAGAAGCCGTTGGAGTGGATGCCGGCCGAGGCAAGCCCGAGGATCGCATCGCCCGCCTCGATGTCCGGGCGGGGAAGAAGCGCGGCGCGCTCGGCGACGCCGACGGCGAAGCCTGCCAGATCGAAGTCCTTCTCGGCATACATGCCCGGCATTTCGGCCGTTTCGCCGCCGATCAGGGCGGCGCCGGCAATGCGGCAGCCTCTGGCGATCCCCGCCACGACGTCGATCGCCATGGTCGGATCGATCTTGCCGGCGGCGAAATAGTCGAGAAAGAACAGCGGCTCGGCACCCTGGGCGACGATGTCGTTGACGCACATGGCGACGAGGTCGACCCCGACGCCGTCGAGAACGCCGGTGTCGATGGCGATCCTCAGCTTGGTGCCGACGCCGTCGGTTGCCGCAACGAGCACGGGATCGGCATATCCGGTCGCGGCCAGGTCGAAAAGCCCGCCAAAACCGCCGATTTCACCGTCGGCGCCCGGCCGCCGCGTGGTGCGCACGATCGGCTTGATCGCCTCGACGAACTGGTTACCCACATCGATATCGACGCCCGATTCAGCATAGGTCGCTGGATTGGCGCGCCGATTGAGGATTGTCATGGCCGCATTTTCCGGTCCCGGGCCCGAAGCGGGGGCATCCAAGCACACGGCCCGGCGAATGCAAGCGGGAGCTTGGCCGCGTGTGGATTGCCGGCTTGGCTTTGGCGGGCGACAATGCGATTGCGAGGCTGCCGCCCGCTTTGTTGGGCGGCGCGGCGACAAAGGGTCCGCGTCAGGTGACGATTCCGAACCTCATCAGCATCGGCAGGCTTTTTCTGGTTCCGCTGGCGATTTGGCTGATCGTCTCGCACGAGCCGGTCACCGCGTTCTGGATCTTCATCCTCGCCGGGGTGAGCGACGCCGTCGACGGCTTCATTGCCCGCCAGCTCAACATGCGATCCACGCTCGGCGCCTATCTCGACCCGCTCGCCGACAAGGCGCTCCTGGTGTCGATCTACGTCACCTTCGCGGTTCTCAAGGAGATTCCGGCCTGGGTGACGATCCTGGTGGTCAGCCGCGACGTCCTCATCATCGGGGCGGTGCTTCTCGCCGGCATGCTCGGCCACCCGGTCGAGATGCGGCCCCACATCCTGTCGAAACTGAACACCGTCGCGCAGATCGTGCTTGCCGGCCTCGTCCTCGGCGATCTCGCATTTACACCGGATCTTTCCACTTTGCGGCAGATCATGGTGGTGGCGGTCGGCATTTTGACGATCGGTTCGGCCTTTCTCTATGCGGTCGACTGGGTCCGCCATATGGGTGCCGACGAGCCACGACAGGCGGGGGCCATGTTCGACGAGAAGCCCGGCGAATGAACATCAACCGCCAGGTCGTCTTCTGGATCGCGGCGCTGGCCGGGATGCTCATCTTCCTGCTCGTCTTCAGCCGGATTCTCCTGCCCTTCGTCGGCGGCATGGCGTTGGCCTATCTGCTCGATCCGCTGGCCGATTGGTTCGAACGGCGCGGCTTCAGCCGGCTCGCCGCGACGCTGACGATCCTGGTGCTCCTGCTCATCATCATCGTGGCGCTGCTGGTCCTGGTGCTGCCGGTCCTGGTCAATCAGCTTGTTCTCCTGATCGCCAACCTGCCGACCTATCTGGACCGCCTCGACGGCCTCTTCCAAGGCGTGGTGAGCAGCAGCTGGGCCCAGAGCCTAGGCGTCGATCCGGAGGCGGTCCGCTCCTCGATCAGCAGCTTCTTCAGCGAGGGTGCCACATGGTTCACCTCGGTCCTCGGCTCGATCTGGAGCGGCGGACTGGCTTTCATCAACATCCTCGCCCTTGTCGTGGTGGCGCCTGTCGTCGCGGTCTACCTGCTCTACGACTGGGACCGCCTGGTCGGGCTGGTCGACAGTTGGCTCCCCCGCGACCACGTCGACACAATCCGCATGCTTGCTCGCCAGATCGACCGGGTGATCGCCGGCTTCGTCCGCGGTCAGGCGCTGGTGAGCCTGACGCTCGGCGTCTTCTACGCCACCGGCCTGGTCATGCTCGGCGTCAATTTCGGCTTCCTGATCGGCCTGGTGGCCGGCGTGGTCAGCTTCATCCCCTATCTCGGATCGACCCTCGGCTTCGTGGCTGCGGTCGGCATCGCTCTTTTACAGTTCTGGCCGGACTGGGTCTGGCCGGTCGCCACCGCAACCCTCTTCGTCATCGGCCAAGTTCTCGAGGGCTACGTGCTACAGCCGTTTTTCATCGGCAACAATGTCGGCCTTCACCCGGTCTGGCTGATGTTCGCCCTGTTCGCCTTCGGGCTTCTGTTCGGTTTTGTCGGGCTCCTGGTCGCGATTCCCGCGGCCGCGGCGATCGGCGTCTTGGTGCGCTATGGTCTCGCCCGCTACCTGGAGAGCCCGATCTACAAGGGGAGGAGCGCGGAACCGCCCCCGCCGGAACGATGAGCGCGGAGAGACCAGGGCCGACCCGCCAGCTGCCGCTGAGCCTGCCCCACCAGGCGGCAGTCGGCCGGGCGGATTTCCTTGTCGGCCGCGCCAACCGGGAAGCCATCGAGATCATCGACCGCTGGCCGGCCTGGCCGGAGCGCGGGGTTCTGCTCGTCGGCCCGGCCGGATCGGGAAAATCGCATCTGACGGCAATCTGGCGTGCCGCCAGCGGGGCGTCAGCGGTCGCGGCTTCGGCGCTCGGCGAGGGCGACGTGGCCCACCTCGCGGCAAGCGGCGCGTTTGCCGTCGAAGACCTCCACCTCGGGCCGGTCAACGAAGCCGCGCTCTTTCACCTCTACAATGCCGCCGTCGAACGGCGGGCGTCACTTCTCCTGACGAGCCGGGCCGGCCCCGCCGAACTCGCGTTCAAGCTGGCCGACCTCGTTTCGCGCCTGCGGGCCGCCCATCTGGTCATGCTGGGCGAGCCGGACGAGGATCTGCTGCGCCGCGTCCTGACCAAGCTCTTCGCCGACCGGCAGCTCTCCGTCGAGCCGGCGGTTGTCGACTTCATCTTGGTGCGAATGGAGCGCTCGCTCGAAGCCGCCAATGTCATCGCCGACCGGTTGGATCGCGACGCCCTGGCCGGAAACCGGGCGATCACCAAGCGCCTGGCCGGCGAGGTCCTCGGCATGCTGCAAGCGCGGCAGGGCACGCTGTGGGGCGAGGCGGAGTAGTGCGGCGCCGGCGCATCCCGGCCGATCTTGGCGAAATCGTCATATTTGCCCGGTAAGCTGCCCGATCCCATGTATATTCGCTGGAAACAGCCATGGAACAGAAGAACCCGGACGTCGCAACACTGAACGAGGCCGAGATCGCCGATCTCGACCGGGCGCCGGGTCTGCGCCTGCGCCGCCTGCCGGCGCGCTTCATCAATCGCGAGCTCTCCTGGCTCCATTTCAACCGGCGCGTCCTCGAGGAGGCGACCAATCCCAACCATCCGCTCCTCGAGCGGCTGCGTTTCCTGTCGATTTCGGCCGCCAACCTCGACGAATTCTTCATGGTGCGCGTCGCCGGCCTGATCGGCCAGCAGCGCCGCGGCATCTCGATGATCAGCGACGACGGCCAGTCGCTGAGCGAGCAGCTGGCGCATATCGGCCAGGCCGTGTCGGTGCTGGGGCTGGACCAGCAGGCGATCTGGGCGGAGCTTCGCAGCGAGCTCGCCGACGAAGGGATCGTCCTGGTCGAAGCGAGCCAGATCAGCGACGAGGAGCGAGACTGGCTCGAGGAGCGGTTTCTCGATTCGGTCTTTCCGACCCTGACGCCGCTGGCGATCGACCCGGCACACCCGTTTCCCTTTATCCCCAATCTCGGCCTGACGGTCGCGCTGCAGCTGAGCCGCAAGGCCGGCGGTCGGCGGATGACCGCCCTGATGCGCATGCCCGGCTCGCTGAGCCGCTTCGTCCGCCTGCCGGCCAGCCAAGCCGGCACCGACCGGTTCATCCGCATCGAGCAGGCGGTGACGCTGTTCGTCGCCCGGCTTTTTCCCGGCTACATCGTCGAAGGCGAGGGTGCCTTCCGGGTCATCCGCGACTTCGACATCGAGGTCGAGGAAGAGGCGGAAGATCTCGTCCGCTTCTTCGAGAGCGCGCTGAAGCGCCGCCGGCGCGGATCGGTGATCCGACTGGAAATCGAAGTCGCCATGCCGGACGACCTGCGCGAATTGGTCGCCAAGTCGCTGTCGGTTTCCGGCGACGAGATATTCCTGGTCAACGGCGTCCTGGCGCTGAACGACGTCTCGCAGCTTGTCGACATCGACCGGCCGAACCTGAAATTCGCGCCCTACACGCCGCGCTTCCCCGAGCGGATTCGGGAGAAGGGCGGCGACTGCTTCGCGGCGATCCGCCAGAAGGATCTGGTCGTCCACCACCCCTATGAGTTTTTCGACGTGGTGCTCCAGTTCCTCCACCAGGCGACCGAGGACCCCAACGTCGTCGCCATCAAGCAGACCCTTTACCGCACCTCCAACGACTCGCCGATCATCAAGGCGCTCGCCGAGGCGGCCGAAGCCGGCAAGTCGGTGACCGCGCTGGTCGAGCTGAAGGCGCGTTTCGACGAGGAGGCGAACATCCGCTGGGCGCGCGACCTCGAACGAGCCGGCGTGCAGGTCGTCTACGGCTTCATGGACCTCAAGACCCACGCCAAACTATCGCTGGTCGTGCGCCGGGAAAACGGCGCGCTCAACAGCTACGTCCACATCGGCACCGGCAACTATCACCCGGTGACGGCGCGGATATACACCGACCTGTCGTTCTTCACCGCCGATCCCCCCATCGCCCGCGACGTGGCGCGCATCTTCAACTACATCACCGGCTACGCCGAGCCGGCCGAACTGGAGCGGATGGCGATCTCGCCGACCATGCTGCGCGGCCGCATCCTCGATCTCATCAACGGCGAAGTCGCGCACACGCGGGCCGGCCGGCCGGCGGGCATCTGGATGAAGATCAACTCCCTCGTCGACCCGATGGTGATCGACGCGCTTTATGACGCCAGTTCCGCCGGCGTGCAGATCGACCTGGTCGTCCGCGGCATCTGCTGCCTGAGGCCCGGCATTCCTGGGCTTTCCGAGAACATCAGGGTGAAGTCGATCGTCGGGCGCTTCCTCGAGCACGCGCGCATCTTCTGTTTCGGCAACGGCCGCGGGCTGCCGTCGCCGGAGGCGAACGTCTATATCGGCTCGGCCGATATGATGCCGCGCAACCTCGACCGGCGGGTCGAAGCCATCGTGCCGATCATCAATCCGACCGTGCACGAGCAGATTCTCGATCAGATCATGGTCGCCAACCTCGCCGACAACCAGCAGAGCTGGGCTGTCTTGTCGGATGGAAGCTCGGAACGCATCATGCGCCGGAAGGGCGAATCGCCGTTCAACGTGCATCAGTACTTCATGACCAATCCGAGCCTGTCCGGCCGTGGAAAATCCCTCAAGACCGATTCGCCCAAGCCGCTCCGAAGCCGCCCGAAACGGGGGTGAGGTGAAACACGAGGAGGCGCCCGGCCGGTTGAACGGCTCGGGCCCGATCGCGGTGATCGACATCGGGTCGAACTCGGTACGGCTGGTCGTCTACGAGCGGCTGTCCCGCTCGGCGACGCCGCTTTTCAACGAGAAGGAGCTGTGCGGCCTCGCTCGCGGCCTTGAGGCGACCGGCCGTCTCGATCCGTCGGCGGTCGCCTCGGCGCTGGCGGCGATGCGGCGGTTCCGCGCGCTTTGCGTGCAGATGCGGGTCACCGATGTCCACGTGCTGGCGACGGCGGCGCCGCGCGAGGCGTCCAACGGCCCGGAATTCGTCGCCGCGGTGGAGAGCATCGTCGGCGCCCGCATCCAGATGCTTTCCGGCAGGGAGGAGGCGCGGCTGACGGCGCTCGGCGTGATTTCCGGCATTCACGAGGCCGACGGCATCGCCGGCGACCTTGGCGGCGGCAGCCTCGAGGTCGTCGACGTCCGCAACGACACCGTCGGCACGGGAGAGACCTTCCCGCTGGGCGGGCTGCGGCTGGAAGAGGCGGCGCAGGGCTCGATCAAGAAGGCCGAGAAGCTCATCACCGAGGCGCTTGCCAGATCGTCGGTCTTGATGGGCGGCGAGAAGCGGGCGTTTTATGCGATCGGCGGGACCTGGCGCTCGCTCGCCCGCCTGCACATGCGGCAGAAGGGCTATCCGCTCCATGTGACCCATCAATATGCGATCGACGCCGGCGAGGCCGCCGATTTCTGCCGCATGGTGGCGCGGCGCGATGTCGAATTGCTGGACTCGATCGAAGTCGTTTCCCGCAACCGCCGGCCGCTGCTTGCTTATGGGGCGGCGGTGCTCGAACAGGTGATCCGGGTGATGAAGCCGGCGCGGCTCGTCATGTCGGCCCTCGGCGTGCGGGAAGGGCATCTCTACGACCTCCTGTCGCCGGACGAGAAGGCGCGCGATCCGCTCCTGGTCGCCTGCGACGAGCTGGCGTGGCTGCGCTCACGTTCGCCGCGCCATGTCGGCGAACTCGCCCCCTGGACGGCCCAGGCGTTCCAGGCGATCGGCCTGGACGAGACCGCCGAGGAAGCGCGGTTGCGGCACGCGGCCTGCCTGCTTGCCGACATCGGCTGGCGGGTCCACCCCGAATATCGCGGCGAGCAGAGCCTGAACCTGATCGCCCACGCCGCCTTCATCGGCATCGACCATCCCGGCCGCGCCTATCTGGCGCTTGCCAATTTCTACCGGCACGAAGGGCTGATTGACGAGGCGCTGAGCCCGCGTATCCGCGAGCTGGCTTCCACTCGCTACATGGAGCGGGCCCGGGCGCTCGGCGCCACGCTGCGGGTTGCCTATCTCATCTCCGGCGCCATGCCGGGCGTCGTCGGCCGTACGCGGCTCGAGCCGCGCGGCAAGGCCCTGGCGCTGGTGCTGCCGGCCGACCTCGCGCCGCTCGGCGGCTCGCGGGTGGAGCGCCGACTCGGTGCGCTTGCCAAGACCGCCGGCCTCGAGCCGGTCATCGCCATCGAATAGGCGGCCGGAAAGCTCTTTTCGCGAAGCTTGTGGCGCATTGCCCCCGGCACGGCCGGCGTTGGTCAGTCGCCGGCTTCGCTCGTCGACGCGCAGGCGCTGGGCGTAGACGTTGATGACCAGCGCGGCGAGCAGGATCAGGCCGCGGATCAGGATCTTGAGGAACGGGTCGATCTGGACGTGATCGAGACCGTTGTTGAGGACGCCGAGGACGAGGAGGCCGACGATCGTGTTGCCGATACCGCCGCGGCCGCCGAACAGGCTGGTGCCGCCGACCACCACCGCGGCGATGGCGTCGAGCAGATAGGTGCCGAACTCGTTCTGCTGGGCGCTGCCGAAATAGGCGACGCCGAGCATGCCGGCGACGCCGGAGCAGACGGCGCCGATGACCAGCACCGTGCCGATGACGAACTTGACGTTGACGCCGGAATACTCCGCCGCCTCGCGGTTGCCGCCGACCATGTAAACGTAGCGGCCGAAGCGGGTGTAGGTGAGCACCAGATGGGCGACGAGCAGAAACAGTCCGGCGACGATGACGATCCAGGGAATGCCCCAGACCGCGCCGGAGCCCAGCATCGAAACGAAGGGAGGCACGGCGTAGGCGATCTGGCCGCGGACGAAGAGGGCCGACATGCCGTCGGCGATCTGCATCATGGCAAGCGTCATGATGAAGGACGGAATGCCGATCAAGGTGACCCCGAAGGCGTTGAAGAGACCGAGGCCGAAACAGACCAGCAGCGCGATGATGATCGCGGCGAAGCCGGGAAGCGGCAGGTTGGCGATGTTGACGTAGCTTTCCTGCAGGGTGAAGAAGGCGACGACGATGCCGGTGACGTTGGCGATCGCCGCGACGGAAAGATCGATCTCGGCGCACAGGATGACGAAGGTGAGGCCGACGGCGATGATCCCGGTGATCGAAACCTGGTTGAGAATATTGGCGAAGTTCTCGCCGGTCAGGAACGAGTCGCTCGACAGGCTGAAGAAGGCGACCAGGAACAGGAGCGTCGCGAACGGGGCGATGTTGCGCACCTGACCGCGCACCCATCCGCCGAATCCTCGCGCGCGGGCGGTGGCTACTCCGGTCTCCGACATCGTCTTCCCCCTCAGGCCGCTTCCAGCAGCCGGTCCTTGCTGACCGTGTCGCCGGCGAACTCGCGCACGATCTCGCCGCGCTTCATGACGAGGATGCGGTCGGCCAGCGCCAGCACCGTCTCCGGCTCGGTCGAAACGACGACGACGCCGATCCCCTGGTCACGCAGACCGCGGACGATCCTTACAACATCCTCCTTGGCGCCGACATCCATGCCGCGTGTCGGCTCGCTGAGGATGAGGACTTTGGGGGCGTGGGTCAGCCACTTGGCGAGAGCCACCTTCTGCTGGTTGCCGCCGGACAGGTTGCCGAGGAGCTGGTCCGGGCCGGGCGTCCGGATGTGCAGGTTCTCGATGTGGCCGCGGGCGATCTGCCGCTCGGACGACGGCTTCAACAGGATGTTCGAGATCCGCTCGAGGATGCTGATCGACATGTTCTTGTAGAGCGGCTCGTGATGGAACAGCATCGCGCGGCGGCTCTCGGGCACATAGGCGATGCCCTCCTCGCGCGCGATGGAGGTGCGCGTCAGCCGGATCGGCTTGCCTTCGAGCTTGATCGCGCCGGAGGCCGCGATCTTGCCGAACAGCGCGCGGGCCAAATCGATCTGCCCGCAGCCCATGAAGCCGTAGATGCCAAGCACCTCGCCGGCCCGCACCTTGAGCGACACGTCGCGGAACGAACGTCCGAGGGTCAGCCCTTCGGTCTCCATCACCACCGGCGCATCGAACTGGGTGTCGAGCTTGATCTCGCCCGTGTAGCTCTCCTCGAGCTCCTGATGGCCGACGCCGATCATCTGCTCGATGACCTGTCGCTTGTCGATATCCACGACCGGCGTGGTGCTCACCTTGCGCCCGTTGCGGAAGATCGTGATCGTGTCCGAGACGCGCAGGATGTCGTCGAGGAAATGGGAGATGAACACCAGGCTGCGGCCGCTGTCGCGCAAGGAGCGCAGCGTGGTGAAGAGAAGCTCGACCTCGGGCGGCGACAGCGCCGAGGTCGGCTCGTCGAGAATGATGATGCGCGCGCCGGAGAACAGGACCCGGGCGAGCTCGATGAGCTGCTGCAGCCCGATCGGCAGCGCGCCGATCCGTGTCGTCGGATCGACGTCGATGCCGAGCCCGGCGAGATGCTCACGGGATTCGCGTACCATGCGCTTCCAGTCGACGGTGCCGAGCGACGTGACCGGCTGAGCGCCGAGAAAGACGTTCTCGGCGACCGACAGGTCGGGAACGATGCTCAATTCCTGGTGGACCATGCCGACGCCGGCGTCGAGTGCGTCGCGCGCCGACCGGAAGCGGACTTCCTTGCCGTCGAGCCGCATGGTGCCCTGAAAATCGTGATGCACGCCGGCGATGATCTTCATCAGCGTCGACTTGCCGGCGCCGTTCTCGCCGACGAGACCGTGAATCTCGCCTAACCGCAGCGAAAAATCGACATCCCGAAGCGCCTGGACACCGCCAAACGACTTCGAGATGCCGATCAGTTCGAGCAGCGGACGATCGCTGCCTTCAGTCATTTTCGAACTTCAGAATCGAGACGTCAGATGAGGAAGTGGCTCTCCATCCACAGCATGCCTTCGGCGTTGGCCTTGGTGACGACCGGGCCGTCGGTGACGATGTTCTTCGGGATGCCGTCGCCGGTCTTCTCGCCGGCCACCGCCGAGACGCCTGCGACAATCGCGCCGCCGTGGATACGGCACGACGGATTGCGCACCGTGCCGAGCATGCGGCCCTCGATGACCGCCTCGATCGCCGGCGGCATGGCGTCGACGCCGCCGATCAGCGTTTCGGTGCGGTTGTGCCGCTTCATCACCTCGGCGGCGGCCAGCGCCATGTCGTCGTTGTGGAAGAAGGCGCCGTTGATCACCGGGTACTTGGTGAGCAGCGTCTCCCAGATGCGGGCGACCTTGGACACGTCCCAATCGGCCGGCTGGGTGTCGAGAACCTGGATGTCCGGGTACTGCTTCACCACCGACTCGAAGCCGCGGGCGCGGCCCTGGGCGCCGGTATGGCCGAGCGCGCCCTGGGTCATCACCATGGTGCCCTTGCCGCCCATCGCGGTGACCAGAGCCTGGGTCATCGATGCGCCCATGAACTCGTTGTCGGGTGCGAGGAAGCTGTGGATGTCGATCTGGTCGAGCGGAGCGATCAGCGTGTCCATGTCGATGACCGGGATGCCGGCGTCGATCATTTTCTTGACCGGCGCGGTCAGCGTGCCGATGCCGAACGCCTGGATCGCCACGAAGTCCCATTTCTGGGATGCCATGTTGTCGATGGCGGCGCGCTGCTTGACGGCGTCGAGCTGGCCGTCGAACCAGGTCACGTCGACGTTGAACAGCTTGCCCCAGTACTCGGCCGCCTGCTTGCCCTGGGCGCACCAGGTAGCTTGCAGACCGGCATTCGAGAAGGCCGCCTTCAGCGGCTTCTCGGACATGCCGACCACCATGGCGTCGGCCAACGCCGGGCTGACCCCGAGACCGCCGAACACCGCGGCGGCCGCGGCGGCCGAGCCGGAGACGGTCTTGAAGAAGTCGCGCCGCGACTGTTTGTCGAATTCAAAAGTTCCGGACATTTCATTTCCTCCCATTGTGAGCTTTTTCTGGAATATAGGCGGGACGTCGCTTCTGACGTCCATTCCGACGGTTGGCTCAAATTGTCGTACGAAAATCGTCCTGGCAAGCCCCAATCTGACACTTTGCTCCCATCACGGACGGCACAGCGGCTTGACGAGATCGCTTCGGCGCGGCGCGCGGCGACATGCCACCGGAAGAAAGCTGCTTTCGGCGACTACGGCGCATGGCAGCATCTCGCGCCGCCTGACGGCTCACCAGGTGCACAGCCGGCCGTCGCAATCGAAGCGCCGCTACGGGAAAAAACGTCGCCAGCCGTAGATGATCGCCGCCAAGACGATAACCAGCAGTCCCCAGACGATAAGGTTGGTGCGGATGGCGCTCTCGGCGGCGCGCCGCTCGAGCCATCTGCGCGGCCGCACGCCCTTCCAGATGAAGACCAGCTGACTGCTGAGATTGAGACAGACGACATTGGTGGCGAGCAGGATCAACGCGGCGAACGCATCCGCGATGTAGCCGCTGCCGGCAAGAAAGCCCGAGGCGACGGCCGGCGGCAGCAGCGCCACCGCGACCATGACGCCGACGAGCGTGCTTGCCAGCCGCGAGGTGACCGAGAGCGCCGCGGCCGCCCCGGAAGCGAGGGCCAGCACGACGTCGCCATACCCGACATGGGTACGGCGGAGGAGTTCGACGCTTCCCATGTTGGCCGGCTCCACCACACCGAGGACAGCGGCAAGCACGAGGCTCGCGCCTATCCCCACGGCCGAAGCAACGGCCGCCTTGCGCATCAGCGCCAGGTCGCCCAAGGCGACGCCCAAGGAGAATGCGAGATTGGGGCCGAGCAGCGGCGCAATGACCATGGCGCCGATGATCACGGCGACATTGTCATCGTTCAGGCCGATCGTCGCCACCACCGCGGAAATGAGCGTGAGGACGACGAAATTGGTGTCGATACCGGCGCCGCTGGCGACGTCTTCGTAGAGCTCTTCCCGAGCGGTGGTATCGCGGCGGGAATTCTGGCGCTCGACTTCCTCGTCGGAGAGACGCGGGAGAGTGGCCTCGATCGGCAGGACATTGATCCGCCAGTCCTGCTCGCCCTCCAACGCCGATTGCAGGGCGTCGAGGAGTTCCTGAGAATGGTCAGCCGATACGACGATCTCGGCCGTATCCAGCCCGTCTTCCCCACTTTCGGCGACCTTCAGATCGATCGGCTCGCAATTCTCGGCCGCCTTCTTGATCCTATCCGACAGGCGCCTGGGGAAGATCGCGAGGATCAGTCGCAGAGTCACGCGGCCACCGAGGCCTAGGGCGGGGCGCCGGCTTCCCGGCGGAGGCCGTCGATCGTCACGACCTGGTTTCGCCGCACCGCCAGCGCCATGTCGCCGCGCTTCAATCGCAACGCCGCCTCGCCGAACAGTTCACGCCGCCAGCCGTGCAGCGCCGGGACGTCGGCATCGTCGTCCGAAGCGATCGCCTCGAGATCGTCGACCGTTGCGATCACCTTGGCCGCGACCCCGTGGCTCTCGCTGGTCATTTTGAGCAGAACCTTGAGGAGGTCGACCGCCGCTCCGTTGCCGTTGGCGGCGACCCGCATTTTGGGGATGCGCGGAAGCTGGTCCTTGGGCAAAGCGATCGCCCGGCGGACCGCGGCAAGGATCTCCTCCGCCGCCCGCGACCGCTCGAAGCCCTTGGGCACGGTGCGCAACTGACCGAGCGCGGTGGTCGTGGTCGGCTGCTGCTGCGCAATCTCGTAGATCGCGTCATCCTTGATGACCCGACTGCGGGGAACGTCGCGCGCCTGCGCCTCGCTTTCCCGCCACGCGGCAAGCTCCTTGAGGATCGCCAGTTCGACAGGTTTCTTGACGCGAAGCTTCAACCGCTTCCACGCCGAGGCGGGCTCCAGCTGGTAGGTTTCCGGCGAGGTCAGAACCTCCATTTCCTCGCGCACCCAGTCGGCGCGGCTCTGTTCCACCAGACGTCCCGGCGAGCGCCTGATAGACCTCGCGGAGATGGGTGACATCGGCGAGCGCATAGTCCACCTGCTTGGCGGTGAGCGGACGGCGGCTCCAGTCGGTAAAGCGCGACGATTTGTCCAGTCGGGCGCCGGTCAACCGTTGGACGAGCTGCTCGTAGCTGACCGAATCGCCGAATCCACAGACCATCGCCGCCACCTGGGTGTCGAACACCGGATGGGGAATCAAGCCGCCGCGGTGATAGACGATCTCGATGTCCTGACGCGCCGCGTGAAAGACCTTGATGACACCCTCGTTCTTCATCAGCTTGAAGAATGGCGCGAGGTCGACGTCAGGCGCCATCGCGTCGACGATGACCGCCTCTTCCGGGCTTGCCATCTGGATGACGCAAAGCTTTGGCCAATATGTCGTTTCCCGCATAAATTCGGTGTCGACGGTGACGTATTCGAAGCGGGCGAAACGCTTGCAGGCGGCTGCGAGTTCGGCGGTCGATGTTATGATCGGCATAGCCTTCCTATAACCCAGCCGGCCGCGAATGTCGCCAATCCAATCTTGGGTGAGGGTCGGTCAGCCAACAAGCTGAAATATAAAGTCGATTTTGCTCGACCGGCAGCACCTGCCCGCGAGATTGCCGGCCGACAGGTGGCCGTGCTGCCCGAAGCGGGCCGCGGCGATCGTGGTGCGACACGAAGCGAGGAAAGCTCGCCTCGCTGCCCGACGAATTGCCGCGATGCCGTTCAGATCAGCGTGTCGACCTGGAAATCCAGGTAGGTCAGCGCCAGGCCTTTGTCGAGGATCGCGAATGTCACGGCGCCATCGTTGCCGGTGCCGTCGTCATCGTAGCTCAGCGCGCCGGTCTGGCTGTTGTAGATGATGTGCTGGGTGCCGTTCTGGGCGGCGTTTCCGATGACGAACTCGGTGGAGTCGAGAGCGCCACCAAGGGCGGAGAAGATATGATCGGCGAGGGCGATCTTGTCGACGCCGACATGGAAATCGCGGATGTGGTCGACGCCGGCCTGGGCAAGGGCGTCATAGAACGCAAAGGTATCGGCGCCCTGACCACCCTTCAGGATGTCGTCCCCGTGACCGCCGAGGAGTGTATCGTTGCCGCGCCCACCGCGGAGTACGTCGCGGCCGTTGCCGCCGATCAGGTCGTCGTCGCCCTGGCTGCCGATCAGCGTGTCGCGGCCCCCACCCCCGCCGAGCGCGATGTGCATCCCGCCGGCCGAGAGGTCGGATGCGTCGATGTGGTCTTTCCCGCCAGCGCCGGAGACGGCCAGCACGTCGTCGGTGGCGTCGGCGTGTTTCACGACAACCTTAGGCCCGACACCTTTCACTTTGACGCCGCCGGCGGTTTCCAGGAGCTGGATGTGCTGGCCAGTGCCGTTGCCGACGACGATGACAAAGTCCGACAGGCCGTCGCCGGAGTTGCCGCCGAGCGAGGCGGCAAGATCGACCGTCACCTTTTTGACGTCGGTGCCCGACAGGTCGTTGATGGTGATGGAATCGTTGCCGCCGAGTGCGTGATAGTGAATGTGCTCCACCTTGTTCAGGTCGATGGAGGTGTTGCCGATATTGCTGAACAGCGTCACCCTGCCGTTGGCTGCCGCGCTGAGGGTACTCAGCTCGCCCGCCACTGAACCGTGGAATTCGAACGTATCGGTTCCGGAGCCGCCGTTGATGTGGTCGCTGCCGTCGCCAGAGTCCCAGATGTAGCGGTCGTTGCCGGCGCCGAGGAAGGCCATGTCGTCGCCGAGCCCGCCGGCGACGGTGTCGTTGCCACCCTTGGCCCTGATGATGTCGGGATCGCTGTTGGGAACCGGATCGGCGTTCGACGAGACACTCGGCGACACAAACCCAGGCGTGATGATTTCGTCGGCGCCGGTGCCGGTGAAGGTGGACATGACTTTTTGACCTTTCAGGGCGCGACCATGATGCCGGGCCGTTGTGGCGGCCCGATTGTCGGGTCGGCCGTGAATGAGGGCGCGTCTCTAGCCGAGGCGCGCGGTGGCCGCAGTGATCGAGGTCACAGGGCGAGACTTGGCGACCGGCACGGAAGATCAACCGAATGCAGGCGGTCTGGCGCTGAGCTTCAACGGCCGCGAGTGGCCGTCGGCATATTCGCGCTTCGCATAGATCGCCTTGTTCCTTCCGGCCACGCGCATTGCGCCGAGGAGCGCCCGATTGGCTTCGGGGCTGCTTGCCGCCCACGCATTGATGATGATGCAATCGCCTTCACGGCCGCTCTCGGTCGCCGGATCGGAACGGCCGGCGAGCCACGTCTCCGCGGCCTCGGCACTTGCCAGAGCCCAGCCGGCGAAGGCCACCACCGCATCGCCCTTGCCGACGAAAAGGCAATGGCCTCGATTGACGGCGCCGACCAGGACGCCCGACCAGCGGCCGAAGGGAAGCCGGGCGAAGGCGGGCATGGTCATCAGGTAGGCCACTGCCAACCCGAGGGCCATGGCCGGATCGCCCACCCGGAAGACGGTCAGCCCTGAATCCGCGCCGGCGGCAACATCCGCCGGTGCGACATTCACCTTGGACATCAAGCCTCCTGCCGATGGCGGCGCCGGCGGGTCCCGGGAGATGGCATCCTAAACGAGATCGAAACTGAAATCGTCGGCCGTCAGCTTGAGGTGGTCGTCGAGAATGGCGAATTTCATGGCGTGGGCGCCGCCATGGCCGTCCGGATCGAAGAGCAGGGCGCCGGTATTCTTGTTGTAGATGATGAAGTCGTCACCGTCGGCGGCTTTCCTGCCGATGTGGAAGTTGTCGGCGTCGAACGTGTCGCCATTGAGGGCCGTGAGCAGCTCCGGGATATAGGGGGTGATTTTGTCGACCCCCGGCTTGAAATCGAGGATGGTGTCGGCCTTCGAGCCGGAAGAGGGAAGCACCAGGATGAACCTGTCGGCGCCCTTGCCGCCGCTGAGGGTGTCGGCGTCCGTCGACCCGCCTTCGTCGTCGCCGTAGATCAGGTCGGCACCCTTGCCGCCGCGCAGGACGTCCTTGCCGGTGCCGCCGATGATGAAATCGTCGCCCTTGCTGCCGATCAGAAGGTCGTTGCCGCCGCCACCGCCGAGATAGAGGCCGATCTTACCGGCCGCGAGTTGCGACGCATCGATGGTGTCGTTGCCCCCTTTCGCGTCCACGACGAGTTCGTCCAGGGCGGTGGTGTGCTTCACCGTGACGTCGGCGGAAAGCCCTTTGACCTTGATGACGTCGGAGTCACTCTTCACCGTGATAAGGTCCTTGCCGCCGGTGCCCGTCACGATCGCCTCATCGGCCTCGGCGTCGGGTTGGGTGCCGGTGATGTCGGCGAAATCAACGATGACAGCTTTGACGTCGGTTCCGCTGAGATCGCCCACCTTCACCCCGTTGTTGGTGCCGGGTTGCCAGACGTTGATCTTTTCGATCTTGTTCAGATCGACGACGAACCCGCCGCTCTTGACCAAGGCGTGCCCGGCATTGGCGGTGATTGTGATATCCGCTCCGAATCCCTTGAAGTTGGCCGTGTCGAAGCCTTTGCCGCCGTCGACCACGTCACTGCCGGTGCCGGCGAAGGATGGGTTCCCCCAGTCGAAGATGTCGTCTCCCTTGCCGAGGAAGACCTGGTCGTCGCCGTCGCCGGAGCCGACGCGATCATCGCCGCCACCGGCCTTGATGATATCGGCACTTGGCGTGGGATTTGTCGCCAGTCCGTCCGACGTCACGCTGGGAGAGATCTGGTCGGGGTTGATGATTTCGTCGGCATTGGTGCCGGTGAAGGTGACTACGGTCATCGAAGGAGCCCTTTCGCCTGGCGCAAGCCGGAGTGCCGTGCCGGCTCCGGTCGGCCCAGGCGGCCGGAGCGAGCGGAGTTGATACGATGACGGTTGAAGGATGCGGCGCGGAAAGCAGCGCAGCGTCTCGCAACGCGGAGTGGTGTCTAGCGGTAGTCGCTTCCGTCCGCTGTGACCTGGATCACATGCCCATCGCAGTTGTCGGCGTCGGAGTGCTCGCCCACCTTAGCGGCCAAGTGTCGCCGGAGGCGGCGACTTGTGGCCGCCGAATCCGGGCCGCCAGGCGTAGTCAAATAACTAAGTCCAGGTCGATGTCGTTGGCCGAAAGCGCCAAGTGCTTGTCGAGGATTGCGAACTTCATCGCATCGGCGCCGCCATGGCCGTCCGGATCGAAGAACAGGGCGCCCGTCTTGTCATTGTAGATGATGAAATCATTCGCATCCTTTGCTTTGTTGCCGATACGGAAATTGTCGGCACCGAAGGTGTCTCCGTCGAGCGAGTCTACGATCTCGTGAAACAAAGGAACGATCTTGTCGAGGCCAGGGACGAAGTCGAGGATCGTGTCGGCTTTCGAGCCGCTGGAAGGCAGGGTCAGCGCGAAAAGATCGGATCCCTTGCCGCCGCTGAGTACGTCGGCAGCGTTGTCGCGGCCCCGGAAATCGCCACCGAATATGATGTCGGTACCTTTGCCGCCGTGGATGACGTCCTTGCCGGCGCCGCCGTACAACAGGTCGCCACCGCTGCTGCCGATCACGTGATCTCGACCGCCGTCGCCGGAGATCGCAAAGTTGACCTTGCCGGCCGGCAATTTCGACGCGTCGATGGTGTCCTTGCCGTGTCCGCCTGCGATGGTGAGAACGTCGTTCGCACCGACGTGCTTCAGCGTGAGCTCGGCCGGCAGCCCTTTGATTTTGATCGACCCACCCGATGTCATCACCGTGATATGGTCACCGGCGCGGCTGCCATTCGAACTGACGACGTCGCTCGCGTCGTCCGGCTGTCCGGGGGCAAGGATATCGCCAAGGTCGACGACGACCTTCTCGACGCTGGTGCCACTGAGGTCGCCGATCTCGACGGCGTCCTCGGCGTTGGTGCCACCGATGTTTATGCGTTCGACATGGGTCAGATTGACTTCGAATGTGTCGCTCGAGATCACGGCGAATCCGCCATTGGCGGTCAGCGAGATGTCTGCGCCGAAGCCCTTGAAGTTGACGGTGTCGGTCCCCTTGCCGCCGTTGACGACATCGCTGCCGGTCCCGGCGAAGGATGAGTTTCCCCAGTCGAAGATGTCGTCTCCCTTGCCGAGGAAGACCTGGTCGTCGCCGTCGCCCGAGCCGACGCGATCGTCGCCGCCACCGGCCTTGATGATATCGGCACTTGGCGTGGGATTTGTCGCCAGTCCGTCCGACGTCACGCTGGGAGAGATCTGGTCGGGGTTGATGATTTCGTCGGCATCGGTGCCGGTGAAGGTGACCACGGTCATCGAAGGAAATCCTTTCGCCGGCGCCGCCGGCTTCGAGAACGAGCACCCCGGCCTATCGGGACCGGTGATGCCGGGCTGGTGAAGGGGGGATCGGCGCGGTCCGAGCGGCTTGCCCGTCCCGCAACGAGCGGGAGTACATATCGGAACATTTGAGGAGGCGCTGTGACGCTCGTCACATGCCGGCGCGACCCTCGAAGGCACGGTTGGCGGGCGCCGCCGGGCATCCCCGCACGAGTGCTTTTCGGGCCTCCGATTCGCGGTGTCCGCCGCGGCGCCGCAGGCTGTCTCACGCCTTGACAAGAGGGCGCCTGCGTGCGCTTCTCCGGCCCGCCCGAAAGGGCGCGTTTGGCGGCATTCGGCCGCTTTTCCGTGACCGGATTTGGCCATGCACCGCTATCGAAGCCACACCTGCGGCGATCTCCGTTCCCACAATGTCGGCGAGACCGTGCGTCTGTCGGGCTGGGTGCATCGGGTGCGTGATCACGGCGGGCTTTTGTTCGTCGACCTCCGCGACCATTACGGGCTGACCCAGTGCGTCGCCGACCCGGATTCCTCGGCCTTCGGGCTGGCCGAGACCCTGCGCGCCGAATGGGTCGTCCGCATCGACGGGGAGGTCAAGGCGCGGACCGAGGAGACGATCAACCCGAACCTGCCGACCGGCACGGTCGAGGTGTTCATCCGCGAGATGGAGGTGCTCGCCGCCGCGCGGGAACTGCCGATGCCGGTGTTCGGCGATCAGGAGTACCCCGAGGAAACCCGGCTCAAATACCGCTTCCTCGACCTCCGCCGTGACAAGCTCCACCACAACCTCATGAAGCGCTCGGAGATCATCGCCTCGATCCGGCGGCGGATGCGCGACGCCGGCTTCTTCGAGTTCCAGACGCCGATCCTGACCGCCTCGTCGCCGGAAGGCGCCCGCGACTTCCTGGTGCCGTCCCGGCTGCACCCCGGCAAGTTCTACGCGCTGCCCCAGGCGCCGCAGCAGTTCAAGCAGCTCATCATGATCGCCGGCTTCGACCGCTATTTCCAGATCGCGCCGTGCTTCCGCGACGAGGACGCGCGGGCCGACCGCTCGCCTGGCGAGTTCTACCAGCTCGATATCGAGATGAGCTTCGTCGAGCAGGACGACGTCTTCGCCGCGGTCGAGCCGGTGATCCGCGATCTGTTCGAGGAATTCGCCGACGGCCGGTCGGTCACTCCGGTCTTCCCGCGCATCCCCTATGCCGAGGCGCTGCGGAAATACGGGACCGACAAGCCTGACCTTCGCAACCCGATCGAGATGGCCGACGTCACCGAACAATTCCGCGATTCCGGCTTCAAGGTGTTCGCCGGCCAGATCGCCGCCGACCCGATGGTCGAGGTATGGGCGATTCCCGCGCCGACCGGCGGCAGCCGTGCCTTTTGCGACCGGATGAACTCGTGGGCGCAGGGCGAGGACCAGCCCGGCCTCGGCTATATCTTCTTCCGCGACGACGGCGAGGGGGCCGGGCCGATCGCCAAGAACATCGGGCCGGAGCGCACGGAAGCGATCCGCCAGGCGCTGAAGCTCGGCGACGGCGACGCGGTGTTCTTCGTCTGCGGGCACCCGGCCAAGCATCATGTCTTCGCCGGCACGGCGCGGCAGAAGATCGGCGACGAACTGAACCTCATCGACAAGGACGCCTTCGCCTTCTGCTGGATCGTCGATTTCCCGATGTACGAGTGGGACGAGGAGGCGAAGCAGATCGAGTTCTCGCACAACCCCTTCTCAATGCCGAACTTCAATCACGAGGCCTTCCTTGCGCTCGACTCGGCCGATCACGAGACGATCCTGTCGATCAAGGCGATCCAGTACGACCTGGTGTGCAACGGGATCGAGCTGTCGTCGGGCGCGATCCGGAACCACAAGCCGGAGATCATGCGGAAGGCCTTCGCCATCAGGGGCTACGGCGAAGATGAACTCGAGACGATGTTCGGCGGGATGCTCAGCGCCCTGCAATATGGGGCGCCGCCGCACGGCGGCATCGCGCCGGGCATCGACCGCATCGTCATGCTCATCTGCGGCGAGGAAAACCTCCGCGAGGTGACGCTGTTCCCGATGAACCAGCGGGCCGAGGACCTGATGATGGGGGCGCCGTCCGAGGTCAGCGCCCGGCAGCTCCGTGAGCTGCACATCCGGCTGAATCTGCCGGAATAGCCGCCGGCGAATTCAGTTCGACTGTTCCTGGGCCGGATGCCCACCATCGGTGGCGCCGCCTGTTCCGGTGCCGCCCCCGTTGCTTTGCGGCGCCGGTGCCGGCGTAGCGGGCGCCGGGGCGGGAGCCGCGGGCGGAGGGGCCGCGCCCGGCTCCCCGGTGACGGTGAGACCGAGCAGGCCGGCCAGCTTCTCCGGGGCCGTTTGAGCGACATTGGGGATCGACATCAGCGGCACCGGCGACGACGGCGACAGCGTGAAGGTGATCGACCCGCCCGGCGCCGCGACGAGCTGGCTGACCGCGGGGGTGATCTGCGGCAACAGCCCCAACTCGCGGACCAATGCCGCGAGTTGTGGGTTGCTCGCGGCCCCCCACGACAAGAGCAGCGGGATTGCGCCGGCGAACTGCTGGCGGAACTGGTCGAGCGGCACATTGAAATGGAACTGCTCGCCAAGCAGCACCAGGCCGGTGCCGACGATGGTCTCGTCCTTGAAGGTCAGCTCGGCGCTCGACAGCGCCAAATTGGGCAGCGCCGCCTGAAGCGCCGTCGCATCCTGGAACCCGGTCAGCGGGAAGCCCGTCACCGTGAATTTCGCCGCCAGGCTGCCGATCTTCTTCAGATTAAGCTCGAATTTGTTGACGGTATAGGTGTCGCCGGCGGCGTGCCATTCGCTGTCGATGGCGGCGCTGAGATCCAGATTGTCGTAACCGAAGCGCTGCAAGAGTTCGCGGGTCTTGCGGTCCTTGATCGCCGAGGCAGGCAGCATCAGGCTGGATAGTTCGACGGAGCTGACCGTCGGCACCGCGTCGACATAGTTCGACGCGTCGATCCGCAACCGCGAGAGGCTCAGTCGGTCGATGTCGGGCGTCTGGACCTCGAGGCCGGCCAATTCGAGGAAGCCGAGGGTCGGCATCACCATCTTCGGATCGAAGTGCTGCCCGCTCTCCGTCGCCGCCAGCAGCCGGTTGAACCCATCGATCCCGCCGAACTTCATGCCGCCGAAGGCAAAGCGGCCAATTCGCATCGCGCCCTGGCCACGCACGGCTCCCTCAAGACCTTCGATGGCAAACTCGCCAAGTCCGTCGATCGAGAAATCGGAGATCTTGATGGCGCCGAGCGTCAGATGATCGATGCCGTTCGCTTTCACCGAGAGCCCGGTGACGGCCAATCGCCCCAGGGCAAACGCGCCGAGCAGCCCCGGCGCGTTGTCTCTGCTCAGCCGCTCCATCCGCGACTTCGGCATGTCGGGATTGACCATGATCGCGTCGAGAAACTCGGTGAAGCTGGTCGGCGGCTGGCGGACGCGCAGGTCTTCCGCCGTGATGCCGTCGATCGCAATCCGGGCACCGGGCACATCCATCAGGATGTTGTGGTACGCGGCCGATGCCACGCCGTTGTGCCAGACCATGTCGCCGACGCCGCCTTGATAGGCGTCGGGGTCGTAGACCCGGACGAAGGCGCCGAGGTCGGTGTCGTGGCTCTCGAAGCTGCCGATCGTCATGGCAACCAAGCCTTGAGGCGAGGGCGTCTCGAATTGAATCTGCCCAGCGCTCATGAAGGCGAGCTTGCCGTCGGCGAAACCGTCGAACCGCATCTGATTGTAGGAAATGCGGTTCTTGGCGCCGTTGATGGTCTCGATCACCTCGAGCGAACCAATGCGTGCGTGGGCGAACCGCGCCTTGATTGCCTCGCCATACGCTTTGGCGATCGACGTGAACGGCTTGTCGGATTCAAAGACGAGCCCCTCCATGACCGGCACGGAAAGCTCTTCCAGCCCGAGATCGCCGATCGCCAGGGTAATGAAACCGGCTGTCAGCGTACCGCCGTCGGCGCGCACCGCCTTGGCGGTGAAGCTGCCGTCCGGCGAGGCGACGTAGCCGGTCACGGCGACCGTATCGACCGAGATTTCCGTGCCGGGCCGCTCGGTCCGCGCGACGAAGCCGGAAAGCGTCGCCGTGTCGGTCGCCGGATCGTAGGAGAGATCGCGGAAGCTCGCCGCCCATTCCGGGGTGGCGTCGAGCGCTGCGACCATGTCGCGGAGCGCCGTCTCGACCGGCGTCTGCGCGGCCGCGACCTGGGGGAACAACAAAATGACGCTCGCAACGGCGAGGCAGCAACGGGAAATCATCGCTTTACTCCCGAATGGTTTTGCGGCGCCCCCTCGGGTCGAGGGCCCCGGCTCCTCTTAGAGGAGCCGGGGCGCTTTGTCAGTTGTTTGCGACCACGTCGACTGCCAAGAGATCGGGCAGCGACTGCGGCGACTGTCCCGCCGCCGCCGCGATCTGATTGAAGGACACGGGCGCCGACGGCGTCGCCGAAACCGTGATCGAGTGCGGGTTGGTAAGGAAGGACGTTCCGGCCTTGGCCACCTTGTCCTGGAACGGCGGATTGCCGAGGAAGTTCAGCATGAAGGGCAGGGCGCCGGCGGTTTGGGCGACCACGTCCTGACGCTGCATCCCCATCATCTTCGCCTGCATGTCGAGGACCCGTTCAACGATGCCGGCATTGTCGAACCGTACGGTCAACTGTTCGATCGAACCGTTGCTTCCGATGTCGCCCGGATTGTCGCCTTCGAACATCTTGCGGAGCGAGACACCGTTGAACTTGCCGCTGATGGCAAGCTTGCCGGCGTCGGCCACGTCGATGGTGAAGGAGCGGAGCGTCAGAATATCGCCCTCGGTCTCGTAACCGCCGGCCACGTTGAGGTTGATGAGGAAGCCGCTGTAGCCGAGCTGGTCGAGGATGGCCTTCTGCTGGGGATCGGCTTCGAAAACTTCCGGCGGGATCTTGATGCCGGCGACGGTCAGGTCGAAATCACGCGGGGTGCCGTCGGCGTCGGTGTCGACGGCGGCCCCGACGCTGGCGATGGTGAAGGGCGCCGGCAGTTCGCCGCCTTCCACGGTGAGCCCGGCGATGTCGATTCGGCTGAACGGCCGGAGGTGGACTTTGGCTTTGATCTCGTCCGCCGACGGCACCGTCGCATCGGTAAGCGAGCCGGTCTGCCAGGAGATGTTGGTGTTCTGGTCGACGACCTTGCCGTTGTCGAAGGTCATCGATGCCGCCGTGAAGCCGCCCTTGTCGCGCGGGGCGGCACCCGTGATCGTCAATGTCGGGATCGTTACGGTACCGCCATTCTCGTTTGTCGCGGTGAAGCCGGTGATGGCGACATCGTCGCCGGCGGCACTCGCCGATTGGTAGACCACCTTGGTGTTATTGGACGCCTGCATGGCGGCGACCAGCGCGTCGGCGACCTGGGTGGCGTCGGCCGCGAACGCCTGGCCGGCGCCGAAGGCGAAGCACAACATCGCCCCGCCGAGCGCGAGGGAACGAACCTGTAGAGACATAGACACCTCCTGGATGACATCGAAGCGCCCGTCCGGTTCGTTTTTCGGCGCCGATCGGCCGGCATATTCGCCGGACTTGATGGCGAGGGCAAGGCTACAGATGGTAGTAAGTTTCCAAGACGTTTCACGCGGGCGGGCCATGCCGGTCGCCTCAGGCTTCGGCTGCCGTTCCATCCGATTCTTCGGGCAATCCGACGGGATCACTCCGATCCGTCGCGGCCGGCAGCCGGCGCGATCGTTTCATCCAGCTCCTCCTCGACGCCGTCGGGGTCGATGGTGAGGACGAGGTCGCAGCGGGTGAACTCCGGTGCGGCATTGCAGATCGATTTCAGCGCCGATAGTGCCGCCGGCCGACCCGGCATGCCGCAGATGACGTGGGTGGAGTGGAACTCGGGCAGCCACACAATCATCAGGGCCGACCATCCCGCCGGGTAGCACCAGCGCGTCGCCAGGCACTCCTGACCGCCGGATTCGGCGGTGCACTTCTCCATCGCGCACTGGAGAGCGGCCGGAGCGTCGCTCGCCCGGCACCACCAGGTACCTTCCTCGGCCTGGGCGAAGCCAATCCCGTCAGGAGCCTCCTGGGCCGCTGCCGGCGCGGCGGCCAAAGCCAAACTCAGGCAGCCAAACGCCGCCCCCGCCTTGATGGCAGCCGCCCGGAACGGCCTTCTTCGCCTCAGGCCGCAGCCGTCAGCGGCCATAGACGAAGAAGACGTCGGGCCGGTCGAGGAAGCGGCCGTCGAAATAGAAAGCGCGCCCCGCATACCAGTCGACCCGCTCTTCGGTTGGCGGGCGGAATGGCGCCGACGCCAGATAGGCCTGCTGCGGCGGCACATAGACCGGCTTGAGCATGGTGCCGTGCCGCGTCCGAACCGGCGAGACGGTGAGGGTCGAGGCGAGCGGTGCATAGGGCCGCGCCAGGTACCGGCCATACACCCAGCCGTGGCAGCCTTCGTAATACACCTCGCACCATCCGGCGCAGCGATAGACGTCGACGGTCTTGCCGGCCGGGATCACCGTGACCGGGCCGTAGTTGGTGCCGGGCCCGTTGCGGATGATCAGGTTGGTCCTGGTGTGGCTCGACCAGGCGAGCGCCGCCTGCGGGGCGGCGATCGCCGCAACGAGCGCAGCGGCGAAGAGGGAACGCAGAAACATCAGCCCTTCCTCCGAGGTGAGACATGCTGGCAACAGGATAGGCGCGGGAAGTTGCCAACCCGCCAACGTTGCGGTGGCCGCGGACGAGGCGGGCGCGAAGTCTCGGTTCAGAGTTAATGCTTCGCTAGCAGGCGGCCGCTCTGGCGGCGCTTCTCCAAGTCGTGCCCGCGCGGCATGGCGTGAAAGCGACCAACCCGGGAACGGTATCCCGATCAATAGTTGGACGGGGGATCGCTCGCCGGAAACGATTCGTCTGATTCTTCGTCGACCACGTCCCATTTCTTGGGCGGATCACGCATCGATTCGGGCCCGGCGGGCCTCACCGGCCGCTGCGCGTCCTTGCCGGCATCCGGGTTTTCGGTCTTTCCCTTTGGCGCCGAAGGCTGCCGCTTCCCGCTGCTCTTCTTTCGCTCGGTCATGGCTCGGTGCTCCGCATCGGAAAATCAACGTGCCCAAGACGGATGTGTTCCGCCGCGTGATCAGTGTATCGTTTCTCCTATCGCACGGTTCTGGCTCGGCGGCCAAATCTGGAGTGGTTGACATGATGGCAGGCGGTATCAGCGGGAAACGGATCGCTCGAACCTGGTTCGGGCTCGCGGCCTTCGGCGGAGCCTGGCTTTGCCTCGCTCAGGCCGGCTTTGCCGAGGTGGTCGATTCCGCCCGCACTGGCTTTCTGGTGCGCGAGACGGCGGAGATTTCCGCTCCACCGGCGCGCGTCTATGACAAGCTGGTCCACCCTGAGCTATGGTGGGATCCCGCCTACACCAACTCCGGCAACGTGGCCAACCTGTCGCTCGACGGGGTTGCCGGCCACTGTTTCTGCGAGACCGTTCCCGGCGGCGGCTCAGTGGAACTGCTGAGCGTCGTCTACGCACATCCCGGCAAGCGGCTGGTGATGACCGGAGGACTCGGCCCCCTCCAGACGATGGGGGTCGCCGGGGCGCTTACCGTCGATCTGTCGCCGAACGGCGAGAAGACCGATCTGACCCTCACCTACGCCGTCGGCGGGTATTTCGGTGGAGCGAAGGATCTCCCGGCCACGGCCGACTCCATGCTGGGCGACCAGGTGGGCCGGCTGAAGAAATACATCGAGACCGCCAAGCCGGACTGAGGGAGGGCGCCGGGTGGGCCAGTCGACGCGGAGGCGGAGCCCCCGAGGGCGTGGTGGTTTTTCTTCGCGCGGGCACTGGCAAAATCCGCGCGAGGCGGCTAGATACAGCCCTCAGCAAAGCAGCGCCCGAAGCGGGTACGGCAAGAAAAGTCGTCTCCGCTACGTCTCGTCACATGCTGGCGGGATGGCGCGGCGACGCCGCCGAGGCCGATTCGGCCGAGCGGCGGAAGAGGTCTAACCGTTGAGGCTCGCGATGAGCGGCCGATCGAAAGGAACGTCTGTTGCAGATATTCGTGCGCGACAACAATGTCGACCAGGCGATGAAGGTCCTCAAGAAGAAGATGCAGCGTGAGGGCGTTTTTCGCGAACTGAAGCGGAAGCGGTTTTACGAGAAGCCGTCCGAGAAGCGGGCGCGGGAGAAAGGCGAGGCGATCCGCCGGGCCCGCAAGCTCGTCCGCAAGCAGGCGCAGCGCGAAGGTCTTCTGCCGGCGCCGAAGAAGCGCGTCATCGCGCGCTGACCCGGCGGCCTTCTTTTTGCCGCGCGGCGGGTAAGCCGGCCGGGAGGTAAGGCGTTGCGCCAGCGCCCGTCGTGACGCTTTCGCGTTCACAGCCAGGCCGCTTTGGGTGTAAGGTCCGCGCCCGTGAGCGATACCCTTACCGACAAATACCGTACCGAATTCAAGACGCTCGGGATCGACCGCGTCCGCAACGAGTTGCTGCTGCGCCGCTGGCCGAAGGATAAGCTTTCCGCTGCCCGCCAATGGGTCGAGCGCGAGGATGTCGGCGACTGGCTGGCGAAGAATCGCGGCGCGCCGACCAAGAAGAAGCCGATATCGAAGAGCAAATGGTTCGGCTACCTGCTGGCTGCCGGCGGCGTGATCTTCGCCGTGGTGCGGTTGTTGCGGATGATGGGCCGGCTCTGAGAGGCATCGTGCTCCGGTAGGCCAGGCTTGCCTACACCTTCTTTGATTCTCTTGGCGCCCTCGCAGCCGGGGCACGCCCATACGCCCCATATCCGGCGCACGAAAAAAAGTCATTGCACCTGTCGATCCGGCCAGGCCTCGCTCGTCGTCGTCATAGAGCCGGGATTCAAAAGTCCTCTTCGGATCGCTGAAGGTCCGGCTCCGGATCAAGCACCGGAAGGAGAGAAGCAATGCGATTCATGGCGATTGTCAAAGCGACCAAGGACTCCGAAGCCGGGGTCATGCCTTCGGAGGAACTCCTCGCGGCTATGGCCCGCTACAACGAGGAGCTGATCAAGGCCGGGGTGCTCCTCGACGGGGCGGGCCTGCAGGCCAGCTCGAAAGGGGCCCGCGTCCGGTTCTCGGGCAGCAAGCGGTCGGTGATCGACGGTCCCTTCACCGAGACCAAGGAGCTGATCGCCGGCTACTGGATCCTCCAGGTGAACTCGAAGGAAGAGGCGATCGAGTGGGTCAAGCGCTCACCCAATCCTCATTCCGAGGACTGCGAGATCGAAATCCGACAGTTTTTCGAGCTGGAGGACTTCGGCGATAGCCCGGCAGTCGAGCATCATCGCGACTTGGCGAAGAAGTCCGCCAGCAAGTAACAGCGCCGTGCCATCCGTCGGCGGTCGCCCGGAGCGGCCGCCCGGCCGGCGGGCTCGTTTCCAACGCTTTTCAAGCACTCTCACGGACAGGAGAATGTCATGCATATCAATCCTTACCTCACCTTCAACGGCAATTGCGAAGCGGCCTTCAAG
Organism: uncultured Alphaproteobacteria bacterium; assembly: GCA_963759235.1. Classification (GTDB taxonomy): domain Bacteria; phylum Pseudomonadota; class Alphaproteobacteria; order Rhizobiales; family Kaistiaceae; genus Bauldia. The sequence goes on along the minus strand of CAVWYO010000008.1, from coordinate 46,542 downwards.
GTCTACGAGCAGGTGCTTCGCGGCAAGATCGAGGCGATGATCCCCCACACCGGCACGCCGGCCGAGGCGCAGGTGCCCCCGGAATGGCGCGACAAGATCATGCACGTCCGGTTGTCCGCCGGCGACGAGGTGCTGATGGGGTCCGATGCACCCCCGCAGTACTATGAGCCGATGAAGGGCTTCTCCGTTTCGCTTCAGGTCAAGGATCCGGCCGAGGCGGACCGCCTTTTCCAGGCGCTGGCGGAAGACGGAACGGTGCGCATGCCGATCCAGAAGACATTCTGGGCGGAACGCTTCGGCATGTGCGTCGACCGCTTCGGCACGCCGTGGATGATCAACTGTGACGCAGCCGTCTGACCCGATAAGGACAGAACGAGCGGAGGACAACCAGATGCTTGGAGACAAGGACGCAATGGCCACCATCGCGGTCAAAAACCTCGATGTCGCCACGGCATTTTACGAGGGCACGCTACGCCTCGCGTCGTCCGGTCCGGAAAGCTCGGAGGTGGCCGTCTATGACAGCGGGCGTTCCAAGCTCGTCGTGTACCAGTCGGCGTTTGCCGGGACCAACAAGGCGACGGCCGCGACATGGGGCGTGGGCGACGAACTGGAGGCGATCGTCGAGACTTTGAAACGGGCCGGAGTCGCCTTCGAGCACTACGACGTGCCTGATGGGCAACGGGAGGGCGACATCCACGTCTTCGGGACGTTCAAGGCGGCGTGGTTCAAGGACCCCGACGGCAACATCCTCCACATCAACAACGGATGACGCCAGGTGTCGGGGCCGATTCGAGCCACCCGCTTTACGCGGGCCGGCAGCGCGGATAGGACAGCCTCTGTCTTGCCCGCAGGGTGAGGGGTGTCACCATGGCGTACATGCTTCTGGTCGTCGAGCAGCCCGACGAGCGCCGCAACGCCGGTGCCGAGGAAGGACGTCGGCGCTACGCGCGCATGGTGCGTTTTGCCGAAAACCTCAAGGGGCGAGGCCTGCTCGTCGCCACCGAGTCATTGGCCTCGCAGGCCGAGGGCGTCCGGATCCGCAAGCGCGGCGGCAAACCGACCATGATCGACGGGCCCTTCGCCGAGGCGAAGGAGATCATCGGCGGCTTCTTCCTGCTCGCTTGCGACACGCGGGAGGAGGCCGTGGCGATCGGCAACGAATGCCCGGCCGCCGAGTGGTCGACCATCGAAGTGCGCGCCCTCGGTCCCTGCTTCATCGAGGCGGAGTAGCCACCTTTCTCGGGAAGCGCTGCCGCGGCACCGGTCGTGCCGGCCGGCTCTACACCTGCATCGACACGCGATCACAAAGAAAAAATCGCTCCCTCGTGTCGATCCGCTCAATCCCCGCTCGTCGTGACAATGAGCGGATCGGCGAGAGGCAAGGCCTGCGGTCCGCCGCCAACGGAAAAACTACAGGAGCGGACCCATGCAATCGACCACTGCCATCAGGGCATCCACAAGCCCGATCGCTTTGCTCACCGAGGCGAAGCTCGACGTTCACGCACCGCAGGCACTTGCGGTGCTCCGCATCGTGACGGCCGTCCTATTTGTGCAGGCGGGCGTACAGATTCTCTTCAATTTTCCGACGCAGACCATGCCGATTCCGCCGGAACTGCAGACGCTGGTGACGATCGCCGGTGTTCTTGAGCTTGTCGGCGGCGCCTTCCTCTTCGTCGGCCTTCTGACGCGCCCGATCGCCTTCGTTCTGTCGGGGCAGATGGCTGTCGGCTACTGGGTGGTACACGCGCCGATGAGCCCGTTTCCGACACAGAACATGGGCGCCGCGGCGATCCTGTTCTGCTTCATCTACCTCTACCTGATGTTTGCCGGCCCCGGGGCCTGGAGCCTGGACAACCGCCGTCGCAGCTAGCCGCCGGCCATTGTCAATTCCGGCTCGTACCATTCGTCATGGGAGCGGGCCGGAACATTCGGCCCGGAAAAGAGACCGGCACCTGCAACCGTGAAGGAGAAACAGCCATGAAGTTCATGACAATCGTCAAAGGCGCGGAGGGACTGAACCCGCCGCCGGCGTTGTTCCAGGCGATCGACGCGCTCGGTCGGGAAGCGGCGAAGGCAGGTGTCTTCGTCGAGATGGGAGGCCTGATGCCGACCGGCGCCGGGGCACGCGCCCGCCTGTCGAAAGGCAAGCTGACGGTGACCGACGGTCCATTCACCGAGGCCAAGGAAGTGATCGGCGGCTTCGCCATCTACGACGTAGCGAACAAGGACGAAGCGCTCGAATGGGTGCGCCGCTTCATGGACCTTCACCGCATCCATTGGCCGGAATGGGAGGGCGAGACCGAGATTCGCCAGATGTACGAAGCCCCGCCCCAGCCGGGAGCCTGAGCGGAGCGGGCCAAGTGTCACGACCGCGGGGCGGGACCGGGCCGGCACGTCTTGCATCGGTGAAGGCGAGGTGGTGTATCGGCAGCCATGACGGCTCCCGATATCCATCGCGCCATCGACGCGGTCTGGCGGATCGAGGCGGCCAAGCTCATCGCCGGGCTGGCGCGTATGGTGCGCGACGTCGGCACCGCCGAGGAGCTGGCGCAGGACGCCTTGGTCATCGCACTCGAACGGTGGCCCGCAACCGGCATTCCCGACAATCCGGGCGCCTGGCTGATGGCGACGGCCAAGCGGCGCGCCATCGACCTGTTGCGGCGCGGCAAGATGCTGGCGCGCAAGCACGCGGAACTCGGCCGCGAGCTCGAGATCGATCAGGAGACGGCGGTGCCTGATCTCGACGCCGCGATCGATCGGCCGGTGGACGACGATCTCCTCAGCCTGATGTTCACGGCATGCCATCCGCTTCTGTCGACCGAGGCCCGCGTGGCGTTGACGCTGCGCCTCCTCGGCGGCCTCACCACCGAGGAGATAGCCCGCGCCTTTCTCGTCGCCGAGCCGACGATCGCCCAGCGGATCGTGCGGGCGAAGCGAACCCTCGCCGAGGCTGGGGTTCCCTTCGAGGTGCCGCGCGGGGCCGAGCTCGCGGCCCGCTTGTCGTCGGTGCTCGACGTCATCTATCTGGTCTTCAACGAAGGCTATTCGGCGACCGCCGGCGACGACTGGATGCGGCCGCAACTTTGCGAGGAGGCGTTGCGGCTCGGCCGCATCCTGGCCGGCCTGATGAGCGACGAGCCGGAGGTCCACGGGCTGGTGGCTTTGATGGAAATCCAGGCCTCGCGTTTCGGGGCGCGGACCGGGCCAGGCGGAGAGCCGATCCTGCTTCTCGACCAGAACCGCGCGCGCTGGGACCAGCTTCTCATCCGCCGCGGCCTCGCGGCGCTCGACCAGGCCGAAACGCTCGGCGGCGGGCTCGGCCCCTACGCCCTGCAGGCCGCCATCGCCGCCTGTCACGCCCGCGCCCGCACCGCGGAGGAGACGGACTGGGTCCGCATCGCCGCGCTCTACGAGGCGCTGAGCGAGGTGACGCCGTCACCCGTCGTAGAGCTTAACCGGGCCGTGGCGATCGCGTTTGCCTTCGGCCCGGCGGCGGGCCTCGCCCATGTCGATGCGCGGTGCGCCGAGCCGTCGCTCAAAGGCTACCACCTGCTGCCGAGCGTGCGCGGCGACCTCCTCGAGAAGCTCGGCCGTTTCGACGAGGCGGTCCCCGAGTTCGAGCGCGCGGCGTCGCTGACCCGCAACGCTCGCGAGCGCGAGTTGCTTTTGGAGCGTGCGATTCGCTTGCGCCAGCCGGCACGGCAGTAGTAACGGACATCCGCGCAGAGATGAGATGCCGCGTCCCGCTCTTTGTCGAGCCAGGAAAAACAACGTGAGGGCCTGATGGTAGTTAGTCGTCTCATATTCGCCGCTCTCATCCTGCTCGCCGGCTACGGCGCGGCCTGCGCCCAGTCGCTGAATGACCGGCTGGCCGCCGGCGATCCGGCCAAGGGCGCCAAGATCTTCAACCAGTGCCGTGCCTGCCACACGATCGAGGAGGGCGGACCGACCCGGGTCGGCCCGAATCTCTGGGGCGTCATCGGGCGCCCGGTGGCAAGCGTCGAGGGTTATGCTTACAGCGACGCCATGAGGGCGTTCGGTGGGGTGTGGACGGTCGACCGCCTCGACGTCTATCTCACCGCGCCGCGCAAGATGGTGCCGGGCATCAACATGACGTTCAGCGGCCTTCCGAAGCCCGAGCAGCGGGCCGACGTGATCATGTTTCTCAACCAGAACAGTCCCAGTCCGCTGTCCTTCACACCGGACGGCGGCACGCAATGAACCAATCGTCTCCACGCGGCCGGCGCTCGGGGCCCGAAGTCGCTTTCGAAGTAGAACGCAACAAGAACAAAGCACATTGAGTCAATGTTATTTGTCCATTAGGTTCAATGTGGATAAAATGAGAGTTTACGCCGGAACAGAAGGGCCGTTCCGGCGTTGTGGGCGTACGAGGAGAAACGATGGCCGCGCGCGCGTATTGGCAGGGCCAGATCAGGCTGGCGCTCGTCTCCATTCCGGTGCAGGTGTTCCCGGCGACCAAATCGGCCGCCCGCATCAGCTTCAACCAGATTCACAAGCCGAGCGGCAAGCGCATCCGCTACCAAAAGGTCGTGCCAGGCGTCGGCGAGGTCGACCCGGACGACATCGTCAAGGGCTACGAGGTCGAGAAGGGCAAGTACGTCCTCATTACCGAGGACGAGATCGACGACGTCAAGCTCGAGGCGAAGAAGACCCTCGACCTGATCCAGTTCGTCGACGCCGACGAGGTGGACCTCCTCTACGTCGACAAGCCCTATTACGTCGCGCCGGAAGACGACGAGACCTCGGGCGAGGCCTATGTGGTGCTCCGCGACGCGCTGAAGGCGACCAACAAGGTCGGCATCGGCCATATCGTCGCCCGCGGCCACTCCAACCTCGTGGCGCTCAGGCCGAGCGGCAAGGGGCTGATGATCGAGACGCTCCGCTACGCCGACGAGGTGAACAAGCCGGAGGCCTTTTTCGCGGAAGTGCCGGACGCCAAGCCGGAGAAGGAGCTTCTGTCGCTTGCCGAGGAACTGATCGAGCGGAAGGCCAAGCCGTTCGACCCCAAGGCGTTCAGCGACCCCTACGAGGCGGCGCTCCGCGAACTGATCGACGCCAAGATCGAGAACCGTCCCCCGGAGGCGATCGACGAGCCGCAGATCGGCGCCAAGGTCATCGACCTGATGGAGGCGCTGAAGAAGAGCGTCGGCGGCAAGAGCACCACAAGCAAGAAGGCCGCCGCCTCGGCCAAGAAACCGGCCGCCAAGACGGCGCCGGCGGCGAAGTCCGGCGCGTCGGACAAATCGACGGCGAAGAAGACTGGGTCGAAGGGCCGGCGCGCGGCCTGACGCGCCTTTTCCCAACCTCGCCGCCCTACCTCCTGAACCGGCAGGACCACCCTTGAGGCGCACGGAGCGACCGCGATAGACCTTGACGGTCGGCGGGTTGGCGAAGGACGAACAAACCGCTCGGCACATTCTGCCGTCCCCCACCGCAATCGCACCATCGCAGCTAATTGCTCCCGACATGCCGGGTATCTATGGTGGCGACGCGGGCATTTTCACGCGGAGGGTACAATGCGTCGCGCCATCGTACTTATTTTCTCAAGCTTCTTTCTCTCAAGCTTCTTTGCGATCGCCGGCGTCGGTATCACGGAGGCCGCCGCCGAGACGTTCAAGGTGGCCGCGGTCGAGTTCAACCCTGTGTTCAAACAGCGCGAGGCGAACTTTCCCGCCATGGAAGCGGCGATCAGACGCGCCGCCGGAAACGGTGCGAAGCTGATCCTGTTTCCGGAAATGAGCACCACCGGCTACGTCTATGGCTCCAGGGCGGAGATTGCGCCCTTTGTCGACACGATCCCGGGCAAGACCACCGGCTTCTTCGAGAAGCTGGCCAAGGAGCTTGATGTCTACATCGTCGTCGGCATGCCCGAGGTCGATACGGATACCGGCTTGTATTACAACGCCGCTTTCCTGGTCGGCCCAGAGGGATTGATCGGCAAGTATCGGAAGAACAACCTTTTTTTGCTTGAATCGGCGTGGGCGGCGCAGGGCAATCTCGGGATGCCGGTCTTCGACACGCCGCTCGGCAAAATCGCTATCATGATCTGCTACGACGACTACTTCTACCAGTCGGCGCGTCTCGCCTCGCTGAAAGGCGCGAACGTCCTGGCCTTCATTGCCAGCTCCGGTCGCATGCTCAATCCCGACCCCTTGTCTGCCGGCGTTCACATCTCCATTTCCGATGTCCAGCAGCAGGCCGTGATGAACGGGCTGTACGTCGTGGCGACCAACCGCACAAACATCGAGAAAAACGACACACTCGGCATCGGCGTCCACTATCTCGGCGGCGCATCGGTCTGGGGCCCGAACGGCAAGAACCTGGCTCAGGCTCCGGTCAGCACCGAGAAGGGCGCGAGCATCGGGCCGGACGAGCCGAACATCCTCTACGCAGACATCGATCCGGCGAACTTCGAAAACCATGCGAAGGCGCTCCTCAGTCGGAGGCGCCCGGAACTGTATGGCGATATCACGCTGAACATGTCGCCGCGCCCGATGCTTGCATCCAGACAGTCCCACAGCATCAGCGCCCTGGCCATCCAGTACGAACCGAAGCCCGGCGACGTGCAGGCAAACGAGGCAAAGATCGCCACCCTCGTGCAGGGCAATGCGACGATGCTGACCAACCTGATCGTGATGCCGGAAAACTCGCTGACAGGATTGCCGGCCTCGACGGAACAGGCGCGGCTCTTTGCAAAGGCGAAACCCGACGCCGAAGCCTACTTCAAGAAGCTCGCCGCGCAATATGGCTCCTATCTCCTCTACAGTGTCACCGAGGAGGCCGGCGGCAAGCTTTTCACCCTGGCGACGTTGCTCGATCCGCAGGGGAAGGTCGTCGGGCAATATCGGAAGACACACCCTGCCATCGCCGAATCCCCCTGGCTGACCGGCGGTGACACACTCGCGGTCTTCGACACCAAGATCGGGCGAATCGGTATTCTATTCGGCGGCGAGGCCGAGTTTCCGGAGGCAGCCGATGTTCTGGCCGTCAACCGCGCCGACATCATCGCCATGCCGGCAGCGTGGGACGGGCAATTCGGGGAAGCCGACGCGCTGGACCGAGGATTCCTGGCGGTACCGTATCCCAAGAATACCAACGTCTTCTGGTATTCGACCGCGAAGACGGCCCAAGCCTATCTGGTGGTGGCCAACTTCGTCGGCAGCGACCGGGATTACAAGGGCAGCAGCGGCCTCTATTCGCTTGATCCCAGCAACGGATATTATCCGCCGAACCTCGCTTCTGACGAGGCGGAACAGACCTTGACGCTCAATTTCCAGACCATCGCGCCCGCGACGTGGTGGACGAGCCAGCAATACATCATCGATGGACGGCGGCCGTCGCTGTACATCCCACTGGTCCTGGACCCGGCCAGTAGCTGTTTCAAGGAATGGCAAGCGGGTTCCGACTATTTCGCCACCTGCTGGCAGTGACGACCGAGGGGCGGGGCTTGCATGCAGATGTTCGGCGCCATTGACCGAAAGGCGCCGCCACCCCAGGGATAGGGCCATGGCGAAGCAACGCCTCGACACCTACCGCGCCAAGCGCGACTTCTCCCGCACCAGCGAGCCGAGTGGGGAGGTCGGGCCGTCGGCAGCTGGCCATCGCTACCTCATCCAGAAACACGACGCGACGCGCATGCACTTCGACTTCCGCCTCGAACATGACGGCGTGCTGCTCTCCTGGGCGGTGCCGAACGGGCCGAGCTTCGACCCCAAGGACAAGCGGCTGGCCGTCCATGTCGAGGACCACCCGCTCGACTACGGCGGCTTCGAGGGCACCATCCCGAAGGGCGAGTACGGCGGCGGCACGGTGATGCTGTGGGACGAGGGGACGTGGGAGCCGGTCGGCGATCCCGACGAGCAGCTCGCCAAAGGCGATTTCAAGTTCATCCTCCGCGGCGAGCGGCTGAAAGGCAAATGGGTGCTGGTGCGGATGAAGCCGAAGCGCGGCGAGCGCTCCAAGCACGAGAACTGGCTGCTCATCAAGGAGAAGGACGAATACGCGACCGAGGAGAAGAAGCCGATCGTCGAACGGGCGCTGACCAGCGTGCACTCCGGCCGCACCATGGAGGAGATTGCCGCCGGGAGCGTTGAGTGGAAGAACGCCGGATTCGCCATCAAACGCGATGTCAAATCCACTAGAAACAAGCCGGCTAATAATAATACTGTGCCGCCTAAATTTATCGCGCCGCAGCTCGCGACGCTGGCCGATGCGCCGCCCGAGGGCGATGCCTGGATCCACGAGATCAAGTATGACGGCTATCGGGCGGTCGCGGCGATCGCCGGCGACCGAACCGTCATCTATACGCGCCGCGGACTGGACTGGACCGACCGGTTCCGGCCGCTGGTGCGGCCGCTCCTCGACCTGCCCTGCCGATCGGCACTCTTCGACGGCGAGGTGGCGGTCACCGACGTTAAGGGGCATACCGATTTCGGCGCTCTACAGGATGCGCTGGGCGAGGGCAGGGGCCGGGGGATCGGTTACTATCTCTTCGACCTGCTCAGCCTCGACGGCGAGGACCTCCGCAAGCGGCCGCTGGTCGAACGCAAGCAGCGCCTGGCGAAGCTTCTGGAGGATCAGCCGCGGTCGGGGCCGCTGTTCTATTCCGATCACGTGGTCGGCCACGGCGGCGATATGCTGAAGCGCGTCTGCGCCATGGGGCTGGAAGGCATCATCTCCAAGCGCGCCGATGCGCCCTACCGCTCCGATCGCGGCAAGACCTGGCTTAAGTCGAAGTGCGCGTGGGGGCAGGAGTTCATCATCATCGGCTGGCGGCCCTCGGAGGTCAAAGGCCGGCCGTTTTCGTCGATCCTGCTGGCGGTGCGCGAAGGCGGGGAACTTTCCTATCGCGGCCGGGTTGGCAGTGGATTCGGCGAGCGCGAGCTCGACGAGCTGTGGCCGGAGTTGAAAAAGCGCGAGGTGAAGACGCCCGCGGCTCCCGATGTACCGGCCGACATCCGGAAGCGGTCCCGCTTCGTCAGGCCGGAGCTGGTCGCCGAGATCGCCTTTCGCGGCTTCACCGACGAGGGCTTAGTGCGGCAGGGAAGCTACAAGGGGCTCCGCAAGGACAAGCCGGCGCTTGAGATCGTCGACGAGCGCCCGAGGGCCGGCGGCATAGCGACAAGCGGGAAAGCCGAGGCGCGGGGCGCGTCTGCCAGGGAGAGCGCGGTGGTGTCGATCGACAATGCCAAGGACGACAAGGCGATCGAGATCGAGGGGGTTCGCGTCACCCATCCCGACAAGGTGATCTTCCCCGGCCAGGGGATCACCAAGCGGTCGCTCGCCGCCTATTTCCTCACGGTCGCCGACCATATCCTGCCCCATATCGCCGGCCGTCCGATCAGCCTGGTGCGCTGTCCCGATGGCGCCGGCGGCGACTGCTTCTTCCAGAAGCATGCCTCGCCCGGATTCCCCAAGGCGTTCAAGCCGATCCGCATCAAGGAGAAGGAGGGGAGCGACATCTATCTCTACGTCGAGGACGTGCAGGGCCTGATCGCCAGCGTCCAGATGGGCGTGATCGAGCTCCACATCTGGGGCTCGCACACCGCCTCGCTGGAGCAGCCCGACCGCATCGTTTTCGATCTCGATCCGGACGAGGACATGGATTTCTCCGCCGTGCGCGACGCGGCGCGCGACATGCGCGACCGGCTCGCCGCGCTCGGGCTCGAGAGCTTCCCGATGGCGACCGGCGGCAAGGGCATCCACGTCGTCGCGCCGCTGACGCCGCGCTACGGCTGGGAGGAGGTCAAGACCTTCGCCGAGGCGCTGGCGCGGACCATCGCCGCCGCCGAGCCGAAGCGGTATCTGGCGGTGGCGACCAAGGCGAAGCGGACCGGCCGCATCTTCATCGACTACCTCCGCAACGCGCGCGGGGCGACCGCCATCGCACCGTTCTCGCCGCGGGCCCGCAAGGGCGCCCCGGTCGCCTGGCCGGTATCCTGGCAGGCGCTGTCGCGGCTGAAGGACGCCCGCCCGGCAACGGTGGAAACCGCCGAAGGCCTGCTCAAGCGGCAGAGACAGGACCCTTGGGCCGGCTACTTCGACGTGGACCAGGTGCTGCCGCTGGAGAAGTTGAAGCGTGGCTGAGGAATGCCTTGCATTCGCCTGATTGATGTGTGAACATAAAGAGAACATAAAGGGCCTGTGGCCGCTGCTCTTGTGGATAAAGGCAGCCGGGCGCGACGGACATTGGCGAACGGGCTAGGGTCGGCGCCGGGTCCATGGGACGCATTATCGCGCCGAAGAGTCGGACACCTTCGGGGTGATGCGCAAACAGGAAGGGTCAAAGCGATGGCGGGCAGCGTCAACAAGGTCATTCTGGTCGGCAATCTCGGGCGCGACCCTGAAGTGCGGCGGCTGAATTCGGGCGCGCCGGTGGTCAACCTGCGGGTGGCGACTTCGGACTCGTGGCGCGACAAGAACACCGGCGAGCGCCAGGAGCGCACCGAGTGGCACAACGTCGTCATCTTCAACGAGAACCTGGCGAAAGTTGCCGAGCAGTATCTGAAGAAGGGCTCGAAGGTCTACATCGAGGGCCAGCTCCAGACCCGCAAGTGGCAGGACCAGAGCGGTCAGGACCGCTACACCACCGAGGTGGTGATCCAGCGCTTCCGCGGCGACCTCACGCTGCTCGACCGCGCCGGTGACCAGGTCGGCGATCGCGGCGGCAGCGACTTCGGCCGCTCGGCGCCGATGGAGAGCGGTGGCGGATCGTCAGCTGAGCGCACCTCCTATGCCGAGGAGCTCGACGACGAGATTCCGTTCTAGCCGAGCCTTGTCCGCCGACGAGGAGACTTGAGGGAGCTTGACAATTTCGCACGCGGCGGCCGAACCTTTGCGGCGCCGATGCTCCTTCCTTTGTCGCGTTGAAAAGACGGCGCGGGCGCTCGGCGAGGGAGTGGTTCGTTGCGGGATCGGATAGAGGGTTACCTGGACCGGCTTTACGGGTTTGCCTTTGCGCTCACCCAGGACCGTGACAACTGTCGCGACCTTGTCCAGGATTGCGTTCTGCGCGCGTTGAGCGCCGCGCGCGTGCCGCGGGACGAGCCGGCCTATCGCGCCTGGCTGTTTCGCATCATGCGAAACGCCTTCATCGACAAATGCCGGCGGTCGGGGGTGGAGGTCGGCCTCGACCCTGAATTCGACGATGGCGACGACGACGAGGCCGGCTGGTGCGGCGACCGCCGCATCATCGATGTGCTGACGGTCCGTCTTGCGGTGGCGAAGCTGCCGCCGGTGCACCGCGAGATCATCGGGCTTGTGGATTTCGTCGGCCTCTCCTATCAGGAGGCCGCCGACGTTCTCGGCGTTGCCCAGGGGACGATCATGAGCCGTCTGTCGCGGGCGCGGAAATCACTTCTCGCGACGATAGAATCTAATAATATTACACCCATCGCCCGGGCGAGAGGCCAACGGCCATGAGGCGAGCACTGCCGGAGTGGCAGACCCTCAACGCGTACGTCGACGGCGAGCTTGACGCACGCGGCGCCGCCGCCGTAGCGGAAGCCGCCGGCAACGACACTTCCATCGCCGATCAGATCGCTTGCCTTTACCAATTGAAGGGCGTGATGCCGTCGGCGGCACCCGCGGCTCCCGGCAATCTTCGCGAACTGGTGCCGAACCGCTCCAGGCGACTCTCGACGGGAATCCTGGCGGCTTGCTCGGCCGTCGCGATGGTCGTCGCCGTCGCTCTGCTGTGGTTGCGCGCGGAGCCGCCCGTCGCATTGCCCGACGGCGCCCTGGTCGCGGCACGGACGCTCCACGAAGACTGGCTCGCCACGGAGAGCCTGGCCCAATCCGAGGCGCCGCCATCGCTGGTCATGGCGGCGCTGTCGCAGTTCCGCCGGGTGCCGGTGATCCCCGATCTCACCAGCACAAAGCTCACCATCGAGCGCGTCACCGTCACCGATCAGCCGGCGGGCCACATGCTCCAAGTCGGCTATCGCGGCAACCACGGCTGTCATCTCAGCCTGTTCATCTTCGATAACGGCAATCTGCCCTCGCAGATGGTCCAGGAGGACCGTGGCGCCGAGCGGGTCTATGGCTGGGAGGTCGAGGAGCTCGGCTACCTGCTCTTCGCCGAGGGCATGGACAGCACCCGCTTCGACCTGATCGCCCACAAAGTGGAGGCGGCGACCCGCAGCGGCATGCCCTTCGACGAACAGACCCGGCAGGTGCTCGCCGAAAACAAGGCGAAAAGCGCCAACTGCGCCGCCTGAAGAAAACGCCGGGAATAATCCGCCCGGCCCATACGTTTTATCTTCAATTGTCGGTTTTCGGGCAGGCGTCCGGCGACGCCCGTCGGGAGCGACTTCGCTCTACGAACGTCAAGAAAAGGAGGAGACACCCATGACGAAGCAACTGACCGCGTCCGGACTGTCGCGCCGGGAATTTGGATTGCTGGCCGGTGCGGCAGGCCTCTCCTTCGGGCTGTCGCCGGCCGCGTTGCGCGCAGCCTTCGCCGAAGACGCGCCGAACGCGGCACAGATCATCACCGGCAAGTCGCCCGATATGATCGTCCTCAACGCTCAACTCGGCGTGATGGAGACGCCGCTGACGTTGCTTCGAGATCAGCAGTACACGCCGAAGGACGTGCTGTTCTGCCGCTTTCATTTCCCCCATGAGGGCGACGCCAGCTGGTACGCCACCACCGAACCGCCGGACGCGCCGCGGCGCGAGGACTGGCAGATCAGGATCGACGGGCTGGTCGAGAGGCCCCGCACGCTCACCATCGCCGACCTCGAGAAGATGGACCAGGTCAAGCGCGTTTCGGTGATGCAATGCGCCGGCAACGGCCGCTCCTTCTACGCGGCGAAGGAGAAGGTCGCCGGCGGCCAATGGAAAAACGGCGGCATGGGCAACGTCATGTGGGAAGGCGTGCCGCTCAAGCCGTTGCTCGACGATCAGAAGGCGGCGCCGAGCAGCTCCGCTCTGTGGTTGACCGCGCACGGCTGGGATCAGCCGGCAACCTTCGAGGGGTCCGGCTTCGCCAAGAGCTACCCCATTGGCGACGCCGCCCTCGACAACGCCATCCTGGCGCTGAAGATGAACGGTGAGCCGATCCCCGCCGCGCACGGCGGTCCGGTCCGGCTGATCATCCCGGGCTATTACGGCAACATGAACGTCAAGATGCTGACGACGCTCCTGTTCGAGGCCGACCAGTCGCCGAGCGCCTTCCAGTCGGTCGCCTACCGCATGCCGCTGGTGCCGGTCGAGCCCGGCCAGTTCGAGGCCAACGACTACACCATCTACAACAGCGTGCCGACCTACGGCCACAAGATCAAAAGCGTCATCTTCTCGCCGCTGGCCGACGACAACGCCAAGATGGGCGACGTGACGATCTCCGGTGTCGCCTTCAATGACGGGCTCGCCGCGATCACCAGCGTCGTCGTATCCGCGGACGGCGGCACCACCTGGCAGAGCGCCGATATCAAGCCGCCGGAGAGCCCGTGGGCATGGTACCACTGGTCGACCACCGCCAAGCTGGCCTCGGGTACCAACAAGCTGATGTGCCGCGCCACTGACGCACTCGGGCGGACGCAGCCGCTCGACGGGCTGACGCGGTGGAATCCGCGTGGCTACGAGTGGAACGGCATCGACGTCGTCGAGATCATGGCCTGACCACCTCGGAGGGCGCCGTCATCCGCGCCCTCCGCCTCTCCCTGACACGACAACGGCATGGTTTGGAGGAGTTGCACGGCGTGCGACGGCTGGTTTGCCTTCTCTCGATCGGCTTTCTATCGCTGTCCGCCCCGCTCGCGGCGCAAGATCGCTTCAACCTGCCGGAGGGGCCGGGCCGCGAGCTGATCTACGGCCAGTGCCGCACCTGCCACGACCTTCAGTCGCTGGTCGATTCCGCCGGCATCAGCCGCCGTGCCTGGAACGCCGTGCTCGACAACATGCGGGGATTCGGCCTGCGGATCAGCGACCAGCAGCGGGCGCAGATCCTCGATTATCTGGCGACCTATCTCGGGCCGAACCCGCCGCCGGCGGCTCCGGTCGCCGGGAAGCCGGCCCAGAAGGTGGACGGCGCGCAGGTTTTCGCCGACCAGTGCATCGGCTGCCATCAGGAGACCGGCGCCGGCACCCAGGACTTCCCGCCGCTGGCTGGCAACACGGACCTTTTCCTTGCCCCGGATTTTCCAGTCCTGGTGGTGCTGCACGGCATGAAGGGGCCGATCGACGTCGAGGGCAAGCATTTCGACAACGAAATGCCGTCCTTCGATTTTCTGTCCGACGCCGAGATCGCCGCGGCGATCAACTTCGTTCGCTCCAACTGGGGGAACGACGCGTCAGCGCCGGCCGGCGAGACGGTGACGGCTGACACCGTGGCGGCGGCGCGCACAAAAGCGATGACGCCCGACGAGGTACACGCCTATCGCCAGTCGCTGAAGCAAGGTCACTGAGCCGGCTAAGCGCGATCGCTGCCAACAATCCGGGCGTCACGCATGCAGGCGCCGGTCCCTAGGAGGTCGCTTCCGCGACGTGGCTTGCGAAGGTCAGCATGCCCTCGCCGATGAACTGGATCGCGAGGGCGGCGAGAATGACCCCGAGCAACCGGCTCACCACCACCCTGCCGGTCACCCCCAGAGCACGGTCGATGCGGCCGGACAGCATCAGGACGGCGTAGGTCAGTCCCATCAACACCAAAATGCTGCCGATCAAACTCGCCAGGCCGACCCAATAATTCTGCCGATGGGTGGAAAGAAGGATGGCCGCGGAGATGGCGCCGGGCCCGGCCATCATTGGGATCGCCAGCGGAAACACCGCCATCTGGGTGAGGTCGCGCTCGCCGTCTGCCGGGGTCGAATCCGGTTGAGATTTCCGCTCGGTGTCGAAGACCATGCGAAACGCGATCGCGAAGAGAAGCAGCCCGCCGCCGATCTCGAATGCCGGGATGGTGATGCCGAAAAACCGGATGATCGCATTGCCGAGCAGCGCGAAGGCGATCAGGATGCTGCCGGCGATGATCACGGAGCGGAGCGCCACCCGACGGCGGCCGGTCGCATCGAGGTTCGCGGTGAGGACGATGAACACCGGGACGATGCTGATCGGATCCGCCGTCACGAACAGCGTGACGAAGGGATGGGTCAGTTGCTCGAGCATGATGGCCACCCGCCGCCGTGATCGCCGAGCGGTGTCTCTGCCGCCGGCGCCCGGAACCTAACGGGATTCGGGGCGGGTTTTCCAATCCCAACAGCAAAAACCGAACGCGCCAAACCATCGACGCCGGAGTTGCCAAGTTGCACCACCACGCGGAGGCGCGATTCCGGCCTCCCACTTCCGGCTCGGATCAGTCCTGCCCGTGCTTGCGGGCGGTGTGGTCGGCCCAGAACAACGCTGCCGAAAACACCGCGAACGCAGCGACGATCAGCGCGACGACGATCAGGGTTTCGGTCGGCATGGCCAATCCTCCTCCATTGGACCGGAGGATGATTGTCGACGCCGAATGCCGCGGGGCTTTGATCGAAATCAAGCCGGGGCGGGCCGGGCGCAATCCCGATTGACGTGGCGCTCATTCGCGGCCAGCGTTGCCATGCGCTCAAGCGGCGAGACGGGGAGGGCGGCTTGTGGAGATCGGACTCTACTCTTTTGCGGACATGACGCCCGATCCGGAGACCGGGCAGATGGTCGGCGTCCAACAGCGCTATGCCGAAATCCTCGCTGCGGCGAAGCTCGCCGATGACGCAGGGCTGGCCGTGTTCGGCTTCGGCGAGCACCACCGGCTCGACATCGCCATTTCCTGCCCGGCGATCATGATGGCGGCTGCCGCGGCGGCGACCAGGCGAATCCGCCTGACCAGCGCGGTGACGATCCTCTCGACCCTCGATCCGGTGAGGGTGTTCGAGGATTTCGCCACGGTCGATCTCGTCTCCGGCGGGAGGGCCGAACTGATCGCGGGGCGCGGCGCCTTCGTCGAATCCTTCCCGCTCTTCGGCTACGACCTCGACGACTACAACGAGCTCTTCGCCGAGAAACTCGACCTCCTCCTGGCGCTCAATGCGGCCGAGCGCGTCAGCTGGCAGGGGCGTTTCCGCTCCGTGCTTGAGGACGCGGAGGTCTCGCCCCGGCCCGTGCAGGCGGCACTGCCCATCTGGATCGGCACGGGCGGCAACGCCGATAACGCGGCCGCCACCGCCCGGCTCGGCTTGCCGCTCACCCTCGCCAACATCAGCCTGCCGCCGGCCGGCCTCGCCCCGCAGGTGGCGGACTACAAACGGATCGGGGCCGAGGCCGGGCACGATGCGAAGCGCCTTCGGGTGGCGCTCGCCGGGCACATGCATATCGAAGAGACCAGCCAGGCGGCGCTCGACTACTTTTATCCGCGCTATGCCCAGTATTTTCTGCTGCATGCCCCACGGCAGAACTATGCCCGGAGGATTCCACGCGAGGAGTACGATAAGCGCGCCGCGGCGGACGGGCCGCTCTTCGTCGGCTCCCCCCAGGCGATCATCGACAAGATGCTGTGGGAGCACGAGCTTTTCGGTCACCACCGCTATCTGGCGCAGGTCGATATCGGCGGGCTGCCCTTCGCCAAGGTGGCCAGAACAATCGAATTGCTCGGCGCCAAGGTGCTGCCGGCGGTCAAGGACGCCGTCTAGAACGAGCGGTCGGCTGCCCCATTCGGTCGGCCACCTGTCTGTCGGTTCGCTGCCCTACAAGACGTCAACGGGGTCAATCGGCAGCGCCATAAACGTCACATTCTCCATATCCGACATACGTTGCTTCGGCTCTCGGCGATGTCATGTTACCAACGCCGCTACGGGCGATGGTATCTGAAGCAACGAAGGCGTTGCCGCCCCCGAGGCCGACGCGCAACCGGGGAAGGTAGGACGGCGATGGCGCAAGCCCCCGACGTCAAGACGATCGACATTGCCCTTCAGGGTGGCGGCGCCCACGGCGCATTTACCTGGGGTGTTCTTGACCGGCTGCTCGAGGACGAGCGGATCGCCATAGAAGGCATCTGCTCCGCCTCGGCGGGCACGATGAATGCGTGCGCGCTCGCCTATGGCATGCATCTGGGATATGGCGACGGCACCGGTCGCGAGCGTGCCCGCGAGACGCTCGCCAAACTCTGGCGCGCCATCCACGAAGCCGGAGAGATCTACAGCCCGATGCGGCTCATGCGGTGGCCGGCGATGTTCGGCGGCTTCGAAAACTCGCCCGCCTGGCTGTGGTTCGACGCGATGACCAGACTGTTCTCGCCCTATCAGACAAATCCCTTCGACCTCAATCCGCTGAAGGAGGTGCTCGAGCGCTGCATCGATTTTGACGCGTTGCGGGAGATGGATGCGGACGCGCTGAAGCTCTTCGTTTCCGCGACCAACGTGCGTTCCGGCAAGCTGCGCGTGTTCCAGGCGCCGGAGATTACCGTCGACGTGGCACTCGCCTCGGCCTGCCTGCCGCACCTGTTCAAGGCCGTGGAGATCGATGGCGAACACTATTGGGATGGCGGCTTCATGGGCAATCCGCCGCTATTCCCGCTTCTTGCTGGAACCAGGAGCCGGGATCTACTGATCCTCCATATTAACCCCGTCGTGCGGCCAAGCCTGCCGATCACCGGGGCGGAAATCATGAACCGCATCAATGAAATCAGCTTCAACACGCCACTGATGAAGGAACTCGGGACGATCGCGTTCATCAAAAAACTCAAGGAACACGAGCTGCTGAACCTCGGCGTCGCCAACCACTTCAAAGACGTCTTCCTCCATGCGATCCGCACCGACGAGGACATGCGCGAGTTCTCGGTGGCGACCAAGTTCGATACGTCCTGGCCTTTCTTGCGGACGCTGCGCGATCGTGGCCGCGGCGCGATGTCGACCTGGCTCGAAACGAACTTCGACAGCCTCGGCAAGCGCGATACCATCGATCTTGGCGCGACCCTGCCCAACTGGATCGCGCCGCTCTTCGACCGGGTCGCGATGCCGCCGGCGACAGGCTCTCCGCCGCCTGCCCGCGCCAACGGTCGGCGGCGAACGAGCGGTAGGACGGGTTCGGTGGCTTCCTGAGCCACGGCGGAGGACGCACCACGGGCTCAGGGCTGTGGCAGATGGCGAAAGGTCAATCGGGACGCCGGCGCCTTCGGGGCGCCGTGCCGCTTCACCGATAGAAGCTTGGCATCAGCAACAGAAGCACGCTGAGGATTTCGAGCCGGCCCATGATCATGCCGACCGACAGGACGAACTTCGCCGCGTCGGGAAGCGAGGCGAAATTGCCGGCCGGGCCGATCACCGAGCCGATTCCGGGTCCGACATTGCCGACCGCAGTCGCGGCGGCCGATAGCGCCGTCTCCGGGTCGAGCCCAAGCGCGGCGAGGAAAATCGCGATCGCGGCAATCAGCACAATGTAGAGAAAGACGAAGACCGCGATCGAGCCGACCTGCTCGTCGGAAACCAGCCGTCCGCCGTAGCGAAGCGGCACGACGGCGTGCGGGTGGATCGATCGCCCGACGTGCCGCGCCACGACGCGGGAGACCAGCTGAAACCTGAATATCTTCAGGCCGCCGGCGGTCGAACCGGTGCAGCCGCCGACGAAGGTCAACATGAAGAACCAGGCTGCGGCGAAGGCGCCCCAGGTCAGATAATTGAGCGAGGCGTATCCGGTCGTGGTGACGATCGACACGATGTTGAAGGCCGACTGGGTGAGCGCGTCGCCGACTCCGACGTGGCGGCTGGCGCCGAGCCAGGTGGCGAAAATCGCAACCGCAACGGCGACCGTGATCACCAGACCGGAGGCCTGCGGATCGAGCCGATCACGCAGGCTGCCGCGCTGCAGGAAGCGGAGGTAAGCAAGAAACGGCATGCCGGCGAGCAGCATGAAGATGACCGCCGCCCATTGCAGCGCTGGATTGTTGAAATAGCCGAACGAGGCGTCGTGGGTCGAGAAACCGCCGGTCGGCAGCGTGGTCATGGCATGGTTCAGGGCGTCGAACGGGCTCATACCCAACAGCCAGTAGACCAGGAAGCAAAGGACCGAGAGGCCGACATAGATCTCGGCGACCGCGGTGACGATCGAACGGACGCGCGGCAGTGCCTTGTCCGAGCGGTCGGAGAACTCAAGGCGGAAGAGCTGCATCCCGCCGATCTTGAGGAAAGGGAGGATGACGATGGCGAGACCGATGATGCCGATGCCGCCGATCCACTGGCTCAAGGATCGCCAGAGCAGCAGCGATGGGGGGAGCGAATCGAGACCGGTAAGGACCGTCGCGCCGGTGGTCGTCAGGCCGGACACCGCCTCGAAATAGGCGTCGACCCAACTGAGGCCGACCGGCCGGGACATCAGCGGCAGGGCGATGAACACCGGCACGGCGAACCAGGCGAGGACCGTCAGCAGCGTCGCGTCGCGGAACCTCAGCTCGAACCTTCGGCCCTGGGTCGTGAGGATGCAGGAGCCGCCGACGCCCGCCGTAATCGCCGCATTCTCGGCGAAGAGCGGCGCCAGACCGTCGCGGACGGCGAGCGAAAACAAGACGATTCCGCATTCGCCGACCGCAACGGCGAGAAGAATCCAGCCCAGCGTCAGAATGGCTGGCCAGCCTTTAGGCAAGCCCGACTCCAGAGGTGAAGGCAGAGGCGGATCTTGCCTCGGCGCGGGTGTTAACACAGCGCCGGGCGGGCAACCAGAGGCGCGCCCGTCGCCGGTGCGCGCTTGATCGGGGACGCGTCGATCCCATCATGGCCCGGGACTCGGCGTCCGGCGTGGAGGCCCGGCGGCCTGAAGACCGTCGCCGGCGCCAAGCCGCTGCGCCGAGAGCACGGCAAGCCGGTCCTCGGCCTTGTGCAGGTCATCGACAAGCCGCTCGATCGCGACGCCGATCAGGTAGTAGGCGAATTGCGGGCTTTGCAGGACGAGTTGCTGAACCGTTTCTCGCGTAATCTTGCGGAGCCGGCAACTCTCCAGGCAGGTCGCAGTGGCGGTACGCCGGCCCTGCGGAGCGAACACGCCGATTTCACCAAGCACCTCGCCCGGTCCAACCGCGATGTCCAATTCGTCGAGGCGGATTCGTCCCGCCTCGACCAGATACATGGCATCGGCGCGGTCGTCCTTGCGGAAGAGGACGTCTCCCGCCTTGCAGGCGACGCGGCGCGTATAGGGGAGAAGCCAACTCAGGTCCGCGGCGGCCAGCGAGGCGTCTTGCAACACGCGGACAAGCTGGCGCATCTCGAACAAGCGATAGAGGTTGATGGGCAGAAGAAGGGCATGAAGCAAGAGCACCGGCGGCAGGTCCTGCAGCCAGCCATACGTCATGAAGGCAATGTTGCTGGATATTCCGAGGATGCGGAGAGGCAGCATGGTCCGCATGACGAACGTTGCCAGAACCAGCCCCGCCGCGAGGAAGCCGATCATCTCCGTGAACGGCATGGCACCCTCCCTGGTTGATCCACAGGCGGGCAGAGTCGGCGCAGCTTGGGCCGCGGCAGTCAACCGCAAAAGGCTCCCTTCCGTATTGGCGCTTGGCGCGGCTATAACGGGGCGGGACAGGGGTCATTATCGAGGTGTTCTATGCAGAAAGCCGCTGCCATTGCTTTCGCTGTCGCCGCGGCGCTGGTCATGGCCGTGCCGTCAGCCGAGGGGCATGGCGATAACCATCATTACACGCAATCCCGCAGCCGCTACGATGCCTGGAACGGCCACCAGAACCCCTGGAGCCTGCCCAACTGCTTCATCTGGAGCCCGGCCGTCCGCTACTGGGTGTGGATCTGCGGCAAGCCCTATCCGCCGGACATGCCGCACCGCTGAAGCCGCCGAGCCGGGCGCCCGCCCGCGGCTCGTCGTCGCGGTCGCTTCTCAGGCGGCTCGGGCGGCCGGCGGGTCCATCGACAATTCGATGTCGACGCTCAAGGTCGATACCGTGCCGGTGAGATCGGCGCGGACGGTGACCTTGCCCGGATCGACCGGCACGTGCTTGCGGATGACCGCAAGGATCTCCTCACGAAGCACCGCGACGAGGTCCGGCCGGCCGGTCATCGCCCGCTCGTGAGCCAAGAGGACCTTGAGTTGGTCCCTGGCCACCGGCGCCGAGCGCCGCAGTTTGAAGAAACGCAACAGCATCAGGCTGCCCTCCGGAAAAGGCCCCCAAACAACCCCTTCTTGACGGTCGGCACCGCCATCTCGACGCTCTCGCCCTTGATCCGCCGCGCCGCGTCGGCGTAGGCGCGGGCGGAATTGCTCGCCGGATCGGCGAGGACGACCGGCAGGCCGAGATTGGACGCCTTCAGCACCGACTGGCTCTCCGGCACGATGCCGATCAGCGGCAGCGACAGGATCTCGAGCACGTCGTCGATCGACAGCATGTCGCCGCGCGCCGCCCGGGCCGGGTCGAAGCGGGTGATGAGGACGTGCTTCTCAATCGGCTCGCCCCGCTCGGCCTTCATGGTGCGGGCGTCGAGGAGGCCGATGATGCGGTCCGAATCGCGCACCGACGAGACCTCCGGATTGGTGACGACGATCCCCATGTCGGCGTGGCGCATGGCCAGAAGCGCACCGCGCTCGATGCCGGCCGGGCTGTCGCAGATCACCCAGTCGTAGGCGCCGCGGAGCGATTCGATGACGTCCTCGACGCCGTCCTCGGTAAGCGCATCCTTGTCGCGGGTCTGCGAGGCCGCCAACAGATGCAGCGTCTCCAGCCGCTTGTCGCGGATCAGCGCCTGGGAGAGCTTGGCCTGTCCCTGGATGACGTTGACGAAGTCGTAGACCACGCGGCGCTCGGCGCCGAGCACTAGGTCGAGATTACGCAGCCCCACGTCGAAATCGACCAGCGCCACCAGATCTCCGGTCGCGGCAAGCGCCGCGCCGAGAGCGGCCGACGAAGTGGTCTTGCCGACGCCGCCCTTGCCGGATGTGACTACGATAACCGTCCCCATTGCTTCCCCAGCTCCCTGGTTAGTCGAGAATCTCCGTGACGATGACGTCGTTGCTCAGCCGGATCTGGACCGGCTTGCCGATCACCTCCGGCGGGCTGCGCTCGGCGGTGAGGTAGTTGCCGTCGATCGACACCAGCTCCGCCTCGAACTTGCGGCAGAAGATCAGCGCGTTCGCGTTGCCGGTGGCGCCGGCCAGCGCCCGACCGCGGAGCGCGCCGTAGACGTGGATCGAGCCGCCGGCGATCACCTCGGCGCCGGAGGCGACGTGGCTCGTCACGGTCACGTCGCCCTCCGGATGAAAGATCGACTGGCCGGAGCGCACCGGGCGATCGACAATCAGCCCGCCTTTCGACGAGGCGGATGCGGCGCGGCCGCGCGGCGCGCCGCCGGGAAATTCTATGACCCTGGCCGATTCCTTGCCGCTGCCGAGCGGCGCCAGTGACGGATCGAGCCAGGCGGGGTCGACGCCCTCGACGGCGATGACGCGGATGGCGCGCGCTTTCAGCGCATCGATCAGGGTCCGGGTTTCACTCCGGTCGGGCTTCAGCCGCGAAAGGTCGAGGACGACGGGGCGATTGGCGAAGAAGGCGAAGGACTGGCGTGCCACGGCGTCGAGATCGGCGAGCCATCCGGAGACCGGCGGTAAGGGCTCCAGCACGAAGGCGAGGAAAGAGCGGCCGGCGAGCCGAATGCCTGAGCTGGTGGCGAGAGCGAGGGACACTTGGCGTTAACCGCAGTTAATGAACGGTTACAAGATGTCGCCGGAACAGGGTTAACGGACGGTTAAGAGATGGCCATCACCGACAAATTTCGCCGCAGTCTGGCCCCCGCATGTCACCCGCCGACCGGCCCCGTCAGGCGCGGCCTTGTCGAGCGCCTTGCCAGCGCGGCCGATAAGCCTCGGGGACTTCGGGCTCGACCGGAGGCGTGGCGTTCGCCTCCGCGAGAAGCTCCGGGGTCAGCTCCAGCCGGGTGATCCGCGGTCCGAGCGCTGTGGCGATGCAGCCCGTCTCCAGCCCGTAGGTCGCCTGGGGCGTGCGGTCGACCCTCCGCCAGACGTAGGCGAGCCGGCGCCGCTCGACGTCATCGCGTTCGTGACGCAGGTGGTAGGTGTTGCCGTTCTTCATGACCCGCCCGGTCTTCTCGAAGGCCGCGCAACAGAAGATCGAATCCTTGTTGGTGTTGGTGAAGGTGAGATCCTCGCGGAAGCCGCCGACCGAGTTGAACAGCCGCTTCGTGCACAGCATGAAATCGCCCGATGCGTAGTAATAGGGCGGGGTGTCGGCGGCATAGCAGTCGGTCAGGCCGGGGTCGTCGATCTCCGCCGCCGTGTCGACCTCGATCCAGCCGGCCCGGTAGAGGGTCTCCGGGTCGAAGGCGCCGGCTTCGAGGAAATCCAGGATGGTCCTGCCGAAGAAGTTGTCGGGATTGGTCAGAAGCAGCCAGTCGCCGCGTGCCCGTCGCGCGCCGACGTTCTTGGCGTGATACTCGGACACGGCGACGTAGCGGTTGCGGCTGAAGAGCCGGTGGACGGCACCGTCGACGACGATGCACCGGGCTTCGTCGAAGGCGGCGGCGACCCGCTCGGACAGGAGCGGCCGGTCGGTCAACGGGTTCCACTCGACGAAGACAAGCTCGGTTTCGACCCGCCGCCTTGCCAGCTCGGCAAGGTTGTAGCGCGCGGTGGCAAGAAGCCGCCCCTCGAAGTCGCCGCCATAGTTGTCGTTTCGGCCGGCGATGATGATGGAGATCATGCCCGGACCCTGTGGAGATACGCGCCGTAGGCAAGCCGGGCCTGCTCGGGCCAGAAGTCCTCGACGCGGTAGGTGCCGGCGTTGATCGCGGCGACCAGTTCGGCGTTCCGCCGATATCCGAGGACCTCCTCAACCAGGTCGCGGGTGAGATCGTGTGGATGCCTGTCCTGGCGGACCGTGGGTGGGCCGAAAGCAACGGCGAAGCCAAGCGACTGGAGGTGGAAGGCCGCCCAGATATCGTTCATGCGCCCGGTCCCGGGCAGGACAAAGTAGCGGGAGAGGGCGTCGCGTCCGATGAAGGTGTTCTGCGAATTGAACGGGGCGATCGCGCTTGAGGCGAACGGGAACGCCGCCGCGTCGAAACGCACGTCCGGGGCGTGCTCGAGGCGGCAGACGGCATCGATATCAGGATCACCGTCCCAGAAATCCGCTTTGACATCGACCCGCCTGGGCTGCACGGCGGACCGGCCGTAATCGCGGGAGCGGAGGAGCTGGAGCGGATAGCCCCGGTGCCAAAGGTGGCGATAGCCGGCGGCGCCGATGGGGTCGAAGCAGCCGTTTTCGGCGTCGTAGGTGCGGATATCGACGGTACGGCCGACCAGCAAATCGCGGCCCCAGGTCTCGTAGGGGACGTTGTCATCGTCGACCGTCGCCACCAGGTCGGCGCCCATCTCGAGTGCCAGGACGAAGCCGAGATTGCGGCGCTGGGTGCAGTTCCAGCCGATCAGCTCCGACAGTTCCGGCGCCAGGCGCTCTTGATCGTCCGGAGAGAGGTAGATGCCGTTGTCGAGGCGATAGTCCGCCGGGGTGCGGCGATCGCCGGCGACGATGAGCGTCCAGTCGGGCAAGGCGTCAAACAGCCTGATCGCCTCGGTCGGCGGATAGACCGTCGTCGTCACGATAAACCTGCGGATGCGCCCCTCCCGCCCCACTCGGTGGAGGATGCGACATCTATCACGCGGCACATCGCCCCGCCAGCGGCGCCAAACCGCACCGGGCGTAAACGGTCATCCCCGCCGGGCGGCGGAAACTGACCTAACGAAGCGCCTTTCGCGCCGCGTCGCCCGCCCGTGGTTGGTCCCGCTCGACGGTCATCAGGTGAAAGACGAAGCGCTCGCCGTCGATGACGATGGTGATCTGCTCCTCGCCGGTCGGCAACACCTCCGGCGGCGCGCCGCCACGCCCTTCGACGACACGCATGCCGGCGGTCATCGCGACGGTCACTTCGTCGGCGTCGGTCGGCCGGCGATCGGCCCAGGCAATGACGAACGGGCGCCCGGCAAGGGTGATCTCCAGATCGACGTCGACCGCGCCGAGGAGGTGATCGAGCAGGATGCGGACGGCGCGCTCGAACTCGGCGTCGTCGGTCGTCGCATCGGGGATGGTGAGGTCCTTGGCCATGGCTCGTCGAAGCGCGGCTGCCTCCACTGGCGGAGCCGCGGCGGAAGTATAGCGGCTTGCGACCCGCCGCGGGGCGACAAAGCGCCTCTCCGCCGGTCAGGCGAGCGAACCGGCGGCTTGTTGGGTCGGAGGCACTCTATGATCTCGCGCATGGCGGCAAGGGAGGCAGGGGCTCTCTCAACCGCTCATTCCCGCGCAAACGGGAATCCGGCCTTCTTTTGGCCCGGACGCGCCTTGAACGCGTTGAATTGCCGCTTGCCCGGGAGTGAATGAAGAGGGCCTGCGGCGAGCGCCAAAATTGATCGCACAAGTGATTGATATTTAAGACGAAACTAGCGCAGTCTGTTTGATCTTTCACCTTGTAAACGTGTCACCGAATCCCTAGGTTGGGTGCAGATTTCCACCCTGATTCCCGAGTTCCCTTTTGGCTGACGAAACACCGCCCCGCGGGCCGGACGAACCCGGCGAGGGGATGACCCCCGGCATCGATTCCGTCTCGATCACCGACGAGATGCGGCGGAGCTATCTCGACTACGCGATGAGCGTGATCGTCAGCCGTGCGCTCCCCGATGCGCGCGACGGACTGAAGCCGGTCCATCGCCGCATCCTCCATGCGATGAACGAGTCGGGCTACGACTGGAACAAGCCCTACCGCAAGTCGGCCCGCGTCGTCGGCGAGGTGATCGGCAAATACCATCCGCACGGCGACCAGGCGGTCTATGACGCGCTGGTGCGGCTGGCGCAGGACTTCTCCATGCGCCTGCCCTTGATCGACGGGCAGGGGAACTTCGGCTCGGTCGACGGCGATCCGCCGGCGGCGATGCGCTACACCGAGGTGCGGCTCGCCAAGGCCGCCCATTCGCTGCTCGAGGACATCGACAAGGACACCGTCGACTTCCGGGAGAACTACGACGGCTCCGAGAAGGAGCCGGTGGTGCTGCCGGCGCGCTTTCCCAACCTTCTCGCCAACGGCGCCGGCGGCATCGCCGTCGGCATGGCGACCAACATCCCGCCCCACAATCTCGGTGAGGTGATCGACGCGACGATCGCACTGATCGACGATCCCGGCCTCGACCTCGACCGGCTGATGGAGATCATCCCCGGCCCGGATTTCCCTACCGGCGGCCTCATCCTCGGCAAGGCCGGCATCCGCTCCGCCTACGCGACGGCCCGCGGCTCGATCCTGATGCGCGGCCGGGTCAGCGTCGAGACCGTCCGCAAAGAGCGGGAGGCGCTCATCATCACCGAGATCCCGTACCAGGTGAACAAGGCGACGATGATCGAGAAGATCGCCGAACTGGTCCGCGACAAGCGGATCGAGGGCATCTCCGACATCCGCGACGAATCCGACCGGCACGGGATGCGGGTGGTGATCGAATTGAGGCGCGACGCGGTCGCCGACGTGGTGCTCAACCAGGTCTATCGGTTCTCGCCGCTGCAGAGCTCCTTCGGCGCCAACATGGTGGCGCTGAACGGCGGCCGGCCGGAGCAGATGACGCTGAAGGACCTGCTCCAGGCCTTCGTCGCCTTCCGCGAGGACGTGATCAGCCGGCGGACCCGCTTCCTGCTCGCCAAGGCGCGCGAGCGCGCCCACACCCTGGTCGGCCTCGCCATCGCCGTCGCCCATATCGACGAGGTGATCCGCATCATCCGCGCCTCGAAGGACGCCGCCGCGGCGCGCGAGGAGCTGATGGCCCGAGCGTGGCCGGCCGCGGAGGTGGCTTCGCTCATCGCGCTCATCGACGACCCCCGCCACCGCATCGCCGACGACGGCAGCTATCGCCTCTCCGACGCGCAGGCCCGGGCGATCCTCGAATTGCGCCTCGCCCGGCTGACCGCTCTCGGCCGCGAGGAGATCGGCGAGGAGCTGGAAAAGATCGCCGTCGAGATCAGCGACTACCTCGACATCCTGCGCTCGCGCCAGCGGGTGCAAACCATCGTCAAGAACGAGCTGACCGCCATCCGCGACGAGTTCGCCACGCCGCGGCGGACGGAGATCATCGATGCCGGCGTCGAATTGGAGGACGAGGACCTCATCCAGCGCGAGGACATGGTGGTGACGGTCACCCATGCCGGCTGGATCAAGCGGGTGCCGCTCGACGCCTACCGGGCGCAGAAGCGCGGCGGCAAGGGCCGCTCCGGCATGGCGACCAAGGAGGAGGATTTCGTCACCCGCGTCTTCGTCGCCAACACCCACACGCCGGTCCTGTTCTTCTCGTCAAGGGGACAGGTCTACAAGGAGAAGGTGTGGCGGATGCCGCTCGCCGCCCCGCAGGCGCGCGGCAAGGCGCTGATCAACCTCCTGCCGCTCGAATCGGGCGAGCGCATCACCACCATCATGCCGCTTCCCGAGGACGAGGCGAGCTGGGAGACCCTCGACGTGATGTTCGCCACCACCGGCGGCACGGTGCGGCGGAACAAGCTTTCCGATTTCGTCGACGTGCGCCGCTCGGGCATCATCGCCATGAAGCTCGGCGAGGGCGAGGAGATCCTCAGCGTCGACACTTGCACCGAGCACGACGACATCATGCTCACCACCGCCGGCGGGCAGTGCATCCGCTTCCCGGTACCGGAGGTGAGGGTGTTCGCCGGGCGGAACTCGGTCGGCGTGCGCGGCATCAACCTGGCGCCCGGCGACACGGTGATCTCGATGGCGGTGCTCGGCCATTTCGAGGCGTCGCCGGCGGAGCGCGCCGCCTTCGTCAAGATGAGCCGGGCGGTGCGCGGCGAGGGCGAGAGCCGGAGGAGGTCGCCGACACTTCCGCCGACGAGGAAGGCGAGGGCGACGGCGAGCCAAGTACGCTCAGCCAGGAGCGCTATGCCGAGATGGGCGCCGCCGAACAGTTCATCCTCACCATCTCCGAGAACGGCTACGGCAAGCGGACCTCGTCCTACGACTATCGCACCACGCGGCGCGGCGGGAAGGGCATCGTCGCCATGGCGGTCAACGAGCGGAACGGCCCGCTGGTCGCCTCGTTCCCGGTCGAGGACGCCGACCAGATCATCTGCGTCACCGACGGCGGCCAGACCATCCGCATGCCGGTCGGCGGCGACAAGCCGATCCGCATTGCCGGGCGGGGAACCCAGGGCGTCATTCTTTTCGACACGCAGGGCGAGAAGGTGGTGTCGGTGGAACACCTCGGCGAGGACGAGGCGGGCGCGGAAGAGGGCAACGGCGAGCAGCCGCCCGCCTAGGTCCCGCCGGCCTGGCGACGCAGGCGGGTCAGATTTTGACTCCAACTTTGAGGTTTGCGGTAACGCTATATTCGCGCCTGGCTGACACTGTGCGAGCCCGTCAAAGAAGTGTTGCCGCGTATGTCGTTCAAGAGACTGCTTGCCTATCCGCTGTTCCTCACGGCGGGGGCGACGCTGGTGTGCGTCGCCGTATCCCTCGTCACGACTCGCATCGCCATGATCGCCGCCGGCTACCAAACCGGCATTCTTCCCTACGCACTGGCGGGGGGACTGCCGGCTCTGGTGACGCCGGCCATGCTTTATCCCTTGCTCCGCATCAATGAGAAGCTGAGGCGGCTGCGGTCGCAATTCGAGCGGCTTGCCGCCAGCGACGAGCTGACCGGTCTGCCCAACCGCCGCGCCTTCTTCAGCGACGCCGCGCGCATGCTGAGCAACGGGACAGGCAGGGCGTCGACGATCGCGGCGCTGATGGTCGACGTCGACCATTTCAAATCGGTGAACGACATCCACGGCCATGACGTCGGCGACGCCGTGCTTCGCGCCGTGGCCCACGCGATCAGGACGGCGGCGAGCGAAACCGGCGGTGACGACTGGACGGTGGCGCGGCTCGGCGGCGAGGAGTTCGTCGTACTGGTCGCCGGCCTCGTCCCGTCCGCGGTCGCCCGCCTCGCCGAGCACATCTGCCGCGGCGCCCGCGAACTCCGCCTCGACGGCGACGGCTTTCCGACCACGGTCAGTATCGGCGTTGCCCTGCGGACCGGCCAAACGGACATCGATTCGCTATTGAAGACCGCCGACGATGCGGTCTACCTCGCCAAGCGCTCGGGACGCGATCGCTGGGGCTTCGCGGGGACCGCGGCCGAGGCCCATGATCGGCGCGCGCCGACTCAGCCGGCTCAACTGACGCCAGCCCGATCCGACGCGGCGACGGCGCGGCCGTCATGAGGCACGCGCCGGCTCGAATCCGCGCCCGATTTCCCTTGCTCATCCACCCAGAAAGGAGCCGCCGTTTGGGGCCGGCGGCTCAGTCTAGTCTTGGGGGAGGAGTGTTGTTGGAGGAAACGGGTTGGAACTCACTTTGAAGCGGTTGTCATGACCGGGACGCGTTCGAGAACGGAAAGCTGCTCCCCTCGCGTCTCGACGGTCATGTAGCGGGATCGGACGAAAGCCGCTGGGCGATCGGCAGCCGATCGGCCTTGGCGGCGACATCCTGGGTGGTGGTGTAAATGGCGGCGGCGGCGAACGCCACGGCGACTGTCGCCGCCAGGCTGGTCGCCACGATCGTCGAATGGATCCAGATATTCATCTCTTGCCTCCTCGGAACCTGGCTCGAAAAGTCCGCCGGGTTATCGCTGTTGCCGGCTGAACCGTGTGCCGATGGCTCCGTTCATCTAGCGTTCAGTTTCGTCCTCGCTGTTCGGCCTACTGGAAGGCGACCGAGAAGCGGTCTGCCAGTTCGGTGTTGGCCGCCACCCTGGTCGGCTCGGTGCCGGGGAGCTTGTCAGCTGAAACGTAGCGAACGTTCTCTTGGCGGGCGCCTTGCAGGCACTCGGCCGGGATCATCGGCCAGTTGGCGGCAGCGCACGTGGCGGCCAAGTCGGTTTCCTTGGTCTCGCCGCGGAGAGTGGCACCCGTGATGCCGGCCGCAACGGTCGCGGCGAAAGCGACTGCAACGAGCGTCTGGCGGATCCTGGTGTTCATCTTCTCTTCCTCCGGCTTGGCCGGCCCCTTGTCCGGCCTCGTTGAACCAACGAGCATGGGAAGAACATAGTTCCGGTCATCCGCTGCTTCAGTGACCGAGGTCACAAAACCTATGTGATCGAGATCACATGCATAAGATGTTGAAAACAAAATAAGAATCACGACCAATTCACTCTGCGGGGCTCGCGGCGCCCGGCCGGGCCCTGGCGACAGTGCCTTGCCGGCGGAGGAGGTTCCCGGTAGAGAGCCCGGACCGACCTGCCTGCCACGCCGGAAATACGGGAACCATGGCCCGCATCGCCCTCTACCCCGGCACCTTCGATCCGATCACCAACGGTCACCTCGACATCCTGACCGCGGCGCTGACGCTTGCCGATGAGGTGGTCGTGGCGATCGGTGTCCATCCGACCAAGACGACGATGTTCTCGCTGGACGAGCGCAAGACGATGATCGCCGAGGCGGTCGCGGCGCTGCCGGCCGGGCAGGGGGACCGGGTCAGGGTCACTTCATTCGACGGCCTTACCGTCGCGGCGGCCCAAGCGGCCGGCGCGTCGCTCCTCGTCCGCGGGCTGCGCAACGCCGCCGATTTCGACTACGAGATGCAGATGGCGGCGACCAACGCGGTGCTGGCGCCGGAGATCCGCACCGTGTTCCTGCCCGGATCGGCGGCGACACGCCACATCACCGCCACTCTTGTCCGGCAGATCGCCGGAATGGGCGGCGACGTCTCGGCCTTCGTACCACCGGCCGTCGCGGAAAAGCTCAAGAACAAGGCCGGGCGCCAGGCTCCCTGACGCCAAATCGGGAAGAAACATGTCGCCATCGATGACGTGCTCGCCGGCGCTTGCGCTGATCGGACAATCCCTTCGCCCCATCATTTGCGATCTTGGTGAATCAGAATGATCAAGCATCTCGCCGCCGCCGTCGCGGCGCTGTTCCTCCTCCTGCCGGCCGCCTTGCAGGCGCAGGACCTCGACCCCGAAAATACCCTGATCATGCAGCTCCCCTACGGCAAGGTGGTCATCCGCCTTCGTCCGGATCTGGCGCCGAACCACGTGGAGCAGGTGAAGGAGCTGACCCGTCAGGGCTTTTATGACGGCACGCCCTTCCACCGGGTGATCGAAGGTTTCATGGCGCAAGGCGGCGATCCGACCGGCACCGGCACCGGCGGCTCGGACCTTCCCGACCTCAAGGCGGAATTCACCGACACCAATTTCGGCCGCGGGACGATCGGCGCGGCGCGGACGGACGATCCCGACTCCGCCAACTCGCAATTCTTCATCTGCTTCAAGGACTGCTCCTTCCTCAACGGCCAATACACGGTGTGGGGCGAAGTGGTCGAAGGCATGCAGTTCGTCGACAAGCTGAAGCGCGGCGAGCCGGTCAAAAACCCCGACAAGATCATCTCGATGAAGGTCGCGGCGGACATCAAGTGACGCGGCGGAACGGAACCGCAACCGAAACAGCGAGGAGGGCGAAATGGCTGACAAGCTGGACCCGGAAAACACCCTGGTGATGGAGACGACGCACGGCACGACGCTGATTGCGCTGCGTCCCGATCTCGCCCCGCAGCACGTCGCCCGTATCAAGGAGCTGGCGCGCACCGGCTTCTATGACGGCGTCGTCTTCCACCGCGTGATCGACGGATTCATGGCGCAGACCGGCGATCCGACCGGCACCGGACGCGGCGGTTCGGGGGTCAACCTCAAGTCGGAATTCAGCGGCGAGAAGCACATCCGCGGCACCTGCTCGATGGCCCGCTCGGCGAGCCTCGATTCGGCCGACAGCCAGTTCTTCATCTGCTTCAACGATGCGCCATGGCTCGACCGGCAGTACACGGTGTGGGGTTTGGTGGTCGACGGGATGGAGAACATCGACAAACTCAAGCGCGGCGAGCCGGTGCGGGACCCCGATCAGATCGTGTCGGTGAAGGTCGCCGCAGACGCCGCCTAGACCGGCCGCCGGAGGTTTGTGATATGAGTCGGCCGACCAAGCTGGGAGGCTCCCATGTCCGAATCGGGCGAGCGCGATCGCGAGGAAGATGAAGACCGCAGCCGCGGCCCGGGTGCCTGGATCGCGGCGCTGATCCTGATCGCCGTCGGTGCCGTCTTCCTTCTCCAGAACCTCGGCTACGGCATACCCGGAAACTGGTGGGCGCTGTTCGTCCTGATTCCGGCGGGGTTTGCTTTCGCCGGCGCCTGGAGGGCCTACGACCAGAACGGCCAGCGGTTCGGCACCGGCGTGGTGGGTCCGCTTATCACCGGCATCGTGCTGGTGGCATTGACGCTGATGTTCCTGTTCAACCTCGATGTGGACTGGAACATCGTCTGGCCGGTCATCCTGATCATCATCGGGGCCCTGGCGCTCGGACGGGCCTACATGCGGCGTTGAACGGGGATCGGTGCGCGTCGACCTCTTCGATTTCGAGCTTCCCGAGGCGCGGATTGCCCTGCGTCCGGCCAGCCCGCGCGATGCGGCGCGGCTCCTGGTGGTGAAGCCCGGCGACGGGCTGGCCGACCGCCATGTCCGCGACCTGCCGGAGCTGCTTCGCCCCGGTGACGTGCTGGTGATCAACGACACCAAGGTGATCCCGGCGGAGCTCCGCGGCGAGCGATTCCGCGGCGTGAAAGGCACACCGGTGTCGGTGACGCTCTACCAACGCGTCGACACGGCGCGCTGGCGCGCCTTCGCCCGGCCGGCCCGACGGCTCGCGGCCGGCGACCGGCTCCGCTTCGGCGCCACCAGCGACAACGCCTGCCTCGTCGCCGGGCTCGATGCGACGGTCGAGGAGAAAGGGGCGGCGGGCGACGTGCTGGTGCGGTTCGACCTGGCGTCGCCGGTCCTCGACGAGGCGATCGATGCGATCGGCCACATGCCGCTGCCGCCCTACATCGCCGGGCGGCGGCCGGAAGATGCCCGCGACCGCCAGGACTACCAGACCGTCTTTGCCAGGGAGGAGGGCGCGGTGGCGGCGCCGACCGCCGGGCTGCACTTCACCACCGGGCTCATCGAACGGCTCGCGGCGGCCGGCGTCGCCTTCCAGAAGGTGACGCTCCACGTCGGGCCTGGGACGTTCCTGCCGGTCAAGGGCGACGATACCGCGGACCACAGGATGCACGCCGAGTGGGGCACGGTGAGCGCCGACACGGCAGCAGCGCTGAACAAGGCGCGGGTGCGCGGCGACCGCATCGTCGCCGTCGGGACCACTTCGCTCCGGCTCCTTGAAAGCGCGGCGGACGATGACGGGCGCCTCAATCCCTTTGCCGGCGAAACATCGCTGTTCATCACCCCCGGTTATCGGTTCAAGGCCATCGACCTGCTGATCACCAATTTCCACCTGCCGCGCTCGACGCTGTTCATGCTGGTGTCGGCGTTCGCCGGGCGCGAGACGATGCACGAGGCCTACCGACACGCCATCGGGGTGGGCTATCGTTTCTACTCCTATGGTGACGCGTGCCTCCTCTATCCGTCGCGATCCGGAGAAGCCTGATGCACGAACGGGAATACGGGTGAGCGGCGTCGATTTTTCCGTCGCGGCGACCGACGGCGCCGCCCGTACCGGCAGCCTCGCGCTGCCGCGCGGCGTCATCCGTACGCCGGCCTTCATGCCGGTCGGCACGGCCGGCGCCGTCAAGGCGATGTATCCCGACCAGGTGCGGGAACTCGGCGCCGACATCATCCTCGGCAACACCTACCACCTGATGCTGAGGCCGGGCGCCGAACGGGTGGCGGCGCTTGGCGGGCTGCATGCCTTCGCCAACTGGCCGTGGCCGATCCTCACCGACTCCGGCGGCTTTCAGGTGATGTCGCTGGCATCGCTGCGGAAGATCGACGAGGACGGGGTCACTTTTCAGTCCCATCTCGACGGCTCGACCTTTCGGCTGACACCGGAACGATCGCTGGAAATCCAGGCGCTTCTCGATTCCGACATCCACATGCAGCTCGACGAGTGCGTGGCGCTGCCTGCCGAGCGCGAGCAGGTCGATCGGGCGATGCGCCTGTCGCTCCGCTGGGCCGAACGGTCGAAGCGCGCGTTCGGTGAACCAGAGGGCAGGGCGCTCTTCGGCATCGTCCAGGGCGGCGACCGCGCGGATCTCAGGATCGAGTTCGACCGAGGCGCTGGCGGCGATCGGCTTCGACGGCTACGCGATCGGCGGGCTGGCGGTCGGCGAACCCCAGGTGGTGATGCTTACCATGCTCGACATCACCGTTCCGGCGCTGCCGACCGGGCGTCCGCGCTATCTGATGGGGGTCGGCCAGCCCGACGATATTCTCGAAGCGGTGACGCGGGGGATCGATATGTTCGACTGCGTGCTGCCGACCCGCGCCGGACGCCACGGTGTCGCCTACACCCGCTTCGGCCGGCTCAACATGAGGAACGCCCGTCACGCCGACGATCCGCGGCCGCTCGACGAGACCGCCGACTGGCCGCCGGCGCGCGACTATTCCCGCGCCTACCTCCACCATCTGGTGAAGTCCGGCGAGTCGCTCGGCGGCATGCTCTTGACGTGGAACAACCTTGCCTACTACCAGCACCTGATGGCCGGCATCCGCGCGGCGATCGCCGGTGGGCGGTTCGAGGCTTTCGCCGCCGAGGCGAAGGAGGGATGGGAGCGCGGCGACCTGCCGCCGCGCTGACCGGCGCGGCCGGTCGGAACTCCGACAACAACCCCTTCCGATATTGGTTCCGGAGAATTGTTCCGCGTGGCTATTGGCAAACCGGGGAACAAAACCCGGCGACCCAGCGTTATGAACAGGCACGCCAATGGAGCCTGTTGATGTCGCTGGGCACAATTCTGCTAATAATCGTCATCCTAATCCTTTTGGGCGCGGTGCCCGCCTGGCCCTATTCTCGTGGTTGGGGTTATGGCCCGTCGGGGATCGTCGGAGTGCTCCTGGTGATCGTTGTGATCCTTCTGTTGGTGAGAGTGCTGTGAGTCGGCTAAGAGTGGCCGCGCCGGTTGAAGGCCCGGCGCGCCGAGTGAAGGACCGAATTCGGGATTGCCGCAGAGACAGATAGTCCGGCAGCGGAGGATCGCTACAGTCATCGTCGCCGTGGTGGGCCTTGGGGTCACCGCGGTGGGGGGGTGGTTCGTCTACGATTCCTACCAGCGGCTGCGGGAAGAGCAGACCGCAGCGCAGATCGATACGGCGGCGACCGCGGTCAAGGTCGCACTCGACCGCGTTGCGATTTCCGTGCGCGCCGTGCGCGGACTGTATGCCGCCGACATGGTGACCGAGGACGAGTTCACCCGCTTCGCGAAGCCGCTGGCCGGAACCGAGGTCCTGCGCTCGATCGGTTTCCTCCGCAGGGTGAACGACGAATCCCGAGCAGTCTATGAGCACAGGTTCTCCTCCGAGCCGGCCAAGACCCTCGGCATCTGGCAAGCCGGCGCCGACGGGAAGCCGGTCCGTGCCGGCGATCGTCCGGTCTATTTTGTTATCGAATCCGGCTATCTGCCCAGTGGAGGCGATCCGGCATACGGCTTCGATGCCGCGTCCGATCCGGTGCGCAGCAAGGCGATCGAGCAGACGATCGGCGAGTTCCAGCTCGTCGTCAGCGATGCGGTGACGCTGCTCAGCTCCGGCGAGCCCGGCGTGGTGTTCTTCGTTCCGGCGCTCGACAGCCGCGGCGACGTGATCGGGGTGGCAACCGGGTCGGTCACGGTGGAAGGGCTTGCCAGGTTCGCCAGGCGCACCAGCGGGATCCCAAGCATCGCGCTGACCATCGGCACGACCGAAGGCCCGACGGCGTCGTCGAGCGATCCGGCTCGCAGCGACGCTCCGCCGAACGAACAGTCCTTCGAATTCGGCGGCCAGACCTGGACGGTTCGCGTCGCGGCGACGCCGTCGACGGCAACCAGCATCATGTTGTGGGCCGTGGTCCTCATCGTCGGCGCCGGCATCGCCTCGACGCTTGCCGTCATCGGCTATGTAACGAACCGGTCGAAGACCCTGCAGATTGCCGAGGCGAGAGCGCAGCTTCGCGGCATGCTGGACGGCCTCGGCCCGCTCGCTTGGCTGCTCGATCCCGACGGCAGGGTGATCAGCACCAATCGTACCGCCATCGATGTCCTGCGTCTCAGCGAGAAGGACATGACCGAGCGGCCGCTCTGGGCGCTGCCCCTGGAGTACCAGGCGCCGGAGGAGCCGGCCCGCATCCGGCAGGCGGTCGCAACGGCGCGCCACGGCGAAGACGCGCGCTTCGACTTCGCGGTGGAAATCGGCGGAAGTCCTCGCGTTCTCGACCTTTGGGTGCGGCCCCTGGCCACCATGGCCTCGAAGTCACCTAACCTCGTGGCAACCGCCGTCGACGTGACCGATCGCCATGAGGCACAAGAGACCCAGCGGCTCCTCATGCGCGAGCTCGACCACCGGATGAAGAACACCCTCCAGGTCATTCAAGCGATCATCCGGCGGACGGCGAGGACCCAGCGGTCGGTTCCGCTGTTCGAACGATCGCTGCTCGGCCGCATCCAGACCATGTCGCGCGCCCACGAATTGCTTGCCGGCGAACGCTGGCTCGGCGCCGATATCGACACGATCATCCGCCAGGAGACCGGCAGCTTCGATATCGGCGGGGTGATCCGCATCGGTGGGCCGCCCGTGCGGCTCAGTCCGAAGTCGGCGCTGTCGTTTGCGCTGGTGGTGCATGAACTCGGCACCAATGCCTCCAAATACGGGGCGCTCTCGCTGCCCACCGGGCGGGTCGACATCGGCTGGTCGGTGCAAAGCATCGAGGGGCAGGCGTGGCTGGTGCTCAAATGGCAGGAATCCGGCGGCCCGCCGGTCAGCGCGCCCCAGGAGCGCGGTTTCGGGTCGATGCTGATCGAGCGCAGCATCGCTTATGAACTGGGCGGCGACGCCCGCATGGAATTCCGCAAGGACGGCCTGGTCTGCGAGATCCGGGTTCCGCTCCAGACGATCCGGCCCTTTGCCAAGGACCGCGTTCCCGAAGCCCTCGCGATAGCCTGAGCCATGGCCGATACCGAACAAAGGATCCTGTCGATCCTGGTGCTTGAGGACGAGTTCATCATCGCCGATGAAATCGCCACCATCCTGCAGGACGCCGGCCATTCGGTGGTCGGTCCGATGGCTTCGATCGACGCGGCGATGGCGGGGCTCGACAACGGCGTGAGACCGGACGCGGCGATCATCGATGCCAACATCCGGGGCGATTCGAGCGCCGCGCTGGCGAAAAGGCTGCGCGAGCTGAACGTCCCATTTTGTCTCTGCACCGGCTACCGCTCCGGCGATCTCGGCAACGAGTTCGGTGACGTTGCGATCGTGCAGAAACCGGTGAGCCCCGGCGTCCTGCTGGCTACCATCGTAGCGTTGGCGAACGCCGGGCCGCGCCGCTGACGGCGGGGCCGCGCGTAACGTTTGCCGTTCGGCCGCTTGGTTTGGCGCCCCGCCGCCCGTCGAGGGGCCTGAGCGCGTCGCGGCGTTGACCTTGGGCCTTGCGGAACGGAGCATTCCGTTTATCGTTTCTGTCTATCGTCGCCAGCGGACTATGGACCGTGACCGGCGGCCTCTCGTCACGCCGCCGTGCTGTCGCGTCGCGGGAACGGATATCGGCCCCGCCGCGTTTGGCCGTCAGGACGGCGACTTGCAGGCAAAAGGGTGCAACCACAAACGCCGGTTCTCAGCGAAAGGATGGCGAAGGCGTTGGCGATCCTCGGCGGAACGCCGATCAGCTTCTCCTATCAGGATGTCGAGCTCCGCTACGTCTGGTTCGAGAATGCGCCGGCGGACTGGCCGGTGTCGCGTGCCATCGGCGAGACGGATCTCGCTTTGCTCCCGGAACCGGCCGCCTCGGCGCTTCTCGCGGCCAAACGCGATGTCGTCCTGACCGGCAAGGCGCGCAAATACGAGATGCCGGTCGGCGGGGAGGCGGAGATGCGCCACTTCGACCTCTACCTTCAGCCGGATCGCGACCAGTCGGGCACCGTCGTCGGGCTGCTCTGCGCGATGGTCGATGTGAGCGAACGCCGGCGCTCGGAGCAGACCCGCCAGATGCTGCTCCGGGAAGTGACCCACCGCTCGAAGAATCTTCTGGCGATCGTTACTAGCCTCGCCACCCAGACCGCCCGCACCGCGCGCTCGATCGACGACTTCCTCGCCCGCTTCAACGGACGGCTTCAGTCGATCTCGCGCTCGCAGGATCTGATCACCGAAACCAACTGGCGGGGCGCCAAGCTCAGCGAGTTGATCGCCACCCAGGTCGAACCCTATGCCGCTCACGGGCCGCAGCAGGTGAGCTTTGCCGGTTGCGACCACTATCTCAAGCCGAACGCGGCGCTCCATGTCGGGCTCGCTCTCCACGAACTCGCCGTGAATTCGGTCCAGGGCGGGGCGCTGTCATCGCTGGCCGGACGCTTGTCGGTGACCGCCGAGCGACTGCCGGCAGACGACCAGGCAGGTCGGCCTGAGCCGGCCCTGCTGATCGCCTGGAGCGAGACGGGCGGCCCCGGCGGCAACGCGAATGTCGACGAATTCGGCCGCGTGCTTCTCGAGCGCCTCGTTCCGGCGGCGGTCGGCGGGACCGCCAAGCTCACCGCCGGCGTCAAGGGCCTGCGCTACAAGCTGACGCTGCTGCGGCGCGAGTTCGAGTGAGGAGGGAGCGGGCAGGGCGCGCTCTCTTTCCCCGTCGTGGAACTTCTCGCGGCCGACGGCGTTGAGGTAAGTGTCTGACCGCCAGATTGCCCCCCTCGGCAGGGAAGACAAAAAGAGGCGTGGCCAACACCACGCCTCTTTTGCTTTTTTGGAATTCTCCTTCTCTTACAGGAACTTGCGGACGGCGTTTGGCGTTGTCTTGGTGTGACCCATCACCATCAGCCAAGGGAGAACCATCATGAATTGGGACCAGGTCCAGGGAAACTGGAAGCAGGTCAAAGGCCAGGTTCAGAAGAAATGGGGCGAGCTCAGCAACGATGACCTCGACGTCATCAAGGGCGAGCGCAGCAAGCTCGCCGGCAGGCTGCAGGAGCGCTACGGCATCGCCAAGGAAAAGGCCAACGAAGAAATCGACCGCTGGCTGTCCAGCACGCGGGCCTAACCTTCGAAAATGATGAGACGGGACGGCGGGTCGCGCAACCGATCCCGCCGTTTCCCTCTCGCCGCGGTCAGGTCGTCGCCTCGGCGTGCGGCGATCGGGCTTTCCGATCGAAGAACAGCGCCTGGCTGATGACCGCCGAAACCATCGAGGGCTGGAACGGCTTGACGATCAGGAAGGTCGGCTCCGGGCGATCGCCGGTGAGGAATCGCTCCGGATAGGCGGTGATGAAGATCGCCGGAACCTCGAAGGAGCGGAGCAGCTCGTTGACCGCGTCGAGGCCCGAACTCTCGTCGGCGAGGCGAATGTCGGCGAGGATCAGGCCCGGCCGGTCGCGGCCGGCGAGTGCGATGGCCTCGGCATGGGTGCGGGCGACCCCGGTCACCCGGTGACCGAGGGTCTCGACCAGACTTTCGAGGTCCATCGCGATCACCGGCTCGTCCTCGATGATGAGAACGTCGGTGGCGATCTCGGCGGCGAGCTCGCGCCCGGACTGTTCGATAAGCCCGCGAACCTCTTCCCGGTCAATGCCGAGGACCTCCGCGGCTTCCTCATCGGAAAATCCCTCCAGGGCAACCAGGAGAAAGGCCTGGCGCGGAAGCGGCGTGATACGGATCAGCCGTTTGTCGGCCGGCCCGCGGTCGTCGTCCTCGTCGGCGGCGGTGTTGACGGAGAGGGAATTCCAGATGCGGGTGAACGTGCGATAAAGGCCGACCCGCGGCCCGTTGCCGCCTTCGATCACCGCGGGGTCTTCGACGAGCGCCTCAAGGGTGGCTGCGACATAGGCATCGCCCGAGGCTTGGTCGCCGACCAGCGCCCGGGCATAGCGGCGAAGGTATGGGATATGATGTGCGACAGCTTGTGACGCGGGCACGGGGAGATCTCCCTGGATTGATTGCGGAGACGAGCCTAATCGTCGGTTGCATGAAGCTGGCCACCCAACAAGTGAAACCTTTTCGCTGGCCAAACGTTCCACTCTTATCCGGTGGCGGACGGATTCCGAGGCCGAGGGGCTGAAGCTGAGATGAAGGACCGGAAAACCTCCGCGCGTGGTTCGAAAGTGGAAACACAACCCATCCCTGGAAAACCGGCCAAGCTGGGGCGCGACATCCAGGCCAAGATCGGCGAACAACTGCGCGCCATGTATGGCGATGTTGTGGACCAGGGCGTTCCAGAACGGTTTGTCGAGCTTTTGAAGAAACTCGACAAGACGGGCGACGGGAAACCCGAATGACGCTTGAGCCGGCGATCCGGGACGCGATGCTCGCCGCGGTTCCCAGTCTGCGCGCGTTCGCCTATTCGCTGAGCGGCAGCGTCGATCGGGCCGACGATCTGGTGCAGGAGACGCTGACGCGAGCGATCGCCAAGATCGGGCACTTCACGCCGGGGACCAATCTCAATGCGTGGCTGTTCACGATCCTGCGCAATCACTTCCGATCCCAGTTTCGCAAGAACCGCCGCGAGGTCGAGGACGTCGACGGCAAGCATGCCGGGCGCCTCGTCTCGCAGCCCGAGCAGATGGGCCGGGTCGAAATGAGCGAGTTTCGCGAGGCGCTGGCAACCCTGCCCGACAACCAGCGCGAGGCGCTGATCCTGGTCGGCGCCTCCGGCTTCTCCTACGAGGAGGCCGCCGAAATCTGCGGCTGCGCGGTCGGCACGGTGAAGAGCCGGGTCAACCGGGCGCGCGCCCGCCTCGCCGAGCTGATGGCCGTCGAGGACGGCGCCGACTTCGGCCCCGACAATCCCACGAAGGCGTTCCTCGGCGACGCCACCGGCTGAGCGGGCGGCGCTTGCCCCTTAGGCGGTGCTGCCGTCGTCCTCGACCAAGGTGCAGCCGTTGATCTTCCAGGTCCCGTCCGGCTGGCGCTCGAGGGCGTAGATGGCGACCCAGTTCCGGCCGTCCGGCCCGGTGAGAAACACCCGCTGGGTCGGCCCGCTGGGCGTTTCGGCGATCGGACCGAAGGTGACCGAGCGGGGACGATAGACCGGCTGATATCCGCCGCGCACCATCGCCATGAAGCGGTCGACCGTCGGGAACAGGTCCTGGATAGTCGGCGAGGCGTAGCTGTAGGCGGTCGCGCCGTCGTCCCGCTGGAAGGCGGCGATCTGGTTCTCGATGATCTGGCGGATCTCGGCGCGGTCGGCCTCCGACATCTCGGCGCGGGCTGCACCGGCCGCACCGACCGTGAGCAGGATCAAGAGGGCGACATATCTCATCCAGCTTGTCATGTCCGTCACCTCCATGCTGACTGCCGGAAGTATACGACCGAATTGGGGAATCGGGTTCACCGCCTTGAACGGCGGCGGGGCAGCCGGTGGCGTGGAGACCGGCGGGCGACCAGAGGCGGACTATTGACCCTGACCGGCCTCGCCCGCCATATGGGGCTCAGAGCGCGTAGCTCAGTTGGTAGAGCAACTGACTTTTAATCAGTAGGTCCCGGGTTCGAGCCCCGGCGCGCTCACCAAAATCTCCTAATAGAACCAATGCTTTATAGGGGGAGACCGCGGCAACGCGCTCGCCCTCCCTGCGCCCATAGGCGCGGTATAGGCGCGGTCTCACCCCGTCGAGACGGTCGATTCGGGTCACTCCGGCGCGCTCCGGCGCGGACTGCGCAGACCCTCGCGTATGTACAAGGTGAAGGCCCGGCGTTCCCGGGTCGGTGCGATGGAGTGAAAGAGCATGTCGAAGGACAAGGATGCGACGGCGAGGAAGCCGCCCAGGCGCCTGTACCGCCGGGCGACAGCGGCCGAGATTTTGGACAGCTCCGTCTCGATGTTGAAGAGGCTCGAACGCGAGGGCCGACTGACGCCGATCCGGATTGGCAGCAGAGACGTCCACTATTCGGCGAATGAGATCGAGGCACTGATGGACGGGGAGGGCGAATGATGGACCGGCCCCCCCTTGCCATTTGAAAGGCGACCCCACCCCCTGTGTCATAGGGGGCAGGGCTGATGTCGGAGCACCCGGAAGTGGAGAAGGGCGTCCATGGACAACATACGGCGCCGAGCGCCGCCGCCAACACCGCTGACGACCACGGCCAGTGTGGACACCGTCGAGCTGTATCATCCGTGGCCTAAGCGAGGCCTGCGCGCCCTCATCGAGGAGGAGACCGGCCGCCGCGCTCACATCAAGAGGTGCGGGCGCTGGGGTGTCCGGTCGATCCACAATCGCCCGACAATCGAGGTGCTTCTTGGTCTTTCGCGCATCATGGCGCGCGACCGGCAGTGTGTCATTCACCGCTGCGACATCGCGATAGATTTCTACATGGCGTCCGAGGCGGAAGCCGACGCGCTGACGGCCTGGATCGACAAATACATCGCGCTCAAGTGGCGGTCGAGCAAGACGCGCAAGATGGAGTTCAAGACCACCGTCTACGCATGCGGCCAGACCCGGGGCCGGAACAGCGCCTTGTACAGGAAGCGCGCCCACATCGTGCGATTTGAGCTGCGCTTTTATCGGGCAGGCACAGCGCGCCGCGCCGGCCTCGACGACCCGGGCACGATCGCCGCGGTCAACCCGCGGGCGCTGTTTGACCATCATTTTACTGCACGGCGATTTACCGAGCGGCACAAGATCAAGGTGATGAGGCAGGCCGCGGCCGAGGAGAGGAAGCTGGCGGCGACAAGGGTCGAAAGACGACACAGCAAACGGACTCGGCAATTTCTGGGCGGATACCGGGCGTCGATTCCACGGCGGGCACGATACGTGCTGGAGCAGATCCAAGCACAGAACATGGGAGGGATGCGGGGCACCGAGAACGTTAGTCTCGACTTCCTTATGATACCCGACCACCTGACGTGGCCTGCCTTGAAATCACAGGGGAATTTGGGGGAAGGCGCGAAGGTTGGCGCTTATTACGGTCGTGAAATAGGGAAGGGACTGAATGGTGCTTGACGGAGCAACCGAAGGCGGAGGGGCGAGTGGGCAGTAAGCCCCGAGTGGGGAAGTCAGGCGGGTAATAACAAAGAAGGCAAGGGTATGGGTCCTCGACGGGATGTGGATGATGACGGAGGCGGAGATGGCGAGACGGATCGATTGGGAGAGGCGCCGCTTCGACGGGATGCCCAGCGGATCAATGGCAGACGAGCGGGAATTTCCACGAGCACGACTTGGCGGCCAGATGGTTGGAGGGAGCCGAGCGCCGGGAGGAGCGGAAGAAGAACACGGCGTCCGGGGCACCATGTATACTTCCTCGGAAGTGACAGGGAGGATCGTGCCATGCTGCGAACGGCGCTGACGGGTTGCGCGTTCGTCTTGCTGACCAACGGGGCGATGCCGGCGCCGTTTCCGTTTGGCGGTCCGTGCACCCAGCCACCGCCCCTTGCTGAGCTAAAAGACCTCTACGAGAGCATTGCCGATTTCGTAGAAGCGGTTCCGCCCTCCGAAGCCGAATACATTCGCAATGAGGAACGCGCAGCGTTTGATAAAGGCAATGAAGCACGGTTCGAACTTGTGTTCTCTAATCAGTTCTACCACGCACTCCACGTCCGTGACGGTGTGGACGAGGCGACGGGATACATTTCGGCGGCGATTTCGGGCCGGTATAGCGGCACGGTCGACGGGCAGGTTTCAGCTTTGATCGATGCGCTGCAAGTCGCAGGTGCGCTGACCAGCAGTGTGTCGGAATACATCGATTTCGACGCGCGGCGCCCGCAACCAGTGCTCTCCAAAGATGACCGCGTCAACTTGTCCGCCCGAATGGAGTTGGCGAGGTCCGCGACAGCAGATACCGCCAAGTGCCTGCTCAAAGAGATGGTCGCGTCACAATCGGAGTAGAGCCAAGCAAGTCGGGCGAGCGCCGTCGAGCATGAGTGTCCTAAGCGCCCTCGTTTGAGTGGTGTCCCTTTCGATGCTGCCCGCGCCGCCTGACGAGAAAAAAGTTAGGCCTAACCGCCGCCGGCGCCGACCGGAGCCGCGAAGCGCCGGCCTCGGAGGCAGACCCGCTAATCTGGTATAAGCCGGTCTGACCAGGTAAGACCCTGTTCTTTAACGATTTATTCCAGCGACCCTTTTCCTAGGCGCGGTCTTAGGTTATGTTCGGCCGCGAAAGGACGCCGAAATGAGCGTGTCAGACTCGCCCTCGATTCGCCCCCGCTTGGCCGACCTGCCAGCCGCGTCTCGCAGCCGCATTGCGAATGGACGGCTCGGCGTCGACCTTCGCACCGCAGCCGGCCGCCGATGGCGCGACGTGTTCCTCTCCACCATGGAGGCAACCGGCTCGCGCAACGACCAGTTGGCGCGCGCCTACGCCACCGCCGTGGTCATGCGCGAGCGGATCGATGCCGACGTTGGCGCCGGCCGCGCCGTCGACGTGGACCTGATGCTCCGTTGCACGTCCGAGGTCAGGCGCCTGCAGGACCGACTCGGCCTGACCGCCTCCGATGATGAGCCCGGCGAGGACGTGACGGGCGAGATCGTTGCCCGCATTCGCGGCACGGCGGAGGAAGCTGCTTAGGGCCATGCAGGCGCACCTGACCGCCGCAGCCGTGCAGTCCGCGCTCGCCAAGCGGCGGACGGCGAACGCCCTGGATGCACTGGCCGACCTGGACGAGCGCGAGCACGAGGCCGTCGCCGATGCGCTGGCCACCGTGAAGTCGTCGGCGCGGGTTGACGTGCGAGTCCTCGTCGCGACCGTCCGCGCCCAGCTTCGCCGCCGCGACGAGGCCGAGGCCGAGCGGCGCCAGGTCGACGGAGGCGCGGCGCTCTCGGCCATGCGCTACCAGATCACGCTGGCCACTCGTGACGAGCTGGAGCACATGCGCGACCGCCTCCGGGCCGCCGCCGATCTCCATCTCGATGATCCCCGCCGCCTCACCGGCGCGGCGGACCC
Organism: uncultured Alphaproteobacteria bacterium; assembly: GCA_963759235.1. GTDB lineage: Bacteria > Pseudomonadota > Alphaproteobacteria > Rhizobiales > Kaistiaceae > Bauldia. Next base: position 1,721 of record CAVWYO010000008.1, on the reverse strand, counting down.
GGCGAGGCTTGCGTTGTTTGGAAATCGGCTCCGACGGCGGCTCCTCCACGACTGCCGGCACGAAGCGCGGTGGACTGGCACCTTCGCCTGCCTCCGCCGATCGCCGGGCAGCGCGACGCCAGCCGAACAATTGTTGCGGTGTCAGTCCATGACGTCGCGCGATCTCCGAAACCACCGCGCCCGGAGCCAGCGTCTCCTCGACGATGCGCGCCTTGTCGTCCACCGACCAACGCCGCCGGCCGCCGATCCCGTTGATGATCTCGACGCGGCGCACAGGCCGCGAAGGCTCAAGCGTAAGGTCAAGTCCAGGCACGTGCCGATCCTCGATCCCAATTCGGGGATCAGCAGAATCTCAGATCAGAACCCCGCTCGAAAGGTGGGGCCAAAACACCGCTTACGCTCCTACGAGCGGGAGGACTTTGTCTTCGACCCGCTGCACTACCTGGCACTGCTCGAACAGAAGATCGGTGCCCTCGATCAGGCGGCGCCGCTGGTCGGCTGGGATCTGCCCGAAGAGTTCGCAATGTTCCGCCGGCTCCTCGAAGCGCGGATGGGCAAGCGCGGCAAACGGGAGTTCGTCCAGGTCTTGCGGCTTTTGGAGACCTTCCGCCGCGATGATGTGGTCGCCGGGATCAGGGAGGCGATGGCCCGCGGAACGATCGGCTTTGATGCGGTCAAGCATCTGGTGCTGTGCCGGATCGAGCGGCGACCGCCGCGGCTCGACCTGACGGTCTACCCCTACCTGCCGCGGGCAACCGTGGCGATCACCTCGGCCAGGACCTACATGGACCTGCTCACCGGGGTGGCGTCATGACCGACACGCCCCAGCTTCTGCTCGCCCATCACCTCAAGGCGCTCAAGCTGCCGACCTTCCTGCGCGAGTATGACAAGCTTGCCCGGCAATGCGCCGCCGAGGGTGTCGACCATGTCCGTTATCTGCTCCGTCTTGTCGAACTGGAACTGATCGAGCGGGAGCGGCGGATGGTCGAACGGCGGATCAAGCAGGCCAGGTTCCCGGCCGTCAAAAGCCTCGACAGCTTTGACTTCCTGGCCCTGCCGTCGCTCAACAAGGCCCTGGTGCTGGAACTCGCCCGCTCGGAGTACGTCGCCCGTCGTGAGAACATCATCGCGGTCGGCAACAGCGGCACCGGCAAGACGCATATTGCCCTCGGATTGGGACTGGCCGCCTGCCAGAAGGGCCTCGCCGTCGGCTTCACCACCGCCGCCGCCCTGGTCCACGAACTGATCGAGGCCCGAGACGAGAAGCGGCTGCTGCGCCTGCAGCGCCAGCTCGCCGGATACAAGCTGCTGATCATCGACGAACTCGGCTACGTGCCGCTCTCCCAGACCGGCGCCGAACTGCTGTTCGAGGTGTTCTCCCAGCGCTACGAGCGCGGCGCCACCATCGTCACCAGCAATCTGCCGTTCGATGAGTGGACCGGAGTGTTCGCCTCCGAGCGGCTCACCGGCGCCCTCCTCGACAGGCTCACCCACCACGTCCACATCCTCGAGATGAACGGCGACAGCTACCGGCTCAAACAAAGCAAGCGTCGAGCCCGAAGCATCCCCGAAGAAACTCGGCCGGCCGATACATCAAAAGCCTGATCCTCCGGCCGCCGGAAGCCATCCCGCTGGTGGCCTTCCGGGCCCCGCCAACTGATGCACTATTGCTCCGGCCCGCCGATGCAATTTGTCTCCGGCGTTGACAGCCTGACCTATGG
>CAVWYO010000007.1:0-497201 GCA_963759235.1 uncultured Alphaproteobacteria bacterium | reverse complement strand
TGTCGCGCGCATGGAGGATGTGCTGGACCTCTATGCCGAAGCCCCCGACCCCAGCCGCCCGGTAGTCTGCTTCGACGAGAGCCCGACCCAGCTCATCGGCGAGGTCCGTGCGCCGGTCCCAGCCGCCCCGGGCCGGCTCGAGCGCTACGATTGTGAATACCGGCGCAACGGAACCGCCAACCTCTTCGTCTTCCTCGACGCCCACCGCTCCTGGCGCAGGGTGAAAGTCACCGATCGCCGCACCGCCGAGGACTTCGCCGCCTGCATGCGCGAACTGGTCGATGTCGACTTCCCCAACGCCCCCAAGATCAGGGTCGTGCTCGACAACCTGTCCACCCACTCGGCCGGCGCCCTCTACCAGAACCTGCCGGCCGCTGAAGCCAGGCGAATCCTGAGGCGCCTGGAGTTCCACTACACCCCCAAGCACGCCAGCTGGCTCAACATGGTCGAGATCGAGATCGGCGTCCTCAGAACCCAGTGCCTGGACCGCCGCATCGACAGCAAGAACCGGCTCGTCGAAGAGGTCGCCGCCTGGGAGCTCAGGCGCAACGCCTCAGCCGCCCGCATCAACTGGATGTTCTCTACCGAACAAGCCAGGACCAAGATGGCCCGCGCCTATCCCAAACCGCCGACGAAAAAGTCATAATCCCTGTGCAGAGGTACTAGCCGAAGGCGCGCCCCGCGCCACAGGCGTCAGGCGAAGGTCACCTTGCCGGTGGCGATGTCGTAGAAGCCGGAGGTGGCCTTGAGCTTTCCAGCCCGGTGCATGTCCGCGAGGATGGGCTCCGCGGTCTGCGCGCGCTCGGCGTTAAGTCTGGCGTTGTCCACCGTTGCCGCGGCAAGCAGGTCCGCCGGCTTGGCGGCGATGGCGGCCTCGACGGCCGGCCGGATGGCGGCGACCAAGCTCGGCAGATGACCGGGCAGCTCGGTGCCGTCCTGCACCGCCCTGATTGTGGCGCCGATGGCGCCGCAGGCCGAATGCCCCAGCACGACGATCAACGGGATGCCGAGAACGGATGCGCCGTATTCGAGACTCGCCAGCCCGTCCTCGTTGACGAAGTTGCCGGCGACGCGGACAACGAACAGTTCGCCCGGTCCCTGGTCGAAGATCAGCTCTGGCGCGACGCGCGAGTCCGCACAGCTGACGATAGCCGCGAAGGGCTGCTGGCCGAGGGCGCGATCGGCGCGCCCGACCGAATAGTCCGTGTTGATCGGCGCATTCGCGACGTAGCGGGCGTTGCCGTCGATCAGCCGCTGGAGCGCTTCGTCCGCAGAAACCGGCATCGCCTCGCCCGACTGGGCGAAGGCGAAGGAGCTGAACGGGACGGTCGCGGCCATGGCCAGACCGGCCACGCCGCCGGCGATCAGTCCGCGGCGGGTCAGGCCACCTGCCACGCAGTGTTCGCACATCGCTTTGTCTCCTCTTCCAGACATGAGAGACAAGCACTCAACTCCCTAGCGATCCCTTAAGAGGCGAGCGACAAGTTGGCTCATTATGCCCCCAGCGCGCCGCCGCCGTCGACGACGACGTCCTGCATGGTGAGGTAGCTCGACCGGTCCGACAGCAGGAAGGCGACCACGTCGGCGATCTCTTCGGAGCGCGCCAGCCGGCCGAGCGGCACGCCGACGCGGAAATTGTCGAGGCTGCCCTTAACCACAAGTTCCGGCGCCTCCATGGTTGCCATCAGGCGCTGCACCATGCCGGTGTCCGTGACACCTGGCGACACGCAGTTGACCCGGATATTGCTCGGCGCAAGCTCGAGGCCGAGGACGCACATCATCTGGGCGACTGCCGCCTTGGAGGCGCAATAGGCGCCCTGGCCGATGCGCGGCGTGCGCGCTGCCGTCGAGGCGACGGCGACGATCGAGCCGCGCTTGCGCGGCAGCATCCGTTTGGCGACGGCGCGGGTGACGAGGAAGGCGGCGCGGACGTTGACGTTGAAGGTTGCGTCGAAGTCGGCATCGCTGAACGCCGCGATGGGGCCGAAGCGCTGGATGCCGACGACGTGAGCCAACCGGTCGATCGGGCCGAGCTTGTCCTCGGCCGCCGCGACACAGGCCTCGACCGCCGCGCCGTCGGTGACGTCGAGCGGGAAGGTGAGGAGGTCGTCGCCGCCGAGCTCCTTCGCCAGAGCCGCCAGACCGTCGGCGTCGACATCGGCGAGCGCCAGCCGCATTCCCGCCGCGTGGAGCTTGCGCGCCACCCCCTCGCCGATGCCTTTGGCCGCCCCGGTCACCAGACCGACCGATCCGTCGAGACCGGCAAACTCATTCGCCATGGAGGCTCCCCCTTCGGATTGAACGAGGCGACACCCTTAACCTCCACGGGAGGCGTCGGAAACCCAAAAATGAGAAAGGTTGCAGGCGGACAAAGACGCTCCGGCTTACCGCATTCGATCGGCGCGGGGTGCGGAGAAAGATGTCGCCATTCTCCTGAAAAAAGAGCAAGTTCGCGGGATCGTCGGCGAGAACGTTGCAGGAGCCGGCGACCGAGAGAGGGACGGTCGTGCGCTCCCCCTGGCATCGGAGGGGCAACCTTATTCGCGACGCACCCGCAGCTACGCTACGTCTGCTATCCATGATGCGAAGGCAAATCCGGGCGATCGTCGCCACTGTCGCGGCGTCTGGCGGAACGCTGCCGGTTGTTCCGGCAAGAGCAGCGCGTTCGCTCCGCGGCTCGAGCCGCCCCGACGCCGGGAGGCGGAGGTCGGGCGCGCCGTGCGCGCAGAGACGACGGCTGCTCTTGCCCATTGCCGATGAAACTGAGGCCAGCGAAATCAGGCTTCCAACCGCAGACTTGTCCGGGTTGATCAGACCATGCTGACGATTGACGAACTTGCAGCGATCCCGCTGTTCTCGACGCTTCAGGAGGCGGATCTCGCGAACCTCGCTCGGGCGGCGGCCGACATTCACCTCGCCGCCGGCGAATACGTCGTCCATGAGGGCGAGGAACCGGCGCTACTGGTGGTCCTAGAGGGGAAGATCGAGGTCACCAAGCTCATCGACGGCATCGAGCGCAAGATCGGCGAGCGGGCGGCCGGCAAGATCCATGGCGAGGTTACTCTTGTCTATGGCACCCCCTTTCAGGGCGCCGCGCGTGCCGCCGAGCCTTCACGCGTCATGCGGCTGGATGCCCGGCAATATTACACGATTGCCGCAGCATCGGCGGACGTCGCGAGGAAGGTTGGCGCTCTGGCTCGCGAGCGCATCGGCGGGCTTCAGGGAATCGCCGCCGAGCCGCACGTCGCGCAGGTGACGATCGTCGGTCACCGCTGGGACCCGGCCTGCCTTGCGCTCCGCCGGTTTCTGATGAGCAACCAGATTACCTTCGACTCGATGACCCCCGACGTGCCGGACTTGGAGAACCGGTGGGGTGGCCCGGTTCCGGCGGAGAAGGATATGCCGGCCCTCCGGCTCGCCGACGGCACAACGCTGCTGCGGCCGGCGCCAGGCGAACTCGCGCGGTTCCTCGGCCTGCAGACCACGCCACGCTTCAGCGAATACGACACGATCATCATAGGCGGCGGGCCGGCCGGTCTCGCTGCCGCCGTGTACGGCGCTTCCGAGGGGCTGCGCACGGTGGTGGTCGAGCGTGAGGCTCCCGGCGGCCAGGCCGGAACGTCATCACGCATCGAGAACTATCTCGGATTTCCGAGCGGGATCTCCGGAGACGAACTGGCGAACCGGGCGCTTCGGCAGGCGAGGCGCCTCGGCGCGGAAATCCTCATCACGCGGAGGATTTCCCGCATCGATACCGATGCCCGCGAGGTCGTCCTCGATGGTGACGAGGTGCTCCACGGGCGGACGATCATCATAGCCAGCGGAGTGAGCTGGCGCCGCCTCGAGGTCGAAGGCTTCGACCGCCTCATCGGCAAGGGCGTCTACTACGGCGCGGCGCGCAGCGAGGCGGGAGTGACCCAGGGGCTCGATATCCACCTCATCGGCGCCGGCAACTCGGCCGGCCAGGCGGCGATGTTCTTCGCCAATTACGCACGGACGGTGACGCTGCTCGTGCGGGGCGAGTCGCTGGAGAAGAGCATGTCGCAATATCTGATCGATCAGCTTCGCAGCAAATCGAACATCAAGGTCGCGCTCAAATCCGAGGTTCGGGCGATCTACGGCGACGACCACCTGACGGCGATCGACGTGATCGACGGCGCCAGCGATGAAGTGCGCCGCGAGGATTGCGGCGGGCTCTTCGTCTTCATCGGGGCCGACGCGGAAACCGACTGGCTGCCGCCCGAGATCGCGCGCGACGAGCGCGGTTACGTGCTGACCGGCGCGGACCTGGTCAAGAGCGGACACTGGTCGCAAAGCCGCGACCCCTATCTTCTCGAAACGAGCGTCCCCGGTTTCTTTGCGTGCGGGGACGTGCGGTTCAGCCCGGTCAAGCGCGTCGCTTCGGCGGTCGGCGAGGGCAGCATGGCGATTGCCTTCGTCCATCAATACCTGCAGCGCCATGCCACGCCGCCACCGAAGGCCTGATGAGGGCGGTCGTTTCCGGCCGATCGGCGCGCGCTATTCGGCGGCCTGCTGGCGCAACGCCTCGCCGAGATCGACGACCTCGCCGCGGGCCGGGTAATTCTTGGGGATGATGCTGGCGTTGAGCGCCGCGATCAGCGGGGCGAAGTGCATGCGCACGAAAGGCATGGTCTGGACGATCGCGGCGTAGAGCGTGCCGTCGGGCCTGACCAGAAACACGCCGGGCTCCGAGAACAGCGCCGGCTCCGCGATGCCGGCCGAGGTTTTGCCGCGACTGGTCGAGATGTAGAGCCCCCAGCGGCGCGCCTCCTCGAGCAGCAGGTCGTAGCCGATGGCGATGCCGTCGAGCGCCCACTCCGTCTTGCTCGCCTCGGCGCGCTCCTGCGGGTCGCAGGAGAGAGCCAGGATGCCGACGCCGCGCTCGGCGAATTCGCCGGCCCGGCGGTTGAGGTCCTGGAGCTGGTTCCGGCACTGCGGGCAATGATAGCCGCGATAGAAATTGAGAAGAGTGAAGTGTTCGGGCGTCTGCTCGGCGAGGGTCCAACTGCCGCCGCCGATCAGCGGAACGGAGAGGGCGGGCACCGGTTGGCGCGGAATCAGGGGGACGATGTCGGTCACGGTGTTGTCTCCTGGGAGGGCGGCCGCCGCCTTTAGGTGACATAGACGCCGTGGCAGGCCGGAGGAACCGCCGCTCCGTCAACTTTGCGTGACAGGCCGGCCGGTGACGCGAGGTATCTCGGGTCGCCGCCGACTTATTCTTGGCAATGGCGCAGTGCCGAGTCTATCGTGATGGTCTCGGGAGTGTGCTGCCGGGGTGCCCCGGTCCACTGCTCTCCTCTCGAAAGCCGGGCCGCTAGGGCGACGCCGTCCGGTCCCCTGATGTACGCGCCGTCCGCCGATACGTGGACGGCAGCAGGAGGACGATCATGCCCACCCAGAAGAACAACATCTACAATCCTTCGAGCTACGGCCTAGATTATACGCAGTCGTCCCAGACATGGACCATCGCCAACGATGTCTTCGTTGGCTCCAAGAACGCCTATGGAGTATTTAGTAATTATAACGGAAGCAAACTTATCAACAAAGGTCATATCTATGCCGCAGACAACTACGGAGTGGTGTTCGTGGGAAACAACAGCACGATCGTCAACCAGGCGAGCGGCGACGTTTTCGGCAACTATGGGGTCTACATGCAAGGCTCGCACGACGCCCTGACAAACCACGGGAGCATTGCAGGCTACGAAGTTTTCGGCGTGTGGGCCTACAACACATCGCATTTCGTTTTGCACAACGACGGCGACATCTACGGACAAGCAACCGGCGTCTACGTGCAAACGACCAATCCCGGCTATTCCGGTTCGATGATCGACAACTCCGGCCTCATACAGTCGAATGCCTACGCCGTGGAAGTCAGCACCGCTGCCGGAGAGAGGACGACGATCGTCAACGAGCACGGAGCCAAGATCAAGGGAGACAGCTTTGCGATCTTGGCTTTCTCGGGAAGCTTTTCACTCGAGAACCATGGCGAGCTCAAGGGCCAGATCGCGTCGAGTGCCATAGATGCCGGCGACAAGGTGTACAACTACGGTGCGATCAAGAGCAGCGTGTTTCTCGGTCCGGGCGACGACCTCTTCAAGAACAAGGGCGGCAGCGCCGGCAAAGTATCCGGCGGGCCAGGCAACGACAAACTCGTCGGCGGGCCGCACACGGACAAGTTCGTCTTCGACGCGACGCTGAACCCGACGACCAATGTCGATACGGTCAAGCACTTCGATCCGGGCAAGGACGAATTCTTCCTCTACAAGTCGGTCTTCACGGCGCTGACCGGGCCGGGAACGCTCCAGGGCTCGCAGTTCCACATCGGCAAGCACGCCCACGACAACGACGATCACATCATCTACAACCAGAACACCGGCGCGCTTCTTTATGACTCCAACGGCAACGCCAACGGCGGCGAGGTTCAGTTCGCCAAGCTCGACAAGGGACTGAACCTCCACCACAGCGACTTCATAGTGTTCGCCTGAGGCCGCCGGAATTTCCGGATTTGATCCTAGGCTGAGGGAACGGATGGTCGGGGCGACCGTGAGGATCGGTCGCGAGAAGGCAAGCCGCGCCGAAGACCGCGCGACCGGCCGGGTCGCGGGAGCAAAGTCCGTTCCGATCGAATCGGGGCCTTTGCTTTAGCTCTTTGATTCTTTGCATTTTCCGGGCGGAAAAGTGCCCACACTTTCCTGGAAATGCGCTAGGCGTCGGCCGGCTCGGCCTCCGCCCGCGGACGCTCCAGTTCCTTGGCGCCCTTCTTCACCGCCTTTTGCACCTTCTCGAAGGCGCGCACCTCGATCTGCCGCACCCGCTCGCGCGAGACGCCGAATTCGCCGGAGAGTTCCTCCAGCGTGATCGGGTCGTCGGAGAGCCGGCGCGCCTCGAAGATGCGGCGCTCGCGGTCGTTGAGGACGCCCATGGCGTCCTTGAGGAGCTGGCGACGGGTGTCGAGCTCCTCGGTCTCGGCGAGCCGCTCCTCCTGATCCGGCGTGTCGTCGACCAGCCAGTCCTGCCATTGGCCGCCGCCGTCGTCGTCGGCGCGCAGCGGCGCATTCAGCGAGGCGTCGCCGCCAAGCCGGCGGTTCATCGAGATCACTTCTTCCTCGGGAACGCCGAGCTTTTCCGAAATCTCCTTGACCTGCTCCGGCCGGAGATCGCCTTCGTCGAGGGCGCTGATCTGCCCTTTCACCTTGCGCAGGTTGAAGAACAGCCGCTTCTGATTGGCGGTGGTGCCCATCTTCACCAGGCTCCACGAGCGCAGGATGTATTCCTGGATCGCGGCCCTGATCCACCACATCGCATAGGTGGCGAGGCGGAATCCCTTCTCCGGTTCGAAACGCTTGACGGCCTGCATCAGGCCGACATTGCCCTCGGAGATCACTTCGCCGATGGGCAGCCCGTAGCCGCGATAGCCCATGGCGATCTTGGCGACGAGCCGGAGATGGCTGGTCACCAGTTGATGTGCGGCGTCGCGATCCCCATGTTCCTTGTAGCGCTTGGCGAGCATGTACTCCTCGTCAGGCGCAAGCATCGGGTACTTGCGGATCTCGTTCAGATAGTGCGACAGGCCGGTTTCGCCGGCGGCAATGACGGGTAAGCTGGTACGGGCCATGGTTCAGGCGCCCCTTTCTACCCCCGGAACATCCGGCGGGAGTGGTTGCCGTGCCTACCGATAGGCCACGGCAAACAACCTATATAGGGACGAATCCGTTCGAAACACGTTTTCTTTGGGGCGGCGAAGATCACTTAGCGTTCACAAAGATTTAAGCGCGCCGATCAGCGCCGCCATGTCCGCCGGCGGGTCGCGTTCGAAGCCCATCGCCTCGCCCGTCCGCGGGTGCTCGAAGCCGAGCCGGAAGGCGTGGAGCGCCTGCCTCGGGAAGCTTTCGACCCGGCTTCGCGCCGGTTCCGGCAGGAGCGCCGCCTTGGTGGCGAAGCCGGCGCCATAGACCCGGTCGCCGATCACCGGATGGCCGATCGCCGCCATATGGACGCGGATCTGGTGGGTCCGGCCGGTCTCCAGCCGGCATTCGACCAGCGAAGCGACCGCCGGAGCGTCCTTTACGCCATAGCGGTCGACGACCGTGTAGTAGGTGACGGCGCGGCGCCCGCCGTCGCGTTTCACGGCCATCTTTTCGCGGTTCTGCGCGGCACGGCCGAGGGACGCGTCGATGGTGCCCTTGGTCCGCTCCGGCACCCCCCAGACGAGTGCCAGATAGGCGCGCTCCAGCGGTCCTTCGCGGCCGTGATCGGCGAATTGGGCGGCGAGGCTCCGGTGGGCGCGGTCGGTCTTGGCCGCCACCATCAGCCCGCTGGTGTCCTTGTCGAGGCGGTGGACAATGCCCGGCCGCATCACCCCGCCGATCCCGGACAGGCTCTCTCCGCAGTGGGCGATCAGCGCATTGACCAGGGTTCCGGCGCGATTGCCGGCGGCGGGGTGGACCACCAGCCCGGCGGGTTTGTCGATGACGATCAGGTCGTCGTCCTCATAGACCACGTCCAGCGGGATCGCCTCGCCGGCGGGAACCGCCGGCTCCGGCGGCGGCAAGGTAAGGGTCACCGTTTCACCGCGTCTCACCGGCCGTTTCGGCTCCGTCACCGGCGTGCCGTCGATCGTCACATGTCCCGAAAGGATCAGCGCCTTGGCGCGGCTGCGCGAAAGATCGCTCACCGCCCCGGCTAGCCAGGCATCAAGCCGGGAACCGCCGTCGCCGGCTCCAACGGCGATCTGGATTGTCGTTGCCTCCTCCTGTTTCATCACCTGATCGTCAGCCTCAAGGGACCCGGCCCTCGTTTTACCAAGCCGTAAGCCTGGTTCTGGTAACGAAATCTGTCCGGTGTCAGGCGTGGGCACGTCGTCCGGGGAATTGTGAGGGATCAAGGATATGACACAGATCGTTGCAACGGGCCTTACCACCCCGCTGACGCTCAACAATGAATCGGTCATCGTAGCGCAGAACGGATCGATTTCGTCGGACAATGCCGGCCCGGCGCTCAGCTTCACCGTGACCAACGACGCGACCGGGCTCGTCGCGGGTGGCCTTGCCGCCATCGGCGGCCCCGCCCTGAAGATCCAGGCGCAACCCGCCGCCAACTTCTACATCTTCGAGATTGCCGCAACCGCCAGTATCATCTCCGGAGGGCCCGATGCCGGCGACCGCGACGGCGTCGACGTCACCGGCGACGTGATCCTCAACACCGCCGGAGACATTTTCGGCGCCGACGCGGGCGTCGACATCTACGCCTCGGGGTATATCGGCAACACGCTCCTGTTCAACAGCGGCCAGATAAGCGGCGCCACGGGGGTCCTGGTCGACGCCTACGACTATCCCTCCATCCGCAACGAGGACACCGGTGTCATCACCGGCTTCAATTATGGCATCGAGTACACGCCCCCGAGCCAGTATTCCGATCAGCCCCTCAAGGTGGTGAACTATGGCTTCATCGGGGGTGTCTCCGAGGGCATCTACGCGACGGGCACCCTGACGCTCCAGAACCACGGCACGATCGTCGGCGGGGTCAAGAGCCCCTCATCCGGCGTCGCGAAGGCCGGCTCGGCGCCAGCGGCGCACATCGTCAACGACGGAGACATTCAGGCCAACGACCACGGTCACGTCATTGTGCTCGGCGACGGGGCCGACGTTGTAAAGAACGACGGGCATCTGGAAGGCGATGTGCGTCTCGGCGGCGGCGCCGACACCTTTCGGGGCAGCGGAATCGTTGATGGCGAGGTGCGCGGTCAGGGCGGCGCGGATCACCTCTTGGGCAGCGGCAACGCCGACGCGCTGTTCGGCGGCAGAGGCGGCGACATCCTGGAGGGAAAAGGCGGAGACGACCTGATCAGCCCCGGTGCCGGGCGCGACGAGATCTTCACCGGCAAGGGGCACGACGTGATCGTCTACGGACACGGCGACGGCCACGACACCGTCTTCGATTTCAAACCCGGAAAGGACACCCTCGATCTGACGGCGCTCAAGTTCGCGGATTTCTCGGACCTCAAGTCGGCGATGACCGAAGACCACGGGAACGTCTACATCGATCTATCGGGCTCCGATCAGGTGGTGCTCAAGCACGTCGACCTTTCCCATCTTTCCGCTCATGATTTCATCCTGTGATCGGCAGGGATTGTCAGGGTTCGGGTCGGTCGGCCTCGTTGTCTCATGCTTCGGTTTGTTGCTAAGCGTTCGGCCAGGCCCGCCCGGCTCTGACCGGGTGTGACCGGGCTCTCCGGTTCCTCCGACCCACGCGGTGCATCAACCGTCATGACTGATCGATTCAGCGGGCAGGAAGAAAAGCCGCTCGACCCGGCGGTCGATCGGGTTCAGAAGCGGCTTCGCCGGCTGATGCTGGTCGCCGGCCTGACGCTCGGACTTGGCTTCCTCGCCGTCTTTGCCGGAATCATGTACCGGGTTTTCACCACCGATTCCGGTGCGCCGCCGGCGTTGCCGAAAGGCGCCGCGACGCCGACGATCTCGTTGTCGGAACTGGGCCTGTCCCCCGACGCCCGCGTCATCTCGACCTCGCTTGACGGCGATCGTCTGGCGCTGACGTTCGCGGAGGGCGGCGGAACCACGGTCATCGTCCTCGACCTCGCCACGATGGCGGTCGTCGCCCGGCTCAGCGTGCCGGCCGAGTGATGGCGGGCTTCTGCCGCTTGATCGAATCCGCTATGTCTTCCTGGGCCGCGCGATGTGGCTCTCGACGGCAGGGCTGACCTATGGAGCACAAGCCCACCAAAGGGCGGAAGCCGCCGCCATTCAACTTCGACGGCGTGCTAGCCGCGGTTGTCGTCGGCTTTCTTCTGTTGGCGACCGCGATCACCCTCAAGCCGTTCCTGCCGGCGATTCTGTGGGCGATCGTGCTGGCGATCACCGCCGCGCCTCTGCACGGCTGGATCGAGAAACGCATGCCGAAATGGCCGGGCACGGCGGCAACGCTGACCGCCTTCATCCTGGTGCTTATTTTCGTCATCCCCGCCATCGGCCTGACGCGCGCCATCATCGCCTACACGCCCGGGGTTCTCGCCTGGGTCGACGCCGTGTCGAGCAACGGCGTTTCGTTGGCGCCGGCGAGCATCAAGGGGATCCCTTGGGTCGGCGATTTCCTCAGCCGGAACTGGGAGCTGATCGCCGGGGAAGGGCGGTCCTACATCGCCCACTTCCGCGCCGACATCGAGGGATGGATCGTCTGGGCGCTCCAGGAGGTGGAGAACGTCGGCCTGTTCATGTTCGAGATCGCGCTCGGCGTCGTACTCTCCGGTGTCTTCCTCGCCCACCGGCGGAACCTTTCCGCCTTCTCCCACGCCTTCTTCGAGCGGATCGGCGGGGCGTTCGGCCTGACGCTGATGCGCAAGGCGGTGGTGACGACGCGGAGCACGGTGCGTGGCGTGGTCGGCAGCGCCGTGGCCGAATCTATCGTCGCCACCTTCGCCTATTTTATCGCCGGGGTTCCGGCCTGGCTGCTTCTCGGCGGCCTCACCTTTTTCGCCGCGCTCGTCCAGATCGGCGCGCCGCTGGTGTGGATTCCGGTGGCGATCTGGCTGGTCGCCAGCAACGAGCCGGGCTGGGCGGTCTTCGTGGTGGTATGGGGCGTCGTGGTCGTCTATTCGGTCGAAAACCTGTCGCGTCCGCTGCTTGCTGGCCGAGCCGCCCATCTGCCCGGTCTGCTCATCTTTGTCGGTGTGCTCGGCGGCCTGTTCGCCTGGGGGCTGATCGGCGTCTTCCTTGGTCCGGTGATCCTCGCCGTCGCCTATGAATTGATTTGGGAATGGTTCATCTCGGAGCCGGCGCCCGCCGCCGACGGGACCCCGTCCGGTCCGGCGACCTCTTCCGGGCCGGCGAAGGACGCGCCCGACTGAGCCCTCCGCCGGCCGGCCTTGAAGTCGGCATTGCCCATAGTTATAGATTGCCGGGCCGGCGCTGCTCCCTTCGTCTAGCGGTCCAGGACGCTGCCCTCTCACGGCAGAAACAGGGGTTCGAGTCCCCTAGGGAGCGCCAATCGACTCGCACCACCAGCAAATTCAATCACTTACATGGCGCGTTGGGACAGTCGCGCATCGCGGCTCCAGGATCCCCCTCCACAACGCGCCTGGTCAATGGGGCCGAAGGCGTGGGGTGGCAGACCCTCGGTAAACTCGTCAAAATGCAGGCAGAGCCGGTGGCGGGGCAACTCGCCATTTAATGACTTAGCCTGTGTGGGTTGTTGAGCGCCCTTGCCGCCGGACGGTTCACGAGAGCCGCGGCAGAATTGGAACAACACTTCAAGCGGCAACCGTGCGGAAATCCCAATTGGGGGATTCGCCGCGTTTGCGCCTGCTTGACGTCGAAGACCAGCTCGGAGCATTTCGACAGGGCAGCCGGTCACTTGTCGGCGGAGACAAAGCAATAGCTGACTGAAACATTGCGATGATCGACTTGAGCAGGAACGAGAGCCCGTACGCTGTCTCAGCGCGGATGAGAGAGAAGATTGCCGCGTGCATCGTCGAGATGCACAGGTACCCGGTAATGATCGCCGAACAGGCTCGGGCAGCCGCGGCGGCACGCTTTGGTGTTGCGAAGGACAATCTCGTCCTTACGCGCGGGATCGACGACGCTGTTGACCGGCTGATCCTCGGATATCGGGACAACCGCTTCTTCGTCGTCACGCCGGGATTCGATGGGTTCGTCGAGCGCCTCCGGGCAAACGGCGTGCCCTATGCGAGCCTTGTGCTCGATGGAGACTTCCGACTGCCTGACAGCGAGATTGAGAGACTCGGATCGGAAAGCTTCGTCCTCGTGGCGAGCCCCAACAACCCGACCGGCCTGCGCTTCTCCGAGCCCGCGCTCGCCGCGGTGGCGGCGCGTTGCCATGGGATGCTGGTCGATCAGACCTATGAGGACTTTGCAGCGCCGCCGGCACCGCTGCTTCCGAAACGCCGGCATTTCTACCGATTCAGGTCGTTTTCAAAGGGCTTCGCGCTTGCCGGCTTGCGGCTTGGCGCATTGTTCGGAACCGCGGCGGACATCAGCGCCATCGACTGCCTTGGGCAGTATTGCCCAATAGACACGATAGCGAGCGGAGCCATTCTTTGCGCGACCGCCGGAAGCGAGTTTCAAGAGAACGTTGAGGCGATCGTCCGGCTGAGGAGCGAACTGGCGCACGACCTCCGGGACAACGGATTCAACCTTCTGACGTGTGAGGCGAATTTCCTCCTCCTTCAGACCGGCCGTCCCGCGGAGGTTGTTGCCTACCTCGAGACCTGCGGTATTCTGGTAAAGGATACGGCGCCGATGGGCCTCCCCGGATACGTTCGCATCTCGGCAGGGACGCGCGAAGATCACGCGGCACTCGTCAGGGCGCTGATCGCTTTCAGGGAGAGCCCGGGGGACGCCGACATGATCAAGCACCAATGCCTGCTCCCCTCATCGGTTCGCGAACAACACTAGATCACGACGGTGCGGCTCGGTACCGCGTCAAGACCGTGGGAGGCCGCGTCGCATGGAACAGGGCACCTTTGCCGAAAGCCTGAACCGATCGCTCGACTACATAAGGGGCTTTTCGGTGTCTTTCGTGCTGCAGGCGCTGATCGCCGACGGCGCGCTCGCCCTGATGGAGCAGCCATTCACCGTCGAGGGATTGTCGACGCGGCAGGGGTACCGTCCCGATCTTTTCGCGGCGGTGGTGAAGTTCCTGGTGGTCGAAGAAATCGCCGAACGCTCGGCCGGGTCGGACAGCTACCAACTGACAGACTTCGGCAAGTGGATCGCCGGTCAACCGGGATGGTTCAATCTGCTGGTGGGCGGATACCAGAACGTCTTCGCCAGGCTATCCGAGGTGCTCAGGGACGGACCTCAGGCGGCCGAAAGGAATTCGCACCGCGTCGGTCTCGGCAGCTACCAGATCTCGGTGCACGATGCTTTCCCGCTTGCTTGGGCACTCATCGAGGCGGTGAACGGGAACGCAACGCGCTTTGTCGATATCGGGTGCGGCGACGGCTATTTCGTTCGCGAGATCTGTACGCGGTTGCCGCATGCGACGGCGATCGGCGTGGAGCCGTCGGAGTTGTTCGAAAATGCGGTACGGGCCGTCGATCGAGCCGGACTGGCCGACCGAATCGAGATCGTCCATGCGGACGGCCTTAGCTTCGACATTCCGCCCGACACCGATTTCCTGCTCTTTGCGTTCGTGCTGCAGGAGATCCTGCCGCAGATCGGCGAGGATGGCCTAGTCGCCTATTTCCGCAAGCTGCGCGAATCCGGGTTCGGCGGCGCGGTCCTTGCGATCGAGGTCGAGTACGACCCCGACGATCAGGTTGTCCTGCGCACGCCGATCGGCCGGGGGTACTACAATCCCTATTACCTCCTCCATCCGCTGACCAATCAGCGACTGATGCCCATTCGCCGCTGGAAGGAGCTCTTTGCGACGGCCGGTTATCGGTTGGCGGCGGAGGAAACGGTCGACCCGTGCGTCGATCCGAGCGGTCTGGAGGTGGGGCTCGTCTTCACCCCCGCCTGACTTCGCTGCTGACCCCAACTCGGTCCTCGGGCGGTTCGAAAATCCCCGCTGCCTCCAGCGCGCGAATGCGCCTGTAGTCCTCGCGGATCGCGGTGTCGTCCGGGTGAGCGAGAAAAATGACGCCGGGCGCGGTCTGGTAGTCGACGGTGACGGGGAGGAGGTCGCCATCCTGAACCCGCAGCAGCAGATCGACGAAGGACGGGAGCCTCCGGATCTGGTCGAGGCGCGCCGTCGAACGCACAGCGGACTCCGATCGCGTGATCAGTAGCACATTCGAAGCGTGTTCCTTCCGTGCATAGAGCGGCGCGCCGGCAAGGAACGCCGATCGATCCGTGTAGGCGTCGCAGGCGACCTCCAACTGCCCGACCCCCATGCACCGTCGCGTCAGAGGCGGATAGTCGAGCCCGTCGAGCCGTGCGCCGCATTCGATGAGGACAGGTCCATCCGCGTCGACCATGATTTCCGTGTGAGCGGGGCCGTTGCGGATCTCCAGGGCGTCGAGGACCGCTAGCGTGTAGGCGACCAGTCCATCGACGATCGGATCGGCGGGGTCGAGGAGCTCATCCCAGTCATAGATCGCGGTCACGCCCGGCAGCCGGAGCTTGTGGTAGAGCCAGGCGCCCGACACGCGATGCGTTCCTTCGCAGCTTACCGTGTTGACGACGTACTCGTCCCCGTCGACGAACTCCTGAACCAGGATATCGTCGTTAGTCAGACCGAGGTGATGGCGGCTCCCCAGAACGGCCGATGCACGCCGACGGAGCTCCGATTCGGTGGAACAGATGAAGACCGAATCCGTTCCCGCACCGTGCAACGGCTTAACGACGGTGCGCTGTAGGCGCTGCGCGCGGGCCCATGCGACGGCGCTGTCCGCATCGGAGCATTTGAACTGGCGGGGGACGCGCAGGCCCCGGTCTGTGACTGCCTCCGCCATCTGGAACTTGTCCCGGCGCGCCTCGCTCTTGCCGAGCCCGTTTCCCGGCAGAGCGAGGGCAGACGCAATCCTATCCGCCAGCTCGACGCCGCTTTCGGTTCCCGGAATGATGCAGACGGGAGCGAAGCGGCGGAGTCGGTCGAGGGTCCGCGCAAGATCGCCGTCGTTCTCGACTACGGCCCGGTACATATGGTCGGGCACCGGCGGAAACATGCCTCTTGGCTCCCTGCATGTCTTCACATGGACACAGGCGACACCTCGGCGGCGCAGCTCCGATACGAACTGGCTCCCCGCATGGTACCCGTCAACGATGACCGCGGCGGTGGTGGGCTCGGTCACGGCCGTGCCCGCAGCACGATCTTCGGCAGCCCGCCAGCCTGAAGCGCGTAGCGGCGCACGCCGTAGATGCGGTAGGCCCAGTCTACGGTGAGCGTGTCGCCTGCCTTGAAGAGCCGCCGTGCGCCGATTGCCGGGATCCAGATTTCGGGCCAGGAGAAGAGTGGCCGCGCATTGAGGGCACTGGTCAGGACGATCTCCTCGTCGAGGTGCGCCCGGAAATAGACGAAGAAGGCATCGACAAAGCCCTCGTTGATGATATCGAGCGTGACCGAGCCGGTGGTCTGCAGCGCCCGATCGAAACCCAGTCGAACGCTCGACAGCGTACCCTCGCCGGTGACGGCCACGGCCTTGTCGCGCCGGTTCCAGGTGTTGTCGCGGTAGTCGCTGCGCAGGACATGGGTCTGATGGTTGCCAGGGATCGAATCGGAATAGGCCCTGAGATCGAGACCGAGAGACCGACCAACCTCCCTGATCTCCGATCTCTGTCGATCGATGGTGTTGCGCAGGCCATCATCCTCCACTCCGACGACGCAGGCGTCGAGACGATAGGGGATCATGCGCCCGCCCTGCTTGAGGAAGCGCTTGCGGATATCCCAGCCTAGATCGACGAAGCTCTCATCGAAGATGCCATCGCCGATGAACTCGCTGACGACGACATCGGCTTTCTCGGTCGGTTCGTACTCGTCGATCAGTATGCGGACGAATTCGATGTCGAGGTGGTTCTCGCGCGCCGTCCTCTCAGCGATGTCTCCGGACAGACCCGGTTCCAGCGCCGTGACCCGTGCGCCGAGCTTGGCCGCCGCCATCGCGAACATCGACAACCCCGAGCCGATCTCGAACACCGTGGTGCCCGGTCGAGCGACTTTCGCCAGCGCCATCAAGTAGGGGAGCATGCGATCGGTATTGACGAGCATCGAGTAGTAGAGGTCGCGGGGATACTGGAGGCCATGCGCCCTGGTCGCCGGAACGTAGACTCCCCTGTCGACCAGCCGGCGAAGACGGTCCTCGAACTCGGGCGCGATCGATTCCGGGTCGTGGTCGGCCTTTCGCAACGCCAGGCAGAGCGCGCTGTCAGCGTCCTCATAGGGTTCGATCCGCTGGTGAGAGACAACATCGCAGTACCACGCGCGCGTATCGTCGGGCGGGAAGAGGATTTCGATCCGGGGGTTTTCCGTGAGCTTCATCTCGGGCCTTGTTCGCGTGACGCCTTGCTGCCGGACGCCCGGTCGGACGATTGTCGTCCGTCGTCCGTGTCATCGTCGCCAGATCGCCCCATCAGCCGGCGGATCAGTGCGACGAGCGGCAGGAGTGCGATAGCCCCGGCAAGGGCGAGGCCACCGTAGTCCACAAACGCGCTTTCGTAGATCGATCTCGTCTCGAGAGCTGCAGTGCCGGGCGCTACGGCGGCAATCTGCGCAACGATGCCACTCAGATAGTTGGCCACAGCCTCGGCGAGAAACCACATCCCCATGCCAAACCCCAGCAGCCGTCGCGGCGTCAGGTGGCTGACGATCGACAGGCCGACCGGTGAGACGCACATCTCGCCGGAGGTCAGAAGAAAGAAGAAGGCGACCAGCCAGATCGGCGGCACGAGCGAATCCGAAGGCGTCGTTGCGCCGCCGAGCTTCAGGACAAAGAAGGCAGCGCCGAGCAGGATCAGGCCGAGGAAAAACTTCGCCGGAATGGACGGGTTCAGATGTTTCCGGGCGAGGTAAATCCACAGCCAGGAAAAGACGGGGGCAGTCAGCAGGACGAAGATCGGGTTCAGCGATTCAAAGCTGGCCGCTGCCCGGGCGTGGCCGAGTATCTCGCGGTCGACGCTGCGCTGAATGTACAGGATCACCGAAAGCCCCGACTGTCCGTAGACGGCCCAGAAGACCACCGCGAAGATGAACAGGAGAAGAAGAGCGGCCAGCTTGTCTTGCTGCTCGCGGCGTTCCCGACGCATCTCGAAAATGAAGTAGGCAAGCGCCAGAACCCCAAACCCCGTGAGCGCCGCTCCCGCCCCCCCGGGCTTGAGGAGCAGGAGGCCGACGATACCGGTTGCTACGATGCTGCCCACGACGGTTGCGAGAAGGCGCGGCAGATGACGGTCAGCCGAGGCCGAAATAGCGGTTCCGGCCGGAGCCATGCCCTGGCCCTGCAGGTATCTCCGGCTGACAAGGAAGACGGCCACGGCGACCAGTTCACCGATGCCGGCCATCGCGAACGCCCACTGGTAACCGAATCGGGAGGCGACATAGCCCGAGCCGAGGCTGGCGGCGAAAGAGCCGGCATTGATTCCCATGTAGTAAAGAGAGAAGCCGCTCTCCTGGTGCTCGTCATGCCGCCCATAGAGGCAGCCGAGGAGGCTGGTGATGTTGACCTTGAACAGGCCGGTGCCGGTGATCAGGGCAGCCAGGCCGAGATAGAGAGCATCGCCCACAAAAAGCAGGACGAAGCCGGCCGCCGAGACGAGCCCGCCGAGGACGATTGCGTGCCGGTATCCGAGCCAACGGTCGGCGACCAGTCCGCCGACCACGGTCATCAGGTAGACGAAGGCGGTGAAGCCGCCGTAGAGCAAGTCTGCGGCGCTATCGCCGAACCCGCGCGCCTGGGTCAGATAGAGGGCGAGCTGGAACACCAGCGTGTAGAAGGCGAACCGCTCGCACAGTTCGGCCAGCAGGAGGAAATACAGACCCTTGGGCTGTCGGCGTGCGGCAGCATCCATGCTCTTGCGTAGCCGGCTCGCGGGCTCCCGGCAAGCTTTGAACCGATGTGCCGCAGGTGCTCGGTTCGGCTAAAGACCAAACCAATATCACCACGGCACTTTCGTACCCGTATTAGGCGGCGGCGGTGGGACAGTTGTATGCGACGATGCGAAGTTCTGTGGAAAGTCTGAGTGTCCCACTTTTCTACAAGTCATTGATGACTTAGGTCTTTGGCGTTTCCCTAGAGAGCGCCAAATTCATATTAATTACTTGATTTCGTTTGCTTAATTGACCTCTTGGCAAACCGTTGCCAACGGGAAGCGCCAGTGCCTGCTTCGCTCGCATCTAGTATCAAGCGCTGTACAGCTACGGTCCTAGGCTCGGTCACCGGGAACGCTCTCCCGCAGGGGACCGAATTCTGAATCCTGATCCCATTTCTACTCGTTCTCGAGCCCGGCGAGGCGCAGCCCTTCGAGGATCGCGGCGCATCGGCTCGGGTCCTTTTGCGGCTGGCCGGCCCAGATGCCCGCGATCGTTGCCCCCGGCGCCAGGGCCCGATAGGTCTTTAGGGCCCGGCGAGCCTCCTCCATCCGCCCGAGCTGCGCGTTGGCAGCGATCAGGATCCAATAAGTCGGGTCGAAATGCGCGTTGAGCGCCAGCGAACGCGTCGCCCAGACCAGCGCTTCCGGGTAGTCGCCCCGCGCCATATGGGCATGGGCGATTCCGGCGAGCGAGATATGCGCGGCCGGGTCGCGCGGGCTCAGCCGGATCGCCCGGTGGAAATGGGCAAGGCCCTGCTCGATGCTGCCACAATGCAAATGGGCGATGCCGGCGAATATGGTGACCATCGCATTGTTGGGATTGATCTCCACCGCCGACTGGATGACAGCCATTCCCCAATCGTATTCCTTGACGGTTTGCAGCAGGGCGTTGCCGCAGAACCCCATCGCCAGTGCGTCGTCCCCGGCATGCTGAAGACCGCGGCGCGCCAGCTCGGCGCATGTCGGTATGTCGTCTGGGCCGATGGGCGCCCAGCCCATCGTCGACCGGTGGTGCAGCGCCTCGGCTGCGTAGGCGAGGAGTAGAGCGTTATCCGGCTCCAGGGTCAGCGCCTCGGTCAGCAGACCGTAGGCGTCTGCATAGCCCTCCGCCGTCATCGAATAGAGCCTGGGCAGCGCTCGCAGATAAAGGTCGTAGGCGGCTATGCTTCCCGGCCGCTCCTGGCGAGAGCGCGTGATCTCTGCCCGCTGGATTTGCGGCTCGATCACCGTCGCGACGTGTTCGGTAATCCGATCCTGGAAGTCGAACACCTCGTCGAGCCCGCCGTCGAAATTCTGCGCCCAGATATGAGCGGCGGACAACCCGTCGACCAGCTGCGCTCCGATGCGCAGACGATTCCCCGCTCGCCTGACGCTGCCCTCGAGCACATAACGGACGCCGAGGTCCCTGGCGACCTCGCGCACGTCGACGGCGCGGCCCTTGTAGACGAAGGAAGAATTGCGGGCGACGACCGCGAAGGATTTGAACCGGCTGAGCGCGGTGATGATGTCCTCGACGACGCCGTCGGCGAAGTAATCCTGCTCGGCGTCGGCGCTCAGATTCTGGAACGGCAGCACCGCCAACGAGGGAATGACGGGATCGGAGCGTTGAGCGGGCGCGGTCGTTGCCGGTTTCTCACCGACCAGGCGATAGCCGATCCGCGGGACCGTGACGATCCACTCGCCGCCGTCCGGCGAGGGTCCAAGCAACTTGCGCAGCGAGGCGATCTGGACCGAGAGGTTGCTCTCCTCTACTGCCATACCCGGCCACGCCGCATCCATCAGCTCGGCCTTGGTCCGCACCTCGTCGGGGTTGCGCAGCAAGGCGCCCAGAAGCAGGGCGCCGCGCTGTCCGATGGCGACCAGCTCTCCGTCGCGGAAGAGCGTTCCGTTGTCGGGATTGAGCCGAAATGGACCGAAGGTGATGGGTGCCCCTGACATGCCGCGAATATAGCCGCCGTTTCGGGACTTTTCGGCAACATTTCGGCACGGCTTCAAGACCCCGCGCCTGGCCGTGCTCAAACTCTGCCGCAGCTACCTGATCGAAATGACGCAACGATCCGGCTCAGGAGACACAAGATGGACGCGCTCTATTTCGGCACCAACCTGAATTTCTTCCGCGAAGGCCGAGACGGCCGTCTTCGCCCCGCGACCGAGGCCTGGGAGGACGCCTACTACAAGCTCCACACACCCGGGACCGGCCGCATGCGGAGGATCGCTTCCCTCGCCGCCACGATCTGCGTCGGCTTGGTGATGATCGGTGCCTGGCTGCAATGACAGAAGAACAGAGCGCCCGAAGCGAGCCATCAAACTCTACCTAGGTCGATTGGCGCTTCCCGGAGGATCGGTTCAGTCACCCGTCTCGGTGATCGTGATCGGCCCGCCGGTCCGCAGTTGACATCCGGGCGGGAGATGCGATTGTTGATGGTCTAACAATCTGCTCCCGGCGGTCGAGATTCTGCGGGGCTTCGCGTCGTGAGGGGGTGCCGTGGCCGACGTAGTGGTGCGCAAGTTCGTCACACAAGTGGACGAGATCTTTCACGAAGGCGGACCGCCCGCGGCAGAGCCGCACAAGCGCGGGGCGATCGTGGCCGTGATCGTCAACCCCTTCGCCGGGCGATACGTCGAGGACATCGTTGGCTTCATGGATACTTTGAAACCGCTCGGCCTCGACATGGCCGGACGGCTGATCAAGGCGCTCGGAGGCGATCCGAAGGAGATAGAGGGATACGGCAAGGGCGCCATCGTCGGCGAAGGCGGCGAGCTGGAGCACGCGGCGCTGTGGCATATGCCCGGCGGCTACGCGATGCGCGAGCTCCTCGGCGGGGCCAAGGCGATCGTGCCCTCCGCCAAGAAGGTCGGCGGACTCGGCACGCGGCTCGACGTGCCGATCACCCACATCAACGCCTCCTATGTCCGCAGCCATTTCGACGCGTTCGAGGTCGGGGTGGTCGACGCGCCACGGTCCGGCGAAATGGTGCTGGCGCTGGCGATGACGACGGGCCCGCGGGTGCACGCCCGGGTCGGCGGGCTGGCGGCAGCCGATATCAAGGGCGAGGACGGCCTCAGATGAAGGCGCGGATCCGCAAGATCTCGACGGTCGTCGAGGAGACGCGGATCGAGGGCGAACGGCCGGTCGATCCGCCGACGCGGCGTGCCGCCGCCGTCGCCGTCATCGACAACCCGTTCGCCGGCGCGTTCGTCGAAGACCTGTCCGAACTGATGGACGTCGGCGAGGAACTCGGTGGATTGCTTGCCGACCGCGCGGTTCATGCTCTCGGCGTCCCTGGCCCGACCGTCGAGAGCTTTGGCAAGGCCGCGGCGGTCGGCGCCGACGGCGAGCTCGAGCACGCGGCCGCCATCCTCCATCCGAAGCTCGGCGCCCCCTTCCGCAAGGTGCTCGGCAAGGGGGCCGCCCTGATTCCCTCCTCCAAGAAGCGCGGCGGTCCCGGCGTCGCCCTCGACATCCCGCTCGGCCACAAGGATGCGGCCAAGGTCCGCAGCCACTTCGACGGGATGGAAGTGCGGATAGCCGACGCGCCGCGGGCGAACGAGATCATGGTGGCGATCGCCGTGACCGATTCCGGCCGGCCCCACCCGCGCGTCGGCGGGTTGAAGAAGGAAGACGTCGTCGGCGAGGACGGCCTCAGCTGACCATCTGCGGCTGTCGGGTGACGGCCGGAAAGCGGGTCGCCGGCGGGGTGTTGCGCGACCGGGCGGTGCGGATGACGCCGTCGATGATCGCCATGCCGATGCCCGGCAGGTCGCCGAGACTGATGCTTTCGAGAAGCGAGCCGCCGGCGGAATGCTGCGCCGTGTCGATCAGAATGAAATCGGCCGAGCGCCCCACTTCGATCAGTCCGCAGTCGAGGTCGCGGATCCGCGCCGTGTTGCCGGTGGCGAAGCAGAAGGCGATCTCCGCCGGTATATCGCCGAGGGCGGACAGAAAGGCGATGGTGCGGATGATGCCGAGCGGCTGAACGCCGGATCCTGCCGGCGCATCGGTACCAAGCAGGAGACGGTCGAGCTGGCCCATCTCCTTTGCCGTCCTCAGCGTGTGCAGCGCGGCACGCTCATTGCCGTTGTGGACGATCTCCAGCCCGCGGCGGCACTGTTCGCAGAGGCAGGTGATCTGATCGTTGGGTAGCGCGGTGTGTCCGCCGTTGACGTGGCCGATCACGTCGGTGTCGGCCGCGAGCACCACGTCCTTGTCGATGAGTCCGGAGCCGGGGATCGACGGGCCACCGGTGTGAATGGTGCTCTGGATGCCGTATTTCCGCGCCCAGGCCACCATCCGTCTGGCGGTGTCGCCGTCCTTCACCGAGCCGAGCCCGACCTCGCCGAGGAGCTTGACCCCGGACTGGGCAAGATCGCGAAAGTCCTCCTCGACCATGCCGTGCTCGATCACCGGCGCGCCGGCGTGGACCTTCACTCCGGAGGGACGGAAGGCCGAAAAAGTGCGCTGCGCGGCGATAGCGAGCGCCTTGAGGCCGACGATATCCCGTGGCCTGCCCGGCGTGTGCACTTCCCCGGCCGAGATCATCGTCGTCACACCACCGTGGAGGCAGGAGTCGATCCAACCGATCTGGTTCTGGCGCGGCGTCCAGTCGCCGGCGACCGGGTGCATGTGGCTGTCGATCAGGCCCGGCGTCAGCGCCACACCGTTGGCATCGACGACGGTGGCGGCATCGTCGGTGTCGACGTCCTTCTCGCGACCGATTGCGGCGATGCGGCCGTCGACCGCCACCACGGTATCGGCATCGAGGATCGGATTGGCGAGGTCGCCCGACAAAAGCAATCCAATGTTGCGGATCACGAGCTTGCCGGATGACTCGGTCTGGGGCGCGTCATAAGCCATCGTGTCAGTCTCCGGTTGATCGCGGCCGGAAGGAGAAGCCGCGGGGTGTGGCTAGTGGAGCGAATTTGACATTTAAGTCGCGGCTGGGACCATGCTCTTGCTCAAGTGTCAAATTGGAAAGCTCCGCTAGCATCATATACTTGCTGGTGGTCCTTATGATTCCGACATTTGCTCGGGCGGGTGCCGCAGTGGGTGGCAAATATCGGAATCGGACCAACTAGTCGTCGATCTCCGGCTCCAGCGCCGGGGTCGCTGCGACCTTGTTGAGCAGCTCCATGAAAACCCGCTGCTCCACAGGCGTGAGAGGCGCCAACACCCGTCGGCCGACCTCGACGCTCTGGGCAAGCAGAGGAAGCGTGTAGCGGACGCCCTTGTTGGTGAGGCGGATGATCGTCAGGCGCTGATCGTGGGCAGCGTTGGAGCGCACCACCAGACCGAGTTTCAGGAGCTTGCGGACGACGATGCTGATCGTCGAGGGGTCCATGGCGGTGAGCCGCCCCAAGAGGTTCTGGGACAATTCGCCATGTTTCATGATCGTCGCCAGGGCGGCCATCTGGGTCGGCGTCAGGTTCTGCTCGCTGACCACTTCCTGGAAGCACATGGTGGCGCGCTGGTGTGCACGACGGATGACGTGGGCAGGATGGGTCAGAAGATCGTAGCCCGATGCCGTGAACCCGCGTTTCACCTCCTTGAGGCCGAGCGAGCCGGCCTCGACCGCCTCCTCCTTGTCTCCCGCCACGCGTCTCTTCTTCGCTGCCGTCAGCATTCGCCCTCGCCCCAGCTCCACCCGGCTCCTACGCCGCGATCTCCATGTTCTCGATGACACGGCCAGACGACAGCGCTGCCACGACCCCGTCAGCGTCGCTGACGATGCCGAAATGGGTCGCGATGTCGTACAGGCTGCTTTCCTGCTCGCGCGGTCCGGTTGCGGCGCAACAGTCCCGTGGCACGACGATCTCGTAGCCGAGAAAGAAGCCGTCGTGAACTGTCGACCGGACGCAAATGTTGGTGACCACGCCGAAGATAACCAGCTGATCGACCGTCATGTCCTTGAGGATGAGATCGAGGTCAGTCTGGAAGAACGCTGAGTAGCGGGGCTTGAGCACCACGAACTCGTCCGGAGGAGCGCCGAGATCCTCGATCACCTCGGTGCCCCAGCTGCCTTCCTCGGCGTGCGGCGTGCGCTTCAGCATCTCGCGGTCGCGGCGGAGATTGCGGCGGTGGCTGTCGCGGATCCAGATGACCGGCACGCCGGCTTGGCGTGCCGCCTCGATCACCGCGAGCTGATAGGGGACGAGGGTCTCGTAGCCGGGCAACACCATGCGGCCGCCCGGCTTGCAGAAATCATTGATCATGTCGATGACGAGGACCGCCGTCCTTTTTGGATCGAGGCGGACTTCGCTGTCGCTCTTGTGGGCTGAGAAGACATCGACGGCCATGGCAGGTTGCTCCTCTGCTCGCTCAGTCGCGGAGTAGATCATAGAGAAGGTCGAAGAAACGGTCGGTATCGACCTCATTGGCGATCTCGGCGTTCGGCGCCTCGCCGCGCTCGTTCCAGAAGTCGGCGACGGTGGCGCCGAAGGCGAAGGTGCCGGAGAGGTCGACGCCGATATGGGCGGGGCGAAAGCGCACCAGCGTCGGATCGATGACGAGGGCGAGAGCCAAGGGATCGTGCAGCGCGCCGCCGACGCCCATGCTGTTGCGGTGAAGCTTCTCGTAGAACTTGAGCCAGTCGACCACCAGCCGCCCGAGCGGCGTGTCGATCTTGCCGAGCTCCTCGAACTGCGGCGCCTCGACCAGCACCTGCATGGTGACGTCGAGGCCGACCATCTTCATCGGCACGCCGCTGGCGAGCACGATGCGGAGCGCCTCGGGGTCGCAGAAGGCGTTGAACTCGGTCGGGGTGATGAACTCGCTCTTGCGGTAGAAGACGCCGCCCATCCAGATCAGCTCGCGGATCTTCGGCAACGCCGCGCGGTGCTTGAGGACGAGGAGGCCGATATTGGAGAGCGGGCCGGTGGCGACGACGCGGATCGGCTCCGGCGCGGCGGCGAGCCGGGCGGCGAGGAAGTCGACGGCGTGCATCGGCTCGAGCGCCTTGGTCGCCTGCGGCAGATAGGGCGATCCTTCGAGGCCGCTCGGTCCGTCGGCGGTGCCGAGCACCAAGGGCCGGGCGAGAGGGCGGTAGCAGCCCTTGGCCACCGGCACGGCCCCCGCGCCGATGAACTCGAGGATGCGCAGACAGTTCGCCGTCGTCCTGTCGACCGGAGCGTTGCCGCAGGTGGTGGTGACGCCGAGAAGGTCGACCGCCGGCGAGCGGTGCGCCATGACGAGAGCGATGGCGTCGTCATGGCCGGGATCGCAGTCGTAGAGGATGGGTTCGCCGGCCATCGTCACACTTCCCCGCCCCCGCGCTCGTAACGGGCGATGGCGTCCTTGAAGAGCCGCATGAAGCGCCGCCCGTCGATGCCGGTGCAGATGCGGGTCGTCGCCGGCCCGCCGCCCGGCAGGATCTGGCGGCCGTGATAGGCGACCGTCTGGCCCCGGGCGAGGCGGCCGTCAAGCACCACGTCGACGAAGCGCGATTCCGTCATGGCGCAGATGGTGGGATCGATGGCGAGCGACACGGTGATGACGTCGTCCATCGGGAAGCCCATCAGGGCGAAGAACTCCCGCCAGATGTCGATGTAGATCGGGAACACCTCGATGATCATCCGGGCGACGGGATTATCGGTCGCTGCCTCGTCGAGATCGTAGAGATCATCGCGGGTCATCATGCCGGTGGCGGCGCGGTTGTCCTCGCAGACATCGAGGGGCACCAGCACGGTCTCGACGCCGGCGTTGAGGACGATGCGGGCCGCCTCCGGATCGGCCCAGATGTTGTACTCGGTGACCGGCGTCATGTTGCCCGGCGTGACGAAACAGCCGCCGAGCAGCAGGAACCGCTTCACCGCTGCGGCGAAACCCGGCTCCTGGAGGATGGCGAGCGCCAGGTTGGTCATCGGGCCGGTGGCGACAACGGTGATCTCGCCAAGCGAGCCGAGCACCGTCTCCAGCATGAAGTCGACGGCGTGGCGCTTGTCGGGCGGCCGCCGTGGCTCGGGCGCCTTGGGGTTGAAGGTCTTCAGCCGCTCGCCGTAGCGGGCGATCAGCTGTTTCTCGACATTGACCGGCGCTTCCATGTCGGCCTTGGCGTTGCCGACGATCGGCCGCCAGGCGCCCGCGGCAACCGGGATGTCGTCGCGACCGGCGAGGCTCAAGGTGTTGAGGACGACGTTGGTCACCTGCTCGATGGGGCCGGCCGCGCCGGTGACCGTCGTCACTCCCTCGAGCTTGATGCCCGGCGCCGCAGCGGCGAACAGCACGGCGAGAATGTCGTCGCCGGCCGAGTCGACGTCGAGGATGATGCGCTCCATTCAGCCGCTCCCGCCGGTTCGAGGCCCCGGGGTCATGCCGGTCACCGTTTGCTCGCCGGGCGGTGCCACGGGGCCGTGGGGATCAACGCGCAGAAGGCGTTTCATCGATTCCATCGTCTCCTTGACGATGCGCGGCCGCGACCGGTAGGCGAGGCCGAAGAGGGCGGCGAGAGCAACGAGGTAGGGAACGGTCAGCACCAGATAGGACGGGAAGCCAAACGTCTGCAATCTGAGGGCGAGCGCGTCGGAGAAGCCGAAGAGCAGGCATCCGGCCAGCACCTTGAGCGGATCGCCGTTGGAGAAGATCAGGATCGCTACCGCCATGAAGCCGCGGCCCGACGACATGTTCTCGGTGAACATGGTGATGTAGCCGAGCGACAGATGCGCCCCGGCAAGCCCGGCGAGCACCCCGCATAAGAGCGAGGCGATGTAGCGGATGCGGGTGATCGACAGCCCCTGGGCTTCGGCTGCTTCCGGTTTCTCACCGACCACGCGGATATGCAGGCCGAGGCGGGTGCGCTGGTAGAACAGGATGAGGATCGGGACCATCGCGAAGGCGACATAGACGAGCGGCGTGTATCCCGAGACGAGCTGCCCGAATGGGCCGAGGTCGCTGGCGCCGGGGATGCGCACCGGCTTCAGTCCGACGATGCCGTGGCCGACGATGGAGCCGCGGGTGCCGAAGATCGCCTTCATCAGCGAGATGGTCATGCCGCCGGCGAGGATGTTGAGGGCGAGCCCGACCACCACCTCGTTGGCACGGAAGGTGACGACCAGCACGACGAAGATGAGGGCGAAGACCACCGCCGCGGCGACACCGCAGAGAATGCCGAGCCAGGCAGAGCCGGTGAAGATCGAGCCGATGACCGCGAAGAAGGCGCCGACCAGCATCTGACCCTCCAGACCGATATTGAAGATGCCGGCCTTGGTGGTGAACGAGCCGCCGAGCGCGACCAGGAGAATCGGCGCGGTAGTGCGAATGGTCGCAACGATCAGCGCGATGTTGAAGAGGCGGTCTAGAACTTCCATCGGCGCTCCCCGGCAGTGCTGTCGCCGCGCCGGCGCATCAGGAACTGGGCAGAAACGCAGAGGATGATCAGCGCCTGAATGACGGTGATGATCTCGCGCGATGCGCTGGTATCGACCTCGAGGAGAAGCGAACCGCTCCTGAGCGCCCCGAAGAAAAGTGACGTGCCGATCGTGCCGACCGGACTGCCGTTGGCGAGCAGAGCCGCGATCACCCCGTCGAAACCGAAGCCAGGTGCAAACCCTTCCATGAAGCGATGATGGACGCCGAGCGCCTCGATGCCTCCGGCAAGGCCGCCGACCGCCCCGGAGGCAAGCAGAACGACCAGGATGTGCCGGCGGATGTTGACACCGCCATATTCGGCGAACTTCGCGTTCTGCCCCATGACGGTCACCGTGTAGCCGTGACGCGCGTAGCGGAAGTAAAGCTGCGCGGCGACGGCAAGCACCAGTCCGATGATCAGACCCCAGTTCAGACGCGAGAAGGTGAAGAGCTGCGGCAGTTCGGCCGAAGGCAGGATCGGCGGCGTCTCCGACCATCCGCCGGGCCGCTTGAAGACGAAGATGGTGAGGTAGGAGGTGAAGAGGACAGCGACGTAGTTGGACAGGATCGTCGAGACCACTTCGTTGGCGTTGTAGCGGGCGCGGAAGAAGGCGGGAATGGCAACCCAGGCAAGCCCTGCCAGCATCGCGGCGACGAGGCCGGCAAGGACGTGGAAGAAGGGCGGCAGCGGCAGATAAAGGCCGACCAGCACCGCGGCAAAGCCGCCCAGAAAAAGCTGTCCCTCGATGCCGATGTTGAACAGGCCGGCGCGGAAGGAGATGCAAGCGGCGACGCCGCAGACGAGAATGGGCGTCGTCTGGAGGAGAGTGCCGGCAATCGCCTCGGCGTTGCCGAAGGCGCCTTCCATCAGCGTCGAGAAGACGCGCACGGGACTCTCGCCGACGATGACGATGATGATCGAACCGAGGACGATGGCAAGGACAATCGCGAACCCCTGCCCGAGCAGCGAGCGAAGCCGGTCGCTCATGCCGCCGCCGCTTCGTTGCCGGGAGCGACGCCGGCCATCAAGAGGCCAAGCGCCTCCTCGCTGACGCCCTCGCCGGGAAGCTCGCCCATGATGCGGCCGTTGAACATGACGAGGATACGGTCGGCAAGGGCGATGAGTTCGTCAAGCTGGACCGAGATGAGCAGGATGGCTCGGCCATCGGCCCTCTGGCGCATGATCTCGTTGTGGATGGACTCGGTGGCGCCGATATCGACGCCGCGGGTCGGCTGATCGACGAGCAGGAAGGGTGCGTCGTGCGAAAACTCGCGGGCGAGCACGACCTTTTGCATGTTGCCGCCGGAGAGGCTCTTGACGAGGGATTCCGGGCCGGGGGCGCGCACGTCGAAGCGTTCCATCAGCTCGGCGGTGCGCTGGCGGACGACCGGCCAGTTGATCAACCCGCGGCGCGACCACGGCGGTCCATCCTGGCGGCCCATCAGAACGTTCGCCGCGATCGTCGACTGGCGGTCGACACCGCGGACCAGCCGGTCACCCGGCACATGGGCCACCCCGGCGCGCCGGATGCGTCGCGGCGACGCGCCGGTCAGATCCTCGCCGCGCAGGCGAAAGCTGCCGTGGGTCGGCGGCCGGAGGCCGGAAAGGACTTCGGCGAGCTCCGTCTGGCCGTTGCCGGCGACGCCGGCGACGCCGACCACCTCCCCTGCCCGCACATCGAACGAAACGCCGCGGAGGGCCGACAGGCCGCGGTCGTCGCGGCTCCAGAGATGCTCGACCGAGAGCACGGTGTCGCCGGTCACCGGCTGTCGCGGGCGCCGATCGAAGCTGACCGAGCGGCCGACCATCATCTGGACCAGTTCCGCCTTGGAAAGCTCGCTCGTCGGCCGGGTGGCGACCTCGCGGCCGAGGCGCAGAACCGTCACCGTGTCGGAAACCTCGACCACCTCCTCGAGATGATGGGTGATGAAGATGACGGTCATCCCCTGCGCGACGAAGCCCCGCAGGGTCTGGAACAGCTCGCGGCTCTCCTGGGGGGTGAGCACCGCGGTCGGCTCGTCGAGGATGATGATGCGGGCGCCGCGGGCGAGAACCTTGAGGATCTCGATGCGCTGCTCGATCCCTACCGAAAGCAGGCCGACCCGCTCGGTCGGTCCGACCCGCAGGCCGAACTCGCGCGACAGGCGCCCGGTCGCCTCGATCTGGGCGCGATGGTCGATGACGCCACCGCGCCGGATTTCCATGCCGAGAAAGACGTTTTCGGCGACTGTCAGGGACGGCACCAGCTTGAAATGCTGGTGGACCATGCCGAGGCCGGCGGCGATGGCAACCCGGGGAGTGGCAACCACGATCGGCTTGCCGTCGATCAGGATCTCGCCCTCGTCGGGCTGGAGCAGGCCGAACAGGATGTTCATCAAAGTGGTCTTGCCGGCGCCGTTCTCGCCGACGATGGCGTGGACGCCGCCGGGCTTGACGGCCAGGTCTATCCGATCGTTGGCGACGAATGACCCGAAGCGCTTGGTCACGCCTCTCAGCTCGACCGCATAGTCCACGGTGCGCTCCGCTTGCCCGCAAGACCGCGCCAGCGGGCGTCCGGCAGGTTGCCGGACGCCCGTTGGCGGAGGGGTCTACTCGTTCGAGGTGACGGTGATGTCGCCGTTGATCACCGCCTTGCGCAATTCATCGACCTTGGCGGTAACGTCCGGCGGCACCAGGTCGGCCGTCTGCGGGCACATCTTGAGCTCGACGCCACCCGACTTGAGATCGAAGGTGTGGGTGCCGGGCATCACCTTGCGTCCCTCCACCTCGTCCTTGATCAGCGAATAGACGGCGATGTCGCCGCGCTTGAGCATGCTGGCCATGACGTGGCCGGGGGCCTCGTCGCACTGGTCGACGTCGACACCGATCGAATATTTGTCCGCCCCGGCGCTCGCCTGGATCACACCCTCGCCGGTGGGACCGGCCACGTTGAAGACGATGTCATCGCCCTGGCCATAGAGCGCCATGGTGAGCTCACTGCCCTTGGCCGGATCGTCGAAGGTGCCGGCGAAGACCGAGTCGATGTTGACGTCGGGCGCGGCCGCCTTGGCGCCCTGGGTGTAGCCGCCCAGGAAGTTGCGGATCACCGGAATGTCACGGCCGCCGACGAAGCCGATCGACTTGCTGTCGCCGAAGCCCTTGATGGCGCCGCCCTGCTCCGCCATGAGGCTGGCAAATGCGCCGGCCACGAACGAGCCCTGCTCCTCCGAGAAGTCGGCATAGACGATCTTGTCGCTGTCGAGCACACCGTCGATGAAGACGAAGCGCTGATTGGGATAGGCCTCGGCGGTCTTGGTCAACGCGTCGACCAACTCCCAGCCCATGACGAAGATTAGGTCGTACTGTCCGTCCTTGGCGACGTTGTCGAACTGCTGCTCGTAGTCGAGAGAGCGATTGCCGGTGTCGATCAGCTTGACGTCGACGCCGAAGTCCTTCTTGGCCTTGTCGAGCCCGGCAACGATCGACTGGCCGAACCCTTGCGCGAAGTAGCCGGAGATCGCGGCCACCTTGACGTCGGCGGCCAATGCAGTTCCCGCCATGAGAAGCGATGCACCGCACAAGGCGGCAAAACGGCTCTTGATCCTGAGCATGATGATTGAACTCCCGCAGCGTTGTGAAACGAGACCCGTGAACGGACTGCCCATCAAACCGTCGCCCGCCATCGCTTCGATTCTTCGCTCCGGCAGGCGCCAAAGATCGTTGATGGTCATACAATCTTGCGCGCAGTTCGCGGAACCTGTCAATCCGCCACAGCCCATCATGTGTTGCCGAGATCGACAGCCGCTGCCGCGATCTTCGGCAGGAGAGACGATTGACAACGCCTCGGAAGCGGTCGCAAGATTGTATGACCATCAACGAATTTCGGATCACGCGGCCATGGCGGGCTCTACCTGACGCTTCTCATGCTCGGCAGCCACGACCTGGCGGTGCTGGGCTGCGCATTCGCCGACTGCATTGGCAACGGCCGACCGCCGCGCACGCGGCTCGCAGACGGTCTCGCCGATCTCGACCTCGCTAGCGATATCATCGAGGCCACGCCGCCCAAGTCCGGAGAGGCGAACGAATGACCGTCATCGTCACCGGCTCCAGCGGACTGCTCGGCCGCCATATCGTCGCCGCGCTGGTCGAGGCGGGCTACGACATCACCGGCGTGGACACGGCGCCGCCGCGAGGCGTCGCTCCGTCGCGCCATATCACGGCTGACCTCACCGATCTCGGCAGCGCGGTCGAGATCGTCAGGGACGCGGAAGCGGTGATCCATGCCGCCGCCATTCCTCGGCCGACAGGCCGCACGGCGAGCGATGTCTTTGCGACCAATGTCGCCGCGGCCTACAACGTGGTCGAGGCTGCCGTGCTCGCCGGCATCCCGCGGCTGGTCTACGCTTCGTCATTCAGCGTCACGGGCTATCCCTTCAATGTCAGGCCGCTGGCGCCTCAATACCTGCCGCTCGATACGGCCCATCCGACCGCGCCGCAGGACGCCTACGCGCTGTCGAAATGGCTCGGCGAGGAGATCGTCGCCGCCGGCGTCCGCCGGAGCCGGATGGTCGCGGTCAGCTTGCGCATACCCTGGATCCAGACGGCCGAGACCTTCTACCGGCAGGTGGAGCCGATCCGTAGCGATCCGGACCGGGCGGCGCAGAGTCTCTGGAGCTACATCGACGGTCGCGATGCTGGAGAAGCCTTCCGCGCCGCGCTTGCGGCACCGATCGAAGGGCATCGTCGCCTTTATGTGAGTGCCGCCGACACCTTCATGGAGGCGCCGACTGCGGAGCTGATCGCAGCCGCCTACCCGGCGACCGAGGCGCGGCGGCCGATCGCAGGAACCGATTGCGTCTTTGACCTCGGCGAGGCACGTGAGGCGCTGGGCCTCGCGCCGCGTCATTCGTGGCGATCGTACGAAGTGCCGGCGGGAGGAGCGACATGAGCGGCGGACGGTTCAGCGGCAAGACGGTCCTCATCACCGGTGGCGCCGGCGCGATCGGCAGCACGGCGGCGCGGCGGTTCGCCGCCGAAGGCGCAAGGATCGCGGTCGTCGACCTCGATCCCGACCGCACCGCCAGTGTGGTCGCCGAACTCGAAGGCGGCGGCGCGGAGGCGCTGGGGATCGTCGCCGACGCAGGCTCAGAGGCCGACGCCGGACGCGCCGTGCAGGAGACGACGAAGCGCTTCGGCCGGCTCGACATCGTCTTCAACAATGCCGGCATCGCCGGGACGGTCGCGCCGGTCTACGAACTCGCCGTCGCCGACTGGGACGAGATCGTCCGGATCAATCTTCGCGGGATATTCCTGATCCAGCGCGAAGCTCTGAAGGCGATGATCGACGCCAAGGTCGCCGGAGCGATCGTCAACATGTCGTCGTCGATGGCCGGCTTCGATGTCTTGTCGGGTGCCGCTGGATACGCCGCCACCAAGCACGCTGTCCTCGGGCTGACACGGATTGCCGCGCTCGACGTGGCGCGCTACGGGATAAGGGTCAACGCGGTCTGCCCCGGCGTCATCGAAACCCACCTCGGCGTCCCCTCCGAGGATGAGGAGAGCTATCGGTCGAGCACCGAGCGCTTCGCCAATCGCATCCCGCTCAGGCGGATTGGGCAACCAAAGGACGTCGCAGCCGTGGTTGCCTTCCTGGCCTCAAGCGATGCGGCCCACGTCACCGGCGTCGGCTGGCTGATCGACGGCGGCCAGACGATGCAAAGCTGGTCGAACGCTCCCGACGGCGACCGCTATCCTTCCGGATAGCACCGGATTCGGCGCCTTTCGGCCGATCAAGAGACCGGCCCGCCGGCTCCACCGAATAGACGGACACGCCGCGCAGAAACGTCACGCCATGCGCTTCCCACAGCCAGGCGGCGAGCCGCGGGATCGCGGTTCGCGACTCCACCCGGATCTCGTGGGGGCTGTAGAGCGTCGCAGCGACCTCTCTCAAAGCCGGGAAGCGCTCTTTCGCGTGTGCTGGCTCCAGGACCTCGCAGCCCTCGGCCATCTCGGTCTCGGCGAAAGCCTCGATGACGGCGCGCGCTTCCGGGCGGCGGGCGGCGACCACCAGTCCGCGATGGACGATCTCGATGCCGGCCGCCTC
This sequence comes from uncultured Alphaproteobacteria bacterium, assembly GCA_963759235.1. Lineage (GTDB taxonomy): Bacteria > Pseudomonadota > Alphaproteobacteria > Rhizobiales > Kaistiaceae > Bauldia. The sequence continues at coordinate 463,257 of CAVWYO010000007.1, read as the reverse complement.
GGCGACTTCGGCCCAGACATCGCGGGAGCGCATCGCGCGACGCCAGCCCTCGCCGCGCTGCTGGCCGGTGACCGTGACGAAGCCGAAGTTGCGGATCGATGCGCCGTTGGCCTCGGCGTCGCGATCGATGACCACGACGTTCTTGCCGCGGCGCACGGCCGCGAGCGCATGGGCGAGGCCACAGATACCGGCCCCGACAACGGCGACGTCGTAACGATTTCTGACCACGGCGCCCCCGCCGAAAGCTGACCACCGACGCGATGTCGAGTTTTCATGACGCTATTATGAAGGTGCGGGTCGCGAGCGCGGCGTTGCTGGGCTAAGAACGCTGCGAGCCGGCATCATGCGGTGCATATCATCATACGTTCAGATCGTTCCGGCCGGGGCGGTTTTGATTTTTGTCGTGATGATTTCCATAAGGCGCGGCAAGCTGAAGATCATCAAATAGCCAACAGCGAAACGCAGTCGACGGGATTAGAACAAAATGCCGGAACAGGGGAAACGTCCAATCCGCATCGGCCTGATCGGGGCGGGTGCCATCATGCGCCTCAGTCATGGCCCGGTGATCTCGAAGTCGAGGGACGCGGAGCTTGCGGCCGTCTTCGATCCCGATTCCGAGCGCGCCAAGGCGATTGCTGCCGACTTCGGGGGCAGGGCGTTCGACGATCTGGAAGCCATGCTCGACAAGGGCGGCGTCGACGCCGTGGTCGTCGCCACGCCCAATCGCTTCCATGCTGACGGTGTCGTCGCCGCCGCGGCGCACGGCAAGCATGTCTTTTGTGAAAAGCCGCTGGCGATCGACGTGGCCGATTGTCGGCGAATGATCGAGGCCTGCGAGCAAGCCGGCACCGTCCTGCAGGTCGGCTTCAATCAGCGCTTCTGGAGCCAGGTGCAGATCGCAAAGGGCCTTGTCGACGCCGGATTTATCGGCAAGGTCCACCAGATGCGATCGATCTATTCGGAGAAATCCACCGCCTATCCGGCGGCAACCCGCTATCGCTACGACCTCGCCCAATCCGGCGGCGCGACCATTATCGACCTCACCATTCACCGCATCGACCTGGCGCGCTACCTCGTCGGCGACTTCGCCAGCGTGTTCGCCGAGCTCGCGCACAGCCAGATGGAGGAGAAAGTCGACGACAATGTCTGGCTTCTCGCCCGCTTCGCCAGCGGGACGCGCGGCTGCCTGTCGGGGAACCGGTATTCGCCCGCGATCGGTGACGGCACCGACCTCTACGGTACCGAGGGGACGATTCACATTGCCAGCGAGACGCTGAATCCGTTCAACGCGGCGCCGCTCGCCGTCTATACGGAGAAATCCGCCAAAGATCTGCCCGAGGTGCTCCGCGAGGCACACTATCCCGACGCTTGGTGGAAGTCGTTCGACGGGGGCTGGATCACCGTGAAGCCGGCCCGGCGCAGCCCCTACGAGGCGCAGCTCAAGAGCTTCTGCGACGCGATCCGGGCAGGGCGCCCGGCGGTGGTCTCGGGCAATGACGGGCTCAGGGCGCAGGAAGTCGTGCAGGCCGCTTACCTTTCCCTCGAGTCGGGAGGATGGATCGACCTGCCGCTGCGCGCCGACGCGCCGTTCATCCTCCCCAGCTACAGTTGAGGATTGCGCATGTATGCGTGCTTCCACAGCGTTGGGTTGCCGAAGCTGACCATCGGCGAGGCTATCGAACGCGTTGCCGACGCGGGATATGCCGGCATCGAGCTCAACGCCGAGACGCTGCCATGGGCGCCGCCTCACGTGACGCCGGAAACCTCGACCGAGGACCGCCGCGCCATCGTCGATGCCTGCCGGCGGCGCGGCCTCAAAATCGCGGCGGTCGGCGCGCATATCGAGATGGTCTCGGCCGACGAGGCGGCGCGGAGCGGCGCCGTCGCCTTCGTGAATGGTTGTACCGACCTCGCCGTCGACGTCGGCGCCCCCCTCGTTCACATTCTGTCGGGGCCGCAGGCCAAGGACGGGACCCGGGACGACGGCTGGCGCTGGTTCGCCGAGGCCGTCCGGCAAACGACCGAGTATGCCACCGCATCCGGGCTCACATTGGCGATCGAGGCGATCGCCGGTCATTTGTTTCACGCGGTCGACGACTATCACCGCCTCATTGCCGACCTGCCCGGCGTTCCGTTCCGGATCAACTTCGATCCGAGCCATCTCAAGGTCCAGGGCGAGAATCCACGGCGGGTCGTCGACGAACTCTCCGACAAAATCGTCCATGTCCACATGAAGGATGGAAAGGGGCGGTACCCCGACTTTTCGTTTCCGCCGCTTGGCGCGGGAACGATTCAGTTCAACGCTCTTGTCGAGGGCTTGAAGGACGCGGGCTACGCCGGCGCGCTCTCGGTTGAATACGAGGCGCAGGTCTACGGTTACCGCGAGAGTGAGAGAGAGATTCTCGTCCACGGGCTCGATTTTCTGACCCGCTGCGGGATCGAGACCGGGAGCGAACCATGACGGAGGAGAGCGTAGTGCCGGTCGGCGCGGCGAATGGACAGGACAGAAGGTTCCTCAAGCTCACCGGGATCACCAAGCGATGGGGCGCGCTTGTCGCCCTCGACAACATCGATCTCGAAATCCGCAGGGGTGAGGTGCTCGGGCTGCTCGGCGACAACGGCCGTCATACCCTTCGGAAACAAGATCGCGTCGCCGAGGCGGACGGGCGTAGGCTTCTCGTCGACGAGGTCGATCCAGCAGGCGCCGTCCATGAACATCCCCGGTCCGTTCTGCCCGGATGGCGACGGAACGCCGGGTGCGCCGTTGCCTAAGCCCGCCGGCGATCGCATTGACAAATTTCCGGCGAAACCGTAGCTCGGCCCTGCCCCAACGGAGTGGATGCGATGTTGTTTCCTGAAGGCGTCTCGATCGACGGGCGCACCGGCGCGCTGGAGCCGGCGACCGGACGATACGCCAAGCGGCTGAGCGAGCTTCGCGGCCTCTTCCAGGACGGCGCGGCGTTCGAGCGGGCGATCAGCGAAGATCACGATCCCGTCGTCTACGAGGTGATCGACTACCGAAAGCCGGAAAGCGACCTTTGCTTCGGGACGACCATCATGTCGTCGGGCAAGGTCGGGGCGGAATATTACATGACCCGCGGTCACTTCCACGAGCGGCCGGACCGCGGCGAAGCGTATTACACGCAGTCCGGCGAAGGTCTCCTCCTGCTCGAATCCCGCGACGGTGAAACGCGCGTCGTCGAGATGCGGCCGGGCATCTGCGCCTTCATCCCGCCGGACTGGGCGCATCGATCAATCAACACCGGCGACGAGACATTCGTTTTTGCCTGGTTCTGCGCCACCGATGCCGGCCATGACTACGGCGAGATTCTCAAGCGCGGGATGCGGAAGCTTGTGGTCGAGCGCGACAGGCGCGTCACAATTGCCGACAATCCGAACTTCACGTCATAGGGCGGACGGCGATGCCGCTTGCCGCCGGCCGCGGCCATGTCCCGGGCGGCGGCGGTGATGTCGGCGCGTGACGCCCCGGCGCGCTTTGACGTCACGGCGTTTGGCGAGCTCGTCATCGATCTGGTCCCGGTGGCGGGGGCAAGCGCCGATCGGCTGTTCGCCGCCAAGCCCGGCGGGGCGCCGGGCAACGTTGCGGCAGGCGTGGCGCGGCTTGGCCTCTCGGCGGCGATGCTGAGCAAGGTCGGGCCGGGATCGCTCGGCGATCTTCTGGTCGACACGCTGGCGCGGGCGGGCGTCACCACCGAGGCGATCAGGCGTTCGGCAACCGAAACGACGGCGCTCGCCGTGGTCTCGGCCGGCGCCGACGGCGAGCGGGATTTCGTGCTCTATCGGGACGGTTGCGCCGACGCGAGCTACGCGGCGGAAGAAGTCGACCTCGACGTGGTGCGCGCCAGCCGGCTCCTCCATGTCGGCTCGCTTTCGCTCGGCACGCCGGTGTCGGCCGGGGCGCAGCGATCGGCGGTTTCCTGCGCCCGAGACAGGGGCATCCCGGTGTCGGCCGACGTGAATTTCCGTCCGGCTATGTGGCGCGACCGCGAGGCGATGCGCGCCACCGGCCGCGAGGCGGTGGCGAACGCCGATATCGTCAAGGTGAGTTCGGACGAACTATTCATCCTCACCGGCGTGGCCGACCGGATCGCCGGCGCGAAAGCGCTGTGGCATCCTTCCCTCAAGCTCCTCGCCGTCACTAACGGCGCGGAAGGCGCCGACCTCTTCACCGCCGACCGGCATGTTCAGGTTGCCGGCTTCGCGGTCCCGATCGTCGACACGGTCGGCTGTGGTGACGCCTTCATGGCGGCGCTGCTTGCCGGGCTTCTCGCGGCCGATCTGACGGCGCTGGACGAGGATACGCTTATTGGCATCGGCCGGTCCGCTTGCGCGGCGGGCGCACTGGTCGCCGGGGTTGCCGGTGCGATGGAGGAAATGCCGCGCGGCGCAGACATCGCCGCTTTCCTCGAAACGGCCGGAGAGCCGAGCGCCGCCCATCGATCGAAACGGAGCGAAGCCTCATGAAGGAAGAACGGCTCTTGAGGGTCGGCGTGCTCGGCGCCGGACAGATCGCGCAGGCGGCTCATTTCGAGGCGTGCGCCAAGGCGCGAAACGTGGAGCTCTACGCGGTCTGCGACGTGGCGGAGGATCTGCTCGCCCGGGTGGCGGCGATGTTTCAGCCTCGCCGCACCTTCACCGACTACGACGCCATGTTGGCCGACCCGGAGCTCGAGGCCGTCATCGTCGCCACCTCGGACGCCTTTCACGTCAAGGCGGCAACGGCGGCGCTCGAAGCGGGCAAGCACGTATTGTGCGAAAAACCGATGGCGACCTCGGTCGAGGAAGCCGAGATGCTGAAGGACGTGGCGATCCGCTCCGGCCGCGTGCTCCATGTCGGCCACATGAAGCGGTATGACGGCGGCATCGAAGCGGCCAAGGACTTCATCGACGGCGGGATCGGCGACCTCCTCGCTCTCAAGGCGTGGTACTGCAACTCGACCCATCGCTACACCATGACCGACGCGGTGCAGCCGCTGATCGTCAGGAGCGCGGCGTCGCGGCGGCCGGCCGAAGATCCACGGGCCGATCTCCGACGCTATATGATGCTGGCGCACGGCAGTCACCTGGTCGACATCGCCCGCTTCCTCGCCGGCGATATCGTGGCGGTGGAGGCGCGCTTGCGCGAGCGCTTCGGCGCGCGCTGCTGGTTCGTCGATGTGGACTTCAAGAACGGCGCCCTCGGCCATCTCGACTTGACGGTGGCGGTCAGGATGGACTGGCACGAGGGCTTTCAAGTCTACGGCGAGAACGGCAGCATCCTCGCGAAAACCTTCAATCCCTGGTACTTCAAGTCCAGCGAAGTCGACATCTTCCGCGAGGATACCGCGACCTGGCACCGGCCGCTTGCCGCCGACGGCCACTTCTATCGCCGCCAGATCGAGGGTTTCGCCGACGCGGTGCTCCATGCAAGGCCGGTGAGCGGCGCCACTGTCGAGGACGGGGTAGCCTCGGTCCGGGCGATGGCCGCCATCGCCCAGTCGGTGCGCACCGGCAAGCCGGTCGAACTGGCTGCGGTGTCGGGTTCGATCTGATGAAGATCGGCGTCTTCGCCAAGACCTTCCCTGGCAACAACCCGCTCACCGTCCTTGCCGAAGTCGCGCGCGCCGGCTTCGAGGCGACCCAATACAACATGTCGTGCTCCGGGCTGGCGCCGCTGCCGGATGCCATTGACGGGGAGGTGGCCGCCGCCGTGCGGACGGCGGCCGCGGCCACCGGCGTCGAGGTTGTCGCCGTATCGGGCACCTTCAACATGATCCATCCGGACCGCGGCGTGCGCGAGGACGGCCTCCGGCGTCTCGCCGTGTTGGCGGAAGCCGCACCGGCGATCGGCGCCACGCTCGTCACGCTCTGCACCGGTACGCGCGATCCCGACGACCAGTGGCGTGCCCATCCCGACAACGGAACGCCGGAGGCGTGGCGGGACCTTCTGGCCAGTATGCAGGCGGCGGTTCGGATCGCCGAGAACGCCGACGTCGACCTCGGGATCGAGCCCGAGCGGGCCAATGTCGTATCGTCGGCCGACGCCGCGCGCCGGCTGATCGACGAGATCGCCAGCCCGCGCTTGAAGGTCGTGTTCGACGCGGCCAACCTCTTCGAGGTCGAAACACCCGCCGCCGTCCGCATGATCGTTTCGCGTGGTCTCGACCTGTTGGCCGACCGGATCGCCGTGGCCCATGCCAAGGACCGTCTGCCTGACGGCTCCTTCGCTACCGCCGGTACCGGCGTCCTCGACTATCGGCACTACGTGTCGGAGCTCCGTCGCATCGGATTTCGCGGCGCTCTGGTCGCCCACGGACTGAAGGCCGCGGAGGCGCCCGAGGTCGCGGCGTTCTTGCGCCGGACCATCGCGGCGGCGGCGGCAGCCTCGTGACCGGGTCCTTTGTCAGCCGTGGCGACGTCAGGCTGCACTTCGAGGAGAGCGGCAGCGGGCGACCGGTGCTGTTTCAGCATGGCCTCGGCGCCGACGCGACGCAGGTGGCCGAGGTCTTTCCGGCCGAGCCGCCATGTCGGCGAATCACATTGGAATGCCGCGGCCAGGGTCGATCCGACCCGGGCCCGCCGGCCGAGCTCTCGATCCCGACTTTCAGCGACGACCTCGCCTTCCTCGCCGACAGCCTCGGGATCAAACAGGCTGTCGTCGGCGGCATCTCGATGGGCGCGGCCATTGCCTTGCGGCTCGCGGTCGTGCGGCCGGATCTGGTCAGCGGTCTCATCCTGGCGCGACCGGCATGGCTGTTCGATCGGGCGCCGGACAACATGCGGCCCTACGGCGTTGTCGGCTCGCTGCTCGGCGGCCGGGATCCGGCCGCGGCCCGCGATACCTTTGAGCGTTCTGATGTCGCCGGGAAGCTGGCGCGCGAGGCGCCCGACAATCTCGCTTCTCTGCTCGGCTTCTTCGATCGTCCGGCGCCGGCAGCGACCTCGGCCTTGCTGACCGCCATCGCGGCCGACGGCCCCGGGGTCGACGAAGCCGAGGTGCGCCGCGTCGCCGTGCCGACATTGGTGATCGGCCACGCCGACGACCTCGTCCATCCGCTCGCCTATGCGCGGCGGCTGGCGGCCACCATCCCAGGCGCACGGCTCGCCGAGATCACGTCGAAGGTGGCCGATCGAGCCCGGTATGTCGCCGAATTCCGATCCGCTCTCTCGACCTTCCTGATCGGCGATTTCGCCTGAATCGACGCCGGCGATGTCAGGCGCTTGCGAGCCGGCCGTCTTGGCGCAGCCGGCTGCCGCTCTCCGGATCGAACAGACAGGCCTTGCCGGCGTCGACCTTGATGCCGACGACCGAATCGAGGGCGACATCGAAGTCCTTGCCCATCTGAACGATCACCGTTGCCGAACCGAGCTGGCAGGTGACGATGGTTTCGTTGCCGGTCAGCTCGCAGGCAAAGACGGTTGCCCGCAAATCGGCGGCGCTCGGCTCGACGATGGTGGCATCCTCCGGCCGGAAGCCCAATATCACGCCGTCCCGCGACGAATGATTGGCGACCGCGACCCGGCCCTCCGGCACGATGAAGTGGCCGTCCGCCACCGCGCCGGAAATCGTGTTCATCGGCGGCGAGCCGATGAACCCGGCGACGAAGAGGTTCGCCGGATCGTCATAGATCTCGCGAGGCCGGGCGATCTGCTGGACGACGCCCCGGTTCATCACCGCGACCCGGTGGGCCAGCGTCATCGCCTCGATCTGATCGTGGGTGACGTAGATCGTGGTGATGCCGAGATCGTTTTGCAGGCGCTTCAGCTCGGAACGCATATAGCCGCGAAGCTTGGCGTCGAGGTTCGACAGCGGCTCGTCCATCAGGAACAGGCTCGGCCGGCGGACGATCGCCCGGGCAAGCGCAACGCGCTGCCGCTGGCCGCCGGAGAGTTGGCGCGGATAGCGGTCGAGATAATCTTCGAGGTGCACCTTGGTGGCCGCTTCATGGATCTGCCCGTCCCGTTCGGCTCTTGGCACCGAGCGGAGCTTCAGCGGATAGCCGATGTTCTCGGCCACGGTCATGTGCGGGTAGAGGGCGTAGGACTGGAAGACCATCGCCACGTCGCGGTATTTCGGCAGCACCTTGGTGACGTCGCGGTCGCCGATCACGATCCGCCCGGCGCTCACCGATTCCAGCCCCGCCACCATCCTGAGCGCCGTCGTCTTGCCGCAGCCGGAAGGCCCGAGCAGGACGATGAACTCGCCGTCGGCAATCTCCAGATTGAGGCCTTTGACGACCTCGACCGCCCCGAAGGATTTGTAGATATCGCTGAGCGTCACGCGCATCGTGAGCGGTCCCCTATCCCTTGACCGCTCCGATGAGCAGGCCGCGAGCGATGTGCTTCTGCAAAAAGGCGGCGATGACGATGACCGGCGCGATCATGATCACGATGAGCACTGACATGTACCACCATTGCGGACCGCGTGTCGTATTCTGCGCCGAGACGAGGACCGGCATTGTCTGGGCATTGGCGTTGGTCAGGAAAAGGGCGAGCAGATATTCGTTCCACGCCAGGATCAGGACCAGCATGAAGGTCGCCACCAGGCCGGAGCGAACGAGCGGAAGCGCGATGGTGAAGAAGACGCGGAATTTCGATGCTCCGTCGATCTCGGCGCTCTCCTCGAGGTCGAGCGGCACGCCGGCGAAGAAGTCGCGGGTGAGCCAGACGACGATCGGCAGGTTGACGGCCGTATAGGTCGCGATCAGCGCAAATTGCGTGTCGAGCAGCCTGAGATGCTGGAACATGACGTAGATGGGCAGCACCGCGACGATCGGCGGCATGATCCGGTTCGAGATGATCCAGAACTCGATATCGTTGTTGCTGAGAGCCGCCCTGAACCTCCGGCCGATGGTGCCGAGGAACAGAATGAAAAGGACGATCGCGACGCCCGTGGCGATTTGCCAGGGAATCCGGAGCGCGGCGACGGCGACGACGACGCCGACCAGAAGCAGGAGAAAACAAGCGACCGCGGCAAGCTTGGCCTGGAAGCGAATGCGGACCAGCGCGTAGGCGGCAAGCGAGCCGATGAGCACGGAGAGCACCGTGCTCGCCAGCGCCACGACGATCGAGTTGAGGTAGGGCCCGAGCGTGTTGTTCTGCAAAAGCATGAAGCTCCACGCCTGGAGCGTCGGGCGGAAGTCGATGAAGGGCAGATAGAACGGGCCGTTGTCGACCTCGAGCTCCGCCTTGAACGAGGTGACGAGCACCCAATAGAGCGGAAACAGCACTACCAGGGTCCAGAAGATCAGGATGGCGTAGGTCGCGATTTTCGGCGCCAGCGGCGGCTCGCCGAGCGCCTTGGGCTCGAACAAACGCTGGGACAGCGATCTCCGGTTCGCCTCGTTCACGCCTGATATCTCCGCGATCGCCTGACCACGTAGTTGAAGAACGAGACGCAGGTGATGGTCGAGGCGAAGAGCAGCAGATAGCCGACCGCCGCCGAGCCGCCGAGATCTTGTGTCCGCCAGGCGATGAACGATTGCAGCGTCATCGACTCCGTCGACAGGCCGGGGCCGCCGGCGGTGAGAACGTTGGGCAGGTCGATGATCTTGAACGCCTCGATCAGTCTGATGAGCACGACGACCGCCGCGATCGGGGCAATCGACGGCCAGGTGATGTCGCGGAAGACCTGCCAGTCGCCGGCGCCGTCGATCCGCGCCGCCTCGACCTGATCGGTCGGCTGGTTCTCGATCGCCGCGAGCAGGACGATGAAGACGAAGGGCGTCCACTGCCAGGTGTCGCCGAGGATCACCATGAGGCGTGCCGACCACGGCTCGGTCGACCACGCCCACTCGCCGAGGCCGAAGAGGCGGGAGACCGGCGCAAACGGTCCCTTCTGCATGTCGGCCATCATGCGGAACATGTACGCGATGCCGACCGGCGTCACCATCAGCGGAATGAAGAAGATGACCCTGAACCAGTTGCGGCCACGGATCGGTCGCGCGCACAGGAGCGCCAGGATGAGGCCGAGGACGAATTGGATGGCGACGCCGACCGCGACGTAGATGAGCGTCGTCACCAGCGTTCCGGGCACCCCGCCGGTGGCGATTGTGCCGAGCACCACGAAGACGATGCCGCAAGCAAGGCTGGCGGAGATAAGCCGGCCGATGAAGCCGAAAATCGAGAAGCGGCTCGTCACGTAGCGCCCGAGCCAGTAGAGGACGAGAAGGACGAACAGACCGGCGAGGAACCATTCCAGCGGTCCGAACGGCTTGAAGGTGCCGAGGAAATGATACTGCTGGGCGCCGAACAGCTGGCGCTGGAAGTTGTAGAGCCCGATGAAGGTGAGCTTGAAGCCGCCCGGCGCCAGCGCAAATCGCGACATCGCCAGATAGGCCGAAATGATCAGGGGAAAGATCGCAAAGGCAAGCAGAACAAGCACGGCCGGAAAGACCATGAGCCGGCCCGAGTTTCGGTCCATGAATTCGCCGACGGTGGCTGACGATTCAGGCTCTGCTGCGGTGCTGACGGTGATTGCCATGGTGTGGCCGGTCGAAAAAGGTGGGCTCGCGGCAGCTTCGCCGCCACACGGGGATCGTACAAAACCAACCCGGCGCGAGTGAACCGCGCCGGGAGGATGCTTGGCGACAAGCCTACCTTTGAACGCCGAGCGTGTTCTTGTAGATCGCCAGCTGGTCGTCCTTGCCGATCTGATCGTTGAGATCGTTCCAGCCGCTCTCGATCGTGGTGATCGCGGTCTGCTCGTCGATCTCACCCGACAGGAAGCGCGACAGCGCCTCGTCGAGCACGACCTGCTGGTACTTCTGGTTCTCCGGAATACGCAGGTCGAGGATCATGTTCGGGCTGTTCAGGCTGTCCTTGATGGCGCCGAGATAGATGTTCGCCTCGGACTCGGCCATGCCCGCCTTCTTCCAGTCGTCGTCGTAGGTGAGCTGGGAGATGCGGTAGGGATTGAAGCCGGTCTTGCCGATCGTCACGTCGATGTTCGATTCGGCCGGCTGCGTCATATACGAGAAGAACGCATAGGCCGCGTCCTTCACCTTCTGGTCGGACGCGGCATTGACGCCACCGCTCCAGCCGCCGAAGGCCGCGTACGGCGCGTGGTTCACGCCGTCGATGGCATAGGGGCAGGTATCTGCGGTGCAGTCTTCGAGCTTGCCGGTATCCCAGTTCAGCACCTGCTTCGAGCCGGGCATGATCTCGGCACCCCACTTGCCGATCACCTTCGAGGTGGCGGGATCGACCGACAGCGTGCCGACATCGCCCCAGTCGAGGTTGAGGGCGCAACGGCCGGAAACGAAGAGCGGACGCGTATCGCTGACGTCCATGTTGAGCTCGTTGGGCGGCCCGTACTGCGTCGTCTCGTTGAGGAAGTCGAGCGCCTTGGCGAAGGCTTCGTTGTTGACCAGCGGCTTCATGTCGCGGGTGTCGAAGAAGGTGCCCTGGCCGGTCCCCTGCGACTGGATCATCGACCCGGCGACGTCGGTGACGAACCAGTAGCTTTGCGCGTTGCGCTTCTTGGCGATGCACGAACCGTAGTCCGGTTGGCCGTCGCCGTTCATGTCCTTGCCGTTCAGCGCCTTGGCGGCGGCCAGATAGTCATCCCATGTCTTGGGCGGCTCGAGCCCGGCATCCTTGAAGACGTCGGTGCGGTAATAGAGCATGTGGAAATCGCCATCGAGCGGGATGAGATACGTCTTGCCGCCATACTTGGCGGAGAAGTCGCGGAAGAATGCGCCGATGTCGTCCCACTGGATACCCTTATCGTTGGCGACGCGATCGCTGATGTCCTCGAGGTAGCCACCGGCCACGTAGTCGACCATCCATTGCGGGGCGAACACCGCGGCGTCCACCGAGTTGGTGCCGCTCGCCCAGTCGGTCAGGAGCTTCTGGTAGAGATCCGAGAACGGGACCGCGATGATGTTGATCTTGGCGCCGGTCATCTTCTCGAATTCCGGCGCGCGGCGGGCGAGAGGCTCCTGGATCGCTCCCGTCTGCGTCATCACGTTTACGGTCACGCCATCAAATTCGCCGGCGGCTTGGGCGGCGCCCGCCCCACCGACGACGCAGACAGCCGAAAGGGCTGCCAAGAAACGCTTCAAACTCATTTCTTCCTCCCAACATTGCGGACGACAATCGCCCGTCTGCAACGTTACATCACGGGAAACCGACAGTCACGACTTAACAGACCCCGGGCGATCGGCGTATCGCGCGACGGATCGGCCGGAGGCGCGCCAAAGCCGCGATGCTCCGCGCGGGTCAACGCTTCGCAGTCGCCGCCTTGACCGTCTTGCGGAAGGCGTCGATCTCGGCGCCTTCGATGACTGAAAGCTCGGTCGTGTAGACGCGGCGCTCGCCCGGCTTGAGGACGATCAGCTCGCCCGCCGCCTTGACCGCGTCGCGGCCGAAGCCGTTGGTGCAGGGCTCGACGCCGACGGCGTACTGCCCCTCGGCCATCATCCGCCATTCTATGTAGCGCGGCATGACACGACTGTCGTAGCTGACGGCGACGCCGGTGCCGGCCGGCCCGAGCCTTGGATTGACGATGGCGACGCGGACCCGGCCGCTCCGGTCGGGGACCATGTCGTGCTCGAAGGTCTGCTGGAGCCAGTTCCGCTTCGGCGCGACGAAGCGCGACCAGCTTGCCGGATCGGCGAGATCGGCCTTGCCGAAGAGGAGCTTCGGCGTGCCGCCGAACGGCGCGATCAGCTCGGCGCCGTCGTCGACGAACGGGAAGCCGATGTTGAAGTGGTAGAGGAGCATGTGCTCGACGGGGAGGAAGCCCCGGTTCTCCACCACGTCCTCCATGACGAAGGCCGAACGGCCGAGCTCGGCGCGGTAGGTACGCGTCATCACCAGGTTCTCGCCATAGGCCTGGGCCTGGGTGAGCTTGCCGACCGCCTCCATGACGAGGTTGTTGCCCTCCCAGCGCTCGCCGAGCGAGACGAGTTCCGCCGGGATCATCGCGGCGCGGTCGTGGACGCCGTAGCGGTCCTCCGGGCGGGCCGGGAAATTGTAGTGGCTGACGTCGGCGGTCTCCGGATTGCCGATATGGAGGAGGCCGCAGGTGTTGTTGAGGCCGCCGAGCGCGGTGCGCAGCCAGCCGAACTCGGTCTGCTGCTCGAAGAACCAGGGCGCCGCCAGCAGCGTCGGCGGTATCCAGGCGAGCGAGGCGCCGCGATAGTCGGCGCGGCCGACGTCCATGCCGCGGTCGAGCGCCACCTCGAAGACGAAGCCGGTGCCGGTGCGGAACTCGATCAGGCGGACGCCGCGCGACGGGCCGTTGTCGGAGGTGAGGAGACGCACGCCGCCGAGTTGGGAAAGGTGCCCGACGCGCCGCTCCACTTCGCTTCGTAAGAAACGCCGTCCGAACAGATTCACCATTTCGATTCCTCCCCCCCTGCGCATGCCGGCCCGGGGATTACCTTTCGTCCGGCCGGTCCTCGCGACCATGCCAGATTCTTAAGAACGAGGATCGTTTCAGATTCGGGTAGGTGGGCGTATCTGAGGACGTATCCGGAACGGCCGAAGGGTACGACAAGCTCGCGCACGCCCACAATCGGCGATGTGTGGCCGCGCTCCGGGAATAGCTCAAGCGAGCGGATCGCAGTGACAAGGCGCTCGCCAGCCCTTGCGGCAGCGGACGGACTCTCGGCGGCAAGGAATGCATGAAGACGTTTCAGGTCGGCCGCCGCTTGCGGCGCGACGACGATATTCACGAGCCGGACGGTGCGGCGAGTTCGTGATCGCTCCCCCAGCTCTTCAGCCAGATTTCGATTTCAGACCACGGGATCGCAGCACCCGTTTCCCGAAAGGCCGCCAGTCGGCGCGCATCCTCGGCGAGGACCTGGGGCGACCACGGGCCCTCGCCGCGCTCGCGCATCGCTTCGAGCATGGGGGGCAAGGTATCGACAGCGCCGGCAAGGTCCGCCAGCAGCTCGGAGACGCTCAGCCCACGGGCCGCAGCGCGGGCCTCCAGGAGTTCGGCCGTTTCCGCGGCCACTTCGATCTTGCGAACACGGCTGGTCATGCCCCACACTTAGGCTCGCTGCGGCAGGTTGTCGAGCGATGGTGGCATCGGCGGAGAACTGGCGCACAATGGTCGGCATGGGCGACGAAAAAGTCAAAGCGCACGCCGGGCTCGACGTGACGATGGCCGACATCGCCGCGATTGCCGGCGTCACCAAGATGACGGTGTCGCGGGTGCTCCGCCATCCCGAGCAGGTGCATCCCGAGACGCGCGACCGCATCCGGCGCGTCATCGACCAGATGGGATATGTGCCGAACCGTCTCGCCGGCAGTCTGACCGCCGGGAGGAGCGGGCTGGTGGCGGCGATCGTGCCGACGCTCCGCCACTCGCTCTTCGCCGACACCATCGAGGGCATGTCGGACGTGCTTGCCGAGGCGGGGCTCGATCTCATCGTCGCCAACAGCCGCTACCGGACCGACGTCGAGGAGAGCCAGATCCGCGCGCTCCTCGAGCGGCGGCCGGACGCGATCGTGCTCACCGGCCTGACCCACACGCCCGAGGCGCGGCAGCTTCTGGCGAGCGCCGGCATCCCGGTGGTGGAGACCTGGGAAAGCACCGAGCGGCCGATCGACACGGCCGTCGGCTTCTCCAACCGCGACGCGGCGCGGGCAATGACGCTCGCTTTGGTCGCGTCCGGCTATCGGCAGATCGTCTTCGTCAACGGACCGAGCAAGACGAACGAGCGGGCGCGGCACCGGGCGGAAGGCTATGTCGGGGCGCTCGCCGAGGCCGGCCTCGCGCCCGCTCCGATCGAAGTGGTGCGCGACGTCGGGGCGATCCGCGTCGAGACCGGCTCCGCCGTTCTCGGCAAGATCCTCCGCGCCACGCCCGACGTCGACGCCATCTTCTTCACCAGCGACGTCTTCGCCGTCGGCGCGATTCTCGAATGCCGCGCCCTCGGCGTCTCGGTGCCCGACCGGCTGGGCATCGCCGGTTTCCACGATCTGGAAATGGGGCGCCTGGTCACCCCGACGCTGACCACCGTTCATGTCCCGGCAACGGAGATCGGACGGCGGGCCGGCGAGGTCATCCTGCGCCGCCTTGCGGGACGCGACACGTTCGACGGCGGCGGCGAGCTTCCCTTCCGCATCGTTCGCCGCGAGAGCACGCGCCTGCCGGAGTGAAGCGGGAAGTGCCCCTTCCGAGATTCTCCATCGGCGGTGCTTGACATTCTCTCTGTTACCGGTAACATCGCCCGGTCTGTGGGAGTTAGAGCTCTCCGGCCGCAAGTGCCAAAAACGTTCTCAGGGAGGATGAAATGTCGCGAAGGATTGTCGCGAGCGCGGCGGCTGTCGCGCTGGTGTTCGGCTTGTCGGTTTCGGCCGAGGCCGCTAACAACCCGCCGAAAATCGGCCTGGTCCAGATCGATCTTTCCAACCCGTTCCACCTCGGCGAGGTCGACGGCGCCAAGGAGGCGGCACGGCGTGCCGGCTTCGACCTCATCGTCACCTCAGGCGAGGGCGACGTGAACAAGCAGATCCAGGCTGTGGAGAACCTGATCAACCAGGGGGTCGACGCGATCTCGATCAACTTCATCGACGCCGGCGCCTTCGGGCCGACGATGGCCAAGGCCAAGGCAGCGGGCATCCCGATCATCTGCCTGCATTCGAAGCCGGAAGGCTGTGCCGCGACGCTCGGCTTCGACGAGCGCTACACCGGCAAGATCGTCGGCGAGTACGCGGCGACGCTTCTCAAGGACCGCTACGGCGAGGTGAAGGGCAAGGTGGCGAACCTTCAGGGCCTGCTCGGCCAGGGGCTCAATACCGACCGCTCCGGCGGCTTCACCGACGTGATGGCCCAGTATCCAGGCGTCGAAGTGGTGGCCCAGGAGCCGACGGACTGGGATCCGACCAAGGCGGTGGCGATCACCGAGAACTGGATGACCGCCTATCCCGACCTCGACCTCATCTACGGCAACAGCGACAGCCTGACGGTGCCGGCGGCGACCGTCATCGACCGCGCCGGCAAGAAGGACCAGGTCATGCTGGTCTCGGTCGACGGCACCGAGCCGGGCCTCGAGGCGGTGCGGGACGGCGTGATGAAGAGCACGGTGCTCCTCGCCCCGCAATATTCGGGGTTCTGGAAGGCCTACTTCCCCTACCTCGTCGTGACGGGAAAGAACGACACCACCGACTTTCTCATCCAGGGCGTGCTGGTCACCGGCGACAACGTCGCGCCGGCGATGAAGCTCGCCGCCGATCAGGTCAACAACATCCAGGACTTCCCCTTCGAGAAGCCGCTGAAGGAGATCGTCGCGACCTACAGCAAATAGACCGGCAACGGGCGCGCGTTTTGGGGGCGGGCAGGGCGCCCGCCCCTGTCAAATATCGACATCGCGAAATGAGCGGTTCACCACCTCGATGCCGCGATCCCTCGTCGGCGCGGCGCCTCCACTACCGGACGCGACCGCGGACGGATGTCATGACCGGCCGGATGAGATACGGGTGGCCTGGGAGTGGATCGGCGCCTTGAGCCATGGCTGACACCACGTCATCTGCCGCGCTGGAACTGACCGGGATCACCAAGCGGTTCCCGGGCGTCGTGGCGCTCGACCGGGCGCATCTGACGCTCCGGCGCGGCGAAATCCACGCGGTGATCGGCCAGAACGGCGCCGGCAAATCGACGATGATCAACATCGTCTCCGGAATGCTCCAGCCGGACGCGGGGGAGATCCGGCTTGCCGGCGACGCGGTGACCATCGATTCGACGCGCAAGGCGATCGACCTCGGCATCGCCACCGTCTATCAGGAGCTGAGCCTGTTACCCAACCTTGCCGTGGCGCAGAACATCGCGCTCGGCCGCGAGCCGCGGCGCGGCGGCTTTGTCGATGTCGGGGCGATGAAGGCGAGGGCGCGGACGGCGCTCGAGCGGGTGGCTCTCGACATTCCGGTCGCGACGCGGCTCGGCACGCTTTCGCTCGCCGAGCGCCAGCTGGTCGAGATCGCCAAGGCGCTCTCCCACGGGCCGGGCGTCCTCGTCCTCGACGAACCGACCGCGGCGCTCGCCAGCCCCGAGGTGGAGCGTCTTTTCGCCATCCTCAAGAGCCTGCGCGACGAAGGCATCGCCGTCATCTATGTCTCCCATCGCTTCGGCGAGATTCTCGACCTTTGCGACCGGGCGACGGTACTGCGCAACGGACGGGTGGTGGCGACCACCGAGCTTGCCGAGCTGACCGAGGCGGATCTGACCGAAGCGATGGTCGGCGGCCGGACCGAACTCTACCAGCGCCGGCGGCCGGCCGATTTCGGGCCTGTCGTCCTGGAGTGCGCCGGACTCGCCCGGCGCGACCGGGTCAAGGACGTCGGCCTCGCCGTCCGGCAGGGCGAGATTCTGGCGCTGACCGGCCTGCTCGGCGCCGGCCAGAACGAGGTGGCGCGGCTTCTCGGCGGCGACCTCCGCGGCGACGGCGGTACCATTCGCGTGCGCGGCGTGGAGACGGTGCTCAGCGACCCCGCCGACGCAATCGCCGCCGGCATCTCGCTCCTCACCGACGAGCGCAAGGGCGAAGGTGTCCTCGCCAACCTGGCTCTGAGGGCCAACATCGCGTTGCCGTCACTCGGGCGCCGTCGCGCGGGCGGCATCTTCGTCAACGCCTCCGCCGAGACCGCGGCGATCGTCGACGAGGTGGAGCGGTTCGGCGTCGTCACTAGCTCTATCGAAGCGCCGATCCGCACGCTCTCCGGCGGCAATCAGCAGAAGGCGCTGATCGCGCGCTGGCACCTCGACGACAGCGACGTGTTCATCCTGATCGAGCCGACCCACGGGGTCGACGTGGCGGCGCGAGCCGAGATCTACCGGCGGATCGACGCGCTGGCCGCGGCGGGAAAGGCGGTGATCGTCGTCTCCTCCGAGATCCCGGAAATCCTGGCGCTGGCCGATCGCATCCTGGTCATGCGGAACGGCCGGGTGTTGGCGGAAACGACGCCGGCCGACACCGACGAGGAGCGGCTCAACCTGATGATCCAGGGGGCGCAATGAAGGCCCCGGCGCGATCCTCTCAAGCGAGCGGCGTCCCCGAGGCGGCGCCGGTCGGCGCTGCCGAGCGCGCGGGCCCGTGGGTGTCGCTTCTGCGCGGCGAGCCGATGGTGCTCGTCGCCATCGTCCTGATCGCCGCCTTCGCCGCCACCGCGCCGGTGTTTCCGACGCTCGGCAACGCCGAGAACATCCTGCGCCAGACCGCGCCCGTCCTCCTGCTCGGGCTTGGCATGACCATCGTCGTCCTCGTCGGCGGCATCGACCTCTCGGTCGGCTCGGTGGTGATCGCAGCCGCGACCGCCGCCGGCATCGTGCTGGTCTCGGGCCTCCCGTCCGGCGTCGCCATGCTGGCGGCGGTCGCCGTCGGCGCCGCGGTCGGGGCGGTCAATGCGGGGCTGATCGAGGCGCTCCGCATCAGCCCGGTGATCGTCACCCTCGGCAGCATGATCGCCGTCCGCGGCCTCGCTCTTGTCGCGCTCGGCGAATACCATTCGTGGATCACCATCAAGGCGCCGGCCTTCGACCTTCTGGCCAAGGCCCGCGTCGCCGGGCTGCCGCTCGACGCGATCATCGTCCTGACGCTGACGGCTATCACCTGGATCGTGCTCACCCGAACCGTGCTGGGGCGGCGGCTCTACGCGCTCGGCGACAACGAGCGCGCCGCCCGCCTCTGCGGCGTGCCGGTCCGCCGCTACCGGGCGGCGGCGTATATCGCCTGCGGCGCCTTTGCCGGCCTCGGCGGCATCCTCTTCGCGGCGCGCACCAGCATCGTCAGCCCGTCGATCGGCGTCGGCCTCGAATTCTACGCCATCGCCATCGTCGCCCTCGGCGCCGGCGGGCTGCCGTCGGGGCGCGTCAAGATCGGCGAGACGGTGATCGGCGCGCTGATCCTGATGATGGTCTTCAATTACATGACCATTCGCGGCATCGGCGGCACCTGGCAGACCACGGCGACCGGCCTGCTCCTCCTCGCCGCGTTGCTGGTCGGCCGGATCGTGCAGGGCCGCGGCACGGGCGACGCGGCGGTCGGGCTCGAGGCGGCGTCGCTCCTCAAATCCGGGCGCCTCGCCCGCACCCTCGGCCGCAATGCTGTCATCGTCGCGATCGCCATCCTCGCCGTCGTCTTCTCGATCATCAACCCGCGCTTCGCCACGCTCGCCAACGTCGTCACGCTGATCGAGCAGAACACGACCCTCGCCGTCGTCGCGGTCGGTGCCACGCTCGGCATCCTCTCCCGCTGCATCGATATTTCCCCAGGGTCGGTGGTGGCGCTCGGCGCGGTTGCCGCCGCGCTCGCCTTCGAAGCCGGCGCCGGCGTGCCGCTGGCGCTGGTCGCCGGCATCGCCGCCTGCCTCGCCGTCTACGCCCTGAACGGCCTCGTTGTCGGCCGCCTCGGCCTCGATCCGCTGATCGTCACGCTTGCCGCCTGGATCTGGGCGCGCGGGTTGGCGGTGTCGCTGACCGGCGCGCGCACCATCCCCTTCAATATCGATTTCGTCGGCTTCATGAACGCACCGCTGGTCGCCGGCTTCACCCCCGGCGCGGTGATCATGGTCGCCGCCTTCGCCGCCGGCTGGCTGGTGCTGACGCGGCTGCCGATCGGCATGCGGCTCTACGCCCTCGGCAACGATCCGCGCATGCTCCGCCAGGCCGGCGTCGACGACCACGCGGCCCGCTTCAAGATTCTCGTCATCATGGGCTGCTTCACCGCGGCCGGGATGGTCATCATGCTCGGCCGCTTCGGTGCCGCGGCGCCGACCGCCGGCTTCGGCCTCGAGCTCGACGCGATCGTCGCGGTGGTGATCGGCGGCGCTTCGTTCCGCGGCGGCGAGGGGCGGCTTCGCGACACCGCCGTCGGTGTCCTCTTCCTTGCCGTCCTCAACAACGGGCTTTCCGGCCTGCAGATGGGCGATGCCGGGTTCTTCCTGATCAAGGGGAGCGCCATCCTTGCCGCGTTGACGCTCCGTTCGGCGGCCCGCTTCCTCCCCGAGGGGAGGGCGGCATGAAGCGTCTCCCGACGGTCGATTTCGGCCACACGCCCTACGAGGTCGCCTTCGCGCGCGGCGACGTCTATGGCGTCCGGCCCGACCCGAAGCGCGTCGGCAAGCGGCCGCTTCGCCTCGGCGTGGTCGGCTGCGGCGGCGTCGCCCAGGCGAAATGGCTGCCCGCCATCCGCTACCTGCAAACCCATTCCGAGCCGGTGACGATCGCCGGCCTTGTCGAACCCGACGCCGTGACCCGCGACAAGGTCGCGGCACTCTATGCCGCGCCGGCCTATGCCGGCATCGACGAGCTGCTTGGCCAACGCGGCATCGATCTCGTCCTCGTGCTTTGTCCGGACGATCTGCATGTCGCCGTCGCCGGCCGGGCGATCGAAGCCGGCGTCGCGGCGCTGGTCGAAAAGCCGTTGTCGCGATCGCTCGACGAGGCGCGTGGCCTCTGCGCCGCCGCCGAGGAACGCGGCGTGCTCCTTGCCGGCGTCGCCAACAAGCGCTACTCGCCGCCCTACGCCCTCGCCCATGGGCTCGTCCGCGACGGGGCGCTGAAGGCGCCGCCGACCGTCTTCTCCGGCAAGTTCACCCTCGGCTACCCCTATGTCGACATCCTCGAGGCCGGCACCATCCACATGCTCGACCTGGCGCTGTGGTTCATGGGGCCGGTCGGCCAGGTCCATGCGGTCGGCACCTTCGCCGGCGGCAAGCTCGAAAGCGCCATCGCGACGCTCGGTTTCGTCTCCGGTGCCATCGGCACGGTGGTGACCAGCGCCGCGGCGCTGTCCTTCAAGCCGTGGGAGCGCGTCGAGATCATCGGCCGCAACGCCATGCTGGTCGTCGACGACCAGTTCGAGCTGACGCTCTATGACGAGGAAACCGGGCCGGCCAAATCGTGGAAGCCGGCGATTCCCAACACGCTTATGTTGGACGAGAGTTTCGGCGGCTATGCCGGGCTCCTCGACAACGTGCTCGACGCGGTTCGCGGCCTGGTGCCGCTTGGTGTCAGCGGCCGCGACGCCGCGGCGGCGGTGGAGCTCGTCGGCGCCATTCACCAATCGATCGCCGGTGGCCATACCGTCACGATCGGCGACGCCGCAACGTCGGCAATCCGAAAGAAAAGAGGGCAGGGGCGATGAAGATCACGGGGCTGGAGACGCTGCTCGCCAATGCCGGCCTGCGCAACTACCTGTTCGTGCGGCTCACCACCGACACCGGGCTCATCGGCATCGGCGAAGCCTCGCTCGAATGGCAGGAGCGCGCCGTCGACGTGATCCTCAACGAGTGGGTCGCCTCGCGCATCGTCGGCCGCGACCCGTTCGACATCGAGGACGCGGTCGGCGGCATGATCCGCGACCAGTACCAGGGCGGATCGACGGTGATGACCGCGATCAGCGGCGTCGAGATCGCCATGTGGGATCTGATCGGCAAGGCCTGCGGCCAGCCGCTCTGGCGGCTCCTCGGCGGACGCGCGCACGACACGGTCAGGGCCTATGCCAACGGCTGGTACGGCGGCTGCCGGACGCCGGTCGAGTTCGCCGTCCGCGCCGGCAAGGTGACCGCGCTCGGCTACCGTTCGATCAAGTTCGACCCCTTCACC
Source organism: uncultured Alphaproteobacteria bacterium (assembly GCA_963759235.1). Lineage (GTDB taxonomy): Bacteria > Pseudomonadota > Alphaproteobacteria > Rhizobiales > Kaistiaceae > Bauldia. The sequence continues at coordinate 441,698 of CAVWYO010000007.1, read as the reverse complement.
ACCGCGTGGAAATGGCTGACGCGCGAGGAGGAGGACGCGGCGGTGGCGATCGTCGAGGCGGTTGCCAAGGCGGTCGGCCCGGAGGTCGGCCTGATGATCGAAATCCACGGACGGCTTGCCGCCGGCGATGCGATCCGCTTCATCCGCCGGCTGGCGCCCTACAACGTCGTGTGGGTCGAGGAGCCGGTCGTGCCGGAGGCGGTGGAGCTGCTCGGCGAGGTGAAGGCGCAGTCGGCCTTCCCGATCTCGTCGGGCGAGCGGCTTTACAACCTTACCGATTTTGCCCGCCTCACCCGGACGCATGCCGCCGACGTGGTGCAGATGGACATCGCCCATTGCGGCGGTCTTTCGGCGGCGAAGAAGATCGCGGCGCTCGCGGCGGTGGAGGACATCCAGGTGTCGCCGCATTGCTCGATCGGCCCGGTGGCCTTCGCGGCGGCGGTGCATTTCGCCTATTCGACGCCGAATATGCACCTCCTCGAATGCTTCGCCGAGTTCGACGTCGACTGGCGGAACGAGTTGGTCGGCGGCTGGAACCCGGTTCGGAGCGGCGGCGTGCTCCTCCCCGACAAACCCGGCCTCGGCCTTGATTTGGACGAGGCGGCTATTGCCGCCCACCCCTACCGGCCGCTCTCGTTTCCGACGCTGTGGGACGAGACATGGACGACGGATTTCACCGGCGCCGCGGCGTTCCGCTAGCCCTTCTCATTGCATCGAAGCGGTTGGAGGGCCGATAGCAGACGCCCCGGCCGGCTCGGATTCTGATTTTTTGCATTTGCGGTGGAAGCGGTTGGGGGGCAATCTCCGTCCCGATCGGGCAGCGGCAAGCCGCCTGCCGGGCAACAGGGAGGGCATCCGATGAGGACGGGACTGAGACTTGCGACTGCCGGCGCGGCGGTGTTGGCATTTGTGCTGCCGGCCGCGGCTGCCGAGACGATGATAACGGCGCTCGGCCCAGGCGAGGGCGAGGTCGATATCGTAGCGTGGGCCGGCTACATCGAGCGCGGCGAGACCGACAAGGGATACGACTGGGTCACCGATTTCGAAAAGCAGACCGGCTGCAAGGTCAACGTCAAGGTGGCCGGCACGTCCGACGAAATGGTGACGCTGATGAACGCCGGCGGCTTCGACCTGGTCACCGCGTCGGGCGATGCCAGCCTCCGGCTCGTCGCCGGCAACACCGTCCAGCCGATCAACATCAATCTGATCCCCAACTGGAAGCTGATCGACCCGCGCCTGCAGAACGGCGACTGGCACACCGTCGACGGGATCCACTACGGCACCCCCTATCAATGGGGTCCGAACGTGCTGATGTACAACACCGATGCCTTCAAGGGAGAGGCGCCGACGAGCTGGGGCGTCGTCTTCGAAGAGCAGACGCTGCCCGACGGCAAATCCAACAAGGGCCGCGTGCAGGCCTATAGCGGCGCCATCTACATCGCCGACGCCGCGGTCTATCTGATGCACAAGAATCCGGAGCTCGGCATCAAGGATCCCTACGAGCTGAACGAGGACCAGTACAAGGCGGTGCTCGAGGTGTTGCGCCAGCAGCACCCGCTCATCCAGCGCTACTGGCACGACGCCACGGTGCAGACCGACGATTTCACCAACGAAGGAGTCGTCGCCTCGGGCTCGTGGCCGTATCAGGTCAACCTGCTGCAGGCGAGCGACGCGCCGATCGCCTCGGTGGTGCCGGAGGAGGGCGCCACCGGCTGGGCGGATACCACGATGATGCACGTCAACGCGCCGCATCCGAACTGCGCCTATATGTGGATGGAGCATTCGCTCGAGCCGAAGGTGCAGGGCGACGTTGCCGCGTGGTTCGGTTCGGTGCCGGCGGTGCCGGCCGCCTGCACGGGCAACGAGCTGCTCACCGACGACGGCTGCGCCCTCAACGGCTTCGACAACTTCGACCGCATCGCCTTCTGGAAGACGCCGATCGGCAAGTGCAAGACCCAGGAGGCGTGCGTGCCCTATTCGCGATGGGTGAGCGACTATATCGCGATCATCGGCGGTCAATGACCTGAGACCTCGGCATGGGGAGGCGGCCGGGCAAGGGAGTGCTCCGTCGATGAGCGCGACCGGCCTGGTCGCCGTGTCGTTCCAGGGCGTTGCGCGCCACTTCGGGCCGATACACGCCGTCGACGGCGTCGATCTCGACATCGCGCCGGGCGAGTTCTTCGCCATGCTCGGGCCGTCCGGCTCCGGCAAGACCACCTGCCTCCGGCTGATCGCCGGCTTCGAGCAGCCGACGGCCGGGACGGTCGCCATCTTCGGCGAGCCGGTGGCCGGGGTTCCGGCCTATCGCCGGCCGGTCAACACCGTCTTCCAGGACTACGCGCTGTTCCCCCACATGAACGTGCTCGATAACGTCTGCTACGGGCTCACCATCCGTCGCATGGCGCGGCGCCAGCGCGAACGCCTCGGTCGGGAGGCGCTCGCTCTGGTCAAGCTGTCCGGCATGGAGGATCGCCGGCCGGCGCAGCTCTCCGGCGGCCAGCGCCAGCGCGTCGCGCTTGCCCGGGCGCTGGTCGTGCGCCCCAAGGTGCTGCTCCTCGACGAGCCGCTCGGCGCCCTCGACCTCAAGCTCCGCGAGGACATGCAAGGCGAATTGAAGAGCCTCCACCGCACCCTTGGCCTCACCTTCGTCTACGTCACCCACGATCAGGGCGAGGCGCTGTCGATGGCGGACCGGGTTGCCGTGTTCAACCAGGGGCGGATCGTTCAGGTCGGACCGCCGGAGGACATCTACGAGAGGCCGCGCACCCGCTTCGTCGCCGACTTCGTCGGTGGCTCCAACGTGATTGCATCGGAAGTCGCCTCGGCCTGGATCGGCACCGCGCGGGCGGCGAGCCTCAGGCCCGAGAAGATCGCGCTGATCGCCGCCGACGCCGCGCCGCCGGAAGGAACGGTGGCGGTCGAAGGGACGATCGCCGAGGTTCTCTACCACGGCGCCATGAAGCGGATCGAGCTGACCACCGTGGCGGGTCGGCTGGTCGCCGCGGTTCCCGCGGCGGCAGGGCCGCCGACCAGCGAGGGCGCCCGCGTCCGGCTGGTCTTTCGTCGCGACGCGCTTCATCTCCTGGATGGACCATGACCGCCGAAGCGATCGACATCGGCATACCGCGCGAGGGCTGGCTGCGCCGCTTCTCCGACGTGCTGATGGCGCGCCGCGGCTTCTACCTCCTGTTGCTCCTGGTGCCGCCGCTTCTGTGGCTCGGCGTCGTCTATCTCGGCTCGCTGTTTGCGCTGCTCACCGAGAGCCTGTTCTCGATCGACGATTTCTCCGGCGTCGTCGTGCGCGAGCTGACGCTGAAGACCTATTCCGAGCTGCTGCGCCCGGCCAATTTCGACGTGATCGTCCGCACGATCAGCATCGCCACCGCCGTCACCGTTCTCGCCATCGTCGTGGCGTTTCCGATCGCCTATTACGCCTCCCGCTATGCGCGCGGGCGCATGAAGGCGGCATTCTATCTTGCGGTGATGATGCCGCTATGGTCGAGCTATCTGGTCAAGGTCTATGCCTGGAAGCTGCTCCTCGCCAAGGAGGGCGCCATCGGCTGGATCGTGCAGAAGGCCGGCCTCGCCGGGGCCCTCGACGCCGTCCTCGCTCTGCCCACCATCGGCGGGCCGTCACTGTCGACGAGCTACATCGGCATGGTGCTGGTGTTCCTCTATCTCTGGATCCCGTTCATGATTCTGCCGGTGCAGGCGGCGCTCGAGCGCGTGCCCGGGCGTCTGATCGAGGCGTCCGACGATCTTGGCGCGAGCCCGCGTCAGACCTTCCGCAGGGTCATCCTGCCGTTGGCGCTGCCGGGCGTCGTCGCCGGGGCGATATTCACCTTCTCGCTGACGCTCGGCGACTACATCGTGCCGGAAATCGTCGGTCCGTCGTCGCTGATCCTCGGCCAGGTCGTATACATTCAGCAGGGCACGGCCGGAAACGTCCCGCTCGCCGCCGCCTTTGCCGTGGTGCCGATCCTGATCATGGGCGTCCTCCTCACCATCGCCAAGCGGACCGGAGCCTTCGATGCGTTGTGAGCGGTCGGGGAGCGACGATCATGTCTGACCGGCCTTCGATCGGTCTGAGGGTCGCTGCCGCCGGCGGGCTTCTGTTCATCCACGTGCCGCTCGCCTTCATCATCCTCTACGCCTTCACCAGCGAGGACCGCAGCTTCCAGTTCCCGCCGCCGGGCTACACGCTGAAATGGTTTGCGGTTGCCTGGGGGAGGCAGGACATCTTCGATGCGCTCCGCCTGTCGGTCGGCGTCGCGGTGCTGGCGACCGCGCTGGCGCTTCTCTTCGGCACGCTCGCCGCCGCGGCGCTGGCGCGCAGCCGTTTCTTCGGGCGCGAGGCGATCTCGCTTCTGTTCATCCTGCCGATCGCGCTGCCGGGCATCATCACCGGCATATCGCTGCGCGCCGCCTTCGACCTCGCCGATATTCCCTTCTCGTTCTGGACCATCGTCCTCGGCCACGCGACCTTCTGCATCGTCGTGGTCTACAACAACGCCGTCGCCCGCTTTCGGCGGCTGTCGCCGTCACTGGTCGAGGCGTCCATGGATCTCGGCGCCGACGGATTTCAGACCTTCCGTCTCGTCGTCCTGCCCAACATCGCCACGGCCCTGCTTGCCGGCGGGATGCTCGCCTTCGCCCTGTCGTTCGACGAGGTGATCGTCACCACCTTCACCGCCGGTCAGCAGACGACGCTGCCGATCTGGATGCTGTCGGAACTCGTCCGCCCGCGCCAGCGGCCGGTCACCAATGTCGTCGCCGTGGTGGTCATCGCGCTGACCTTTCTGCCGATCCTTGCCGCCTATTATCTGACGCGCGAAGGTCAGGCGATCTCCGGCCAAGGCCAATAGACTTAAGGAGCAAGACCGATGCAAACCGAGATGCTGGTCGGATCGAATTTCGAGCGTGGGACGGAAAAGGAGGAGGACATCCTCAACCCGAAAACGGGCGAGACCATTCTCCGGTTGCCGGAGGCTTCGCCCGCCCAGATCGACGCGGCGGTCGCCGCCGCCGACCGGGCGTTCGAGAAATGGTCGCGCACGACGCCGGGCGAGCGGGCCGGGCTGCTCCTCAAGCTCGCCGACCGCATCGCGGCGGAGGAGCAGGAACTCGCCGACCTCGAAGCGCTCAACTGCGGCAAGCCCCGCTACACGGTGGTGCGCGACGAAACGCCGGCGGTCGTCGACGTTTTGCGTTTCTTCGCCGGCACCGCACGGGTCGTGCCGGGGTCTGCCGCCGGCGAATACCTGCCCGGCTACACCTCGATGGTGCGCCGTGACCCGATCGGCGTCGTCGCCTCGATCGCGCCGTGGAACTACCCGCTGATGATGGCGGCGTGGAAGATCGCGCCGGCGCTGGCCGCCGGCAACACGGTGGTGCTCAAGCCGTCGGAGCAGACGCCGCTCACCACGCTCAAGCTTGCCCGGATCGCCGCCGAGGTCCTTCCCGAGGGCGTGCTCAACGTTGTCGTCGGGCGCGGCGAGACGGTCGGCAATCACCTCATCAACCACCCCAAGGTGGCGATGATCTCGCTCACCGGCGACATCGCCACCGGCAAGAAGGTGCTGGCGGCGGCCGCCAAATCGATCAAGCGCACCCATCTCGAGCTTGGCGGCAAGGCGCCGGTCATCGTCTTCGACGATGCCGACATCGCCTCCGTGGTCGAGGGCGTCAAGGTGTTCGGCTACGCCAATGCGGGCCAGGACTGCACGGCTGCCTGCCGCATCTACGCCGGCGCGGCGGTCTACGACAGGCTGGTCGCCGACCTCTCCTCGGCCGTTGCCACCATCCGTTTCGGCCGGAAGAACGACGACGAGAACGAGATCGGCCCGCTGATCTCGCGGCGCCAGCGGGACCGCGTCGCAAGCTTCGTCGAGCGGGCGACCGCCCAGAAGCACATCGAAGTCACTACCGGCGGCAAGCCGGGATCGGGCGCGGGGTTCTTCTACGTCCCGACCGTGGTCGCCGGCGCCACCCAGGACGACGAAATCGTCCGCAAGGAGGTGTTCGGGCCGGTCGTCTCGGTGACGCGCTTCACCGATACCGAACAGGCGATCGCCTGGGCGAACGATTCCGACTACGGGCTGGCGTCGTCGGTGTGGACGCGGGACGTCGGCCGGGCGATGGCTGTCGCCGCGCAGCTCCAATACGGCTGCACGTGGATCAACTGCCACTTCATGCTCACCAACGAGATGCCCCACGGCGGCATGAAGCAGTCCGGCTACGGCAAGGACATGAGCCTCTACGCGCTGGAGGACTACTCGGTCGTCCGCCACGTCATGGCGCGGATCGGCTGATTGAGGCGCGCCGCCTACGCGTCGATGCACTGACACCAGTATTTTGGCCTTATTCATCGTCATGGCCCACCCGCTGCTGTCGGTGGGGTAAGAAATCGAACCAGTGCCGGATATATGTCGTTTTCATCTGCCTGAATGGCCATTGGGCGTGTCCGGTGACGATCGCAACACCAAGAAGAATCAGCGACAATCCAACGACCGTGCTGGCGTTCAATTCCTCGTTCAGCAGAACAACTCCGAGCACAACGCTGAATCCAGCGCGGAGATAGCTGCCGGTCGTCACGCCGAGCGGTCCCAATGTCTTTACCAGGCGGAAGTAGATGATCATGGCGAGTGCTGTGGACAGGATGCCAAGTCCAAGCACTGACCACACCGCCTCGGTCGAGGGATCGAGCGTCCAGGGATGATCGACACAGAGCGATATTGGCAGCATGAGAATGGTAGCCATCGCCATCGAGCACGCCGCCGTCAGCAGCGGAGACAAACCTGAGAAGCGACGCGCATAGATGGGGGCGATCGCATAGCTCAAACTGGCGCCGGTCACGGCCAGCTCTCCAAGAACGGAACGGCTCGCCCCCACAAGGACGTCCGGCCCCAAGATGGCGATCACGCCGGCGAATCCTGTCGCGACACCGACGATCTTCCGGAGGAGCGCGCCTCTTTCGCGGAGGATGAAAAAGGTGATCAGGAAAGCGAAGAGCGGTGGCGTGGAGTTCAGCAGACCCGCTATGCTGCTGTCGATGTGTTTTTCCCCCCAGCTTATGAGAGTGAAGGGGAGAGCGCTCTGGACGATGCCCTGCACGAGGAACGCGCCCCAGACTGCCGGCGCCCTCGGCAGCTCGAGCCCGCGCATTCTCACCAGCAGAAGCAGGAGAACCGCCCCGATCGCTAGTCGGCTAGCCACCAGCGTGGCTGGCGGCACTGTCTCGACCGCGATCTTGATCAGCGTGAACGAACTGCCCCAAAGAAGGGACAGCAGAACAAGGAAGCCGAGTTCAATGGACTGATTCTGTTTCTGTGCTTTTTGTTTCACCATCGCCACCCTTGCGATTGTTCTTCATCTCGATAGTGGCAATGGAATCATGCATCTGCTCGCCGAAATCGGACTTCATCCCGGGATGGAGTCCGATTCCGGCTAGTCGGGCACGAGCAGTTCGGTAACACTGCCGGAATGACGCCCGCAGACTTTCCGCTCCACCTTGATCCGGAAGTGTGTGACCGCGCCCGGCTGGCGCGCGACCCGGCGTTTGACGGTCTTTTCTTTACGGGCGTGAAGACGACGAAAATCTATTGCCGACCGGTATGCCCCGTGCGACCCGCGAAATCGGCCAATGTGGTGTTTTTCCCGTCCGCGGCGGCCGCCGAGCGCGCCGGCTTTCGACCCTGCCTTAGATGCCGACCTGAAACGGCTCCCGGCAGCCCGGCCTGGCGCGGCACCGCGACAACGGTCGGCCGTGCCCTCCGCCTGATCGAAGAAGACACCCCTGACAATTTCTGCGTGGAGCTGCTGGCGGAACGCCTCGGCATAGGAGCAAGGCATCTCGGCCGCTTGTTCACGAAGCACTTAGGAGCGAGCCCAAGCGAGGTAGCTGCGACCAGGAGGGTTCAACGAGCTAAGAGGCTGATTGACGAAACCTTCCTCCCACTCTCCGAGATAGCCTTCGCCTCCGGTTTTCGAAGCGTGCGGCGTTTCAACGACGCCTTCCGGGCGACCTATGGGCGAACGCCGTCGTCCTTCAGAAAGTAGGCGACGCCCGCACTTGGCGCGTTGCGGAAGCGCTGGCGGCCCTGAGCGACTTCCGGAGTCGGCCCAAAACGGCCTCTCGCCGGCGTTTCGGGTGGCCGCTCGCTTCGCGATTCGCCAAAGCAATGGCCGGCTTTCGCCCCAAACATGTTCGCCCCAAACATGAAGGATTTGTAACCGGGACTGACAGCGGGTTGTCAGCTTGATCTTGCGATAGTGCCGTCGTGGCCGGGGCGACGCGGCCGGCAGTTGGGACGATTCGCAAGCTTATGAAACAGGCCGCCCTCTCACTTTTCGTCATCGCCGCCTCCGGTGCCTATGTCTGGAGCCAGTGGGGAGGGGGCGTCGCCGACGACCTCCTCGCCGCGCCGGCCGAAAGCGCCGATATCCTGACCGGCACCATCCCGCAGGGCATCCCGGCATCGGCGGCGAGCGCCCCGCCGCTTCGTCCGCAGCCGGTGCCGTTCGTCGTGAACGAGCCGGCCAGGCCGACCGACGTCAAGCCGGAGCAGGACGCGTCGCTTCCCCCGCCGCCGCCCGCCGAGCCGCCGCCGTTGTCGGCGCCTGCAGCGGAGGCCGGGACATCCGCGCTTTCCGAGCCGCCGCCGTTGCCGGCACCGGCGGACAACGCGCCGGCGGTTGCCTCCGATCCACCGCCCTTGCCGACCGCACCCGCCGCGCCGACGGCGGTCACGGTGGATATCCCCATCCCGCGGCCGCGGCCCGCCCGTCACCAGCCGACGCCGGCCCGCTCGCCCGAACGCCCGCTGGTCACACCCGCCGCGATGCGCGTCGTCGCCCACTCCGGCTATGCCGACGGCGTCTACACCGGCCCGTTGGTCGACGCCTATTACGGGCTCATCCAGATCCAGGCGGTCGTGCAGAGCGGCCGGCTCATCGGCATCAAGGTTTTGAGATATCCGAACGACCGGATGACCTCGATCTACATCAACCGCCAGGCCCTGCCGATGCTGCGCGATGAGGTGGTCAGCGCGCAGAGCGCCAATGTCGACATCATTTCCGGTGCGACGCTGACCAGCGAAGCCTTCATCCGCTCGCTGGGCGGCGCCTTGAACAAAGCCGGTTCGTAGGCGATGCGCGCCACGCGGATCCTGATGGGCATGCCCATTACGGTCGACGTGGTCGACGCCGCCGACGGCGCGATTCTCGACGCCGTGTTCGCCTATTTCGACGGCGTCGACCGGCGCTTCAGCACCTACCGGACCGACAGCGAGATTGCCGCGGTCAATGAGGGACGGCTCGCCGAAGCCGACTACAGCGACGAGATGCGCGAGGTGCTGGTGCTCGCCGAACGGACGAAGCGGGAGACCGAAGGATATTTCGATATCCGCATGCCGGACGGCGCCCTCGATCCTTCCGGGATCGTCAAGGGCTGGGCGATCCGCAACGCGGCGGCGATCGTCGCCGAGAGCGGCGCCCGCGATTTCTTCATCGACGCCGGCGGCGATATCCAGTCGTCGGGCACCAACGCGTCGGGCAAGCAATGGAGCGTCGGCATTCGCAACCCGTTCAATGCGGCGGAGATCATCAAGGTGGTCTATCCACGCGGGCGGGGCGTCGCGACCTCCGGCACCTATGTCCGCGGCCAGCACATCCATAATCCGCGCGCGCCGGGCCGCCCGATCGGCGATGTCGTCAGTCTCACGGTGATCGGCCCGGACGTTCTGGAAGCCGACCGCTTCGCCACGGCCGCCTTCGCGATGGGCAAGGACGGCATCCATTTCATCGAAGCGACGCCTGGCCTCGAAGGCTATGTCGTCAACGGCAACGGCCGCGCGACCCTGACCAGCGGCATCGAGGCCTATTGCGCGCCATGACCAAATTCATCGACGACCTGCTCGACCACATCACCATGTACCGGCTGGTGCTCTACTATCTGGTGGCGCTGGTCGCGGCATCCCTGGTGTTCGGCTTCTTCAAGATCATGCCGCACGATCCGGTGGCGATCGCCTTCTCGACCGGGGTGATCCTGGCGGCGTGCTGGCTCACCAATCGGGTCTTCTCGCGGGTCTTCGACGTGCCGGCCAACCGCGAGTCGATCTACATCACCGCGCTCATCCTGGCGCTCATCATGGATCCGGTGGCCCCGTCGGATGCGAGAGGGATCGGCCTTCTCGTCTTCGCCTCGGTGTGGGCGATGGCGTCGAAGTTCATCTTCGCCGTCGGCCGAAAGCACCTGTTCAATCCGGCGGCGTTCGGCGTCGTGCTCACGGCCCTGCTGCTCGGCGGCCCGGCGACCTGGTGGGTCGGCGGCAACCTGCCGTTATTGCCGGTGGTTCTGGTCGGCGGCGGGCTGATCGTCCGCAAGCTCCGCCGCTTCGATCTGGTGGCGACCTTCATCCTCGTGGTTCTGGCGACGGTTCTCGCCACCACCTCGCCGTCCTTCTACGGCACCGCGCTCACCGAGACGCTCGTCCATTCGCCGCTCTTCTTCTTCGCCTTCGTCATGCTGACCGAGCCGCTGACGGCGCCGACCATGCGGCTGCCCCGTTACGCCTTCGCCGCCCTGGTCGGCTTCCTGTTCGCGCCGAATGTCCACATCGGCTCCTTCTACTTCACGCCGGAACTGGCGCTTATCGTCGGCAATCTCTTCGCCTATCTGGTCAGCCCGAAGGGACGCTTTGTGCTGACCCTGGAGGGGATCGAGCAAGCCGCCGCCGATACCTACGACTTCGTCTTTCGGCCGCATCGCAAGCTTGCCTTCCAGGCCGGGCAATATCTCGAGTGGACGCTCGGCTTCGACCGTCCCGACAATCGCGGCAACCGCCGCTACTTCACGGTCGCCTCGGCGCCGACCGAGGATGAAGTCCGCCTCGGCGTGAAGTTCTATCCGAAGTCCAGCGCCTTCAAGAAGGCGCTTGCCGAGATGGCGCCGGGCGACACCATCCATGCCGCCCAGATCGCCGGCAGCTTCACCCTGCCGGGCGATCCGCGGAAGAAGCTCGCCTTTCTCGCCGGCGGCATCGGCATCACGCCGTTCCGCAGCATGCTGCAGCAGCTTGTCGATCGCCACGAGCAGCGGCCGATCGTCGTCCTCTACGGCAATGAGCGGGCAGAGGATATCGCCTATCGCGACGTGCTCGACGCCGCCCGTCGCGAACTCGGCGTGAGGACGGTCCACGCCGTGGCGCGCGACGCGCCGCGCGGCGCACTATCCGGGCTACATCGACGCGCGGCTGGTGCGCCAGGCAATTCCCGACTATCGCGAGCGCACCTTCTACATCTCCGGGCCGCAGGCCATGGTGAAGACGCTCCGCGGCGTGCTGCTCGGCATGGGGATTCGCCGGTCGCGGATAAAGACCGACTTCTTTCCGGGATTTGCCTGAGACCCGAGACGGCTCGCCGACGGTCAGCCGTGTCGCGGCAGGAAGACGCCGACCTTCAGCCCAGGTCCGGCGTCGGCTATCTCCAGGCGGCCGCCATAGGCGTCGATGATGTCCGACACGATCGCAAGGCCGAGACCGCTGCCGCCGCCGCCGGTGTCGAGCTGAACGCCTCGCGACAATACGGCTTCCTTGTCGGCGTCGGGGATGCCGGGGCCGTCATCGGCGATGGTGATGGTCGTTCCCTCGGTGGCGTTCCTCGCTTCGACGCGGATGGCCGACCTGGCGAACCGGGCGGCGTTCTCGATCAGGTTGCCGAGGATCTCGGAGAGGTCGCCTTCCTCGATCGGCGCGGTGAGGTCGTCGGCGATGTCGACGGTGAACGTCAGCTTTTCACCTCCCGGCATCCGTTTGACCACCGAGATGATGCCGGCTGCCGTTTCGCCCACCCGGCACACCGCGTTACCGGAAACGTCCCGGGCAAGGCGGGCGCGCGCCAGCTCCCGCTCGATGTGGCGTCGGATCGCCCCGGCGCTCTTCTCGATCTCGTCGGCGAGTTCGGTCTCCCCCTTTTGGCGCAGCAGCACGAATGTCGGCCGACAATACCTGCAACGGCGTCTTCAGGCCGTGGGCCAGATCGGTGGCGCGCGAGCGGGCGCGGGTGAGCGCCTTTTCCTGGGTCTCGAGCAGACGGTTGATCTCGTCGGCGAGCGGCTGCACCTCGGCCGGGGCCACCACCTGAAGCCGCGCCGACCGCCGGGCGATGATGTCGCGAACCGCGACCCGCAAGATTCTCGAGCGGCGCCAGGCCGACGGTGATCTGGATGAAGATGGCGACGAGGAGCACCAGTGCCAGAAAGAGGATCGCCGGCGTCAGCTCACGGACGTATTCGGTGACGGACTGCTCGACGGTCCGGTGGTCTTCCGCCACGACGGCGCGAAAGGACCGTCCGCCGGCGTCGACGATGGTGCGGTTCACGGCGACCAACAATGCCCCGTCGGGACCTTTCGCCTCGTCGACCTGCAGGGCGCCGCCGCTGTCCTTCACCGGCGGCAGGGAGAGCGCCTCGTCCCACAAGGATCGCGAGCGGACGAGGGCGCCAGTGGCTGCGTCCTCGACCTGCCAGTAGTAGCCGGACAGGGGCGTTTCAAAGCGCGGGTCGGTCAGAACCGGCGGCACATGCAGCGTGTCGCCGATGAAGCTTGTCGCGCCGATCAGCTGGTTGAGATCCACCGTCAGGTCGCTCTCCACCCGCCGTTCGACGTGGCGTTCGAACAGATAGCGCAGTCCGATGCCGGCGAGAGCGAGAGCGACGAGGATCGAGATCGCGGCTGCCGACCACAGTCGGAAGCGGATCGAGGTGCCCCTCATTCCTCGTTTTCCGGGACGAGGTATCCGAAACCGCGCCGGGTTTCGATCACATCGCTGCCGAGCTTGCGGCGCAGCCGCGCGACGATCACCTCGATTGCGTTCGGATCGCGGTCATGGCCGGAATCGTAGAGGTGCTCGGCGAGTTCGGTCGGCGGAACGACGCGGCCGGCGTGGTGCATCAGGAATGCGAGCAGCCGATACTCGAGCGGCGACAACGCGATGGGGACGCCGCGGAGCGAGATGCGCATCTGGCGCGTGTCGAGGGACAGCGGTCCCGAGTTCAGCACCGGGGCGGCCTGGCCGGTGGAGCGACGGAGCAGGGCGCGCAGGCGGGCGATCAGCTCCTCCATCTCGAACGGCTTGGGAAGATAGTCGTCGGCGCCGGCATTGATCCCCTCGACCCGCTCGGTCCACACGGCGCGGGCGGTGAGAATGAGGACCGGCAGGCGCTGTCCGCCGGTCCGCCATCGCTTAAGGAGGGTCAGACCGTCGAGCTTGGGGAGGCCGAGATCGAGGATCGCGGCGTCGTAGGTCTCGGTGTCGCCCATGAACCACCCCTGCTCGCCGTCGGTCGCCACGTCGACGGCCATGCCCGAGGCCCTGAGCGCGGCCGCGATGTCGGCGGCGATGCGGGGCTCGTCCTCGACAACGAGAACCTTCATCAGTCGTCCGTGCCATAGATGAGGGACGCCGCTCCGGCGTCGACCTCGACGGTCGTCCGGCGTCCGTCCGCGGCGACGACGGTGAAGCGATAGACCCATCGGTTGTTCTGGCGGATGAGGTCGACCGCGACCACCTCGCCCGGGGCTTTCCGCGCCACGATGGCCAGGATCTCGGAGAGCGCGTGGATTGCGCCATGTTCGTAGAGGTCGCGAGCGAGATCGTGATCGCTGTCGTCATCGGCGGCGGCGGCAAGCGGCATAGCCGCAACCAGGCCGGCAAGTCCACCGACTACCAGTCCTTTCAGACGCGTCTTCATGACGAAGCCTGTGGCACGGGCAAGCTTTCAATGCGCTGTCAGTCATCCTCAGTCGACCGCAAGGAGCGATCCGCTACAAAGCCGGCTCGCGTCCGATCCCGGTCGCACAACGGAGGATACCAGAACCATGCGCAAATCTTTGCTATTGCTTGCCGCCATCGGCCCGCTTGCCGCGCTCGGCGGTCTCGCCTTGCCGGCCGCCGCTGAATCCGGGGAAGCATCATGCGCGGCCGCCAGCAAGGCCGACGCCGGGCCTCTCGACCTCGAGGCGGTTCCGGTCAAGCCGGTAACCGGCCCACAGGCCATCCAGGGCGCCGGCATCGACGATGAATGCGACGATATGGCCGCCGTCGGCCAGGTCGGCCAGGTCGGCCAAGACGACGTCCGCGCTGTCGCCGGCGAGAACGGCGACGGCCGCTTGGGCGACAATCGCGGCGAAAGCGACGACTGAACCAGGTTTCCGTTCAATTCAAGTCATTGCGCGGCGACCTAGAGCCATCCCTCCCCGAAAGGCCCCGAAAGGGAGGGATGGCTGTTGCGTCCGATCGCCCTTCCGAACAATCGGCGCCGCAGCCGAGGATACCGGTCCTCTTCAGCCACGCAGGCGGTGGCTGAGATGCTGCATGAATTTGCTTTTGGCCATCCGCGGACCGAGCGCTCGCGCGATGCTGTGCAGAGGCCGATTGAACAAGAGCAACCGCGCCTGCGGCAACAGCGTCGGCGTGCCGTTGAAACCGAGCTTGAAGGCGTTGTGCGTTTCCAGTTCGCCGGCGAGCGGAAGACCCTGGAGAATGCACTCGGCGCTGATCCGGTCGAACCCGCCGAGGTCGTACAGTCGAGCGCCGCTCGACCGAGCCCATTGAATTGCCGCCCAGACCAATGCCTCGTTTGGGTGCTTCGGCGCCGGGGCGGCGGCGTCCCAACCGCCCAGCCGGGTGTTGACGACATCGCCAAAGCGGCTGAGCCAAAGCGCGGCGACCGGCCGCCCCTCGAAGCGGGCGAGCAAGATCGTGACGGCCCCCGACGGCGCCAGGGCCCGCCATTGGCCGTCGAGGTATTCCAGCGAGAGCGGGTGAAATCCGGCGCGAACGCTGGTTGCCAGATGCAGCCGGTGAAAGCCCGGCACGTCGCCGCTGTGGGCGATTTCGAACCCTTCTCTCGACGATTTGCGGACGTTGTACCGCCGTGCGCTGCTCATTGCGCTCAGTATGCTTTCGTCCGTTTGCGTGACGTCGATCTGAATCGTTGCTTCGGGCGCCACCGGAATTGACGCCGACGCAAAGCCGAACGCCTCGATAACGGGATGCGGGTCGGTTGTATTTTCGGGCAGTTGGACGATCAGTCCATGCAACTTTCTCTGGCGTGCGTGGTGGATCGTAGCTTCGATGATCAGATGTAGAGTTGAGGCGTCGTTGTCGGCGACGATTGGTCCGCGGGCGATATAGGCGACGCGGATTCCGGGCCGAAGCCGGCATTCGATCATGAGTGCCCCGCCGAGGATGGCCCCGTCCTTGCCGCGAGCGTCGATCAGAACCGGAATTCGACCCGTGGTCTTCTTTGACAGCCCCCAGATCGACGACTGCGTGAGATCGCCGTGAGGTGCCGCTTGCACGAATGCGTCCCAATCATCGCGCGGGCCTTCCACAACGCTGAATCCCACGGCGGGCTCAACCTTCGCCGGCTGGTTGCGCGTTGCGGTCTTCTCGCCGACCCTCGCGATGGCCGCGCCGTTGATCCTCTTGCCTGTCGAAGCGCCGACGCGTTGCCGGGCATTCGGCGACAGTTCACTTATTGACACATCGTGACCCCACAACACGGCGCAGCCTGTAAATGCAGAGTGGCTAGGCAGGACTATCGCTATAGCTTGGTAAGTATTTGTTAAGGCATCTTGTCCGCGGAGCAGAGGTCCGGGCAATATGGGTGATTATTAAGTCTCCATTAAAGTTAACACCCTCGCGAGCGCTGTAAATATTGCTTTCGAGTGGCTTCAAGTAAGTTTATCTATCTGCGATTGTATTATATCGTTAATAGCAAGAAGTTTATCGCTTAACCATGTTGGCGATTGCTCATGCCCCCATGGTGCTGTTTGAGCGGATGGACTCTCGCATCGCAGCGCCGCGCCCGCTTCACCCCTCCGCCGCCGGACCCAGGTCGGGTGCCTCCTCACACAAGTGGCCCCGTCCGTTGTGGCGGATGTGGCTCTTTCGAGGGTACAGCAAACTGCCTAACCTCAAGGCAAAGTCGGGAAAGAGTTGTGGAGAGCCGTCATGTATGTCGTGGGCGAGGAAGAGATCGACGCACTGGCCAGGGTGATCCGGTCGGGGAAGCTGTTCCGCTACGGAGACGACACCGAATGCGACCGCTTCGAAGAGCGCTATGCCGAGTATCTCGGGGTCGACCATTTCGCCCTGACCGTCAGCGGCACCTACGCCCTGTCGGCGGCAATGATCGCGGTCGGGCTCGGGCCCGGCGACGAGGTCCTGATCCCGGCCCACACCTACATGGCGACGGCGACGGCGGTGCTCACCACCGGCGCGATTCCGGTGATCGTCGACGTCGACGAGAGCATCACGATCGATCCGAAGGCGGTCGAGGCGGCGATCGGCCCGCGCACCAAGGCGGTCGTGCCGGTGCACATGTGGGGCGCCGCCTGCAACATGAACGCCATCATGGAGATCGCCGAACGCCACGACCTCTACGTCATCGAAGATGCCTGCCAGGGGGTCGGCGGCGGTTATGAAGGCCGCAAGTTCGGCTCGATCGGCGACATCGGCGCGTTCAGCTTCAACTACTACAAGAACATGACGTCGGGCGAGGGCGGCGGTGTCTCGACCTCCGACGACGAGCTCGCCAAGCGGGCGCGCTGCGCCATCGATCCCTGTCATTTCTACTGGACCGGCCGCGAGGACGGCATCAAGCCGTTCGCCGGCAATGGCGGCCGCGCTTCCGAGCTCCAGGGCGCCATGCTCAACGTCCAGCTCGACCGCCTCGACGGCATGATCTCGGCGATGCGGGCCGAGAAGAAGACGATCGTCGAGGCGACCAAGCGGCTCAACAATCTGGGTCTGAAGCTGTCGCCGATGAACAGCCCCGACTACGACTGCGCCGCCCACGTCATGTACCTGATGCCGACCGCCGAGCAGGCGGCTCGTTTCGTCGAGGTGTTCCCCGTGGTGATCGCCGGCAAGACCGGGCGCCACACCTACACCGAATGGGATCAAGTGCTGATGGGGATCGGCGCCGCGCATCCGGCGATGAATCCGTACAATCACCCGGACAATGTGGAATGCCGCCGCACCTACAGCAAGGATATGTGCGCCCGCTCGCTCGACATCCTGAACCGCACGGTGATGGTGCCGACCCACCCCGATCACACCGAAGCCGAGACCGCGGCGATCATCCACAACATCGAGACGGCGAGCCGGGTGGCCTTCGGCGAGATGAGCGAGACGGAGGCGGAGATTCGCCCGACCAGCGCTCTCGACCCGCGCAAGTTCGACATGAGCTCCGCCGAATCCGAGAACGCCGAGTTCCGCTAAACCGGGATGGAGGTTGAGCCGGGTGGCGAGCTGACCCCCTCCCATCTTCCGCCTTTCAGGGACCGTTGCGAAATTCGCGGACAACTATGTTGCGTGCTTCGAGGCGCGCGTTCCGCGCGCGCCTCAGCATGAGGATGTTTTCCAAGATGAAACAATAACATGCCTCATCCTGAGGTGCTCGGGCGGAGCCCGAGCCTCGAAGGACGCAAATGCCGATCAGTCGCTTTCCAAAGCCGCAACGATCCCTTTCAGGGGGAGGGGACGGAAACGACTCCGCCTTTTCCTCCCCTTGAAAACGGGAGAGCCTGTCCCCGGCTCGATCGGGGATCGAGGCCGGCGAGCGAAGCGAGCGGGTTTCGGGTGGCGATCAAGCGCGCGCACCAGGCTTTTGCGGTGTGACCCCAGGGATTGACCGGGCTACAATGACACCGGTAACATCGGCCAAGGACCTGCTTCTCCGTCGAGTTTCCCTCCATGTCCGCCACGCCTTCCCCCGCGTCACGAAAGCGAGCTCTCGTCACCGGTGCGGGTGGCGGGCTGGGACGGGAGATCGCCATTCGGCTTGCCGGCCGCGGCTGTTCCGTGGCGATCCTTGACATGAGCCGGGCAGGCGCCGAGGCGACCGCCGCGACTTGCCGTGAGGCGGGCAGCGAGGCGTTTCCCATCGTCGACGACCTCACCCGCGATGGCGCGCCGGAGGAGGCGGTCGCCGCGGTCAAAGGACGCTGGGGCGGGCTCGATATCCTCGTCAACAATGCCGGCTATGGCGGCATCGAGGCGTTTCTCGACATGACCGCGGCGCTGTGGCAGCGCACCCTCGGCGTCAACGTGACGGCGCTTGCGCTGGCGTGCGCCGCGGCGGGGCGGGTGATGCGCGACCAGCGCGCGGGGCGGATCGTCAACATCACCTCGCCCGCCTCGCGCATGGCGCTGCCGAACTACACCGCCTACGCGGCGAGCAAGGCGGCGGTCGATTCGATCACTCGGGCGGCGGCGATCGCGCTGGCTCCGTTCGGCGTGCTCGTCAACAGCCTCGCGCCGGGCATGATGGACACCGAGATGCAGCGGGTGACCGAAGCGGATCTGGCGCGCATCGAGGGGCGGAGCGATCTCCAGGCCTTCCTCGACGAGCGCACCCGCCGGGTTCCGCTCGGCCGCCGGGTCGAGCCGGGCGAGGTGGCGGCTGGCGTCGTCTGGCTCGCCCTCGATGCGCCCGACTACATGACCGCCGAGCGCCTCAATCTCTCCGGCGGCCTCGACAAGGACTGAGCCGACGTGACGCGTCACAATTTCCCCGCCGAAACGCCCGATCTTGCCGCGCTCAGGCATCGCGCCGCCAATCTCCGCCGCCACATGCTTGCCATGGCGCGCGGCCAGGGCCAGGGCTATATCGGCCAGGGTCTCGGCATCGCCGACCTGCTTGCCGCGCTCTATTTCCACGAGCTCCGCTACGACCCGGAGGATCCTTCCTGGCCGGAGCGCGACCGCTTCCTGCTCTCCACCGGTCACTATTCGATTGCGCTGTGGGCGGCGCTCGCCGAATGCGGCATCCTGCCGCTCGACGAATTGTCGACCTATGGCGCCGACGACAGCCGGCTCGACATGAGCACCCTCGACACGACACCCGGCGTCGAGGTGATCGGCGGCTCGCTCGGCCACGGTCTCGGCCAGGGCGTCGGCCAGGCGCTGGGGCTCCGCCTCGATGGCTCGCCGGCCCGCGTCTTCGTCGAACTCTCCGACGGCGAAATGCAGGAGGGCGCGACCTGGGAGGCGGCGATGTCGGCCGCCCATTTCGGCCTCGACTTGCTGGTGGCGCTCATCGATTGCAACGGCATCCAGGCCGACGGCAGAATCGTCCTCGACATGGAGCCGATCGCCGACAAATGGCGCGCCTTTGGCTGGGAGACCCAGGAGATCGACGGCAACGACATGGCCGCCATCGTCGTCGCCCTCGCTGCCGCGCGGACGAGGAACGCCTCGCCCAAGGCGATCGTGCTTAGGACTCTGCCCGGCAAGGGCGTGCCGGCGCTCGAGGCTCGGGAGAAGGCGCATTTCGTTCGCGTCGATCCCGGCGAATGGGAGAGCCTCATCGACGCATTCGAGCGCGGAGCGAGTCATGGCTAGGAAGGTGCGCACGCTTGCCATGGGCGTCGACGAGGCCGCCGCCGGTGGCCGCGCCACCATCGAGGCGCCGTTCGGCGAGGCGCTGGTGGCGCTGGGGCGGGAGCGGCCGGAGATCGTCGGGCTCACCGCCGACCTCGGCAAGTACACCGACATCCTGCCGTTCCGCGACGCCTTTCCCGACCGTTTCTTCAACGTCGGCATGGCCGAGCAGAATTTGATCGCCGTCGCCGCCGGCCTGGCGCGCACCGGCAAGGTTCCCTTCGCCACCACCTACGGCGTCTTCGCCACCCGCCGCGCTTACGACTTCGTGGCGATCGCCGTCGCCCACGGCCGGCTCAACGTCAAGATCGTTGCCGGCCTGCCGGGGCTCACCACCGGCTATGGCGGCACCCACCAGGCGATCGAGGACCTTGCGTTGATGCGCATGGTGCCGGGCCTCGTCGTTATCGATCCCTGCGACGCGACCGACATCGCCCAGGCGACGGCGGCCATCGCCGGTCACGACGGCCCGGTTTACATGCGGCTCCTGCGCGGCAAGGTGCCGATCGTGCTCGAACCGGCGTCATATCGCTTCGTCATCGGCAAGGCGGTACGCCTTCGGGCCGGCGGCGATGTCGGCATCGTATCCACCGGGCTGATGACGGAACGCGCCCTCGACGCCGCCGATGCCCTGGCGAAGCAGGGCATCGCGGCGGGCGTCCTCCATGTGCCGACCATCAAGCCGTTCGACGGCGAAGCGGTCGCCGCATTCGCCGCGTCGGTCGACCGGGTGGTCACCGCCGAGAACCACGTCGTTGCCGGTGGCCTCGCCAGCCTCGTGGCGGAAGCCTTGTTCGACCACGGCATCGCCAAGCCGCTGATCCGCATCGGCCTGCCCGACCGGTTCATCGAATGCGGTTCGGTGCCGCATCTCCAGGCGAAATACGGCCTCACCACCGAGCGGCTGGTCGAGACTATCCTCGCCGACGTCGCATAGGCTACGGCAAACGCTCTGACCTACCCCTCAGGCTTTCTCTTTCGTCTGCACAACGTCAAGCTGATAGCGTGTGTGACGGCGTTCTCCCGTCCGGATCAAGGCGCCCTTTGCGACCAGGTCCTGTAGATCCCGTGTGGCGGTCGCGCGGGAAGCTTTGGTGATGCCGATGTAATTCTCGGCGCTAAGGCCACCCTTGAACCCGTCAATGCCTTCCCGGAACATTCGGTGGATCACCCTCTCCTGACGCGGATTCAATTGGCCGCGCAGCCGGTCGTAGAGCCGCGCCTTCGCAATGTAGAAATCCACGCGCGTCAGTGTGTTGTGCTGCGCCTCGAGGACTGTCTCGGCGAAATATGTAAGCCACGCCGTGATTTCCGTGTCCTTGTTGTTGCGCTCAAGCATGTCGTAGTAGGCCTTGCGCCCGCGTTCGATAGTGTAGGCGAGCGCAATCAGGCTGGTTGGCCGAGGCTCTGCCCGAGGACTTTTCGCAGAGCGCCCGTCCGATACGTCCGTTGCCGTCCTCAAACGGATGGATGCTCTCGAAATAGATGTGCGCGATACCGGCCCGCGTCAGCGCGGGCAACGGACGCTTCCCGCCCGGCGCCGTCTTGTTGAACCAGCAACGAACCGATCCATCTCCTCGCCCACCCGGTCGGAAGGCGGCGCTTCAAAATGGACCCTGCGATCGCCGATGGGCCGGAGACCACCTGCATCGGGTCGGCATGGCGACGGTATCCACCGATCACCTCAATGCCGTGGTAACCCGCCATGACCATCTTGTGCCAGGCAAACAGGGTCTTGCGGTTGAGGGGAACGGCGAAGGTCCGGTAGAGGTCCACCATCATTTCGGCGATGCCGCGCTCGTGAGGCGGGACGCGCCGCGTGTCGTTCCCCAACCCGAACTGCTGGCGTAGCGACGATTGCAGGCTGTCGCGGTTGAGGATTTCCCCTTCGATCTCCGATGTCTTAAGGGCCTCGTCGCTGATGAGTTCGATCCTGATCGTGTCCTGGTCGTCGGGGCTCACATGCCGGAACGCGCCGACGAACTCCCCGGAGCGCACCAGGAATTCAGCCTCGACCCGTTCCAGGGCGGCCGGATCGTATGTGAAGTTCGGCCAATCGGCCCGCTGCCAGTTCCATTTCATGAGTTATAGGTAGCAACCTATAACTCAAATGTCACCATTTTATGAGTTATAGAAGATCCCTCCATACCTCACCTCTTCACACCGCCTCTCGCGCCGTCACGCGAGCACGAGGAGATCGTGGTGGTCCAGTTCCGGCTTGCCGTCGAGCCTCGCGAAGAGCTTCTGGTGGGCGCTGCCCGTGCCGTCCCTGTCGTAGTAGAGCTTGCCGGTCGCGTCGTCGTAGATGATGCGGTCGTTGGCGTCGTGGGCGACGTGCCGACATGGAAGTATTTGCCCTTCAGACTGCCGGAATTCGATGCGGCGATGCCGTCGAAGAGCCCCTTGGAGAGGCCGATCACATCCTCGCCATGGGTGAAGTCGCCGATCTTCGCCGCGTGCGTTCCGGTCTCCAGGCTCGTCTTGAAATTGAAGTGGTCGGCGCCGTCTTCGCCGAAGACCTTTCCCTGTTTTCCGCCGGCGAAGACGAATGTGTCGTCGCCGGGCCCGAGGTGCGTCGCGCCGATGACCTTCCCCTTGTTGACGATCGTGTCGTTGGCGTTCGCAGTGCAATCGATGATTCCGTCGATCACGCCCTTGTTGTTCAGCGAAATTTCTGCGTTTTGGCTCGTCCGGATCGCCTCGACTGTTCCCTCGATCGTGCCCGCCCCGGTATTCGCAATCGTCATCGTCTGGCCGTTCAGGAGTTGAATGCCGTAGGTGTCCCCCGAGACCAGGCCTGCGTTGCTAACGACGGCGCCGCCGGCGAGGGAAGCCCCATCGATCGCCCTCGTCGTGCCATGGATGTCGCCGTCATTGTGCAGTACGACATTGGTGGCGTTTACACCGAGGGTGATGCCGCCGCCGGCACCGCCAGTGCCGATCACTTCGCCATGGTTGGTGATGGTCGCGCCGTCGCCATTTAAGCTGATCGCGTTATATCCCCTGATCCTCGCGCCGGCATTGTTGCTGATGACGGCATTGTCGCCGGTGAGCGACGCGCCATTGAAACCGATGCCGCCATAGACGATGCCGTTGTTGACCAGTGTGCTGTCGTTGTGGGTGCTCGACACCCCGGCGCCGGCGCTGTTGTAGACGAGCGCGTACGTCGCGACAGTGAGCTCGATCCCGTCGGCCCCGTACTGAAGCCCGTCGGTCACATCGCCGTTGAAGGTCTCGGTGCTGGATATCACTGTCATGATCTCTCCTCCCGTTCTCCTGCTTCGTGACCGGAGCGTACCGTTTTAGTCCCGTTTCCTCCTGACCTGCCGCCCTATCATAGCGGGAAAAAGTCACTTCTCGCGCCTTCCTCCGGTCAAGGGGGTATGGAAGGGGCCGGAACGAGGCGCGGGAGCTGCCATGCGTTAGCGGGAATGGCCGACCGGCGGCGGAGAAGGAGCGACAGGCGCCCGCGTTTTCGTCTGTCGCGGATTTCCGATTCCAGGTACTGGTAGCAGGGAGCCACGAGCATGCGCATCACCGGCATCGAGACATACGCCGTCGGCGCCGGCTGGAAGAACTGGCTGTTCGTCAAGGTCAACACCGACGAGGGGCTGCACGGCATCGGCGAGGGGACGCTGAACGGCTTCATCCGCACCACCGAGGCCGGCGTTCGCGAACTCGAACACCTCGTCATCGGAGAGGACCCGTTTCGCGTCCGCGCCCTCGCCAAGCGGATGCTCGACAGCGTCTCGCTCGACGCAGGCCACATCCACCGGACCGTCATCGCCGCCGTCGAGGTCGCCTGCTGGGACATCCTCGGCAAGTCGCTGGGCGTGCCGGTCCACCAGTTGCTTGGCGGCCGGGTGCGCGACAGCATCCTCGGCTACGCCAATGGCTGGTACCGCGCCGAGCGCACGCCGGAGGCGTTTCTCGAAGCGGCGCGGGCGGTGATCGCCAAAGGCTTCAAGGCGTTCAAGCTCGATCCGTTCGGTACGGCGCAGGGCTTCATCGACGCGGCCGAGCTCGACCTTGCCGAAGCGATCCTCGGGACGCTCCGCGACAAGCTGCCGGCCGACACGCTGATCCTCATCGACGTCCACGCCCGTTTCACCGAGGCGGAGGCGATCCGCGCCGCGCGGCGCCTGGCGCCGATCGGGCTCTATTGGTGGGAGGAGCCGACGACCCGCGACCGCCAGGAGGCGGTGCATGCGGTTGCCGCGGCGAGCCCCATCCCGGTGGCGACCGGCGAGATGTACGACACCGTCGGCCAGTTCTTCACGCTGGCCGAGCGGGGCGGCGTCAACATCTTCCAGCCCGAGCCGATGTCGCTCGGCGGCATCGCCAACACGCTCGCCGTCGCCGACCTCGCGCTCGCCCACGGCAGCTACATCGCGCCCCACCAGAGCGGCGGCCCGGTGGCGACGGCGGTCTGCCTGCAGCTCGCTGCCTGCGTCCCCAATTTCCTCATCCAGGAGCATTTCGACGCCTTCAACGACGACTGGGCGCGCGACCTCGTCACCTGGCATCCGACCATCGATCCGGCGAACGGCCATCTCTCGCTCCCCGACGGGCCGGGTCTCGGCATCGACCTCAATGTCGAGGTCGCCCGCGCCCACCCCTATGACCCCCGCGCCTACCTCAACATCTTCGCGGAAGGCTGGGAGCAGCGCATCGGCACCGGCCGGGACACGTGAGGAAACCTCGAATTGACAAACTCGTGCGTATCATAGCTTGTCGAGAGAACTTGAAGGTCGTGCCAGATGCAACGCAACCGACACAAGAACGCGACATGGAATGTCATTCCGACCGAGCGAGGCTGGGCCCTGAAGCAGGCCGGAGCGGCTCGCGCGTCACGCGTGTTTGGAACGCAGGCTGACGCTGTCGAAGCGGCTCGTGCGATGGTTCTTCGAACCGGAGGCGAGCTAAGAATTCAGAGCCGCGATGGTCGGTGGCGCGAGAGCTTTGCAGTCGGTAGGGACAGCTTCAAGAAGATCAGCGCTGTCGAGGGAATTTCGACCTCGCGGGTCGCAGAGCGAACGTTTCGCGAGTTCGATCGGCGCGGGTTGTCCGCCGACCAGCGACGCGATGAGATCGTCAGCAGATACGGCAAGGAAAGATAGCCCGAATTGTACGAGGTGTTCCCGGACCCCTATTGTTATCGGGGATCGGACGTCCTCAAGAACCGGCTCGGCATCCACGACCCAGCCAAGCTGGCGGAATTTGAGTTGGTCATCGCAACGCAGCGAAGCTCCGAGCCGCTGCCCAACGGCCGCTTCGGGACTGGCCATTACAAGGCAATTCACCGCCATCTATTTCTGGATGTCTACCGCTGGGCCGGCAAGTACCGCACGGTCGGCCTCGCGAAAGGCGACAGCGTGTTCTGCCAACCGGAGTACATCCCAGCGCAGATGGAACGGCTTTTTCGCGAACTGCGGGGCGAGGATCGACTGCGTGGACTCTCGCGGGAGGGGTTTGCAAGCGAGGCTGGGTCGTTTCTCGCGACTCTCAACGCCATCCACCCGTTTCGCGAGGGAAACGGCAGAACCCAGCTGAGCTTCCTGACTCTCCTTGCATCGCGCGCCGGCCATCCCTTGAACCTGAATCGCTTGGCACCCCGTGCGTTTCTCGAAGCCATGATACGCAGCTTCTATGGCGATGAAGACCTCCTCACGGACCACCTCCGTCGCCTTGTTTCGTAGCTGGAGGCCCGAGCCTCACGCGCTTTCGCGGTCGATGATCTGGAAGCTGAGGCTGACGATGGTCGGCGATTCGTCCTCGCCCGAGAGGCGCCGGAGAAGCTGCCGCACCGCCTGCCGTCCCATGTCGTAGCGTGGCACGCGAACGGTGGTCAGCGCCGGGAAGAGCTGTGCCGCCAGGTCGAGATCGCCATAGCCGGCGATCGCCATTCGCTGCGGAATTCGCCAGCCGAGCCGGTGGCATTCCTGCACGGCGCCGATCGCCAGCGTGTCGCTCGAACAGAAGATCACCTCGACCCTGGGATCGCGGCCGGTCAGGATGTGCAGCGCTTCGGCGCCGCCCTGCGGGGTGATCGGCACCTCGACTTCGAGGTCGGGGTTGTAGTGAAGACCGAGGTCCTCCATCGCCTGGCGATAGCCGATGCGGCGCTGCCGCAGCCGGTCGTTGCCGTGGATCGGCGTCGAAACGAAGCCGATCTTCCGGTGGCCCTTGGCCGCCAGATGGGCGGTCATCGCATAGGCGGTCTCGAAGTTGGAGACGCCGACCGCCATGTCGATCGGCGTCTTGCCGCGCACCTCGCTGATCTCGACCACCGGCACCGGGCTGTCGGCGAGAAGCTGGCGCGTGGCCTCGCCCTGGACGAAGGCCTGGAGGATGAGCCCGGCCGGCCGCCAGCCGAGGAGCGCCCGGATCGCCTGGTCCTCGGCCTCGGGGACGAACTCCCCCTGGACGAGGAGCAGCTGGTAGCCGCTCTCGTGCACCTCGTCGGCCATGCCCTGGACCTGTTCGGCGATGCCGGAATTGATCAGCGGCGGCACGACGGTGCCGATGATGCGGCCGGTGCCCCGCATGCTCGAGGCGAGCCGGTTGGGGATGAAACCCTCGCTCTCGATCGCCTCGAGGATGCGCTGGCGGGTGGCCGGCGAAACCTTGCTCGGGTCGCGGAGGGCGCGCGACACGGTGATCGGCGAGACGCCGACGCGGCGGGCGATCTCCCGCATGCCGAGACGGCGGCTCTTATCCACCTCTGCCAATTTCCCGCCGAAGATGCGTGTTCAAGGGTCTCGTTCCTTCTCCATCGCCTCTATCCCCCGAACGGCACCAGCGGCACGCCCTTTGCGCCGAGCCCGTGAACGGCGAAGAGGCCGCCGGGGTTGGTCTGGCCGGCGAGCGCGGCGGCGTCGCGGCGCAGCGTCGCCGAGGTGACGTAGAGCGTGTCGAGGTCCGGCCCGCCGAACTCGCAGCAAGTGGGGAGGTCGACCGGCAGGTCGACGGTCTCGATCAGCTTGCCGGCCGGATCGTAGCCGAGCACCGCCCCCTTGAACGGCACCGTCAGCCAGTAGTTGCCGGCGCTGTCGACGGTGGCGCCGTCGACGACATAGTCCTCGGCGGTGAAATCGAGGAAGACGCGCCGGTTGCCCACCGCGCCGCTCGCCGCATCGAAGTCGAAGGCCCAGACGAAGCGGGTGTGGCTGTCGGTGAAGTACATGGTCTTGTCGTCGGGGCTCCAGGCAAGGCCGTTGGAGCAGCCGACCCCATCGACCATCTTGTGCACCGACAGGTCGGCATCGAGCCGCCACAGCGCGCCGATCTTCGCCGGCGTCTTGTCGGGTGCCTCGAACATGGTGCCGGACCAGAAGCGCCCCTGGCGGTCGGTCTTGCCGTCGTTGAAGCGGCTGTCTTCGATGTCCGATTCCGGGTCGGCGATGGCGTCGAACTTTCCGGTCGCGGGATCGAAGAAATAGAAGCCGCTCACCATGGAGACGACCAGTCCGCCCTTGGCCCGCACCGACAGGGTGCCGAGATATTCGGGCGCCGGCCATTGGTCATCCTTGCCGGTCGCCGGATCGTAGCGATGGATCAAGCGGCCGTAGATGTCGATCCACCACAGCACCTTGGCTTCGGCGTCCCAGTAAGTCGCCTCGCCGAGGAGAGATTTGGAGTCGACCACGCATTCGACTTCGATCATGATTCTTCGATCCTTGTGGTTTCGGCGGTTGGGTTCCGGTCACGCGCCATGGCGGCGCGGATCGACTGGGCGAGGTCGGCGAAGGCCTCGCTCGCCAGCGACACGGTGATGAGGATGACCGCGCCGTAGACGATGAGCAGCGCGCCATTGGAAAGATTGAGCGCCGGCAGGAGGCCGGTCAGGATGGTGAGCACGAAGGCGCCGGCGATCGTGCCGATGTAGTGGCCGCTGCCGCCGAGGATCGAGGCGCCGCCGATCGCCACCGCGGCGATCGAGGTGAACAGATAGGGGTCGCCCATGCCGAGATAGGCCTGGGCGGTGTAGCCGGTCAGCAGCATGCCGGCGAGCGCCGCGGTGACCCCGCAGAGCGTGTAGGCGAGGATCGTCGTCCGCACGATCGGCACGCCGGAGAATTCGGCGACCGTGGCGCTGGTGCCGACGGCGTAGAGCTGGCGGCCGAACGCCGTCTTGGACAGAAGCAGCGAGGCGGCGACAGCCAGCACCGTCCAGATCACCGCGATCACCGGGATCGGTCCGAGCCGGCCGACGGCGAAGAACTGGATCAGCGACGGGGCAACCGCCTGCGGCGTGCCGCCGGTATAGACGAGGATGCCGCCTTGCAGGATGACGTTGACGGCGAGCGTCATGATGATCGGCGGTACGCCGAACACGGCGACGCCGATCCCGTTGATCGCGCCGAGCAATCCGGCGGCGATCAGGATCAGCGGGATGGCGTAGAGTAGCGGCCCGTTCTCTCCCTTGGCGATCAGCGTCATCAGGATCGCCGCGCAGTTCAGCACCCAGGGTACCGAAAGGTCGATGCCGCCGCCGATGATCACGAAGGTCTGGCCGAGCGCGACGATGCCGATGAAGGCGGCGAGCACCGACAGGGTTCGCAGGTGCGAGGCCGACAGAAAGCCCGGCGAGAAGATGCTGGTCAGAAGCAGGAGCACGATCATGCCGAGATAGGCGAGCAGGATGGTGCGGTGGCGGGAGAGCGACGGCACTAGTACCAACTTTGCGAAACGAGTGGTTCACGACGCGGGCAGCGCGATCCCTCCCCGGCACGGGGCCTGTCATCCCCGGCGAGCGCCATCGCCTCTCCAGTGTCGTCCCCGGCGAGCGCCATCGCCTCTCCCGTGTCATCCCCGGCGAGCGCCCGAAGGGCGCGAGGGAAGGGGAACCAGTAACCGATGCCCTCTCCGTTCAACGTCGATTCTCCTTTACTCGATTCGATACCGATGTCGTCTCATTCCACGGCGGTATCGTTTACTGGGCCCGCTTCCCGCGGCCCTGACGGGCCGCGCCGGGGGTGACAGGTGCATTTGAACTGCTCCGGCCGAGCTTTCGCGTATCGGTCATTTTTTGATTCCGGCATCAGCTCAGCCTCCGCCGCGCCGAGCGTTCGGCGATCGAGCTGGCGAGAACCGCGATCAGCAGGATGACGCCGGAGACGATCGGCTGCCAATAGCTCGACACCGACAGGACGAAGACGAGGTTGCCGATGATGGTGAGGATGAAGGCGCCGATGATCGTCCCCGACAGGCCGCCGCGGCCACCGAACAGGCTGACGCCGCCGATCACCGCCGCCGCCACCGAGGGCAGGATGTAGTCCTTGCCGATGGTCGGCGAGCCGGCGCCGGTCTGGGTGGTGAGATAGAGCGCGGCAAGCGCCGCGAAGAGACCGGATAGGCCATAGGTGGCGACGTTGATGAAGGTGATCGACACGCCGGAAAGATAGGCGGACTTTTCGTTCGACCCGGTGGCGCGGATGGTGATGCCGAGCCGGGTGTCGCGGAACCACAGCCAGAACAGGAAGAGGACGATCAGGATCCACACCGAGCTCGACAGCCCGACGAAAGTGGCGTTGCCGAACGTCATCCACCCGGCGGGAAGCGAGCCGCCGTCGATCGGCAGCACCAGGAGCGCCGCGCCGGAAAGGATCGACCATGTCGCCAGCGTGACCAGGAAGGGCTGCAGGCGGAGCACCGAGATGATCAGGCCGTTGGTGGCGCCGACCGCCAGCCCGATGGCGATGATCGCCACGGTCCAGCCGGTTGCCGTCACCAGGCTGTCGCCGAACTGGGTGGCGGCAAGCACGGTGCCGAAACCGATCATGCCGCCGATCGACAGGTCGATGCCGCCACGCAGGAGCACGATGGTCTGGCCGGTCGCCGCCAGGAGCAGCGTCATCGCCGCCGCGGTGTCGATGTTCAATTCTTCGAGGGTGAACACGTCGTCGCGGAACGAGCCGTAGATGGCGATCAGAACGACGAGCATGGTGCAGGCGACGAGGAAGGGAGCGCGGTCGACGAGCTTGGCGCGCCAGTCGCCGCGCGGCGTCGGCCGCGACGCCAGGCTCTTCTCGTCGACCGGGTCGGCGCGGATCGTCGTCAATGGACCGGCCCCGCCTGGAACATCGCCGCGCGCAGGATGCCGTCTTCGGTAATGGCGTCGCCTTCGAGAATGCCGGCGATCCCGCCATTCCGCATCACCGCGACGCGATCGGCGACGTGCACCAGCTCGGGCAGGTCGCTCGAATAGAACAAGACCGCGTAGCCCTTGGCGGCGAGGTCGCGCATCAACTGGAAGATCTCGCCCTTGGTGCCGACGTCGACGCCGCGCGTCGGGTCGTAGAGGAGAAGGACACGCGCCTCAGTCAAAAGCATCTTGCCGAAGATCACCTTCTGCTGGTTGCCGCCGGACAGCGTCCCGGCCAGCTGCTCGGGGGTTTTCGCCTTGATGCGCAGGAAGGCGATCATCTCCTCGAACAGCACCTTCTCCTTGCGGGCGTTGAGCATGCCGAAAGCGGAGAATCGCGGGATCACCGCGAGCGTCAGGTTCTCGCGCACCGTCTTCGACAGGAGAAGCCCCTGCCTGAGGCGGTCTTCCGGCACCAGCGCGATGCCGTCGCGGCCGGTCAGTGCCTGGCGCGGACCGCGCGCGGTCATCGGCTTGCCCCACAGCTCGATCGTCCCCTTGGCCTTGCCGATGCCGAACAGCGCCTGGAACAGTTCCCGCTGGCCGTGCCCCTGCAGGCCGCCGATACCGAGCACCTCGCCTTCGCGGAGATCGAGATCGACGCCGCTCACCCGATCGCCGGCCGAAAGGTCGCGCACCTTGAGGGCGATCCGCTCGGTGGCGGTCGATATGCGCGGCGGATAGAGCCGGTCCATCCTGCGGCCGAGCATCTCGGCGATGATCTCGTCGTCGCTGACGGCGGCGGTGTCGTGGGCGGCGACCGTCATGCCGTTGCGGAACACGGTGATGCGATCGGCGACCTGGCGGACCTCCGGAATGCGGTGGGAGATGTAGATGACCAGCTTGCCGCTCGCCGCAAGCTGTCGGGCGAGGCCGAGCAGCCACTCGGTCTCCTGCGGGGCGAGCGCCGAGGTCGCCTCGTCGAGGATCAGCACCGACGGGTCGCGGGACAGCGCCTTGGCGACCTCGACGATCTGGCGGTCGGCGAGGGTCAGCCGTCGCACTTCCTGGTCCGGTCGCAATGCCGGGAAACGACAGCGGTCGAACAAGGCGAGCGTCCGCTCCCTCAGGGCGCGGGCGCGGACCGTGCCGAGCGCCGACAGCGCCTCGTGGCGGAACCAGATGTTCTCTTCGACGGTGAGATCGGGGACGAGCGAGAGTTCCTGAAAGACGGCCGAGACGCCGGCGGCCTGGGCGGCGCGCGGATTGGCGGCGCGATACGGCTCGCCTCTCAACAGGATGTTGCCGTCGTCGGCGCGCAGCGCGCCGGACAGGATCTGGATGAAGGTGCTCTTTCCCGCGCCGTTCTCGCCCAACAGCGCATGGACTTCGCCGGCCTTGGCGTGGAACTCGGCGCGCGTCAGCGCGGCAATTCCGCCGAAGCGCTTCGAAACCGCCGAGGCTTCGAGGAGAGACATGGCCATCCCTCGGAAAAATAACGGCGCCCCATTGGCTTTATATGCCGCCGGGGCGCCGGTCGAGAGTTTGTCGCTCGCTTACGAGCCGGCCGCTTCTTTGGCGGTTATGTCGACCCAGTCGGGTGTTATCGGCAGGGTCAGCCCGGGAGGAAGGTCGGGGAAGGCGTTCTTGCCGATCTCGATCTTCTGGAAGACCGCATCGGGGTAGAGCTCCGACGTGATCGGGTCGGTCGACAGGAAATCGCCGTAGACCAGCACGTGGCGGTCGGCCGGCTTCGGCTTGCCGTCAAGGATGTCGACCGCGAGCTTGATCGCCTCGGACGACAGGTAGGCGGGGTTCGAGCCGAGGATGCACTTGGCGCCCTCGGTCTGGGCGCAGGCGACCGCGGTTCCGTTGTAGGAGAAGGCGGTAACCGGCACCAACGGCCGCCCGGCGTCTTGCAGCGCTTTCATGGCACCGGTGCCGTAACCTTGGGTGAGGATGCCGTCGACCTCCGGGTGGGCGGCAAGCAGGCTGGCCACACCTTCCTGCTCCGGTCCGAGGGCGTACTGGCCGTTGTAGTTGCCGATCACCTCGATGTCCGGATACTTCTTGAGGACGTCGAGATAGCCATTCTCGAGCTGCGCCGAGATCGGGGCGCCGGCGAGGCCGCGGTCGAGGAAGACCTTGCCCTTGCCGTTGAGCTGCTTGGCCATCCATTCGGCGAGCACGGCGGGGATGCGGTTCCAGTCCGATTCCAACGCGTAGGCGCAGGGCTCGGTGACCACCTGGTCGAAGCTGATCACCACGATTCCCGCGTCGCAGGCCTTCTTGATCGTCGGGTTAAGTGCCTCCGCCGAGCCACCGTCGACCAGAATCGCGTCGGGCTTGGAGCGAATGATGTTGTTCAGCGAGTTGATCTGCGCCTGGACGGTGTTGTCGACGTTCTCGACCTTCAGGTCGACGCGACCGGCGAGCGGCCCCTTGTTGGCCGAGACCTCGCCGACCCGCTCCATCTGCTGGCGCCAGTCGTTGCCGACGAAATTGTTGGAGAGATAGATCGTGTATTTCTTGTCCTGGGCGGACGCCTCATGGGCGAGGCCGCCGACGAGCATGGCTGCCGCACAGACGGCGCCTGAAAGCGATAGAGCGAAGCGTTTCACTCCCGTTCCTCCCTTTTTTCTCGAGACCCGCGGGTTCGCCCGGGACGGGATTTTGTTCCGACCCGGTATGGTAACGGTACCATTCCCCCCGCGAACGGTCAACGGAAGCCGGCGGCTTATGCCCCGACTTCGATATACTATTATAATCGCACCGACCCGTCCAGTGCCTCGGGCCCCGGTTGAGACGGTGCGGTACGGGGGCGTCGCGGGCGTGTCTCGAAGGCGTTCCCCACCGCCGTGAGGGCGTTTCGGGGGCCGTCCGCGCGCCGTTACGGCATGTCGTTGGGCGCGTCGTAGGTGAGGCTGAAGGTGTCGGCGCTATGCCGGGCAATGGTGAATTCCACGGGCTGCTGGTCGGCGGACCGGTAGAGCATTTCCATGGTGAGGATCGGGGCGCCCTCGTCGATGGCGAGGTCGCGGGCGAGCTCGGGTCCGGCCACCTCGGCCCGCACCGTGATCCGCGCCGCCGCAAGCCGGAGGCCGAGATGCCGCTCGACCGAGCGGAAGATGAGGACGTCGTCGAAGTCCGTTCGGTTGAGCCGCGAGCCGATCTCCGGCGGGAAATAGGTGGTGACTTGGGTTTCGGGCTGGCCGCCGACGACGAGAATGGCGCGGAGGCAGTAGCAGGCCTCGCGCTGCGAAAGGCCGAATACCGCCCTGCCTTCGGGGCTGTCGTCGCGGCGATAGCTGATGATTTCCAGCCGGGCGTGGCGGGTATAGGCCTCGATGTCGGCAAAGTTCCGGAAGCCCCAGCTCTGGCGGAGCGCCGGGGCTTGCGCCGCGACCACCGCCGGTTTGGCGGCGCGCTTGTGGATCAGGCCGTCGGCTTCGAGCTCGCGCAGCGCATGGCGGACGGTGATCAGGCTGATACCGCAACGTTCAGCCAGCTCCGCTTCCTTGGGCAGCGACGCGCCGATCGGATAGGTGCCGTCGAGGATGGAGGCCCGCAGCATGTCGGCGAGCTGGCGGTAGAGCGGGCCGTTCCTGCGCAGGAGCGTCCGGGCCGGCAAAAGATCGAGAGCAGCTTCAGACATTCTTCGGCTTCGGCTCTGTTGGCGGATGTCCGATGACGATCCGCGGCGAAACGAGTTCTGGCGCGAGTCGGATCCTACCGGCCGCGGTCCATGATAGCATCGTCGGGCAAGCCTCCCGCCCGCGCCCGGTCGCGGGACGATTCGATGGATGAAAGCAGACCTTGCCGGCAAAGTCGCGCTCGTCGCGCGTGCGGCCGGCGGCATATGGGCAGCGTTCCGCCAGTATCGCTGTGTCGGCGCCACGGCCGAAACCATGCCGTTTGCCGTGGCGGCGATGTCGTCGGTGTCGACCAGCATGGCGCGCTCGAGCCTCGCGGGGTGGGGGCGCAGCGTCAGGCGGCAGGGGCGCGGCATCGCGGGGCAGGGGTCCGGCATCGCGGGGCGCGGCATCAAGCGGCAGGGGCGCTGCATCGCGGGGCGGGGGCCCGGCATCAAGCGGCAGGGGCGTGACATCGCGGGGCGGAGTCGCGGCATCAAACGGCAGGGGCGCTGCATCGCGGGGCGGGGGCGCGGCAGGGTTCCGCTTGATCTTGCGATGCTGCGCGCGTTTCATGCTTCCTCCGCTGCCTCCCCGAGCGACGCGATACGCTTCTTTTTCTCCAAAAGTCTATCTATTATAATAGCATGTTTTACGAAGGATAGAGTTCGGTCAAGGAAGTGTAGATCGATCTCGCAGGGCCGGTTGCGGTCGTGGCGGGAGCGGTGCATGCCATCAGCGAGGACGTTGCCCGCGCATGGGGCGCCAACGGTGCCGCCGTCGAAGCCCCTTGTTGCTTATCAGCCCGACGATCCGGTTGAGACGGCGCACCATCGCGGGCGCTCGCGGGCCGCAAAGAGAAGGGCAGGGTGGCTGGAGTGGTGTGTTTCTACGGGCCGCGCCAGCAGATTTCCGGCGCTGCTCGGCTCGTCGATGCGGTCGCCACGCCGGCCGGCAAGATGATGCTGGTGTTTGGCGCGGCTACTGCGGCAGGGCCCGCCACGGCTTCGGCATGAATACCCAGTGGTCGTTGACGAAGATCAGTCCGTCGAACGACAACCCAAGGGTTTCGCCCGGCGCGACGAACTTGAACTGGGCGATCGGCACGTCGCCGACGAAATAGTTGAGAACGTCCCGATAGCCGCCCGGAAACTCGTCGAGCACCGGGTCGCCCGCCTTCAGGTGGCCGGTCGTCGTGAAGGTGGTGAAGAGCTGCTTGTGTTCGGGCTTCGGTTCGATCACCGCGCCGGGCTGGAACATCTGCTCGTAGCCCTTGATCAGCGACGTCGCCAGCGGCTCGGCATAGACGGCCCGCACGTCCTCCGACGCCGGCTTCAGCGACAGCGTCAAGGCGCCATGATCCTCGGCGGGATCGAAGAACCGCCTGAGCAGGGCGCGACCGGCGTCGGCAACCGCGGGCTCCGCGCTCTTTTCGCCCGCCGCGATCGCGGCGGCGATGTCGTATAGCCGGCCGTCCGGGGATGCGGCGCACTTGTCGCGGAGTTCCGCCATCATCCTGTCGAGCCGATCCGGTGTGATGTGATGCGCCTTGCCGGTCGCGGCGTCGAGAAAGCCGAAGGCCCAGAAGCCGACCGCGATCTGCGGGATGTCGCTCGTCTCGCTCAGCATTGCCGTGCAGGGCGCCAGCGGCTCGAAGGCCGTCTCGGCTCGTGCCGCGGCAGATCCAGCCGTCGCGGCGACGATCAGGACCGCAATCGTCAGCGGCTTGGACATTTCGGCGCTCCTTCCGTGGGCGTATCGTGAGCTTGACCGATCATCGGTGGCCGGTCGCGGCTTGTCAAAAGAAGAGCCGGTGCCTTGCGATGATCTTGCCTGATCGTCGATGGTGAACGGGCTTGCAGGCGATGAAGGAGGCGGCGGAACAATGAACGGAGCGCCGTTTGCGTTGGTCTTAGTTGTCGGCTTTGCGGCGCTGGTGTCGATGCCGCCGGCGGCTAGCGGGGCCGGCGATCCCGTCGATCTCGAGCTGGTGCTGGCGGTCGACATCTCCCGCTCGATGGACCTCGACGAACTGGCGCTGCAGCGCCAGGGCTACGTCGAAGCGCTCGAGCATCCGGAGGTCATCCAGGCGATCGAGAGCGGCGCGAACGGCCGGATCGCCATCACCTTCGTGGAGTGGGCGGGACCGGAGTTGGAGGCCGTCATCGTTCCGTGGACGATCGTTTCGAACCAGGCCGAGGCGGAGGCATTTGCCGCCCGCATCGACGCCGCGTCGGTCGACCGCGAACGGGGAACCTCGATCTCGTCCGGCCTCGACTTTTCAGCTGGGTTGTTCGCGTCGAGCGGCGTCCAGGGCGAGCGGCGGGCGATCGACGTGTCGGGCGACGGGCCGAACAATATGGGCCTGCCGGTGGCGCCGATGCGGGATCGCATCGTTGCCGACGGAATCATCATCAACGGCCTGCCGATCATGCTGAAAGCGGTCGACGCCTTCAGCCCGTACAACATTCCCGATCTCGACATCTACTACGAGGATTGCGTGATCGGCGGGCCGGGCGCCTTCGTGGTGCCGGTCAACGATCCGGCCGGTTTCGCCGCCGCCATCCGGCGCAAGCTTGTTTTGGAGATTGCCGCGAGGCAGCCGGAGCCGACTCCACCGCACGCAGGCCGGCCCGACATCATCCCGGCCGCCGACTTCAGGCTGGCGCCGCGGATCGACTGCTTGATCGGTGAAAAGACCCGCGGACGATGGTTCCAGAACTGATCGCCACCGTTCCGCGGGCGGCCTGACGGGGCCTGGATTTCAGTGGCGCGCCGCGGCGTGCTGCAGTGCGCGGATACGCTCGGCGAGCGATCGTCCCTCGACCGGCCGCGGCGTGTCGGGATGCGAAGGTCGCGCCGGCGCCGGCCCGGCCGGCGGCATGGCGGATACCGGGGTGGCGTGCTTCGCGGCGTCGCCGTTGCCGTTCTCGCCGTTACCGTTCTCGCCGTTCGTCGCGGCGACAGGCGGCGCGCCCGACTGGGTCATCCGGACGACCGACGAGGCGACTTCGGACAGGCGTTCGCGCAGCCGCTGGTCGGCCGCCCGTTGCGCTTCCCATTCGGTGCCGGCGACCCTGCGGAGTTCGGCGTTCTCGGCGCGAAGGCTCGCGTGGTCGTCCTCCAGCGCGGCAAGCCGGCCGGCGAGCACCAGCTTCTCCGCCTCGGCCGCTTCCATCGCCTTGCGGACGTTGTCGCCGTCGGCGACCGCTTCGGCTTCCCTCCGGGCAGGGCGTTCCGCCTCGTCGCGGTGCGTGGCCTCGCGGGCCTTTTGGAGTTCGGCCCTCAGCGTGTCGATCTCTTCGGAGCGGCGGGTCAGCTCGCGCAGCCGCTCGGTCCGCTCGGCTTCGAGCTGGGCGATGTCGGCGACGAGTTTCTCGCGGCGCACCTGCTCGGCCGCAAGCTCCGCCTCCAGCGCCTTGATCTCGCCGGCGCGGCGCTCCAGCGTCGCCAGACGGTCGGCGCGCTCGGCCTCGAACGCGGCGATGCGCGCTTCAAGGCCTTCGGCCCGGCGACGTTCGGCGCCGAGGTTGGCGCGCTCGCTCTCCAGTTCCGCCGCCAGCGCGTCGCGGGCAAGGCCGGTCTGCGTCGCGGTCGCCTTCGCGTCGGCGAGCGAGTCGTCGAGGTTGCCGATGGTGGTGTCGCGCGCCACCAGTTCGAGTTTCTGCTCTTCGCTGAGGAGTTGGGAAGCGGCCAGCTCGCTTTCGAGACCGGTCAGTCGCGTGACATGCGCCGCCAGTTTCTCGTCGCGGGCAACGAGCTCGGTTTTCGCCTCGACGATACGGGTCTCAGCCCTCTCCAGATCCGTGGCGAGTTCGGCGATCCGCGCTTCCAGTCCCTCGATCGTCTGCGTCTTGGCGGAGCGGTCGGCCTCGAGCCGCGCGATCTCGGTGCGGCTGCGGCTGATCTCCATCAGCCGTCCGTTGGCGCCGGATTCGAGATGCTCGGCCTTCATCTCCAGCCGCCTGGCGGACATGGCGAATTCCGCCCGGAGCTGGTCCTTCTCGGCCTGGATCTCGGCGAGCGACATCGGCAGCGCTCCCTCGATCCGGGAGCGGGCGAGCCGGTCGGCGCGGCGCCACATCGCCGGGGCAACCGCCAGTGCCAACAGGCCCGCGGTCAGCACGCCAAGCACGAAATACATGATCTCCTGGATCAACGGTCCTCGACTCCAAACTCGATGCAAGCCCGAAGCTGTCCGCCGGTCGCCCCCCCCAGCGCCGCCGCGCTACACCTACCTTAAACCGAAAGCCGCCGCCACGGCCAATGACGTGGGTCACAGGGCTCTGGTTCGCGAAGCTGCCGGCGACCGCTCAAAAGGGATTCCACGTCGGTCGGCTGGTGAATTTCAGGTAGCCGAAATTGACGCCCAACCTGGCGCCGACCCCGGAAACGATCGGTACGACATAGATTCCGCCACGCGACAGAACGGTCATTCCAAGGCCGGCGACCGCATAGGCGGAGCCGTTGACGCCGACATAGCGGCGGAACAGCGCATCGACCGACGGGAGGTTGTAGACCAGCATCATCACGCGGTCGCCATTGGCGCCGACGTCGAGTCCGAGCGAGGGGCCTTGCCAGTAGACGTGCAGCTGGCCGGCATTCTTGGTGTAGAGGGTTCCCTCCCCGTAGCGGGCGCCGCCGACGATGGCGCCGCTCGCTTCCTGGCCGACGACATAGCCGTTCGGTAAGCCGTAGCTGCTGACCGCGTGCTCCACGACGCTGGCAATCCCCTGCGAGACCTCGCCGAAGATCTTGTGGCCGGCCTCGACCAGTTCGTTCATGGTGTACGAGGCGCCCGGCTCGGTGGTTGCATCCGGCGCACCGGCGACCCCGGGCTCGGCCGGGTAGCCCGGCTCGGCCGCGACACCGGGCTGCGCCGGATAGACGCGGTAGCCCGGATCGGCCGGCGGCGGCGGCGCGGCCGGATAGGCCGGCGCCACGTCCTCCGCGGCGGCCTGTGGCAGGGTGACGTCAAGTGCCAGAATGCCAAGCACGGCGGCGGCCATTCCGGTCCGGAGAGCTGTCTGAAACATGAGGCTGGTCCCTTTCATCGCCGGTGGCGGCGGAGGTCCGGGCGAATCGCTTTCCGCTCGGAGTCTATTCCAAAAATGGGCAGCACGGCGGCATCGTCGGGCGGCCGGCACGGTTGGCAGGGCGGGTATGCCGGTGTATCCGGATTGCGGTCGGCGGCAGGTTTGATTCGCCCGGCGAACGGGAGACGGAGGGTGCGATGACCGACCGGGTCGAACTGAACGCGCTCGATCTCGCGGCGCTGCTTTGCAGCCGTGTTTGCCACGACATCATCTCGCCGGTCGGTGCCATCATCAATGGCCTCGAAGTCCTCGACGAGGACAACAGCGAGGACATGAAGCAATTTGCCTTCGACCTTATTCGCCGCAGCGCCAAGCAGGGCTCCGCCAAGCTGCAATTCGCCCGTCTTGCCTTCGGCGCCGCCGGTTCGGCCGGGGCGGAGATTGACCTCGGCGACGCCGAAAAGGTGGCGACCGGCTACATGGAAGGCGAAAAAGCCGACTTCCGCTGGTCCGCCCCGCGCGTCCTGATGGCCAAGAACCTGGTCAAGCTGCTCCTCAATCTCATCCTCCTCGCCAATGCCGCGGTGCCGCGTGGCGGTGTCGTCAGCGTGACTGTCGAGGGCGAGACCGGGACGCCGACCTTCACGCTCCGCTCGAGCGGTCCGAGCGCGCGCATTCCGGCGGCCTTCGAAAAGCTGGTGCCCGGCGACGTCGAAAACGTCGAGGTCGACGCCCAGTCGGTGCAGGGTTACTACGCCGGCGCCCTGGCGCGCAGTTGCGGCGTGGCGGTTGCGGCTCGGCTGGATGGCGCCGACGTGGTGATCACGGCCGAGCCCGCGGCCTGATCTTCCATCCCGGCGCTTCAGCAGAAATTAACCATCGACCCATAGGCTCCGGCAAAGCGGGCCTCCCTCGCGATGGCCGGTTGTGCCGCGCGGATGGCCGAGGAGGCCGGAACGGCGCGCGTAAAGCCCCGCGCAATGGGGAGTTGGATGAAGCACTGCCTCGTTGTCGACGACTCCAGCGTCATTCGCAAGGTGGCGCGCCACATCCTTGAGGGTCTGGATTTCGCGGTGGTGGAGGCCGGCGACGGAAGCGAGGCGCTGAAGATATGCACCACGGCAATGCCCGACATGATCCTCGTCGACTGGCATATGCCGGTGGTTGGCGGGGTTGAGTTCCTGACCATGCTTCGGGCCCGTCCCGCCGGGGATAAGCCGACGGTCATCTTCTGCGCCAGCGAGAACGACGCGGCGCACATCGCCCGGGCGATGCGCGCCGGTGCCGACGACTACATCCTCAAGCCGTTCGACCGCGAGATCGTCGAGTCGAAGCTTCGGGAAGTCGGCCTGCTGGGCTGAGGATGTTCGAACGCGAGGGCGGCGGACGGACCACACTGAGGGCCATCAACCGGCCCTTTCCGAGCGAGGCGCCGGTCGAATTCGCATTGGATACTCCGGTTCCGCAAGCGTAGAGTGCACTCTGGTGGCGACTCGGCACCGGCCGTGACCGCCTCCGGGCCGAGATGGGCATCCGGCGTCCAGGTGTGTTGACGATAGGGGCCTTGCGATGGCGTCAATCACCTCCGGTGTCGCGTCGTTCCGCTTCTCCACCGACGACTTTCCCAAACGCGAGCGGTCGGCCGCGTGGCGCGAATTTTTCGGCCGCCAGGTTGCCCGTCTCGACATCGAACCGGTCGCCGGCAAGCCTTATCGTGCCCGCGCGCGAATCCAGCTGTTTCCGGATCTCGGCTTGATGATCGGCGATTGCTCGGGGGCGCATTACCGGATCGTCGGCGAGCTGATCGACAACGACGACGTGGCCTTCGTCACCAGCGGGTCGACGAACTGGTTCACCTCCCAGGCCGGTCACGAAGCCGACCTCACCTGCGGCGATGCCGTGCCGTTGAGTAACGGAAAGTCCGGTTCGATCATCCATGGCGGGACGACCCCGCCGGCGGCGACGTCGCGCTTTGCTTGCTTTTCGATACCCCGCCGGGTTCTTTCGAGTTTCGTCCCTAATCTCGACGATGCGCTGGCGCGGCCCATCCCGGCGAAGACCGAAGCGCTGCGCCTGTTGTCCGGCTATCTCCGCCTCCTGGAAGATATGCCGGCCATCACCTCGCCGGACCTTGCCCGGCTGGTGGCGATCCACGTCCACGATCTGGTCGCCCTGGCGATCGGGGCCGGTCGCGACGCCGCAGAGGTTGCCCGCGGACGCGGCCTGCGCGCCGCGCGGCTTGCCGCCATCAAGGCCGATATCGCGGACAACCTGGAGCGAAGCGACCTCAGCGCCGTCACGCTCGCAGCGCGTCACCGGATAAGCCCCCGTTACATCCACAAGCTTTTCGAATTCGAGGGCACGACCCTGTCACGCTTCGTACTCGGGCTGCGCCTCCTGCATGTTTATCGGGCGGTTAGTGATCCGCGCTCGGCCGGCCTGGGAATCGGGACCATCGCGTTCGACGCCGGATTCTCGGACCTGTCGAACTTCAATCATGCTTTCCGCCGCCGGTTCGGGGCGGCCCCATCGGATGTGCGGGCCGCGGCCGCCGCCGGCTGGGGCGCCGCCGAAGGGGATTCCGGCGCGTGAAGCGGCAATAGAGTTCGCTTTCTACCAAAACTCGGTTCGCGCCCGGCCAAGCGGGAAGGCTCGGCGATCGCTATCGAATCCCGTGAGGGGCGCACACGCGACCACCGCGATGCGGCCGTCAGAGGGAGTCCGACCATGCGCAGGAGCATCCTTCCCCGGCATGTTACCGCGGCAGGCGCGCTCATCCCCGCGCTTGTGCTTTCCGTCACGGCTGTCTTCGCCTGGACCAACCCGGAGACGTCTCCGGTCACCTCGTCGCGAAACTTCGCGCCGCAGGCGCGACTGAGCGCGGATGGGCGGAAGCTTGCCGTCAGCGGCGCGGCGGACTGTCTGCCTGCCGATGGCAGCCTCACCGTCTCTGTCTCCGTGCTTCAGGCCGCTGTGATGGCTTCGGCCCGCGGCATCTCCCCTGCGGCCCCCTGCGCCGATGGGAGGGATCATTTCACGGTCGAGTTGTCAGTTGGGGCTGGTAAGCCGGCGTTCACGGCGAGTCCCGCAGAAGCCTGCGCCTTCGCCACCACGCAAGGCGATGCAGGCCTT
This sequence comes from uncultured Alphaproteobacteria bacterium, assembly GCA_963759235.1. Taxonomy (GTDB): domain Bacteria; phylum Pseudomonadota; class Alphaproteobacteria; order Rhizobiales; family Kaistiaceae; genus Bauldia. The sequence goes on along the minus strand of CAVWYO010000007.1, from coordinate 400,359 downwards.
ACCGGCGCCGATCAGTGGTGCGCCTTCGTCAAGCTCGTCGTCGATCCGTCTATGTGAGGCGATTGGAGGAAAAAACATGGACAAACGCATCGTTCTGGGCGCCTTTGCCGCATTATTCGCGGGGTCCGGCGGCCTGGCCGCCGCCGCCTCGCCCGATCCCACGGTCGTCGCCGGCGCCGGCAACATAATCCCCCTGATGACGCAATTCCGCGACCTGCTCGGGGAGAACAACGGCAACAAGCCGGGCCAAGGCAAGGGCCGCCGCGAGATCAACTGGGACGGCGTCCCCGACAGCAAGGCCGCGCCGGCGTTTTTGCCGCCGGACATATTCAGGGTGCGGGGTGCGATCCTTATGACACCGGGGGACGGTGTCCAGGCCAGCGCGAGGCCGGGCAATCCGGCGGGCGTGCTGCCCCGTTTCGGCAACATCAACCCGTCCTATGTCGACGTGTTCAACCACTTCAGTGCCGAGCGCCTGTTCTCGCCGGTCGGCAGCAACACCGTGAACGTGACATTCGTGCAGCCCGGCACCGACCGGCCGGCGGTGGTCCGCGGCTTCGGCGCCGTCTATGTCGATGTCGACAAGGACCACACGGCCTTCGAGTTCTTCGATCGCAACGACAAGTCGCTCGGCCGGTTCGCCGTGCCCGCCAACGACGGCGGATTCTCCTTCCTCGGGGTCGTCTTCGACAAGCCGATCGTCGCAAGGGTGCGCATCGACTACGGCACCGACCAGATCGGTCCCGATGATGGCCCCGACAACGATGTCGCGGTGATGGACGACTTCATCTTCGGGGAGCCGTTGGCGTATCGGCCTGGTTCATAGAGCGACCAAGAAGCGGATTCACGGCGTTCGGCGCAGCGGCAAGATATTAAGCCGTTCGACCGGGAGATCGTCGACGCGAAGCTTCGGGAAATCGGCCTGCTTTAGGCGGCCCGTCTGGTTCGCACGAAAAAAAGCCCCGCCGGAAGGGAGCGGGGCTTGGTGTTTTTCGCATCACGGGAGGAACGTCAGGCGCTTTCGCGGATCTCGTGCTCGTCGGGCTCGCGCAGCACATAGCCGCGGCCCCAGACGGTTTCGATGTAGTTCTGGCCGCCGGTGGCCGCCGCCAGCTTCTTCCTGAGCTTGCAGATGAACACGTCGATGATCTTCAACTCCGGCTCGTCCATGCCGCCGTAGAGGTGGTTGAGGAACATCTCCTTGGTCAGTGTCGTGCCCTTGCGCAGCGAGAGGAGCTCGAGCATCTGATATTCCTTGCCGGTCAGATGCACGCGCTGGCCGTTCACCTCGACAGTCTTGGTGTCGAGATTGACCGTCAGATCACCGGTGGTGATCACCGATTGGGCGTGGCCTTTGGACCGGCGGACAATCGCGTGGATGCGCGCGACCAGTTCGTCCTTGTGGAACGGCTTGGTCATGTAGTCGTCGGCGCCGAATCCAAGGCCACGGACTTTGTCCTCGATCCCGGCAAGGCCGGAGAGGATGAGAATTGGTGTCTTGACTTTGGAAACCCGGAGAGCCCGCAGCACCTCGTAACCCGACATGTCGGGGAGGTTCAGGTCGAGCAGGATGATGTCGTAGTCGTAGAGCTTGCCAAGGTCCACCCCTTCCTCGCCGAGGTCGGTGGTGTAGACGTTGAAGCTTTCCGACTTGAGCATCAGTTCGATGCTTTGAGCGGTAGCGCTGTCGTCTTCAATCAAGAGTACTCGCATGCCACACCCCCTGGCCCGCCCTTCGGGCTTGGCGGACCGGCGATCTCAGCCGGCACCAAGAAACCGTTAACTCCGATTCGCAACGCTACCCGCCAATGGTTAACAAAAACTGATTCCATCGCACAAGCAAATTAACGAGAAATCTAGTTGGATTACTCCATTCCATTGAGATTCCGAACAATTCTACGCGTTAACCTCTTGGTAACCTGATTGAAGAAATACCGCTAAGTGATTCACGTGACTCGTCCAAATCCGCTGCTTCGCCATCTTCGGGGTTTACCCCGAATTAAGCCACCGCGGTCATGATTAACGCGAGACGTAAACGAAAGGTTACCGCCCTCGCAAGGCGGCCGTCACTGCGAGGACAGGGGGACGACGCCGGCGGTGTCAAGAAAAGGGGTCTTTCGCCCGATCGATCGGGCGGATGCCGAGGCAAGAGGGAGTGTGGTGATGAAGTCGCGGGACAGCCTCATCCGGCTCAAGCGGTTCAGGGTCGAGGAAAAGCGACGGCAGGTGGCGCAGATCGAGTTGATGATCGCCGAATTCGAGCGGATGGCGAACGACCTCGACGTCCAGATCGCCGCCGAGCAGGAGCGGAGCGGCATCCGCGACGCCAGCCACTTTGCCTATCCCACATTCGCCAAGGCGGCGAGCCAGCGCCGGGACAACCTCGTGGCCTCCGCCGCCGAACTGAAGGGACAGCTCCTCGTCGCCAACGCCGAACTTGCCGAGGCGAACGAGGAACTCGAAAAGATCGAGGCTTTGGCCGAACGGGACGCGGGCGAGTCCCATCAGGCGCCTCGCACCGCGGCCTTCGGCCACTGAACAGGCGGGCCGCCGCTACCGCTTCGGCCGGATCACCGGCACCTGGGGGGCTGCCGTCGCGAGATAGGCGCCGGACAGCCGCGGATCGTCCATGACTTCAATGGCATATTTGTACGGCTGGAACCCGGCGCGAAGGTAAAAGCGCACCGCGCCGGGATGGTCGTTCGTGCAGGTATGGAGCCATACCCGCCGCGTGCCGTCGCGAAAAGCCGCGTCGAGAACGCGCCCCATCAGATGATGGGCGGCGCCGGTGCCGACTGCCGACGGCACGACCCCGAAGATGACGATCTCGACGTTGCCCGGTTGCCGACGGTCAAGCTCGGCCACGCCGATCGCCTCGCCGCCTTGTTCCAGAACGTGAATTTCGACCGCCGGATCACCAAGAAGCGCAGCGAGTGCGGCTTCGGGCATGAGGGGGATCGCCACCCACAACCAGTCTTCCCCGATGCGCCGCACGATGTTGCGATACCATCCGGTGTCGGGATCGATCACCCGACGGACCGTGAAGTCGCCGGATACGGGTTCCCCATGCCGCTCCGGCGGCCTGGTCATCTCGAAATAAGTCACCACGTTGGCGATCTTGCCGGCAGGCAGGTCGGTATAGCCCTCCAGCTTGAGCGGGATCGTTTCCATCGCTTGGCTCAATCCGGTGTGTCGAGCCGCTGGCGTGCCTGGGCGACCTGTTGCGGCGGAACGCCGGCTTCGGCGGCGAAGGCGGTGAGCAGCGGCTCGTCGCCGACCAGATAGTCGAGGACCCCGGCGAGAAAGCCTGGCTTGTCGGCGTCTTGCCGAATTGTGTCCGACGAAAGCCCGGTCAAGGCGAAGAATTGATCGAGGTCCCGCGGCCGGGAAGCGAGGAAGGACAAGGCGGAGACGGCGATCACCTCGGCGTTCTGGCGATCGACCGGATAGCGTGAAACTCGGGGGGTCATATTTGCGTTTCCGAAAGAATTCGCTCTTATTTTGAATCATACAGGATTCGGCGACGCAAAGAATCGCCGCTGGCGCGCAAACCTCTGGAATCCATTGGATGTCCAAGACCGTTCTCGTCGTGGAAGACAACGAGCTCAATATGAAGCTCTTCCACGACCTCCTGGAGGCGAACGGCTATGACATCGTCCAGACGCGCAACGGACTGGAGGCGATCGATCTGGCGCGGGCCCATCGTCCGGACCTCATCTTGATGGACATCCAGCTGCCCGAGGTGTCCGGCCTCGAGGTGACCAAGTGGATCAAGGAGGATGACGATCTCCGCTCGATCCCCATCATCGCCGTCACCGCCTTCGCGATGAAAGGCGACGAGGAGCGCATACGCCAGGGCGGCTGCGAAGCCTACCTGTCGAAGCCGATTTCCGTGACCAAGTTCATCGAGACCGTCAAAGCATATTTGGGCGACGGCTAGGGAGGCATGTCGCGGATATGACTGCACGGGTGCTGGTTGTCGACGACATTGCCGCCAATATCAGGCTGCTGGAGACGCGGCTGGCGGCCGAGTATTTCGACGTCGTGACGGCGATGAACGGCCCCGAAGCACTGGAGCTTTGCGCGCGCGGCCAGTGCGACATCGTCCTCCTCGACGTGATGATGCCGGGCATGGACGGCTTCGAGGTCTGCCGCCGCCTCAAGGCCGATCCCAAGACCGCGCATATCCCGGTGATCATCGTCACGGCGCTTGACGAGCCGGCGGATCGGATCGCCGGTCTCGAGGCGGGCGCCGACGACTTCCTCACCAAGCCGGTCGACGATGTCGCATTGGTCACTCGGGTGAAAAGCCTGGTGCGGCTGAAGACGCTGACCGACGAGCTGATGATGCGCGCGGCGACGTCGAACGAGATCGGACTCGACGAGGCGATGGACCCGTCGACGCTTGCCGGCGAGGGTGGGCGGATGCTTCTCGTCGACGACATGGCGGCGACCGTCGAGCGCGCCGTGCGTATCCTGTCGCCGCACCACACCATCGATGTGGAAGCCAATCCCCATGAGGCGCTGTTCAGGGCGGCGGACGGCGACTACGACCTCGCCATCGTCAGCCTCAGCCTGGCCGAGGCCGACGGGCTGAGGCTCTGCTCGCAGCTCCGTTCCGTCGACGCGACGCGGATGGTTCCGATCCTCGTCATTGCCGATCCGGGCGACAACGCACGGCTCCTCCGCGGCCTCGATCTCGGGGTCAATGACTATCTGCTCCGCCCGATCGACGCCAACGAGATGCTGGCGCGGGTGCGGACCCAGATCCGGCGCAAGCGCTTCGCCGACCGGCTGCGCGACAACATGCAGATGACGATCGAGATGGCGGTGACCGATGGGCTGACCGGCCTTCACAACCGCCGCTATCTTGAGCGCCATCTCGCCGCCCTCGTCACGCAGGCGCGGGCGCGAAGCAGACCGCTGTCGGTTCTCGCGCTCGACATCGATCATTTCAAGGCGGTCAACGATTCCCACGGCCACCTCGCCGGCGACGCGGTGCTGCAGGAATTTGCCCGGCGGGTGCGGAAGGTGGTGCGCAGCATCGATCTCGCCTGCCGCCTGGGCGGCGAAGAATTCGTGGTGGCGATGCCGGACACCGATTCCGCGCTGGCGATGGCGGTGGGCGAAAGGATACGCCAGAAGATCGCCGAGGAGCCGTTCCAGGCGGACGGCGGCGTCACGCTCGAGGTCACCGTTTCGATCGGCGTCAGCTCGCTCGAATCGCCGGAAGACGGTCCGGAGGCCCTGCTGAAGCGCGCCGACGAGGCGCTCTACAAGGCCAAACGCGCCGGGCGCAATCGCGTAGCGGCCGCCGCCTAGATCGGTGCAACGGATTCGCCGGTCTATGAAGGCTCTCTGCCGCCTCGAAGGATCAGGCCTCGTCGAGCCACCGAAGCAGGCTGTCGAGCACGCCGTCGCGTTCCTCCGCCGTCAGCGGGTCGGCCTCGAAAAGGTCGAGCGCGTTCAAACCCTCGACAACGAGGAAGGCGATCAGCGAAAGACCGCGGTCGCCCGCGGTGTGACGGATACGGTCGACAACCCGCCCCTGATGCGCCCGCACCGGTTCGAGGAGCTGCGGATCTTCGGCCAGCGCAACCAGCACCCCGCTCGGCTTGGGCGCCTGACAGCGGATCTTGTTGCGGTAAACCTCGACGAAGGCGCGGGCGACGGCGTTGGACCGCCCCCCTTCCGCTTCGGCGTCCCGAATCGCCGACTCGATGCCGGCGAGATGATGCTCGACCAGCGCCCGGATGAGGGCGTCCTTTTTCGGAAAATGATAAAGCAGCCCCCCCTTGGAGACGCCTGCTCGCCTGGCGATCGCATCGAGGGACAGGTGCCCGGCGCCCAACTCCTTCGCCACTTCCATGGCTGCCGCGAGAATTCGGTCGCGGGTGCCGTTCCTTTTCGGCAATGAACGAAGTGTGTCAGGAGCCGAAGACTGGCCCGCTTCTGGCATGGCCCTAGTTCTGGCAGCGGTGACTGACATGATCGCCGTGCGGGCGCCTCCAGGTGGTGTTGACTTTACCGTCTAGACGGTAAAGTAACTTCTCGGATACGGCAAGCGGATACGGTCGTCGGCGTCGCGCAACTCATTGCGGAAACTTCCATGAGACGGTTCATCGTAGGCGCGATCATTCTCCTCCTGGTGCTGGTCGTCTGCGCCGGGTTGATCTGGTTCAACTTCTTCCGCCAGGGGATGGTCGCGCAGTACTTCGCGCATTTCCCGATTCCGACCGTCACCGTCTCGACCGTCGAGGTCAAGCCCGTGCGCTGGACGCCCGGCATCGATGCGATCGGCACGATATCGGCCTCGCAAGGCGTCGACGTCGCCAGTGAGCTCGCCGGCGTCGTGAAGTCGATCGATTTCAAGGCCAACGACAAGATCACCACCGGTCAGACTTTGGTGCAGATCGACGATTCGGTCGAGCGCGCCGGTCTCGTCGCGGCCCAGTCCAGCGTCGCGGTCAACCAGGACGCCCTCGACCGTACCCAACAGCTCTTCAAGCGGAACTTCGCTACCTCTGCCGACCTCCAGGCCGCCCAGAACAAGCTCGACCTGGCCAAGGGCGCGCTGTCCGCCATCGAAGCGAGATTGGCGCAAGGTGCGATCCAGGCGCCCTTTGCCGGAACCATCGGCATCCCGCAGATCGATCCAGGCGCGTACATACAGGCCGGCACCGTCATCGCGACGCTGCAGGACCTCAGCAAGATGAGGGTCAATTTCACGCTACCGGAGCAGCAATTGCCGGAGCTGTCGATCGGCCAGGCGATCAGCCTCGGCCTCAGCGAGGATCATCTCGACTTCAACGGCGTCATTACCGGCATCGACCCGAAGATCGATCCTACCTCCCGCCTCGTCTCGGTCCAGGCACTGGTCGACAATGCCAACGGCACGCTTCGCCCCGGTCAGTTCGCCCGCGTGCGTGTCCACCTGCCGGAAGAGCCGGACGTCATCGCGCTGCCGCAGACCGCGGTCGTCATCAGCCTCTACGGCAGCTACGTCTATCAGGTGGTCGAGGCGCCGGCCGCGGCCGCGCCGGCGCAGGGCGGCGGCCAGCCGGCTGCCGGCCAGGCGGCAGCCGAGCAAGCGCCGGCGGCGCCGCAGCTCGTCGCCAAGCAGGTCTTCGTCGAGACCGGCCGTCGGTTGGACACAGAGATCGAGATTTTGAAGGGCGTCGAGCCGGGCATGCAGATCGTGTCTTCCGGCCAGAACAAGCTGTCCAACGGCAGCCACGTCGTCGTCGACAACAGCGTCAATCCGGCCAACGCGCCGCTCGCCGCCGCGGATGCGTCGCAATGAGCTTCTCTGAGCTCTTCATTCGACGGCCGGTCCTCTCGACGGTCGTCAGCCTGCTCATCCTGCTGCTCGGCGCGCAGGGCATAACCAGCATGTCGATCCGCCAATATCCGAAGGTGGACGAGACGGTCATCACGGTGACGACGGCCTATCCGGGCGCCAGCTCCGACGTCATCCAGGGCTTCATCACCTCCACCATCGAAAAGGCGGTGTCCTCGGCCGAAGGCGTCGACTACGTCACCTCGAAGAGCGCGCTCGGGCTCTCGACGGTCTCCGTCCACATGCGCCTCAATGCCGACCCGGACAAATCGCTGACCGAGGTGATCGCCAAGGTGCAACAGGTCCGCGGCCAGCTGCCGTCGGATGCGAAGGACCCGGTCATCCAGAAGGGCACCGGCTTCTCCTTCGCGCTGATGTACCTGGCGGCGCGCAGCGACAACATGAACCCGCAGCAGCTGACCGAATATCTGACGCGGGTCATCCAGCCGCGCTTCGCCACGGTCGACGGGGTCGCCGATGCCCAGATCCTCGGTGCCCAGGAATTCGCCATGCGCATCTGGGTCGACCCGGTGGCGATGGCGGCGCGCAGCGTCACCGCGGTCGACATCCTCAACGCGATCCAGAATTCGAACTTCCTGTCGGCCCCGGGCAGCACCAAGAACGAATACTACGCCTACTCGATCGAGGCGAAGACGACGCTCCAGGATCCACTGGCCTTCGGCGAGATGCCCATCCGCGGCGATGGCGACAGCGTCATCCGGCTTCGCGACGTGGCCAAGATCGAGCTTGCCGCCGCCTCGACCGACATCCGCGTGCAGTTCGACGGCCGCGACGGGGTGTTTCTCGGCATCTTTCCGACGCCGGAGGCCAATCCGCTCGACGTCGCGGCGGGCGTGCGCAAGGAACTGACTGCGATCCAGGCCGACATCCCGGAAGGGATGCAGATCACGCTCCTCTACGATTCGACCGAGGCGATCAGCGCGTCGATCGATGAAGTGCTGAAGACGATCGCCGAAGCGGCCGGCATCGTGGTCCTCGTCATCCTGCTCTTCCTCGGCTCCTTCCGTACCGTCGTCATCCCCATCGTCACCATTCCGCTCTCGCTGATCGGCGTTTGCTTCCTGATGTGGGCGGTCGGCTATTCGCTGAACACGCTGACGCTGCTGGCGATGGTGCTTTCCATCGGCCTCGTCGTCGACGACGCGATCGTGGTGGTCGAGAACATCCATCGTCACGTCGAGGAGGGCGTCGAGCCTCTGGCGGCGGCGATCCAGGGGATGCGCGAACTTTCCGGCGCGGTCGTCGCCATGACCATCACGCTCGCCGCGGTATTCGCGCCGATCGGCTTCACCACCGGCGTAACCGGCTCCCTGTTCCGCGAATTCGCGCTGACGCTGGCCGGGGCTGTCGTGATATCCGGCTTCATCGCCCTCACCGTTTCGCCGATGATGTCGGCACGGCTGCTGACCAGGGGCGGCAGCCGCTTCGCGCGGATTGTCGACCGCGTCTTCGAGGCGATCGGCAACTGGTATGAACGCCGGCTGAGCGGGTCGCTGCGGCTACGGCCGCTGACGCTTCTGATCGTCGCCGCGCTGATCGGGACCACGGCGTTCCTGTTCCTGCACACCTCGAGCGAGCTCGCGCCGGAAGAGGATCAAGGCGCGCTGTTTTCGCTGGTGACGGGACCGCAATACGCGACGCTTCCCTACACCACGCTCTTCCTCGACGAGATCGACAAGCGGACCAAGGACATTCCGGAGGTCACCACGCGCTTCTCGGTCGCCGGCACCGGCGCGGCCAATTCCGCCTTCGCCGCATGGGTGCTGAAGCCGTGGGCGGAGCGCACCCGCAGCCAGGCGGAGGTCCAGCAGGAGATCCAGCCGCGGCTCAACACGATCGCCGGGCTGCAGGCCTTCGTCTTCGCGATTCCGTCGCTGCCCGGCACCGGCGGCGGCCTGCCGATCTCCTTCGTCATCCAGTCGACCGATTCGGCGGAGCGCGTCTTCGAGCAGGCGGAGGCGATCCGCGGCCAGGCCATGGCGTCCGGGAAATTCATCGTCGTCCAGGATTCGCTTTCGTTCGACAAGCCGCAGGTGAGCGTGCTCATCGACCGCCAGCGCGCCGCTTCGCTCGGGGTGTCGGTTGCCGACATCGCCAACACGCTGACCCTGCTCGTCGGCGAGAACGGCGTCTCCAAGTTCGACAGCGATGCGCGAGCCTATGATATCATTCCGCAAGTGCCGCAGCGCTATCGCTTCAATCCGGAAAGCCTCGGCACATTCTTCGTGCGCAGCCAGTCGGGGGCGATGGTGCCGCTGTCCTCGGTCGTCACGCTCGATACACAGGCCTCGGCACCGGCCATCGAGCAGTTCAACCAGCTCAACTCGGCAACGCTGTCCGGCCTGCCGCGGCCGGGGGTCACCACCGGCGACGCTTTGAAGACCTTGCAGGACATCGCGGCGGCGCAACTGCCGAAGGGCTATTTCATTCAGTACGCCGGCCAGTCGCGGACCGAGATCGAAGCGGGCAACACGCTGGTGATCGCCTTCGCGCTGGCCATCGTCGTGATCTACCTGGTGCTCGCCGCGAAGTTCGAGAGCTTCCGCGATCCGCTGATCATCATGATGGCGGTGCCGCTGTCCTTGTTCGGGGCGCTGGTGCCGCTCAACCTCGGCCTGAGCACGATCAACATCTACACCCAGGTCGGGCTGATCACGCTCGTCGGCCTGATCACCAAGCACGGCATTCTGATGGTGGAATTTGCCAACCAGCAGCGCGAAGCGCGGGGCGTCGACCGCCGCACGGCCATCATCGAGGCGGCACGTATCCGCCTCCGGCCGATCCTGATGACGACATTCGCGATGGTGCTCGGCGTCCTTCCCCTCATCCTGTCGAGCGGCGCCGGTGCGAAAGCGCGGTTTTCCATGGGTCTGGTGATCGCCACCGGCATGTCGGTCGGGACGATTTTCACGCTTTTCGTGGTGCCGATGTTCTACACGATCCTGTCGGCGCGGACCCGGCCGAACCTCGGCGAGGCGGTGCCCGCGGCGCCCCTCGCGGGCCAGCCGGCGCCGGCGGAATAGCCTCGATTCGGGAGCCGCCGCTCCGGCCTCATGGGTGGCGGAACGCCGGAGCGAACGCCTGACGAACAGCGCGGTTAAGCCTAATATTTTACTTAATTTTTCGTTTCTTCGCCCGCGATGGTGGAATCCGGTTCCAATTCGGTGCGGTCCGGGGATAGATTGCCTGAAGAGGATTAGAGCGGTCATGAAGCCCACCAAGGCCGGCGATTGGCTCTGCTCGCAACCGAAACCCTGCGGAGTGCTCAGGTCCGCCGCATCTCCTGGGTCCGTGGGGTCGGCCGGTTCCAGAACGGATTGAGTGGCCTCCTCGTACAAACCCGTTCTGGGCCGGCCACTATTCGACGACAAAAAGGCACCGCCACCGGCGGTGCCTTTTTGCTGTTCCAGCCCTGGAAGGCGGGCTATTTGATCTTCGCCTCGCGGAATTCGACGTGTTTGCGGGCGACCGGGTCGTACTTCTTCATCGCCAGCTTGTCGGTCTTGGTGCGCGAATTCTTCTTGGTGACGTAATAATAGCCCGTGTCAGCCGAACTGACGAGCTTGATCTTGATGGTAGTGGCCTTGGCCATGGCGAAATCCTTCGAGCGCGTCGGCGAAATTTCCGGCCACACTAAGAGCGGCGGGCCGGATGTCAAGCTGGGCGGCTTTGTCGCGGGCTCCGGCAGCATTTTCATGGAAAGTGCGGGCACTTTCCGCCGGTAAAATGCGAAGAATTAAAGAGCTGGAGCAGAAGGTCCGATCCAACCGGAACGGACTTTGCTCCAGGCGTCGGGAAAGCCGTGGGCTCGCCGGATCGGGCTCGGCCGGACGGGAGCGCGGCCTTTGGCGCCCGGAGCGGCGGGGAGCAATGTCGGTGCGGGAAGACCTTACGCCCGAGGAGATCGTCAGAGCGCTCGCGCTCGAGCCGAACGCCACCTGCGGCTTCGTCCGGGTGACGTTCGTGAGCAAGCTGTCGGTCGCTCCCGGCGGCCTGCCCGCGCCGTTCGCCGATGGCCGTCCGGCAGGTTCGGCGCTCTATTTTCTCGTCACCCCAGACGCTCCGGTGCGGCTTCACCGCATCCGCAACGACCAGCTCTATCATTCCTATCTCGGCGATCCGCTGGAGGTCTTCCTCCTCCATGACGACGGAACGGACGAACGGGTGATCGTCGGGCCGGACATCCGCGCCGGCCAGCGGCCGCAGCTCCTCATCCCCGGCAACACCTTCCACACCGCGCGGCTCGCCGGCGAGGGCCGGTGGTTCCTCGGCGCCAGCACCGAGTGGCCGGGCGTCATGCCGTCCGAGGATGTCGAGATCGGCAACCTCGATCTCCTGGCGGCCGGCCATCCCGCCGTCGCCGACACGCTTTGCGCCATCGCCGCCTCCGTCGGGCACGTGCCGGCGCCGGGCGGCCCGCGTTGAGAAGGATGTAAGCCCAAATGCCTCGTCTGCTTGCGGCCGCCGCCGTTGCGCTCTTGATATCCGCCGGCCCCGGCGTGGCGGCGGATGCGCCCGTGCCGATCAATCCCGACTCCGCCTATCCGGAAGGCGCGTTCTTCCAGGACGGCATCTTCTACTACACCGAGATGGGCAACGACCGGGTCATGCGCTGGGACGGAACGGCGAACCAGGTGGTGTGGTCGCGGGACGGGTGCGGTCCGACCGCGATCGCCAGGGCCGGCGCGAATGCGCTCTATATTCTCTGCCACCTTCAAGGCGTCGTGGCGCGGATCGGTCTCGACGGTGAGACGCTGGGGCTGATCGACGCCGACGAGAACGGCCAGTCATTCGTCACGCCGAACGCGGCGACCAACGACGCCAAGGGCGGCATGTATTTTTCCTCGTCCGGAACGTTCGCGCCGCGGGCCAAGGCGAAGGGAGCGGTGCTCTATCTCGATGCCGGCGGCCGGCTGCGGCGGCTCGCCGAGGGCATCCACTATTCGAACGGCGTCGCGCTCTCCTCCGACGGCCGCACGCTCTTCGTCTCCGAGCACCTGTCGCGCAACGTCCTCGCCTACGATGTCGCCGCGGACGGCAGCCTGTCGAACCGGCGCATCTTCGTCCGGCTCGACGACCTGGTGGGCGCCGACCCGTCGCGGAGCTGGGAGGTCGGCCCGGACGGGCTGCAGGTCGACCGCGACGACAATCTCTACATCGCCGAATACGGGGCCGGCCACCTGCTGATCGTCGGGCCGGACGGCAAGCTGCGCGCTACCGTCGAGGTGCCCGAGCGCTACATCACCAGCGTCGCCTTCTCAAACGACCAGACGCGCCTCTACATCACCGCGCCGGCGTCGACCTTGCCCGTTGCCGGTGCGGTCTATTCGGTCGCCAATCCGATCCGTCAGGCCGACTGAGCGACCGCGCGGAAGGCGGGCAGCGCCCGCTCGACCATGGCGTCGGAAGCGGTGAGGCTGATGCGGAAATAATCCGGCACGTTCATCACCATTCCGGGCAGCACGAAGACGTCGTGGTCGGCAAGCGCGCGCCACGGATCCTTCGCGGCTTTGGCCGGCCACCGGCTGAACAGGTAGAAGGTGCCCTCCGGGTTGAGGGCTTCGTAGCCGGCATCGGTGAGCGTCGTCAGCAGCAGGTCGCGCCGCCGCGTCAGCGCCGCGATATCGATCGACAGGTCCTCGAGGTCGGGTATGGCGTATTGCATGATGGCATTGGGGAAGCACCAGCCGAGCGCCATCCCGGCGGCGAAATAAGCCTCGCGCAGCGGTTCGCGGTCGGCCTTCGGCATCAGCGGCGAGACGGCCAGATAGCCGAGCCGCTGGCCCGGCGTGAGCAGCACCTTGCCGTAGCTGTAGCTGATCAGCGTCCACGGATAGATCGCTGCCGGACTGGTGAAATCGCGATTGTCGAAGCGCAGCCGCCGGTAGGGCTCGTCGGAGAGCAGGAAAATGCGGCGGTTGATCCGCGCCGAGGCGCGGTCGAGAAGATCGGCGAGGGCACGCAGAGCATCGGCGCCGTAGATCCGCCCGGTCGGATTGTGCGGGGTGTTGACGATGACCATCCGCGTCTTCGGCGTGATGGCGGCATCGATCGCCGCGAGGTCGAGATCGAAGCTCCCGGGCTTCAGCATCACCCGCTTCGGCACCGCGTCGGCGGCGCGGAGCATCGGCTCGTAACAGAACCAGGCCGGCTCGGAATACACCACCTCGTCGCCGGCATCGACGACGAGGCGCATGGCGATGGAAATCGCCGCGAAGGCGCCGGCGGTCAGCGCGATGTCTTCCGGCTCGAAGGCAAGGCCGAGCTCGCGACCGAGCCGCTCGGCCAGGAAGGCGCGGGGCTCCTCTTCGCTCGTCTTGTAGGCGAACCAGTTCTTGTCCTTGGGCACCGCCCGGTTGCGGAGGGCGTCGACGAAGCCGCCGAGCGGCATTTCCTGAGGATTGCCGAAGGTGAAGTCCGATATGCCTTCGACGAACCGCCGCTCGGCGTAGCGCGAACGGAAATAGAAGGCCGCGATCGGAGCAAATGCATTGTCGGCGGCGCGGATGCGCGAAGATACGGCGGTCACGGAAGCGATCCCCGGGGTTGGATATGTTCAGATTATAGGGCTTCGGCGGTGGGGTCGCGCCGCAGGAATCCCTCCGGCATCGCATCCGGGTCGCCGCGTCCTTCGAAGCCGTGCATGTAGAGCGCCCATTGCAGTGCAATGGTCGCGCCCTTGACCGGCTGGAGGAGAAGAAGGGTCAAGGCGAGGGTAAGCGGCAGCCAGATGGCCAGCGACACCAGGTTGGGCAGGTTGGTGAGCAGCGCGACCGTCACCATCAGGGGGACGATCAGGTGGCCGACGATGACGATGGTGAAATAGGGCGGCGCGTCGTCGGCGCGCTGGTGGCTCAGGTCTTCGCCGCAATGCCCGCAGGCGAGCACCGGCTTGAGGAAGCGGTAGAAGAGCGCACCTTCGCCGCAGTTCGGGCAGTGGCAGGCGAATCCGCGCCGCATCGCTCCCCACACGGCGCGCTTGGGCAGGCCGAGGTCGTTCAGTCCGGGGTCTTGCCGCCACAGGCGGCTGTCGTCCATCGTGTCCATGGCCTTCGGAGGTAGGCCGAAACCCGTTGCCGTTCAAGCGGCAAGCGTAAGATGTCGCGGCGCTATCGCCTTCGGCTGCGTGCCGGCTTGCCGCCCCGGCCCTTCCTTTCGGACGCCGGGCGATCCTTCTTCGGCACCACCCGTCCCTCCGACAGAAGCTCGAAGCGGAGCGCGCCGGCGAGCGGCGCCGCCTCGACCAGTTTCACCTCGACCTGGTCGCCGAGCCGGTGCGTCTCGCCGCTGCGCTCGCCGGTCACCGCGTGGCGCGCTTCGTCATAGACGAAATAATCCGAGCCGAGCGAGCGCATGGGCACGAAGCCGTCGGCGCCGGTCTCGTCGAGCTTGACGAACAGGCCGGCGCGCGTGACCCCGGCGATCCGCCCGCGGAAGGTGGCGCCGATCTGGTCGGCGAGCCAGTGCGCCACCAGGCGGTCGATGGTGTCGCGCTCGGCGGCCATGGCGCGGCGCTCGGCCGCCGAGATCTGCGCGGCGATCAGCGGCAGCTCCGCCTCGGCGCCCTTGGGTAGGCCGCCCGGACCAAGCCGCAAGGCGCCGATCAGCGCCCGGTGGACGATGAGGTCGGCGTAGCGGCGGATCGGCGAGGTGAAATGGGCGTAGCGCCGGAGGTTCAAGCCGAAGTGGCCGATGTTCTCCGGGTGGTATTCGGCCTGGCTTTGCGTGCGGAGTACCACCTCGTGAAGGAGCGGGCCGTGCTCGGTGTTCTTCGCCCGCTCGAGGATCAGGTTGAAGTGCGACGGCCGGAGATTGCCGCCCTTCGGCAGCGTCATGTCGATCGATTTCAGGAAATCGCGGAGCGCTTCGAGCTTGGCCAGCGACGGGGTGTCGTGGATGCGGTAGACGAGCGGCGACTTCTTGGCTTCCAGGGTCTCGGCGGCGGCGACATTCGCCTGGATCATGAACTCCTCGATCAGCCGGTGCGATTCGAGCCGCTCGGGAATGACCACCCGTTCGATCGAGCCGTCGGCGCCGAGCACCAGCTTCCGCTCCGGCAGGTCGAGTTCGAGCGGGGCGCGATCCTCGCGGCCGCGGCGGAGCGCCTTGTAGGCATCCCAGAGCGCGGCAAGCGCGGCGGTCACGCTGTTGTCGGCGCCGATGTCGGCACCGTCGAAGGCGCGCTGCGCCTCCGGGTAGGAGAGCTTCGCCGCCGAGCGCATCATCACCCGGTGGAAGCGGTGGCTTCGCTTGCGTCCGTCGGCCGAGAACACCATGCGCACGGCGAGGGCAGGGCGGTCCTCGCCCTCGCGCAGCGAACAGAGGTCGTTGGAAATGCGCTCGGGCAGCATCGGCACGACGCGGTCGGGAAAATAGACTGAGTTGCCGCGCTTCAGCGCCTCGCGGTCGAGCGCCGAGCCAGGCCGCACATAGGCGGAGACGTCGGCGATGGCGACGGTGACGATGACGCCGCCCGGGTTGTCGGGACTGTCGTCGGGCGCGGCATGGACGGCGTCGTCGTGATCCTTGGCGTCGGCGGGATCGATGGTGAGGAGCGGCAGCTCGCGCCAATCCTCGCGGCTCCGCGTCGTTGCCGGCTTCGCCGTCTCGGCCTCGGTCAGCACCTCGGGCGGGAACTCGTAAGGGATGCCGTGCGACAGAATGGCGATCAGGCTCACCGCCTTCTCGTTCTTCATCGAGCCGATCACCTCGCCGACCCGGGCGCGGTCGAGACCGTAACGGCCCGAGCGCGACACGGTCACCGCGACCAGGTCGCCTTCCTTGGCACCCTTCAGGCCGTCTGCATCGACGACGAGTTCCTTCTGCTTGCGGTCGACCGGTTCGATCCGCGCCCCGCCCGGTGTCTCCCGGACGACGCCGAGCGCCATTGCCGGTTTCCGCGCCAGGAGCTTGATGATCCGCGCCGAATAGTCGAACCCGTCGGCCGCTTCCCGCGACAGGCGCGCCAGCATCCGGTCGCCGATCCCGGCCGGCGGTCCCTTGCCGCGCACTGGAGCGATCAGGATTCGCGGCGGCGTGCCCTGTTCCTCCGGCCATTCGACCGGCTCGGCGATGAGTTCGCCGTCCGGGTCGCGGCCGGTCACCTCCAGCACGGTCACCGGCGGCAGGTCGCCGGAGCGCGTCAGCTTGCCGCGCCGCTTGGCGACGACGCCTTCCTCGGACAGGTCCTTGAGGATCGCCTTCAGCGCGATGCGGTCCCCGCCCTTGATGCCGAAGGCGCGCGCGATCTCGCGCTTGCCGGCGCGGCCGGGATGGTCGGCGATGTAGGCAAGCACCTCGTTGCGGGTCGGCAGCGGCCAATCGGGTTTCTTGGCGGCGGTGCGCGATTTCTTCGCCACGCGTCAGTTCGCCTTGGCGGCGCGTTTCGACCGACCGCCGCCCCGGCCGGAGCCCTTGCTCGCCTTCGCCGCCAGGAGTTCGAGCGCCATGTCCATCGTCACGGTTTCCGGATCGACGTCCTTGGGCAGGGTCGCGTTTACCTTGCCATGATTCACATAAGGTCCGTAGCGCCCGGCGCGAACGGTGATCGGGCCGCCCTCGGTCGGGTGGTCGCCGAGCGTCTTCAGTGCCGATGGCGCCGCCCGGCCGCGGCCCCGGCCCGAGCCAGCCTTCTTCTCGGCGAGAAGCGAGACCGCCCGGTTGAGGCCGACCGAGAAGACCTCCTCGACCGAATCGAGGTTGGCATAGGTCCCTTCGTTGTGAACGAAGGGGCCGTAGCGGCCGATGCCGGCGGTGATCATCGTGCCGGTTTCCGGGTGAAGCCCGACCTCGCGGGGGAGCGCCAGCAGCGCCAGCGCCTGACCGAGGTCGATGGTCGCCGGATCCCAGCCCTTCGGCAGGCTCGCCCGCTTCGGCTTCTTGTTCTCCGCGCTCGCCTCGCCGAGTTGCACGTAGGGGCCGAACCGGCCGGTCCTCACCGTCACGTCGAGGCCGGTCTCCGGGTCCTTGCCGAGGTTGCGCGCGCCGTCGGCGCCGAGCTCTGTGCCGTTGCCGTTTTCGCCGGGCACCGCGAGCTGGCGGGTGTAGCGGCACTCCGGATAGTTGGAGCAGCCGATGAAGGCGCCGAACTTGCCGAGTTTCAGCGACAATTTGCCGGTGCCGCATGACGGGCACTGGCGCGGGTCGCCGCCGTCGGCGCGCTTCGGGAAGACGTGCGGCGCGAGCAGCTCGTTCAGCGCTTCCAGCACCTCCGAGACGCGGAGCTCCTTGGTGTTGTCGACGTCGGCGGAGAACTGCCGCCAGAAGTCGCGCAGCACCTCCTTCCACGAGATGTCGCCGTTGGAGACCTTGTCGAGCTTCTCCTCGAGGTCGGCGGTGAAGCCGTATTCGACGTACCGCTGGAAGAAGCTCGACAGAAAGGCGGTGACCAGCCGGCCTTTGTCCTCGGGGATGAGCTGGCGCTTCTCCAGCCGCACATAGCCGCGGTCGCGGAGCACCGACAAGGTCGCCGTGTAGGTGGACGGCCGGCCGATGCCGAGCTCCTCCATCTTCTTGATCAGCGTCGCCTCGGTGTAGCGCGGCGGCGGCTCGGTGAAATGCTGGTCGATGGCGATGCCGCGCTCGGTAAGCCGGTCGCCGTCCTTCATCGGCGGCAGACGACCGTCGTCGTCATCCTCGCCCTCCGGGCGGCGCGAGGCCGGCTCGTCGTCGCGGCCTTCCTGATAGAGCCGGAGGAATCCGTCGAAGCGAACCACCTGGCCGGTCGCGCGGAGGCCGACCTTTTCGGCGTTTCCCGCCGCGATGTCGACGGTCGTCCGTTCCAATTCGGCCGAAGCCATCTGGCTCGCCACCATGCGTTTCCAGACGAGGTCGTAGAGCTTCGCCTGGTCGGGCTCCAGCATGCGGGCGACAGAATCCGGCGTGCGGCGGACGTCGGTCGGCCGGATGGCTTCGTGCGCCTCCTGGGCGTTCTTGGCCTTGACGGTGTAGTGGCGGGCCTTCTCCGGCACGTAGCGGTCGCCGAAATCGCCGGCGATCTTACTCCGCGCCGCGGCGATCGCTTCGGGCGCCACGTCGACGCCGTCGGTCCGCATGTAGGTGATGAGGCCGACCGCTTCGCCGTTGATCTCGACCCCCTCATAGAGGCGCTGGGCGAGCTGCATGGTGCGCGCCGCGGCGAAGCCGAGCTTGCGGGAAGCTTCCTGCTGGAGCGTCGAGGTGGTGAAAGGCGGCGGCGGATTCCGCCTGACCGGCTTCGCCTCGATCGAGACGACCCGGTAGTCGCCCGACCTCAGCGCCGCTTCGATCCGTCGCGCCGTCGCCTGGTCGGGAATGTCGAGGCGGCCGATCTTGTCGCCGTCGTAGCCGACGACACGGGCGACGAAACGCCCGCCTTCCGGCGTCTCCAGCGTGACGGCGACCGACCAGTATTCGCGGGGAACGAAGATCTCGATCTCGTTCTCGCGGTCGCAGACCAGCCTCAGCGCCACCGACTGCACCCGTCCCGCCGAACGGGCGCCGGGAAGCTTCCGCCACAAGACCGGCGAGAGCGTGAAGCCGACCAGATAATCCAGCGCCCGGCGGGCGAGGTAGGCGTCGACCAGATCGGCATCGATCTGGCGGGGATGGCGCATGGCGTCGAGCACGGCGTCGCGGGTAACGGCGTTGAACACCACCCGCTCGACCGGTTTGCCGTTCAGCGCCTTCTTGGCGCGCAGCACTTCAAGCACGTGCCAGGAAATCGCTTCGCCTTCGCGGTCGGGGTCGGTGGCGAGGATCAGCCGGTCGCCGCTTTTCACCGCCTTGACGATGTCGGACAGCCGTTTGCTCGATTTGCTGTCGACCGCCCAATGCATCCGGAAATCTTCGTCGGGATCGACCGAACCGTCCTTCGAGGGCAAATCGCGAACATGACCGTAGGAGGCAAGTACCTGGTAGTTGGAACCGAGGTACTTGTTGATGGTCTTCGCCTTGGCCGGCGATTCGACGATGACGATATTCATGGATGCCGCGACGGGGCTTTCGCTGGTCTGGGGGGATGCTCAGATGGGTTCGGTCCGGCGATATTGGAAGAGCATCGACTGGCGGGCCGAGGCGGCGGGACAATCCGAGAATCGGCCTTGCCTGTCAATCGACGCCGTCGGACAGGCGGCGGACGGCCGTTTTCGTTGCCGAAAAACGTGCGATTTTGGTTGCTTGCAGAATTGTAAACGTCAAAGTTATAATACAAAACCATGTACTACTCATAGTTGTATCATAAAACGGGGGCGGAAATGACAGCCAATCAAGAAGCGCCGGGTCCCGACCCTGGCGAGACGGCTCGTTATATCGAGCAACTCGCCCGGGAATTGCGGCGCCTCGCCTCGGAGGCGAGACTTGGTTTTCTCGCCTTTCTGCTCAGAATGGTCGAGGACGAGGCGGCATCGACGGCAACCAAGCCCGACGAAGACAACAAGTCCCCAGCTTAGGCTCCCTCACACCAGCGAAACCCGCTGCCCGCCGTGGCGTTCCAGCCGCCCGGCGAGGGCGAGTTCCAGAAGCGCTTGTTCACCTGCGGGATGCGAACGGTTCTCGCTATGTGACTGTGCGGTTCGCTTCAGCTGTGTTGACCGTTTGTTTTTGCAGACGCAGGATGCATGTGAAGGGCTCCATGCGCCCTCTGCTGGCATAGGGAATGCGATCGAATGGCGCGCGTCTGGCCGGTCTATGAAGGTTATCCGAATACCATTGGGCCGCCGTGGGCGGTGTTACCACTTGACGAGGCGATTCGAGTGCTCGATTTGCAGCCGGGGCATTTCCTCTCAGACCTCGCACGCACACCGAAGTTCGGGGCGACGGACAAGAACCTGACTTTGCTCGGCTACGGACACGTCGTCGTCGAAGTGGGGGAGGACGAAGCACACGGAGAGTGGAGGCCTGGATTCTATAGTTCTCCCCTCTCTCCATCGGACGCTTTCCAACGGTTGCTGAAGGTGCGCATCGAAGCGCGCCTCGGGAGTGATTGGCGGGTGGAGATTGAGGAGGGCCAAGATGTCGACGGAGATCCCGCATTGTGGGCGCGCATCACACTCAGAGCGGACGCACCTTCATCGGCTTGGCAGCGGGAGAATCGGCAGCGTATCGAGACGGAAGTGAGGGAGGAGGTTGCAGAGAGCGGCGTTTCGGATTGGGTTTTCGTCCGCTTTAGCAAGGAGGCGGAGGAGAGGGCCGCCTCTTGAGTCTGCCAGCTGATCTGCTCGCTCAGGCGCGCGCTCTGACCGAAAAGGAGCCTAAGAGGCCGAAGCAAGCGAGCCTCCGACGAGCAGTTTCCGCAGCGTACTATGCCTTGTTTCATTTGCTCACAGAAGACGCCACCCGAGCGATGTTGCCAGGTACGGACGCAGTTGAACTGCGTGCGGTTGTCCGCCGCGCGTTTCAGCACGGCACGATGAAGAGCGCCGCAAAACAGTTCAGCAAGACGAAGCTCGACAGTGAGACGTGGAAGCGAGTACTCCCGACGCTGTCTCCGCAGTTGCGAACGATTGCGCGGACCTTCGCTGAGCTTCAGGAAGCGCGGCACAGGGCTGACTACGACGTCAGCCGCCCACTCACGCGGTCTGAAGCCACCGATCTTGTTGATCGCGCCGAAGACGCTATCGAGACTTGGCGATCTATTCGCAAACTCCCTGGCTCAAAGGCCTACACAGGCGAGGCGAAGACCTTTTTGGCTGCACTCCTCGTTTACGATCAGGCGTCTCGGCGTTAGCTGGAGGATCAGTTTGCGCTAACGCCTTAGGCTCCCTCACACCAGCGACACCCGCTGCCCGCCGTGGCGTTCCAGCCGCCCGGCGAGGGCGAGTTCCAGGAGCGCCAGATGCACGATCGCCGGCTTCAGGCCGGTGAAGCGGATGATCTCGTCGATCTCGACCGGCGTCGGCCCGAGCGCGGATAGGATCGCGGCGCGCTCCGCGTCGTCGACGTCGGTCGGCGCGGGACCTTCTTCGGCACCTTCCGCGATATCGGTCGGCCTCGCTTCCGGTCGCCGCAGGATCGGCCGCAACTCCGAGGTGATGTCGTCGAGTTCGGTGACCATCTGCGCGCCGTCCTTGATCAGCCGGTTCGAACCTGCCGCGCGCGGATCGAGCGGCGAGCCCGGCACCGCGAAGACGACGCGTCCCTGCTCTCCGGCGCAGCGCGCGGTGATCAGCGATCCGGACCGGCTGGCGGCCTCGATCACCACGACTCCCAGCGCAATGCCGGAAATGATCCGGTTGCGGCGGGGGAAGTCGCGGCCGCGCGGTACCCAGCCGAAAGGCATCTCGCTGAGATGGGCCCCGCCGGCCTCGACGATCCGCTCCGCCAGCTCGGTGTTCTCCGGCGGATAGATCTGGTCGAGGCCGCCGGCGAGCACGGCGATGGTGCCCGCCGCCAGGGCCGCCTGGTGCGCGGCGGCGTCGATGCCCCGGGCGAGGCCCGACGCCACGACGTAGTCGTCGTTGCCGAGGCCGGCGGCGATTTGCGCGGCGAACTTTCGTCCGGCGACCGAGGCGTTGCGCGATCCGACGATGGCGACGATCGGCCGTTGCAGACAGGTGGCATCGCCGCGAAGCGCGATCAGCGGCGGCGCGTCGGAGATATGGCGGAGCGCCGGCGGATATTCGGCCTCGCCCATGGCGATCAATTCGCCGCCGAGCCGGGTGAGGCCGTCGAGTTCGCGCTCGGCGTCCTCAACCGAACAGAGCCGGATCCTGCGGCCGCCGCGTTCGGCGAGTTCCGGCACCGCCTCGATCGCGGCGGTGCCGCTGCCGAAATGATTGATCAGCTCGCGAAAGGTGACCGGCCCGATGTTCTCGCTGCGGATGAGGCGCAGCCAGGCAAGCCGCTGCGCGGCGTCGAGCCGAATGGCCGGCCGCCCCGCCGCGGTCATCCGCTGCCGCCGATGCGGCCCTCCGAACCAGCCGCCAGCCGGCGGATGTTGTCGCGGTGGCGCCACCACAGGATGATCGTCAGCACGACGAAAAGGCCGCCGACGCGATTGTCGCCGAGCAGGAAGATCAGCACCGGTGGGGTGATCAGGCTCGCGGCAAGCGCGCTCAGCGACGAGAAGCGGGTGAAATAGGCGGTGGCGCCCCACACCGCTCCAAAGGCGACGACCGCCGGCCAGGCGAGGCCGAGAAGCACGCCGATATAGGTCGCCACGCCCTTGCCGCCCTTGAACTTCAGCCAGACCGGAAAGATGTGGCCAAGGAACGCCCCGAGCCCGGCGACCATGGCGCCGTCGGAACCGAACAGGCCGCCGGCGACCAGCACCGCGATCGTGCCCTTCAGCGCGTCCGCGGCGAGCGTCGCGGCGGCGATGTCGCGCCGCCCGGTCCGCAACACGTTGGTGGCGCCGATATTGCCCGAGCCGATGGCCCGCACGTCGCCGAGGCCGGCGAAGCGCGTCAGGATCAGCCCGAAGGGGATCGATCCGAGCAGATAGCCGATGGCGAGCGCCGCAAGCAGGCTCAGACTGGTCGGCATGACGGCGAACGGCTCCGGGCTTCGTTCAAGGCCGGCAACCTATTCACAGAGCGCGCGGGGGGCAACAGGCAGTCGGCAAGCGACTGTCTTCCTGTCCCCCGATCGGGGGACGGGAAAGCCTGTCCGTGGCGCTATGATTGTGCAGGTTGAAGAATCTCGCGCCACGACAGGGTTGCGGGGTTACGCCTGAGTGACAGCGAAAGACCGCGCGACGGGAACGACAATGGACAAATCCGGGCAGAAGGATCGCGCTCAGATCCTCAAGGTCATCGACGACGAGACTGCGGCATACTTCAATAAGGACTACGAGGCCTGGGCGCGGTGCCGGGTGCACGCCCCTTATGTGCGGCGATTGGGCTGGTACGCCCGCGGCGGCGCGCTGATCCACACCGGCTGGGAACAGGAAGACGCGGTGATGAAGTGCCGCCCCGAGATATTTCTCCGCTTGTCACCCGAACGGATGACGATACGGAGCCGCAATCAGCCGTAGCCTCAAAATCGTGTCGCGCCCGCAAATGCTTGGGCGGGCCGATATCGGAGGTGAAGATGCTGGACGGGCTTGCCGTTGCCAATTTCCTGCAGAGGCCGGCCGCGCCCCGATTTGCCGATGCCGGCGACGAAGACCGGTACTATCGGTCTCATGATCGCGGCAATCGGCGCGTCTTGCCGCTCGTCCGGCTCGTTGCAATCGCGGGATTCCTAGCGCTCGTCGTCGATGTCGTCCCGCGCTGAGCTGGGATTCCCTGAGGGAGAGACGACCGTGAGACAATCCAGTGCACGCGCCCCTCAGGAAAGCGGCGCGCATTGTCCCGCCGGAAAAATGCGACGAATCAAGGCGGTCTGTTCGGAACGGACTTTGCTCTACGGGGCGTATTCGTAGACCGTGCGTCCGGCAACCAGGGTGCGCAGCACCCGTCCTGAGAAGCGGGCGCCGTCGAAGGGCGTGTTCTTGGAACGTGAGCGCAGCGTGTCGGGGTCGAGAACCCACGGCAGGTCGGGGTCGACGACGATCAGGTCGGCCGGGGCTCCCGGAGCGAGGCGTCCGACCTCGAGCCCGAGGACTTCCGCCGGCCGCGTGGCCAAAGCCCGGAACAGAGTGAGATGGTCGACGTCGCCGCTGTGGACGAGGCGGAGCGCCGCCGGCAGCATGGTCTCCAGCCCAACCGCCCCGTCGGCGGCCTCGGCGAAGGGATGGCGCTTGGTGTCGACGTCCTGCGGGTCGTGGCTCGATACGATCACGTCGATGCTGCCGTCGGCAACGCCGGCGACCATCGCCTGGCGGTCGTCGTCGGAGCGTAAGGGCGGCGACAGCTTGAAGAAGGTGCGGTAGGAGCCGATGTCGTTCTCGTTCAGCGTCAGGTGGTTGATCGACACGCCGCAGGTAACGTCGAGCCCACGCGCCTTGGCGGCGCGGACGACCGCGAGCGACTCCGCGCAGGAGATCTGCGCGGCGTGATAGCGCCCGCCGGTCAGCGCGACGAGGCGGATGTCGCGTTCGAGGATGACGATCTCGGCTTCCCTCGGAATGCCGGCCAGCCCAAGCCGCGTCGCCACCTCGCCTTCGTTCATCACGCCGTTGCCGGTCAGATGCGGGTCGGCGCCGTGATGCATGATCAGCCCGCCGAAATCGCGCGCATAGGTGAGCACGCGGCGCATGACCGCGGCGTTGGTCACCGTGCGGCGGCCGTCGGTGAAGCCGACCGCGCCCGCCTCGCCGAGGAGGCGCAGCTCCGTCATCTCGTTGCCGGCGAGCCCCTTGGTGAGCGCCGCCATCGGGTGGACCCGGATCGCGGTTTCGTCGCGCGCCCGCCGGCCGATGAAGTCGACCAGCGCCACGTCGTCGATCACCGGCTCGGTGTCGGGCATGGTGACGATGGTGGTGACGCCGCCGGCGGCGGCCGCCTGTCCGGCCGAGGCGAAGGTCTCGCGGTGCTCGGCGCCTGGCTCGCCGACGAAGACGCGCATGTCGACCAGGCCCGGCGCGACGATCGCGCCCCGGCAGTCGACCACCTCGGCGCCGGCCGGCCGTGCGATCCGCCCGTCCGGACCGGCGGCGATGATCCGCCGGTCGGCGACGATCACTACGCCTTTGGCGTCGAGGTCGCGGGACGGGTCGATCACCCGCGCGTTGTCGAAGACGACGGGGCGGTCGTCGTCCTTGCGGCGGCGTTCGGGTTGCGTGGCGCTCATCGCGACGCGCCCCTAACCTCCCCCTTGGGGGGAGGTCGAAGTTCGCGGCGCGAAGCGACGGCGGACTTCGGCAGGGGGGAAAGATAGAGCACGCAGGCAACCCCCCTCTCGAGATCGGCTGCGCGGTCGCTTGCTGATTTCGACCTCCCCTCAAGCGGGAGATTGGGGAGTGCAATCATCAGGGTCACACGCCCCTCACGCATTGGGCAGGTGCGCGGCGAGCGCCTCGAGCACCGCGATGCGGACGGCGACGCCCATCTCGACCTGCTCGCCGATCACGCTCTGCCGGCCGTCGGCGACCGCCGAGTCGATCTCGACGCCGCGGTTCATCGGGCCGGGATGCATGACCAGCGCGTCCGGCTTGGCCCAGGCGAGCTTCGCCGCGTCGAGGCCGAAGAAATGGAAATATTCCCTGACCGACGGCACGAAGCTCCCTTCCATCCGCTCGCGCTGGAGGCGGAGCATCATCACCACGTCGGCATCGGCGAGCCCGGAGCGCATGTCGGTGAACACCTCGACCCCCATCCGCTCGATGCCGGTCGGCAGCAGCGTCGACGGGCCGACGACGCGGACGCGGGTGCCGAGCGCGTTGAGAAGGAGGATGTTCGATCGCGCCACGCGGCTGTGGGCGATGTCGCCGCAGATCGCCACCGTCAGACGGGCGATGGCGCCCTTGTGACGGCGGATGGTGAGGGCGTCGAGCAGCGCCTGGGTCGGGTGCTCGTGGATGCCGTCGCCGGCATTGATCACCGAGCAGGTGACCTTTTGCGCCAGCAGTTCGACCGCGCCGGCGGCGTGGTGGCGCACCACCAGGATGTCCGGCCGCATGGCGTTCAGCGTCATCGCCGTGTCGATGACCGTCTCGCCCTTCTTCACCGCCGAATTGCCGACCGCCATGTTCATCACGTCGGCGCCGAGCCGCTTGCCGGCGAGCTCGAAGGACGACTGGGTGCGGGTCGAGGCTTCGAAGAAGAGGTTGATCTGGGTGCGGCCGCGCAGCACCGCCTTCTTCTTCTCGATCTGCCGGCTGACCTCGACCGCCTCCTCCGCCAGATCGAGAAGGCCGGTGATCTCCTCCGCCGACATCCCCTCGATCCCCAATAGATGCCGGCGCGGTAACGTGATCGACGGGGAAGGCGGGGGCGCGTTCATCAAAGTCATTCGTATAGGCAGAGTCGCCCGGCCCGGCAAGCGTGGTTCAAGACCTCGTGATAGTGTAGTCACAGGGATTCGTAGCTTGCCGCTTGGGGGCGGGAGATTCCATTGAATTCGGCCGTCGATACGCATGAGGTTGCTAACCAGTCGCCGCCGTTTTCCGGCGTCAATCTGTTCAACTCCGACCCGGCTCTCCAGGCGCTGATCGAGGGCGTGCCGCAAGCGGTTCTCGACCAGCTCGCCGCCCACGGCCAGACATGGGGGACGCCGGAGACCTTCGAGCTCGGCCGGATCGCCAATGCCAATCCGCCGACGCTGAAGGCATACGACCCCAACGGTCAGCGGATCGACATCGTCGAGTTCCATCCGGCCTATCATGCGCTGATGCGCCGCAGTGTCGCGGCCGGCCTGCATGCCTCGATCTGGGACGCCTCCGACGCGGAGGGCAATGTGCGCACGCTGGCCCGGGCGGCGCGGCTTTTCATGACCGCCCAGGCCGAGCCCGGTCACCTCTGCCCGATGACGATGACCAACGCCTCGGTGGCGGCGATCGCGCACGCGCCGGACATCGCCAATCAATGGCTGCCGCGGATTCGCGCCCGCCAATACGATTCCGCCGCGCGGCCGATGAGCGAGAAGCACGGCGTCACCATCGGCATGGGAATGACGGAGAAACAGGGCGGCAGCGACCTCTCCGCCACCACCACTTTTGCCGAGGACGCCCGCGACGGAACCTGGCGGATCGCCGGCCACAAGTGGTTCCTGTCGGCGCCGATGAGCGACGCCTTCCTCACCCTCGCCAGGACGCGGGAGGGCCTTTCCTGTTTTCTGGTGCCGCGGTTCCGCCCCGATGGCAGCAGGAACGACGTCCATTTCATGCGGCTCAAGGATAAGCTCGGCAACCGCTCAAACGCCACCGCCGAGGCCGAGTTCGGGGGTGCCCTCGGCTGGCTGATCGGCGAGCTCGGCCGGGGGCTGCCGACCGTCCTCGACATGGTCACCTTGACCCGCCTCGACTGCGCCGTCGCCTCGGCCGGCCTGATGCGCATCGCGCTCGCCGAGGCGGTTCATCATGCGCGCCATCGCGCGGCCTTCGGCGAGGTGCTGCTGGCCCAGCCGCTGATGAGCCGGGTGCTCGCCGACATGGCGCTCGACGCCGTGGCGGCGGCGGCGCTCGCCTTCCGCCTCGCCGAATCCTACGACCGAGCCAACAACGATCCTGCCGAGGCCGCCTTCGCCCGGCTGATGACGCCGGCCACCAAATACTGGGTCACCAAGATCGCCCCGGCGCTGATCGGCGAGGCGATGGAGTGCCTCGGCGGCAACGGCTATGTCGAGGAGAGCCGGCTGCCCCGCCTCTATCGCGAGGCGCCGGTCAACGCCATCTGGGAAGGGGCCGGCAACATCATGTGCCTCGACGTGATGCGGGTCTTGCGCAAATCGTCCGAGCCGCTCGAGGCGGTGCTCGCCACCATCGAGGACACGCTCGGCGGTACCGCCAAGTCGACGCTCAACGTGCTGCGCGCCGCCGCGGCGGTGGCGCTTGCCGATGAAGGCTCCGCCCGCATCCTCACCGAGCAGCTCGCCATGACCGTTGCCGCCGCGGCGCTCCGTCGCCGGTTCCCCTCCGTCGTCGCCGATGCCTTCCTCGAGACGCGGCTCGGCAAGCCGTGGCGGGCGACCTACGGCATGCTCGACTCGCGCTTCGACGCCGGCGCCTTCATCAACTACATCTGCCCGGCGATGTGAGGCGGCCCCGACCGCCGGTTGCAGCCAAGGCGAAGTGATGGCATGATGGCGCCATCATGAATGCGCGAACCCAGATCACCATGGATCCCGAGATGCAGCGGCGGGCGCAGGCCAAGGCCGCCGAGCTTGGCATCTCGTTTGCCGAATACGTCCGCCGCGTGGTCGCGGAGGACCTCGGCGCGCCGAAGCCGAAGTCGGATATTTCGATGATCTTCGACCTCATTCGCGAAGGTCCGCCGACCAATATCGCGCGCGACAAGGACAAGATGATCGGCGAGGCGGTCTGGCAGGAGTACCTACGCAAGACCGGGCGCAAGCCGCGACCTGCGGTTCGAGCCCGAAAGAGGGCGGGTTGACCATCTTCGTCGACTTGTCCGCGTGGTTCGCAGTTGTTGTAGCTAAAGATCGGAACAACGGCCGGGCCAAGTCGGTTCTTCAAACCGAACGGCATCACGTGACAACGGATCACGTCATCGTCGAGACGTGGCTACTGCTCAACAGCCGGTATCGTCACGACGCTGCAGAGCGTTTTTGGGCCATGATCCGCGGTGGCGCGGTTCGAGTCGAAATCGCCACTTCCGCCGACCTCGAGGCGGCGTGGGCGATTGGTGAGATCTTTGCCGACCAGGACTTTTCGATTGTCGACCGCACCAGCTTCGCCGTGATGGAGCGGCTCGGCATAACCCGCGTCGCGAGCTTCGACGATCATTTCGCGGTTTACCGGTACGGTTCCCGGCGCGACCGCGCCTTCGACGTGCTGCGTTGAGCTCGCCGCCAGCCGGGCCGGCGCCGCCGAAAAAGCCTCAAACAAACGGCGTCCACACCTCGGGCGGCGGGGGCAGCAGACGGCGCAAATAGGCGAGGCCGGCTTCCGTCAGGTGATTGCCGGCCGGCGTCAGGAAATCCGCCGGCATCCGTTTGGTCTTGGCCGCCACGGCGTCGAGGGGAACCATCTTGAGCACGGTGCGGCCGCCGGCGAATTGCTGGGCGACCGAGCCGCTGCCGCCCTCGCTCCTCTCCACCGCGAAGCGGCCGATGGCGAAGGCCTCCTGCCGGTCGGTCTCGCTGATCGTGGCGAGGAAGCCGCGCGGTAGGTAGCCGAAGGTGTCGACCCGCGCCCGCACCCCCGGCAGGTCGTCCTTGATCGCCTCCTGAAGCGCCAGCCCCAGGTCGCCGCCGGAAAGCTGCAGGTTGCCGTGGGCGTCGCGTTCGTGCAGATGCGCCGGGATCAGGCTTTCCGCCAGGGGCTTGTGGTCGGCGGTCTGCACGCCCTCCGACATGGCGACGACGCAGCGACCGTACCGTTCGTAGGTTGCCCGGATGTCCTCCATCAGCCGCTGCTCGGTGAACGGCACCTCCGGCACGTAGATGAGGTGCGGCCCGTCGGTGTCGTCGCGGCGCCAGGTGGCCGAGGCAGCGGTGAGATAGCCGGCGTGGCGGCCCATGACGATGCCGATATAGACGCCGCGCATCGCCCGGAAGTCGAGATCGACGCTGAGGAAGGCGTTGGCGACGAACAGCGCGGCGGAGATAAAGCCCGGTGTGTGGTCGTTCTCGGCGAGGTCGTTGTCGATCGTCTTGGGGGCGTGAATGAAGGCGACCTTCCCCGCCGATGCCTTGTCGAGGATGGCCAGCGTGCCCGAGGTGTCGTTGCCGCCGATATAGATGAAGGCGTCGGCCGAAACCTGGTCGAGGCCGGTGAGGATGCGCTGGCAATACGCGTCGTCCGGCTTATCGCGGGTGCTGCCGAGGCCGGAATTCGGCGTGTTGGCAAACCGCCTGAGCTCGGCTTCCGACAGAGCGGACAGGTCGACGAAATCGTTGCCGGCGATGCCGCGCACGCCGTGCCGGGCGCCGAGCACCTTCGCCCCCGGATAGCGCTGCCGCGCTTCGAGCGTCGCGCCGGCGACGGTCTGGTTGATGACGGCCGTCGGGCCGCCGCCCTGGGCGATGACGAAGACCTTGCGCATGACACTATTCCTTGGCGAGCCGCGGTTCCGATCGCACAATAGCGACGGAAACGGGGCTATGCCCAGCGCAGAAGGCTGAGCTCGGCGGAAAACCCTGGGCCGAAAGCGGCCGATCAGGCGGGCGTTGACGGAAACACCAGCATTTCGTCGTGGTCGGCCTCGAAGCCCACTACCCGGCCCGGCGCCGGCGCCTGGTCGGCCGCCACGATCAGGCGGAGCGGCCGGTCGAGCCCGTCGACCGCCAGCTGGACGAGGATCGACTCGCCGAGACAGTGGCCCGACACGACGCGGGCGGTCTGCGCGCCGACCGTTCGCTCGACGAGGCGCACCCCTTTGGGGCGGAGGCAGACGGTGACGGCGCTGCCTTCGGCGATGCCGGGAGCCGGGATCTCGCCAATCGGCGTCAGAACCGCGCCGTTGCGGCAAACGCCGGCGATCTCGTTGAGCTCGGAGAAGAAGCGCGCCACCTGCAGCGACGCCGGGCGTTTGTAGAGCTCGCGCGGCGTTCCGCTTTGGACGATGCGTCCGGCCTGCATCATCATGATGCGATCGGCGACGCGCATGGCGTCGTCGGGGTCATGGGTGACGAGCACGGTGGTGGTGCCGCCGTCGCGCAGAAGCGCGGTCGTATCGTCGCGGATGACGTCGCGGGTGCGGCGGTCGAGGTTGGAGAAGGGCTCGTCCATGAGGAGGAGGTCGGGGCGCGGGACGAGGGCACGGGCAAGCGCCACGCGCTGCTGTTCGCCGCCGGACAGGGTATGCGGATAGTCTCCCTGGCGATCGCCGAGGCCGACCCGCTCGAGTGCGCGGCGGGCGCGGCCGATGGCCTCCGGCCGAGGCAGGCTGCGCAGGCCGAAGAGGACGTTCTTCAAGACCGTCAGATGAGGGAAAAGCGCGTAGTCCTGGAACATCATGCCGATGCCGCGCGCTTCCGGCGGCACGAAGGACGAAGGGCCGGCCACCTCGCTGCCGTTGACGACGACCCGCCCTGTGTCGGGCCGTTCGAGCCCGGCGATCAGCCTGAGGAGCGTCGACTTGCCGGAGCCGGAATGGCCGACCAGCGCGACGATCTCGCCGGGCGCGACCGACAGGGACGCCGAATCCACCGCCCGGATCGGCCCGTAGGCCCGTGACACGCGGTCGACCTGGAGCGCCGGTCTCGCACGCTGCGTGTCGGCTGCCGGCTCGCCCGAAGCGGGCATCGCGACACCGTCGGGGCGTTCAGGGCGCAGCACGTGGTCCATGTCCGCGGCTGGTCTCCTCAGCGTGACGATCTGTCCAGCCGGCGCCATCTGCCGTCCGTTCGGTTCCGCTTCGGCCAGCGTCTTCTGGCGGCGGGGCGGAGCATTGATCGAGGTCAACTGTCAAAACTCCGTTGCTGCGGCAGCGCCGGGCTGCTCAGCCGGGCGAGAAGCATCACCGGCAACAGGCCGACCAGCACGATCGCCAGCGCCGCGACCGCCCCGTCCTCGTAGGTACCGCGGATGGCTTCGCCGTAGAGGTGGGTCGCCAGCGTCTCGAAATTGAGCGGCCTGAGGAGGAGCGTCGCCGGCAGCTCTTTCATGCAGTCGACAAAGACGAGAATCGCGGCCGCCCCCAAGGCCGGGCGGATCAGCGGCAGATGAACCCGCCGCAGCGTGCCGGACGCCGTCTCGCCGAGGGTCCGGGCGCTGTAGTCGAGCGTCTGGGACACCTTGTTGAGGCCCGCCTCGGCGCCGCCGCCGGAGATGGCGAGAAAGCGCACCACGTAGGCGTAGATCAGCGCGGCGGCCGAGCCGGAGAGCAAGAGCCCGGTGGAAACGCCGAACAGGTTGCGGCTGATCCCGTCGACCAGATTGTCGAGGCCGGCGAGCGGGGCGAGGAGGCCGATCGCCACGACCGTCCCGGGCAGGGCGTAGCCGAGACTGGCGACGCGGAGAAGACCCGGTGCGAGCCGGCCGCCGTTCAGCCGCGCCGCATAGGCGACCGTCAGCCCGAGCACCACGGCGATCGCCGTCGCCGCCGCCGAGACGGCGACCGTGTTGGTCGTCTCGGCGAGGATGGAATCCGACAGGCCGGCAAAGTCGATGCGCCGGATCGCCTGGCCGAGAAGGTGCAGCGCCGGCGCGCCGAACCCGATGAGGATCGGCACGAGGCCGAGCGCCAACGCGCCCCAGCCGCGCGTGCCGTGGAGCTGCCGCCGCGCCGCGCGGGCCGTCCGCTGGGATCGTCCGGCGAAACGCTGGCTGCGTCGTGCCCACCGCTCGATCACCACGAGAAGGACGACGACCGCCAGCATGACCAGCGCGAGCTGCGCCGCTCCGGGCAGGTTCGACTGGTTGATCCACGTCGAATAGATCGACAGCGTCAGGGTCCTCACGCCGAGGAACTCGGAGGCGCCGACGTCGTTCAGCGTTTCCATCAAGGCCAGGCTGGTGCCGATGGCGATCGCCGGCCGGGCGAGCGGCAAGGCGACTCGGAAGAACACCGCGCGCCGGCTCGCGCCGAGGGTGCGTGCCGCGTCGACCAGTCCGCCTGCCTGCATCAGGAACAGCGCTCGGGTCGACAGATAGACATAAGGGTAGAGCACGAAGCCGAACAGGATGATCGCCCCGCCGAGCGAGCGGATGTCGGGGAGCCGCAGATCCCTCGGACTGGTGATGCCGAAGAGGGCGCGGATCGCCGACTGGACCGGCCCGATCGGGTGCAACAGGTCGAGATAGGCATAGGCGACGATGTAGGTCGGCACCGCGAGCGGCAGGAGCAGCGCCCAGTCGAGCACCCGGCGGCCGGGAAATTCGTAGGCGGTCACCAGCCAGGCGGCTCCCGCGCCGACGACGATGACGATGGTGCCGACGCCGGCAAGCAACAGCGCCGTGTTGGCCGTCGCCGTCGGTAGGGCGTTGAGGACGAGATGGCGCCAGACGTCGCCCGACCCTTCCGCCGCGATGAAGGCGAGGGCGACGACCGGTGCGATAACCAGAAGGGCGGTCGCCGCCGACCCGGTCATCCAGCCGCACGCGCCGCCGCATCTCAATGCGAAGGCCGGGCGTCGGATGGTCGGGGCCGTGGCGGACACGATTCGTCTCGCCCGCTCAGTCGTCGAAACCGATCTCGTCGACCATCTCGCTTGCCTGCTTGCGATGGGTCGCGATGTCGGTCACCGGGGTGGGGTCGGGGGTGAGTTCGCCGAAGCTGGCGATGATCGAATCGACGGCCGCCCCCGTCCGCACCGGGTATTCGAAATTGGTGCTGGCGTAGATGGCCTGGGCCTTGTCCGAAACGAGGAATTCGAGGAAGCGGACGGCGTTCTCCCGGTTGGGGGCGTGTTGGGCGATCGCGGCTCCGGAGATGTTGACGTGGGTTCCGCCGCTCTGGAAGGTCGGCAGCACGACCTTGATGGCGTCGCCCCACTGCTTCTGCTCGGGGCCGCCGGCGCCGCTCCGCATCAGCCCGACATAGTAGGAATTGCCGACGCCGATGTCGCAGATCTCGCCGAGGATGTCGCGGGCGACGTCGCGATCGCCGCCGCCGGGGCGGCGGGCGAGGTTGGCCTTCATGCCTTCGAGCCAGGTCTTGGCTTCCGCCGGGCCGTGGTGCTCGATGTAGGCCGAGATCAGCGCTATGTTGTAGGGATGCTGGCCGGAGCGGATGCAGATCCTGCCTTTCCACTCGGGGTCCGCCGAGATCCTCGTAGGTGAATGCGTCGATGTCGGTGCGGTCCTTCGCGACGTAGAGCACGCGCGCTCTCAGCGACAAGGCATACCAGCGGCCCTCGGGATCGCGGAGGTTCGGCGGAACCACCGCGTCGAGCACCGCCGACTTGATCGGCTGGGTGACGCCGGTGTCGACCAGGTCGACGAGGTTGCCGAAGTCGACGGTCATCAGCACGTCGGCGGGGGAGTTGTCGCCTTCGGCGGCGACCCGTTCCGGCAGGCCGGCATTGATGAAAACGGTGTTGACTTTGATGCCGCTCTCCGCCGTGAAGGCGTCGAGGAGGGGCTTGACCAGGCCCGGCTCGCGCGTGGTGTAGAGATTGACCTCGCCGGCGGCGAACGCCGCGGTCGGAAGCAGCGCCAGGATGGCGAAGGAAAAGAGGCGCCAAACGGGCACGAACGACATCCGGACTTCGCTCCTCGCTTCCTGGCGGTCGAAACGCCGGCCGGCCGCCGGCTCCGAACAATGGGATGTATGGAGAAGACGGAATAAGCGCAAGTAGAATCATGTATTTAGAACGCATCTAAGCTATTTGACTGGAACTGTTCCAGGGTATGGTTTGGAATTGTTCCAGTATTATCCAGAGAGGTGTATCCGTGACCACCGCCGAGGCAGCCCGCGCGACGTCAAAGAGACCGGCCTTCGAATGGTCGGATCCGCTCGTCCTGGAGGACCAGCTCAGCCAGGAGGAGCGGCTGGTGCGGGACACCGCCCACGGCTATGCACAGGAAAAGCTCCAGCCGCGCGTGCTCAGCGCTTTCCGCGACGAGCGCTTCGACCGCGAGATCATCACCGAGATGGGCGCGCTCGGGCTGCTCGGCGCGACGATTCCCGCTAACTATGGCGGCGCCGGCGCGAGCTATGTCAGCTACGGCCTGATCGCCCGGGAGGTCGAGCGGGTCGACTCCGGCTACCGCTCGGCGCTGAGCGTCCAGTCGTCGCTGGTGATGCATCCGATCCATGCCTATGGAAGCGAGGCGCAGAAGCGAAAATTCCTGCCGCGCCTCGCTACCGGCGAGATGGTCGGCGCCTTCGGGCTGACCGAGCCGGACCACGGATCGGATCCGAGCGGCATGGCGAGCCGCGCCGAGAAGATCGATGGCGGCTATCGCCTTTCCGGCACCAAGACCTGGATCACCAACGCGCCGATCGCCGATGTCTTGGTGGTGTGGGCGAAGTCGGCGGCCGACGGCGGCGCCATCCGCGGCTTTATCTTGGAGCGCGGCGTGAAGGGGCTGTCGACGCCGAAGATCGAGGGCAAGGCGTCGCTGCGCGCCTCGATCACCGGCGAGATCGTCATGGATGGGGTCGAGGTGCCCGACGCCGATCTCCTGGCCGGCGCGTCGGGACTGGGCGGCCCGTTCGGCTGCCTCAACCGGGCCCGCTACGGCATCGCCTGGGGAGCGATCGGCGCGGCGGAGGATTGCTGGCATCGCGCCCGCCGCTACGTTCTCGACCGCAAGCAGTTCGGCCGGCCGCTCGCCGCCAATCAGCTCATCCAGAAGAAGCTCGCCGACATGCAGACCGAAATTGCGCTGGGCCTCCATGCGGCGCTGCGGGTCGGGCGGCTCTTCGACCAAGGCTTGGCGACGCCGGAGATGGTCAGCCTGGTCAAGCGCAACAATGCCGGCAAGGCGCTCGACATCGCTCGTCTCGCCCGCGACATGCACGGCGGCAACGGCATCGCCGAGGAATTCCACGTCATCCGCCACATGCTCAACCTCGAAACCGTGAACACCTACGAAGGCACCCACGACATCCACGCCCTCATTCTCGGTCGCGCCCAGACCGGCATCCAGGCGTTCTCGTGAGGCGAGGTTATCGGGAGGGAGGGCAGGAGGCACCTCCGAGGTGACCGCGCCCGCTTGACGCTTTCTTCACGCGACTCGGGAAAAGATCACGGCGCCGCCAAGGAGGATTCGCGCACGGCGCCGCCGGTGGTGACGGTACCGACGCCGCCCATTTTCTGATCCGCCGCTTGTTCCTTAGGGAGACTGGTCCTTGTCGAAAATCCTGTTCGTTCTCGCCGCGGTCGTCATCGGCGGTGTCGTCGCGCTGCAGCCCGGCCTCAATGCCGAGGTCGCTCGCCGGCTCGGCAATCCCTTTG
Organism: uncultured Alphaproteobacteria bacterium; assembly: GCA_963759235.1. Lineage (GTDB taxonomy): Bacteria > Pseudomonadota > Alphaproteobacteria > Rhizobiales > Kaistiaceae > Bauldia. The sequence continues at coordinate 364,670 of CAVWYO010000007.1, read as the reverse complement.
TCGCCGCGTTCCTTTCGATCTTCGTGTCGCTGACCCTCTCTCTCGCCTCCGTGCTCGCCACCCGCCAGACGTTCGCCTGGAACGCGGTGACGTCGCTGCCCTGGTATCTGTGGCTCGGCGGCTCGATCGGCGTCATCTTCGTCGCCGGGACACTGTGGCTGGCGCCGATCCTCGGCGCCGCGGCGCTGTTCGCGGCGATCGTCGCCGGCCAGATGATCACGGCAACTCTCGTCGACTGGTCCGGCTTCGGCGGCTATCAGAGCCAGAGCTTCGACCCGCTGCGGCTCGTCGCGATCGGGCTGGTGCTCGCCGGCGTCCTGATCTTCCAGCGCTCGGCATAGAGGCCGTCGCGGAGCGGATATCACCGAGAGATTTGCCCGGTATTAAGCTTCTTATCGGCAGAAAAGTCACCGCCGAACGCGATTCGCGATTAGTATTGCCGCAGCGCACTCGGGAAGGAGACGACCATGAAACCGAGCCAGATCGACCGCACCGGACACCACCGCCGGTTCCTCCGCGCTCCACTGCTCATGGTGCTCGCGCTGGTCTCTATCGGAGGGGCGATGCTCCTGCCGACCGGCGGCCCGCTCGCCGCCACCGATGACGACACCGCGGTGGCCATGCGCCTGGCAAACCTCTTGCGCGCCGCTCGTTCGGTGATCTCGAGCAACCAGGGCCTGATCAACAATCCGGACATCGGCGACAAGGGGCTGACCGGCGACACGGTGCTCGCCGACGCGATCGTCATTTACAAGAAGCAGACCGGTGAAGACCCCGGCGACAGCGATCCGGCCAGCCGCGAGGGCCAGCTCCTCCACGCGCAGATGGATGCCATCCGCACCGTGATGGACCAGAACCAGTCGACGATCAACGCGCCGGGTGTCGGGTTCAAGGGCTTTATCCCGGCGGTTTTTGCCCGGCTGGTTAACGAGACGTTCCTCGCCACCGTCGGCGATCAGGCGAAGGTGAAGGTCACCGCGCCGGAGGATCTGGTGCGCAACCGCAAGGCCTGGCCCGACGCCTGGGAGACCGGCGTCATCGACCACGACTTCCTCGCCCCCGGCTGGCCGAAGGGGCAGCCGTTCAGCGAGACCGTCGACGTCAACGGAAAGCCCGCCTTCCGCATCCTGGTGCCGGAATACTATTCGGCGTCCTGCCTTGCCTGCCACGGCGAACCCAAGGGCGAGGTGGACATCACCGGCTACCCGAAGGAAGGCGGCAAAGAGGGAGACCTTGGGGCGGCGATCAGCATCACCCTCTTCAAATGACGGTGGCAAGCAACCCCGACCATACGGCCGCCGCTCGGCGGAGCTCTTCGTTTTCCCTGGTTCCCGAGTTCCTTCGGCAGCGGTCGATCCCCTTACGTGTTGCGGCGGTCTCCGCGTTGCTGCTCGCCGCGCTGATCGTCACCAACGCCATCGTCATCCGCCAGCTCTACCGGAATTCACAGCGGATCGTCGGGGCCACCGAGCTGTTCGAACAGCTCGAGGCGGCAAACGGCGCCAACCAGGCCTTCGGCGACGTTCGCTACTGGCTGACCGATCTTGCCGTCAGCCAGCTCACGCTCTCGCAACGCAACGCCAATGCCGCCCGGCAGAAGCTGACCGAATACCTCAATCGGCTGGCCGGCTACGACGCCACCCTCGCCAACGAGATCAGCCAGCAGACCGACGCCTACATGACGACGGCGCTGCAGGCGGTCGACGCCTATACCAACGACCAAAGGGTCATCGGCAATACGCTGCTCGCTCAGGCCCGCGAGCACAGCAATGTCGTCGCCACGCGGCTTGCCGAGCTCGGCGACAACCTGCACCGCGATGCCTGGGCGGCGCGCGACGCAGCGGTGGCGAATGCAACCGCCGCCATCCAGACCTCCATCGCCATCGTCGCCGCCGTGGCGCTCATCGGCATTCTGCTTACGCTGGCCGTGTTCCGCTCGATCGTCACCCCGCTCCGGCGCCTCGACAAGGCGATGACGGCGATGATCGAGGGTCGCACCGATGTCGATCTTCCGCCGGTCGGCAAGGACGAGATCGGCACGATGGCCCGTACCCTCGCGCTGTTCCGCGACAGCATCGCCGAACGCGCCCGCCTGGAGCGGGAATCAGAGCGCCAGCGCGAGATGATGGAGACGGCGATCGAGACGATCTCGGAAGGCTTCGCCCTCTTCGATTCCGAGGACCGGCTGGTCATCGCCAACAGCCGCTACGCGGGGATGTATCCGGAGACGGTGGTGCCCGGCCGGACCTTCGAAGAGATGCTGCGGGTTCTCGTCAATCGCGGCATTGCCGATCTGAACGATCTGCCGGCGAGCGAGTGGATCGCCGGGCGCATGGATCAGCATCGGCGCGCCGAGGGCTTCCTCGAGCAGAAATACGCCGACGGCCGCTGGATGCGGGTCAGTGAGCGCAAGACGCCGGACAGCGGCACCGTCGGCGTCTTCGCCGACATCACCGAGATCAAGGAGCGGCAGGCGGAGCTCGAGGCCGCCACGGAGCAGGCCGACTCGGCCAACCGGGCGAAGAGCCAGTTCCTCGCCAATATGAGCCACGAGCTGCGCACGCCGCTCAACGCGATCATCGGCTACAGCGAGATGCTGATCGAGGAGGCGGAGGATCTCAGCCTGGAAGGTTTCGTGCCCGATCTGCAAAAGATTCGCGTTGCCGGCAAGCACCTGCTCGGGCTCATCAACGACATCCTCGATTTCGCCAAGATCGAAGCCGGCAAGATGGACGTGCTCGTCGAGGCCTTCGAGGTCGAGGACCTGGTCTCGCAGGTCGAGAGCACCATCGCCCCGCTCATCAGCAAGAACGGGAACACCCTGGAGGCGATCGTCGCGCCCGGCGTCGGCGCGATGCAATCGGACGAGACCAAGATCCGGCAGAGCCTGTTCAACCTCCTGAGCAATGCTTCGAAATTCACCAAGAACGGCACCATCACCCTGGCGGTACGGCCGGTCGCCGGACCGGATGGGGGCGACTGGGTCGAATACAGCATTCGCGACAGCGGCATCGGCATGACGCCGGAGCAGAAGGCGCGGCTGTTCCAGGCCTTCACCCAGGCCGACGCCTCGACGTCGCGCAACTATGGCGGCACCGGGCTCGGCCTGGCGATCACCAAGCAGTTCTGCCGCATGCTCGGCGGCGACATCGAGGTGGAGAGCGAGCTTGGCAGGGGCTCAGCCTTCACCATCACGCTGCCGCGCATCTGTCCGCAGGCGGCTCCCGAGCCGCGCGACGAGGCTGTCGAGGGCGGCGACAAGGGCACCATCCTGATCGTCGACGACGAATCGGCGACCCGCGACGCGCTCACCGCCGCGCTCGCCACGGCCGGATATCGCGTCGTCACCGCCGCCGGCGGCAAGGAGGGATTGCGGCTGGCCCGGGACGAGAAGCCGGAGGCGATCATCCTCGACGTCATCATGCCCGATCTCGACGGCTGGTCCGTGCTGAGCACGCTGAAGCAGGATGCGGAGCTTTGCGACATCCCGGTGGTTCTGGTCACCGTACTCGGCGACCGCGAGATGGGACTGGCGCTCGGCGCCGCCGAGCATCTCACCAAGCCGGTCGACGCGACGGAGCTGAAACGGGTGCTCGCTCGCGTCGTCGGGACGGACGGCGCCACCGACGTTCTGGTGGTCGACGATGACGCGGGAACGCGGGAAATGCTGAGGCGCGTCCTGACCCGAGAAGGCTGGACCGTGCGCGAGGCGGAGAACGGTGCCGTCGGCCTCGGCGAGGTCATGCGATCGCGACCGGCCGTGGTTCTCCTCGATCTGATGATGCCGCAAATGGACGGTTTCGAGATGCTGACGGTGCTCCGGCAGAACGAGGCGACCCGCGACCTGCCGGTGGTGATCGTCACATCCAAGGATCTGACCCGCGCCGAGCGCGAGCGGCTCGCCGGCGAGGCGCTCACGGTATTCCAGAAAGGCGCCTATGAGCGCGGCAAGCTGGTTGAGACGTTGAGGAAGATGGTGGAGGCGACGCGGCGGTCGGTCGAGGGTGCCAGATCCGCGGCTAGCAATTCGTGACGGATCGAGAAGCCGAGGCAACGAAAGTGGCGAAAATCCTTCTGGTCGAGGACAACGAGATGAACCGCGACATGCTCTCGCGTCGTCTTACGCGGCAGGGGCACGAAATGCTGATCGCCGTCGATGGCGCCGAGGGCGTCACCATGGCGTCCGAGCAGCGACCCGATATCGTCTTGATGGACATGAGCCTGCCGGTGCTCGACGGCTGGGAGGCGACCCGCCGGCTCAAGGCCGACGCGGCGACCGCGCCGATTCCGATCATCGCGCTGACCGCCCATGCGCTCGCCTCCGACCGCGAGCAGGCGCTTGCCGCCGGCTGCGACGACTATGACACCAAGCCGATCGACCTGCCGCGACTCCTCGAGAAGATCGGCCGCCTGCTGGAGCGAACGCCGCCTTCGCCGGACTGACCGAAGAAAGGGCTGGCCGTGGATAGTGTGGAGACGGACCTGGATTTCGAACGCCGCGCCCGGCTCGCCGTCGTCTGGGAAGGCCTGATCAATCCGGTCCGCGCCATCGTCGGCTATCAGGAGATCATCGTCGACGAAGCCCGCCGGCTGGGCGCCGCCGACCTCCTGCCGTACCTCGACAAGGTGCTGGTTGCGGCGAATGCGCTGAACGACCTGGCCAACGGTCTGCGCGATCCCGCTTCCGAGCGCGCCGCCCATGCCGGCGACGATCTCGTCAGCGTCGAGGGGCGGCTGCGGCACGACCTGCGCACCCCGCTCAACGCCATCATCGGCTACAGCGAGATGATCGTCGAGGATCTGGAAGCCTGCCCGGGCGCCGAGGCGCTGCGGCCGGACCTCGAACGCCTGCTCGACGAATCCCGCCAGCTCCTCGACGGCATCGATGCCATCGTCAACCTGACGCGCGGCGAGTCCGCGCCGATGTCCGCCGACGAATCGGACCAGTTGGATGCCGTCCAGGCGGTGGTCGCCGGGCTTCTCCATACCCTGCGGCCCAAGCAAGACCTCGGGCGGCCGGAGGTCGGTCGCATTCTCATCGTCGACGACAATGAATCCAATCGCGACGTGCTGTCGCGCCGCCTCGTCCTCGACGGCCACGAGGTGGTGAGCGTCGACTCGGGCGCCGCGACCTTTGCCGTGCTCGAGGAGCAGACCTTCGACCTCATCCTGCTCGACCTGTTGATGCCGGTGATGAACGGGCTGGAAGTGCTGACCCGGCTCAAGGCGGACGAGCGCTGGCGCGACATTCCGGTGATCATGATTTCCGGCCTGCAGGAGACCGACGCGGTGCTGAAATGCATCGAGGTCGGCGCCGAGGATTACCTGCCGAAGCCGTGCAACGTCGTCCTCCTGCGCGCCCGCATCAACGCCTGCCTCGAGCGCAAGCGCTGGCGCGAGCGCGAGCGCGTCTATCTGGCCCAGCTGGAGGTCGAGAAGGCGAAGTCCGACCGGCTTCTCCGCAACATCCTGCCGCATCCGGTGGTGCTCCGCCTCAATGAGGGCGAGACGGCCATCGCCGACGGTTTCGGCGCGGTGTCGATCCTCTTCGCCGACATCGTCGGCTTCACGCCGGCGGCGGCGGCGATGACGCCGGCCCGCCTGGTCAACAAGCTCGACCGGGTGTTCTCGGAGTTCGATGCGCTGGCGCTGGCGCTCGGCGTCGAGAAGATCAAGACGATCGGCGACGCCTACATGGCCGCCACCGGCCTGCCCGAACCGCGGCACGACCACGTCGAGGCGATCGCCATTTTCGCCATCGGCATACTGGAGACGCTCAAGCGGTTCGACAATGACGGTGAGCCGCCGCTGCGGGTCCGTATCGGCGTGCACACCGGCCCGGTGGTGGCCGGGGTCATCGGACGCCACAAGTTCATCTACGACGTGTGGGGCGACACCGTGAACATGGCAAGCCGGCTCGAATCGCACGGCCTGCCGGGCCGCATCCAGGTCTCCGCCGAAGTGAGGGACGCGCTCGCCCACCGTTTTGTGTTCGAGCCGCGCGGCAGCGTCCACCTGAAGGGCAAGGGCGAGACATCCGTCTTCCTGCTGGTCCCGCCGTCGTCGTAAACCGCGCCGATGGTCATCCGCGGTGGGCTGGCGACGCTCTATTCGTCCGCCGGAACGAGCAGTGCGACCGGGAAGGCATCGAACACCTGGTCGGCGCGAAGAACCATCTGGTCGTCCTCTGCCACCGCCTCGATCACGGCTCCGGCCAGCCAGTTCCGCCAGCGCCTGGTCTCGGCGTTGGCCGGCAGGGCGATGACCGTGTCGCCCCAGCCGGGCCGGCTGTCGAGGGCCGCCACCAGGCGCGGGAAAGCCGTCACCGCGCAGTCGCCGTCGAAGTGGCGCGCGAAGGCGCAGACATGATCTTCGCGCTCGCCGGCGGCGCCCAGGGCTTCGTAGTCGCCATCGGCAAAGAGCGCGGGCTTGGCGCGCCGCAGCGCCAATGTCAGCCGGGTCATCGCGAATTTCGCCGCGCCGTCCCGCCATCGGCCGAGCAGGCCGGCAATCGCGCCGGGATCGTTGCCGAGGCTCGCGTCGAGGTCATCGGCGAGCCGAAGGCGCGCCCCATAATCGACCGGACGGCGATTGTCCGGGTCGACCAGGCTGAGGTCCCATAGCTCGCTCCCCTGGTAGAGGTCGGGCATGCCGGGCGCCGTCAGCTTGGCGAGCGTCTGTCCGAGGCTGTTCAGCAGTCCGAGGCGCGCGATCCGTGCCTGGAACGGCCGGAAGCTCTCCAGGAACGGGTTCGAGCGGCTGGTATCCAGGCAATCGCGCAGGAACGAGGCGACCGTTTCCTCGTAAGCCTCGTCGGGAGTTGCCCAGGTTGAATGGAGTTTGGCTTCGCGCACCGACTTGATCATCGCGACCTCGACGCGGGTGGCGAAGGCGGCCACCGCCGCCGGATCGGGATCGTCGACATCGGTGAGGTCGGCCGGCCAGGCGCCGAGGAGGAGTTGGTAGAGCAGGTATTCGTCGTTGCGGTCGGGCGGGGCGGTGCCCTCGACGTCGCCGCGCCGGGCCCGCACGATCCGGCTCCACGACTGGATGTGGCGCTCCCATTCCTCGGGCATCTCCGACAGGACGTGGAGCCGCGCCCGCGTGTCCTCGCCGCGTTTGGTGTCGTGGGTCGCGGTGGCGAGCATGGCATGGGGCCAGCGGGCCGCCCGCTCGGCATTGGCCCGGTGGAAGGCGGAGACGGCGGTGCCGAAGTGATCGGGGTGGCCGCCGACCTCGTTCAGCGAAACCAGGCGGTTGTAGCGGTAGAAGGCGGTGTCCTCGAGGCCCTTGGCCATCACCGGGCCGCTATATTGCTGCACCTTCATGGCGAACTGCACGACGGCCTGGCGGCTGTAGCCGCTCTGGGGCTCGCCGACCAGGTCGGCGGTGAGCAGCGCGTGCAGGAAGTCGAAGACGGTGGCATCCGGCACTCTCTCCGTGCGCCGCGCCTGGGTGATCGCCCAGTCGATGTCGCGCCGGTCGTCCTCGGTTGGCGCCGAGCCGTCGATATAGGTCCGGTAGACCGGGAAGCGGGCGATGATCTCCTTGAGCGCCATGTGGAGGGTGTTGTTGGTGAAGTCGCAGCTTCGCCAGTTCGATCGGGCGATGCGTCCGGCGTCGCGCCCCAGAACGTTGAGCTCGCTCGCCATTTCGGCGGTCATGATGCGTATCTTGCAGCCGCGGACGATGTCCTCGAAGGCGCCGGCCTGCCCGGTGAAGGCCCGATAGAGCCGGTTGAACGGCTCCTCGCCCGCCGGGTCGACGAAGAGCCCGCCGACCAGATTGGCGAACTCGTAGCCGGTGGTGCCGGCGATGGGCCAGTCCTCGCGCAGGTGCTCGTGGCGCGCCAGGATCTTCTCGACCACGAGGTAGAACGGCCGCTCCGCCTTTTCACGCAGGCGGAGGCAATAGCCCTTGGGGTCGAGAAGTCCGTCGATATGGTCGATGCGCAAGCCGTCGAGCGTCCCGTCGGCGAGCCGGTCGAGGACGAAGCGATGGGTGAGGTCGAAGAGCTCGGGCTGCTCCATGCGGAGGCCCGCGAGTTCGTTGATGTTGAAGAAGCGGCGGTAGTTGATGTCGTCGGCGGCGACCCGGAAGAAGGCGGCCCGCCAGTGCTGGAGCTGGATCAGGTCGTGGAGCGGACGGAAGCTGTCCGGCTCGCCGGGCGTGCCGTTGAGCATGGCGACGTCGGCGACCACCGCCTCGCCGACGTCGGCCGCTTCGGTCGCCAGCCGGGCAAGCTCGGCCTTGAGGTCGTCGGCGCGGCGGATGACGTGCGGGCGGTGGGCCGGCAGGCCGGCGAACGCATCGCCCAATCGCTCAAGCGCCGCGTGGTCGCGACCGAGAATGCGCTGGTAGTGCAGCGGGCAGATCGGCAGCTTGTGCGTCCCGTAGGCCCAGACCGCGAAGCTGCCGCTCTCCGCGTCGAAGCGCAGCTCCAGTTCGCCCGACTCCAGCACCGCGCCGTACTGGTCTCCGAGCAACGGCACCAGCAGCTTGCCGTGCAGATACGATCGGTCCGAATCCCAGTCGATGTCGAAATAGCCGGCATAGGGTGAGTCCGGTCCCCATTCGAGCGTGTCGAGCCACCAGGCATTGTCGGCGCCGCCGACGCCCATGTGGTTCGGGACGAAATCGAGAATCTGCCCGAGGCCGTGCGCCTTGAAGGCGTCGACCATCGCCTCGAAATCCTCCGGACTCCCGAGTTCGGGATTGAGGGCGTTGTGATCGACGATGTCGTAGCCGTGGGTGCTGCCCGGCCGCGCCTTGAGATAGGGCGAGGCGTAGACATGGCTGACGCCGAGCCTGGCGAGATAGGCGGCAAGGCGGGCGGCATCGCGGAAGCCGAACGCCGCGTTGAACTGCAAGCGATAGGTCGCTCGCGGCACCAGCGCTTCGGTCTCTTCAGCAGCGGACATCATCGCCCTTCCGGTTCACGCTACGGTGAGGCGCGAGTCGCCCCATCAGCTTCCATCAACGCGCGTTCGGCCCGGCCGCCGCGAGCGACCACAGCACCGACCACGGTCCCATCCGTCCCGAGCCGACTTCCCCCTCTTGCCAGATCGTGCGGCCGGCCGGGGCTTCGACGTTGCCGAGGTCATCTCCGGCGAGATTGGCAAGCAGGCCGAGAAGACTGCCGTCGCCGAGACGCCAGCCAACGCGCAACCCGGTTTCCCCCACCATAGCGTATTCCCCCGCGTTTCCCGGCACGCCGGCGAGCCGCGGCACGATCTCGGCCCGACGGATCGCCAGAATCCTGCGGTACCAGTCGAGCCAGCCATCGTGGGGCGGGCGGGACCGGTCCCGCCACTTAAGCTTCGCCGACAGGAACGTCGCCTCGCTGGTCGGATCGGGGATGCGCGCCCGCGCCGCCGCGTCCCGAAATTCGGGAAACCTGGCGAACTCGGCGCGCCGGCCGTTTCGCACGGCCTCCGCCAGCTCCGGGCCGAAATCGCAGAAGAACGGAAACGGCTCGGCGGCGGCCCATTCCTCGCCCATGAACAGCATCGGGATCTGCGGCGCCAGAAGGTAGGTGGCGGCGATCGCGCGGACCACCTCCGGCGGCGCGAGTGCCGTCAAGCGTTCGCCGAAGGCGCGGTTGCCGATCTGATCGTGGTTCTGGATGAAGCCGACGAAGGCGGTCGGCGGCAGGTGCCGGCTCGGCTCGCCGCGCGGCCTGCCGCGATAGGCCATCATCTCGCCCTGGAAGGCGAAGCCCTCGGCGAGCGCGCGCGCAAGCTTCCGCCGGTCGCCGACATATTCGGCGTAGTAACCGGCATCCTCGCCGGTCGCGGCGGTGTGCAGGACATGGTGGATGTCGTCGTTCCACTGGGCGGTGTAGGCGAGCGGCTTGCCGCGGGAATCGCGTTCCAGGAGGCGCGCCTGATTCTCTTCGTTTTCGAGGACGAGGTGGATGAAGCGTTGCTGGCCGAGCTGCCGGCAGGCCCGCTCGGCCAGTTCCTCGAGGAGGTGCCGGTCGGTGTCGTCGAGGATGGCGTGAACCGCATCAAGCCGCAAACCATCCAGATGAAACTCCTCCAGCCAATAGAGCGCGTTATGGATGGCGAATTCGCGCACCGGAGTGCTGCCGGGATCGTCGTAGTTGATCGCAGCGCCCCACGGAGTCTGGTGCCGGTCGCTGAAGAACCGCGACGCATAGAGGGAGAGATAGTTCCCCTCCGGTCCGAAGTGATTGTAGACGACGTCGAGGAAGACCATGAGGCCCTTGCCGTGCGCCGCGTCGACCAGGGCCTTGAGATCCGCCGGCCGGCCGTAGCTTGCGTCCGGCGCGAAGGGATAGACCCCGTCATAGCCCCAGTTCCGCGCTCCGGGAAAGTCGGCGACCGGCATCAATTCGATCGCCGTGACGCCGAGGTCGACGAGATGGTCAAGTCTGTCGATCGCCGCCTGAAAGGTGCCGGCGGGCGTGAACGCACCGACGTGCAATTCGTAGAGGACCGTCTCCTCCCAGGCACGGCCGCGCCATCCGCCGTCGCCCCATCGATAGACGCGCGGGTCGATCACCTCGCTTGGGCCGTGCACGTCCTCGGGCTGGTAACGCGAGGCCGGGTCCGGCACGTGCCGGCCCTCTTCCAGCGCAAAGCGGTAGCGCGCACCGGCGCGCGCGTCGACGACGGTCAGCTCATGCCAGCCGTCCGCCAGGGCCGCCATCGGCAGGGGCTCCGTCCGCCCCTCGATCGCCAGCGAAATCCGCTCGCGCTCGGGCGCCCAGATGCGAAAGCGCACCCCGCCGTCCGCATGGATCTCCGCGCCGAAGGGCATGGCGTGCGCGCGGCGGACGGGATCGGTCATCGTTGGCGTCATCGAAAGGCATGCTGGCAGAGGAGCGAATCCGAAATCCAGCTCTTTTCGTCGAGATCGGGCGCACCGGGGCGAGCCGGCAGGGCGCTGGCGCTGCCGCCGGCGCGGTTCAGGCGTCGAGCGCCTGGCGGAGGGCCTTTGCCAGGTCCTCCCGACGATACGGCTTGCTGAGGAGTGGCGCCGCCCGCCGTGCGCCGGCGTTGCCGGCCTTGCCGTCGGGGAAGCCGGAGGTCACCAGGACCCGGACATTCGGCCAGGTTGCCTCGACCGTCTCCGCCAGATCGAGGCCGGTGATGCCGCCGCCCATGACCACATCGGTGAACAGAACATCGACCGGCTGGCGCTGAAGGACGGTCAGCGCCGCCGCGGCGTTGTCGGCTTCGATCACCCGGTAGCCGAGTTCGTGAAGCTGGCGCACCACGACGCGGCGCAATGACGGATTGTCCTCGACGGCGAGCACGGTCTCGCCGTTACCGCGGCGGTCGTCCGCGGCGACCGGTTGGGCCGCCTCGGTCGCCGCTGCTTCGACGCGTGGAAGGTAGAGGCGAAAGGTGGTGCCGACGCCGGGCTCGCTGTAGACGGCGACGTGGCCGCCCGACTGTTTCATCAGGCCGTAGACCATGCTGAGGCCGAGGCCGGTGCCCTTGCCCTCGTCTTTCGTCGTGAAGAACGGGTCGAAGATCTTCTCGGCCGTTTCCGCCGACATGCCGCTGCCGGTGTCGCTGACCTCGATCACCGCGTAGTTGCCGGCGACGACGTCGGCGTGTGCCGCCGCGTAGTGAGAGTCGAGACGGCGGTTGGTGGTTGCAATGGTCAAGTGGCCGCCGCTCGGCATCGCATCGCGGGCGTTGGTCGCCAGGTTGGCCAGCGCCGCCTCCAGCTGGGCGCGGTCGATGACGACCGGCCACACGTCCGGTGCCAAAGTGAGAGTGACCTCGATGTCTTCGCCGAGCGTGCGACGGAGCAGCTTGGTGATCTCGGTGATCAGTTGATTGAGTTCGACACGCTGCGGCCGCAGCGGTTGGCGACGGGCGAAGGCGAGCAGCCGTTGCGTCAGATCGGCGCCCCGCGTCGCCGCGTCGAGCGCTTCGTCGGCGAGCTCTCGAATCTCGTCGTCGTCCTTGGCGCGCCGACGCAGGATGTCGAGATTGCCGATGATGATGGCAAGAAGATTGTTGAAGTCGTGCGCCATCCCGCCGGTGAAGCTGCCGATGATCTCCATCTTCTGGGCGTGCTGCAACTGGGCGCTGGCGTTCTGCAATTCGGCGGTGCGTTGGTCGGCCAGGGCCTCGACCGCCGCCGACCGTCCACGTTGGCGCGCCACGTAGACGACCAGCGATGCCGTCAGGAGCAGTCCCGCCAGAAGCCAGCCCCAGGCGCCGTGCGAACGCAGTTGGGCCACAGCGGCCGGGGAATAGTCGAAGGTCAGGTCCCAATGTTGGTCGAAGACGTCGAATTGATGGGCGGTGCGCATGGCCGGAGGGTCGGTCGCCCCGGTCGCCGCCGGCGGCTCGATCTTGCCGCTTGCCGCCGAATAGACCAACACGGCGTTCTCCACCGGGTTTTCCTGGTGGGCCGCGGCGATCGCGAAGTGAATCGTCGCGCCGATCTCGGGCGTGTCGCGCATCGCCGCGGCGAGCAGTGCGGCGAGATTGTAGTTGGCGATGGCGTAGCCGCGCAGCATGGCGCGCCTCGCGTCGACGGTTGCCGGTACGTCGATGCCGTCGTAGACCGGCCAAAACAGGAGATAGACGAGGTCGGCGGTTTTCGGCCCGACCGGTCGCACCGGCAGCGTCGCGACGGGGCGTCCCTCGTCGCGGGCCTTCTCCATCGGAACGCGGCGTCCCTCGTATCGACCGAGCGCCAGGCCGGTGACCTGCCTGCTCCCCTCGAAGTGCATGTCGAAGAGGACCGGGAAGTAGTCGGCGCGGTCGGCCAGCTCGGTCGGCTGGAAGCTCCGGTCGACGTCGAACACGTGATAGCCCGGCAGCCCATGCGAGATCGCGGAACGCTCGAACGCGGCGATGTCGGCCCGCGGCACCCGCGGCGCCCATTGCAGGGCGTTCACATGATCGAGGTCCTGGCGGGCGCGCGTGGCGATCCGGTCGAACTGCGCCGCATCGAGGTCGGGGTTCGCCGCCATGCTGTTGGCGATGTTGTCGACCGCGTTGCCGGCCAGGCGGACCTTCGCCTCGATGTCGCGGGCCCGCCATTCCGATCGAAAATCGAGTTGGTTGCGGATTCGGCGGTCGTCGATCTCGGTTGCCACCCAGAACGCCAGCGATGACACGACGACGCCGATCGCCCCAACGGCAATGGGCGGCAACCACCGGCGAAGCGATCGCGAGATTGCCATCGGGCCCTCCAGCCGCCATTGCTAGCGGGCGGGCGGTTAACGGCACGCTAACCGATTCTCCGAGTCGCTCGCGCCCAATTGTGGCGGTGTGATCCTTCAACCCAAAATTAAGACCTCGGTAACAAGATCGACCGCACGTCGTTGTGGTTTGTGTGCTGGGCTACAGCAGTGGATCGGACCAGTGGCAATCAGCCCGAGTGGGCGTCTCCCGCTGTGCTATATCGTTGATGACGAGCCGGCGATCGGACGGCTCCTCGCCACCGCGTTGAACCACTGCGGGGCGACGGCCGAGCGCTTCGTCGACGTTGGCTCGATGATGGATGGCCTTCGGCGGCGGTCACCCGATCTCATCTTCCTGGACATATCGCTGGGCAATTCGGATGCGATCGACGCGATCCGCGGTCTTGCCGAGCACGGCTTCGCCGGCGTCGTCCAGTTGATGAGCGGCAACAACCGGGCGCTGCTTGATGACGTGCGGCAGGTCGGCGAGCGCCATGGTCTGCGCATGCGTGCGCCGCTCGCCAAGCCGTTTCTGATCGATGCCATCGAGCGGATCGTGGCCGAGGAACGCGTCAGGCCGGGCGAGCCGCCGCACGCCGCGTCGCCTGCTCCCGCGGACCAGCCCGACGCTGGCGTCGCGTCGCCGGCGCGCGTCGATCTTCGCGAAGCGCTCGACAACAACTGGGTCGAGTTCTGGTATCAGCCCAAGGTCGATCTCCGCAGCGGGCGTGTGGTCGGAGCCGAAGGCCTGGCGCGGGTCCGCCATCCCGAACGCGGCATCGTGCCGCCGCAGGGCTTCCTGCCGGATGCCGCGGCGGCCGATCAGGTCGCTCTCGCCGAGCACGCGTTGGGCTCGGCGCTGGCGGCGACCGCCGAGTTCGCGGCCGCCGGCCACACCCTGCAGCTCGCGATCAACGTGCCGGTCGAAGCGCTGATCCAACTGCCGATCCCGGCAATCGTCCGCGACCACCGTATGGCCCGAGGCGATTGGCCGGGGATCATCCTGGAGATTACCGAGGACCAGGTCGTCCGCGATATTCCGACCGTCCACGAGATCGCCACCCAGCTCCGCATCTATCGGGTTTCGCTCGCCATCGACGACTTTGGCCGCGGCTACTCCTCGCTGGCGCGGCTCAAGGAACTCCCCTTTGCCGAACTGAAGCTTGACAGGAGCTTCGTCGGCGACTGCAGCCGCGATGCCGGCAACGCCGAGATCTGCCGGACCGTGGTCGGGCTGGCGCACCGTTTCGGCAGCCTTGCTGTTGCCGAAGGCATCGAGACCGCGGAGGATCTGGCGACCATCCAGGACCTCGGCTGCGACGTCGCCCAAGGCTTCCTGTTCGCCCACGCCATGCCGAAGGCCTTCCTGCTCGCTCAGCTCGAGGCGAATTTGGGCGACCATCTCGCGGCGCTCGTCCGCACCGATCGCGAATTGCGCACGTCCGCCTGAAGAGGCGCCGGGCGGCCCGAACGACAGCATCGGGTGGCAGGCCATTTTCGTCGCTGCTCGCGCCATAAGACGCGCCGCCAGGCCCGGCGGCGTGGAAACGAAAGGCTGGCCGACGCGTTTTGCCTGGCGTATCTTGGCGCGCTTGCGAGAAGGCGACCGAGGGCAGTGAGAGTATGCGTCTGTCGGAGCCCGTTCTTGTGAGCGTCCTCTCCTTCATTCGGGCAATGGACGGGAACGGCACCGTCAGCCGAGCCGTGACGCACACGAGTTCCGCTGACATGCGGACGACAACAGGAGAATGAGGATGCCAACGCAACATACGGACATCTACAACCCCGCCGCCCCGGCCATCAATTATGCCGGTCCTGGCAAGACATGGACCATCGCCAACGGGGTGCTGGTCGGCTCGGGCGTCACTACAGTCTACAGCCTCCACAACGGAAGCAAGCTGGTCAACAACGGCGATATCTTTAGTCCAGGGTCTGGCGTGACTTTCCAGGCACAAAAGAACGGCACTGTCATCAACAAGGCGGGGGCCAGCATTGTCGGCAGCTACGGTGTCATCCTCGGGAGTGGCGCCGGCGGTAAGAACATGACCGTCATGAACGACGGGACCATCGTCGCCGTCACCGGTGTCGGCGTGTATGCCTCCGATGTGTCGAATTTCGATCTCACCAACACCGGCAAGATCTTTGGACCTGTGGTCGGCGTTCAGGCAACGGTGGTCGCGGGCGGCGCGACGGACGGGCCGACGATCGATAATTCCGGCCTGATCAAGTCTGCCAATTTTGGCATATACGGTTCCGTCCTTCCCGGGCTGACGACGACCGTCCACAACAAGCCGGGCGGCACGATCCAGGGAGCTGTCGCTTCTATCTACATCCCGACGGGAAAGCTGTCGCTCGACAACGACGGCAAGATCAAAGGCAATGTTGTAGCGTCCGGCGCCAATACCCATGACAAGGTCGTCAACGCCGGGCAGATCAAGGGCGAGGTGTTTCTCGGCTCCGGCAACGATACCTTCAAGAACGCCGGCGGCACTGCCGGCAGGATCCACGGCGGCGACGGCAACGACACCCTGATCGCTGGGCCGCACAAGGACCAGTTCGTCTTCGACACGGCGCTCAACCCCGCGACCAATGTCGATCGGGTCAAGCACTTCGACCCTGGCACCGACAAGCTCATCCTCGACCAGACCTTCTTCCCGACGATCAGCGGGCTGGGAACCCTCACCAGCGCCGAGTTCCACAAGGGAACCCAGGCCCACGACGCTGACGACCGCATCATCTACAACAAGACGACCGGGGCACTCATCTACGACTCCAACGGTGACGGTGGCGGAGGCGACATACAGTTCGCCAAGCTCGACAAGGGGCTCAACCTCCACGCCAGCGACTTCGTGGTGATTGCCTGAGCAGGCGACGGCGGCCTACGACTGGACGACCCCCGTCGCGCCGCCACCCCGAAGGCCGCTGACAGCGGAACCCCTAAAGGAGAAACGTCATGCCCACCCAGCACACAGACATCTACAATCCCATAGCTCCGGCCATCATCTATGCCGGGCCGGGCAAGACATGGACCATCGCCGACGGCGTCCTGGTCGGGACGGGGAATCCCGCGGCGGCAGCGGTTTACAGCAGCTTCAACGGTAGCAAGCTGGTCAACAAGGGCGAGGTCTTTGGCCAAGCCTCCGGCGTCAGCTTCGGCGTCTACTTCCAGGCAGCGAAGAACGGCACCGTCATCAACAAGGCGAACGGCAGCATCGTCGGCGACTTTGGTGTTGTCGTGGGGAACGTTGTCGGCGCCAAAAACATGACCGTCACGAATGATGGCAGCATCATTGGCTTGGCCAGCTACGGCGTGGCCGCCGGCGACGTGTCCAATTTCAACCTCACCAACACCGGCCACATCTTCGGGGCCTCAGTCGGCGTTTTCGCGTCGGTAGCCACGGCCGGCGCGACCGACGGGCCGACGATTGAAAATTCCGGCGCGATCGGTGGTGGCACGGTCGGCATATACGCCCAAGTCTTCCTTGCCGGGCTGAAGACCACCATCGTCAACAAGTCAGGCGGAACGATCAAAGGGGTTACTGCCTCGATCGCAAACACTGGACCGGGAAACCTGTTGGTGGAGAACCACGGCAAGATCAAAGGCAACGTCATTGGCGGCCCCGCCGCCGACAAGATCGTCAACGACGGGCAGATCAAGGGCGAGGTGTATCTCGGCCCCGGCAACGACACCTTCAAGAATGCCGGCGGCCACGCCGGCAAGGTTTATGGCGGCGACGGCAACGACACGCTGATCGCCGGGCCGCACAAAGACCAGTTCGTCTTCGATGCGACGCTGAACCCGGCAACCAATGTCGATCGGGTCAAGCACTTCGATCCCGGGACCGACCAGCTCCTCCTCAGCAAGGGCATCTTCGCGGCGCTCAGCGGGCTGGGAACCCTCACCGGCGCCGAGTTCCACAAGGGAATCGCCGCCCACGACCTCGACGACCGCATCATCTACAACAAGCACACCGGGGCGCTCCTCTACGACTCCAACGGCACCGACCCCGGAGGCGACGTGCAGTTCGCCAAGCTCGACAAGGGGCTCAACCTCCACGCCAGCGACTTCGTAGTGATCGCCTGAAGCTGCCGGGTTGCCTTGCCGGTGTCGTCGGCGGGTCGCACACCGACAACTTGTCTTCTCCACGACGCTGGACCCCGCGACGCAACGTCGACACGGTGCCGACTTGCGCCCGGACGCCGTCCTTCGGGGGCACCGGCTCGCCGCGCAACGGCCGGCGGCGGAGGCTCGGGGCAGTCAAACCGCGAGTTTCGCCAGAAGGGCGAGCATGACGTCGGCGTCCGGCATGGGTAGGACGGAGCTGACTTCCTGCGGCAGCAACCCCTTCACGGCACTTTCGCCATTGCCTGCCGGCTGACCGAGGCGACCGCGGAATCCGTGCCGGGTCCAGGCGATGTCCTGGAGCCGCGGACTGAGCATGGCTTCCAGCATCGGGTCGGCGGCCGGATCGATGATGACGAGCGGATGGGCGGAATAGACGTCGGCTTGGGATACAGCATCACCGGCTTGGGCGCCGAACTCGCCTGGATGGCGGCCCAGCGGTCGGCATCGGCGAGAATCCATTCAATCAGCTGTTCTCGTAGCCGACGACCATCGGTTCCGCCCCCAATCCGCCCGCGAGATACTGATCGAACAGCTTGCCCGAAGAGGAGGATTTGAGACCCATCGTGCGGAATATGGCGGCCGCGTCGTCGCTATGCGTGGCCAGGTCGTCGAGGCTGGCCACGTTGCCGGAAAGCAGGCTCAGCACCAGCCCTGAAAACATGCAAGGCCGAATTGGAGCGATAGGGATCGGTCGAATCGACCCGGCACCCGGCGCGGACAAGCGTTTCGACCACGCATTTCGACCTTCCGTGCCGGCGAGATGGCCTGGAGAAGAGTATCTGAGGTCGAGTTCATGGAAGCCGACCGAGCGTGACGGTGACGAGGCCGGTTTTCTGCAGTCCGTCAACAACCGGCTGCCACGTGTAGACGACGATCGGCGCATTGAGCACCACCATGGTCAACGGCGGCACGGGACGCCGCTCTTGCGGGCGAGGTCTACCATGACCGAGGAGGACGGCGGATTGGGACGGCTGGCGCTGGGCGGGTCGCACGGCTACAATTCGTTTCTCCACGACGCTGGCCCAGCCCAACGTCTGGAACGGTACCATCGCCGGGACCGATGCAGCGGCGCTGGTCGTCGGTCCGCCCTCAGGGCGAGCGTTCCCTTCGTCATCGCGGCCGGCATCTCGGCTCTCGTCTTCGGCGGCCCTGACGGCGCGAGCGAAACGCGCCCGCGAGGTCGCCCTTGCCGTCGAAAGACCCGCCTCCTCCCGCGATTTCGCCTGCCTTATCTGCCCGCAACCAATCGCCGCAAGGATAGGGCGGCCTGCCCTGCGAGGCCGTGCCTCGCGATCTCAATCTCGATGAAGGCGCAGTGCGAGCCGCGATCCTTGAACCAGGTCACCCCCTCCTCGACGAGGTCGATTTCGAGAAGATATTCCCCGGGTTCGGCGGGAGCGGTCATGGAGAGGGAGAGGGTCACAGTCCCCCCCGGAGCCACCCCGTCGGCTAGCCCGACACGTCCGTCCGCCCAGATATGGATCTCGCCGTCCCGCCTCAGCCAATGGTTGCCCAGCGCAATGCCGCTCTCATTCGTCGGCGCCCAATGCGACGATCCGCTGTTGGTGACCTCGACATCGATGGCGAAGCGCTGGGCAGGGGCGAGCTTCAATCGTCGCGGGACGACCAGACCCGCCGAATACGCCGATTTCGGCAACCCACCGACAACGCCCGGACGCGGCGCCGGCGGCCCGCTCGCCCAACTCAGCACCGAGCGGAATTTCTCCGCGAGGTCGGGCATCATCTGCGGCGTGAAGACGCCAAGGTGATCGCACTCAAGCACCTCGAGCTGGACCCCCGCCGGCGCCAGCTTCCGCCACCCTGCTTCGGGCGAGCGAAACTGGCGGTAGGGGCTGAAGCGGCTTCTCCGCGAGACGAACAGAGCGACGCGGCCCTCATAGGGCTGACGCTTGACGAGACCCGGCAGGCTCGCATCGAGCACTAGGAGAAGCTGGACATCGCGGCCGCTGCCCTGGATCTGGCGCGCCATTTCGATGGCGACGATCCCTCCCTGGCAAACGCCGGCGATCACGTACGGGCCGGTGTTGTCGACGGTGAGAAGGTCTTCGATGTAACGCCGGGCCAACAAAGCGATGCCGCGGTTCCTGTAGTTCATCACGATATGCCCGGAGCGCATCGCGTAAACCGGCTGATCCGGCCCGAGATGTTCGGCGAGCAGCCTGAATTCGCGATCCGACTGCAGGCAGCAGAAGATCGGTCGCTTCGTTCCGCCCCAATTCAACCCGCGCATCAGGCCGTCGCCGCCGACGCGCTCGCCTGCCCATTTCGCGGTCAGTTTTCGGAGCCGAGTCTCGACTTCGGGAGCGAGCCGGTCGCCCGCACCCCGGCGCGGACGGGCCTTGGCAGCGGTTCGGCCGGGCGGAATGACGCCGTCGCCACCGACGTCGCCACCGAAATGCGCCGCCAGTCGCCTGACCGAGGTCCGATCGTGCAGCAGTTCCTCCGGCAACGGCCGGCCGAAGGTCGCCTCGACGTCGTGAACGAGGCTGTTTGCCGCCAACGAATCTCCGCCCAGTTCGAAGAAGTCTTGGTCGAGGCCGAAATCGTCGTGGCCGAGATGGGTCGCGAACATTGCCGAAACCAGCCTCTCCGCCTCGGTGGCGAAGTCCGCTTGTCGGGCGGTCGCGGCGCCCGGGATGAGCGGGCCGATCGGGGCGAGTCGATCGTCGAAGCCGCCGTCTCTGAGACGCCTGGCGAGTTCGAGACGCTGGACCTTCCCCAGTTGCGTGCGCGGGACTTCATCGTCGGCGATCGGGACGACATAGGCGGGCGCAAAGCCGAACTCCTTGCGGATGGCGAGGCGCAGGCGCCGCGCCAGGTCGGCGAATCCGTCGGGCGCGACCGTCGGGGCAACCACAAACACCGCGAAACGCGCGTGCCCGTTCGGCAGCTCCTGCCGGAACAAATCATCGCAGGCGACGGCAAAGGCGGCATCAATGCCGCCAATCGACAGTGCCGCAGCTTCGATTTCGGCACAGGCATATTTCTGCGCGTTGACGATGATCGTTTCCTTCACGCGCCCCGTGACGGTGAGGCACCCGTCGCGCAGGAAGCCGAGGTCTCCCGTGCGCAGCCAGCCATCAGGCGTGAACAGGGAGGCAGCCGCTTCGGGGTCGCCGAAATATCCCGACGCCATCGTCGGGCCTTTGACTTCGACACCGCCGATCTCGCCTTCCACGCACGGCGTGTCGTCTTCGTGCATCACGCGCACCGCGTGGCCTCGCGTAGGACGGTCGAGTGCGATGAACGACTTCGCTTCGTCCGCCTCTTCAAACGAAAAATGCCGACTGCCGCCGACCACCGGCCCGCATTCCGAAAGGCCATAGCCAAGGATGACGGCATCCGGCCGCAGACCGAACGGCCGCAATGCGTCGCAGAATCGCCGGCAGGTGTCCTTGTCGATGGCTTCGCCGCCGACTCCGATCTTCCGCAATCTGCCGAGATCCCAGGTTCGGTCGGGCGCTGCCGCCACGCCGCGCGCGATCAGCGCCATGCCAAAATTGGTCATCGTGGCATGGGTCACCGGCAACCGGTCGATGGCGTCGAGCCAGAGCGTCGGCGACTGCACAAAGCGATCGGTTGGAAGGTAGGCCTTCAACGGGAGATTGGGGCTGGCAAGGCCCATCCCCATGACATGGTCGAATGGCCAGCAGGAGAGGAAGCCGGTGGCCTCTTCGTGAACCGGCAGCACCGGCCACCAACGGGCGAGGACGGCCCGAGCGCTCAGCGAGACGAGATTCGGCTGCTCTGTCGTCCCGGAGGTGAGGACGAGCAGGGCGAGATCGTCGGGCGCCGCGTCATGGGCGACCTCGGCCGGCTCCTCGGCCTCGAGCATCGACAGCGCCGAAGCGTGCACGCTGTCGAACCGCAGCCGTCGCAACGCGGTTTCGTCGAGGTCGTCGGCAACAAGGTGCGGTGAGTCGAGCACCGCGCGGATCCGATCCATGACCGCGGTGAGCGTGCGCAGCTGGTGGCGATTCGAGTCGTCCCGTGCAATGGCGACCGGGATCGCGCCGGTGAGAAACGAAGCCCAGATGGCCGGGATGAAGTTCCAGCCGCGACGGCAGTAGAGGATCAGCTTGTCGCCGGGACCGATGCCGCGTCGCCGCAGCCCTTGTGCGATCCGCCGCGCCCGCTCCAGTGTCCGGGCGTAACTTGTGAAGACGGGATCGCTTCCCGATCCGACATAGGCAAATTTCCCGTCCGGGAAGCGTTCGCTCGCGGCGACCAGGGCCTTGGCGAGCGACACCGACGGATCGGCTTCCGGCAGCCCGTCGCCGTAGGCGATCGCCAGCCGCGCGCCCTCGCCGCTGACCTCCTCGATTCTCAAATGTCCTCTCCGAGATATTTCCTGATCTTCTCGGCTTCGGACAGGACGTCGCGGCGGCCGATCTCCGACAGATGCCAGTCGTGCTCGCCATAGGCGGCGCTCGGATAAGAGGCGAACCCGATTCTGATTCCGGCGGGAAACGCGCGCTCGGCCGTCATCTTCACCCGCCGCATGTGGAAGTGGATGGCGACCAGCAGCACCGATTCGATGTTGCCGAGGCCGATAGCGTCATCGATGTGCTGCAGCGTATTCGCCACGTTCTCGGCTGTATTCGTGGATTTGTCCTCGACCAGGACGTCGGATGCCGGCACGCCGCCGGCGATCGCCGCCCGGGCCATCTCGGCGGCCTCGACCGCCTGAAGGCGCCGGTTGAACCCGCCGGTGAAGACCAGCTTCTTTGCCAGACCATCCCGGTAGAGCTCGAGGGCGCGGCCGAGCGGACGGCGCCAGGCGCTCATTCCGAACACGATCGCCAGGTCCGCGGCGAATATGTCGTCGCGGACAAACAGCAGTTCCGACAATTCGTCAGCCCGCGCGGCCGGCAGCGAAGTCATCTCATGCCTCATGCTATTTCCAGGTTCATAGACCTCTTGCGGGCTAGCGAACAACCACTGATCTCATGGCACAGAGCCGCCCCCCCTGCCCCTTTCGCGGCGGCAGACCGACATTGGTTCAAGAATCGCGGCCGTTGTCATGGCCTCTGTCCGCTATGATCGGGCGGGCGGACAGAGATTCGTCTATCGGGCGGACGGCTCACCCGCACTGCCGGAGACCAACAATGAAAGTGCTCGGCCTTATGATGGTCCGCAACGGCGCCGGCGATCTACCGACCTGCCTGCAATCGATGGCGCAATACTGCGACTGGATTTGCGTGATCGAGGACCGCAGCACGGACCGATCACGCGAAATCCTTCTTGCCCATCCAGCCGTCACCAACGTGTTTTCAGCAAATGCAGCGCTCTCGCAGGAGAATTGGTTCTTCACGGAATCGGAGATGCTGCGTTTCCTCTATCAGATGGCCGACTTCATGCGTCCCGACTGGGTCGTCCTGGTCGACTGCGACGAGGTCGTCAAACCTGCCGGACTCTTGCGTGAGGTTCTCGGCCAGATTGCGCCCGACGTCGCGGCAATGGTCACCCCGCGCATCTCGGAATGGAACGATCCGCAATATCCGCTCATGCGATCGCTGATGCTCAAGGGCAATCAGCGGATCGGGAACATGTGGCGCTATTACCCGGGCCTGATCGCCGGCCACAAGGCCCTGCACAACCAGCGCCTGCCGCAAAACATCGGCGACTTCGGGCGGATCGAAGACACCGACCTCCTGGAGTTCCATCATGCGGGCTGGGACACGCTGGAGAAGCGCCTGCAAAAGGTGGATCTCTACACCAGGCTCGACCCGACTTATGAGCACAACAATGGAGTTCCCTACGACAAGGGTCTCCTGTTCGGCTACGGCCGCGACAGGGTCGATGCATTGATCGCCGAATACCGCCGTCGCTACGATCGGCACATGCAGCCGCCCGTGCTGCGGCGGTAGTGCCTGGAATCAGGAATGACTGATACGCGAGAGTGCGGCCGGAGCCACCCTGGTCCCTCCCCGAACCGGGGAGGGTGGCCGCGAGCAAAGCGAGCGGACGGGTGGGGTTCTTCGCCATCTGCTCTGGCGTTGCCCACGCAGCCGGACCCCACCCACCACGCCTCCGCTTCGCTCCGGCGCGGTCCCCCCTCCCCGTGCCGGGGAGGGATCGCGGTGTCCGCGTCGTGAACCGCTCAAATCAGCCCTTCACTCCGCCCTCGGCCAGGCCGGAGACAAGGAAGCGCTGGCAGATCAGGAAGAGCGCCGTGATCGGCAGGCCGGAGAGGATCGCCGCCGCGGCGAAGTCGCCCCACAGATAACGCTGCTCATAGAGATATTGGCGGGCGCCGACCGCCAGCGTCATCTGCCTTGTGTCGCGCAACAGGATGGTGGCCACCGGGTATTCGTTGACCAGGTAGATGAACGACAGGATGAAGACGATCGCCAGGATGGGGATCGACAGAGGCAGGAAGACGAAGCGGAAGGTCTGCCAGGGCGTCGCCCCGTCGATCTGCGCCGCCTTGTCGAGAGCCGGGTCGACGCCGTCGAAATAGCCCTTGATCGTCCAGATGTGCAGCGTAATGGCCGAGAGATAGGCGAGGATCAGCGCCGGGTGCTGGTCGACGCCGAGCCACGGCACGACGCGGCCGAGAGCGTCGAAGATGGCGTAAATGGCGATCACCGTCAGTGCGGCGGGAAACATCTGCACGATGAGCAG
Organism: uncultured Alphaproteobacteria bacterium; assembly: GCA_963759235.1. Taxonomy (GTDB): domain Bacteria; phylum Pseudomonadota; class Alphaproteobacteria; order Rhizobiales; family Kaistiaceae; genus Bauldia. The sequence goes on along the minus strand of CAVWYO010000007.1, from coordinate 340,716 downwards.
GGCGTCGAGCAGGCCGGTCCGCCCGGCGAAGCGCATGCGGGCGAAGGCATAGGCCGAGGTGGTCGACAGCATCAGGATGCCGGCTGAGGCGATCAGGCCGATCTTGATCGAGTTCCACAGCCAGAGCAGCACCGGGAAGGGCGGCACGACCACCGTGCCGTCGGGCTGGGTATAGTCGAAGCCGAAGGCGAGCGCCCAGTGCTCCAGCGTCGGGTGGTCCGGGAAAAGGCTGCCGGTGGAGAAGTTCCCCTCGCGGAACGAGATCGACAGAACCATGAGGAACGGGAACAGGATGAGCGCCAGGAAGATGATCAGGAAGCCGTGAGCCGCCACCTTCCGCCACCTGAGCGAGCGCTTGTTCTCGACCATCATGGCCGGGCGCTCCGCTTGCGGGCGAGGTTCTGCATGGCGCGGAAATTGGCGTAGGCGACGATGCCGGTGATGACGAAGATCAGCGTCGAGATCGCCCCGGCGAGGCCGAAATCCTGGCCGGCATCCTGGAAGGCGATGCGGAAGGTGAACGAGCCGAGAATATCGGTCGAGCCGGCCGGAATGACGGTGCCGGGAATGTCGGGCTGGCCGCGGGTGAGCAAAAGGATGAGGACGACATTGTTGAAGTTGAAGGCGAAATTGGCAATGAGCAGCGGCACGAAAGGCGGCAGGATCTGCGGCAAAGTGATTTCCATGAAATTGCGGAACGGGCCCGAACCCTCCAGCGCCGCCGCCTTGTAGTGGTCGCGCGGCACGCTCTGCAGGAAGCCCATGCCGAGGAGCATCATGTAGGGGTAGCCGAGCCAGGTATTGACGATGAGCAGCATGACCTTGGCCAGCAACGGATTGGTGAACCAGTCCGGCTTGATGCCGAGCAGGCTCGACAGGATCAAATTGATCTCGCCGAAATTCTGGTTGTAGAGGCCGCGAAAAACCAGGATCGAGATGAAGGACGGCACCGCGTAGGGCAGAATCAACAGCACCCGGTACATGCCCTTGAAAGCCAGATGCTCCCACTCCAGTACGATGGCGAGCCCGATGCCGATGCCGAAGGTCAGCACCATCGACAGAAAGGCGAAGATGCAGGTCCAGATGAAGATCTGCAGCATCGGCTGGCGCACGCCGTCGGAGGTGAGCACCTTGGTGAAATTCTGGAAGCCGACGCCGACCCGCCAGCCCGGCGGCACCGGCTCGCCCGCCTCGGTTTCGTAGAAGCCGGTCTGGTGGTTGGGAATGAGCCGATGGCCGTCCCTGGCGAGGAGGGTGCCGTCCGCCTGCAGGGTGTAGACCGGCTCGGCGGCCGAGAAATCGCGCAAGCCCGACATGGTCAGTGTCGCGCCGTCCGGCGTGGCGACGGCGAGCGTCTGCAGGAGGGCGCGATTCTTCAACACCTCGCGCACCGGCAGCGTCTCGGGCGGCGCACCGTCGTGCAGTTCAGCGGTGAGGGCGCCGTCCTCGGCGTCGGCGATCGGCGGCGTGATCAGCGCGGGCTGGTTGCCATTCGCGGGGAAAAACAGCCGCCCGTCGGCGGTCAACGAAAAAGGCCGCTTGCTGTCTTCGGCGGTCTCCCGTTTGGCAAGGTGGTATTCCTGCACCCGCTCCAGCGTCAGCAAGTTGCGCGAGCTGAAATTGGTGAAGCCGATCGCCGATGTATAGATGACCGGCACCAGGATGAAGAGCGCCACGGCGGCGACGCCGGGAAAGACGAAACGCCAGGCGTAGAAGCGCGCCCACCCGAACAGGATGACGACGGCTGTCGCCACCGCATGCACGATCGCCGCCAGGATCGGCTCGCCGGCAAGGTAGAGCCCCCAGACCACATAGAGGCCGACAATACCGGCGAGCGTCAGCAGCCCGATCTTGCCCGCCCGCAACGCCCACGACCTGGCGTCGGGTTTCCGCGCCGGCGCGGCGATATCGGAGGCGATGTCGATCATGGTCCGACCGATCTCGCACGCCGTCCCCGGCGGCAAACGCCGGGGCGGCGCCTCAGTGCCTCATTCACCCAGAATGCGAGTCTCGGCGCCCTTCAGCGCGTCCTCGACGCTCGACTGGCCGTTGGTGATCGAGGTCAGCGCCGGGCCCATCGCCGCCCAGAACTTGCCCATCTCCGGGATCGACGGCATGGGGACACCGTTCTGCGCGTTGGCGAGCGTTGCCGCGATGTTGGGATCGCCCTCGACCTGTTTGGAGAAGGAAATCGATGCGACCGCGCCGAGCGGCACGTCGTCGTTGACGGTCTTCAGCCCGTCGTCGGTCAAAAGGTAGTTCTCGATGAACTCCTTGGCGATGTCCTTGTTGGGGCTGGCCGCATTGACGGTGGCGGCGAGCACGCCGACGAAGGACTTCGACGGGTTGCCGCCGACCGAGGGAACCGGTGCCACACCGAAGTTGATCCCCGACTGCTTGAGGTTGGACCATGCCCACGGCCCGTTGAGGACCATGGCGGTGTCGGCCTTGTTGATCGCCGCGTCCATGACGCCGTAGTCGACACCCTTCGGCATGACGCCGTCATCGATCAGCGACTTGATCATCGAAGCGCCGGCCATCGAGCCGGCATTGGCGACGCCGGTGTCGGTCGGGTCGTAGGAGCCGCCCTTCTTCTGGAAGGCGTAGCCGCCGCCGGCCATGAACAGCGGGAAGGAGAAGTAGGTGTTGTTGTAGTCCCACATGATCGGCGACTTGACGCCGTCGATCTTCATCTTGTCGATGTCCTCGAACGAGGCCGGCGGGGTCGGCACCAGATCCTTGTTGTAGATCAGGCCGACCGCCTCGACGGCGATCGGATAGCCCCAGACCTTGCCGCCGAAGGTGACGGCGTCCCAGGCGAAGGGAAAGGTGTTGTCCTTGACGGCCTGCGACGGCTCCACCGGCACGATGAGGCCGCCGGCCGCCCATTCGCCGAAGCGGTCATGCGCCCAGATGAAGATGTCCGGCCCCTGGCCGGTCGCCGCCGCCTGCTGGAACTTGTCGGTGACCGATTCCGGATGCTCGACGACGACGTCGACGCCGAGCTCCTTGGCGAACTTGTCGCCGACCGCCTGGAGGCCGTTATAGCCCTTGTCGCTGTTGATCCAGACGGTGAGCTTGCCGTCCTCGAAGGCGCTTGCGCTGCTGGCTGCCGAGACGGCGAACAACACGCCGGCCGCCAGTCCTGTCAACATCCTCATCCGGTCCTCCTCCCTGTTCCTCCGACCCGGCCAGACCCGGCCCTGGGGCCCGAACGGCTTGGCTTGTCGCGCCGCGGCGTGGCTGCCGCGGTTTGACGCGGACTATAGCATGGTTGCAGCCCTGACGGGCCGCCTTGCGCCAGCTCAATCGCGCTCGATCGGTGTCGGCGGACATTCCCGTCGGCACCGCGGCCGTATAGATTGGTCGGCAGAAAACACGGGACGGCGCCGGAGCGGAAGAATGGCCGGGGAAGCGACATCGGAAGCATTGGCTATTCACGATCTCGTCAAGAGCTTCGGTGCGGTGCTCGTCCTCTCCGACATCTCGCTGTCGATGCAGCCCGGCGATTTCCTGGTCCTGCTCGGCCCGTCCGGTTGCGGAAAGTCGACCCTCCTCAACTGCATCGCCGGACTGGAGACCATCACCAGCGGCAAGATCTTCATCGCTGGCCGCGACGTCACCGAGGTGCCGCCCAAGGACCGCGACATCGCCATGGTGTTCCAGTCCTACGCGCTCTATCCGACCATGACCGTCGGCGAGAACATCACGTTTGGCATGCGGGTGCGCGGCGAGCCGAAAGCATCGCGCGACAAGCGCCTCGCCGAGGTCGCCGCCATCCTGCAGATCGTCCGGTTGATCGATCGCAAGCCGTCGCAGCTCTCCGGCGGCCAGCGGCAACGGGTTGCCATGGGCCGGGCGATGGTGCGCGATCCGAAGCTGTTCCTGTTCGACGAGCCGCTCTCCAATCTCGACGCCAAGCTGAGGGCCGAGATGCGCGCCGAAATCAGACGCCTCCACCACACCATCGGCAGCTCGATCGTCTATGTCACCCACGACCAGATCGAGGCGATGACCCTGGCGACCAGGATCGTCGTCCTCAACGAGGGCGTCGTCCAGCAGATCGGCTCGCCGGACGATATCTATGACAGTCCGGGCAACACCTTCGTCGCCGGCTTCATCGGTTCGCCGCCGATGAATCTCATTCCCGCAACCGTCGAGCGGCGCGACGGATCGACGATCCTTGCCTTCGAGGTGGAGGGCTCCCGCCGCGTCCCGATCGATCTCGGCCCGGGTTTGCCGGCGGCAGCCTTCGTCGAAGGCCGTCCGGTGGTGTTCGGCATCCGGCCGGAGGCGGTCGGGCTCGGAGACGACAAGCCGGTGGCGGTCGACGCCGACCTCATGGTTTCGTCGACCGAGAAGACCGGCTCCGATCTGTTCCTGGTCTCGCGGCTGGGCGGTGCCAGCCTGACCGCGCGCCTGCCGGCCGACCTCCGTCCCAAGGATGGAGAGGCAATCCGCTTGTCTTTCGACCCGGCGAAGGCGGCATGCTTCGATCCGAGCGACGGCAGCCTGATCCACAGCTTCGCTTCCGCCTAGGCGGACCGGCGGGGGGCGGACGGGCACTTCCGGAGTCGGCGTAGCCACGGACACGACCCCGAGCCAGCTGGAAGGGAATTCCATCCCCTTAGCGGAATCAGCGACTGACGCGGCTCCTGCCGGGGAAGAGCCCGCCGGTCGCGCGTCGCCGTAGCGTTCCGCCGAGGTTGATTTGCCAACCGCCAAGAGCGAAGCTTTCGAAGCTTCCCATCGAAGCCGGGCGCCTGGGCCTCGTCGGACGGTATCCTTAGGCGCAACCCGGGTGTGGAGGTAGCACGCCTTGCCAGGGAGCAGGCCATGACGGGTGTTTCGATACGCCGGGCGGACTTCATGATGGTCCTCGCCTATGCTTCGGACCTTGCCACCGGCCATTCCCGCGACTTCGCCCTCAAGTCCTGCGTGCTTGCGATGCGGATTGCCGATCTCGCCGGACTTTCCGAGCAGGATCGGCGCAACGCCTACCATCAGTCGATGCTGCGATACGTTGGCTGCAACGCCGACACGTATCTTTTGTCGGCTGCCTTCGGCGACGAGATTACGCTGCGCAAGGACCTCGTCGGGCTCGACATGGGGGATCGCGCGGAATTGGGGAGGGTCTTCGTCCAGGCCTTCAAGCGGCTCTACTACGATCTTGAGCCGGCCGCGCAACAGCAGGCGATCGAGGCGGGTCTCGCACAGGCGGTTTCGGTGAGCCGCCCCGTCCTGACCGCGCATTGCGAGGTCGCGCAGCGGATCGGCGAGCGGCTCGGCCTGTCGGAAGAGATTCGACGTAACCTCGGCCAGATATACGAACGCTGGGACGGCAAGGGCCTGCCGCGTGGACTGAGCGGCGACGATGTCCTGCCCGCCGTACGCCTGATAACGCTGGCGCAGGATGCCATTGCGCTCGGCGATACCGTCGGTATCGAGGCGATGGCGGAGGTCATCGCCGGCCGCGCCGACGGCCCCTACGAGGCGGACCTCGCGCTCCTGGTCTCGGCCAACGCGCCGGCGTTGATGGAGGGCATCGGCGCAACGGTCGACCGCGAGACAATCCTGGCTCTGGAGCCCGACCCGCCGGTCACGCTGGACGAGGCGGCCTGCGATGAAGCGTTCCTGGCCATCGCCGACATGATCGATATGCGCATGCCGTTCACGCATGGCCATTCGCGAGCGGTGGCGGAACTCGCCGAGGGTGCCGGGCGACAGATCGGGCTGCCGGTCCCTGACGTCCGCGCGCTGCGGTGGTCGGGCTGTATCCACGACATCGGCGAACTGGTGGTGCCGGTGTCGACCTGGATGCGGAGCGGTCCGCTCTCGGTCCGCGAGCGCGACGCGGCGCAGTTGCATGCCTATTACGGCGAGCGGGCGCTGGTCTCCTTCGGCCGCGAGGGCGAGCCGATGGGGGCGCTTGTGCTGCGCCATCACGAACACCTCGACGGGTCGGGTTATCATCGCAAGGTGGGCGGTTCCGACCTGTCGCCGGCGGCGCGGATTCTTGCCGCCGCCGAGGCGTTCGAGACTTCGCGAGAGGAGCGCCCGCACCGGAAGGCGCTGTCCACCGAGGCCGCGGCGGCACAGTTGCGCGCCGCCGTCCGCGATGGTTGCATCTGCCCCGACGCCGCCGAGGCCGTGCTCGCCGTCGCCGGACACCCGTCGCGCCGGGCGGTTCCGCGGGCGCTCGGCGGAATGACGCCGCGCGAGATCGAAGTCCTGCGCCTGGTCGCCGCCGGCCTGACGGCGAAGGAGACGGCGCGAAAGCTCGCTATCTCGCCCAAGACCACCGACCACCACATCCAGAGCATCTACGGCAAGATCGGCGTGACCACCCGCGCCGCCGCCGCGCTCTACGCGGTCGAGCACGGCCTGCTCAGGGCCGGCGAAGCGCCGGCATAGGGAATCCTCCCGATGTACGCCCGCCACGCGGGCCGCATCGTCCTCCCGTCGACGGACCAATGGTGGCCGCGACCGATAGGAGGAACCTCAAATGCTGCTCGCGACAACCAAAGTGGCGGACGTGGACCGCTTCATACAGATCTTCTCGACCACGGGCGCCGATAAGCGCCGGCTGCACGGCTCGAAGGGTTCGACCGTGTTCCGCGATCCGAGCGAGGCCGATCGGGTCTGGGTGATCTTCGACTGGGATGCCGAGGGCTGGAAGAACTTCGTCTCGGACCCGGAAGTGCCGGCAATCCTGCAGGAGGCCGGGCACATCGGCAAGCCGCAAGCGGCGATGCTGCAAGGCCGCTACGACGCCTGAGACGCCCAAACCGCGCGTCGTCCTGCTGCGGGCCGCGGCGCGCTTCCAAAAAGCCGGGAACGGGCGAGCTTCGGCGACGGACGCTCTGAGCAGCCTGTTCCCGACCGGAAAGCAACTGTTGAATCGGAGAAATCAGATGGAAACCAATCCAATCAAGATCGGCCTGATCGCCGAACTCACCGGCCCACTGTCCTTCATGGGGATCGCCAACGCGGACCTCACGACGATGCTGGTCGACGACCTCAACACCAGTGGCGGCCTGCTTGGCCGGAAAGTCGAATTGGTCATCGAGGACGGCGAGACCACCGACAGCACCGCCAAGGCCAGGACCGCCAAGCTGATCGACGAGGACAAGGTCGACCTGGTCGTCGGCGGCATCTACAGCTCGACCCGGCAGGCGATCAAGAGCGAGGCCGTGGCGCGCGGCAGGACCCTCTACATCTACACGGAGCAGTACGAGGGGCAGGAAAGCGATCCTTTGATCTTCTGCACCGGTCCCGTGCCAGCTCAGCAGGTCGAGCCGCTGATCCCCTGGGTGATGAAGACCACCGGGGCGAAGAAGTTCTACCTGCCGTCGGCGGACTACATCTGGCCCCAGCTTCTGAACAAGGCGGCAAGCCGGGTGGTGCGCGCCAACGGCGGCGAGATCGTCGGCGAGGAGTACTTTCCCCTCGACCACATGGACTACCGCCGTACGGTCGAAAACATCATGTCGAGCGGGACCGACGTCGTCTTCAACACGATCGTTCCGCCGGGCCTGACGCCGTTCCTGGACGAGTTGCACCGGGCCGGCTTCGGCCGGCGCGGCGGCAAGATCATCTGCACCTACTTCGACGAAAACTTCCTCAACCTGGTGCCTGCCGAGCAAGTCGAGGGACTGTACAGCTGCCTGGACTGGTACCAGGAACTCAGCGATCCGCAGAGCCGGGAGCTTCGGCAGCGCTACAACAAGCGGTTCCCGGGCAGCGCGATGTTGACCTCCGGAAGCGGCTGTACCGGCCATTACCGCGCGCTCAAGCTCTGGGAAGCCGCGGTGCGGGAGGCGGGCACGGTCGAGCGCGATGCAGTCATCCGGGCGCTGGACCACGCCCGGATCGCCGAGGGACCGGGTGGGCCGGCTGAAATGGTTCCCGGCCAGCACCATGTCCGCATGAACATGTACATCGCGCAGGCGCAGGGCGGCCGGTTCCGGATCGTCAAGAATCTTGGCCCGATCGACCCGAACGAGCGCGTGCTTGGCGGCGAGCTGGAATCGAGCGGCGCGGGCTGAGCCGCGGGCTTCGCTTCCGCCCAGGCGGATCGGCTCCGGGGGTGGGACGGGCACTTCCGGAGTCGGCGCAACCGCGGACATGACCCTGAGCCGGCTGGATTGACCCAAAGCGGAATCAGCGACTGACGCTCGGCCAGATATCAAGCCCCTCGCGCTCGTGGACAACAGCGAAGGACTTCAGCTTCTTCATCCTTCCGAGATAGGCGGCGATCGCCTCCCATCGATCAGCGGGTCTGGGCATCTCGCGCGACCAGCGCATCAGCATGGTGGCGTGAAAATCGACCGCGCTGAGCTCTCCGCCCGCGAGGAACGGCACCGTCCGCAGTCGCTTGTCGACGCGTCCCCACACCTTCTCGATGCCGGCGCGCGCATGCGCCTTCACGGCTTCGGCCGATTCGGCCCCGCCAACCTCGTTGGTATAGAACCAGGCGCGGTAGAGCGGCTGCAGCGTGTTGGCAAGATAGAGCATCCATCGAAGGTAGGCCGGCCGCTCCGGCGCGTCGGGCCGAATGTCTAGGCGACCCTCCGGGTGACGCTCAGCCAGCAGGAGTGCGAGCGCCGCACTTTCGAACCACGGCTCACCATCGACGAGGAGTGTCGGAATCATCCCGTCGGGATTAAGCCGAAGATACTCGGGGTCTTTATGCGCCTTGGTCGCAAAGTCCACCAGCCGAGCCTCGAAAGGTACGCCAAGCTCGATCAGCATCCAGTGGACCGCCATGCTTGCCCGGCCGGGCGAGTAAAATAAGGTGTACAAGGGCCAGGCTCCAATTCATTCCGGCATGCCGGCAAGCCGCAGGCATTCGGCGAGATGCTGGCTGTCGCTGTCGTTCTTGAAGCCGGCCTTGGCGACGAGCGCTCCGATTGTGGCCTCAGGCTGTTGCGCAATGCACCGCGCCACCAGGTTTCGCGCGCGGGCTTCAAGGCCGAGTTTTGCGCAACATCCCGCCATAACAGCGAGTGTATTCATGGCCTGATCTCCCGTCGCGCGATCGAAATCCGCGAGAGCATCCGCGTAACGGCGCAGGACAAACTCCGCGACAGCGAGGCTCGGCCAGTACCAGGAGGGTCCGAAGTAGGGATCGGCCCTGCGGGCGGTGCGTAGCCTATCGAGCCCCTCTTCGGCACGGCCGATGTGAGTGAGAAGGTTACCGAAATCGGCCTGGTTCCAAGGGTTGGCTGGGTTGATCTCGACGGCGCGCTGCATGTGGTGGAGCGCCAGATCGAATGCCCTGCGGTCGAGATAGAGGTAAGCTATCGCCATGTGAACGTTGCTTTCATTGTCGGCGAGCTCGACGCCGCGCCTTGCCAGGGCGAACGCCTGATCGTGAATTTCGGGCGATGCCGAGGAGCTGTTCAGCCATTCGATCCGGAGCATCAGAGCGAGCAGGCTGTGTGGCAGTCCGTACCCGGGGTCGAGCTCAATCGCCTGCTCGAAGCAGCGCTTCGCCTCGGCGCGCGATGACGGTTGATCCCAGGGCAGCCAGTTGCCGCGCAGCGTAAGATCGTAAGCACCGGGGTTGGATGGCGGCTTGCGGTGCAAATGCTCGGCCGCGCTCACATACATCCGGCCCACCAGGGTTCCGACGATGGTTCGGACCACCTCGTCCTGCACGGCGAAGAGATCCGCCATTGGCCGATCGAAGCGTTCGGCCCAGACGTGATTGCCGGTATCGGCATTGATGAGCTGAGCGGTGATCCTGATGCGCTCCCCTATCCGGCGAACGCTGCCCTCAACGAGAAAATGCACGCCGAGCTCGCGCCTGATAGCCGCCATGTCGACCGGCTTGCCCTTAAACCGGGAGGTGGAGCTGCGCGAGGCCACGGCCAGCGATGGCCAGCGCGACAGATCGGTTATGATGTCCTCAGTAATGCCGTCAGAGAAATATTCCTGCTCGGGATCCGACGACATGTTGATGAACGGCAGGACGGCGAGGGCGACTTTGGCGCGTTCTGGCGCGCGCCCCGGAGAGGCGACGGCGCCTACGGTCTCTGCCCGATCGGACCCTCCGCCCGGCTGATCCTGCCCGGCTTGATCAGCAGTCTCGGCGGGCAGCACCATCCGGTAGCCGCTTTTCTGCACGGTCTTCACAAGCACGCGTTCGTCGTCGCGCAGCGCACGGCGGATCTCATGAATGCACTGCACAAGGCTGTCGTCGGTGACGGCGATTCCAGGCCACACCGCCTGCATCAGCTCGTTCTTGGTGACGACCCGGCCGGCATGCTCGGCGAGATGGCGCAGCACAGCGAACGCCTGCGGCCGCAAGTCGACCAAATGCCCCGACTTGGTGCGCAGCGTCTCATTGCCGAAATCGGCGATCATGCCGTTGATGACGAGCTTTCGATTCGACGCCACCTGCATGCAGCCCCCGCCGAATGGCCGGCCTCTGCCGGCGCCTCGTGATCGACACTACCACGGGTAGGCTTGCCTGCCGAGTTGAGACGAAACGGAAGCATTCGCAAGTTTTCGGCAGATTTCGCCAGCCCGAATGGGGGGCGTCCGCTACCTTTGGGCATGAACAAAAAGACGGTCCGGTACTAACGCGGTTCAATCCCGCCGCGCCGTCGCTCGGAGGGAAATTAGGAATGGGAATCGCGGCACGCATGGCGGCGAGGCTGTTCTCGGTTCTTCCGGCGACGGGCCGCTGGCCGGCCTCAACCCTTGACCGGTCCAAAAGCGAAGACGACCGGCGGACTTTCTCATTTTGACCAAAATACGGAGGTGCAATCATGCCTGACATTCCACGCAGGGAATTCATCGCCAAGAGCGGCGCGGCGCTTGCCGGGCTGGCGGCCTTCCTTGCCGGCCGAGACGCCTACGCCTTTCCGAGCCAGCCGGGCGAGGAGGTGCTTCGATGGCTCGACCAGATGCCGCCCAACCCCGTCCCGCAGGTCATCGCCAATCAGCTGGTCTGGGAGGATTTCGATTCCTGGATCACTCCAAACGACAAATTCTTCTCGATCGCCCACTTCAATCGGCCGGTCATCGACGCGGCCACCTGGAAGCTTGAAATCGACGGTCTGGTCAAGAAGCCGCTGACCCTGACGCTCGCCGACATCAAGCAGCGGCCGCGGCAGGAGGTTACGTTCACGGTCGAATGCTCGGGCAATGACGGCCTGCCGTTCTTCGATGGCGGCGTCGGCAACGCGCTTTGGGCCGGCACCCCGCTCGCCCCCATCCTCCAGGAGGCCGGCGTGCTCGACAACGGCATCGAGGTCGTGTTCTGGGGCACCGACGAAGGTCAGATCACCCTCAAGGACGACGTCCGCGACGTCAGCTTCAAGCAGAATTTCGCGCGCAGCATGTCGCTCGAAGACGCGATGGATGCGAAGAACATCCTTTGCTACGAGATGAACGGAGCTCCCTTGCCGGAGCCGAACGGCTTCCCGCTCAGGCTGATAGCGCCAGGCTGGTACGGCATCGCCAACGCCAAATGGCTGAAACGCATCGAAGTGCTCGATCGGCGCTTCGAAAGTCTTCTCATGGGGCGCAACTACGTGACCCTCCGCGAGGAAGACCACCACGGCGAGACCGTATGGGCGGAAACCTCGGTCGGACGGGCGCGGATCAAATCGGCGCCGGCCCGGGTTGTCCGCGACGGCGACAACTATCGGATCGTCGGCGCCGCCTGGGGCGCGCCGATCGACCGGGTCGAGGTCAAGATCGACGACGGGCCGTGGATGCCGGCAACAATTGATCACAGCGAGGAGGCCGAGTTCGCCTGGAAGATTTGGTCGCTGGACTGGCCAAGTCCGGCGCCCGGCGAGCACACCGTCACCTCGCGCGCGATCGACACGAGCGGCAATATCCAGCCTGCCATGGACGATCCCTGGATCGCCAAGAAGCACACATATTGGGAAAGCAACGGACAGCTAACCAGGCATATTCGCACCACCTGATTCGCGACGACACAGAAAAAAAGCCGGTATCGGTTCGGGCGAATTTGCTTACAAGTTCGCAGCAGTGACGATCATTTATGACACCGCGCCGGTTAGGTCCGATTTTGACAGTCCGGAGGCGAGCCGTCGCTAGACCCCGGACGACTGCCTACCCGCGGGTTTGGGCCGATAGTTCCGAGCGAGTCGTAGTACGGCGTTCGGCGCGCGCGGGTCTAGCAATTTCGGCTCCGCTAGCCAGCAACTGCGGCAATTTGGCCGCCGCGCGCATCGCCTTGTCGCGAAGCTCTTCGACCAGAGCGAGCTTGGCCAGTTGGGTGAGATCGACCCCCCTCATGTAGACGGTCGTCGTGTTGAGGCGACATTGCTTGAGCCAGGCGCTCAGGCGCTCGTTCTGGGCCCAGCCTGACATGTTCTTGATGGTTTCCAGCCAGATGACCAGCCAGTCGCGGGGAACTTCCGGCGCCGGGACGGGAGTGCACAGGGCCGCCTTCTCGAGATCGGGGATGTCAAGGCTTTCGACGAATGCCGCAACCGCCGCACTGAAGGCGGGCTGGCACCAGCGGACCATCTGAAGATTGATCCGATTCCGCTCGAAAATCGGCGTCGACTTCGGTGAAACGAGGCCCGGCGCTGTGCAATTGATATAGAGCGTATCCGGGTCGGCGGACAGACGGCCCTTCTCGAAGACGATCTCTGTCGGGTCGATCGACCGAACACGGCCGAGACGCACAACGTCCTCGATGCGGCGTAGCTCGGCCAACTCACGTTCAGAGACAATTGCACAGCGATACGTCGTCGGGGTAACCGACGGATCGATCCGCATCAGTAGCCCGCGCTTCTCAAGAATTGCGAACAGCTCCTCAAGCGAGCCGGCCGCAATGATCGCGTCGAACTGCCAGACGGTCTGACCGATGCTGCGGTCGAAATTCTCGGCCCCTGGTTGGTGATTGGCGCGGTTCTGGAACCATGCATCGCGCGGCATGATCCAGCGGATGCGCGACGGCGCGACGCCGTTTTCCATCAGCCAGAGGCACGCGTCGATGCCTGTCTTGCCCGAACCGACGACCGTGTAGGTGGAATAGGGCCGCCTGACCTTTGGCAGGTCGTTCACCGGGATTAGGGCGACGCCGGTACCGATCCTGTACTGCGGAGGGTGCGTCGAGGGGATTTCGGGGCTGCCGAGATTGGCAAAGACCAACTTTTTGCGAACGGTGATTTGTTGTTCCTCGCCGCTGGTCAGTGAGCGGACGTGATGTGATCCGTCCGCCGCCTGCCCGTACTCGCTCATCGGAAGCCACCGCACACGGCCTGAAGGCAGGAGGCGCTGGCGCATGACCTCGTCGAAGTAGGACACTATGGAAGAGCCGGATGACAGCTCGTACATGCCGGCATTGAGTCCGGTCTGGTCGATCGCCCAAGTGGTGAGTTCCCTGGAGGCCACGCCGTAGTAGGCTGCCGTCTGGTGCAGCCGAACGAAAGAGTAGGCGTCGTTCCAGTGACCGCCGGGACGATGCCGCTGGTCCACCATGACGATGTCAGCGTCGGTCTCGGTCAGCAGGGTGTCGACGAAGGCCATGCCTGAGGCACCAGCGCCAACAACCAAGTAGTCTGTTACGATTTCAGGTGTGCCCACATGGACGTTCATGATTGCCTCCGGTGAGGTTAAGGCTGTCGATCGCGCGACAATGGCCGGATGACACGGGCGCGCCAATCACCGGTATGGTAAGGTTGAGGCTTACCGAAAGGTAAGGATCAACCCGACCGGCGACGCGGTGCTGCGCCCTCGCTGCCGCGCTTTTCGGAGAGCGAAATGGCAGCCACTCGAACGCTTCATCTGACACGGCGCGAGCGCGATGTGCTAATCGCGCTCTGCAGGCCCGCAGCCGGCAGCGCGGACACCTTTGTCGAGCCGGCATCCATCCGCGACATTGCTGACACGCTGGGCGTGAGCGACGCCGCGATCAAGCAGCATCTCCTCAACCTCTACGACAAGTTCGAGCTCTTCGAGGGCGAAGACAACCGGCGCGTCCGGCTCGCCAATCTGGTTTTCTCTACGGGAGTCATTGCATCCGACGGCCTTGCCAATCGGGCGCCGGCGACGGGGCATTCGATCACCCGCACCGACCAGACACTGATTGATGCGCGCGAAGCGGTCGAGCTTCGCAACTGGCAGCGCGCCTACGATCTGCTCGCTGCGGTTGACAGCGGAAACAACCTCGACGCCTCGGATCTGGAGGCGCTAGGTGAAGCGGCGATCTGGACCGGTAGACACGACGAATCGATCGCCGCGCGCGAGCGCGCCTATGCCCTCTACCTCAAGAGCGGCGACACCCGTCGTGCGGGAGCCGTGGCGCTCGCTCTTGTCGCCAACAACGTCATTCGCCTCCACCTCGCGCCGGCCGCCGGATGGTTCACCAAGGCAAAACGTCACCTCGAAGCGGAAGCGGATTGCGTGGAGAAGGGCTCCCTCGCGTTCGGCAAATCTATTTTTGCCTTGGCGACCGGTAACGCCGAGGACGGGCTTCGCTGGGCGCGACAGGCCTTTGATGTCGGCGAGCGGTTCGGCGATGCCGATTTGCGCGCCCTTGGCCTGGCATTCCAGGGTTTCGCCTTGGTGCAGCTCGGCCGCGTGGGGGAAGCCACGCCCTTCTTCGACGAGGCGATGGCAAGCGCTGTGCAGGGAGAACTCGGTCCGATGGCAACAGGACATGTGTATTGCCGGACGATCTGCGCCTGCCTCGAAGCGCTTGACTACAGGCGAGCGCTCGAATGGACCGAGGCGATCGACAAAGTGGCCAACGACGGCTGTACCGCCGGATTCCATGGCGATTGCCGAATGCACCGCGCTTCGATCAGCATCTTCCGCGGCGAGTGGGTCGATGGCGAGCGCGAGGCGCGCCTTGCGGGCGAGGAAAGTGAGCGTTTCGATCTCGGGCACACCGGCATGGCGCTCTATGAAGTCGGATTGGTGCGTATGCGCACGGGCGATTTCGACGGGGCCGAGGACGCGTTCCGACGAACCATGGAACGCGGGATCAGCGCTCAGCCTGGCCTTGCCCTCTTGCAGCTCGCTCGCGGCGATGCGACCGGTGCCTCGTCATCGATCAAGGCCGCGGTGGCGGAGGCCGGCGTGGGGAGCTTGCGCCGTGCGCGGATGCTAGCGGCCCAGGTCGAAATCGCGCACGCGCTGGGCGACGGCCAAGCGGCGAGGGCCGCTGCCGACGAGCTTAGCCGTATCGCGGGCCAAATCCGCATTCCGGCCCTCCAGGCATTGGCTGCAGGCGCATCGGGTATTGCCGCTCTGAAGCAGGGCGATCCGGGCTCGGCGGTAGCGCTTCTGCGCGAGGCATGTCGCTTCTGGCGAGAGATGGACGCGCCGTATGAACTTGCCCGCTTTCGCACGTATCTTGCCTCAGCCCTCAACGAGCTTGGCGATTCGGCGGGGGCGCGCCTGGAGATCGAAAGTGCCCGCGCGAGCTTCGAACGTCTTGGAGCTGTCCCAGACGTCTTGGGGGGCTCCTGAAACCGAGGAGGCGGAGTGAAGTGGCGCGAAGTGCTGCCCAGAACGACCTCGAAATTCTAGTTTCACCTGGCCGACTAGAATCGTTTGGATTTCCGCTCCTGGCGCATTCCGGAAGCGCCTTCGATCAGGACTCATTTCCGGAGGTCAGCCAAAAGCAAACTCTCGTCAGCCGTCGCCAAGCGCGTTTATGGGTGCACGGCGCAGTCAAACGGAGCCGGAATGGTACGCGTCCTCTTCCGTTCTATTTTCGATATCTCAATCGCGAGTCGCCACCCAGGGGCGTCCTCCTCGCGCTCCTCGTTGACTGGGCCCCGTTCTCCAAGTCAGGCCGCCTTCAGGTCCCCTCGCGAAACGGCGGCAACACGTCCGCCCGTGGGGTGACCGTCGCGATGGTCGGCGCGATGTCGGCCTCGACCCGGCGGCCGGTCCATTCCAGCGCACCGACCAGCAGCGACTGGAATTTCGGGTGCTCCCAGATGTCCTCGCGGTGGCCCATGCCGTTGAACCAGACGCGGCCTTCCCCGTGCTTACGCGCCCAGGCGAGCGGGTAGGGCGGGCGCTGGTAGTCGGCGCCCTCCATGCCGGCGGTCTGCATGACCAGGACGACATGCAGGTCGGGGCGGAATTCCTTCAGCGAATACCATTCCTCGTAACAGGCGAAGGCGCCGCCGAGCGCCCCGCAGCCGGGAAAGTCCGGATCGGCGACGGTCGCTCGGCCGTCCTGCTGCTTGCCGTGGTTGATGAACTCGCCGCCGAGCATGCGGATATAGGGGTCGCTCGCCGCGCCGTGGATCTTGTAGCGGTTGCGGCGGTCCGTCGGGTTGCCGCCGCCCGATTCCAGCGTGTGAAAAGTATCGCCGGCGGAGTGAACCGCGATGAACCCCTTGCCGCCGGCGACCGCGTCGAGGAGCGCCTGCTTGCCGGCCGCGGTCAGCGGCGGCTCGCCGTCCTCGCCGGCGGCGAGGAGGTCGCCGCTCGTATAGAACATGATGACGTCGAAGCCGGCGAGATAGTCCGGCGTGAACCGGCTGCCGTTCTTGCCGAAGGTGAAGGCGATATCGCGCGCCGCGCCGATCTCGCCGAGGATCCTTTCCGAATGGCTCGGCTCGCCGCCAGCGCGGTGGACGACGCTGTGCTCGTAGCCGGCGGATTTGGTGAAATAGAGGACGCGCACGGCTCGGCCCGCCTGGCTGGAGGATGGAGAAAAGATCGGCATTCCGTCATAGAACGCCGACCGATCCCTCGTCCATACAGACAGCGTGACGATTGATGGAGCCGCCGTCGATCCATGGGGAGTTTCACATCGGCAAGCACGCCGCTGATAACAATGATTACATCATCTACGACAAGCACTCCGGGGCGCTCTACTACGACCAGGACGGCAACGGCAGCACCTATGCCCAGGTCCAGTTCGCCCAGCTCGACAAGGGTCTCCACCTCCACCACAGCGATTTTATGGTGTTTGCGTAGGGCCGCGGTCGGCGCCCCTTTGCGGAGCCGGTTCGGGTCGCCGCGGCCGGCGAGGGTTGAAATGTCTTGCGGTTGGTGCACGACTGCGACTCTGCGTCATTGCCGTTCCCTTGTATTCGGCCGGGAGTTGCGTAGAATCGGTGCCTTCAAAGAGGACGACTGAGGCTCATCACGACCGGCGCGTGCCGGATCGAGCCATCGTCGATTCCGCCGCGCCGGTCAGACTCGGGCGACGCTCTCCGGCTTCCTGATGGAAACGCTGCCGACGGGCAGCCGACAGCCGGAGGACGATTATGCCTACGCAGAAGACATATATCTTCAATTCCACGACGAGTGGCCTGAATTTCAACGCCAGTTCACAGAAGTGGACCATCGCCAGCGGAGTCTTCGTCGGCTCGGGATCCAGCGAGGGCGTCTATAGCGGATATGACGGCAGCAAGCTGATCAACAAGGGGCACATCCATTCAGACAGCGCCTACGGTGTCGAGTTTTTTTCAGCAGACAATACCGCGATTGTCAACAAAGCCAGTGGCGACATCTACGGTCACACCGGAATATTTGATGAAGGTCAGAACTACACGATCACCAACGATGGGACGATCATTGGAAGTACGGATTACGGGATATGGGATTACCAGTCAGACGGTGCGTCGATCACCAACGACGGTGAGATATACGGACATATTTTCGGAATAGACGTGCACTCAAATCTGGTCGGCGCTCATGGCACGATGATCGACAATGCCGGCTCGATCTTCTCCGATTCATTCGGCGTCTACGTCAACACCAATGCGGGGGAGAAGACGAAGATCGTCAACGAGCACGGCGGCACCATCAAGGGGGGCACTTTTTCCACCTATGTCGTCTCGGGAAAGCTCGATCTCCACAACCACGGCACGATGGTGCATGAGGTCCTGAGCGCCGGCGCCAACGACAAGGTCGTCAACGACGGCACCATCAAGGGCAGTGTGAATCTCGGCGGGGGCAACGACACGTACAAGAGCAACGGCGGCCACGCCGGCAAGATCGACGGCGGCCTCGGCAACGACACGCTGATCGGCGGTTCGCATGTCGACAAGTTCGTCTTTGACACGCTGCTGAACGCGGCGACCAATGTCGACACCGTCAAGCACTTCACGCCGGGAACCGACCAGTTCTTTCTCTCCACAGGCATCTTCACCGCGCTGACCGGTCCGGGAACCCTCAAGAAGTCGGAATTCCACATCGGCAAGCATGCCCACGACGGCAACGACTACATCATCTACAGCCAGCACAACGGTGGGCTCTACTACGACGCGGACGGCAACGGCAGCACCTACTCCAAGGTCAAGTTCGCCGAACTCGACAAGGGCCTCCACCTCCACCACGGCGACTTCATCGTGTTCGCCTGAGAGCTGCCGGGCGACCGCCCGCGCCCGGCCCGGTAGCGCCGAGCGAGACGGATCACCGGTCAGAGAGCGCTGACCAGGCCGCCGTCCACATA
The DNA here is from genome assembly GCA_963759235.1 of uncultured Alphaproteobacteria bacterium. Classification (GTDB taxonomy): domain Bacteria; phylum Pseudomonadota; class Alphaproteobacteria; order Rhizobiales; family Kaistiaceae; genus Bauldia. Next base: position 322,292 of record CAVWYO010000007.1, on the reverse strand, counting down.
GACGACCTGGCCGTTGACAAAGCTCGCTGCGTCGGAGGCGAGGAAGACGGCGACGCCCTTCAGTTCGTCGAGCGTGCCCCAGCGGCCGGCCGGCGTGCGCTGCTTCACCCAGGCGTCGAACTCCGGGTTCTCGTAGAGCGCCCGGTTCAGCGTGGTCTTGAAGTAGCCGGGACCGATGCCGTTGACCTGCAGGCCGTGCTTCGCCCAGTCGACGCACATCGCCTTGGTCAGCATCTTCACCGCGCCCTTCGACGTCGTATAGGGGGCGATGGTGACGCGGGCGATCTCGCTGCCGACCGAGCAGGTGTTGACGATTCTACCACGGCCGCGCGGGATCATCTGCTTGGCGACCGCCTGCCCGACATAGAAGACGCTGTCGAGATTGGTGGCCATGATCCGCCGCCAGGCCTCTTCCGGAAAATCCTCGAGCGGCGCGCGATATTGCATGCCGGCATTGTTGAAGAGGATGTCGATCGGGCCGACCTCGCTCTCGATCCGCGCGACATTCGCCATGACCGCGGCGCTGTCGGTGACGTCGAAGGCAAAGGCGTGGACCGTGTGGCCGGCCTCGGCGAGCCTTGCCCGGGTCGCTTCGAGTTCTTCGGCATTGCGGGCGTTGAGGACGACCGCGGCGCCGGCTTCGGCCAGCGCCTCGGCGAAGGCCAGCCCGATCCCCTTGCTCGAGCCGGTCACCAAAGCGAGTTGTCCGGTCAGATCGAACAGCGAGCCCATGATCCCCCCTGAAGCGCGGGCGGCGATGGCGGCCCGATGTCTGGAAAGGCCCCCTTATCAGCGAGGTGTCGGCGAGGGTCAACAAGGGGGAAAGCCTCTCGGATGAGACGGTGGGTGAGACGGCAGCGGCCGCCGCCGTCCCAGCCTGTTTCAAAGGGCGTCTGTTGTCGTCCGAGGGGTTGTCCGTTAACGTCCGGAGGCTCCCGCCCACCGAACGAGCCTTGCCGCCATGAAGACGGATGCAGTCACTCCAGCCGATCTGACGCGATCGGTGATCGCGGTGCCGCCGCTCGCCCGAGCCGCCGACGGCTCGCCGAGCATCGAGGAAAACCGTAAACTTATCAATTGGATGGCGGAGGGGGGCGTGTCGACCTTCCTCTATGGCGGCAACGCCAACTTCTACCATCTCGGCCTCGCCGAGTTGCCGCGGGTCCTCGACCTGATGGCCGAGATCGCGCCGCCCGGCGCCTGGATGATCCCCTCGATCGGTCCCGATTTCGGCAAGGCGCTGGATCAGGTGGCGATCCTGAAAGACTATGAGTTTCCGACGGTTATGGCCTTGCCCATGGCCGCGCCGACGCGGCCGGCCGGGGTTGCGACCGGCTTCCGCCGCCTCGCCGAGACGTTCGGCCGGCCGATCACCGCGTATCTCCGGGCGGAGAACTACATCGCGCCGCCCGACCTCGCCGCGCTCCTCGCCGACGGCGTCGTCTGCACGGTCAAATACGCGGTGGAGCGCAAGAATCCGGCGGAAGACCGCTATCTTGCCGACATCGTCGCTGCGATGGGCACCGAGCGTTTGGTCAGCGGCATCGGCGAGCGGCCGGCGGTCGTCCATCTCACCAGGTTCGGCCTCGCCGGCTTTACCTCCGGGTCGGTCGCCATCGCGCCGCACCTGTCGATGGCGATCCTCCGGGCCCTCAAGGCCGGCGACACCGCGCGCGCCGAATCCCTCCGCGCCCGCTTCCTGCCGTTTGAGGACCAGCGCGACGCCTATTCGCCCATCGCCGTCCTGCATGAGGCGGTGCGGCTTGCCGGGCTCGCCGATACCGGCCCGCTGCAGCCCTATCTCGCCAATCTCGAGGCCGGCCGGATGGCCACGGTTGCCGAAGCCGCCAAGGCTCTTTACGAGGAAAACGCGCGATATGCGCGCCGACAGGCGGCGTGAAGGGAACGCCGCGTCGGTTGCACCGGGGGACGCATGACATATCTGCCGTCGGCTGAACGATACGACAGGATCAAGTATCGCTATACGGGGCGAAGCGGCCTGCAACTGCCGGAAATCTCATTGGGTCTTTGGCATAATTTCGGCCACAACGCCCTGCCGGAACGAGCGCGGCAGATATGCCGGACCGCCTTCGATCTCGGCATCACCCATTTCGACCTCGCCAACAATTACGGCCCGCCGCCGGGCTCCGCCGAGGAGCATTTCGGCGACATCCTCAAAACGGATTTCCGCGGTTATCGCGACGAACTGGTCGTCTCGACCAAGGCCGGCTACCTGATGTGGCCGGGCCCCTACGGCGAATGGGGGAGCCGGAAATACCTGCTCTCCAGCCTCGATCAGAGCCTCAAGCGCATGGGGCTCGACTACGTCGACATTTTCTATTCGCATCGCGTCGATCCGCGCACGCCGCTGGAAGAGACGATGGGCGCGCTCGACACCGCCGTGCGCCAGGGCAAGGCCCTCTATGCCGGCATCTCCTCCTACAACTCAAAGCGGACGGCAGCGGCGGCAGCGATCCTGCGCGATCTCGGCACGCCCTGCCTCATCCATCAGCCGAGCTACTCGATGCTCAATCGATGGATCGAGGCCGATGCTTTGCTCGACACGCTGGAGGAGGAGGGGATCGGCTGTATCTGTTTCTCGCCGCTTGCCCAGGGGCTGCTTACCGACAAGTACCTGGACGGCATCCCCGAACAAAGCCGCGCCGCAAGGGGCGCCGACTCCTGGCGCCCGGGCTTTCTCAGCCAGGAGAACCTCAACGCGATCCGCGGGCTGAACGCGATCGCCAAGCGGCGCGGCCAGTCGCTGGCGCAGATGGCGATTGCCTGGGTGCTGCGCGACCCGCGAGTCACCTCCGCGCTGATCGGGGCGAGCCGGCCCGAACAGATCGCCGATCTGGTCAAGGGGCTCGACAATCCGACCTTCAGCGCGGAAGAACTTGTCGGGATCGACAAGCTGGCCACCGACGGCGGCGTTAACATCTGGCGGATGTCGAGCAGTTCCTGACCGGGCGAAGACGGCAATGAGCAACGGCAAGAAGCACACTGGGCTGCGCAGCGCGCGCTGGTTCGAGGCGAGCGATCTCCGCTCCTTCGGCCATCGGTCCCGCACGTTGCAGATGGGCTATGCCTATGAGGATTTCATCGGCAAGCCGGTCGTTGCCATCATCAACACATGGTCCGACCTGCAGCCCTGCCACGCTCATTTCCGCACCCGCGCCGAAGAGGTGAAGCGCGGGGTGTGGGAAGCGGGCGGCTTTCCGGTGGAGCTGCCGGCTTTGTCGCTCTCGGAGAGCGTGGTCAAGCCGACGACCATGCTCTATCGCAACCTGCTCGCCCTCGAGGTCGAGGAGCTGCTTCGGTCGCACCCGGTCGACGGTGCCGTGCTGATGGCCGGCTGCGACAAGACCAATCCGGGCACGCTGCTCGGCGCGATCAGCATGGACCTGCCGGCGATCCTCATGCCCGCCGGACCGATGCTGCGCGGCAACTACAAGGGACAAGTGCTCGGCTCGGGCAGCGACGTGTGGAAGTACTGGGCCGAAAAACAGGCCGGCACGATCTCCGACGACGAATGGCGGGCGATGGAAGCCGGCATCGCCCGAAGCTTCGGCACCTGCATGACGATGGGCACCGCCTCGACGATGACGTCGCTGGTCGAGACGCTCGGTTTCACGCTGCCCGGTGCTTCGTCGATACCCGCCGCCGATTCGGCCCATTCACGCATGGCGACGGCCTGCGGCCGGCGGATTGTCGAGATGATCCGCGAGGACCTCAAGCCGTCGGACATCCTCAGCCGCGCCTCCTTCGAAAACGCGCTGGTCGCGCAAATGGCGCTGGCCGGGTCGACCAACGCGGTCATTCACCTCATCGCCATGGCGGCCCGCGCCGGCATCGAGCTCGACCTCGACGATTTCGACCGGGTTGCCCGCCAGGTGCCGGTGCTCGCCAACATCCGCCCGTCCGGTGAATTCCTCATGGAGGATTTCTACTATGCCGGCGGCATGCGGGCGCTGCTCGCCATGCTTGGCGATAAGCTCGACCTGTCGGCGATGACCGTGACGGGGGCCGATCTCGGGGCGTCGATCGCGGGGGCGGAGGTCTACAATACCGACGTCATCCGGCCGCTCGACAGCCCGGTGTCTTCGTCGCTGGGGCTGGCGGTGCTGCGCGGCAACCTCGCTCCGGGCGGCGCGGTGATGAAACCGGCGGCGGCCGACCCCCGGCTCCTCAAGCATTCGGGCCCGGCGGTGGTTTTCCGCGACTACAACGAGATGGCGTCAATGATCGACCGCGACGATCTCGACGTGACGCCGAACCACGTGCTCGTCCTGCAGAACGCCGGGCCGGTCGGCGGTCCGGGCATGCCGGAATGGGGCATGTTGCCGATCCCGAAGAAGCTCTTGAAGCAGGGGATCCGCGACATGCTGCGGATCTCCGACGGCCGGATGAGCGGCACCAGCTACGGCGCCTGCATCCTCCACGTGGCGCCGGAATCCTATGTCGGCGGCCCGCTGGCGGCGGTGCGGAACGGCGACCTGATCACGGTCGATGTCGACAAGCGCTCTTTGCAGCTCGAGGTACGGGAAGCCGAGATCGCCCGTCGGCTGGCGGAGTGGAGCCCGCCGGACCGCACCTATCTGCGCGGCTACAACCGGCTCTATGCCGACCACATCCAGCAGGCCGACAAGGGTTGCGACTTCGATTTCCTGGAGGGGACGGCGCCGACCCCCGAGCCGGAGATCCACTGACGCCGAGAGCGGTCAGACCCGATCAAAGACCAGCATGGTGAAGAGCTCGAAGCTCATCACGCTTCTTCTCTCGACCAGCGTTAGACCCGGCCGGCCGAGCATCAGCTCGATCGGGAATGTGGGGCGCCAGCCGAGCTTGGCGGAAAAACGGGACATCCACCGCTCGACCCAGGCGCGGGGGCCCTTGTCGACCGAGAAGTGATTGACGAGAACCACGCGGCCGCCGGGTCTCACCACCCGGACCATCTCGGCCAGCACCCGGTCGGGGTCGGGAACCACGGAGACCACGAACATGGCCGTGGCGGCATCAAAGGAGCCGTCCTCGAAGGCGAGGTTCCCGGCATCCATCTCCTGAAGCGACTCGACCTGATCGAGCTTCCTGTCGGCCACCCGCTTGCGGGCGATGTCGAGCATGTCCCGGCTGAGATCGATGCCGACGATGCGGTGCTTGCGGTCGTAGTCCGGCAGGGAGATGCCGGTACCGACACCGAGTTCGAGCACCCGGGCCGGCGGCAGCTTGTTGATCTCGGCAACCCCGGTCCGGCGGGCCCGCGTCGTCAGGGCGCCGAACCACTTGTCGTAGGTCGGCGCCCAGCGGGCATAGGCGGCAACGACGTGGGAGCCGTCGATGCTGGCCAGTGTCGCTCCGCTCGCCCTGGCGACCGCCGACTTTCCGGAACCACCCATGGGTTTGGCCATATCCCCCCCTACAGCGCGGCGACGGCCTTATCCGGGTTGACCAGCTTCTGCAAGGCACGTTCCGCCTTGGCGTCGTGCTCGGATCGCTCGATCCAGCCGCCGCCGAGCACGCGGGCGCCATCGCCGTCCGCATCATAGAGCACGCAAGCCTGGCCCGGTGCGACCCCGGCTTCCTCGGCCGACAGGTCCACGTGCACACGTTCCCCGTCGGCCACCAGCCGAGCGGGGGCCGGCGGACGGGTCGAGCGGACCCGGGCGTAAACGTCGATGCCGTCGCGAGGCAACTCGGTGAGCGGCGTGTCGCCGAGCCAGTTGACGGCGCGCAGGTGAAGCCGGCGGGTGGCGAGCGCGCCACGCGGGCCGACGATGACGCGATGGCCGGCCGGATCGAGATGAACCACGTAGAGCGGTTCGCCGAGGGCGACGCCGATGCCGCGGCGCTGGCCGATGGTGAAGTCGATGATGCCCTGATGGCGGCCGAGCACGCGACCGTCGATGTGAACGATGTCGCCGGCTTCGGAGGCGCCGGGCTTCAGCTTGCGGATCACGTCGGCGTAGCGGCCGCTCGGCACGAAGCAGATGTCCTGACTGTCCGACTTCTCGGCGACCGGTAAGGCCAGTTCATGCGCGGCGGCGCGGGTCTCGGCCTTGGTCATGGTGCCGAGCGGAAAGCGCAGGAAATCGAGCTGCGGCCGGGTCGTGGCGAAGAGGAAATAGCTCTGGTCACGGTCGAGGTCGACCGGCCGGTAGAGCGCCCGCCCTCCAGCGCGCCGCTCGGAGCGGACATAGTGGCCGGTTGCCAGCGCGTCGGCGCCGAGTTGCCTGGCGGTCTCCAGCAAATCGGCGAACTTCACGGTCTGATTGCAGGCGACGCACGGCACCGGGGTCTCGCCGGCAACATAGCTGTCGGCGAAGGCGTCGATGACGGCCGTGCGGAAGCGTTCCTCATAGTCGAGGACGTAGTGGGGAATCCCCAGCGTTTCGGCGACGTGGCGGGCGTCGTGGATGTCCTGGCCGGCGCAGCAGGCGCCCTTGCGGTGCGTCGCTTCCCCGTGGTCGTAGAGCTGCAGGGTCACGCCGACCACGTCGTAACCGGCGGTCTTGAGCAGCCCGGCGACGACCGAAGAATCGACGCCGCCGGACATCGCGACAACGACGCGGGTCCGCTCGGGACTGCCGGGAAGGTCAAGGCTTGCGCGCATAAAGACTTTGCTTTGGCGGAGGTTTTTGGCCGCCCGCGCCTTGTTCAACGATACCGGACTATAGGCGCGATCGCGCCATCTTCAAGGCGTCAGGCCGGCTCCGTGCCGGGGCGGTGAGGCCAAGCCTCTACAAATCTTACCGATTTGTTGCCGGACACTTAGCCAATTTTTAAAGCCAACGACCTAGTCTCGTCGGCTGGACGGGTCAGGATGAGTGTGAGAGTAGAATGACCGATCAGGTTCGTCCGCGCGTCAAGTATGTTATCGGCCCTGATGGAAGTCCGCTGACCATCGCCGATCTGCCGCCGCGCGACACAAAACGCTGGGTGATCCGCCGCAAGGCGGAGGTGGTCGCCGCGGTCCGCGGCGGGCTGCTCAGCCTGGAAGAGGCCTGCAGTCGGTACACCTTGACCGTCGAGGAATTCCTTTCCTGGCAACAGTCGATCGACGAGCACGGCCTCGCCGGTCTGAGGACCACGCGCATCCAGCAATATCGCGGCTGATCCGGTCGCCGGCGGACCGTCCGATCCGCCCCCTACAACTCCACCGCCACTCCGCGCTTCGGAACGAGAACTTTGGCGTTCGTACCCGCCATGAGGGCAATGAACGCATCCGAGGTTCCGTGCAGCGCGGAGAAAGTCTCGAAGTGGCAGGGGATCACCGTTTCGAAGTCGAAGAAACGCCGGCACGCCATGGCAGCCAGTTTCGGCCCCATGGTGAAGCGGTCGCCGATCGGCACGATGCCGATCTTCGGCGCGTAGATTTCGTTGATCAGCGCCATGTCCGAGAAGATGTCGGTATCGCCCATGTGGAGGAGGGGCTTCTCTCCCCGCGCGGTAATGACAACGCCGCACGGATTGCCGAGATAGATCGACCTGCCGTCGATCACCGTGCCCGAAGAATGCCAGGCCGGGACGAAAGCGACGTCAAAGGCGCCATAGTCGATCCGGCCGCCGGTGTTCATCGGGCTGCAGTTCTCGACGCCCATCTCCGCAAGGTGGTTGCAGATCTCGAAATTGGCGATGAGCGTCGCCCCGGTAGCCTTGCAGATTTCGACGGTCGAGCCGATGTGGTCGTCGTGACCGTGGGTCAGCACCACATGGGTCGCGCCGCCATAGGCGGTCGGGTGGTGACCCTCGAACGTCGGATTGGCAAGGAACGGGTCGATCATGATCGCCGCCCCGTCGATATCGATACGAAAGGCCGAATGGCCGAACCAAGTGAGCTTCACAGCATCCTCCCTGTTGTTGTTTTCCCGCCCGCCCGGTCCCTGAGCGATCGGGCGACGACAATCGGCGAGGGCCACGATAATAGAGCGCCATGGCGAAATCAGAGCCACCTCGCTCCCTTGAAGAGCTTGCCGCCGCGATCCCGCCGGTCGGACGGCTGATCGGCCTCGACCTCGGCACCAAGACCATTGGTCTGGCGACCTCCGATCCTCGCCGCCGGATCGCCACACCCTTGGTCGTGATCCGGCGGACGAAATTCACCGCCGATGTGGGGGAGTTGATGAAACGGGTCGCCGACCGTCAGCCGGTCGGGCTGGTTCTCGGCCTGCCCGTCAACATGGACGGGTCGGAAGGACCGCGCGCCCAGGCAACGCGCGCCTTCGCGCGCAATCTGACGCGGTTCACCGACCTGCCGATCGCATTCTGGGACGAGCGGCTGTCGACGGCGGCGGTCACCCGGACGTTGCTGGAGGCCGACGCCAGCCGCAAGCGGCGCGGCGAGGTGGTCGACAAGATGGCCGCGGCGTACATCCTGCAAGGCGCCCTCGACCGGCTGGCGAGCCTGTGAAGAGCCGTTCAGTCCGGATGCCACCAGCGGCCGCCGAGGACAATTCCCTTGGCGACAATCTTCTCCGCGCCGGTCAGCACCTCGCCGACCACGTCGAGATAATCGAATTTGCCCTTTTCCACCGTGAAGACCGTCGCGTCGCCGGTCGCGCCGGGACGAAGGGTGCCGAGGTCCTCGCGCCTCAGGATGGCCGCCGCGTTCACCGTCGTCGCCCGGATCACCTCGGGGAGCGGAACGCCGAGGCAGAGAAACTTCGACAGCGTAACCGCCTGGTCGAAGGCCGGGCCCTCGGCCGACAACTTATGGACATCGGAGGAGATGGTATCGGGCAGGAAGCCGCCAGCGAGCATCGCTCGCGCCGTAGCGAAGGCGAAGGAGCCCATGCCGTGTCCGATGTCGAAACGGACGCCGCGTTCGCGCGCCGCGATCACCGACGGCTTGACCGCCCCCTGGCCGCTGACCGGAGTGTTGGGAAACGGCCGGAAGGCGTGGGTGAGGATGTCGTCCGGCCTCAGCCGGGCCAGCACCTCGTCATAGGTCGGCGGCGGCTCGTCGATATGGGCCATCAGCGGCAGGCCGGTCTCCTCGGCAACGTCGAGCGCGATGTCGAGGGGAGCCAGGCCGGACGCCCCGCCGGCGTTGCGGCCGACCCTTACCTTGATGCCGACGATGACGTCGCGGTTTGCCTTGACCACCTCGACCGCGTCGGCCGGGCTCATCAGCCGAAGGTCGCTGCTCTCGCCGACCATGATGGTCCTCGAGAAGGCGAAAATCCCGGCGAAGGAGACGTGGAGATAGGCAAGGATACGCGGTTCGCTCGGCTCGATCACATGCTTGCGGAAGCCGGCGAAGTTGCCGGCGCCGGCGCTACCGGTGTCGACGAAGGTGGTGACGCCGCTGCGGCGGGCGATCTCGCCGGCGTCGACGCCAAGCGAGGTGCCGCCCCAATAGACGTGGGTGTGGAGGTCGATGAAGCCCGGCGCGACGATTCGGCCCGAGACGTCGCGGATATCGGTGTGGCGGTCGGGAGCGAGATCGTCACCGAGGGCGGCGACGCGGCCGCCGGCGAATGCGACGTCGGTGACGGCATCCAGGCCTTGCGACGGGTCGAGAACCCGGCCGTTCTTCAAAATGAGATCAAAGGCCATCGTCGTGCCCGCCTTGAGGAGCCGGAGTGCCGCATGATATCCACTCGACGAATGACTTCCATGTTGGATTTTTCGGGCCGCGTCTGACCGCCTCCGCGCCCGTCAGCCGAGACCCTCCACCCGACGCGGCGCTTGCCCCACCATGACACTGGTCGTCCATATCGGCACCCACAAGACGGGAACCACCGCCATCCAGCGATTTGCCGCCGAGCATCGGAAAACGCTGGCGCGGCGCGGCCTCTGGTATCCGTCCTACGCGGAAATCGGGCTGCGCGGCCACTACCGCGGCCATCATGACTTCGCGCACGCGATCGCCGGCATCGGGAAGCGAATGTCCCTCGATGACGCCAAGCGGTTCGCCGAGCTCATCCGGAATCGGGTCCGGTCGGGCGAGACGGTCCTCCTCAGCGCCGAGCCGATCTACCGGCATGTGTTGCCGGAAAACGGTGACTACTGGGCGCGGCGCGAAGCCTATGTCAGACGGCTAAAGGACATCATCGGCCTCGATGACGTCACCATCCTCGTCGTCCTCCGCCGCCAGGACAGCTTTGCGCGGTCGCTCTATCAGCAGAAGGTCAAGTCCGGAAAATATTCCTTGAGCTTTCGTCAATTCCTCGTCGATGAACGGTATGAGTTCGAGTACCATCGGCAGTTGTCGATATTCAAGAACGTGTTCGGAAAGGTCGACGTGCTGATCTACGAAGATATCCAGCAGCACGGCCTTATCGATGCTTTCTTCGGCCATCTGGGGGTCGCGGTGTCCGACGCTCCGCGGAACGCGGCGGAGAACCTGTCTTTGCCGCTGGAGCTGGTCGAGTACAAACGTCTGCTGAACGCAACCAAGGTCGGCAAGGGGCGACTGGAAGCCGTGGTGGAGAAGCTCGAGAAGCGCGCAAAGAAGGGCGGATTGCGCAACCATGTCGACTGGGTATCCCGCCACGACATGGAAGCGTTTTACGCCTCCTTCGACGAGGAGAACGAGAGACTGCGTCGTGACTTTCTGAGTGATCGCCCGCCGCCCGTGTTTCCGTCCCTGGCGACCGCCCCGATCGAGGACAGCGAGGAATACAAAGGCATGTCGGCGCGCCGTTTCGCGGAGTTGACCGCAGAAATCTTCTTGTGATGCCCGCGTCGGGCGCCCGGATCTTGCCGGCCTTTGAATGAAGACGGATCAGGATTCGGCTCGCTCTGTCGCGTCTGGACCGGATCGCTTCCGACGGCCGATGAAGCACGTCGCATTGATCATCGCCAATCTGGTGGCTCGCAGTGGTGGGGCGGAGCGCATCTTCATCGAGCTCGCCAATATGCTCATTGCGCGGGGTTATGAGGTCACCTGCATCCATTTCGAGGAACAGGACGGCCGGCCGTTCTATCCGCTCGATCGGCGGGTCGAGCTGATCAACCTGTTCCCGAGATACTCGCTGCCGCGCCGGCGGCCGCTCAAATGGCTGACCTCCAGGCGCTTGCCGGATTGGCTGCGGAACATGGCCGAATGGCATCTGAAGAAGGACCCGGTCGTTTCCCTGCTTCGCGACTATTTCCGCCACGCCAGACCGGATGTGGCGATCAGCTTCCTGCCGCCGGCCAATACTCCTGCGTTGCTGGCCGGGGCCGGCACCGATGTCAAGGTCATCCCCACCAATCACAATGTGCCCGCCCGCGACTATCTCGATCCGAAGCGCTGGAGCTCCAATCCGCACGACCGCAAGCTCAGGCTGAAGGCGCTCCGCCATGCCGCCGCCATCCACGTGATCTTCGCCGAATTCGGAACCTGGTTTCCGCAGCACCTTCAGAACAGAATCGTCGTCATCCCCAACTACGTGTCGAACGAGGTGCTGCGGCACCAGCCGCGGGAGAAACGGGACAAGGTCATCCTTGCGGTGGGGCGGCTCTCGCCGGTCAAGAACTATGCGATTCTGCTCGACGCATGGTCGATGCTGGTCGCCAAATACCCTGACTGGCAGGTGGTGATTTATGGGGAGGGCCCGCAGAAGGGCAAGCTCGTCGCGCAGGCAGAAGCGCTGGGGCTGAAGAATTCGTTCAAGCTCGCCGGGCATCGCTCTGATCTCGGTGAGGAATACAGCCGCACCGCGATCTTCTGCCACCCGGCCGAGTTCGAGGGATTCGGCCTTGCTCCTGCGGAAGCCCTGGCGCTAAAGATGCCGGTCGTTGCTTTCGCCGACTGCCCGGGTGTGAACCAGTTCGTCGTCGACGGCGTCAACGGCCTGATGGTCGACCGGGCAGGCGGAGCGACGTCGCTGGCGGCCGCGCTGGAGAAACTGATCGTCGATCCGGATCTGCGCCGGCGGCTTGGCGACAATGGCCCCGCCAGCGTTGCGACCTTCACCGAGGAGCACTTCGCCAATGCCTGGGTCGAACTCATCGGGCGATGCAGCGGCCCCGGGCGACCATAAGCCGGCGATCGACGTCCTGATCCCGCACTACAACGCCGTCGACGATCTGGCGATCACCCTCGCGTCGGTCGATGCCCAGGGTTGGGACGGAGCCTTCCGCATCGTGATCGCCGATGACGGGTCCGAACCGGAGGCGGTGTCCCGTCTTCGCGCGCTGGTGGGGGCGCGCGAGCGGCCCGTCATCCTCATCGAGAACCACGTCAACAAAGGTCGGCCGTTCACCAGAAACGTTCTCCTCGACGCCATCGAGAGTCCCTATGCGGCGTGGATCGACGCCGGCGACGAATGGTACCCCGGAAAAATCGCCGCGCAGATGGACAAGGCGGCCGCCCTCGGCGGGCCGGAGAGCGCGGAGCCGTTTTGGATCACCTGCAACTTCGATTGGCAGTGGGCGGGGCACGCCGTGGAGCGGCGCTACCAGGACACCGAGCAGGATCAGGTGATGGCCCTTCTGCGCGGCAAGGACCTGCGCGCCTATCTCTGGACGGTGCTCGGCCCGTCACGGGCCTTCCGGGACGTCGGGTGGTTCGACGAGACGCTACCCCGACTGCAGGACCTCGATTTCTGCCTGCGCTTTCTCTTGAAGGGCGGCAGGCTCCACATGCCGGCGACCGCCGACAGCCTCTGCGTCTATCGCAAGTCCGATATCGGCCGCGACGCCGACCAGGTGCGGGCCTGCCACGCCCGTATTTTCGACAAGCATCGTGTCCTCTACACCCGCTACGGGCCGAAGTTCACGCGGGTTCAGTTGTACAATATGGAGATCCACGCGGCCCGCTTCGCCGCCAACAACAACGACGGGTGGAAGCGGCGCTACTACCTCTGGCGCGCGTTCAAATACCGGCCGAAGCAGTTTCTCCGCCGCATGTTCGATGACGGGCTCCCCGGTTAGCGCCACCGTCGGGTCGATCCCCCGCGGGCTCCCTCGGCTCACACCCGTCTTCACGGGAAAGCCAGCTATTTGGCCGAAAAGCCTGACGAACACGTGACGTGACTGTGATGCTACAGTCGGCGTATCAGGGTTGCGACACGCGGACCGTCGACCGATATGCGCCTCTGAGGAACCGAGACGTGGCCCAGACGAAAACCATCGCCCAGAAACTACCCTGGAACGACAAGGCGGGTCGGTTCGCGCCGCTCAAGGCGACGACCCTGGTGCTCGTCACCCTGCCGGCGCTGTGGCTCTTCTACCGGTCGCTGACCACCAGCCCGATCCCCCAGCCTGCGGCTCTTGGTCCGCGGCCCTTCATCGAGGCGATTCACTTCGTCGGCGACTGGACCATCTACCTCCTGCTGATCACCCTGGCGGTGACCCCGGCGCGCCGGCTGTTCGAATGGTCGAAGCTGATCCAGGTCCGCCGCATCCTCGGCCTGTCGGCGCTCTCCTACATCCTCCTCCACTTCACGCTCTACATCTTCGATTCCCACCTTGATCTCGGTTTCGTGGTCAGCGAGATCGTGCACCGCATCTATCTCATCATCGGCTTCACGGCGATCCTCGGGCTGATCGCCCTTGGCGTCACCTCGACCGACGGGATGATCAAGCGCCTCGGCGCCATCCGCTGGAACCGGCTCCACAAGCTGATCTACTTCATCGCGCCGCTCGCCATCCTCCACTACTATATGCAGTCGAAGATCGACGTGACCCAGCCGGTGCTGATGTCCGGCTTCTTCTTCTGGCTGATGGGCTATCGGATCATGGCCAAGCGCGGCTACAAGGAGGGGCTGGTGCCGCTGCTTTCGTTGTCCGTCGCGGCGGCGGTGCTGACCGCCCTGACCGAGGCGGCCTGGTACGGCATCGCCACGGGCGTCTCGGCGGAGCGCGTGCTTCTCGCCAATCTCGACTTCTCCTTCTCGATCCGCCCAGCGTGGTGGGTGCTCTTCGTCGGGCTTGCGGTCACCATCGCCTCCGAACTTCGCAAGCGGTTGAAGGTTGCTCAGTCCTCCCTGGCGCGGGCGGCCGGCCGGGCCGGTTGAACGAAAAAGAAACCGGTCGACAGATCGGCAATTCCGCCGCGCCCAACTTTGCGCTACTGGTGGGCATTGTTTCGTTACAATCGGCATCGCGGATTCGTGCCGTTGCGCGGGACCGGATGGAATTGGAGGGCTGGACCATGAAGGCAGCAACAGCCGCCTTGGCGTGCATGCTGGGCGCCGCAGCACTTTCGGGCTGCATGGATACGCGCGCTCAGCGCGGAGCGCTGATCGGCGGAGCGGCGGGCGCGACGGTCGGCGCCATCGCCAGCAAGACCGTCGGGGGGGCGATCATCGGCGGAGCGGCCGGCGCGGCGGCGGGCTATGTCATCGGCAAGAACACCTACCGCTGCTGGCGAACCAATATCTTCGGCCAGCGCTATCTGGGCTGGTGTATCGCCTGATCTGACGTCATCTGTAGGCCCTCGCCCGCGACCCGCACGGCCGCGGGCAAGGATTTTTTCTGCCTGCGCCATCTAGCGCCCCACCCGCGTGATACTCATGTATCAAGCGGCCGGCATCCATCCCACGACGAGAAAAAGGATAGGGGGGAACACGAATGAAATTCGAAACCCGGCGGCTCGGCCAGACGTCCCTCGAGGTGACCACCCTCGGTCTCGGCGGCGCTACCCTCGGCGGTAACCTCGCGCATCTGACGGACGCCGATGCGAAGATCCTCGTTTTCGAAGCCTACGATTCCGGTGTCCGCTATTTCGATACGGCGCCCTTTTACGGCTACGGCCGCTCGGAGCGGGTGGTCGGCGATGCGTTGCGCGGGGAGGACGGCTGGGTGCTGTCCACCAAGGTCGGGCGGCGGCTGCGGCCGCGCAAGGGACCGCAAGACCCCGACGATGCCTGGCGCCAGCCGCTGCCGTTCGAACCCTATTTCGACTACAGCTACGACGGGGTGATGCGCTCCTACGAGGACAGCCTGCAACGCCTCGGCCTCAACCACATCGACATCCTCTATATCCACGACATCGACGTTTTCACTCACGGTCCCGAAGTTCAGCCGAAGATGCACGCCGCGGCGATGGAAGGCGCCGCCAAGGCGCTCGACGCGTTGCGGCGGAGCGGCGATGTCAAGGCGATCGGCCTCGGGGTCAATCAGGCGCAACCGATCGCCGACGCCCTGGCGCACGCCCAATGGGACTGCTTCCTGCTTGCCGGCCGCTATACGCTCCTCGAGCAGGATCCGCTCGAGACGCTGCTCCCGGCGGTCGAGAAACATGGCGCCACCATCGTGGTCGGCGGTCCGTTCAACTCGGGCATTCTCGCCGGCCGCGAAACCTGGAACTATGTCCAGGCGCCGGAGGGGGTGATGACGCGGGCCAAGGCGATCGCTCGTGTCTGCGATGCGCACGACGTTCCCTTGGCGGCGGCGGCGCTGCGATTCCCGCTTGCCCACGCGGCGGTGTCGAGCGTCATACCCGGCCCCCGCTCGGTGGAGGAACTGAACCAGATTCTGGATTGGTGGGGTGCCGAGATTCCGGGCTCGCTGTGGAGCGACCTCAAGAACGAAAAGCTGATCGCCGCCAATGCTCCGGTTCCCTCCTGAGCCGGAGGCGTGAACACCTCAGGGACTGATGCACTCCGAGCTCACCGCGCTGGTCACCGTCATCGTCATCGACCTGGTGCTTGCCGGTGACAACGCGGTGGTGGTGGGCATGGCAGCGGCGGGGCTGCCGATCGCGCTTCGCAAGAAGGCGATCATCTTCGGCATCGCCGCGGCGGCGGTGCTGCGCATCATCTTCGCCGTGTTCACGGCGGAGCTTCTCAATGTCATCGGCCTGGTGCTTGCCGGCGGCCTGCTGCTCCTCTGGGTGGCCTGGAAGCTATGGCGTGAGCTGAGATCCGGCGGTTTCAGTGCCGCCGCCCTCGGTGCCGATCCCCTCGACGGCGAGGTCGAAAGCAAGCTCCACGCCCGGCCGGTCGCCGGTTCCCCGGGTCTCAAGGCCGTCGGTGCGATGCCCGGCAAGACCCTGCGGCAGGCGCTGGTCCAGATCGTCGTCGCCGACGTTTCCATGTCGCTCGACAACGTGCTCGCGGTGGCCGGCACCGCCCGTCATCATCTCTGGGTGCTGATCATCGGACTGGCGCTTTCGGTCGCGCTGATGGGGGTGGCGGCGACGCTGATCGCGCGGTTGTTGAATTGCCATCGCTGGATATCCTATCTCGGCCTCATCCTCATCGCCTGGGTGGCGTTCGCCATGATCTGGGAAGGTGGGCGCGCGGTGATCGACGTGGTCGGCGCCGACTTGATCTGATCCTGCCCGAGGAGCACAGATGACCCGCTACAATCCTGACGATCTGATCCAATTCGTTGCCGCCCTGTTTGCCGCCGCCGGCATGGACGCGGACAAGCCTCGGATCGTCGCCGAGATCCTGGTCGAGGCCGACCTGCTGGGCCATGACACCCACGGGGTGCACCTCGCGTCGGACTATCTGGAGGAACTCGAGGCTGGGCACATGCGGGCGACCGGCGAGCCGGAGATCCTCTCCGACCACAAGGCCGTGCAAGTCTGGAACGGCCGCCGGTTGTCGGGCGTCTGGGTTACCGCCAAGGCGATCGACAGCGCCTCGGAACGCGCCCGTCTCTACGGAGCGGCGACCGTGTCGATACGCGAGGCGCATCACATCGCCTGCCTCGCCGCCCATCTCGCCCGGGCGACCAACCGCGGCCAGGTGATCCTGCTTGCCTGTTCCGATCCCTCGGTCGCCACCGTTGCCCCGTTCGGCGGCCTCGACCCGGTGTTCACGCCCGATCCGTTTGCCGCCGGCATTCCGACCGACGGCGATCCCATCCTGATCGACATGAGCGCCTCGATCACCACCAACGGGATGGCCGGCCGGTTGAAGGCCGCCGGCGAGAACTTCCCTGGCCGCTGGGCGCAGGACCATGCCGGCAATCCGACCGGCGATCCGCGGGTGCTGTTCGACGAGCCCAAGGGATCGCTGTTGCCGACCGGCGGCCACGACCATGGCCACAAGGGTTACGGCATGGCGCTGATCGTGGAAGCGTTGAGCCAGGGCCTGTCCGGCGACGGCCGGTCGGCCAAGCCGGACGTCTGGGGGGCGGCGGTCTTCGTCCAGGTCTTCGAGCCCGACGCCTTCGCGGGCCGGGCAGCGTTCGTCCGCGAGACCGGCACGCTGGTCTCGCTCTGCCACGCATCACGGCCGGCGCCGGGCGTCGAAAAGGTGCGGCTGCCCGGCGAGCGAGCGCTGGCCCGAAAGCGCGAGGCGCTTCACCACGGCCTGGCGCTCTATCCCGGTATCATGGATCGCCTGGCGCCGTGGGCGAAAAAGTATGGCGTCGCGATCCCGGAGGCGATCTAGCTGCCCGGCAAATGCGAAGAATCAAAGAGCTAGAGCAAAGGCCCCGATTCAATCAGAACGGACTTTGCTCTAGCGACTGCCGGATCGCCAGGCGATCGTCAGCCGGGTCGAGTTGCTGGGCGCGAAGCCCCGCCCGCTCTGCCGGCAAGCTTCTTCGGCGCCACGCGGCGCCATGCGGTGACAAGCGCACTCCGCACGGTGACCGGTTCGACTGCCTCGAGGCGGACCTGCGTACTGCCACGCCGTCCCCAGCCGCCGGGCACCGGCTCGAAGGCAGCCGGCTCCACCTCGACGAACAGAGCCTGCTCCCCGGGCGTCAGCTTGACCATCGCCCACGCGTCGTCCGGCCAGCCGAGCGTCGCGAAGATTCGTCCACGCACGCGAAAATCGGCGTGCCCCATATGAGCGCCTTCGGCGGCTTCGGGAAGACGGAGCGCAAGGCGGCGGAAGTCCTCGGGCGTCATCGCAACAGGGCTCAGGCTGCTGAACGGTCCGACGACTGTCGACGAGGATTCCGGCACAAGTGTGAACTCGCCCGCGCCGGCCGGCGCGCCCTGCTCACCCGATGAAATCGGCAACCAGCCGGTTGAACTTCTCCGGGTTCTCCATGAATGGGAAATGCTTGCCGCCCTCGGCCTCCTCGAAGATTTCAACCCGCGATCCGGGGATGTGGTCGTGCATCCACACGATGGACCGCCACGGAATTTGACTCGCACGAGAGCCGATCAGAAGCGTCGGCAGGTCGATCCGGGTGATGACGTCGAACCAATCCTGGGTGGCGTGATTGTAGACGAGCCGGGCCGCATGCCGGCGGGGAAACTTGAGGACGTGCTCGAAGACCCAGGCCTTCTCCGCGTCCGACGTCCTGCCGGTGAACATGTCGCCGATGAACTGGCGGGTGATCTCTTCGCCGTCAGGTCCGGCAAGGCCGGTGACGCCGTCGATCAGATGCTGAATCCGGTAAAGGCTGATCGGGTCGTCGCGGAACGACGGCGGCTCGAGAGCCGCCTCGGCGGCCTCCCGTTCAGACTCGGCCCAGGCCGGATTGGCAGTGAGGAACGGCGACTGGTCGACGAAGATAAGTCTGGCGAGCCGCTCCGGGCCGAACAGGTCCCAATAGCACCAGACGACGCTGCATCCCATCGAATGACTGAGTAGATTCACCTCGCTGAGGTCAAGCGCGGCAAGCGAATCGTGCAAGTCCTTGGCGAACCGCGAGATGCGGTAACCGAAGGCCGGCCGGTCGGATTCGCCGTGGCCGCGCAGATCGAGAGCGATCACCCGATAGCGGTCACTCAGGCCGGCAAGCTGATGCTTGAACTGCGCCGCGGTTTGCGACCAGCCGGGAATGAGAACCAGCGGGGCGCCCGACCCGGCTTCTTCGTAGCGGAGCCTCACTCCATCGCTTGTCGTCAGTTGCCCCATGCTTCCTCCCCGGCTCGAGCGATTCGACGGTTTTCGCCGATCCTAGGGCGTCCTCCGCGCCGTTGTCATTACCGCGGACCCGGAAAGCTCAGGCGCGGGGGATCACTTGCCCGGCTGAATTGAACAGATGGATCGATGTCGCCGGCGCGGTGGCGATGAACCGAGTTGCCGGCTCGGCCGGGCTATCGCCGGGCGAGCGCACGATGATGTCGGTGCCGTCGTCGAGGTGGAGATAGACAAAGCTCGATTCGCCGAGATGCTCGACCGCATCGACGGTGCCGGTCAGACGGAGCCCGTCGCCGTCCCCTTCGAGCGTATGCTCGGGGCGGATGCCGATGGTGACCGTATCGCCGGGCTTTGCCGCCGTTTGTTCGACCGGCAGCAGGACTTGACCGCCTGCCGCCGCGACCGTCAGCCCTTCGGCACCGGCGGCCGCGATGGTGCCCTCGATGAAGTTCATCTTCGGCGAGCCGATGAAGCCGGCGACGAAGAGATTTGCCGGCCGGTGATAGAGATCGAGCGGCGTGCCGACCTGTTCGATGCGGCCTTCATTGATGACGACGATCTTGGAGGCCAGCGTCATCGCCTCCACCTGATCGTGGGTCACATAGATGGTGGTCGCCTTCAGCTCGCGATGCAGCTTGGCGATCTCGATGCGCGTGTTGATACGGAGCGCAGCGTCGAGGTTGGAGAGCGGCTCGTCGAAGAGGAAGACGGTCGGCTCGCGCACGATGGCGCGGCCGATGGCGACCCGCTGGCGCTGGCCGCCGGAAAGGTCGCGCGGCTTACGGGCGAGATAGGGGGTGAGCTGGAGGATCTCGGCGGCGTGCCGCACCCGCCGGTCCACCTCGTCCTTGCCGAGCTCGGTGAACTTCAGGCCGAACGCCATGTTGCGGTAGACGTTCATGTGCGGATAGAGCGCGTAGGACTGGAACACCATGGCGATCTTGCGCTCCGCCGGCGGCGCCTCGTTGACCCGCCGACCGGCGATCTGGATTTCGCCGCGGGTGACCTTCTCCAGCCCGGCAATGATCCTGAGCAGCGTCGACTTTCCGCAGCCCGACGGTCCGACGAAGACGACGAACTCGCCGTCCTTCACTTCGAGGTCGATGCCGTGCAGGACCTCGACCGGGCCGAATGATTTCTTCACGCCGGAGAGTGTGACGTCGGTCATTATTTCACCGCTCCCGCCGTGAGGCCGCGGATCAGGCTTCGCGAGAAGATGAGGTAGAGGACAAGGATCGGGGCGATGGCGAGCGACAGGGACGCCAGAACCGCGTTCCAGTCGGTGACGTATTGGCCGATGAACTGCTGGACGCCGAGGGTCACGGTCTGGGTGTTGCGCCCCGGCGCCAGGATCAGCGGGAACCACAGGTCGTTCCAGATCGGCACCATGGTGAAGATGGCCACGGTGGCCAGCGCCGGCCGGATCAGCGGCGCGATCACGGCGTAGAAGATGCGGTATTCGCTCACCCCGTCGCAGCGCGCCGCGTCGCGAAGGTCGCGGGGCACCTGCTGGATGAATTCCGAAAGAATGAAGATGGCGAGCGGCAGCCCCATGGCGGTGTAAACGACGATCAGGGCGACCAGCGTGTTCACCAGGCCAAGATCGACCATCATCCTGAGGATCGACACACTGCCGAGGCGGATCGGCACCATGATGCCGATCGCCATGTAGAGGGCGAGCAGCGTGTTGCCCTTGAAGCGGTATTCGGTGAGCGCCCAGGCCGACATCGCGCCGAAAAACAAGACCAGCGCCAACGAGACGATGGTGACGGTCAGGCTGTTGGCGAAGTAGAGGCCGAAATCCGACTTGGCGAGCACCGAATCGAAGCCGATGAGCGAGAACGTATCGGTGTTGGGCAGGCTCAGCGGGCTGCCGAAGATCGCCTTTCGCGATTTGAACGAATTGACGATGATGAGGATGATCGGGCCGATCGCGATCAGCGTGTAGAGGATCAGCGCCGCATGGACGGCGGCGCGGGCGGCGCGCTGCTTGTTCATAGCGCTCTCCCCGGCAAGCCGGGTTGGAGCAGAATCCGCGATCTTTCTTTCGCGTCTAGCGCCATTGCCGCCGCCATCAGAACTGGTGCCGCTGCAGGCGGCGCTGGACGCCGAAGAGATAGGTGAGCACACCGATCAGAATGATGATCAGCATGACGGTTGCCACCGCCGCGCCCATGGTCGGGCTGCCGGGTTGCAGCTGGTAGCCGAAGAAGGTCCGGTAGAAGAAGGTGCCGAGGATGTCGGTGGCGAAGTTCGGGCCGGCCAGCGCACCCTTGACCGTATAAATCAGATCGAAGGCATTGAAATTGCCGACGAAGGTGAGGATGGCGACGACGCCTAGGGTCGGCAGGATGAGCGGCAGCTTGACGTACCAGAAGACATGCCACTGGTTGGCGCCGTCGACCGTCGCCGCGTCGACGAGGTCGTCGGGGATGTTGAGGAGCGCGGCGTAGATCAGCATCATCGGGATGCCGACGAACTGCCAGACGGAAATCAGCGAGATCGTCACCAGTGCGGTGCTCTCCAGCCCAAGCCACGGCGCAAACCAGCTGCCGAGGCCGAGCCCGGCGAGAAAGCCCTTCGAGATCCCCCACAGCGGCGACAGGATCAGCTGCCAGACGAAGCCGATGATCACCACCGACAGCATGGTCGGCAGGAAGATCAGCGTCCGATAGACGTTTCTGCCGGTGAGCAGCGGCAAGCTGAGGAGCACCGCCAGCGCGAGACCGATCGAGTTCTGCACGATCATGTGGACGGCGAAGAAGATGAGGTTGTTCTTGAAGGCGTTCCAGAACGGTCCCGACCAGTGGGGATCGGTGAGCAGAGTGATGAAATTGCCGAGGCCGACGAAATGGGCGACTCCGGTCGAATCCTGCTCGTAGAGGCTGAGGCGGATGGTGTCGAACAGCGGATAGATCGCGAAGACCGTGTAGACGATCGCCGCCGGTGCCAGGAAGATGATGATGTAGGTCGCCCACGGAACGTGGTCGCGCGTGTCGACAGGTGCGGCAGGCGTGGCCGCTGCAGCGTTGGTCATGTGCGAGTCTCGTCGGCGACGCTCTTACTGTCATCCCCGCGAAAGCGGGGACCCAGTACACACAAGCCTCGGGCAATAGTCACCCGCCTGGTCCCGGCATGATCCAAAATGCGGCGCCCCAATACTACGTGTACATCCTGGCAAGCCGTATCGGCGGCACACTGTATATTGGCGTCACCAACGACCTCGTCCGGCGGGCGTTTGAACACCGGAGCGGCTTGGTACCCGGCTTCACGAGGAAGTATCGCGTTCACGGGCTCGTCTATTTCGAGACATTCAGAGATGTTCGCGAGGCGATCGTCCGCGAGAAGCAATTGAAGAAATGGAATCGGGCCTGGAAGATCCAACTCATCGAGGGGCGGAATCCGAATTGGGTGGATCTCTATCCGTCCCTTGCCGGCCACTGACTCGCCCCCGCCTTCGCTGTCCCGGTCGTCGCCCCGTTCGGGCATCGAGGAGGTTACTGGGTCCCCGCTTTCGCGGGGATGACGGTTTGGAGCTCTGTCCCCGTCGTCCCGGTAGATGCGGACCGCGGCGTGAGCCGCGGCCCGCGATCACAAGAATAGCGCTATTGCGCCATCGGCTTGTACCAGCTGTCCAGCCCGTCCTGGACCTGCTTGGCGGCGTCTTCCGGCTTCATCGTGCCGTTCATCACCTGCGCCGTCACGTTCCACAGCTCGTTCTCAAGGTTGGGCGTGCCGCGCGACAGGATCTGGTAGGAGTTGCGGATCGTCGATTGGCAATCTCCCCGCCAGCTGACGAACTGCTGGGCGACCGGATCCTCGATCTTCACCGGGGCGCTGGAGAGCGGGAAGAAACCGGGCAGGGCGTTGGCATAGAGCCCGGCAAATTCCGGCGAAGCAACCCAGGCCAGGAACGTTTTGCCGGCGTCCTTGTTCTTCGACGCCGCGTTGAGGCCGATGCCGATGTCGGTGTGGTCGCTGATGTAGCAGGTGTCGCCGGCGTTGACGACCGGCGGCGGGAAGGCGTCGAATTTGACGTTGCCTTGGGTCTCGAAGGTGGTGATGTCCCATGAGCCGGCCGGATAGATGGCGGCTCGGCCGAGGGTGAACAGGTTCTGGCTGTCCGGATATTTCTGCGCCTGATAGCCGTCACCGAGATACGGAATCCACTTGGCCAGCTCCGCCCAGGTGTCGACATAGGGCTGGTCGGTGAATTTGGCCTTGCCGGCGATCAGCGCCTTGCGGCCGTCCTCGCCCTTCCAGTATTTCGGCCCGACGTTCTGGAAGCCCATGGTCGCCGATTCCCACTGGTCGGCGGTGCCGATGTCGAGGGGCACGT
Organism: uncultured Alphaproteobacteria bacterium; assembly: GCA_963759235.1. Lineage (GTDB taxonomy): Bacteria > Pseudomonadota > Alphaproteobacteria > Rhizobiales > Kaistiaceae > Bauldia. The sequence goes on along the minus strand of CAVWYO010000007.1, from coordinate 299,243 downwards.
AGTTGCCGTCCTGCTTGATCTTGTCGAGGACGGCCCAGAACTCGTCCATCGTCTTGGGCACCTGCAGGCCGAGTTCGTCGAAGATGTCCTTGTTGTAGATGAAGCCATGGATCACCGAGGCCATCGGCACGCAGAAGGTGGTCGATCCGTCATCGGTGGTCCAGGCGCTCTTGGCGACGTCGGAGAAGTCGCCGACCAGGTCGTTCACACCCTCGAGATAACCCTTGTTGAAGAGGTCGAGCGAGGCGTCGAAGGGCCGGCAGGTTATCAGGTCGCCGGCCGAACCGCCCTCGAGGCGCGAGTTAAGCGCCGCGTTGTATTCCGTCGGCGCGGTCGGATTGAAGACGACGTGGATGTCCGGGTGCGCCTTCTCGAAGGCGGGAATGATCTTGTCGTTCCAAATGTTGGCGTCGTCGTTCCGCCAGCTCTCGATGGTGAGCGTGGTCTGGGCGACGGCGATGCCGCTCATGGCGGCCAGAGCCGCGACCGCGACGCCGGTCACCGCAATGCTTCTTAGCTTTCCAATTGGTCCAGTCATTTGCATCTTCTCCCGTTTTCGTTTCTTCGTCCCTCCGGCGGAACCCCACCGGCATTTTCTGTCCACGCCACCTCGTCAGCTCAGCCCGGCGAGCGCGTTGCGCAGATTGTCTCCTGCCTGCGACAGCCGGTGGCGGGCCTCTTCCGGCGGAACGCCGCGGGCGACCAGCGCCGCGGCTTTCACCTGGCCGTTGCAGGCATCGAGCGCGGCCTCGGCCGCCGCCTCCTCGCAGCCGGCAAGATAGACCAATATCCTGATCGCGCGCCGTCTCAACTTGGTGTTGTCGACCTTCAGATTGACCATGAGGCCATCCAGGACGTGGCCGAGGCGGATCATGGCGAGGCTGGAGATCATGCCGAGCGCCGCCTTTTGTGCGGTGCCGGCGCCCATCCGCGTCGAGCCGACGATAACCTCCGGGCCGGAGTCGAGGAGCACCGGAATATCGACCGCGTCGAGAAGCGCCGCGTCGGTGTTGTTGGCGAGGCCGACCGTCAGCGCGCCGGCCTCGCGGGCCGCGACGACTGCCGCCAGCGTGAACGGTGTCGAGCCGCTGGCGGCCACCGCAATCACCACGTCGCCGTGGCCGAGACCGAGGCTTGCCATGCGGGAATGGCCGAGACCGGTGTCGTCCTCGGGGCCGCCGGCGAGGGGAGCGATGCGGTCGCCGCTCGCCAGAACGAACACGACGCGATCCTCGGGCAGGCCGAAGGTGCCGGCGAGTTCCATGCCGTCGAGGGCGGCGATGATGCCGGAGGACCCGGCGCCCACATAGACGATGCGACCGGTATCGCCGAGCCGGTCGACGATCGCCCGCGCGGCTTGTGCCAACGCCGGCCGCGCCGCCCGCACCGCTGCGATGGCGCGCTCCTGCCCTTCGATGAATGCGTCGAGAACCGCCCCGTCGTCCCAGGAGTCGAGCCCGACGTAAAGCGGACTGATGGTTTCGGTGGCGCTCATATCGCGTCGCGTGACCCCAGTTTCCATTAACTGATATTACATTGGTATCATAACCGCAAGCAACGTTGCGCCGCTGCAGTGCGGTCAAGGATCCGGTGGAGAAATTGCCCGCGCCGGGGTTGTCTCGCCAGTTTCGCGCCGCCGGCGCTCGACCTGCTTTTCCGGTTGGCTTTGAAGTGGCATTATACTATTCCTTCATCCCGCAAGGCGGGAGGGCAATGAAAGAGCCCCTGTTCATGGGAGTCGATGGCGGCGGGACGCGATCCCGTGCCCGGCTGCGCGACGTAGAAGGCCGCCGGCTCGGCGAAGGCTCCGCAGGCCCCGGCAACGCCCGGCTGAAGGAAGCCGCCTTCGCCGAGGTGCTGAAAGCGTGCCGCGCCGCGGCCGCCGAAGCCGGCCTCGGCGAAACCGATCTCGCTCGTATTCATGCCGGCTTCGGCCTCGCCGGCACCCAGCAGCCGTGGGACCGCGACTTCGTTCTCGCCCAGCCGCATCCCTTCGCCTCCGTCGTCGTCGATACCGACGCTTACGCCGCTTTTCTCGGCGCCTGCCGGAGACGGGATGGCGCCATCCTCATCGTCGGCACGGGTGCTGCCGGTCTCGCGGTCATCGCCGGCGAGCGGATCAACGTTGGCGGCTGGGGCGACGACATTGCCGACGAAGGCAGCGGCATGATGATCGGGCGGACGGCGATCCGCCGCTCGCTCTGGGCGCTCGAGGGCATGGCGCCGATGACCGCGCTTGCCGAGGAGGTGCTCGACCGGTTCGATCGCGATCCGCCGACCGCCGTCGAATGGGCCAGCAAGGCGACGCCCGGCGATTTCGGCAGCTTGGCGCCGTTGGTCTTCGACCACGCCGACCGCCGCGATCCGCTGGCCATGCAGATCATGATGGAAGCGGCGGGCGACGTGTCGCGGATGATCACGCGGCTCCTCGATGTCGGCGCGCCCTCGGTCGCCATGATCGGCGGCGTCTTTCCGAAAGTCCTGCCCTGGCTGCCGCCGCCGCTCCGCGACGTCTGCGTCGAGCCGGAGAGCGACGCCGCCGATGGCGCCATACTGATGGCGGAGCGGGCGTTGGCATTGCGCGAGACGGCATGACGATGCTCGGTCAACCCGGCGGCACCGACGCGGCCCGCAGGCTGGACGAAACCAGTCCGACGCCGCTCTACCTGCAACTCCAGCACCTGATCGAGAGTGCCGTGGGGGAGGGCAAGCTGAAGGTCGACGAGGCGCTGCCCAGCGAGCGCGATCTCGCCCGCCAGCTCGGCATCTCCCGCGTCACCGTGCGCAAGGCGATCGCCGGCCTGGTCGAGAAGGGCATGCTCGTTCAGCGCTGGGGCTCGGGGACCTTCATCGCTCCGGCCATGCATGTCGAGCAGGCGCTGTCGCGGCTGTCGAGCTTCACCGACGACATGATGGCGCGGGGTCTGATGCCGGGGGCGACGGTGATCGAACGGTCGCGCGGACCGTCCTCGCCGGCCGAATCGATGGCGCTCGGCCTCTTTCCCGGCGAACCGGTCAGTCGTCTGCAGCGCCTGCGGCTTGCCGGCGGCGTGCCGATGGCGATCGAGAACGCCGTCGTGCCGGCGCGGTTTCTCCCCGATCCGGATCTCGTCAACGGATCGCTCTACGCGGCGCTGGCGGCGCGCGGCCACACGCCGCGCCGCGCCCTGCAGCGCCTGCACGCGGTGCTCCTCAGCCGCGAACAGACCGAACTGCTCAACGTCGCGGCGGCGAGCCCGGCGCTCTACATCGAACGCCGCTCCTTCCTCGACAACGGCGAGGTCGTCGAGTTCACCTGTTCCTACTATCGCGGCGACGCCTATGACTTCGTCGCCGAACTGTCGCTGGGCGAGCGATGAGCGCCGCGACCGGCCATGCCCCCGGCGATCCGCCGACGATGATGCTCCGCGAGACGGCGGAGGCGCCCGACGTGGTGGCGCGGCTCATCGACGCCAATGACGAGACCTGCCGGGCGTTGGGCAACCGGCTCCGCGAGCGGCCGCCGCGGTTCGCGGTCACTTGCGCCCGCGGCTCGTCGGACAGCGCCGCCACCTACGCCACCTACCTCCTCGAACTCCATCTCGGCGTCGTCGTCGCCTCGGTCGGCCCGTCGGTCGCCTCGATTTATGGCAGGCGGCCGCGTATGGGCGAGGCGCTCTTCATCGCCATTTCACAATCGGGACAAAGCCCCGACCTGCTGACGCTCGCCGAGGCGGCGCGGGAGGATGGCGCGCTGACCGTCGCGATCGTCAACGATGTCGCCTCACCGCTCGCCGACCGGTGCGAGGTCGTGCTGCCGCTCCACGCCGGCCCGGAGAAAAGCGTCGCGGCGACCAAATCGTACATCGCCTCGCTTGCCGCGATCCTGCAGCTCGCCGCCCATTGGAGCGGCGATGCAATGCTTGGCGCGGCGGTCCGGCGGCTTCCCGACGATCTCGGCGACGCGCTCGCCCGCGATTGGCGAAGCGCGCTCGATGTCCTGGGCGATGCCCGCAGCCTCTATGTCGTCGGTCGCGGGCCGGGCTATGCCGCCGCCCAGGAGGCGGCGCTGAAGCTGAAGGAGACCTGCGGCGTCCATGCCGAGGCGTTGAGCGCGGCCGAACTCAAGCACGGACCGCTGGCGCTAGCCGGCGTCGATTTCCCGGTCATCCTGTTCAGCCAGCGTGACGAGGCGCTCGCCGGATTGACCGATACCGGCACCGAGCTCGCCGCGCGTGGCGTGCCGGTGATCGCCGCCGGCCCGGCCAGTATCGCCGGCGCGCTCGCCCTGCCGACGGCCAACGGCATCCATCCCTTTGCCCGGCCGCTCACCCTGATCCAAAGCTTCTATCCGCTCGCCGATGCGCTGTCGCGGCTCACGCGGCCGCGATCCCGACCGGCCTCCCCATCTGCGCAAGGTGACGGAGACGCGCTGATGAACGGTTGCCGCGGCGTCGAGGTGTGCCGATGACGATGCTGGCGCTGAGCGGGGCGCCGATCTTCGACGGCACGCGTTTGCGCGACGGCGAAGCCGTGCTGATCGACGGCGGCCGCATCGCCGACATCGTTGCGGCAAGCGACGTGCCGGCGGATGCCGAGCGGCACGACGTCGAGGGGCTGATCGCGCCGGGCTTCATCGACGTTCAGGTGAACGGTGGCGGTGGGGTGCTCTTCAACGACGCGCGAACGGTCGGCGGCATCGCCGCCATTGGCGCGGCACACCGGCGGTTCGGCACCACCGGCTTCCTGCCGACGCTCATCACCGATACCCGCGAGGCGATGGCTGAAGCCGTCGCGGCGGTGAGGGACGGGCTCATCGCCGGCGTGCCGGGCCTGCTCGGCATTCACCTCGAAGGGCCGTTCCTCAATCCCGAACGCAAGGGCGTTCACCAGCCGAAATTCATGCGCGCGATCGAAGACGAAGACGTCGGGCTGGTCACTTCGGCGGGGAAAGGCAAGACGCTGGTCACGCTGGCGCCGGAAATGGTGTCGACCCAGATGATCGCCCGGCTCGCCTCGGCCGGCATCATCATCTCGGCCGGCCACACCAAGGCCTCGTACGAGACGATCCGGGCCGCGCGCGCCGCGGGTTTGACCGGCTTCACCCACCTCTTCAACGCCATGCCGCCGCTTGCCGGCCGCGAGCCGGGACCGGTCGGTGCCGCCCTCGACGATGCGCAGTGCTGGTGCGGACTGATCGTCGATCTCTATCACGTCTCGGCGCCGAGCCTGCGGATCGCCATCGCCGCCAAGGGCTGGGAACGCATGATGCTCGTCACCGACGCGATGTCGTCGGTCGGCTCCGACCTCAAGAGCTTCGTTCTGCATGGACGCACGGTGAGGCGCGAGGGCGGCTGCCTGACGACCGAGGAGGGGACGATCGCCGGCTCGGACCTCGACATGGCGAGCGCCGTGCGCAATACGGTCGACGGGCTTGGGCTGCCCCTTGAGGCGGCGCTGCATATGGCATCGCGGGCTCCGGCCGAGTTCCTCGGGCTCGGCGGCGAGCTTGGCCGGATCGCGCCGGGCTACCGCGCCAGCCTGGTGCTCCTCGACGACGATCTCAACGTCCGCGAAACCTGGGTCGACGGGAAATCCTACAAGGCCGCTGAAAGCGCTTCGACGAGCACGGCCACCTTTTGAGACGGAACCTCCAATGAGCCGCAACAAACGTGTTCTCGTCATCGGCCTCGGCAACATGGGCATGAGCCATGCCCTCGCCTATACCCGCATCGACGGTTTCGAGGTGGTCGGCGTCTGCGAGCGGAGCATCGCCGAGCGGCGTCTTCCGGAGGCGCTCGCCGGTGCCGCCAAATTCGCCAGTTTCGAGGACGCGCTGGCGGCGAGCCGGCCCGACATCGTCTCCGTCAACACCTGGTCCGACAGCCACGCGAATTACGCGATCAAGGCGATGGAAGCGGGCGCCCATGTGTTCGTCGAGAAGCCGCTGGCCGAAACCGTCGCCGACGCCAAGCGCGTGGTCGAAACCGCCAAACGGACCGGCCGCAAGCTGGTCATCGGCTATATCCTCCGCCACCATCCGTCCTGGCAGACGTTCATCGAATTGGCGCGGACGCTCGGCACGCCGATGGTCTTCCGCATGAACCTCAACCAGCAATCCGCCGGCAGGGAATGGGAGACCCACAAGCGCCTCCTGCAGACCCTGTCGCCGATCGTCGATTGCGGGGTCCACTATGTCGACGTCTGGTGCCAGATCACCCGGGCCGAGCCGGTGACCGTCCACGGCGTCGGCGCTCGCCTCACCGACGACATGCCCCCATCGATGTACAATTACGGCCATTTCGAAGTTACCTTCGCCGACGGATCGGTCGGCTGGTACGAGGCCGGCTGGGGGCCGATGATGAGCGAGACGGCTTTTTTCGTGAAAGATGCGATCGGGCCGAAGGGCTCGGTGTCGATCGTCGTCGCCGATACCGGCGGTCCGGCGCCGCGCTCGGCCGACATCAACACCCATACCAAGACCAACCAAATTCTGCTCCATCACGCCGATCTCGCCGCCGACGGCTCCTTGGCGAAGCCCGACGAACGCATCTCGACCAAGGAGGAGCCGAGCCACGACGACCTTTGCGAGCGCGAGCAGCGTTTCCTCCTGAAGGTGATCGACGAGGATGTCGACCTCACCGACCACATGGAGGACGCGATCAAGAGCCTGCGCATCGTGCTTGCCGCCGACGAGTCGGTGCGGAGCGGAAAGGTCGTTCGCCTGTGAGCGACATCCGCTTCGAAGTCTGCGTCGATTCGATTCGGGGCATCGTCGCCGCCCGCGACGGCGGCGCCCATCGGGTGGAACTCTGCGCCGGGTTGATCGAGGGCGGCACGACGCCGAGCCTCGGCATGGTGCTCGTCGCCCGCGAGATCCGCAACATCGGCCTCCACATGATGATCCGGCCGCGCGGCGGCGACTTCCTCTACGGCGTCGAAGAGCTGGTGGCGATGGAGACCGACATCGCCACCGCCAGGTCGGCCGGCGTCGACGGATTCGTCTTCGGCGCGCTCGACGCGGACGGCAATGTCGACCGCGCGGCGACCGAGCGCATGATTACGCGGGCGCGACCGGCCTCGGTCACCTTTCACCGCGCCTTCGACATGACGGCCGACCCGTTTGCCGCGCTCGAGGCGCTGATCGAACTGGGCGTCGACCGGGTGCTCACCTCCGGACAGGAGGCGACCGCCTATGAGGGCGCCGGGCTGATCGCCGAGTTGGTCCGCGCCGCCGGCGACCGCATCATCGTCATGCCGGGCGGCGGCATCACCGCCAGGAATGTCGGCAGGATCATCAGGGCGACGGGCGCCGGCGAAGTCCACTTTGCCGCGATGACGCAGCTCGGCAGCGGCATGCGGTTTCGCCGCGCCGGCGTCTATATGGGCGGCGAGCTGCGCCCGCCGGAATATGACCGGTCGGACACCAGGGCGCAGTCGGTGGCGACCGTCATTGCCGCGGCGGAAAAGGCCGCGGGTTAGCCGGTCCGTTCGGGCAGATAGCCGAACTTGCCCATCACGTCCCGGTGCGCGGCGACGACGCGATCGACCTGAGCCGGTGTCAGCACCTCCCGCCATTGTCCCGGCCGGCCGGCCCGAAAGAACGGCTCGGCCGACCTGTCCGGCTTTTCGACAAAGCCGCTTGCTGCTTCCTTGTCGCGGAGGCGGTCGAAGCGGGTCATGGCGATGGCCTTGTCGAGCTGGTCCGGAGTCGGCGTGACCAGCAGGTGGCGGGCGATCGCGGCGAAGCTCTCCGCCGGCTTGTCGAAGAGATCCTCGTAGCGCACCACCAGCACGACCGGGTGTGGGCGGTCCGCCCAGCTCCGCACATGCTCCGACCACGAACCGGTAACGACCCGCACGTTCTCACGGTTCGTCGCGACGCCGAAGCCGGAGGTCGCCATGTCGTCGATCACCTGGTCGACCGGTGCTCCACGGAAATGGGCGAAAGAGATGGCCACATCCAGCGGATTGCGCACGACGTAGACGGCGCCGGCGCTGACCGACATGTTGATAAGGGGAAAGCCGTGGTCGAGCGCGCTGGCGTTGTGGGTCTTGACGAAGACCGGGCGGTTCAGCGTGGCGACGATGTCGGCTTGCACCTTTGGGCGCGCCGCCGCGATCTCGGCCGGCGTCGCGCGGAAGGCCGGCTTGCCGAGATATTTCCGGTATTGCTCGGCGGCGCTTTCGGACGCCGAATATTCCTCGATCCGATTGATGTCGAGGTCGCTGAAATCGGGATCGCGGACGATGTTTAGGAGAGCGTGGATGAAGGCCCGCGTCCAGGTGTTGCCGGAGCGCGGATAGGAAGCGAGCCAGATGATGCCGCGCGGGCGCGACTTGTTGAGGATGATCATCGCGCTCTTGCCTCGATGCCGCCGCGGCGCATTCAGTTGACCGGCAGATAGCCGAAGCGGCTCATCTGCTCGCCGTGATCGGCGACGATGCGCTCCACCTGTGCGGGGTTCAGCCACTCGCGCCATTGCCCGGCGCGCCCCTCGCGGAAGAAGCGCTCCGAATTCTCCGGGCGTTCGGCGAAACCGGCTTTCTCCTCCGCGGCGCGCAGCCGGTCGAAGGAGGCGAGCGCAATCGCCTCGTCGATCTGCTCCGGCGTCACGTCAAGCTGGAGGTGATCGACGATCCCGGTGAATTGCTGCCGCGGATCTTCGAGGAGATCTTCATAGCGCACGATACGGATCACGGCGGGCGGATCGGTGGTCCAGCTTCTGACGTTTTCCGTCCACGAGCCCCAGATTTCGGGAGCGACCCTCTCCGAGCCGACCGAGCCGTTGAGCGTGATGCCCATCGAGCGGATGGCGCTGTCGAGCGGGACGTGCAGGTGAAAGGCGAGCGAGACGGCGATATCCAGCGGGTTGCGGACAACATAGACGCCGCCCGCCGAAACCGCGCGGTTGATCAGCGGAACATTGAACACCCGGCCGAGGAAGGAGTGGGTCTTGGCGAACACCACGCCGGTCGCCTCCTCCATGATCGCCTGCTGAACCTTCGGGCGCGCTTGGGCAATCTCCAGCGGATCGGCGGCGGGGATCGGCTTGCCGAGAAACGTTTCGAAAAGATCGGCGCGCCCCGCCGCGCTCCGGCTCGTCCGGCTCAGCTCGTCGACGTCATGATCCTCGAGCGGCCGGCCCGCCGCCATGCGCAGAAGATGATGCAGGAAAACCCGGACCCAGGTGTTGCCGGACTTCGGATAAGACGCGATCCAGATGATCCCCTTGGGATGGTTCGGGTCTACGGCGAGCATCCGCCGTCCGGTTCCCTGCGCGACCTACGCCGCGGCGTCGCCGAGGACAGCGACCACATCGTCGACGATCGCGGTGATCATCTTTGAATCATCGCCCTCCGCCATGACGCGGATCACCGGCTCGGTGCCCGACGCGCGCACCAGCAGCCGGCCGCTGGTGCCGAGCTGGGCGTTCAATTCGTCGATCATCTTGCGGACGTCGCCGTTCTCCAACGGCCGCCGCCCGCCGGTGCGCACGCTCTTCAGGACCTGGGGCAGCGGCTCGAACAGGTGGCACACTTCGCTGACCGGCCGTTCCTGCTTGCGCACCACGGCGAGCAACTGAAGGGCGGCGACCAGGCCGTCTCCCGTCGTGGTGTAGTCGGCCAGGATGATGTGGCCGGACTGCTCGCCGCCGAGATTGTAGCCCTCGGCGCGCATCGCTTCGGCAACGTAACGGTCGCCGACCGGCGTGCGTACCAGCCCGAGGCCGATGCCGGCAAGGTAGCGCTCGAGACCGAGATTCGACATCACCGTGACGACGATGCCGGGCTTGGCCAGAAGCCCTTCCTCCGCCCACGACGTGGCGATCGCCGCCAACATCTGGTCGCCGTCGATCAGCCGGCCGCGTTCGTCGACGACGACCACGCGGTCGGCGTCGCCGTCAAGCGCGATGCCGATATCGGCGCGCATCTCGCGGACCTTGGCGGCGAGCGCTTCGGGCGCCGTCGAGCCGACGTCGCGGTTGATGTTGAAGCCGTCCGGATCGACGCCGAGGGAAATCACCTCCGCGCCGAGTTCCCACAGTGCTTCCGGGGCGACGCGATAGGCGGCGCCGTTGGCGCAATCGACGACCACCCGCAAACCGTCCAGCGAAAGCGCGCGGGGCAGGGTGCGTTTGGCGTATTCGATGTAGCGGTCGGTGACGCCGTCGATACGTCTGGCGCGGCCGAGTGCCACCGGCTCGGCCAGCCGGTCGTTGAGGTCCTCCTCGATCAGCGTCTCAATGGCGGCTTCCGTCTCGTCGGAGAGCTTGGCGCCGTCCGGGCCGAACAGCTTGATGCCGTTGTCCTCATAGGGGTTGTGCGAGGCGGAGATCATGACGCCGAGGTCGCAGCGCATCGAGCGCGTCAGCATGGCGATGCCGGGCGTCGGGATCGGGCCGGTGAGCAGCACGTCGATGCCGACCGAGAGGAATCCGGCGGTCAGCGCGCTCTCGATCATGTAGCTCGACAGCCGCGTGTCCTTGCCGATGACGACACGATGGCGGTGGTCGCCGTTCTTGAAGACGAGGCCGGCCGCCATGCCGACCTTCATTGCGACATCCGGCGTGATCGGCGGACGGTTGGCCCTGCCGCGGATGCCGTCGGTGCCGAAATATTTCGTCGCCATCGATTGTCCTCGCCTGTCACCGGGCGCGTCTGTCTTAGCGCGATCGTGGCCGAAGGGCGTTGAAAAATGACGAATTGACGAAACATCCCGCGAGGGGATTGTCAACCGGCTGAGAATGCACGGCTTTTCCCGAGTAGCCCGATCGTCGACGGGCGTCCGGCGGCAGGGGCCGGCCATGCAAAAACAGTCCACAATGAGGCCGGCGAGCCTGGGTGGCGCGGATACCCCGGTTGGCGGCCCGACCCTGAATCAAGCGTCAGTCGGGCACCATCGCCTCGAGCAAGCTCTCGAACTCCCCGCGTTTGACCACTTCGATGACCACATTGTGTCCGTCGTAGTTGTCGACGGTTCGCAACGCGACGGACGGTAAGCCGCCCATCCACTCCATCTGAATCCGGTCGTCCCAGTCCGAGTCGGCGTAGACCAGCAAGGAGCGAGGAGGCTGTCTCGCCTGACGAAAAATCAAGCGCAAGTCGAGCGCTTCCGCGGGAAATCGGGCATGGAGCCGTCGGGCGGCTCGGCCCCAGCGCAAGTGGGCGTTGAAATCGAGCGTGAGGTTGGTCGGCCCGCCGAGGGCCAGAACCGACTGAGCCTCAAGATCGACCCCATAGCGGAGCGCGGCGAAGACACCGGCCGAGCTGCCGTAGCACGCCACACGCCTCGCCCCGAGCGAGGAAATCAGCTCGCGAAGGGCGGCCACCGTGGCCGGGTGATCCGATCCAAGCCCGTCGATTCCGCTCAGGTAGAAATCGCGCCGGAAATCGCGGAGATAGACGATGCTGGCGTCCAGCCGACCCATCCAACGGTGAATGGCGGCGAGGGGCATACCGAGGGCGTTGAGCGTATCGCAAAAACAGAGCACGACCGCGTCGGCGCCGCCGCGCCGCGCGACCTGGACCGGCTTGGCGGGATCGTCGCGAAATTCGTCAACACCAGCGCCGACCGGCGGTAAGCGATCCAGAAAGGCGCAAAGGCTCCGGGCGTAGGCAAAGGAAGGAGAGCGGGCGTGAAAATGGGGCGCGGCGTGAGCCAGCACGTCGAACCGGCCCGAAAAGAACAGAACATTCAGGGCGCCTGCCCAGGCCGACAGGGAACCGCCGGCATCGGGGGGCCGGCGCTCCTCGAACGCGGCGAGCAACTCACTTCTGCGAAGCCGGCTCTCGCGCGCATCGAAGTCGGGAAGCGCCAACATGTTGTGAAACTCGCCAAAATCCAGCACTCCGGCCGTTTCGATCAGTTCCGGATTCACAAGGTCGGCATCCTTGGAGGGTACCGTCTCCTTCGCCCGGCCGCTTGCCTTCTCCCGCGCGATCCACCGCGCGAGATCGCGAATGCTCCCCGCCGCGTTGAATTCCTCTTGCGGCAGCCTGACGCCGAACCGCTTCTCGATCTCGAGCGCAATGTCGACGGCATGCAGCGAATTGCCACCAATCGACGCCAGATTGTCGTCCGGCGTTGCGCCGGAAAAGCCGATGGTGGACTCGAAAACTCGCGCAATCTCGTCGGTCAACGGCGTGGTATCGGGAACGCTTGAGGCGCGTTCGGCGTCGATCCTCGCCAGGCGGACCCGGTCGACCTTCATGTTCTCGAAGCGCGGCAATTCGTCGACGATGACGATCGCCGAAGGGACCATGTGCGGCGGCAGAAGGCGCGATGCCATCGACAGCAGATGGCGCGGACGGATGCCGCGGACGTCAGGGCGAAGCTGCGCATAGGCGACCATCGACCGCGGAACGCCGTCGTCCGATCGCCGAATCACCACGGCTGCCTCCGCCACGCCGCTGCACAGCCGGAGCGCCCCCTCGACCTCACCCGGCTCGATGCGATACCCGCGAAGCTTGACCTGCTGATCCTTGCGGCCGACGAACTCGAATAGGCCGTCAGGCCGTTGCCGGCCGAGATCTCCGGTCCTGAAGGTCCTGATCGCCGGATCGGTGGGGTCCGTCGTAAAGGCTTCAGCTGAAAGTTTGGGCTCGTTCCAGTAGCCGCGGGCGACGAAGCGACTGGCGACGACGAACTCGCCGATCTCGCCGTCCGGCACGGTCTGCCCGCTGTCGCCGACCAGGGCCACCTCGCGGTCAGGCACCGGCCGCCCGACCGGAAGCTGGCGGCCGTCAAGCCGAACCGCGTCATCGACCACCCAGTGGAGATACGTCGTCGAACATTCGGTGGAGCTGAGATGCGTGCCGAAGACGGCGTGCGGCGGACAGCTTTTCTTGAATATCTCGAAGTCGTTCCAGCCGACGCGGTCGCCGCCGAGATAGACCAGCCGCAGCGACTCGAAACGTTCGGTTCTGCCGAGCGTCTGCGCGGCGCGGGCGAAAACCACCGGGACCGATCGAAATACCGTTACGCCTCGCGCCAGAATCTCTTTCGCCCCGCCCGCTTGCATCAATTCGAGGGGCGAGACCGCGTGAACGGCCCCGCCGTTGAGCAGGCCGCCAAGGCAAATGCGCGTGCCGTGGAGGAGGCTCGGCGAGTTGAACATGATCATGCGGTCGGCGCTGCTGAGCCTGAGCATGTTGGTCGACTGCATGATGTCGTGGAGCACGCCACGATGGTCCTGATAGGCGCCTTTCGGGTTCCCGGTCGAGCCGGAGGTGTAGGTGATCCAGGCGACGTCATCGGCGCGCGGTCGCACGGCAGCCGACGGTGATGCGTGCTTGGCGTCCTGTCCGTCGAGATCGAGAAGGGGCAGGCCGGCGGCAAACAGGGAAGCGGCCATGCCGGCCGTCGCAGCACAGGCGATGACGGCGACCGCGCCGGCGTGGGCGGCGATCCGGGCGTTCCGATCGCTTGGATGATCGGCGTCGAGAGGCACATAGCCACGGCCGGCCGCAAGCACCGCCAGCAGCGCAGCCGGATAGCGCGCTTCATGCGGCAGGAAGATCGCGACCGGTCCCGGTCTTCCGGCGGTCGCGGCGGCAATCGCTCCGGCCAGGCCATCCACCATCGTCGCGAGCTCGGCATAGGTGAGCGAGCGGTCCATGTCGCTGACCGCGAGGTTGGATGGATACCGACGCACGATGGCGTCGAACCGCTCGATGATCGACCCCTCCAGCGCAGCGGCGGGGAACGGCTCGAACGGCCATTCGGCAAACGCCGATGACGTGGTCACGCAGGACCTTCCAAAGTGAGCAACCTCCTCACGCGGAGCAGGCGAACCGCTCGGCAGACCAACGATGCCAGTGGTCTGCCGCGGCTCTGGCAAACCGCCCGCTTTGCTGCCTAAATCGGGCGCATGATACCCGTTCCTCGCGGTCGGCCAAGGCGCACCTCGAACGCGCCGGCGCCGTCCCGTTACAAATTTCGTGCTAGCCTTCGGCGAATGATGGCGGTAGCGGCCGAGCTGCCGGCCGCTTTTTGTTGCTACGGATGGCGTTCTCAAGCGGGAGGCAGAAGACAATAAATGGGCAAGAGGCTGAAGGGGATGACGGGTATCGCCGGCGTCGTGGCGCTGGTCGGAGGCACGATGACCGCGGGGGCGGCGGAGGGCAAGGACGTCACGATCGCCCTCTTTGTTGCGATCCAGGCGAACCCGGTCGAGCAGGCCATCATCAACGCCTTCAACAAGGTCGCTGAAGAGGACGGGGCGGCGAAGTTCGTTGTTTTCGACTCGGACAACAGCGTCCAGAAGGAACTCGCCAACTGCAACGACGCCATCGCGGCAAGCCGTTTCGATGCCTTCGCGCTCAAGGCTGTCGCCGGTCCGCCGCTGATGGCCTGTGCCGAGAAGGCGCTCGATGCAGGCATCCCCGTGGTCGCATTCGGCAATGCGCTCGGCCCCGATGCGGATACGGCCGCTCGCCAGATCGACGGCTTGTCCGGCTCGGTCATAGAGCTTGCCAAGACCAACGGCATCGCCATCGCCGAACTGGTCAACGCCGCCTGCTTGGCAAAGAGCGCTTCGCCCTGTGATGTCATCTACACCTATGGCCCGGTTGCCTTCGACTGGGCTTCCATCTCGCGGAAATTCTTCCTTGCGACGGTGGCGGATAAGTATCCCGATATCCGCGTGGTGGCGGAGGGCACGAACAACTTCGATCCGAACACCGCGCGGACGCTGGTCAAGAGCCTGATGCAGGTCCACCCGGAGGTCGACGTGGTGGCGGCCGACGCCGATCTCGGTGCTCTCGGCGTGGTCGCGGGGCTGAAGGATCTCGGCCTGACGCCGGGCAAGGACGTGCTGGTCACCGGCGGTGCGTTCAGCGAGGCGGGCCAGGACATGCTGGAGGCCGGCGAAATGTTCGGCAGCACCTGCCTGATGCCCAACACCGAGGCGGAGACGGCTGCCAAATATGCGATCCTTGCGGCGCGCGGCGAACCGATCGAGCAGCCTGACGTCGAGGTCTGCCGGGCGTTTTCGCCGACCGGCGTCGGCCCGATAACGGCGGAGAATGCCGCGCAATTCACGCCGGAGTGGTAGGCGATCGTTCGCCCAAAGATTCCCGGCGATGGGGGGTGACGACGGAAGGAATTGGCGCCGCGACGGGGCAAGTGGTGCATGATCCGCAATGGCGGGCAGCCGGGGCCGACATCGAGGCTGGCAGCCGGTGCCGGCATGTTGCGCGACGACGCGATCGTCGTGGCGTTCCTGGCGCTCTTCGTCGTTCTCGGCTTCGCCTCGCCACCGTTTCTGACGTGGATCAACCTTCTCAATACCCTCGAGTCGGGCTCGATCTACGGCATTGTGGCGATCGGCCTCACCATCCTATTGATCGCCGGCGAGTTCGACCTCGCCGCCGGCGCGGTCTTCGTCTTCGCCGGCATCGTCGCCGCCAGCCTGCAGCCGACACTCGGCACCTGGCCTTCGCTGGCCGTCGGCGTCGGAACCGGCCTGGTCATTGGAATCTTCAACGGCGCCGTCGTCGCATTTCTGCGGGTCAATTCGTTCATCGCCACTCTCGCCACCGGCCTGATCGTAGTCGGCATCGGCACCAGCGTGACGAACGGATTCCAGCTCTACATCGCCGATCCTTCCTTCGGCGTGCTCGGCAACGCCAAACTCCTTGGCGTCACCTTTCTCGTGTGGATCTTCTTCGGCTTTGCGCTGGTCGGCGGACTGGTGCTGTCGCGGACGACGCTCGGCAGATGGATCTATGCGACCGGCGGCAACGACGAGGCCGCGCGGCTGTCGGGAATCAACATCCGGGCGGTGCGGATCGGCGCATTCGCGTTCAGCGGCTTTGCGGCGGGCGTTGCCGGAGCGATCCTGGTCTCCCGCACCGGAACGGCGATCGCCGGGGAGGGCCTCGCCGATGTTCTCTTCCCAGCCATCGCGGCGGTGGTGGTCGGCGGCACCAGCATCCAGGGCGGTCGTGGCGCCATATGGCGCACCGTTCTCGGCGTCTTCTTTCTCGAGCTCATCCGCAACGGCTTCAACCTGCTCGAGGTCAATGCGTACTATCAGAACATCATTCGCGGCGGGATCATTCTGCTGGCGGTGACGGCTGACGCGCTGTCGCGCCGGCCGGCTTGAGGCAGCGGTACGCCATCGAAGACCGCTGCCCTTCGACGCTCTATGCCGCCGGCGACAATTGCCGGAACATCACCTCCTCCATCGAGCCGGTCTCGCCCGAGCGCAGGATTGCGTCGACGATCTCGGCAACCTTGTAGCCGTCCTCGAAAGTCGCGCCGATCGGCGCCACGTCCCGATCGAGTGCGACGGCCTCGAGCATATGGCGCGCCTGATGAAAGAAGCAGTCGCGCCAACCAATGGCAAAGGAACCCTGGATGCCGACCGGCAGCCAAAAGTCGCTGTAGGGATGGTCCGGGGCGACCACCTGGATGGTCCGGCGGCCGTGGCGCGGCTCGGTGAGGTTGAGTTCGCTCACCCGGCTCATTTCCCACAGCAGGGTCCCAAGCGTGCCGTCGACTTCGATGCGGCCGGTGAGCGGATGTCCTTCCGTAACGCGCGAGGCTTCGAACACCGCCGTCGATCCGTCGTCGAGTTCGGCGGCGGCAGCGAACCAGTCGTCGTTGACGACCGAAACCCGGCCGGCGGTGTCCTTGCTCCAGCTCCTGACCATGGCTCCGACGCGACGCACTTCGCCGACCAGGAAGCGCGCCTGGTCGATGTGATGCGAGCCGAGATCTCCGGTCGCCCCGCCACCGGCCGCGCCGGTGCTGTAGCGCCACGACAGATGGCCGTCGGGATGCTGCATGTCGATCAGGAAGTTGCTGCGGAAGTGGCGAACCCGGCCGATCTCGCCGTCGGCGATCATCCGGCGGGCAAGCTGGAGGGCCGGCACGAAGCGATGGACGAAGGCGCACATGTGGCGGACGCCCGCCTTCTGCGCCGCCTGCCAGATGGCGAAAGCCTCGTCGGCCGTCCGCGCCAGCGGTTTCTCGGAGAAGAGCTGCTTGCCCAGCCCGGCCGCCGCGATGTTTGGCTCGGCATGCGCGTCGTTCGGCCCGGCATTCACGAAGATCTGCACTTCCGGGTCGTCGACAACCGCTCGCCAGTCGGTGGTTCGCTTCTGCCAACCATAGCGGTGTTGAACGACGGCACCGATTTCGGTGTCGGCGTCGGCCAATGCGATCAGGCGCGCTGAAAGTTTCGGCTCGGCCTTCGCCTGGTCGATCGCGCTGAACGCCAGGGAATGCATCTGGCCGATAAAGCCGGCGCCGAGCATTCCGATGCCAATCGTCATCGTCTCTCCCTTTCCGGCTGAAGGTTTTGCGATCAAGCCGTCGACCGCCCGGGCGATCGGATTCCACACGGGCCGCTTGCGCATTCAATAGGGTGATTTGTATCGCCTCCGACGCTAGGGTCGCTGGCTGTGGTCGACTCGGTGTCACGGAGGTTTTCATGCCAGCCAGCTTGCGCGCGGCCGTGATTGGTTGCGGTTACTTTGCGACCAACCATTTGAATGCCTGGGCGCATCTCGACGGTGTGGAGATCGCGGGCGTCTGCGACATCGATGAAGCGAAGGCGCGCGCCGCCGCCGAGCGCTATCAGGTGCCGCACTGGTTCACCGACCCGGCTGAAATGCTTCGCGTCGTGCGTCCTGATTTCGTCGACGTCGTCACGACGATGCAGTCGCATCGCCAACTTGTCACGTTGTGTGCGAGCGAACGCGTGCCGGTCATCGTGCAGAAGCCGTTTGCGCCCTCCTATGCCGACTGCGTGGCCATGGTGGAGGCGTGCGACGCAGCGGGCGTGACGCTGATGGTCCACGAGAATTTCCGCTTTCAGCAGCCTTTGCGGCGGGTGCGCCAGGTGCTCGACAGCGGGGTGATCGGCACGCCGCTTTGGGGCCGCATCTCCTTCCGGACCGGTCAGGATGTGAAGGCGCCGCAGCCGTACCTCTACGACGAAGAGAGATTCATCATCCTCGATCTCGGCGTGCATGTGCTTGACGTCGCGCGCTTCTTTCTCGGCGAGGTGGACACCGTCTTCTGTCGCCACCGTCGCGTCGACCCGCGGATCCGCGGCGAGGATATGGCAAGCGTCATGCTCGGCCACACCGACGGTGCGACGAGCATGGTCGACTTCACCTATGAGAGCCGAAAGCTGCCGGACTATGCCTCGCAGACCTTGGTCAGCATCGAGGGCACCACCGGCGCCGTCGAGCTCAACCCGAATTTCCAGCTCGGTGTCACCGCCGACGGCAAGCTGACGGTCGAGGACGCGTCCGACCCCTTGCCGCGTTGGCCGAGCGCCTCCTGGCACCCCGCGCAGGACAGCGTCTATCTGACCCAGGCGCACTGGCTGCAACGCTTCCGCGAGGGGCGCGAGCCGGAGACCAGCGGTCACGACAATCTCAAGACATATGCCATCGTCGACGCGGCCTACGAGTCCGCCGCGACGGGCCAGGCCGTGAAGCCGGTGGTGTAGAGGGCAGGCCCACCGCGCCGACTCGGCTACCCCAAGGAAACGAGGCCAAGGCGGGGTCTCCACCTTGGCCTCGTCATGCGCATAGCGGCCCGCGGGTCGGCTATTTCTTCATCATCGAGGCGACGTTGTCCTTGGTGATCACGGCCGGATTGGTGATGGCCGTGTCGACGATCGTCGACAGCCCGTTATACTTCCAGAACAGGAAGTTGAGCGCGGCGAACTCCTCGGCGAAAGTGTCCTGGGTGATCGTCGCGTAGACGGTGCCGTCGGCGATCGCGGCAAGCTGCTCGGCCGTGCGGTCGGTGCCGACGGCGAGCACTTTGCCCTCAAGGCCCTGCTCCTTGATCACCTGGGCGACGAAGCCGCTGCCGGCATCCGTCGTCCACAGGAGATTCACGTCCGGATGGGCTTGCAGGAAGGTTGCCGCCGCGGTCGTCTCGCTTTGCGGGGTGCCGTCCTCGGAGGCTATGCCGACGACCTCAATGTCCGGATACTTGGCCGCGATCGCGTCCTTGAAACCCTGGACACGCTCCTGATGGTTCTGGGCGGTAATGAAGGACACGATGCCAACCTTGCCCTTGCCGTTGAGCGCCGTGGCGACCAGATCGGCCGCCGATGCGCCGAGTGCCGAGTTGGCGGTGCCGACGAAGGCATCGCGAGCCGAGCGGTCCTTGATCTCGCCATTGCCGGCGATGACCGGGATGCCGGCTTCGCGGGCCTTCTTGAGCACCGGCTCGATGGCGTCGTCATTGACCGAGTAGATCAAAATGCCCGCCGTGGTCGGCTTGGTGATCGCCGCCTCGATGAGCGAGATCTGCTGCTGAACGTCGGGGTTCTCGGGACCGACGAACAGGGCCTTGACGCCAAGATATTTCGCCGCGGCATCCCAACCTGCCTTGCCCTCGGCGTAGAAGGGGTGGCTGACGTTGGAGGCGACCCAGACATATTCCTGGTCGGCGATCGGGACGGGCGCCGCCTGCGCCGCCAGGGGACCGACTGCCGCGCCAAGCGCGCCTACCACGGCCGCGGTCAAAACCGACTTGATGTTCCTTACCATTCTCTCTTCCTCCCACATTGTGCCGACGAACGGCTCCCAATAGTCAGCCGTACCGCAACCCAACTTATCCGAATAAACCGGAAGTCTTTCTCTGCGGCGGTGCAACCCTATTGTTCGATATAGTCTTTTGTTTCACAGCAACGTTATCCCGACGGAATCCTCCGCTTGGCGAGCGCGTCGGCGCCAACCGCGACCAATACGACAACGCCAAGGATACACATCTGCCAGTATGGCGAGATGTTCAGCATGATACTGGCGTTGGTCAGCATCGTCATGAAGAAGAGGCCGAGCAGCGCGCCGATAATGGTTCCTTCTCCGCCGGTCAGGCTGCAGCCCCCGATCACCGCCCCGGCGATGACCCTGAGGTTGAGGCCGTTCACGGTCTGCGGGACGGCGGCGTTCAAGCGCGCCGCGTAGACGATGCCGGCCAGTGCGGCCGCTAGCGCCGCCAGGACGAAGGAGATGACCGTGATGCGGTTGACCTTCACGCCGTTGAGACGCGCACCTTCCCGGTTCCCGCCGGTCGCATAGACGTGATAGCCAAACTTCGTCTTGGCGAGCACCCAGATGGCGAGGGCAACGAGCACCCCGGCGTACCAGATCGGCATGGCGACCCCGAGCGGCTCGGCATAGCCGAGATTGATGAAGGTCTGGGGGAACGTATGGCATCGAGATTCCTTGCGTGATGCCGAATGCGATGCCCTGCGCCACCCACCAGGTGCCGAGCGTTGTCATCAGCGGGTTCATCCTGAGCCAGGTGACCGCAAGGCCGTTGGTGAAGCCGATGACGAGAGCCGAGAAGAAGCCGGCGGCGATCGCGGCCCAGATATTGAACCCCATCGAAATGAGCGCCCCGGTGATCACGCCGGACATGTTGACCACGCCGTCGACCGAGAGATCGAACATCCCGCCGACGAGAAGGATGACCATGGCGGCGAGCACGATGGTGTCCATCGCCATGCTGACGAACATGACGCGGAAATTGGCGAAGCCGTTGCCGGCATAGAGGAAGTACGGCGACAGCTGGGTCATGATGATGATGAAGCCGATATCGATCAGCAGCATCACCACGGCGCGCTGTCCCAGAATCCGGCGGATCCAGCTCTTGCGCCCAAGCCGCGGAGCCCGGCGGCGCCGACTTGGTCGAATTCGAGCATGGAGTCGATATCTGCGCTCATGATTCCCTTCCCCGGCGCGCGCCGGAGCCGTTTACAGCATGTTGGCTCCGGTGATCATCTTGACGATCTCGTCGGCGCTTGTTTCGCGTTTGAGCCGGGTGCCGACAATCCGACCGCCGCGCAGGACGGTGATCCGGTCGGCGATGCGGAAGACGTGGAGAAGATTGTGGCTGACGATCAGGATCGCCTTGCCACGATCGCGCAGCTTTTCGATGAGGGTCAGCATCTGGTGCGACTCGCGGACCCCGAGGGCGGCGGTCGGCTCGTCGAGCACCAGGATGGAGCGGCCTTCATGCACGGCCCGGCCGATGGCGATCGCCTGGCGCTGGCCGCCGGAAAGACGCGACACTAATGCGTCGACGGACGGGATATCGACGTTGAGGAGGTTGATCACTTCATGCGCCTCGGCGACCATCTTGCGGCGGTCGACCACCACCCCCCAGCGGGTCGGCTCGCGACCGACGAAGAGGTTGTGCGCCACGTCGCGCGTACCGATCAGGGCGAGGTCCTGGTAGACGGTCGCGATGCCGAGGGCGAATGAGTCCTGTGGACCGTTGATGGCCACCGGAGCGCCCTTGAAAAGAATCTCGCCCTTGTCGGCCTTGTGGGCTCCCGAGATAGTCTTGACGAGGGTGGACTTGCCGGCGCCGTTGTCGCCGACGAGGGCCTGTATCTCGCCGGCGAAGATGGTCAGATCGACCTCTTGCAGGGCGCGCAACGGACCGAAGAACTTGCTCACGTTCCTCAGCGCCAGGAGCGGCTCGCCGTCTCCCTTCGACTGGGTTTGCTGGGCGGTCGCGTCCACATTCATCTTCCGCGTTCGGCGCGCGCCGATCGCCACCGGTCCTCCGTCGCCACCTCCCGCCTCCCTTGCGGGGTGCCTTTTCCGCTACCCATCGATGCAAAGTCCGACGTTACATCGAGGACAAGCGGTACCGCCGGGCTTCGCCGCATGAATGCGCGACGGACCGCATCTTTGTTGGTACCGTCCGCTGGCGCCGTTCGAGCGGGCGCCGACAGGACAATAATGAGAGATTCGCGTTGCCGATTGGTTTTTTGACTTTTTCATACCGGAACCTCACATTTTTGACATTGCCACAAAGGGTCCGGTGTCGCAAACAATTACGGGCAAATATCCGGCTTGCTCCGGGCGCGGCGCGCGCTAAGGGCGCGAGCCGTACGGAACGGCGGCGTCGATCATGATCCGAAGGTTTTCCCGAAGCAGCCGCGCCACGTGCAGCGGGTCGCGCTCGGCAAACTGGGGAGCGAACATCTCCGTCGACCACCAGCCGGCATATCCGGTGGAGACGACCGCATCGATCCAGTCCTGCAGTGGGATGTGCCCGCCTCCGGTCCAGACCTCTCGAAGGTTGTGCAACAACGGCGCGCCCTCGCGTGGCCTTGGCAGGGAATCGCAGAAATGGACGCCGAAGATGCGCTTTGGATCGAGCTTCGCGATCTCGGCGGCCGACGTGCCAGTGATCCACAGGTGCCAAAAGTCGATCACCATGCCGACGTTGTCGCGACCGGCGACGTCAATCGCTCGCAGTGAATTGTCGAGACGTGCCAGCGGGGTCCAGGCGAGCGGCTCGAGGTAGAGCTTGATGTTTCGCTTCTCCGCCATATCGGCGAGAGCCGTGATGTTCTTCGCGGTGAGTTCGACGACTTCGTCGATCGAATGGCCGACCAGACCCGCATAGCCGCCGGTCTCCGCCAGACCGGGGCCAACCGGGCCGGTTACGATCTCGACATATTCAGCGCCAAGCGCATGCGCCTGCGCGAACCGGTTATCGGCCTCGCGGATCAGGGCCTGATACTCGTCCGGCGACTGACGTTCGATATCGAGAATGTATCCAAGCGCGACGACCGGGAAACCGTCGAGCTGCCGTTTGACGAATTCGATCGAATAGCCGAGCGAAATCGCGTTATCGAGTTTCGGGCCGACGATCTCGATGGCGTCGAATCCGGCCTGCTTGGCAATTCTGATGTCCTCGAGCACCGAGCAGTTCATCGTGCAGGTGCCGTTGTGAGCGATTCTCATGACTGCCTTCTTTTCGATTTCGTCGTATTCCCTGCTACCACGACAACGAGCCGTCGCTCCGGCGGCATTGGCTCGCAGTTCATGCCGGCGTTGTTCGCCGGCGACGCCACTTGCGCCGCAATCTTCCGAATTGTTGCGGCAGGATGCGCCAACAACCGGGAGGGATTCAATGAAGTTGACGATAGGCAGCGCTCCGGATCTCGTGGGGTGTGTGGTTTCCGAGCGATCCGCGGCAGACGCCGTGGCAGCGTTTTCTCGACGAGATCAAGGAGGCCGGCTACGACTACACCGAGCTCGGCCCCTATGGCTATCTGCCGACCGACCTTGCCGAGCTCCGCGGCGAGCTAGACAAGCGCGGCCTCAAGGTCACCGGCTCGTTCGTGCTCGGCGACCTCGCCGATCCGGCGCGCTGGCCCGAACTCGAGCGTCAGTTGCGCGGCTGGGGACCGAACCTGAAGGCGCTTGGCGCCAACTTCCTGGTGCTGATCGACGACGTCTATACGAATCTGTTCACCGGCGAGCAGCTCGGCCCCGATGCGCCTCGATGCCGCCGGCTTCCAGCGACTTGTCGACACAACCCGCCGGATCGCCGAGATAGCCAGGTCCGAATACGGGCTCACCCTCGTCTTCCATCCCCATGCCGAAACCCACGTTCAGTACGAAGACCAGATCGAGGCGCTCCTCGACGCGACCGAGCCGGAGCTCGTCGCGCTTCTCCTCGATACCGGCCACCACGCCTATTGTGGCGGCGATCCCGTCGCCTTCATGAAGAAGCACCACGCCCGCATCCCCTATCTCCACCTGAAGAGCGTCGACGGCGAGATCAAAGCCCGGGTCGCGGCGGAGAACATCCCCTTCGCCGAGGCGGTGGCGATGGACATGTTCGTCGAGCCGTCGCAGGGCAGCATCGATTTCATCGCTTTCCGCGACGTGCTGCGCGACATCGACTATGTCGGCTACGGCATGGTCGAGCAGGACATGTTTCCGGCGCCCTTCGACAAGCCCCTGCCGATCGCCAAGCGCACGCGAGCCTATCTGCGCGAGATCGGACTCGGATAGAGGTGGCGGAGGAGGTCAGACGGACGTCCGGCACAGGAGCGAGGAAGGAGTTGACCTTGGCCTTTGAGGCGTCAATCGCCACATGCTGGTAGGCCCATGAGCATATAGGGAACCTCCCCGTCGGCGAGGGCCTTGAGGTATTCATGGCCATCGCGGCTGACGGTGATGTGTACCCAGACCGTCTCACCCGTCGAACCGACTACGTAGAACTCGCACTGTCGCGCTCGGATTCCATCGACTGCTTCCGCGATCGAAAGGCGCCAGGGCGAACCATCCTCGTTCACCCCACCAATGTGCGTGACGCATTGGTACGGGTTCAGCCGGTGATCCTTGGTGGAGCAAAGAATCTGTAGACTCCGGACCATGCCTCACGCTGTCGTCATTGGTCGGCGGATAGCGGCTTGCAGGCCGAGATTGGGCCGCATCTGCATGCACCGCAAGAAGATCAACATCTCGACCGCCCTGGCCGGTCAAAGCCTCGGCATGAAGGAGGTCGACGACGGCATTTGGTTCGCCGAAGCCGTCGCCGCAGCGACCTAGTCGAGATACGGGAGCGCGCCCACCGGGCTAGATCGGCCGCCACTAAAGTCGCTGTGCCGGCGCTGACGGCGCTCTTACGGAGTATTGAACACCGGGCGCGAGACGGCGAGATCGGTGAATTGCCGGAGTGCCTCGATAAGCTGCGGGCTGAGTTCAGGCGGGTCGAAGCATATGTAACCGGATAGATCGCCGCGACGCTTGCGTCGCGTGCGTCGGGATCCCTTCCAGGATCGTCGCCATCGGCGCGTCCACGCAGGAGTTCGACGCCGCCATAGGACTTGGCGGCTTGTCTGATCTCGACCAGCGTCCTCGGTAAGGGTTCCATCGTGCCGGATGATCACCTGCGCGGATGCCTTTGGGCAAACGGCCGCCGGACCGTATTTCTGGCCGACGGCCTCCATCGGTCTCTGCGATCAAGGAGTTGCCTTGACCTTGATCCACAAGTCGGCGCGCATCGATGGATCCTCGACTTCCTCAAGCCAGACGAGTTTGTCTCCCTCTCCGGCGCTGGCAAACGGAACCACGGTGTTGCCGAAGCCGGTCCGCTCGGAGAGCTGCTGCCCAATTTTCTTCTGCAGGACGAAGTTCACCCAGGCCTCTGCCAGGTCCTTGTCCTGGACGCTGGTTGTCATGGCCCAGGTGTCGAGCCAGGCGGGAGCGCCTTCCTTGGGGTTGACGTAGGCGATGTGCGCGCCGGCGTCCTTCATGAACTTCACCTGTTGCTGGCCGTAGTTGGCGACGATGAAGTCGACGTCATTGTGTTGATAGAGTTGCAGGGCTTCGTCGGCGCTCGTGTAGAAGCCAAGAACGTTATGCTTGAGATCGACCAGTTTCTTCGCGGCCTCTTTGAGTTGCTCGTCGTTGAGATGATACGGGTCTTCGATGCCCATGGAGAGCGCGGTGATGGTGAAATTGTGCTCGCCATTGTCGTAGCCGAGCACCTTGCCGGCATATTGCGGATCAAACAGGACATTCCACGAATCCGGCGGCGGCTTCACCTTGTCGGTGTCGTAGATGAGCCCGATCGCGTCGAAGCAATAGGGGATCGCATAGACCTTCCCGTCACGCATCACCCCGGTGACCTTGGTCAGGTCCCGGAAGCGCGGCAGCGTTTCCTTCTGGTTCGGAACCTTGCTGAGATCGTAGGGCTCGACCAGCCCGAGATCGAGATAGCGTTGCAGTTGGGCGGTGTTGACCGCGAACAGGTCGACGTTCTCGCCTTTGCTGCCCTTGATCATCGCCCAGATCTCGTCGTCACTGTGGATGACGAATACATTCACGTAGGCGCCGGTCTGATCTTCGAATTCCTTGACCCAGTCCGGGTCGGCGTAGCCGTCCCAGGCAAGGATCCTGAGTTCCTTGGCTTGGCTGTGCGGCGCCGTCCCGGCCAGGGTAAGCACGCCAATGGCCGCGGAACACAGGCTCTTTGCAATGCGATTCATGATCCCAGAACCCCTTGCGGTCGCAGGCAGTTTCACCGATGGCGAGCTTCGCTCAGATGTATTCTATAGGTATATATTAACGTCACTGCTGGTAATTACGTGTGGCGTGGTAAAAAAGTCGTAGAAGCGGCTTTTACCAGCGGCCTGCCTCAGTCCCGCGGACACTTTGGTCGGCCAATGCCGTGAACCGCAAATTGGTCGTTCTCGCGCCACAGAGAAAATCATGGCTTTGCGATACCTGACGATGATTGCAGTTGCCGTGCCGTTTCGACGAACGGCGCTCATGCCGGGACCTTGGAGGACGTTCGGATGAGGGGCCATTTGATTTGCGGCGTCAGCCTCGGCGTCCCCAGGTTCTCGTTGAGGGAGGCGGATAGGCGGTGGACCGGACTGGATGTTGACACCAGCCGCGCTATTGCAGCCGCGACGCTCGGCGATGCCGACCAACGCGCCGCTCGGGCTGATGCGCGGGCAGGACGCGCAGTGGACCGACGGCCGCCTCAATGCCGTTTCGCTAACAGCGAAATCGACTGGTGAGCTGCAATGACTTGGACGTTGCGCCGGATACTGCTGGCCATCGTTATCCTTTCATCGCTTGCGGTGACCGGCACCCTGTACTGGGTGGCAGCGACATATCAGCGGTTCGCCGTCGACAATCAGGATAAAATCACCGGCTCGACCTTGTCTCACCTGGTTCTCCGGCAGGTCGAGGGCCAGCACAAACGCACGGTGAACCCCTTCGCCGACGAATGGTCCCGCTTCTCAACTCTCGTTCAAGGCGTTAAGGAAAACGATGCCGAGAACGCAAGGTTAGCCGCCAATCGGATAATGCTGACCCTGGACGTTGCGGAGGGGCGAGTCCGACTTCGCAACGTCGTCGTTCTTTCGAAAGATATGCAAGTTATCGCAACCGCCGACAAGGGGACCGGTGAGAGCCTTTCGGTGCTGCCAAAGTTGATCGATCGGCTGAGAAGCCGCGATACAAGCGATCGACGCCAAATCACGTCATACCTCTGGCGCAATTCGGGTGGACGGCCCCTTTACAGCACTGTTGCGCCGGTCGGCGGGTCCCAGGTTGCCGGGTTTGTTGAGTTTGTCACCGACCCCATCCCGGATTTGGCCGGCGTAAGCGACGAGATTCAAGGGCACTTCCGGTTGCTGGACGTCAACGGAACGGCTCTTTTCGAAAGCACGGACAAAAGCACCCAAGCACCCGCATCAGGAGGAGCCCAACTTAATACTTTGACCGTGCCTATTGTCGATGCGCTGGGCGAGACATGGGCCGTCGCAACTCTGACCCGCGACATATCCTCTTTCCAGGCCGCAACTTCCAAACTTCGCAATCAGGCCCTTGCAATCGTCGCCACTGCGATTTTGGGCAGCGTCTTGATTGGCTGGTTGATGCTGCGACTGGCCGTCTTCAGTCGCATGAAGGACTTCGCCGCCATCACCGAAATGCTCGCCAAAGGCCGTACCGACGTCGAGATACCGTCGGTCGGTCCGGACGAATTTGCCATCATGCGAACGTCGCTTGAGTTGCTCAAGCATGCCGTCGAAGACCGGGAAAAGGCGACACTGGCGCTCCGCCAGAGCGAGCAGCGCTTGAGAGCGATTATCGACAATACGCCCAACGCCATCTACCTGAAGGACACCAACGGCCGCTATACGCTGGTCAATACAGCGCTGGCTACGCGTCAGGGATTTAATCCCAAGGATATGATCGGACTAACCGCTTACGACCACGCATCAAAGGAATTCGCCGACGTCGTTACCGCGCTGGAGAAGAAAGTTCTCGAAACTGGAAAGGTGTGTGAGAAAGAGGTCAATATCGCAACGACGTTGGGGCAGCGCGTCGGCTTAACCGTAAAGTTTCCAGTCCAAGATGCTGACGGAATTGTTACCGGCATCGGAACGATTACGATCGACATCACCGATCGGAAACAGTCTGAGCAGGCGCTGCTTGATGCCCGCGAGATAGCTGAGGAACAGGCGAAGCTTCAGCGGATCATTTTGGACAATGTCGGGCAGGGCATACTGGTCTTCCGTGCGGATAGTCGACCGGCGTTGTGGAATGATCTCGCCACCAGATTTACCGGGCTCTCTGACGCTTTCTTGGCGGAAAGCCCGACGATCGAGCAGTGTGACGAGTTTCAGTTCCGCGATTTCAACTTCGACACTCAGACGAAGGGAATGGTCAATGATTTCGGGCATCGCCGAAAGGCAGGCGAACGAGACTTCGTAGTCACCTACCAGCGGCGGGGAATTGACGGAAAGACATGGGTCCAGATCAGCCTCAGGTCGCTTTCCGACGGAATGGTCGTGCAAACCTACCAGGACATCACCGATTTGCGCCGGGCAATCGATGCTGCCCAAGAAACGCAGCGGCTGGCTGAAGAAGCCAATCGCGCGAAGTCCGAATTCTTGTCGAATATGAGCCACGAGCTGCGGACGCCGTTGAACGCGATCATTGGCTTCACTGACTTTGTCATTGATAACGACGACGAACCGATTTCCGAAGAGCAGAAAGCGTCCCTGTCGCAGGTCTTGAAGGCCGGACGGCATCTGCTGGCGCTGATCAACGACGTGCTCGACCTCTCTAAGATCGAGGCGGGCGCCGTCTCGCTGTCGATCGAAGCAGTCGACGCCGGACTGATCTTCGATGAATGCGTGTCGCTGACCGCATCGTTCGCCGCCGGGAGAAACGTCGAGGTCCACAATCGTCTGCACGGCGTCGCCCTGCCGGCCATCGAGGCTGACCGCGTCCGGTTCAAGCAAGTGTTCCTCAATCTCCTGACCAATGCCATCAAATACAACAAGGATGCCGGGAGTGTTTCCATTGAGCAGGCTCCGGCCGAGCCGGGCAGGCTGCGGATCGGCGTGCGCGACGAGGGCCCAGGCATTGCTCAAGACAATTTGGCGAAACTGTTCGATCCGTTCGATCGCCTGGGTGCCGAAAACAGCGCGATCGAAGGTACCGGTATCGGCCTAACGATAGCCAAGAACCTTGTCGAGCAGATGGGTGGCAAGATCTCGGTCGACAGCGTCATCGGCGAAGGCTCCACATTCTGGCTGGAGATGCCGATTTCCGAACGGCCCGCCGAACATCACATCGACAAGAGTGAAGTCGAAGGCGAAATGGCGAGCGACGTCGAGGGATTGATCCTCTACATCGAGGACAATCCCGCCAATCTGGAACTGGTGCGTAAGATCATGAGCGTCCAACCTGGGATCGACTTCATCGACGCGCCGACCGGTGAACTGGGGATCGAGCGCGCCCGTGGCGAACTGCCCGATGTCATCCTGCTCGATATCAACCTTCCCGGCCTGGACGGCTTCCAGGTCCTGGAGACGCTCTGCGTCACACCGGAGACGCGCCATATCCCGGTCATCGCCCTGACGGCGGCGGCGACAGAGGCCGACGTCCGACGGGGCCAGGCCGCCGGCTTCTTCAGCTACCTGACCAAGCCGATCGCAGCACGGGAACTGATGGCGACGATCCGCCGGGCCTTGCGTCCGACCGGATCGGACGCGGAGGCGCCGTCGTTGCGTCCCAACGGCAAAGTGCTTGTGGTCGACGACGTGGCGATCAATCTTACCATCACCCAGAAACAGCTGGCTAAGCTCGGCATCGCCTGCGACGCCGTCGAGGACCCGGTTCGGGCCCTGGAGATGCTGAAGTCGGGCGACTACGCCTTGGCGCTGGTCGATATCGGCATGCCGGTCCTCAACGGGATAGAGTTAACCCGGCGGCTGCGCGCGGCCGAGCGGCAAAGCGGCACCCATACGCCCGTGATTGCTCTGACGGCGAGTTACGGAAGCGAAGAGGATATCGGCCGCTACCGCATGGCCGGCATGGACGGCCAGTTGACCAAACCGGTCATTCTCAAGGAGTTGGCGTCGACGCTCCATCGCTGGTTCTCCTTGCGCAAAGAGGGCGCGGCGAAGCAGGCGTCCGCTCCGGGGCGCGCCGATGCACCGACCGATGTCGACGGTCCGCCGATCGACCTCGAACAATTCAAGGAGATACTGGGCAGCGATGACGAAGGCATGATCCGCGAGATGTTTGATCTCTTTGTCGAGTTGATGCCAGGCGAACTCGAAAACCTTGCGAACGCAGTCGCAGCACGCGACACGACGCAGTCGCGGGACGCCGCTCACCGGTTCAAGTCGGCGGCGAGAAACGCGGCGGCGGGGCGACTGTCCGAGCTCTTGCAGAAGATCGAGAAAGAGGCTCCCGAAGGGGTTTGGGAGACGCTCGACTTGGACCTGCAGCGGGTCCGCGAAGAATGCTCGCGTCTCCGCGAGTATCTGCAGGCGACGCTTGAGGCACCACCCCGCTCAAGCTGAATGCAGGCGCCTGTCCAAAGGGCGCGGAGGTGGAATCCTGCGGACCGGTCAAAAATCGGTGTGGCGCATTCCGGCCATCCACGGCGGCGCGCGCGAAGCGCCGCCTGTCGCTCAGAAGCCGCTGCCGCTGACCCACACGTTTGCCAGGCTTTCGTCAATCTCGGCGTAACTCATCAAGACCGCCTTCATGCCGGCCGATATGTTCTCGCCGGCCTTGAGTAGGACCACACCAGCACTGTTTACGGCGTCGCGTGACAGAACGGCTCCCTCTGGAACATTCTCCAACGCCAACAAGCGCCCGGTCGACCCAACCGTCGCGGGGGCCGATCCCGGTTCGTGCTCATGCGGTAAGGACGGTTCCCTAGGCCGCAAGGTGGGATCGTTGGTTCGAACGATCAGGTCCACATTTCCATAGGCTGCCTCGGCCTCGATTGCCGTCATCAGTCGCCGTCGTTCAACACTCGTTCTGACCAGATGTCGGGTCAGCGCACGCATTTTCGGCGGGCGCGCGAGAAAGGCATCGACATCCAGACCGAGCGCCAAGCCCGCCAACGATCGCTCCGCGAAGTCAGTGACAATGAAGAAGGGCAAGTTCTGGGGCGCGCCGGTTCTCGCTAGGCGGACTTCCTTTAACAACTCAAGGCCGTTCATCCGCGGCATCCGCAGGTCGGAGATGATCGCATCGACCCTTTTTCCCGCCGTCGCGAGTTGCTCGATGGCGGCGACGCCGTCATCCGCTTCCAAGGTCTCGCACGGTCCAATGTTGTGCAGGATTCTCGCAAGCCACCTCAGGCTGAGCGGTGAGTTGTCAACGATCAGATAGGAGGGCATTCTGTTCTGACCGGCGAACATTGAGGTGTACCAGCCCAATTCACACTTCACTCGATTTCGACCCGCCCAGTGCTTTCGCGGACCGGCTCATCGAGCGTTCACGACTTGATAACAGTCAGATCATCAATCGTGTGAAAATCGTTAAGGGCGGTGCCAATATCGTGGCGATGACCTGCCCAAGTTTCACGGCACAGCAAAGGATCACAAAAGACGCGTCGGCGCCCGAAGGCTTGGCGGGCGCGACCGACGTCGTCGGAAGACGGAATGGGGATCTATATTGAACGAGGCGATCGACCGGATCCTCGACCTCGGATTCCTGGGAGCGATCCCACGGGAAGATCTGCTGTCGGTGAGGCCCGCCCCCGACCTCCTCCGCGTGAAGACCGGAGACTCGCTGCTCTGGCAGGGCGAAGCCGGCGAGGCCTATTTCCTCCTGCTGCGCGGTCGCCTGCGTCGTTTCGTCGAGGACAAGCAAGGCAAGCGCCGGTTCGTCGGAGACGTGGTTCCCGGCCAAGGGGTCGGCTCGTCCGGCCTTCTCTCGAACGGCGGCAACGCCGCGTCGGTCCGGGTCATGCGCGACAGCGAGGTCGTCCGGTTCTCGCGGGCCGCGTTCCTGCAGATCATGGTGCTCTCCTGGGAGTTCGCGATCGGCGTTTCCAGAGAGCAGGTCGACCGGGTCCGCACCGCGCTGACGCCTGAGGCCTGCCGGGCGACGATCAAGACCATCGCGGTCGTGCCGATTGATGCGACGGTCGACGCTGCGGCCTTCGTCGATGAGCTTTCGGAGGCGATCGGCGCGATGGCCTCCGTGGCCGTAGCCGACCGGAGGCTGATGGGGGAGGCGGGGGGGGACCCGACGACGTCGACGCGTCCCCGACAGGCGTCGGACGGCGGGGCAGATTCCGGCACGCTGGTCAATCGCCTCGAAGCGTTGGAGCGCCAGCACGACATCGTCATTTCCGAGGTGTCGCCTGAGGTCGATGCATGGACACGACTGATCGTCGACCGGTCGGACTTGGTACTGCTCCTCACGTCGGTTGACGGGACCTCCGATCCCTGCGGCGTCGAAACGGAGCTAATCGCGACGACCGAAGCCGAATTGCAGCCGCGCGTCGATCTCGTCGTCATGCACGGCAGCGGCTGGACCGATAAGTGCAATACGCATCGATGGCTCGACGTTCGTGACGTCCACGAATGGCACCACCTGCGGGAAGGGTGCCGGGAAGACTTTCGGCGCCTTGCCCGCATCCTCACCGGAAACGCGATCACCGTCGTGCTGGGCGGCGGCGGCGCAAGGGGCCTTGCCGAGGTTGGCGTGGTGAAGGCGTTGAAAGAGGCGGGCATCCCGATCGATCGCTTCGCCGGCACCAGCATGGGCGCCCTCATCGGCGGCCTGCTGGCCTCCGGCCTCGATCCGGATGAGGTCGCCGAGGCGCTGCGGATCTGGGTTCGCAAAGGCCGGCCCGGCAAGGGCTACACCTACCCGGCCCTGGCGTTGGTGCACGGCAAGAACCTTCACGACGCGACCCACCACCTTCTCGGCGAAGGCGCCATCGAGGACCTGCCCGTCACCTTTTTCTGCGTATCGGCCGATCTGTCGAGGAACGATCTCGTGGTCCACGATCGCCGGTCGCTATGGCGCGCGGTGCGCGCCAGCATCTCGGTGCCCGGAATGGGACCGCCGCTGTTCGACGACGGGCGGATCCTGGTCGACGGCGGGACGATGAACAACCTTCCGGCCGACATCGCCGCCAGCCGCTACGGCGGGCGGATCATCGTCGTCGACGTGTCGACGCAGCACGAATTTTCGGTGCCCAAGGGCTACGACGAACTGGTCCCGTCCGGCTGGCGCATTCTGTGGCATCGGCTCAATCCGTTCCTTGAGCCGCTCGAGGTGCCGGGCATCCACGAGGTCCTGGCGCGCGCCATGACACTCAGCAGCGCCGCGAGCTATCGCAGGGCCCGCGAGCTGGCCGATCTCTCGATCCATCCGCCGCTGGGCAGCGCCGGGCTTCTCGATTTTCACGCGATGGAGCGCTTGATCAAGATCGGCCACGAGCATGCGGCCGCCCAGTTGGCGTTTACCGGAAGCGGCGGGCTGCGCGAATTGTTTCCGGGCGTCGAAAGCCTCCAACTGTCGATCGCCACGCCCGATCGTGAGGCGCCGCCGATCGACCGGGCGCAGTTCAATCGGATCCTCGGCGTTGGCGACGACGAGACGTTCCATGAGATGGTTGCCGCCTTCGTACGGATGTTTCCGCGCGAGATCGACGCCCTGGCGAGGGCCGTCGCCCGCGCCGACAGCGTCGAGATCCGCGAGCTCGCGCACCGCGCCAAGTCCGCGGCGACGAACGTGGCGGCGCGCGCCTTGACCGCGCTTCTGCAAAAGATCGAGTTGCGGGCAAGGGACGGCGCGGTCGAAGGGCTCTCAGCCTGCCTCGACGACGTCTGGGTGGAGTTCAAGCGGATCGGCGACCACTATGGTTTTGATATTGTGGACCGTCCGCCAAGCGAGACGACTGCGTCGACCGCCGCGCGCTTGGCGTCCTGATTTTCCACCAGCGAACCGGGATTTTCCGGGCCGGCGGAACAGAGACTTCGACCGATCGGCGCCACCCTTCCTTTAGGTCATAGACCCATAAACGGGATTCACGAATTGGGGGAAGGCTGATTTAATCTCTTCAGGCGATGGAGATTGAGATGGCACGCTTTGACCTGACGGATTTCGAGTGGTCAGTGATCGAGCCGCTTCTGCCGAACAAGCCGCGCGGGGTGCCGCGGGTGGACGACCGGCGGGTTCTGAACGGCATCTTCTGGCGGCTGAGGACGGGGGCGCCGTGGGCCGACATCCCCGAGCGCTACGGCCCGCACACGACCTGCGTGAACCGCTTTAACCGGTGGCGCCGGGCAGGCGTGTGGGATCGGCTTTTGGACGCGGTGTCAAAGGCTTACGATGGCGACATCCAGATGATTGATTCCTCCAGCGTGCGCGTGCACCAGCACGCCGCCAACGGGTCACGTCCCTGGTTGTGGTGTAGCTCGACGGAGCAAGCCGCGAGCGAAGCGCGCCTCAGGAGCGCCGTAGCGAGCGAGCGGCTTGCGGTGGTCATCGATGGTTCGCCGGTCAAGGTCGGGTTGTGAACACAACCTGATTCGAGGAACCGATCGATGACCAACGAGACGATGAACCTGAAGACGCTGATCGAGAAGACCCCCGACGCCGATCTGTTGCGCGAGATGATCGGCTTTGCCGCCGAGCGGCTGATGGAGATGGAAGTTGGCGGCCTGACCGGCGCCGGCTATGGCGAGAAGAACCCCGAGCGGTTTGTCCAGCGCAACGGCTATCGCGACCGCGACTGGCAGACCCGCGCCGGGGCGGTGGAACTGCGCATCCCGAAGCTGCGTAAGGGCAGCTACTTTCCCGTTCTTCCTGGAGCCGCGGCGGCTTGCCGAGAAGGCCCTGACGGCGGTCATCCAGGAGGCCTACATCCAAGGCATCTCGACCCGCTCGGTCGACGATCTGGTCAAGGCGATGGGGATGAGCGGCATCTCCAAGAGCCAAGTATCGCGGCTCTGCGAGGAGATCGACGAGCGGGTCAAGGCCTTCCTCGACCGGCCGATCGAAGGCGATTGGCCCTATCTGTGGATCGACGCGACTTACGTGAAGGTTCGCCAGGCCGGCCGCATCGTCTCGGTGGCGGTGATCGTCGCCGTCGGCGTCAACAGCGATGGCCGGCGCGAGGTTCTGGGGCTCGAGATCGGCCCGTCAGAGGCCGAGACGTTCTGGACCGCCTTCTTGCGCAAGCTCGCCCGGCGCGGCCTCAGAGGCGTCAAGCTGGTCATCTCCGACGCTCACGAAGGCATCAAGGCCGCGGTCGCCAAGGTGCTCAGCACCACCTGGCAGCGCTGCCGCGTCCACTTCATGCGCAATGTCCTGACCCATGCCGGCCGCCAGGGCCGGCGCGTCGTCTCCGCCTTCATCGCCACCGCCTTCGCCCAGAACGATGCCGAGGCGGCCAGGCGGCAGTGGCGCCTCGTCGCCGACCAGATCCGGCCAACGGTTCCGAAGCTCGCCGCGCTGATGGACGAGGCCGAGCCCGACGTGCTCGCCTACATGACCTTCCCGCCTCAGCACCGCGTCAAGCTCCACTCGACCAATCCGCTGGAGCGGCTGAACGGCGAGATCAAGCGCCGGACCGAGGTGGTCGGCATCTTCCCAAACGAAGACGCCATCACCCGCCTCGTCGGCGCAATCCTGCTCGAACAGAACGACGAATGGGCCGTCCAGCGCGCCAGATACATGACGCTGGAAACCATCGCACCACTGAGCGATGATCCTCTCGTCAGCCTCCCGGCTCTTGCCAGCTGACCAGTCCGGCCAACGCCGGCAACCACGCTGACCACGCCGTCAGCTACACCACGCCAGGGGACACGATCAGCTCAGGCGACAAAATGGCCTTCGCCATGCTGCTCAGCTACGCGTGGCAGAACGACTACTGCTTTCCCGGACAGGAGCGCCTCGCTGAGGATCTGGGGCTATCAGATCGCAGCGTTCGCACCCATTTGAAGGCGCTGGAGGCCAACGGCCTTCTCCACATCAAACGGCGTGGGCAGGGCAAGACCAACATCTATGAGCTGGACCTGAAGCCGCCGGGATTCGTCCGTCCGGACCGGAAGAAAACTTCCGGTCTTGACCGGAAGGATTCGTCCGCTTCAGAGCGGAAGGGAACTTCCGATCCTCTATAATAATACGAAGCTAAGCAGACCCATTCAAAAAGACCCAGTAGGCAGGGCTCATTTTCTTGCAGGAAAGGAAGGCAACTCGGTGCCAAATCGGTGCCAAAGATCAGACGCTACTTCAGCTAAGTGTTTGAAATGATTGGTAGCGGAGGAGGGACTTGAACCCCCGACACGCGGATTATGATTCCGCTGCTCTAACCAACTGAGCTACTCCGCCACGGGTTTGCCGGAAGGCGTCGGGCATATAAGAAGCGACGCCGAAGCCTGTCAAGCAAAGCGGTGCCGCGCTTCTGCACGGCCCCCACTGAACCTGGCCGGCTGCCGGGTTCCCCCGGGCAACGAGCCTCAGGCGGTCATCCCTATGGTAGCGCCTCCGCGTGGGCTCGGTGCGCGAGGGGAGCCCAACACGCGACGCGGTTCAGTCGCCCTTTCGCGACATCTTCGTCTGCCAGACCGCCGACAGGATGCGGAGCGTGTCCTCGACCGTCGGCACGGCCGGCTCGACCTTGTCGGGAAGCGCTTCAAGATCCGCTGCATCGAAGAGCTGATCGGAGCCGAAATATTCGCGCGCCAGCTTGCCGTTGCTTTCCGCGAAATGGGAGAGGAATTCCTCCGCCTCGCCGCGGCTCACCGGCTTGCCGCCGCCGGGAAAGAGCTCGGCGAAAATCGTGCCCATCCCGGCAATCCCGCTTCGCGCGTAGCCGTGACGTTGCCAGGCGACGTTGAATTGCCGCAGCACTTCCAGCGCGATCGGGTCGAGCGACGCATTCTCGGTGTCGACGATGAGCTGTCGCGCGGCGTCTTCGGCGAGCAGGCCCGAGCGGATCAGAAAATCGGGGATGGCATTGTCGCCGAGCAGGGTCGACCGGTCGAAGCGATGGATGTAGAGGCGCTCCTTCGGAAACACCGACGCCCACAGCTTGAACATCCGGTGGTAGTCGAAGGTGATGAAATCCTCGTTGGGCCCTTCGTCCTTGAACACCGGATAGACGTTCTGGCGAAGCCCGCCGACCTTGATGACGGTCGAATACATGCTGCGCATCAGGAGGTCTTGCCGCCTGATGTAGAGATGCAGCTCGATGGCGTCGAAGAACTCCTCGAGAAAATCCTTGAGCCGCTCGACCTCGCTGACGTTCCGCAGCCGCGACAGATGCTCGTTGACGATGACGACCGTCGTGGTGCCGCGCTGGTTGGCGGCGATCTCCTTGGCGAAATCCCGACGAAACTCCTGGCGGAACCGTTCGATCGCCTCGTCGTCGGTGAGGCCGAGGCGGCGCTTGCGGATGTCGATGCGGTCGTTGTCCATGGCGAAGCACGAGATCTTGATGTGCTTCAGGCCGTAGAACAGTTTGGGATAGAGGATGCGATGCGATGTGAGGATCGGCCGGTGCTCCTTCAACGCGCGTTGAATTGAGGTGGTGCCGGTCTTCTCCGTGCCGATGTGAAGGACGCATTTCATCAGTTGCCGGCGCTTCGTCCCCTGCTCAGGCAGCCGGCACGCGACGGCGGATCGCGCCGGACAGCGCCTCGATCAACGGCACCAGCCCGAGCCAATTGCGGTCGACTTCGTCGAGGTAGTCGATGGCGGTCTGGTCGCCGACCAGCGACCAGTAGTCGTTCGGGTCGACGTCGAAGGGGGGCGTGGCTTCCAGGCGGGCGGCCGAGCGGGCGGCCTCGATCAGTTCGCGGCCTTCCGGCGTTCGCCTAAGGACCGAGGCGAGCCGTTTCAGCACAGCCGGCTCGGCCGTCGTCGCAAGCGGCAGCCTCGGAAAAACGAGCCGCGAGCGCGGTCGGGCCGAGAAATTGACGACGACGGTTCCCGCCGCGAAGGCGAAGGCGAACAGCCTGGCGCTCTTCGCCTCGAGGCTCCGCAGCGTGAGATTGTCGCGCAGCGGATCGGCGGCACCCTTGCCGTAGAAGTGGGTTTCGCCGTCGTCGTAGATCATGTCGGAGGCGAAGAAGCCGATCATCGCCGGCTTGAGATACTGCACCGCCCAGTAGCCGGCGTTGAAGGCCATCGTCGAGCCACAGAAGAGGAGGCCGCCGGCGGCGGCCACGTGCTTCCGATAGTTGATCTCGCGGACGATGTTGGTGCCGTAGCTGTCGGGCGGCCGGTTTTCTTCGGGAAGATTCCGCGGGAAGATCACGTAGTCGAAGTCCTCCCTGATCCGCCAGGCGTTGTTGATCGCAACCGTGGTCAGCCCCTCAAGGGCTTGGTCATGGAGCGACGCCACCTCGGGAGCGCTGCCTGCCACCAGCACGAGCCGGCGGCGCGTCAGAGCCTGCCAGGTCCGCCGCCCGGCCGCGTCGAACGGCGTCCGCCGCCGGCTTGCGGGAAAGGCATCACTCGACTTGGCGATATGGGTCATATGGCGAAACGTCCGGGTTCCACCTTGGGCTTTGCGGCTACCCGACTGCGGGCGGGCGGAAGCAACCTTTGGGATTGCCGCCGCAATCTAATGCCCGCCCCCCGGCAAAGATACCCCGAAGCGATCACGCGGCCTTGGTGGTTGCCGCCGGTGGCAGGTCGGGCCGCGGCAAAACTTGCCGGCTGCGGCATGTCCCGCCCGGTCTTGGTCTCAGAGGCGCCACGGCCGGTGAATAGGCGGTCGGGGCCGGGCGTCGGATCCGGCCCGAGGCTTGACTTATCGAAACGCAAGCTGTTTGGCTCTGCTCGATCCGGGGCCACGATGCTGCACGCCGACCTCATGCCTGTCCTTTCCTCGCGAAACGGCCTTTAATGAATGAGCGAGGACCCCGGACCTGATTTCATCTGCGTCGGGGCGCAGAAAGGCGGGACGCGCTGGCTTTACGATCAGCTCGCCTCCCATCCCGACTTCTGGATGCCGCCAATCAAAGAACTTCACTACTTTGATTTTGCCAAACCCGCCAAAAGAAGACAGGCCGCACGGCGGCAAAAGCGACGTACGCGCCGCCGGCTCGAGGAACTGGGGACGGAAGGCCGCGTTGAGCAGCGGGATTGGACATTCCTCAAGAAATATGTCGCGGCCATGCGCCAAGAACGCAGCCTCGACCGGTATGCCTGCCTCTTCGATGGGAAAGGCGGGCAGATCACCGGCGACATAACACCCGGCTATTCGGTGTTGGATGCGGAGTGGATCGAAGCTCTGACGCGGCGCTTTGCCGATTTGAAAGTGATCTTTCTGGCCAGGGAGCCGGTGGAGCGCCTCTGGTCGCAATACTGCATGGCGCTTCGGAAAGAAGCCAAGTGGGCGTCGATGGCGATCGGTCCGGAAACCATTCTCGCCTTTGCCGAAGCAGGATTTGCCGCCAGTCGATCGTTTCAATCTCAAATCGTGAAGCGCTGGCGCACGAGGGTCCCGCACGGCCAGTTCGGCCTCTTCTTCTTCGACGATCTGCGCGTGGATCCGAATGGACTGCGAGGACGCGTGCTCAACTTGCTCGGAGCGGAGGTGACGGTCGCCGGCGGCGGTGTAGCTCCTGACTTCAACCGCAAGAAAACACTGTCGAAGATCGAGATGACCGATTCGATCCGGGCGGCGCTGGTAGGCTACTTTGCCGACGAGTTGAAGCGCTGCGCCGATGAATTGGGTGGGGCCGCCGCGAGGTGGCCGGATCGGTACGGCATTTAGACGGAAGTTCGTCGGTCGGGGCGGCGGGAGGTTAGGCGACTCGCCACCGCAGCCTGGGAATACGGCAGCAAGGCTTGTCTTTTGAGGCCGGCGAAACTATGCAGCGTTGAGCCGGTTCACCGCAGGCGCCGACGGGAGGTCCGCCGTGATTGTCGACCACACCAAAGCCCGATGATCGTCAGCTTCAAGAACAACTTCATTTTCATCAAGACGCGCAAGACGGCCGGGACGACGGTGG
Organism: uncultured Alphaproteobacteria bacterium; assembly: GCA_963759235.1. Taxonomy (GTDB): domain Bacteria; phylum Pseudomonadota; class Alphaproteobacteria; order Rhizobiales; family Kaistiaceae; genus Bauldia. The sequence goes on along the minus strand of CAVWYO010000007.1, from coordinate 259,704 downwards.
AGATCGCGCTGACTCCGTCTTGCGGGCCGGATGACATGCTTACGCTGATCAGTCCGGAGGACGAACTCCTCCGGCTACAGAACGGAAAAGTGGCGGCGCGAAACTACTCGAATGATCCTCGTCTGGAGGAACGCATTGCGAAGTCGATAATCAAGCGGGACGCGGCTCGCTTGATGAAACGTAAGAAACGTTCGCTTAAACGGGGGGCTCTCAAGAATCACTCGTCGGCTCTTGAGATAAAAGAGAAAGTGTCGGAAGTATTTTGGGATTCGTGTTTCAAATTTACTATCGAGAGGCATCCTTATGAGAAGGTAATTTCGGATGTATATTGGGCTTCTCGGCGCGGAATCAAAGGCGATCTTTCGCGTTTGATAGATGATAAGATAGCGAGCCGCCGTCCGGACCGCAACCTCTACTCAATTGACGGGAAAGTGGTCGTTGATGAAATCATTCGTCAGGAGACCCTTGAAGTGGACCTCTATCGGATCGGCGATAAGATGGGCTTGACCCTGCCGTCGTCATTGCCCAATGCCAAAAGTAGTTTCCGGACGGACCCCCGACCGGCCACTGAGATCCTGACGGCCGAGCAGAAAAAGCGTATCTACGAGCGCAATCGGCAAACGTTCGAACTTCTGGGGTACGAGCCATGAGCCGGTGATGGGGGCGGGCCAGTCCACGCGATGCTGGTATCGCATAAATACAAGTTCATCCTCATAAAAACGCGGAAGACCGCAGGATCGAGCCTCGAAGGGCTGCTCCAGCCGCTCTGCGTACCCGATGGATATGTGCCGCGGCACGCTGCCGACGAGATCGTTACCAGCGCGGGAATTGTCGGGACTAGAGCGGGCGGGCAGCGCGGCGCGCGGGGTTATGTCGCCCACATGCCGGCGGAAGCCATTTACAGGGCGCTCGGCCGGCGAACCTTCGACTCATACACGAAGATCGTTCCGGTCCGCGATCCCTTCGATAAGGTCGTCTCCTGGTTCTGGCACGTGATGCCGGCGGATACCAGGGAGCGCGTTTCGGCGGATTTCGGCGACGCTCGGCGCCTCTTTCGCGACTGGCTCGGGATGCGGCCGAACCTCAACGTCGACCGGCAGTTCTATAAATTGAAGAAAGGCCGATTCGACTGTATTTTAGTAAGATACGAAGAGCTCGAAGAGGGGGTGAAGTCGCTGTCCGAGCAGATCGGCGTCCCCCTGGACTTGCAGTCGTTGCCGAAATGGAAAACAAGCACGAGACGGCACAGAGATCACGCCACGGCCGAGTATTACGACAAACAGGCGGCAAACGTCGTTCGCTCGAAGTTTCGATATGACTTCAAGCACTTCGGATATGACCCCGATAGTGTCGCGCCGTCGTCAACCCCTCAAAAGCCGGCGAAGAGCTTCGAGAGGACAGCGCGGCCAAAGCGTTGAGGGTTGGAGTTCGAACTGGCAGAGGGACGCTTGTGAGACCGGCTTCGGGTCAACGCCGATAGCGACATGTCAATGGCGGCCGATGTTACCTCGGACGCGGACGGTGCATCGGAGGACGGCGCCTCTGACGGCGGCCTGGGAAAGCCCGCGAAGATCCGGCGCCCGTCGAAGAACGCCGTCGAGATTTGCGCAATTTCGTCGCTGAGCGCGGCATGCAGCCGCGCAGCCTGTTCGGCAGTTAGCCTCTGCCCGGTTCCGGCAAAGCTCCGGGAAATATACTTGCGGTAGAACCGAGGGCGGGGTTGTTTCAGTTCGGCGAAATATTGATTGATGCTCCGGAGGAGGGCTTGCCCCAATGGGGATATCGAACTGTTCGATTCGGGAACTTTTGAAGAAATATTAAGTTCAATATCGAGAATTTCTTTAAAAAAATCGGCAACTATGTCTCCATGAAAGAGAAGGGACCGGTCATACTCTCGAACCTTCAACGAATTCTTTCCAAAAACATCCTCCCATAGCTTGAGACGCGACCAATAACTAATCACGCCTTTGCGTTCATTGGCAAATTCATCTAAAGTATGCGTTCCCCCGGTTTTGAGATGCTGGGAGTATGAACTTTCCAGGAAACGGTCCGGCGATCTAACGTAGACAACTATCTCAATTTTAGTAAAGAATTTTGCTAGAAATCGTGAAAGCTCGACGATAGACGAAGTTTTTGATACAAAGATATATAGAGCTTCGTCAGAGATTATCACTCGCTGGGCGGTCGTGTTGGCGATTTCTGCTTCGAAGTCTCGGAAGAAATCTTGCTGAAATTTGGCCTTTTCGTCTCGGGTATCCAACTCGAAGATCTTGTCGAACCCTAGGTCGCGTCGATCCAGGGGGAGGACGGAGAGAGCCAGCCCGACTTGGCGAGACGACGTCCGCTTTCGGTGTCTGCGCCCGGCGAGCGGATACAACAGACCATGTTCACTCAAAAGAGTGTCGTTTTGAGCCAAGAATCGCTGAAGCGATGACGTCCCGGTCTTCGGAGTGCCGATATGAAGGATCGCTTCCAACATTACCTCTTTGTCGAATTGGCCGGGACGCTTTGAATTCCTCTCTTGCTTTGAGAACGTCTTTCCAGCCGTTCGTCAAGGGCATGTCCGGGATCATGACATGGGCGGAGGCGGAGGGTCTCCCCGCTTCGTCGCCGATCGAGGTACTGCCTGGGGATGAGGCCGACAAGGGCGGCATGATCGCGGCTGGGGCCGATGCTCCCAGCGATAGAGCGTCGCGCGCGACACACCGACAGGCCCTGGCCGCCTGTTCGCCCAACAGACCATCCGGCCCCTTTCTCTGATCGCGGGCAGGGGGCGAGCCGACCTTGGTTGCCCGGCCCGGCCCCCTCGGGACGCCGGTGGCGTCCCGCCGGTGCGTCCGATTCGGCCGGCTGGTGGCGCGCTTGACGGTCTGAGGCCATTCGACCATAGAGACCTCTGCCAGAATGGATCCTCACCATTATGCCTTTGTTCAGAATCGCCGACCGGATGATCTTCTTCGTCCACATCCCGAAAACTGGCGGCACCAGCGTTGAGAGCTTTCTTTCGGGCGCCGGAAGGATGGCGCTTCATTACGACCGCAGGATTTCGGGGCTCGGCGTGACTCCCCAGCACTTTCACGCCAATATCTACCAGAAAATCATCCCCGAGGGTTTTTACGACTATTCTTTTTGCATCGTGAGGAATCCTTTTGATCGCCTCGTTAGCGAATACGCGATGCGGGATACCGACGACTATTCGTTTGATGATTGGGTCAAGTTCATATTCTCCGAATACCACAGGGACGCGTTTGTCCATGACAACCACATTCGACCTCAAATAGATTTTATCGTCAAAGGGATAGAGATCTTCAGGTTTGAGGATGGGATAAAAGATATCCTCAATCGACTTGCTACAAAATTAAGTTTAACCCCGCCGATCGTCGATTTCCACGAACGGAAGAGCTTACCAACCCAGGTCAAGCCCGCCGAAACCACATTGCGGTTGATTGAGGAATTTTACGCCGAAGATCTCCAGGCTTTTGACTACGGGTTCTCCGACGCAACCTATCTCAGCCGCCGCCAGCACGCCAAGAACGGTGGAAGGCATCGGCTACGGGAGAGGGGGACGATGGCGCCGGGTGGTGACGGGGATGGGCAGCTGACAGTTGCGCTCTTCGTCCCGTGGATCACCAGGGGGCGCGGCGGCACCGAAAGCGTCGGTGCGATGATCGCCAATGGCATGGCCGCGCGGGGGCACCGCATTCACATCCACACATTCGACGACGACCGCGGCGAACCAACCTGGTCGCTGCACGAAAACGTTACCGTGTCCCACCATCCACAGGCCGACAGCGAAGCCGCCGACAACCAGCTCCTCTTGGAGCTGGCGCTTCAGTCGCCCGACCTGATCGTCGGCCTCTACATGAACCGCATCTGCTTCCGCTACGTCTATTGCGGCTACCGGCTCAACTGCCCGGTCCTGCTGTCCGAACACACCGATCCGAACTTCGCCGACGAGACAGGCGTTCTTCTTCGTGGCGAGCGGGAGCGCATATTCGCGTGCGCCGACCAGATCCATCTCTTGACGGATGAGTTCCGCAGTGATCTGCCGCCGGATATCCAGTCTCGGGCGACCGTCATCCCGAACACGGTGGCGGTCGCGCGCAAACAAGGCGATCCTGTCGGCAGGGGCGTCGACGAAAAGACGGTTCTGTGCGTCGCCAGGCTCGTCGATCGGAAGAACGTCGATACGCTCGTCTCGGCGTTCGCCAAGGCGGTGGCCACGACGGACGATGAATGGCGCCTGCAGGTCGTCGGCTACGGATCGCTTCTCGACACGCTGCGCGCTCAAGCGGAAGCGTTGGGCGTCGGCTCGAAAGTCGTCTTCGAGGGGCGCCAGGAGAACGCCTATCCGTTCTATGAACGCGCCCAGTTCGTCGTCCTGCCCTCCTATGCCGAGGGCCTTCCGCTGGTGCCGTTGGAAGCTATGGCGCACGGCCTTCCGTGCATCGGCTTCAGCGACTGCAGCGGCATCCCTTTGCTGATCGAAGATGGGGTAACGGGACTGCAGGTCGCCAGAGAGGACCAGGTCGCAAATCTTGCCGATGGCATCAGCCGGCTCATGGCCGACCCGGCTCTGCGGTCGTCGATGGGAACCGCCGCCAAGCTCCGCTACGATACGCTGTTCGCGCCCCCACTGATCCTCGACCGGTGGGAGGCGCTGATCCGGCGCGTCGCGGCGATGGAACCGCGGTCGCAGGACCTGCGGAGGATCAGCCGAGTGGTCAGGGTGCGCGTGGCCATTCAAGCGGCCCTGCAAAAGGGGCCCGCAGCCTACTTCGCGGGTCGGGGCGAGGGCGGGCTCGAAGCCGACGCCGAAGCTTAAGACGTATATCCGAGCGGTGCTCGCGGCCGGTGGCGGACGTCGAAAGGCGATCCGCTATCCGCGCAGGAGCAGCCTGATCCGATCGAGCGCGGGGAGCTCGGACCGCAGGACCCCTTTGCCGTAGCGCCTCAGCGCAAAGGCGAGGATCCGTCGCTTGCTCATCTTTCGTTTCGCCGCTTCCTTCTTGACCACGTCGAGCTTGCGGGAATTGACCCGGCCTTCGGCAAGCAACAGGCCGATCGCGGCGATCTGCGAGTTCGGCAGGTGTCGAATTGCGCGGAGGCGCTTCTCGATCTGGCGGCCGTTGAGGTCGAGAAATCGCCCTGCCGGCATCCGGTCCGCTCCGGGCTTGGCGCCGGGTGTCCGTACATCGAGACCGGGCTTCTGCCCCATGCCGTTCAGGCCAGTGGGCGACTCGGCCGGCTGCGAAGCCGGGGCAAGCTTGGCGATCTCGCTATAGGCCTCCACCATCGCCGCGACGTCGCTCGCCCTCAGGTCAGGTACTGGATTGTCCTCGACCCGACTGACCTCCAGCTCGCGGAAGAGGACGCCGTCGTTCCGGCCGAGCAGCTCCCTGGCGATCCAGGCGTTGCCTTGCTCAACGCGTTCGAGGATCGCCTGCCGCTGAAGCGGCGTGAGGATCGAGGTGTCGGCCGGTGCATCCGAAGCCGCCGATCCTTCGCGGAAAATGTCGTGGGCCCGCTGGATGAAGCGCAAATAGGTTTCATTGTCCGGAAACGGCAAGGCGTTGAACGAGCGGAGCGCCTCGATCTGTGCCTTGGTCAGCCTCAGCTCGTTCCGCATCTCGGCGCTCGGCTCCACCAGGCCGTCCCCGTCGATGCCGAGTTCCTTGAGAAAATCTTCCAGGATCTTGCCCTGCCTGATGCCGCTCCGCTCGATGGGGCGGACGTGAACCTTGTCCCTCGGCAGTTTCTCCAGCCAGCGGCGCAGGAATTTCTCGTAGTCGAGGCGCTCCTGGGTCCACTGAGTCGCCAGCCATTCCTCGGCTGTCGAGGAGACGCGACCGAGGGCGCCGCCGCCGGCAAATTCGGCATATTGAGAATTCGCCCAGTCATCCTGGCGCCGGAGATAGACCAGGAGCTCCGGATTGAGGTCGCGGAGGTAGTCGGCGAGAACCTCGGTTCCCTCGGACAGGAAGTTGCCCTCGCTGCTGATGACGATCGTGTGGACGTGAGGGCCGAGCACCGCGAGCCCTTCCTCCAGGGCGACGCGCATGTCCGGCAGGTTGCGCCGCGCCGACTTGAAGAACTGGCTGTGGCCGCCGATCTTGTGTGGCCGGCCGGGCTGCCGGTAGACGCCGAATTCGGGCGTCCAGATGCCCCGTTTCAGAAGGGCGGGGCGGTTCTGATCGAGGAAGTGCTGGATGTAGCTGCTGCCGGTCTTCGACGCGCCGGCATGGATGATGGTGCGGAGCTCCGGGTTCGGCTTCTGCCGTCCGCGTCTTGGCGCTCGGGGCAGGGCCGGCCGGTACTGAACGTAGCGGTTTACCGCGGCGACGAGTTCGGGCTGCTCGTCGCTCATCAGGATGTTGTACACTTCGGCGGCGGGGATCGCCTTCCGCGACACCGCGACCGCGACCAGATCAAAACGCCGGCGGCGCATCGCCTCGACGATCAGCGCGTAGATGCCCTCGTCGAAGAGGCTGTTGTTGACCGCTTCCGGCTCTCGGACCAGATCGGCGCCGGTGAGACCGCTGGTGCCGATGATCTCGGACCACTGAGCAAGATATCTGTCGCTGGTCCGCTGGTCCGCTTCGCCGATCGTGGCATAGGGGAAGCCGAGAAAGACGTGCTGAATATACTGCGAGAAGGTGAAGCGGTAGTGATAGTTCAGCGGGCTCGTCGGGTCCGCCGCGTTCCTTTCCCGGAACAGCTTGAGCACCTCGGCGAAATTCCGCGTGTGGTTCTCGACGTCGCGCATCGACTTCGTGCGGCGCGCCGTGGAATTGCCGCGCACCCGATAGGCGAAGCCTTTGTCCGGCGTCGCCGATATCAGCGAAGCGTTGAGCAGCGCCTTCAGCAGAAACGGCCGTTCTTCCCACTGGGTGGTGGTGAACCGGATCTTGTTGCCGCTGAGGAATTCGCGGCGATAGAGGAAGTTCCAGAAATGCCGGTTGTGCAGGATTTCCGGATGCGTCGCGAAAGTGACGCATCTCAGTTCGCGCTCGAAATATTTCTCGACGGCGTCCTGTCGCTCGCGGCGCGCGCCGCCGCTGTCGGGTTCCAATCGCTCATATGATTTTCCCGCCCGCACCATGTCGGCGCGGTCGGCGCGGGCGATCGCCACCAGGCGGGCAAGCAGCTCGTTGTCGTCGAGATAGTCGTCGCCGTCGACAAACAGAACGTAGGTGCCGCGGGCGGATTCGAGCGCCCGGTTGCGCGCGAAGCCTTGGCCGATGTTCTCGGTGAGAACGATCGGGCGAATCCGCGGATCGTCGGCGGCGAGCTGGTCGATGATGTTTTGCGAGCCGTCCGGGCTGCAGTCGTTGACCGGGATGATCTCGATGTTCTTCAGCGTCTGCGTCTGGATCGAGGCGATGCATTCCTCGATATAGGCTTCGACGCCGTAGACCGGGATGACCACCGACACTTCCGGCGTCGCGGCGCTGATGATCGGCGCCGGCTGCTGGGCACGGTGACGCACGATGTAGTCGAGGACCTCCTCGATGGTCGCTTCCCCGCTCGAGGCCGGGGTGAAGTAGCGCGTGTACCAGATGTAGAAGTAGTGGAAGAACTCGACGATCGTCCGCTGGCGACTGCGGTGGGGGATCGGTCGTCGATCCTGGGTAAATCCCCAGCCGGCATAGATCGGAGCGCCGAAACAGACGACCTCCTTGCCCGCCATGGCGGCCTCGAAGCCCATCTGGCTGGTCGCCACGTAGACTTTGTCGACCGCGTCGAAAATGACGTAGGGATTGACCGGCCGGCGGAGAAAGCGCACGCGCCCCGAATCGGCCATGCCGGAGAAGAAGCCCTCGCGCTTGCCGCGCTGCTCGAGCGAGTCCGGATGGGTCTTGACGATGATCTCGGCGTCCGGGTTGTCGCGGACCGCGGCCAGCAGCATCTCCTGGAAGGTATCCTCGCTGGCGCGACCGTAGATTGTCGAGGCATCGGCAAACGACTGGTCAACCACCAGCACCCGGCGGCTGAACTCGGAGGAGAAGGCCGGCAGGTTGAAGGGCTGGTTGTTGTATTTCGAAATCCGGTCGGCGAGGATCCGCTTCATGACCCGGCTTGCCCGCTCCTCCTCGGAATGCGAAAGGCTGGCCGAGGAGTTGAGCTTTTGGGTGATGCGGCCGGGGTAGTCGCTCATGAAGTAGTGGGCGATGTCGTCATAGACGTAGCCGAGGCAGGCGTGACGGGGATCCTTGCCCTTGAAGGAGGCGGTCCACGACGCCACCGACGCCAGGTATCCGGTGTCCATCAGGAGCACCGAATTGGACCGCGCCAGGGTCCGAAAGACCTGAACGCAGCCGGGATGCGAATGGTACCCCGGCGGCAGAACGGAACCGCCGACGAGATAGTTGTCCGCGTCCTCCCATCCCGGCTCGTCCATGGCCCTGGCGAGGGGGAACATGCGCAGCAGATTGATGCCGAACGTGACTTTCAGGTAGTCGCTGAGGAAGCCGACGGACAGCGGCTCCTGCCGCCACTGGTCGACGTAGTCCCGGATGTCGAGGTCGGGCTGCGCATATTTCTGCCGCCGCCGGATATGGGCGATGAACTTCTTGTAGACCGCGGCGTCGGCGGTCTCCTCCGGAGGCGTCGCCTCCAACTCAGAGTTGTCAATCGGTGAACGCGCCATTCAAGTCAGCCATGCTTCCGCCGTTCGAGAAGAGAAGATCCGCGGGCGAACCGCGTTTCCGTCGCCGACCGACCTCGCTCCTCGCTGCAAGGTCTTCGCTAACGGCGATCCGGCCTGGGGACCCGGCCGTCGACGCCCGGCGGGTCCGGGCAGCGCGTCCTTGTAGGACGGAGACGCGTGCCGCTACAAGAGCCGAAACGGAGAGGGCCCCCGCCCGCCGGTGACGTCGGCGTCAGCGGCGCTTTCTCGTTTCGCTTCGCCGTGACGGCTTTCGATATCGCGCATCCGCCTGCTGGTCGGCGGCGAAGGCGCAACGAAGGCCGGGCCATGCTATAGCTGGCCCCCCATACCACCAATCGGGAATATGCCAATGTCGCGTGGATCGATCGGTCTCGACCGGCGCCTCAACGATTATGTCGTCCAGGCTCACCGTCCGGAAAATCCGGTTCTGGCGAACCTTCGCAGACGCACTGCCGGATTGCCGCTGGGGAGTATGCAGGTCGCCCCGGAACAGGGGTATCTGCTTGCCTTTCTCGTCCGTCTGATCGGCGCCAAGAATGCCTTGGAGGTCGGCACCTTTACCGGCTACAGCGCCCTTTCGGTGGCGCTGGCGCTGCCGCCCGACGGGCGGCTGGTGGCCTGCGACATCAGCACGGGGTGGACCAAGATCGGCCGGCTGCATTGGCAGGAGGCCGGGGTCAGCGAGCGCATCGAGTTGCGCATCGCCCCGGCGCTCGAGACGCTGGCCGCCCTGATAGCGGAGGGCCTCTGCGACAGCTTCGACATCGCCTTCCTCGATGCCGAGAAGACCGAATATGACGGCTACTACGAAGCGTGTCTCCGCCTGGTCCGGGTGGGCGGCCTGATCACCTTCGACAACATGCTCCAGCACGGCCGCGTTGCCGACCCCGAGGCAGTCGACGCCAGCACGGAGGCGATTAGGGCGCTCAATGCCAAGATCGCCGCCGACAAGCGGGTCGACGCCGTTCTCCTGCCGGTCGGCGACGGCATGACGGTGGCGCGGCGACTGGTCTAGACAGGCGGAACGGCCGATCCTGTCGGTGACCACGGCCACAGGAGGGGCCGTCGCGGATATCGCCGCAGATTGGCCGAGTCAGGCGATTACCGTGAAGTCGCCGGCGTCGAGGTTGAGGTTCGCGTCGAGGCGGGCAAACAGAACCGCATGACCGCTGCCGGTGCCGTCGCGATCATAGGACAGGTGACCGTTGTGGCTGTTATAGATGATGCGGTCGTTGCCGTCGCCGGCGTGCGAACCGACGTGAAAGTATTTGGACTTCAAAGTGCCCGTATGCCCGATGTCCTTGAACAGCTTTCGGGACAGTTCGATCGTATCGGTGCCCGGATTGAAATCGCCGACAACAGCGGCGTCCTTCGCCGGGGCGAATTCCCGCTTGAACACGAACTTGTCCTTGTCGCTGCCGCCGAAGACCGTGCCCTGCGAGCCGCCGGCGAACACGACTGTGTCGCGGCCCAGCCCGAGAGAGATGGCGCCGTTGATCTTGCCGTCATTGAAAACAGTGTCTTTGCCGTCAGGCGACGGAGAGAGGATGTCGCCGACGATCTTGCCGTGATTGGTCAGCGATATCTGACCCGCACCGACGTGCACCGCGGCACTGTCTCCCTTGATTGCGCCGCCTTTCAGATTGGCAATCTTGGTCGTCAGTCCGCTGGCCGTCTCGACGTCGATGCCGTAGCGGTCGGAATGGATCAGGCCGGAGTTGGTGAATTTGCCGCCGGCCCCCTCGGAGAAGACGCCGATCCCGGCCTGATTGCCGTAAATTTCCCCGGTGGCGGTATTGGTCAGCTCGGCGGATGATTGGCGGTAAAGGTAAACGCCGATGTTGTTCGCGCCGATCAGGGCGCCCTCGTTCTTGATCGTCAGCCCGGCGCCGCCGCTGCCGGTGAATAACCCGTCGTTGATCCCCTTGATCAGGCCGTCAGGCTTGTTCTTGATGACCGTGTCGTTTGACGAGAAATAAAGACCAGAGCTGCCGTAAATCACGCCGTGGTTGGTGAGCGTGCTCCGGGGGACGCCGCTGAAGATGGCTATGCTCGTCGAATAGATCAGGACGTGAGGGTCGATGGTCCATGACTCGTCCGGTGCGACGTAGTCGAACCCGTCCAAGTCATCCTGGCTCTTGTGCGGCATGGCGATACCTCCCTCGCCGCCTCGCGTCGGGACGACCTGAGAAACCGCTGCGGCCGGTCGGCATATTACTCGACTATTGAGACGGCTGATAAGGCTTTCGGAGGCCGTCAGCCAGCGCATCGGCAAGCGCATCGAGGAGGCCTTTGGCCACGGAGAAATCGCCTTCGGCGCCATGCAAGCCGGTCTCGACCTCGAATACAGCCCATCAACTGTCTTATTCTTCACCCGGGCCGGTTTCGACGAAATGGGATGAGGTCAGCAGTTCAGGCTCGGCCAAGCTCGGCGACGACGGTTCAATCGAGATCGAGTTCGCATCCCGCCTCTGCGACGAGGCCGTCCTCGAAGCCAATTGTCAGACTTCTTCAACGGCCTGCCAGGCTCGATCCGGTCGCGCCGCCACGGCGTCGCCCCCTGATTTCCCGATTTCGGCGCGCCGGCGAATGTGCGAAGAGGCCGTTTCGGCAAACTCCAGCTGACGGGGAAGCATGCCCGACATCATTGCCATCGGCGAGCCGCTGTTCGAGCTGAACCAGCCCAAGGGCGAAGCCATCTTCCGCCAAGGCCATGGCGGCGACACCTCGAATTGCGTCATCGCCGCGGCGCGGCAAGGGGCGAGCGTCGGCTACGTCACCGCGGTCGGCGCCGACCAGTTCGGCGATTCCTTCATGGAGCTTTGGGCGGCGGAAGGCGTCGATACCAGCGCGGTGAAGAAGAGCCCGGTCGCCCATACCGGTCTCTACTTCGTCAGCCACGGCGCCGACGGCCACGTTTTCTCCTACATGCGGGCGGGATCGGCGGCGAGCCGGCTGACGCCGGAGGATATCCCCGTCGATGCCGTCAAGAACGCCCGGATCCTCCATTCCTCCGGCATCAGCCAGGCGATCTCGTCGAGCGCCGCCGATGCCGTCTTCGCGGCGATGCGGATCGCCCGCTCGGCCGGTGTCACCGTCTCCTACGACACCAATTTGAGGCTGCGCCTCTGGCCCCTCGACCGGGCCCGGGCGGTCATCCACGCCGCCGTCGCCCTTGCCGACATCGTTCGCCCCGGCCTCGACGATGCCCGCCATCTCACCGGTCTCACCGATCCCGATGCCATCGTCGATTTCTACCTGTCCATGGGTGCCCGAATCGTCGCTCTGACCCTCGGCGAGGACGGCGCCATGGTCGCCACCAAGGAGCGGCGCGAGCGGCTCGACCCGATCTCCGTCAGGCTGATCGACGCGACCGGGGCCGGCGACATGTTCGATGGCGCCTTCCTCGCCGAATATCTGCGAACCGGCGATCCTTTCGCCGCCGGCCGCTACGCCAACATGGCGGCGGCGCTATCGACCGAGGGCTACGGAGCGGTCGCTCCGATGCCGCATCGCGCCGCGGTGGAAGCGGCGCTTCAGAAGGGGCGGCGCTGAATCGCGGATCAGCCCACCCGAATCACCATTGCGGAGAGCGCCTCCCGCAGGCGTCCCGGTTCGACCGGAAATACGGCGTTGGGTGTCCCGGCCGCCGCCCACACCGTCTCATATTGCAACAGGTCCCCGTCGAAATAGGTGGCAAGCGGGACCGCGTGTCCAAACGGCGGAATACCGCCGATTGCGAAGCCTGTCGCGGTGCGGACGAAGGTCGCGTCGGGGCGGACGATCGCCTCGCCGATCGTCTCCGCCACCGCCTTTTCGTCGACGCGGTTGACGCCGGAGACCAGGAACAGATAGGGGCGTTCGCTATCTTTCCCCTTGAATATCAGTGACTTGATGATCTGACCGACAGTGCAGCCACAGGCCGCCGCGGCCTCTGCGGCAGTGCGGGTGGTGTCCGGCATCAGGCGCACGGCGATCGCCAGCCCAAGCCGGTCCGCCTCGTCCTGCACCCGCTTCGCCGCAGCCGGCAGCGATGTCATGAGCGCTTCTCCTTTGTGGCGCGAAGTGTGCACCTTTTGATGCCAAAGGCCGAGGTTTTTGCTAACACATTGCTAACCATCGCCGCATTCGGCGGGAATGTCTGATGAGCGACACCACCGACAATCACGGCCGGACCGGGAATATCCGCAGTCTCGAATCCGCCATCCGGCGGGTGCGCACCGCCGAGGCGGAACGCTCGGACGTGGTGGTGGAGCTGCGCGACGCCGAACGGGCCCGTCTCGAAATGCTGGCGGACGAATTGAAGGGCGTGTTCGCCGAAGTTCCCGAGGACAACGAGAGCTTCGTCTTCGCGGTGGCCGCCGGTACGCCGCCGCGCCTGTGGATCGACATGACCTCGTTCGTCGTCCTGGGGCGCGACCGTCGCACCTATCGCTTCCTCAAGGATACGCGGCTCGGCCGCACGGTGATCGTCGAATCGGCGGGAATCGACGAAGTCGCCGACTGCGTCACCGACTACGTGGCGGAGCGCATCATCGAGCGCGAACGGGCGATCGAGGGCGACTGGGTCATCCGGCGCGTCAAGCGCGACGAAACGGCCGGCGGCCGGACGGCCGGGCGGCGCGCCTTGGCCGAGACGGCGGCGCCGGCGCCGACGCCGGAACAGCTTGTCGACCGTCGCGGCGTCGGTTGGGTGGCCGCCGCGTTCCTGCTCGGCATTCTCATCGGCATCGTCGGGCTTCTCGGCTATGCATGGGTGCGCGTCCCGCTGAACTGACGGGACGCCTCGATGAGGCGGCGCTCCGACAGCGTCTCGACCGGCCGGCCCTCGGCGCGCGCCCCGCGTTCCAGCATGTCGCAGGTGAAGCCACCGCCCGCTTTGCCGATCCGGAAGAGAAGGTAGCTGCCGCCGGGCTTGCCGCCGTGGGGGTGAAGCGACGCGGCAGTCGCGCCGATCACCGGAATCGGCGTCTGAGGTCCGTCGATCCGATCCACGCTCATGCGGTGATTGTGGCCGTGCAGCACCAGCTCCGCGCCGGCGTTCTTGAGCGCCTGGCGGAAATGCTTGGCGCCGATCAGCCGGCGGTGCCAGCGCGCCGAGCCGATCGCCGGAGGATGATGGATCAGCACGACGCGGAAAAGTCCCTCTCGTTCGAGGCGAACAAGCTCCGCTTCGAGCCGATCCGTCTGCGCGCCGCCGACCCGGCCGGTCGCCATCAGCGGTGCCGTGGCGATGGCGGTCGACACGCCGACGATGGCGATGGGTCCGCGTCGTCGCGTGAAGGGAAAGACGACGGGCCCGACCGGGTTGTCGTCGCCGCTCATATAGGCCCGCCACACCTTCTCGAAGTGGCGGACGGAGCCGGGAAGATAGGCATCGTGATTGCCCGGGACGACGGTGACATCGCGGGGATCGCCGAGTTCCGTCAGCCATTGGCGCGCGGCGTCGATCTCGTCGGGGAGGCCAAGATTGATCAGGTCGCCGGTGACCGCCACATGGTCGTGCGGCGAGGCGAGCAAGTCCCCGACCAGCGTCCGAAGCGCCTTCGATCCAAGCGGCGAACCGCGCTTTCGATGCCAGTTGACGTAACCGAAGATGCGCTTCGAGGCGAGGTCGCGCCACCGTATGTCGGGCAGCGGACCGAGATGCGGATCGGATATCTGAGCGAGCACGAACACGGTGTTTGAACTGGTCAGCAGGAGACGCCGGCGGGGCGCGTTGCGGGCGGCACCGGACCGCGGGCGTCCGATGCAAGAGAAAAGGCACGAATGCGCGCTATGCTCAATCGTGCCCTGGCGTTGGTTATAGGACGGCGGGCGCGGCGTGGCCAGCCGGAGAGAAGCGATCCGGCGCCGATCACTCGTAACACGGAGGACGGAGTGGTCTCGCGAACCAGCCGCCTGTCGGCCCGGGCCTATCTCCTCTACTCCCGCTTTCGGCGGGGCATGACGCTCGGCGTGCGCGCCGCGGTCTTCGATGCTCAACACCGCATCCTCCTGGTTCGCCACAGCTATGTCGCCGGCTGGTATTTTCCCGGCGGTGGGGTCGAGGCGGGGGAAACGGTCGCCGCGGCGCTCGAGCGCGAGTTGATGGAGGAAGCCGGGATACGGCTCGACGCGGCGGCCGAGCTTTTCGGCATCTATCTCGGTCGGGCGACCTCGCCGCGCGATCACGTCGCGCTCTATGTCTGCCGGTCGTGGTCGCAGGCCGGTCCGCCGGTGCGCAATCTGGAGATCGTCGACAGCGGCTTCCACGAGTTGGATGCCCTGCCCCCCGACACCAGCGACGGAACCCGGCGGCGGCTTGCCGAGATCGCCGAGGGCGCCCTGCGGTCCGACGAGTGGTAGCGCGCCAGGCTGGACGACGGCCGAGGGAAGTGCTATCGCCGCCGCCTTCGAGGGTTGGATTGATGATCGCGACGGTCGGCCTGCGACGACGAGACGGACGGTGTGGCACTTCGCCATTCGCCGCCGTCCGGCTTGCCGCCGCCCGGGCCCGCTGACGAGGCGCCCCGGGCCGCCGGCCAAAGCCGGATCCCCTCAGGATCCGTCAATCCGGGCCCTCGCATGACCGCCGATCCGTTTACCTATCGCCGCGAAAGAGCGGCGGAATCAGCCGAAATCGACCTGCTCCACGCCGAGGCTTTCGGGCCGGGGCGCTTCGCCCGTGCCGCCTTTCGCCTGCGCGAAGGGGTGCCGCACGATGCCATGCTCTCCTTCGTCGCCCTGGCCGGCGAGGCGATGGCGGCGTCGGTGCGGCTGACGCCGATCGTGATCGGCGAGCGGCCGGCGATGCTGCTCGGGCCGCTGGCGGTGAAGCCGGCGTTCAAGGGCCGCGGCGCCGGCAAGCAGCTCGTTCGGGTCAGCATTGCCGAAGCCCGCCGCGCCGGGCACGGCATCGTGCTCCTGGTCGGCGACCTGCCGTACTACGGCCCGCTCGGCTTCGGCCAGCTCCCCGCCTATGCGGTGATGCTACCGGCGCCGGTCGACCCGGATCGGGTGCTGGTCGCGGAACTGAAGCCCGGCGCCGTCGACGGCCTCACGGGCTTGGCGCGGCGAGCGGTCTGACCCTTTCCTCCGCATTTTCCGGACGGAAGAGCGCCAACGCTCTTCCTGAAAATGCTCAGCGTCCTTCGCGGAACCAGGTGAGGCCGGGCAACAGCACCAGGACGAGGAGCGCCAGGAAGGCCGCCGGCCCGGCGTAGCCGCCGAAGAGCGGCACCCGGACGATCCCCTTCAGGACGCTCGCCTCGCTCATCCTGACGCCGATCCAGTCGGAGCCCGACACCGTGCCGCCGGAGCGGATCGGCACGATGCGCGGCACGATGGGATTGCCGGAGGTGTCGGCCATCCGCGCGATGCGCCCGCCGGTCGCCTCGACCATGGGCCGCAGGATCGTATCGGTCGACCGGGCGTCGGCGAATTCCTTCGGATTGGCGGCGCCGACATGGGCGAAGGCGCGCTTGTCGCCCTGCTCGATGCGGTAGAGGCCGACCTCGTTGCCGGGGATGGTGGCTCGCCACAGGCCGGGCTCGGCGCGTTTCAGCACCACCTGCGCGACCTTGCCGGACGGCGAGGTCACCGTCACCGGCCCGGTGTCGTCGGCCATGGTCTGCCGCTCGATGGTCAGCTGGTCGCCGACCGCCTTGGCGCGAAGCGCCTCCTCTTCGAGGTCGGGCTCCTTCATCAGCCAATGGGCGAGGCGGCGGAGCAGATCGACATGCGGCCCGCCCCCCTCGTAGCCGCGCGCCCATAGCCAGGCGTCGTCGGAAAGCAGCATCGCGACGCGGCCTTCGCCGACCCGGTTCAGAACGAGGAGCGGCTTGTCGTCGCCGCTCATCACCACGTCACCCTCGGGCTTGCCGACGTCGATGACGCGGAACCATCGGCCCCAATGCGGCGGGTCGAAGTTGGCGCCATCGAGGCCGCGGGTCACCGGATGCTTCTGGCCGGTCTCGGTGACGCGGGCATAGAAAGGCTTCTCGGTTATGGTGCCGGTCGGCGCCACCGGCAGGACCGGCGACAGCGGCGTGTCGTAGAGGCTGCCGTCGCTGGCGTAGTCGGGTCCGGCGGCGATCAGCACGGCGCCGCCGTCGCGGACGTAGCGCGCGATGTTGTCGAAGTAGAGGATCGGCAGCACGCCGCGGTGCTGGTAGCGGTCGAAGATGATCAGGTCGAACTGGTCGATCTTCTCCGAAAACAGCTCGCGGGTGGGGAAGGCGATCAGCGACAGCTGGTTGATCGGCGTGCCGTCCTGCTTCTCGGGCGGACGCAGGATGGTGAAGTGGACGAGGTCGACCGCGGCGTCGGATTTCAGCAGGTTCCGCCAGGTCCGCTCGCCGGCATGCGGCTCGCCGGAGACGAGAAGCACGCGGAGATTCTCGCGGATGCCCTCGATCGAGGCGACCGCCCGGTTGTTGATCTCGGTCAGCTCGCCGGCAAGCGGCGCCGCCTCGAATTCGAGAATGTTGGGGCCGCCATGGGCGATGTCGACGGTCAGTTCCTCGGGCTCGCCGACCCGCACCATCTCGCTCGACAGCGGATTGCCGTCGCGGGTCACGGTCACCCGCACCCTGCCGCCGCTCGCCGCCACGCCGTCGTCGACCACCCGGTACTTGATCGTCTGGCTCTCGCCGACGATGCCGAAGCGCGGCGCGCTGTCGATGATCAGCCGGCGGTCGAACTCGTTGTCGCGGCCGGAGAGGAGGACATGGATCGGCGCCTTGCCGCCGAGGGCGTCGGCATTTTGCGGGACGTCGTGCACCTGGCCGTCGGTCAGCATCACCACGGCGCCCAGCCGTTCCGGCGGTACGTCGACCAGATTGGTTTCGAGCGGTCCGAACAGCATGGTCCCGTCGACGGTGGGGCCGGCGGCCTTGCCGGCCTCGATGGTCCGCACCTCGATATTGTGGAATTCGGCGAGCCGGGCCTTGAGCGCGGCCTCGGCGGCGGCGGTCGCCTCGCTGCGGCCGTCGAGCGACTGGCTGGCGCTGTTGTCGACGACCAGCGCCACCACCGTCGGCAGCGGTTCGCGATCTTCGCGGAGCGCCACCGGATTGAGCAGCGCCAGGAAGAGCACCAGCCCGGCGGCGGCGCGCAGCCACGCGCCGCGCATGCGGCGGAAGAGGGCGGGCAGCACGATAACCACCGCCAGGATCGCCGCGGCGACGATCAGCCACTCGGGCAGCAAGGGTTCGAGGCCGACCGACCACGTCATTGGCCGAGCCTCTCGAGCAAAGCCGGCACGTGCACCTGGTCAGCCTTGTAGTTGCCGGTCAGCGTGTACATGACGATGTTGACGCCGGCGCGGAACGCCATCTCGCGCTGGAGCGGATCGGAGGGCACGGTCGAATAGAGCATCGTGCCGTCCTCGTTCATCGCCCAGGCGGCGGCGAAGTCGTTTTCGGTGATGAGGATGCTCGACACGCCGTCGCCGGCCTGCGCCGGCCGGTCGGCGCGCTCCTCGTCGGGCGGCATCGCCTCGACCCATAGCGGGCCGCCCGCGTAGCGGCCGGGGAAGTCGTTGAGCAGGTAGAAAGCCTTGGTCAGCACGTGGTCGGCCGGCACCGGCTCGAGCGGCGGAATATCGAGGTTGGCCAGCATCTGGCGCAATCGTTCGACCGCCGGCGTTCCGGTGAAGGTGTTGACGTTGGTCGAGCGTTCGAGCTGGTCGCGGGTGTCGAAGAGTACCGAACCGCCCTGGCGCATATAGGCGTCGACGCGGGCCATGGTTGCCGACGTCGGCATCGGCCCGTCGGGATCGATCGGCCAGTAGAGAAGGGGGAAGAAGGCGAGTTCGTCGCGGGACGGATCGACGCCGATCGGGTCGCCGGGTTCGAGCGCGGTGCGATCGGCGAGAACCTGCGACAGGCCGAAGAGCCCGGCCTTGCTCTCGGCGTCGATCTCCTGGTTGCCGGTGATCACATAAGCGAGCCGGGTCTTGCTGACCGCGTCGATGGCGAACTGGTCGCTCGCCTCGTCGGCAAAGGCCGTCGTCGCGAGCACCGCCACGGCGAGCACCATCCCGGCGGCAAGCATCGCAGCCGCGGCCGGGCGCCGGCGGGCCAGCGTCAGCATGCCGTTCAGCCACAGCACCGCCAACGCGTCGAGCAGGAAGAGCGCGAGGGCGGCGGCGAGCAGCCATGGACGGAGGTCGGTCGGCGCCTCGGTCGGATAGGGCTCGACGCTTGCCCGCGCGACCGTGGCGGCGTCGAAGGGGGCCAGTTCGGCGTCGTCGCCGAGAAGGTTGAGCGAACGGAATCCATCCTCGGTGCCGTAAAGGCCGGGCGGATGCTCGGCATCGGGGGTGACCGTCTCGGCGTCGACCGGGATCGGCCGCGCGTTGGGTCCCGGCGCGGTGAAACGGCCATAGCCGTCGAGCAGTCGGAAGGGCGCGATGGTGGCCGTTGTCTTCCCGTCCGGCGCGCTTTTGACCCGCGCCGCGGTCGAGAAGGCGATGATTCGGCGGAGCATGTCGACAAAGGTGCCGGACAGCGGCAGATTCGACCAGCTGGCGTCTGCCGTCACATGGAACAGAATGAGCCAGCCGCGGCCGGACTGCTTGGCGGTGACCAGCGGCGTCCCGTCGGCAAGCGCCGCCCACGTCCGATCGCTGAGCGTGCCGTCCGGCTCGGCCAGTACCTGCCGCTTGATCAGCACGTCGTCCGGCACGGTCATGCCGGCAAACGGGCTCTTGTCGGAGAAGCTCCCGAGCGGCTGTTCCTCCTGCCAGGTGAGGCTGCCGCCGAGCACGCGGTCGCCGTGGCGAAGTTGGACCGGCACCAGCGAGTCGGTCGCCGCGGCCAGGTGCGGGCCGGCGAAGCGGACGAGGGTTCCCCCGCTGGCCACCCAATTGGCGACGGTCTGCTCGACATCCGGCGGCAGGGTGCCGATATCGGCCATGGCGATGACCGAAGCGCCGGCCTCGATCAGTTGCGGCACCGCTACCGCGGCGTTGGCGTCGCGCGGT
Organism: uncultured Alphaproteobacteria bacterium; assembly: GCA_963759235.1. GTDB lineage: Bacteria > Pseudomonadota > Alphaproteobacteria > Rhizobiales > Kaistiaceae > Bauldia. Next base: position 240,064 of record CAVWYO010000007.1, on the reverse strand, counting down.
TCGTCAACGTCGGCAAAGGGCTGGACGGCGCGGGCGATGTAGTAGAGCGGCGAGAGCAGCGGTTGGGCGGCATCGGCGGCTGCCCCGGAGAGCAGCCCGATCCGCCGCCGCCGCCAGCGTTCGTCGAGGAGTTGCACCGCGCCCGCGGTGTCGGCGCCGACAACGTCGATGCGGGCGATGTCGTTGCGGAGTTCGACCGGCAGGTCGATGCGCGCTTCGGTCTCGCTCTTGCCGGAAGCGAAGTCGAACTTGAAGTCGCCGATGGCGCGGCCCTTGAGGTCGGTGGCGCGGACGAATCCGGCGGCCGGCAACGCGCTGTGGTCGCGGATCACCGGCACGACGAGGGCATCGGGGCCGCCGACCGGCGGCTTCAGCCCCGTGAGGTCGGTCGCGGCGTCGGCATAGACCACCATCGGCCCGTTGATCGACTGCGACAGGTATCCGCCGAAGGCTGCGTTGGCCTTGCCGCCGAGGCCGTCGGAGAGCCACACCGTCCCGCCGAAGGGATTGGCGTGGAGGGCGGCGTCGATCGCCGGGATCAAGGCGCCGTAGTCGGCCGCGTAGGGCCGCGGCGAGAGTGCTTCGAGCCGCCGGGTGGTCTGGGCGGCGTCGCCGGGCGCCAGCTCCTGAGCCGGCCCGTCGGCGGTGGCGAGGAGCGCCATCGGCCGCCCGCCTTGGTCGGCGAGGTGGATCACCCGCCGCGCGGTCTCGACCGTGGCGTCCCAATGGGGCGCGGAGGCCCAGCCGTTGTCGACGACAATGAGCAGCGGACCCGAGCCGGGCGCCTGTTCGGCGGTCGGTTTGTAGATAGGCCCGGCCAGCGCGACGATGAGCGCCGCGACGATCAGGCAGCGCAGCAGGATCAGCCACCACGGAGTGCGCGCCGGCTGCTCCTCCTTCGGGGTGATCTCGAGCAGTAGCCGCGTCGGCGGGAAGCTCTCGGTCTTCGGCTTCGGCGGCGTGACCCTGAGCAGGATCCAGATCAGCGGCAGCGCGATCAGCGCCAGCAGGATCGGCGGGTAGGCGAAGGCAAAGGGCAGCCAGCTCATGCCGCTCGTCCCCAGGCCGAAAACGCCGACTGCGCGTGGCGGTCGGCGAGGCGCGCGTGGAGGGCAAGCAGCGGCTCGGTGGCCGGCCGGTCGGTCCGGTGGATCAGGAAGCTCCAGTCGAGGCGGCGGCAGATCAGCGACAGGCGCTCGCGGAGCGCCGCCAGCCGGTTCCGGTAGTCCTCGCGATACTGCTCGGCGCGGCCGACGACGTAGCGGAGGCCGCTCTCGGGATCGATGAATTCGGTCCGCCCGCTATAGGGGAAGATCTCCTCGATCGGATCGACGACCTGCACCAGGTGGGCGCGCGCGCCGCTGCGCACGATGGTGTCGAGGGTTTCCTCGGTCTCGGCCAGCGGGTCGAGGAAGTCGCTGATCAGGACGACGTCGGTGAACCGGCGGAGCGTCCGCGTATCCGGCCGGCGCGGTTCCGCCCGGGCGAGGAAGTCGGCCAACCGCTCGGCCGCGTTTCGCGACAGGAGCGGATCGCTTTCGCCGAGCAGGCCGACCCGCTCGCCGGCGGCCGCCAGCAGTTCGGCGAGCGCCAAGAGCAGCACCAGCGCCCGGTCGCGCTTCGCCACCGTCGACAGCTTCGATCGGAACGCCATCGAATTCGACAGGTCGGCCCACAGCCAGACCATATGGGCCGCTTCCCATTCCTTCTCGCGGACATAGACGTGATCGTCGCGGGCCGAGCGGCGCCAGTCGACGCTCGACGCGGCCTCACCCGGTATGAACGGGCGGAACTGCCAGAAGGTCTCGCCGCGTCCGGCGACCCGCCGCCCGTGCCAGCCGGCGATCACGGTGGCCGCCACCCGGCGGGCCTCGATCAGAAGGTCCGGTAATCCGCCGGCGACGCCCTTGGCCTCGGCGAGGGCGCCGCGAATCCCGCTCGATGTGGCAGGGGCGGTTGCGGCGCTTGCCATCGCTACCCGATCTTGGCCTTCAACTGGGCGATGATGTCGTTGACGGTCATGCCCTCGGCCCGCGCCGCAAAGGAGAGTGCCATGCGGTGCTTGAGCACCGGCTCGGCGAGGTCGATCACGTCGTCGAGCGAAGGCGCATAGCGGCCATCGATCAGGGCGCGCGCACGGACGGCCAGCATCAGGGACTGACTAGCCCGGGGGCCGGGGCCCCAGGCGATCGCCTCGTCGAATTTCTTCTCGCCGCTGCCCGGTCGTGCCGAACGCACCAGGTTGAGGATGGCTTCGACCACCGATTCGCCCACCGGCATGCTGCGCACCAGACGCTGGATGGTGCGCAGGCCGTTGGCGTCGAGGACGGGCTCGGCGCTGGCTTCGGTCGACCCGGTCGTCTCGAACAGCATGCGGCGCTCGGCGTCGCGGTCGGGATAGAGCACGTCGATCTGGAGGAGGAAGCGGTCGAGCTGCGCCTCCGGCAGAGGATAGGTGCCCTCCTGCTCCAATGGATTCTGCGTCGCCAGCACGTGGAAGGGGGCCGGCAGGTCGTGCCGCAGGCCGGCAACGGTGACGTGATGCTCCTGCATCGATTGCAATAGCGCCGACTGGGTGCGCGGGCTGGCCCGGTTGATCTCGTCGGCCATCAAGAGCTGGGTGAATACCGGCCCGGGTACGAAGCGGAAGGCGCGGGTGCCGTCGGCGCCGATATCCATGACCTCCGAGCCGAGGATGTCGGACGGCATCAGGTCGGGCGTGAATTGGACGCGCGCCGCCGAGAGGCCGAAGACCGTGCCGAGCGTCTCGACCAGCTTGGTCTTGGCGAGCCCGGGCACGCCGATGAGCAGTCCGTGGCCGCCGGCGAGAATGGTGATCAGCGCCCGGTCGACGACCGTTTCCTGACCATAGATCACCTTGCCGATCGCCGACCGGGCAGCTTTGATCTCGGCGACCGCGGTCTCGGTCGCCGCGACGACCTTGTCGGGATCGGTGGCAAGTTTCGGTTGGTTGAGTACGCTCATCGGCCTGACGCCTTGTTGCCTCGGGGTAGCGGACGCCGGCGGGAGGACCGGCCGTCCGCCAGTGTTGCATGAGCGGCGCTACCGCAATAGAGCATTGTCGCCCGCGTGGGGCCCGATCAAGGTCATGCGCCAAAAGCAATCACATAGGGTAAAGCGCGGCAAAACAATGGCCGGGCTTGGAGTACATGGTCGCCGACCTTTCGCAGAATATCCCCGTCGCGTCGGTCGCTCACCTGATCGTGATGGCCGCGGCGGCCGGGCTGCGGGTCGGCAGATGAAGCCCGATCCCGACGCCGAATCAGTCTTCTCGCCGGCCCGGTTTTTCGCGCTGGCGGCGGAGCGTTTGCGGCAGGAGCCGTCCGGTGCGTCCGGCGCGCCGCACGGCGATCACGTGCTCAATCCCGACTTTGTCTCGGCTGAAACGGAGTATCGCGACGCTGCCGTGCTTGTTCCGGTTGTCGCCCGCGAGCCGTCCGCGACCGTTTTACTGACCGTCCGCACCCCGCATCTGAGCGCCCATGCCGGGCAAATCGCCTTTCCCGGCGGCAAGATCGACCCTGCCGATCCGAGCCCGGAAGCCGCGGCGCTCCGCGAAGCAGAGGAGGAAATCGGCCTCGACCCGGCCCGGGTGGAAGCGGTAGCAACTCTCGCCCCCTATCTCAGCCGCACCGGCTATCGCATCTTCCCGGTGCTCGCCCGCGTCGACCCGGCCTATCGGTTGAGGCTCAACCCGGAGGAGGTCGAGGACGTCTTCGAGGTGCCGCTCGAATTCCTCATGAATCCGGCCAATCACCGGCAGGCGAGCCGGGTCTTTCAAGGCAAGTCTCGTCGCTTCTATGAGATACCCTTCGAGGGGCACTATATTTGGGGTGTCACCGCGGGAATCATCCGCGGCCTCTATGAGCGGATCTTCGACTGATGGGCAGGGTCCTTGCCTTCGACGTGGTCTTCTTCCTCCTGCCGTTCGGGGTCTATTTGGGCTGGCTGTTCGCGACGAGGGGGAGCGTCAGCGCCGGCGACCTGCCGATGAAGACCATCGGCTGGCTGGCGACCGGCGGCGCCGTCTTGATGGTGATCGCGCTCCTCGCCTTCGTCCATTTCGCGGCAGCGCCTCCGGGCAGCACCTATGTGCCGGCGCGCTTCGTCGACGGCCAGCTGATCCCCGGCCATTTCGAATGAGCGAACACGCGGCGCGATGACCGACAGGGCCCCTAGTCTCGCCGGTGCCGATTGGCTCCGGGCGCCGGCGGTCGGCAAGATCTTCGCCGTCCTCGACGAGGGCGGCGAGGCGGCTAAAATCATCGGCGGCGCGGTTCGAAACGCGCTTGCCGGATTGCCGGTCGGCGAGATCGACTTCGCCACGCCGCTCACCCCCGACATGGTCACCCGCCGCGCCGAGGCGGCCGGCATCAAGGCTGTGCCGACCGGTATCGAGTATGGCACGGTCACGCTGGTCGTTCGCGGCACGCCGTATCAGGTAACGACGCTCCGCGAGGACGTCGCGACCGACGGGCGCCACGCGGTCGTCCGGTTCGGTCATGACTGGACGGCCGACGCCCGCCGGCGCGACTTCACCGTCAATGCCCTCTCGGTCGATGCCGCCGGCACCATGTACGATCCTCTTGGCGGCTATCCGGACGTTCGTGCCCGTCGAATTCGCTTCATCGGTGACCCTGCCGAACGCATCGAAGAGGACCGGCTGCGGATCCTCCGCTTCTTCCGCTTCAACGCCGAGTTCGGCGCGGGGCCGTTCGATCCCGCCGGCCTTTCCGCGTCGATCCGGGCCCGCCAGGAGCTTCGCCAGCTTTCCGCCGAGCGGGTCGGCCAGGAGATGCGCCGTCTGGTGCTGGCGCCGCGGGCGGCCGAGGCAGCCGGCGTGATGCAGGATTGCGGCATTCTCGGCATCGTCTTCGGCGGCATCGCCTATCTCGGCGCGTTCGGCCGGCTTGTCGCCTTTGCGCCGGAGGCCGGCGTGGCGCTCCGCTTCGCGGCTCTCGGCTGCCGGATCGAGGAGGACGTCGAGCGGCTGGCGCGGTTGATGCGCCTCTCCAATGCGGAACGCGACGCCATGCTGGCGGCGGTGATCGGCGCGCGCCGGCTACCCGCGCCGGTGGCGGCGCCGGACGCCAGGCGCCTCCTTTATCGTCTTGGCGTCGAGGCCTGGCGCGACGCGGTGGCGCTCGCCTTCGCCTGGAGTACCAGCCCGCCCGACGATCCGGCGTGGCGCGACCTCCGCCGTCTTCCCGAGCATTGGCAGCCGCCGCGTTTCCCGCTGAGCGGCGGTGACGCGCTCGGGGTCGGCGCGGTGCGGGGCCCGGCCATCGGGCGCCTGCTCAAGGCGCTGGAGGCCTGGTGGATCGAGCGCGATTTCGCTCCCGACGAGACGGCGCTCCGGGCTCGCCTCCAGCAGATGGTGGCGGCCGCCCAATAGCCGGTTCGGCGACGGGGCGGTCTTCGGGATCGTCGGTGCATCACAGCGGCTCGCGGCGGATGGCTTGTGCTCATTTTGCAGCCGACCTCAAGCTGGTGGACGAGACTTCATACGTTGATTCAACGCGTTCCAGTCCCGATTCCGCGTCGGCCGATAATGCTATGTTTCAAATGAGTTTTTCCGGTTGGCCGGCGATCTCCGTCTTTTTCGGTGACCTCAGGTCCGCAAGACCTTGTCGTGTCGACCAAGTGTTGATATTGCTTCCCACATCCGATGACCCATATCTGTTGCTCATGAAGACGACGATCGACATTGCGGACCCGATTCTGCGCGAAGCACGCAAAGTTGCGGCCAGCGAGGGGACGACGCTGCGTGCCCTCGTCGAACAGGGTCTGCGGCAGGTTATTGCGGACAAGCAACGCAAGCCGACATTTCGGCTGCGGCTGGTGACTTCGGGAGGCCGTGGCCTGCGTCCCGAGCTCCGAGACGCCAGCTGGGACGAGATTCGCGACCTCTCCTACGAGGGGCACGGTGGGTGATCGCGGTCGACACCAATATCCTTATCTACGCGCACCGAACCGATTCTCCGTTCAATGACGCCGCCGCGCGGGCGCTGACCAGACTTGCCGAAGGACACGCCGCTTGGGCCGTACCTTGGCCGTGCCTGCATGAATTCCTGGCGGTCGTTACCCACCCCCAAGTCTATGATCCGCCCGCGACAATCGACGCGGCGTTGGGCTTTGTCGATGGCCTGCTTGAATCGCCCACCCTCGTGGTTCTGGCAGAAACGGAAGCACATTGGCCGATCCTGCGATCGCTGGTGGTCCGTGGCCAGATCACGCGCGGGCGGATCCACGATGCTCGAATCGCGGCGCTCTGCATTCAGCATGGAGTCACGCAGCTCTGGTCGGCGGATCGGGACTTCAATCGGTTTCCCGAGCTGACTGTCGTCAACCCGCTCATTGCGTGACGTTAGGGACGAATCCTAAGGCCACTTCGCAACCGGCGGCATCGAGGAGAGGATCGATTCGACATTACCGCCGGTCTTCAGCCCGAAGATCGTGCCGCGGTCGTAGATCAGGTTGAACTCGACATAGCGGCCGCGGCGGACGAGTTGCTCCTCGCGGTCGGCCGCGGTCCATGGCGCGGCGAAATTCCGCCGGACCAGCCTCGGATAGACGTCGAGAAAGGCGCGGCCGACGCTCTGGGTGAAGGCGAAGTCCGCTTCCCAGTCTCCGGTGTCCAGCCAGTCGTAGAAGATGCCGCCGATGCCGCGTGGCTCGTTGCGGTGCTTGAGGAAGAAATACTCGTCGCACCAGGTCTTGAACCGCTCGTAGCTGATGCTCTTCTGGCCCGCGCAAGCGGCCCTCATCGCCGCGTGAAAATCCTTCGAATCGGGGTCGTCCTGGGTACGGCGGCGGTCGAGCACCGGGGTCAGGTCGGCGCCGCCGCCGAACCACTGGCGGCTGGTCACCACCATGCGGGTGTTCATGTGGACCGCCGGGACGTTCGGGTTGTGCGGGTGGGCGATGAGCGAGATGCCGCTCGCCCAGAAGTTCGGGTCGTCCTCGGCGCCGGGAATCTCCTTGCGGAATTCGGGCGAGAACTCGCCGTAGACGGTCGAGACGTGCACGCCGACCTTCTCGAAGACGCGGCCGTGCATGAGCGCCATCACCCCGCCGCCGCCGTCGGCACCAGCGTGATCCTGGCGCTGCCACGGCGCGCGGACGAAGCGGCCTGCCGCTTGGTCGGCGAAGGGCATGCCGGCAGGAAGGTCGTCCTCGAGCGCCTCGAAGGCGGCGGTAATCCGGTCGCGAAGCTCGGCAAACCAGGCGCTCGCCCGCGCCTTGTTTTCCTCGAGGTCGGCCGGCAACGCCGTCGCTGCACCGTCCATGATCTCAGTCCCTCTCCGGTCTCGGAAATCCGCTTGTCTGCCGCAGCGCCTCGCCCAATACCATGGCCGCGGCGCTCGCCACATTGAGCGAACGCAAGCCCGGCCGCATCGGGATGACGAGCCGGGCATCGGCGGCTGCGTGCACTGCCTCGGGCACGCCGGCACTTTCCCGGCCGAGCAAGAGGAGGTCGGTCTCCGCGAACGCGAAATCCGCATAAGCAATCTCGCCGCGCGTGGTGAGAAGAACCAGGCGCCGTCCGTGCTCCGCCAGCCAGGCGGCGAAGCCGGGCCAGTCCACGTGCCGCACGATATCGGCGTGTTCAAGATAGTCCATGCCGGCGCGGCGGAGCGCCCGGTCGCTGAGGTCGAATCCGGTCGGGCCGATCACGTGCGCCGTTACCCCGAGGCAGGCGACAAGCCGCAGGATGTTTCCCGCGTTTTGCGGTATATCCGGCTGAAAAAGGGCGATCGCCACCATCAGGGCGCCTCGCCTCCCTCGGTTCCGTCACTTGCCGATGGCGGCCGGCAGCAACATTTGTTCATCCTGGCGGAGAATCCGCCGCCGCGGCACAGCGAAAGAGGTGGAATGGCCTGGTCCGAAAGACTCATCGAACCCCTGCCGGACGCTCCCGTTGTCCGCCCGCCCGACACGGTGTGGGCGTTTTACCTCCATTTCGTCCGGCCGGTGAAGTGGCTGGTGCTGGCGGTGCTCGTCCTGTCGCTGATCGGTTCGGTGATCGAGATGGGCCTCTACGTCTTCCTCGGCTGGCTGGTCGACTGGACCACCCAGACGCCGGCTGCCGAGTTTTTCGCCGTGCACGGCTGGCAGCTTGCCGCGATGGGCCTGATCGTTCTGGTCGTGCGGCCGACGGTCGCCATGCTGTCGCGCACCTTCAACAATCTCGCTCTGGTGCCCGGGCTGCAGACCCGCATACGCTGGCTGAACTATCGCTACGTTCTCCGCCAGAGCCTCACCTTCTTCCAGAACGACTTTGCCGGACGCATCGCCCAGAAGGTGTTGCAGACCGGGCCGGCCGTCCGCGACACGGTGGTCAGCTCGATCGACAGCCTGTGGACGTTCGTCGTCTTCGTCGGCGGCATGGTCTACCTGTTCGGCCGTCTGGATCTGATTCTCGTCATCCCGGTCGGCTTCTGGGCGGTCGCTTATGCGATCACCGCCTACCGGTTCGTGCCCCAGGTCAGGACACGGTCCGCCGCACAGGCCGAAGCCAACTCGATGCTCTCCGGCCGCATCGTCGACAGCTACACCAACATTCAGTCGGTGAAGCTGTTCGCCCATGCCGACCGCGAGGACGGGTTCGCGCTGGAGGGCTTCCGCCGGCAGCTCAAGGCCTACCGCGACTTCGCCAGCTGGACCGCCTCGATGATGGTCACGCTGATGACCATCAACGGCATGCTGATCGTCTCGGTCGGCGGTCTGGCCGTCTGGCTGTGGTCGGAGGGGATCGTTTCGATAGGCGGCATCGCCATGGCCACCTCTCTGGTCATCCGCCTCAACCAGATGTCCAACTTCATCCTTAGAAACATCACCGGCCTGTTCGAGGATGTCGGTCTCGTGCAAAACGGCATGCAGACAATCAGCCGGCCCAATGTCATCGTCGACCGTCCCGAGGCGGTGCCGCTTGAGGTGACGCGCGGCGAGATCCGTTTCGAGAACATCCGCTTCCACTACGGGCGCGAGGAAGGCGGCATAATCGAGAACCTGTCGCTGACCGTTGCGCCTGGCGAGCGGGTCGGGCTGGTCGGTCACTCCGGCGCCGGCAAGTCGACGCTGGTCAACCTCCTCCTCAGACTCTACGACCTCGAGGGCGGTCGCATCCTCATCGACGGGCAGGACATCACCGACGTCACCCAGGAGAGCCTGCGCGCCGCCATCGGCATGGTCACCCAGGACACGTCGCTTCTTCACCGCTCCGTACGCGACAACATCCGTTATGGCCGGCCCTTGGCCACCGAGGAGCAGATCGTCGCCGCGGCGAGACAGGCCGAGGCGCACGATTTCATCGTCAAGCTCAGCGACTACAACGGCCGCACCGGTTACGACGCGCATGTCGGGGAACGCGGCGTCAAGCTTTCCGGCGGTCAGCGCCAACGGGTCGCCATAGCCCGGCTTCTGCTCAAGGACGCACCGATCCTTGTCCTCGACGAGGCGACCAGCGCCCTCGATTCGGAGGTCGAGGCGGCGATCCAGGAGCAGCTCTACAGCCTGATGGCCGGGCGCACGGTGATCGCCATCGCCCACCGGCTTTCCACCATCGCCGTCCTCGACCGGCTCGTGGTCATGGACGAAGGCCACATCGTCGAGACCGGCACCCATCAGGAATTGCTGCGTAGGAACGGCATCTATGCCGGCTTCTGGCGTCGCCAGTCGGGCGGATTCCTCGGCCTCGACACGCCGGTGGAGCGGACGGCGGCGGAATAGCGCATTCAGAGTGCGCGCGCCGGTCCTGGAGCAGCCACGCGGCAAGATTGGGTGCGTGACCCGACGACAACAGTCGCCGGCGTTGCGCCGAGCGATGCGAAACACGCGGTTGAATCGCCGGAAATCCGGGTGTAGAGACTGGCCAGCATTTGGCGAAACGGCGTCCGCAGCGATTTTCAGGAGGGATGGATGCAGTCCACTTTGTCGATCATCCGCTCCGCGGTGGTGACCTGTCGCCTTCGGTCGGCCGAGAATTAGCTCCGGCGCTCTGACTCCCCAGCGATAGATCCAGGCGAGAGCGCGGCCGCATCCGGCCCGCCTCGTCTTTCATTCTGCCTCCACGAAGAGCGTCCCCGGCGCGACGGCGGTTTGCCGCCCGCGTCCGGCTTCCGGCGCCGCCCTTGGTGAATCACGATGTTCCGCTTTTTCGAAAACGTCACAGACCCGTTCCGGCGACACGACGAATCGATGCCGCCGCCGACGCTGCTCGCCTTCTACTGGCGCTACACGCGGCAGGTCTGGCCCGGGCTGGCGGCCCTCCTCGTCGCCGGCCTGATCGTCGCGCTGATCGAGGTCGCCATGTACAACTATGTCGGCTCGATCGTCGATCTGCTCCAGACCACCAGTCCCGCCGATCTTGTCGCCGACTATGGCGGCGCCTTCCTGTGGATGGCGTTCGTCATCGTACTGGCGCGGCCGGTGATGATCATGCTGCAGCAGCTCCTCATCGACCAGACGCTGGTGCCCTCCTTCACCAATCTGGTGCGCTGGCAGACCCACCGCTACGTGCTTCGCCAGTCGGTCGGCTTCTTCGCCGACGACTTCGCCGGCCGCATCGCCTCCAAGATCGTGCAGACCGGCCCGTCCCTGCGTGAATCCGTCGTCCAGGTGTGCGAGGCGATCTGGTTCGTTTCGGTCTACGCCACCAGCGCGGTCGTTCTGTTTAGCCGGATCGACTGGCGGCTGGGCCTGCCGGTGGTCGCGTGGATCGTCTTCTTCGTCGCAGTGCTCGTCTATTTCGTGCCGCGCATCCGCGACCGCTCGACCATCGTGTCGGAGGCGCGTTCGGCGCTGACCGGCCGGCTGGTCGACAGCTACACTAATATCCAGACGGTAAAGCTCTTCGCCCATGCGGCGCGCGAGGATGCCTACGTTCACGAAGTGATCGCCGATCATACCGAAAAGCTCCGCGCCGAAACCCGGCTGGTCACCGTCATGAACGGCACGGTGGTGGCGTCGACCAGCGTTCTCATCGCCGGGACGATGGCGCTGGCCGTCTGGCTGTGGGTCGGTGGCGATCTCACCCTCGGCGCCATCGCGCTGACCAGCGGCATGACCATCCGCATCGCGACCATGTCGGGGTGGATCATGTGGACCTCCATCAACGTCTTCGAGGCGATGGGCACCGTCCAGGAGGGGTTGGAAACGATCGCCAGACCCAACAAGCTGGAAGATCGACCGAACGCCAAGCCGCTGGTCGTCACCCGCGGGGCGATCCGCTACGAGAACGTCCGCTTCCATTATGGCCGTGACGCCGGCGTCATCGAAAATCTGTCGCTGGCCATCGCGCCGGGCGAGAAGGTCGGGCTTGTCGGCCGCTCGGGTGCCGGCAAATCGACGCTGGTCAATCTGCTCCTCCGCTTCTACGACCTCGAAGGCGGCCGCATCCTGATCGACGGGCAGGACGTTGCCGGCGTCACCCAGGAATTGCTGCGGCGGCAGATCGGCCTCGTCACCCAGGACACCTCGCTCCTCCACCGCTCGATTCGCGACAACATCCGCTACGGCAGGCCGGCGGCGAGCGCGGCGGCGATCGCCGAGGCGGCGCGGTTGGCGCACGCCGACATGTTCATCCCGGAACTCGTCGATCTCCATGGCCATGCCGGCTTCGACGCCCATGTCGGCGAGCGCGGCGTCAAGCTCTCCGGCGGCCAGCGCCAGCGGATCGCCATTGCCCGCGTTCTCCTCAAGGACGCCCCCATCCTCGTCCTCGACGAGGCGACCAGCGCGCTCGACTCGGAGGTTGAGGCGGCGATCCAGGAGTCGCTCTACCGCCTCATGCAGGGTAAGACCGTGATTGCCATCGCCCACCGCCTGTCGACCATCGCCGCCATGGACCGGCTGGTCGTCATGGACGCCGGACGCGTCGTCGAGACCGGCACGCACCGGGATCTGATCCGGCAAGACGGCATATACGCGGCGCTGTGGAAGCATCAGTCCGGCGGCTTTCTCGGCCTCGACGAGCGGACGGCCGCCGAATAGGCGAGGGCGCTTTCGGGCCCCGTTGCCCGCTTTGTGATGGCGACGAGCGACCCCCGACCCCACTTGGGCATGAGGACGTTCCGGGTAAGGATTATGAACGGCTTCACAGTCGGGTCTTGATTCTTTGGCGGAACCGCCGTTCTTGCCTGCATTTGGGGCTGTCGGATTCGTTTCCGGCAGGCCGAGGAGTGCGGCCGGCGCCCGGGATGCCGCGTTGCATTTGGCCGGATAGCCTCGCAGTCGGCCGTGCGAGGGCAGATTTGCATGAGGACATCTTGATGTTCGCGACCTTCGAAAGACTGGTTGACCCGTATCCGGCGGCCGAGCCGGAGACGCCGCCACGAACGATCTTCGCCTTCTGCCTGCACTATGCCAGGCCGTTCCTGCCGGCGCTCCTGGCCGTGTCGGCGCTGACGGCGATCATCTCGGTCATCGAGATCTTCTTCTTCGCTTTCATCGGCAACCTGGTCGACTGGCTGTCGAGCGCCGACCGCGCGACGTTCTTCGATGATCGCGCGTGGGAGCTCGCCGGCATGGCCGCTCTCATCCTCATCGGTTTCCCCCTGGCGACCTTCATCCAGTCGTTGTTCATGTTCCAGACGGTCTACGGCAACTTCCCGATGCTCGTTCGCTGGAAGGCACATCGCTACATCCTCGGACAGAGCCTCGAGTTCTTCCACAATGAGTTCGCCGGCCGCGTCTCGCAGAAGGTGATGCAGACCTCGCTCGCCGTGCGCGAGACGGTGACCAAGATCCTCGACGTCTTCGTCTACGTGATCGTCTATTTCATCGGTACGCTGGTTCTCGTCGGCCAGGCCGACCTCTGGCTTGTCGTGCCGCTGGTCGCCTGGCTGGCGATCTACATCGGCATCCTGTTCTATTTCGTCCCGAAGCTGCAGGCGATCTCCAGCCTGCAGGCCGACGCGCGCGCCCAGATGACCGGCCGTGTCGTCGACAGCTACACCAACATCCAGACCATCAAGCTTTTTGCTCATACGCTGCGCGAGCAGGACTACGCCCGCGGCGCGATGGACGAGTTCATGATCACAGTCTATCGGCAGATGCGGCTCGTCACTACGCTCACGGTGTGTTTGCACACCGTCAATTCGCTGCTTCTCGCCTCCGTCGCGGCGGTCGCCATCTACGGATGGCAGGAGAACATCGTCAGCCTCGGCGCCATCGCCGTGGCGATCGCTTTGGTCATGCGCATTCGCGCCATGTCGCAGTGGATCCTGTGGGAGATCGCCAACCTTTTCGAGAACATGGGCACCGTCGAGGATGGCATCAACACCATTGCCCAGCCGGTGACGATCACCGATCGACACGCGGCGAAGGAATTGGCGGTGAACCGCGGCGAGATTCGTTTCGAGCACGCCCGCTTCCACTACGGGCGGCAGAGCAAGGTGCTCGAGGATTTTTCGCTCACCGTGCGGCCGGGCGAGAAGGTCGGTCTGGTCGGTCGCTCCGGTGCCGGCAAGTCGACGCTGGTCAACCTCCTTCTCCGCTTCTACGACCTCGAAGGGGGGCGCATCGTGATCGACGGTCAGAACATCGCGGCGGTCACCCAGGAGTTGCTCCGCCGCCAGATCGGCATGGTGACGCAGGACACTTCGCTCTTGCACCGCTCGGTCCGCGACAACATCGCGTACGGCCGGCCGACGGCGAGCGAGACCGAGATCATTGCCGCCGCCCGTCGGGCCGAGGCCGACGATTTCATCCTCCAACTCGCCGACTTCAAGGGCCGCACGGGCCTCGACGCCCATGTCGGCGAACGGGGGGTGAAGCTCTCCGGCGGCCAGCGCCAGCGAATCGCCATTGCCCGCGTCCTCCTCAAGGACGCGCCGATCCTCATTCTCGACGAGGCAACCAGCGCCCTCGATTCGGAGGTCGAAGCCGCCATCCAGGAGTTGCTCTACCGGCTGATGCAGGGCAAGACCGTGATCGCCATCGCCCACCGGCTTTCGACCATCGCCGCCATGGACCGGCTGGTCGTCCTCGATCACGGTCGGATCGTCGAACTCGGCACCCATGACGAGCTTCTCGCCCGCGGCGGCCTCTACGCTCAATTGTGGAGCCGTCAATCCGGCGGCTTCCTCGACGAGGGCATGATGCAGGCGGTCGGTGCGTAGGGCGCTGCCGGCCCTGCCGGGTGCGGCGGCCGTCGCCGCGTCTGCTCACGCGGTCGTGAGACCGCGCTTGCCGCTGCCCAACGATGGTCGTGCCTGCCCCGAGTTCGACCGGCATCGCAAAGCGATGTTCGAGAGAATTGGTCTCGCGTAAGGCAATTTGGTGAGATCGCGCGGATGGCGGATCGACTGCGGCGCCGACCGACATGGGCAGGGTGTCGCCCGCGCCGGAATCGACCCCGAATTGGTGGTCACGGGCGGCCCGCGACAATGTGCGCATTTCGTTCGGGTGCACTGGACAATCCCTTCAAGGCGCGGCTAAACAGTCCGGCAACCGGCGGGATTCCCGTGCCTCCCGCACCGGATCGGGGCAGGCTGGCTCGACAGGGGAGCAATCTTGGCAAGTACGTTCGACGCTAAGGATGCGGCGCAACCCACCCGTCGCGACTTTCTCTATATCGCCACCGGCGCCGTTGCGGCAGTCGGCACCGTGCTCACCGCCTGGCCGCTGATCGACCAGATGAATCCGGACTCCGCCGCGCTGGCGCTGGCCCAGGTCGAGGTCGACGTCTCGGCGTTGGACCCGGGCATGTCGCTCACCGTCAAGTGGCGCGGCAAGCCGGTCTTCATCCGCAATCGCACGGACCAGGAGATCGAGGCGGCAAAGGCCGTTCCCGTGGCGCAGCTACCCGATCCCGTGGCGCGGAACGCCAACCTTGCCGCCGATGCGCCGGCGACCGACGCCAATCGCGCCGCCGACGGCCGCGAGGCGTGGCTCATCCAGATCGGCATCTGCACGCATCTCGGCTGCGTGCCGCTCGGCCAGCAGGGCAATTATGGCGGCTGGTTCTGCCCATGCCACGGTTCGCAATACGACACCGCCGGCCGCATCCGGCAGGGCCCGGCGCCGGAGAACCTGCACATCCCGGTCTATTCGTTCGTGTCCGACGCGAAACTCCGGATCGGCTGAAAAAGGGCGGGGGTGTGATGGAAGGCCATTCGACGTATCAACCGAAGAGCGGCTCGGCCAAGTGGCTGGAGCGGCGGCTGCCCATCATCGGGTTCACCTATTCGTCGTTCGTTGCCTATCCGACGCCGCGCAATCTGAACTATTGGTGGACCTTCGGCGCGATCTTGACCTTCTTTCTGGTGGCGCAGATCGTCACCGGCATCGTGCTTGCGATGCACTATGTGTCGGACGGATCGATGGCCTTCGATTCGGTCGAAGCCATCATGCGCGACGTGAATTACGGCTGGCTGCTGCGCTACCTCCATGCCAACGGCGCGTCGCTCTTCTTCCTTGCCGCCTATATCCACATGTTCCGCGGCATGTACTACGGCTCCTACAAGGAGCCCCGCGAGGTGCTGTGGATCCTCGGCGTGTTGATCCTGCTCCTGATGATCGCCACCGCCTTCATGGGTTATGTGCTCCCCTGGGGCCAGATGTCGTTCTGGGCGGCGACCGTCATCACCAACCTGTTCTCGGCGATCCCGCTCGTCGGCGGGGTGATCACCCAGTGGCTGTGGGGCGGCTTCGCGGTCGACAGTGCCACGCTCAACCGCTTCTACTCGCTGCACTACCTGCTGCCGTTCATGATTGCCGGCGTCGTCGTCCTGCACATCTGGGCGCTGCACGTCGTCGGCCAGAACAACCCGCTCGGCATCGACATCAAATCGAAGAAGGACACGGTGGCCTTCACGCCCTATGCGACGATCAAGGACATGTTCGCCACGACGGTGATCCTGATCCTGCTCGCCTGGCTGGTCTTCTACGTTCCCAACTATCTCGGCCACGCCGATAACTACATCCCGGCCGACCCGCTGAAGACGCCGGCGCACATCGTGCCGGAGTGGTACTTCCTGCCGTTCTACGCAATCCTGCGCGCCATCCCCAACAAGCTGCTCGGCGTCATCGCGCTGTTCTCGGCGATTGCGGTGTTGTTCTTCCTGCCGTGGCTCGACACCTCGCGGGTCCGTTCGGCGGTGTTTCGGCCGATCTACCGGCAGTTCTTCTGGATCCTGGTCCTCGTCTGCATCGGCCTCGGCTACCTCGGCTCGCAGCCTCCCCTGGGCGGATATGTGATCGTTGCCCGTATTTTCACGGCGTACTATTTCCTCCACTTCCTGGTCATTCTGCCGATCTTGGGCCTGATCGAGCGGCCGAAGCCGCTTCCGACAAGCATCACGGAGGCGGTGCTGGCAAAATCCGGGACGGCCGAACCGGCGACGGAGGCCGCGTCGTGACCGCCTTTAAGGTCCATCTGGCTCGCCTGCTTGTCGCCGGCGTCGCGATGGTCGGCCTCGGCGTCGCAGCGACGGCGCAGCAGGGCGGCGGTGCCGCCGGTGGCGATCACGAAGAAGCGACCCATGATCAGGCGTGGGAGTTTCCGCTCAAGAAGCCGCCGCTCTTGTCATGGACGTTCGCCGGTATTTTCGGCCGCTACGACCGGGCTCAGCTGCAGCGCGGCCTCCAGGTGTATCGCGAGATATGCTCGAACTGCCATTCGCTGAAATACGTGGCCTTCCGCAACCTCGCCGAGCCCGGCGGGCCGGGCTATTCCGAGGACCAGGTGAAGGCGCTCGCCGCCGACTACCAGATTACCGCCGGTCCGAACGACCAGGGCGACATGTTCCAACGGCCGGGCGTGCCGTCCGATCATTTCCCGAGCCCGTTTCCCAATCCCGAGGCGGCAGCCGTGGCGAACGGCGGAGCCGCGCCGCCGGATCTGTCGCTGATGGCCAAGGCGAGGGCGGCCGAACGCGGTCCGCTGTGGACGGTGATCGATTTCTTCACCCAGTATCAGGAAGCGGGACCCAACTATATCCACGCCCTCTTGACCGGCTTCGGCCAGGAGCCTCCCAAGGGTCTGGACATCCCCGAGGGGACCTACTTCAACCCCTATTTCCTCACCGCTCCGTCGCTCAAGATGCCGCCGCCGCTCTCGGACGGCGCTGTCACCTACAGCGACGGTTCGCCGGAAACCGTCGACCAGTACGCGACGGACGTGGCGGCGTTTCTCATGTGGACGGCCGAGCCGCATCTGGTCGCCCGCAAGCGCGTCGGCTTCGAGGTCGTCCTCTTCCTGATCGTTTTCGCCGGGCTGATGTATCTCACCAAGAAGCGGGTGTGGGCGGACGTCGCCCACTAAGCTAGGCGCTGGTCGCGGTGTGCCGCGGGGCGAACGCTTGGCGGGCGAAATCACAAATTACTGTACGCCGCGTCGTCCTGAGGCGTCTCCCACTCGCTGAGTAGCGGTGTCAGTTCCGCGAGATAGCGATCGGCGCTGATGATTTCGCGCACGTCGGCAACCTTGCGCGGACGGCGCCGCATACGTGCCCACATCTCCCGCGTTTCGGCGATGGGCTTGATGCCCAAAGTCGGACGGCCATCTCTCCCGTCGCGCATGCGTTCCCACCTGCCGACCACGCCATCGATTTCCAGGTCGAGCACTTCCCCGGGGCGCATTGCGCGGATTCGCGCCTGAAGGTCCGGGTTTCCCTCGATGCGCTTCACCCAGATGGCGCCGCGACTGATCCTGATGCTCGCCATGCTCACCGCCTTCCCTCCCCATCACGATGAAAGGAATTCATGCGTGGAGCAAGCCCGTCCGGCGCTCGGGGTCGTTTCACCCGCCGGCGGCCGAGGCCGGCGGCGGCTCGGATCGGCATATCGGTCGTAGCGTCGCGTCGTCGTCTTTGCTAAGACCGCGCCCGGCAGACTGCGCGCCTGGGGGCGGCTTCGCCAGTGTCCGAGTACCAGCGAGGGGCAGCATGGCCGGCGTCGATCTGAAATCGCTGATCCGCACCATCCCCGATTATCCCAAACCCGGCATCCTGTTTCGCGACATCACCACGCTGCTTGCCAATCCGGCGGGCCTTCGCGCGGCGATCGACGGTCTGGTCTGGCCGTTCCTCACCGCCGGCATCGACTATGTCGCCGGCATCGAGGCGCGCGGCTTCATCCTGGGCGGGGCGGTCGCCCACGAGCTTGGCCGCGGCTTCGTGCCGATCCGCAAGAAGGGCAAGCTGCCGGCCCGCACCATCGGCCAGGACTACAGTCTTGAATACGGCATCGACACGATCGAGATCCACGCCGACGCCATCCACGATGGCGCCCGCGTGCTTCTCGTCGACGACCTGATCGCCACCGGCGGGACCGCCGAGGCGGCGATCGAACTGATCCGCCGGTCTGGCGGCGAGATCGTCGCGGCCGCCTTCGTCATCGACCTTCCCGATCTTGGCGGCGCCAAGCGCATCGCCGGCAAGGACGTCGTCGTCCACACCCTCGTCAGCTTCGAAGGACACTGACCCCGCATGCCCGACTTCCACATCTACATCGGCTACCGGACCATCTCCTCCTGGTCGATGCGCGCCTGGCTGCCGCTGAAGAAGGTCGGCGTGCCGTTCGAGGAGACGCTGATCCGCTACCGGGTGCCGGAGCAGAAGCGCCGGCTCGCCGCCTTGTCGCCGACCGCCAAGGTGCCGCTCCTCGTCCATCATCGCGGCGGCGCGGAGGTAAAGGTATGGGATTCGCTCGCCATCGGCGAGTATCTCGCCGACACCTTTCCGGAAGCCCGTCTGTGGCCGTCGGACCCGGTGGCGCGCGCCTTCGCCCGAGCCGTCTCGGCGGAGATGCACTCAGGCTTCCGGGCGCTGCGCGATCATCTGTCGATGGCGCTGCTCGAACGCCATCCGCGTCCGATCGAGGATCCCGGCGCGCGCGCCGATATCGCCCGGGTTGCCGAAATCTGGCGGCAGGCCCGCGACCAATGGGGTCGCGACGAGGGCGGCCCGTGGCTCTTTGGCCACTACACGGTCGCCGACGGAATGTACGCGCCGATCGTTACGCGCTTCCGCACCTACGGGGTGGAACTCGATCCGATCTGTGCGGCCTACATGGAAGCCGCGCTTGCCGACATCGATTTCCGCGAGTGGGAAGCCGCCGCCGAGGTTGAGCCGGCGCCCGAGCCGCTGACCGGCTGATCTCATCCACGCCGCTTGCGAAAAGAAGAAGGCCCGGGTGTCGAGGCTCGCGCTATAGACGCTCTGAAATATTCAACCGTCGTAGCCATTGTTTTTTGCAAATAATTCTCTATGTATATACGTTACGGCCTAGATATTACTTGTGGAAATGGCCACACGCTGGTTCTTCTGGTGTGTTCGAGTCGAGGCGGCTTCGAACCGGCGGGGCCAGCGAGGATTTTCTAGCCAGACGATCAGGAGATCGGACGCCATGTTGAATTTTCCGAACCCAAGCCGCAGCTACGATGCCGCCGCCGACCGCATCAGCTTCTGGGGTCATGACGGCGCGCTCGAAATCCCGTTCTTCCTCGAACTGAATACGCTGTATCGCCTCTATCCCCGGACGACCCACACGGAAGCCGGAATCCTCGCGGCGTTCGACGCCGGACGCACCCGCATCTGCGAGGTCGCCAACAAGGCCTATTCACGCGGCCGGCGAAGCTTCTACGTGCTCGGTCCCGACAGCGTCTGACCAAGTACCGGCCGCTCCCCCAACGGACGCGGCAACAGCGACCCATCTTGCATCGCGCTTCGGTCCGCATGGCGGCTAAGGAGTTGGGCCGGCCACGCCCCAGTCTTGTCGTGAATGCGACGCGCGGTTGCGCTAGTCTCTTGGGGCAGACGGGGCGCGCCGCGTGGCCCGCGCCCGTCGGTTTCTTACAGAGAGGGACAGATGATGATCGGCAGAAAGCGACTGCTCGTTTCTTCCGTTGCTTGCGGCGTGGCGCTCTCGCTCCTGACTTTGCCGGCTTCGGCCGACGACATGACGGTTCCGCAAAACGATCTCCTCAATGCGACGCTCTGGGTGTCGAATTCGATCGAATACAAGGCGAACACGCTGTCGATGTTCCAGCTCGCCAGGATCCGGTTGGACGAGGCGCTCGCCGACAAGAGCTGGACGGCGACCGGTCAGACCGGCGACTATCAGAGCCTGCCGCCGGCAATCATTGCCGACGCCGACGAGACGCTCATCGACAACGGGCTCTACGAAGCCTGGCTGGTGGTTGCTGGCAAGAGCTATAGCGGCAAGACCTATGACGAGTGGACCAAGGCGATGGCGGCGAAGGCGGTGCCGGGCGCGGTCGAATTCGCCAAATATGCCGACGCCAAGGGCGTCAAGGTCTTCTACGTCACCAATCGCGACGCCAGCCAGGAAGACGCGACGCGCAAGAACATGGAGGCGCTCGGCTTCCCGATGGGCGGCAACGTCGATACCTTCCTGATGAACAAGGAGAAGGAAGGCTGGACGTCCAAGAAGGGAACGCGGCTCGACTTCGTCTCGAAGGATTACCGCGTGCTTCTCCTCCTCGGCGACAATTACGGCGACTTCAGCGACGCCGCTGGCGGCAGCGAGGCCGATCGCCTCGCAAGTTTCCAGGCCAATATCGACCATTTCGGCCATGACTGGATCATGTTCGCCAATCCGGAATACGGCTCGTTCGAATCGGCGCCGTTCAAGTCGGACTACTCGCTGTCGGAGGACCAGCGCCGCAAGATGAAGATCGACGCGCTGTCGGCTTGGGAGGGCCCGAAAGAGTAGCCGGCCGGTTCAGCCGGGCTTCGCCATCGCCACGAACACGTGTCCGGTGTAGCGGAAGACCGGCTCGCTCCGCTGGTTGGTGCCGGTCGTTTCGATCGAGACGATGCCCCACCCCGGCCGGGACTGCGACTCGCGCTTGGCGACCACCCGGCCGGTGAAGACGACGGTGTCGTCGGGATAGACCGGCTTCAGCCATTTCAGATCGTCGAAGCCGGGAGAGGGACCGAGCGGCGGCGCCGGCCTGCCGCTCGCCGCGGCGCGCTCCGCCTCCCTGGCCATGTAGCGGGAGAAAAGGCCCATCATCACCGAGGCGGTGTGCCAGCCGCTGGCGCAGAGGTCGCCGAACAGGCTCGTCTTGGCCGCTTCCTCGTCGGTGTGGAACACCTGCGGATCGTAGAGGGTGGCGAAGCGTTTGATCTCGTCGCGGGTAAACGTGTGGGCGCCGAAGTCGTGGCCGCCGCCAACGATGATCTCTTCGTAGATCACGATCCCCGCCGCCTCTCGAACATCACCGGGTTCTCCATCCACAGCACCACCTCGCCGGCCTGGTTGGTGACCTCGTGGCGAAAGCGGATGATGCCCATCTCGGGCCGGCTCTTCGATGCGCGCGTCTCGATCACCGTCGAGGCCCCTTTCAGGCGGTCGCCGGGACGTACCGGCCGCTGCCATTTCAGCGTCTCGATCCCCGGCGAACCCATGCAGGTCGAGTCGAGCAGGAAGCCGTCGCAGAGCATCCGCATGAACATCGCGCAAACGTGCCAGCCGGACGCCGAGAGCCCGGTGGTCAGGTCGGTCGGCCGGGTCCGTTCGTCGAGGT
The DNA here is from genome assembly GCA_963759235.1 of uncultured Alphaproteobacteria bacterium. Taxonomy (GTDB): domain Bacteria; phylum Pseudomonadota; class Alphaproteobacteria; order Rhizobiales; family Kaistiaceae; genus Bauldia. The sequence continues at coordinate 218,544 of CAVWYO010000007.1, read as the reverse complement.
GATAGGCTTGCGGATCGAACTCGGCGGCAAAGGCGATGATGTCGGCGCGCTCGACGCGGCGTTCCGGCAGCGGCAGGACATCGCCCACCGCGAAGTCGTCAAAGGTGCGTTTGGTCATGTCCTTCGAACTCTGTCGGCATGCTTCGATACCGCGGCTGGCCGGCCGATATCAACGCTTCGGGTGGGGCGCGCGATCCGGCTCGATAGCAGATTCCGCCACGCTCCGCCGGGTTTCCGATTCCCAAGCCGGCTCCCACGGGCCATAGGCTGCCTTACTCCTCGCGCCGGCGCCCTTCGTGCTGGGCGCCGCGCTTGCCGCCGGCTGGAGCATATCGACGGCGATGATCTGGTTCGCCGCCGTCGGCTTCGTGCTGATTACGCCGCCGATGTTCGCCGAGCGCTACGCCTTCCGTTGAGTAGCGGCACCGTCGTGGCGAGCCTTGTCTTGCCGCCAGGATGGTGCAGCATAGGCCGGTGTCGATCGGAGATTGCCAGGTGATGATTCCAGGCAGGATCGGAGCAAAGCCCGCCAGAGCCGCGTCGGCCGGGCTGCTGCTGTTCGCCGGCCTCAGCCTCTCGGGAGCGTCCGGGCCGCCGCCGCTCGCTCCCTACAAGGACGACCTCTTCGAAAACCACGTCGTCAGGACGCTCTACGGCGGCGACTATCGCTTCATCGAATATTCGAGGGATCGGGATCTGTACGGCCGCGACGAGGTGGTCGAAAAGAGGGCCTTCGCGAAGTACGTTTCGCTTGACCCGAACAGGGTGCAGAGCGATCTCGTCCTCAAGGCAGGCGGACGGACGGTCCGCTATGTCGGCGTCGGCAAGACCGCGGGCAACGCCCGTTTCGTCGTCGTCTTTCTCCATGGCGACCGCGGCAGTCGCTTCCAGGCGGTCGACGACTGGTCGTTTGGCGGCAACTTCAACCGCCTGAAGAACCTCGTGGTCAGAAATGACGGCGTCTATCTGTCGGCTGATTTCGCCAATTTCGGACGAAACGGCGCGAACGACATTCTGGCCCTGATGAAGGCGTATGCCGCCAAATCACCAGAAGCGCCGATCATCGTCGCCTGCACGTCGCGAAGCGGCGAGCTTTGCTTCAGACTGATCGCCGATCGGGACGCCGCCCCTCTGCTCGCCGGCGTCGTCCTGCTCGGCACCGGCAACGAGGATTCGTTCTTCGAATCTCCCGCGTTCACCGAGCCGTCCCGGCGCGTGCCGATCTTCATCGGCCACGGCAGCGGCGATAGCCTGCTCACCTGGGTCACGCAGGAGCTCTTCTTCAAGAAGGTGAAAGCGGCGGAGCCGGACTACCCTATCCGGCTCGATGTTTATGTCGACGGCGCCCACGGTACGCCGATGCGGCTCATCGACTGGCGGCTGGTCCTCAACTGGATGATCTCACTCAGCCCCAAAGCCGAGGACAGCGTGGTCACTCCCGTCGTGTCGCCCCGACACTGATGCACAGAAGTCGGCACGGCTGGTCGTAGGGAACCCGCCATCCGTGTCGGGTGCCATTCTGGATGACCGTGTCGCCGGTGTTGAGGTCGAGCCTGGTGTCGTCGTCGAGCACCATGATGCACCGGCCGGACAGGACATAGACGAAATCGATCGAGTTGGTCCGGTGCATGCCCGGATGGTCCGGCTCCATCACATCGATCAGGCCCGGCAATTTCTCCCTTGCCTCGGCGAGGGCGGCGGCGGTGTCGAGGTCGGCGGGCTTCGGTGTCGAATCGGGCGGGATGGTGATCTGTTCGAAACGGAAGCCATCGGCGGCCGGAAACCAGCTGCGGTAGGGGGGTTCCGTGCCGGCGTCGGGATAGACGAGTGGCCTGTCGTCTCCCCAGAAATAAAGGAATTCCGCCCCGGGCATCATGACAAGCGTCATCGGTTCGACCAGCGTGTCGCTGGCGACCACGGATTTGCCTTCGGCCGAGGTCCCGGTCACCACCCGTCTCGTTCCATTTTCCGCCAAGGCCTCCTCCCCGTCCGGTCAAACGTTGAACTTGAACAGCATTACGTCGCCGTCCTGGACCGCGTACTCCTTGCCTTCGTCGCGGGCCCGGCCCGCCTCCTTCGCCGCCTGCTCGCCGCCGAGCGCGACGAAGTCGTCATAGGCGATGGTCTGCGCCCGGATAAAGCCCTTCTCGAAATCGGTGTGGATGGTGCCGGCCGCCTGCGGGGCGCGAGCGCCGTTCCTCACTGTCCAGGCGCGCGCCTCCTTCGGTCCGGCGGTGAAGAAGGTGATCAGGCCGAGAAGGTCGTAGCCGGCGCGGATCAGGCGATCGAGGCCGGGCTCGCTCAGGCCGAGCGAGGCGAGGAACTCGCGTTGCTCGACGTCGGGGAGCTGGGCGATCTCCGCTTCGATCGCCGCGGAGATGACGACGCATCCGGCGCCTTCCGCTTGAGCCATCGCCTCGACGCGTCTCGAATAATCGTTGCCGGTGGCGGCCGAGCCCTCGTCGACATTGGCGACGTACAGCACCGGCTTGGCGGTGAGGAGGTTGAGCGCCCGAAAATCGTCCTCCTCCCCCGCCGGTACCTCGGCAAGCCGCGCCGGCAGGCCGGCATCGAGCCGGGCGAGGGCGGCGTCCATCAGCGCCACTTCGGCCCGGGCGTTCTTGTCGCCGGTCTGGGCCCGCTTGCGGAGCGGCGTCACCCGCCGCTCGAGGCTGGCGAGGTCGGCGAGCATCAGTTCGGTGTTCACCGTCTCGGCGTCGGCGACCGGGTCGACGCGCCCTTCGACATGGGTGACGTCGCCCTCGTCGAAACAGCGCAGCACATGAACGATGGCGTCCACCTCGCGGATGTTGGCGAGGAACTGGTTGCCGAGGCCCTCGCCCTTGGAGGCGCCGCGCACCAGACCGGCGATGTCGACGAAGCTGATGCGGGTCGGCACGATCTGCGCCGGCTTGACGATCGCCGCGATCCGCTCGAGGCGCGGGTCGGGGACGGCGACCTCGCCGGTGTTCGGCTCGATCGTGCAGAACGGATAGTTGGCCGCCTGCGCTTGCGCCGTCTTGGTCAACGCATTGAAAAGGGTCGACTTGCCGACATTCGGCAGGCCGACAATGCCGCATTGAAAGCCCATGGGATAAGTCAGCGCGAGAAAGAGAAAACCGATGGTTCGCGGCCGAAAGGATCGACCACTTCGAGCGTGTCTAGCTTTTGGCCGTCCTGGAGGTCCTCCGTCAAGACATGGTCGCAGCCACCGATCGCCGCCGACGCGACGATCAGGCAATCCCACCACCCGAATTTCCATCTGCTGCGGACGCGAAGGGCTTCCGCGGTGACCTCCGGACCGACGGGAGCCGTGCACCAGCTTGCGACGCCGCGAACGAAGGGCATCAGATCGTCGTGATCGAGATCGAGCTTGTTGATGAACGCGTTGATGCTTTCGTTAAGCACCTGCGGGCTGATGGTGATCGCGTCGGCCGAGGCAAGCGCCAAGAGCCAGGCGATGGCCCGTTCACGTTTTCGCGGCGCGCTTCGATCGCGGGTGTAAACGATCACGTTCGTGTCGACGAAGAATCTCACGCGTGTGGTACTCCGAACGGGGAGGCAGATGGCCGTCTTCGCTCAGCGGCAGTAAGGGCAGATCGAGAAGTGCTTCCAGGCCTGCGCGCTGTTCGCCTACACCCGAAAGCTCGCGCTCGACCATCTTGCTGATCCAGCGCGACAGGCTCTTGTCCGCCTTGGCTGCCTCGACCCGCGCACGGCGGACCAAGTCGTCAGGCAGCGTGATGGTGACGTTCTTCATGGCCGGACTCCTCGACACGAATTTGGTGTTTTCGTGTTTTCGTGTCAACCGGCGCCGGTTTCAGCGCCCGAACAACCGCTTCAGGCCGCGGGCGAGGGGACCTTCTTCCGGCTTGCGAGCCGGTCCGGAAGCGGGAGAAGCCGACCGTCCCGGCGGCTCTTTCTCATCCGCGATCTTTTCCGTCACGGCTTCGCTCTTGCGCAGCATTTCGTGAATACGGTTGGCGAAGGTCTGGTCCTTGCCCTCGGCGAGGAGCGGCGCGTGCTCGGCGATCGCGTCCAGGAGCGGGTTGAGCCAAGCTGTCTCCGCCTTGGCGAAATCCTTCAAAACGTGGATCGGCACCATCTCCTTGACGCCCGGATGGCCGACGCCGATCCGGACCCTGCGAAACTCGGTGCCGATGGCACCACTGATCGAGCGCAGGCCATTGTGGCCGGCGGCGCCGCCACCCTTCTTCACGCGGAGCTTGCCGGGAGGCAGGTCCACCTCGTCATGGATGACGACGACCTCGCCGGGCGACAGCTTGTAGAAGTGCATGGCTTCCGACACCGCTCTGCCGGATTCGTTCATGTAGGTCTGCGGCTTGACCAGCAGGCACTTCTCGCCGGCGAAGGTGCCTTCCGAAACTTCCGAATGGAATTTCCGCCGCCACGGTCCGAAGCCGTAGCGGCGGTGTATGGCGTCAGCCGCCATGAAGCCGACATTGTGCCGGTTGGCGGCATGCTGGGAGCCGGGATTGCCGAGGCCGACGAGGAGAAGCATCGGACGATCTCCCCGCATCGCGCCAAGGCGCTAGTCCGCCTTGCCTTCTCCGCCTTCCGGCTTGCCCTCGCCGCCGGCGGGGGCCTCGCCCTCGGCGACTTCGGCGACCGCGCCGGCGGCGGCAGCCGCTTCCGCTGCCGCACGCATCTCTTCCTTGATGCCGGCCGGCGCGGCGACCGTCGCCACGGTGAAGTCGCGCCCGATCGTCGGCTTGACGCCCTCGGGCAGCGTCACCGCCGAGATGTGCAGCGAATCGTTGATATCGAGGCCGGTGAGGTCGGCAACGATATGATCGGGGATGGCATCGGCCAGGCATTCAATCTCGATGCGGTGGCGCACGACGTTGAGAACGCCGCCGCGGCGGATGCCCGGCGAGCCTGCCTCGTTGACGAATTGCACCGGTACATCGACCGTCACGGTCGATCCGGCCAGGATGCGCAGGAAATCGACATGCAACGGTCGATCGCTGACCGGGTCGAGCTGGAAGTCGCGGGGTAGCGTGCGGATGGTGTCGCCATTGACGTTGATTTCAGCGACCGTGGTCATGAAACCGCCGGAGTGAATCTTGAAAAAGACCTCCCGGTCGGAAAGTGCGATCGACAGCGGGGGTTCTTTGCCGCCATAGATGACGGCCGGAATAAGACCCTGGCGACGGACGGTGCGGGCGGCCCCCTTGCCTACCTTGTCGCGAACCGTCGCCGTGAGCTGGTAACTGGTGCCCATCGGACAACTCCTTGATGTTAATAAAGAAAATCCGCCAAGCTGGCTGGATTTGCGACTCGCGTTGCCTCCAGGGGTGTCGGCGCGGCCGGCAGGTGTATAGACGATGGCGCGGTGCCGTGCAACGTGGACGATACCGGCCGAAAGCGCCAGTGATTGCCACTTTCTGATCCGGCGCCGGACCCTAGTACCTCTGCACAGAGGTTTTGACGAGTTGAGGCAGTCCGAGGACCGGTAGGTCCCTTGGGTCGATGCATAGCTCGATGCTGCGCGCTTGGCCTGGGGTTCGACGGATGAAGCCGGCGCTTTCCAAGGTCAGCACCATCTGGTGGACGGACGGCGGCGTGACGCGGAAGTAGCCCTGCAGGTCTCGTTCGGCGGGGGGTCGGCCGTTGATCTGGGCGTAGGCCCAGATAAAGGCCAGGTACTGGCCCTGCTTTTCGGTGAAGCGGGGGGCGGTCGGCGGCGCCTCGTCAACCCATCGGTTCATTTTCTGATTCATCCCGGGACCTTCTCGAGCCGAGGAGGTCGCAAGGATGAACGTACGCTATCGGGTGGAGTTGGACCAAGCCGAACGGCAGGCGTTGAAGTCGCTGACCAGCGGCGGCGCACCTGCGGCGCGCAAGCTCAAACGGGCGCAGATCCTCCTGGCCGCCGCAGATGGCCTTGCCGACGAGGCCATCGCCCAGGCGGTCGGGACCTCAGGCTCGACCGTCTATCGCACCAAGCAGCGCTTCGTGGCCCTGGGCCTGGAAGCGGCGCTCAGCGAGGAGCCGAGAGCGGGCGCGGAACGCAAGCTCACCGGCAAGGAAGAAGCCTTGCTGGTGGCGACCGCCTGTTCGGCGCCGCCGCCCGGTTGCTCGCGCTGGACGCTGGAACTCCTGGCCGGCGCCTTCGTCAAGCTCACCGAGCATGAGAGCCTCTCGCGCGAGACCGTGCGCCGCCGGCTCTTGGAGAACCACCTGAAGCCCTGGCGCAAGGACATGTGGTGCATCCCCAAGGTGGACGCCGAGTATGTCGCGCGCATGGAGGATGTGCTGGACCTCTATGCCGAAGCCCCCGACCCCAGCCGCCCGGTAGTCTGCTTCGACGAGAGCCCGACCCAGCTCATCGGCGAGGTCCGTGCGCCGGTCCCAGCCGCCCCGGGCCGGCTCGAGCGCTACGATTGTGAATACCGGCGCAACGGAACCGCCAACCTCTTCGTCTTCCTCGACGCCCACCGCTCCTGGCGCAGGGTGAAAGTCACCGATCGCCGCACCGCCGAGGACTTCGCCGCCTGCATGCGCGAACTGGTCGATGTCGACTTCCCCAACGCCCCCAAGATCAGGGTCGTGCTCGACAACCTGTCCACCCACTCGGCCGGCGCCCTCTACCAGAACCTGCCGGCCGCTGAAGCCAGGCAAATCCTGAGGCGCCTGGAGTTCCACTACACCCCCAAGCACGCCAGCTGGCTCAACATGGTCGAGATCGAGATCGGCGTCCTCAGAACCCAGTGCCTGGACCGCCGCATCGACAGCAAGAACCGGCTCGTCGAAGAGGTCGCCGCCTGGGAGCTCAGGCGCAACGCCTCAGCCGCCCGCATCAACTGGATGTTCTCTACCGAACAAGCCAGGACCAAGATGGCCCGCGCCTATCCCAAACCGCCGACGAAAAAGTCATAATCCCTGTGCAGAGGTACTAGTTGATCAGGCGCTGGTTGCGGGGGGAGAGGTCACGTCATGGCGGAAGTTGCGAAGACCGTTCTCGTCACCGGCGCCTCGTCGGGTATCGGCAAGGCGACCGCACTCCGTCTGGCGCGGGTGGGTTGGAAGGTGGTGGCGACCGGCCGCCGGCCGGAGGCTCTCGCTGAACTCGCCGAGGCCGGCTGCGCCACCGCCCGGCTCGACCTGTCGAGCGACCGGGTGGTGGAAGAGGGCTGCGCGGCGATCGTCGCCGAGCATGGCCCGATCGGCGTTCTTATCAACAACGCCGGCTATAGCCAGTCGGGCGCGCTCGAAACGTTGCCGATGGCCAAGGTGCGGGCCCAGTTCGAGACCAACGTTTTCGCGCCGCTCCGCCTCGCCCAGCTCGTCCTGCCGGCCATGCGGGCGCAGCGATGGGGCAAGATCGTCAATATCAGCTCGATGGGCGGCAAGCTCACCTTTCCCGGTGGCGGCGCCTACCACGGCAGCAAGCACGCGCTCGAGGCGCTCTCCGACGTGCTGCGTTTCGAGGTCGCCGGCTTCGGCATCGACGTGGTGATCGTCGAGCCGGGGCTGGTGCGCACCGATTTCGGCGATGCCGCGGCGGCGACGATCGCCGGCCCGGCCGGCGATGATGCCTATGCGGCCTTCGATGCCGAGGTGGCGCGAGTGACGCGCGAATCCTACACAAAAGGCATGACCGCCGCCCTTACCGGTTCGGCCGACGATGTCGCGCGGGTGATCGAGAAGGCGATCACCGCCCGGCGGCCGCGGCCTCGCTACCGGGTGACCCCGGCGGCCCATCTCCTGATCACCCAGCGCCGGCTGTTCGGCGATCGGTTGTGGGATGCGTTTCTGAGGACCGTCTATCCGCAGCCGGGGAGATAAGGGCCAGCCCGCCTTAGTCGAACAGGCTCGACACCGACTTCTCCTGGGCGGTGCGGGCGATCGCCTCGCCGATCAGATTGGCGATGCTGCAGACCCGGATGCGTGGCGCCGCCTCGATGGCAGCGGTCGGCTGGATCGAGTTGGTGATGACCAGCTCCTCGATCTTGGAGGCGGTGATCCGCGCCACCGCGCCACCCGACAGCACGCCGTGGGTACAGTAGGCGAGCACCGAGCCGGCGCCGCGCTCGATCAGCGCCTCGGCGGCGTTGCACAGCGTCCCGCCGGAATCGATGATGTCGTCGAAGAGGATGCAGTTCCGCCCCTCGACGTCGCCGATCACGTTCATCACCTCGGCTTCGCCGGGTCGCTCGCGGCGCTTGTCGACGATCGCCAGCGGCGCGTCGAGGCGCTTGGCGAGCGCCCGGGCGCGGACCACGCCGCCAACGTCGGGCGAGACCACCATCACGTTGTTGATGTCGTGGTGCTCGCGAACGTCGCGGGTCATCACCGGCACCGAGAAGAGGTTGTCGGTGGGGATGTCGAAGAAGCCCTGGATCTGCCCGGCATGGAGGTCGAGGGTGAGCACCCGGTCGGCGCCGGCGCGAGTGATCAAATTGGCGACGAGCTTCGCCGAGATGGGCGTGCGCGGTCCCGGCTTCCGGTCCTGGCGCGCATAGCCGAAATAGGGAAGCGCGGCGGTGATCCGCCTCGCCGAGGAGCGGCGGAGGGCGTCGATGATGATCAGAAGCTCCATCAGATGGTCGTTGGCCGGATAGCTCGTCGACTGGATGACGAAGACGTCCTCGCCGCGGACGTTCTCCATCACCTCGACGAAGATCTCCTGGTCGGCGAAGCGGCGGACCATGCATTTGGCGAGGGGAACTTCGAGATAGGCCGATATCGCCTCGGCGAGGGCGCGATTGGAATTGCCTGCGACGAGCTTCATGCCGGTCCTGGCCCGTGGGGAATATCGGCCGGCGGGCGGAAGCCGCCGGCCGGGCGGGGCGGCCGGTATGTAACAAGGCGATTGCCGCAGTGCAAACGGGAAAGCCCGGCCGGTCGGCCGGGCCGATCTAGCCGCCCACCCATTGGGCAAGCGCCTCGATGGTTTGCTTCGCCGTCAGATTGACGGTCTCGTTGCCGATGCCTGTCCACGGGTCGCCGGTCGGGTGGCCGCCTTCTTGCTGCCCGGTAATCCGGTGAAGCCGGGTGCCGTTCTTGTCGACCACGTCCCAGACATAGACGAGGCGGGTCGACTGGCCGTCGGGAACGGCGGAGAGGAAGCCGCGCACCTCATAGATCCGCGATGGATCGCTGCTGGGGACGACGTTGAGCCCCCGGGCGGCCGCCTCCCGGTTGAGGGCGGCCGAGAGCGCCTGGAGGATTTGAACGGGGACGCCGTCGACCGGGGCAAAGGCGAATACCGCGGCGGAGCCCGTGACAGGCGCGGCGGCCGAGGGCGGGTTGCCGCCTCCGCCGAGACGCGCCGTGGTGCAGCCGGCGAGGAAGAGTGTGGCGATGAGCAGAATCGCGAAACCGCGTCGGTCCCAGCGCACTCCAGACATTGGCAGATTCCCGACACACCTCGCCTGCCTGTGTAGCGTCATTCGCATCGGCGGTCCAGAAATGCGGCGGCGATCGGGGGACTGTCGGCCGCGGCGATTTGCGGCAGGGTAAATGCTCATTCCAGCCTGATGGCGGACAAGAGCCGCCCGTAGTCGGCCTCGCCGCGATGGGTTGCCCGGCGATAGGAGAAGAAGCGCTCCTCGTCGGCATAAGTGCAAAGGCCGGTGTCCGCGGCGAGCACGCCTGCGGCGAACAGTCTCGCCACGATGAAGCCGGGAAGGTCGAACATGGCGTGGCCCTCCCGTTCGGCGGAGTGGAAAAAGCGCGCATTGTCCGGGTCAGCCTTCTCAAAGGTCTCGACGAGCTCCTGGCCGACTTCGTAGTTCGCTTGCGAGATCGTCGGACCGAGCACCGCGACGATCTGGTCGCGCTCGGCGCCGAGCTTCTCCATGGCGGCAATCGTCGCCTCGAGGATGCCGGCAAGCGCGCCTCGCCAGCCGGCATGGGCGGCGGCGACCACGCGGGCCGTGGTATCGGCGAAGAGGATCGGCCCGCAATCGGCCGTGCCGACGCCGACGGCGATGCCCGGCTGGTTGGTGACGACCGCATCGGCCTTCGGGCCCTTGCCGACCTCCCAGACCTTGTCGACCGTGAAAGCGTCGGTGCCGTGAACCTGATAGGGAGTCGCCAGCTTGTCGTGCTGGATGCCGAGGCTGCGGGCGGCACGCGCCCGGTTCTTGAAGACGAAGCCCTTGTCGTCGGCGGAGCCGACGCCGCAATTGAGGCTCTGATAGATGCCCGACGATACACCGCCTTCGCGGGTGAAGAAGCCGTAGCGGATGCCGGATAGCGCATCGAGCAGGCCGTGGGTAAGCGCGCGCGGCTTCACCGCTTCGCCGCTCCACGACACGCGCCCTGACTTGAGCATCCGCTCGCTCCTCAGCTTCCGCCCGAAACATCGTCGTCGAAGACGGGCAGTACAAGACCGGGCTGCGCCACGGCGAGGACCTTGAAGAGGTCGCCCATCGTCTGCCGCCCGCACAGCCGGTCGACCGCCGACTGTAGCGAAGCCTTCGTTTCCGAATCCTTGCCTTCGCCGAGGCGCGCGGCCCGCTCGACGATGCCGAGGCGCGTCAGGAACGCACCCTGGGTGGTCAATCGCCGCGCCACCCCGCCGGCACCGTCCGCGGCGCCGGCGAGGGCGGCGAAATCGACATGGGCGGTGAGGTCCGCCTCACCCGGCGCGGCGAGCGGGTCGTCATGGCGATGCCGGCGCACCGCTTGCAGCGTGTCGCCAACGGCCGGGCCTTCATAGCCGTAGTCGATGATCAGTGCCGCACCGCCATAACGGGCGAGACGCTCGGAAAGGGTTCCGACGATGGCCGTTGCGGCGGGGGAGGTCTCTAGCACCTTTGCCGCTTCTGCATTGTCGTCCTCCGGCTTGACCGGAGGACCGCTCACGATGGGCTGCGACATTCTCGACGAGGTCGCGGCCCACAAATCCCGATCATCCGCCTTCGCGGAGGACGACGCTGAGAGGGTGGCAGCGCCGAGTGGGTCGTCGTAGACCGGCATCGCCATCGGCCGCAGGCCGAACGCAAGTCGCCCCAGGTCGTCGACACCGACCATGCGCTCGGCCCATCCCTTGGCCGTGCGCACGAACTGTCGTATCGGCAGCGCGTCGAAGAATTCGTTGGCGATGACGATGAGGGGGCCCGTCGGCAAATCGTCGATCCGCTCGTGCCACGTCGCCTTCACACCAGAACCCGTCAGTCTCGCCTGCTGTACCTCGCGGAGCCGCGGACTGGTCTCGACCAGGTGCACCCGCGCCGCTTCGCCGAAGGCCGGTCGGACGCGCGTCGCGCGGAGAAGATCGGCCATCAGCGTGCCGCGTCCCGGCCCGAGCTCGGCGAGCGCGAAAGGCGACGGGGCGCCCATTGCCTCCCAGGTGAGGACGCTCCAGGCACCGATCAATTCGCCGAACATCTGGCTGACTTCCGGCGCCGTGATGAAGTCGCCGCCGCGCCCGAAGGGCTCCCGGCTGACATAGTAGCCGTGATCGGGATCGCCGAGGCAGGCCGCCATATAGTCGGCGACGGTGATCGGCCCGGTGGCGCGAATGAGCGATATCAGCTTTTCGGCAAGCGGGGTCACTCGGCGGCCGGGTGCGTCGCGGGCTTTCGTCGCGAAGCCCAGACCATCAGGGCGATGCCGGCGAAGATCATCGGGATCGACAGCAGCATCCCCATGGTCAGGCCGCCGGCGAGATAGCCGATCTGGATGTCCGGTTCGCGGAAGAACTCGACGAAGGTGCGGGCGACGCCGTAGCCGGTGGCGAAGGCGCCGGCGACGAAGCCGGGCGTTTGAAGCTTGTGGTAGCGGTGGGTGAGGATGCGCAGCACGACGAACAGCCCGATCCCCTCCAGTCCAGCTTCGTAGAGCTGGCTCGGATGGCGCGGCTCCGGGCCGCCGCCCGGGAAGATGATCGCCCACGGCACATCGCTCACCCGGCCGAACAGTTCGCCATTGACGAAATTGGCGAAGCGTCCGAGCAACAGGCCGAAGGTCACCGATGGTGCGATCACGTCGATCAGCGACCAGGTCGGGATCTTCCGCACCCGCGCGAAGAGGATCATGGCGAGCACCGTGCCGAGGAAGCCGCCGTGGAACGACATGCCGCCCTGCCACAGGGCGAAGACCTCCAGCGGGTGCTCCTGGTAGCGCGGCAGGTCGTAGAAGAGCACGTAGCCGATCCGCCCGCCGAGGATGATGCCGAGCGTGCACCACACGACGAAATCGTCGATGTCGGTCGGCTTCATCGGCGAGCCCGCCGGCCCCCACAGCCGCTGATTGGCGACCAGCCGCTTGGCATACCACCAGCCGAGAAAGATGCCGACGATGTAGGCGAGCGCGTACCAGCGGAGCGAAAACGGCCCGATCTCGATCAGCACCGGATCGATGGAGGGGAAGGGGAGGGCGAAGAGCGGCATAAGGGGGCTGATAGCAATCGGCTGACGGCGTTACCAGAGGCTTTCGCCGCGGGGGACGCCTATCGGCCGGACGCCTCCTTCGCGTGTCCCCGCGCATCACCGGTTGCAGTGGCGGCGATTGCTGGCCGGTCGTACTTGCCCGACGGGGTGCGGGGCAGGGTAGCCGGCCAGGTGTGAATGGTGCTCGGGACCATGTAGGCGGGCAGTCCGGTCCGGCACTGCCGGATCAGGGCCTCCGTCGCGGGCTCTCCGGCCCAGACCACCGCCAAGCCGATCGTCTGGCCGAGTTCATCGTCGGCAACGCCGAAGGCGACCGCCTCCCGCACCAGTCCGCTGCTCACCACGAATTCCTCGATCTCCTGGGGGCTGACGCGGTAGCCGCTCGACTTGATCATCGCGTCGTTGCGGCCGACGAACCAGAGAACGCCGTCCGCGTCCGCATAGACGATGTCGCCGCTGTGGAGCACCGGCTCGTCGCCGACGCGATGCGCGAGATGACGGTTCGGCCGGATCTTGGCCGCCGTGTCTTCCGGGCGGTTCCAGTAACCTTTCGAGATGAGCGGGCCGCGCTGCACCAGTTCGCCGGTCTCGCCCGGGCCGCAAAGGCCGCTTTCGGGGTCGACGACGAACACCTCGGTGCCGGGAACCGCTTTGCCGATGGCGCCCATCTTGGAGGCGAACAGCCGCGGCTCGAGATAGGTGGCGCGGAACGCCTCGGTCAGACCGTACATCAGGTAGATGTCGGTGCCGCCGAACGCCGCCGGCATCCGCTCCAGCGTCGCACGGGGGATGCCGCCGCCGGAATTGGTGATGTAGCGCAGCGACGGCAGGCGGGTGCCGCTCTCGATCAGATAACGGGTGAGCTCGATCCAGGTAGGCGGCACCGAGGCGAGGCCGGTGACGGAATGCGCTTTCACGGCCTTGACGATCTCGGCGGCCATCGGCACCGGCTGGAGCACCACGGTAGCGCCAACCAGGAAGGCCGTCGTCACCTGGCTGAAGCCGTAGTCGAAGCTGAGCGGCAGCACCGAGAGGATGCGGTCGTCCGCCGTGTTGTTCAGATAGCCGGCCACCGCATTGGCGCCGGCGAGGACATTGCTGTGGGTGAACGCCACCCCTTTCGGCCGGCCTGTCGAGCCGGAGGTGTAGAAAAGGGCGGCCAAATCGCGGTCGATCGGCTTCGGGCCGGCGAAGGGCGGCAGCGGCGGTCGCTCGGCCGAGCAGAGAACGCGCGGATCAGGGCTGTCGGCGCCGCTGACGATGACGACCTTCACTCTATCCAGAAGCCCGTCGTTCAGGAGGCCGGGCAGGCGCATGCGGTCGCAGATCAGCGCGGAAATCCCGGCATCGCCGACGATGTGGCGGACCTGAAACGGCTTCAGCGAGGCGTTGATGTTGACCGAGGTCGCACCGAGGCGTGCCGCGGCGAAGACGAGGATGATTTCTTCCGCCGACTTGGCAAGATGGATGCCGACGCGATCACCGCGCCCGACGCCGAGCGCGGCAAGCCACGCGGCCCAGGCATCGCACTCCTCGGCCACCTCGCCATAGGTGAAGGCCCGTTCGCCGTGAATGACAGCCGGAGCCCCCGGACGGATCGTGCGGTTGCTGTCGAGGAGGTCGGGCATTCCCAACGGGTGCATCTCGCCTCGCTGGCTTTGACTGTCACGACGGGTGGTCGAAGCGGTCGCCCGCTTCAACGATATCGGCGGCATCAACCGAACGGCCGTCGATCAGAAATGACTCGAGGCGAATCGTGCCGTCGCCAGTTGCGATGATCGCCGCGCCACGCTCTGTTTTGACCACGGTGCCCGGCGTTGCTTCGGCGACTTCGCTCGGCGCGGGTCTCATCCTTAGAATCTCCAGCGTTCGGCCGCGGCAGGTGGCGACCGGCAAGCCCCACGGCGATGGAAACGGATGGAATGCGCAGGCGCGGGTCAGATTGAGAAGACGTAGAGTGGGCTGGCGCCAATCGAGCCTCGGATCGGGCCTCTCTTTCGCCGAATAGTAACGAGCCTCGGTCAGATCCTGCTCGCTGAGCTGCGGAGGTTGGCCGGTCTCCTCGATCCGGTCGAGCAACTGCGTCAGCAGGGGAAGTCCCTTGGTGAGGCAGCGGCGGCTCAGCGTCAAGGCGGTGTCGTCGGGGCCGATTGCAAAGCGCGCCGCCGAAACGATGCCGCCTCGATCGACCGCGGCGACCATGCGGTGCAGGGTCACGGCGTGCTCGGCCTCGCCGTTGTAGAGCGCCCAGCTGACAACGTTGCGGCCCGCATATTGCGGCAACGGCCCATGGTGCAGGTTGTAGCTGCCGAAGCGCGGTGCCTCCAACAGCGCCGCCGGCAGCACCAGGCGGCAGCGCACGCTGAGAATGACGTCGATGCCGGCGGCTGAAGCCGTTTCGGCGAAGCGCGAGTCCTTGATGGTGGCCGCCGGCCAGACGGTTCGGCCTTGGCTAAGAGCGACCTGACCGAGCGAAGCCTGACCGGACGGGGTCGGATCGGTATCGATGACCCATCCGATCGGGTGTCCGCGCCTGTCGAGGGTCGAAAGGACCCGGGCACCGGCAGTTCCCCCTATGAGTAGGATGTTAAGCACGCTCCGGCTCGGCGCGATCGGTACCGAAGAGTTCGTTAGCCGCCTGAACCACCCCCTCCATATGCCAGAAGACGACCGGCAGGTCTCGTTTCACGGAATCATGCCGGAGAAGCGCTGCGACGGCTTTCGCGGTGTAGGTATTGTCGAGAAGGATACCCTCGGTGTGGAGCGCCAGCGCAGACGCTTCGGAGCCTTCCCGCGTCGGCGCTCCGCGGGGCGCCGCAAAGGTTGCGTCATCGATGTTGATTTCGCCTGATCGGCCGGTCCTCAATCCGGTCAAATCGGCAAGTCGCGTCGCCTGTGACTCAACCTCGGTCCGGATTCTCTTGGCCCGGTGCGGCGACCGTCGCGCCGCCCCCTCGCTCATCTCCGGCCAACATTGACTCGTTCGGGACCTACAACCATGCTGCTGGACTTTCGTCGCCGGAGCGTCAGCCAAAAGGCGCCACCGTATCCAAGCAGAGGCGAAGTTTCCTAAGATGGAGCAGGTAGGCGAGCAAATCCGGGAGTACATCGTTTCTGAGTTTGGACTAGACCCCGACAGCATCGATCGCGAAACGCTCTTGTTCTCGTCAGGGATACTGGATTCCTTCGGCATGGTCGACCTCCTGACATTTGTAGAAGATGTCGCGGGATGGAAGTTCCGCGTCGTCGATGTCAATCTCGAAAATCTCGACTCGATTGACCGGATCCTGCAGTTCATCGAGCGAAGGAATAGCTAGAATCCTCGGAGATGATGCAAGGGTTGTCCCTGATTGTGGGAAGGGTCCGAGCGGTTGCGGAAGCGTGCTTGCGCCCGTCGGCGGTCATGCTGGTGACTGCCGGAGTGGTGGTTGCCGCATTCCTCGTCTGGCTCGCGCTGATCACGCCGCGGACGCTTCATGCCGTGGTCGCCGCCTATCCCGGTTTCGATCAGCTCGACCAGCGCTACTACCTGTTCGATCGGCTGACGAAGCTTCGCGCTTCCGACGACGAGGGAAGCATGCGCATCGCCATCGTCGGCGGCTCGACCACCGAGCAGTCAGTGTGGACGGAAGCGTCGTTCGCCGACCGCGTCTCCCACCAGGTCGGCCGGCTGGTTACCGTGGCGGATCTCTCCTCCCCGGCGCAGTCTCTGACGGTTTCGTGGGCGCTCGTCGGGCAAACCCTCTGCCGCGGCTACGATTATGCCTTGGTCGCAGTCAACCTCGGGCGCTTCGCCTGGAACGACACAAACGATCCGGCGGTGTCGATCGGCTATCCCTCGCGAAGGGTTGACACCAAATTGAAGATGGACCGCAAACCGTTCAGCAACTGGTACTTCTTCCGCAATCAGGGGTTCGTCGTGCGGACCCTGTACTTGCTGGCGCACCGCGCGGTCTACGATCTCACCGGCGCGAGCAGGCTTCCGCCCCCCGGCGTGACGACGACGGACAGGCATCCGTTTCTCGGCAGCGGCGCGTGGCCGACCGATAGGAAGGCCGCGCGGATCAGGTTTGTTCTGGACCGCTACGACAGGACCTATCCGCGCGCGAAGAAGGCCACCATGGCGACGTTGGCGGCGATGGCCAACACTGCCCGTCAATGCGGCGGTCGGTTGATCTTCATCGAGACGCCGCGCAATCCGTGGCTCCTCGACAAGCCCGAATACGCTGATTTTCAAGCGCTCTTTGCCGAGCAGGCGAAGAAGACTGCCGCCTTTGCCGCGGCGCGAAATATCCCGCTGATCGATCCGAACGACGTCGTCGACTATGAGCAAGCCGACCTGAACGACCAGGGGCATCTGCGCCGCGAAGGGGCGATCCGGGCCACCGAGGCCGCAATCGCCGACGGCGTCGCGCTGTACATTCTTAAACAGGGAAAAGGCCAAAACGGGGATGTTGCGCAATGGCAAGAGCGCGACGATTGATGCCGACCGCCTTCGACATCCTGCGGGGTCTGATCCTCGGCGGGATGATCTGCTATGGAATACTTCGTATTGCTCAAATCAATCCAGAAGACATTATCTTCAGATACGTTGGTTATTGATCGAATTGGCTGCCTTTTGAACAATATCTGTCCATTGTTTCGAACAATATAGAATTTTCAAATGATTCAGAATGTCGTCTTTTGGATTTTGTTCTTCATTTGTCCGGCGATTTTCTGGACGTTACGCTATAAAATTCGTTTCTATTTTCTGGCTCTGGTTTCTTTTGGCCTGATCCTCTATCTCGATCCGTATAGCGCCATTCTGCTCCTGGTGCTGGCTGCCGGGCTCTACCTCATCCTCCCGCTGATTGCCGGAGGGGGACGCCGAGGGCTCGCCTCGCTCGCCGTCGCACTTGCCGTCCTCATCGGCAGCATCGCCTACAACAAGTATCTCCCCCTTATCCTGTCTGAACTCGCCCAGGCTCCGGCGCGGCCGGTTGACCTGATCGTGCCGCTCGGGATGAGCTATTACATCTTCAAGATGATCCACGTCGCCGTCGACGCCTATCGGCGCGGCGCGTTTGCGGCGCCTGCCGCGCGGTTCTTCTGCTATCTCTTTCTGTTCACCACCTTCAGTGCCGGGCCGATCCAGCGGCTCGACCTCTTCCTCGCGGAAGAGGAAGACGAGTTCCGGTGGGCGTTTCTCACCGAGGGGTTCACCCGCGTCGCCTTCGGCTTCGTCAAGCAGTTCTTCCTGATCGACTTGGTCATCCTGGAACTGCGCTATCGCGTCGTTCCGGTCGCGGAGCAGACGCTGAGCTTCACCGAAAACCTGAACCTGCCGGTCGGTCAGCTGTGGCTCAAGCTGCTGTTCATCTACCTGATCGGCTACCTGAACTTCAGCGCCTACACCGATATCGCCATCGGCGCGTCGCGGCTGTTCGGCTTCCGTATCTCGGAAAATTTCAACTTCCCGATCATCGCCCGCAGCATTCCGGAATTCTGGCAACGCTGGCACATGACCTTGGCGGCCTGGGCCCAGGCTTACATCTATTCCCCCCTGATCGGAGCAACGCGAAATCCCTATCTGGCCATTTATGCCAGTTTCGCCGTCATCGGCATCTGGCATGCCGGCACACTGAACCGGCTGGCGTGGGGACTGTTCCACGCCTCCGGCGTCCTCGTGGTTGCCCGCTGGCGGAGATTTGCCCGCCGTCGCGGCCTGCGCCTTGGCGACTCGGTGGGCGGGCAAGTCGCCGGCTGGGTGCTCACCCAGGGATTCGTCGTCGCCAGCATGGTCTTCGTCATTGGCGAATTCGATAACGATGTTCTCACCGGTGGACGGCTGCTGCTCAAGCTGCTCGGCATCGATCTGTAGCGGGCAGGCCGCTTCACGGCGGCTTGCCGGGCGGCTTGGCCGTCACCATAGTAGCGAGAATGGCCGGCTGCCCGGCAGGTGGAGACAGTCCATGACCCAGACTTCAAACCGCATGTTCGACGAACTGGCCCGGCTGATGACGGATGCCGCCAATGTCGCCCAGGGCGTCCGCCGCGAGGCCGAGACCGCTTTCCGCACCCAGGCGGAACGCTGGATCGCCGATCTCGACCTGGTCAGGCGCGACGAGTTCGACGCGGTGCGGGAACTGGCGGCGAAGGCGCGCGCGGAAAACGAGAGGCTGGCGGCGCGGGTTGTCGAATTGGAGGCCAAACTTGCTTCGGCCCCAGTAAAGAAGGCAAGCGCCGCCAAGATAGCGGCGGACAAGGCAAGCGGTGCGGCAGCGACGGCAGGCAAGCCGCGCCGGTCGCCAAGAAAAGCGACGGCGAAAGACACCTAAGCTGGCAAAACAACCGGCCGACTTCTGTGCTGTTGAAAAAGCCGCCGCGGGCGCCTTGGGTATTGGCCGGCGGGTCGCTTCGCGCCTATATACTGATTCTTAATGAAGATTCGTGGCGGGCCGGCGATCCGCCCGGCTGTTCCTTGTTCGCCGCGTCTTGCGGTGAAAGCGTAGTGTACTTCATAACCGTCGCAGGCTTCGCATGACCTTCATCGAAATCGAGCAGGAGCGGCAGTCACATCCGGTCGATGTGATTGAGCATATCGCGGCGCTCAACGACTGGACGTTCGAACGAGCCGGCGACGACGAGATCACCATCTCGGTCGCCGGCGGCTGGTCCGACTACCACGTTTCCTTTTCCTGGATGGAGGAGAGGGAAGCGATCCATCTCGCCTGTGCCTTCGATCTCAAGGTCCCCGAGACGCGCACGATCGAGGTGATGCGCCTCCTCACTTTGGTCAACGAGCAGATGTGGATCGGCCACTTCGATCTGTGGAGCGCCGAGGGCGTCGTCATGTTTCGTCAGGCGCTGCTGCTGTCCGGCGGCGCCGAGCCCAACTCCCATCAGGTCGAGCGTCTGCTGCTCACCGCCATCGAGGCCTGCGACCGCTACTTCCAGGCTTTCCAGTTCGTCGTTTGGGCCGGCAAGGACGCCGGCGAGGCGCTGGAAGGCGCGCTGTTCGAGACCGCTGGCGAGGCCTGAGCGGGGCGCTCGGCCCCTAGCGCTATCCGAAGTTCAACACCTCGATGTCGCTGTGCGTCAGGTGGGGATGGCCCGGCAGCTTGGCGATGACGATCCCGTGCATCGTCGGGTCGGAGCCGTCGGGATCGAAGATCAACTTGTTGTCAGCCGTGTAGATGATCCGCTGGTCGGGGGTGGTCGCGTGCGCTCCCTTGTGAAACTCCGCATTGGTGAGGACGTGATCGTCGAGAAAGCCGGCGAACTCATTCCGGTCGAGCCAGATCATGTCCACGCCGTGCTTGAAGTCCTCGATCGTGTTGACGCCGGCGACGCCCGGCGATGAAAAGGCGAAGGTGTCGTGCCCCGGGCCGCCCCAGAACTTGGCGCCGCCGGCGAGGTCTGTGAGATAGTCATTACCCTTGCCGCCATAGATCAGGTCCTTGCCGGGGCCGCCGGAGAGAATATCGGGTCCGCCGCCGCCCTTGATGAGGTCCTTGCCGCCGGCACCGTAGATGAAGTCCTGCCCGCCGCGCCCGAGGATGGTGTCCTTGTAGTCGGAGGGGAAGGCCTGGCCCGGATTGGAAGTGTTGGTATCGAAAACATCGGAGCCGTTGGTCCCGACGATCTTGTGATCGGTCTCGCTGATGGCGCTCTTCAGAACCTTGAGCCAGCCGTTGTTCTGAGATCCATCCGGAGCGGCGTCGAACCAGTTCCAGCCGAGATAGACGATCTGCCCGGCGCCGAAGGGGATGTCCGCCGCTGCCACTCCATTGCCGTAGTGATAGAGGTTGAGGGCGTTCGACGGCAGGCTGGCGTCGGAGAGCAGGGCGGTCGTATCGTTCACCAGGATCGTCGCGGGATCGTTGTCGAACGTCGTTCCTGCGGTCGGACCGAGCCTCTCGAGCGTCTGCAGACCGGACAGCGTTGTGCTATCCGTCAGCGAGAATCCGAAGACGTCGTTGAGGAAACTGGTGTCGTTGGTCCCGGCATCGCCGCAGATCACCAGCGTACCGCCGTGGCCGACGAAATCGCGGACCTCCTTGATCAGGGCGTTGGTCAGCCCGAGGCCAAGCACTTCCATCGATGGGATGACCAGGACCTGGCGGCCGTCGAGTGCCGTGGCGAAGCCCTGCGCCAATTCGTTGGTGAAGGACTTGACCTTGTAATTGTCGGCTTTGAGCGTGTCCTTGAGGTTGTGGTATTCCCCCCCATCGACATAGGCGCCGTTGGCAAAGAGGGCGATCTTGGCGTGCTTGAGTTTCGTGACGGCGACGGACATGATCCTCTCCCTCTCGAAGGCAGATGCCGGTGTCTTGCCGCCCGCATGACTATACGGACGGATCTCCTCTCCTTCCAGCGGCATCTTGCGCCGGACCCGCGGTGTGATTATCGACGGGTCGCCTGAACGGCCCGTCCCGGCACCGTAGAAGTCGCAGCCATGAGCTCCATCGCCGCCTTTTCGTCCGCCGATCCCCTCGTCCTGGTCGGTGCGGGCAAGATGGGCGGGGCGCTGCTCGCCGGTTGGCTCGACGGCGGCCTCGATCCGCAAGCCGTCGTGGTCGTCGATCCGTCGCCGCCTCCCGACAGCGCCGCGCTGCTTGCCGAAGCCGGTATTTCACTCCTCGCCGCGCCGCCGTCCGAGGTCGTGGCCCGGGTCGTCGTGCTGGCGATCAAGCCGCAGATCATGGCCGATGCACTTCCTCGCCTCAGGTCATTGGTCGGGCCGCGGACGACCGTCCTGTCGATCGCCGCCGGCACCACCCTTGCCGATCTTGAAGCCGGCCTCGGTCCAGCCGCGATCGTCCGCTCGATCCCCAACACGCCCGCCCAGGTCGGTCGCGGCATCACCGTCGCCGTCGCCAATGCGCGGGTTGGAGAGGCGGACCGCGAGCTGGTCCATCTCCTCCTCGAAGCGGTGGGCGAGATCGCCTGGGTCGACGAGGAGGCGAAGATCGATGCGGTCACCGCCGTGTCGGGATCGGGGCCGGCCTATGTCTTCCTCTTCGCCGAATGCCTGGCCGAGGCGGCGGTCGCGGCCGGCCTGCCGTCCGAGCTTGCCCAGCGCCTCGCCCGCGCCACCGTCGAGGGGGCGGGCGAGCTTCTGCATCGCACCGATCTTTCCCCGGCCGAGCTTCGCAGGAACGTCACCTCGCCCGGCGGAACCACGGCCGCGGCGCTGTCGATCCTCATGGCCAAGGATGGGCTGGCGCCGCTGATGGAGCGAGCGGTCGCCGCGGCGAAACGGCGCTCCGAGGAGCTGTCGGGCTGAGCGGGCGTGTCGATTTGACCGCCTCGCCCTTGCCATGGTCCCGGTCTACATTGCGCTGAAAGGTAGGAGGGACCGGCATGGCGAAGGCTGGCAGACGCACGACGCGGCGCGCGGCGACACGAGCCCCGGCGTCACAGGCGGGCGGCGGAGGAGCCGACCCGAAAGAGGCGATCATCGACGCCTTCATGGCGCTCGCCGCCGAGGAGAGCATCCGCGACATCGGATTGGCCGACATCGCCGAACGGGCCGGTGTCCCGCTGGCGACGCTCCGCGAGACCTATTCCGGCAAGGTCGGGATACTGGTCGGTTTCTCCCGCCGCATCGATCTGGCGGTCCTCGCCGACGGTCCGGCCGACCCGGCCAGCGAGCCCCGCGACCGGCTGTTCGAGATCGTCATGCGGCGCTTCGATGGGCTGGCGCCCTACAAGCCGGCGATCCGGCGCATGGCGCGTACGGCGAGCTGCCATCCCGGCTTCGCCGCCATCCTCCACCGGCTTTCCGTCCGGTCGCAGCGATGGACGCTCGCCGCCGCCGGAATTTCGCACAGCGGTCTTCGCGGTCGTATCGCCACGGAGGGATTGGTGCTGGTCTATGCCGAAACCGTGCGGACCTGGCTCGACGACGGCGATCCCGATCTCGGCCGCACCATGGCGACCCTCGACCGGTCGCTCCGCCGCGGCGAGCGCGGCATGCAGATGCTCTCCGATCTTTGCGCGTTCATCCCTCGCGCATCGCGCTTCCGGCGCGGTCGCGGTCGAGACGCGGCGGCGGCGAACTGACCGCCTTGGCGGGCCCCGCGTCGACAATCGCGGTCGGAGCCGGCGCGCGCGACCGCGGTTGAGCGGCGGTCGGCCGCGTGCTACCGCGGCGCTCGGGCGGAGCGAACGGGTGGCTGGTATGGGTGACGGGGCGCCGGCAAAGATCAGTTTCGACGATTTTCTCAAGGTCGACATCCGCGTCGGCACGGTGATCGAGGCACGGCCGTTTCCCGAGGCGCGCAAGCCGGCCTTTCGGCTCCTCATCGATTTCGGTCCGGAGATCGGCGTCAAGAAATCCTCGGCGCAGATCACCCGGAACCACAAGCTGGAGGAACTGGTCGGCCGGCAGGTGGCGGCGGTCGTCAACTTCCCGCCTCGCCAGATCGGTCCGATCATGTCGGAGGTGCTTACCCTCGGCTTTCCCGACGAGGCCGGCGAAGTGATGCTCTTCGCCCCCGATCGCAAGGTGCCGAACGGGGGAAGGCTTTATTGAAGAACTCTACCGCTACTCCTCACGGGCTGTCCCGGGCTTCCCGCGCGTGAAAGACGCGCAGCACGACGATTCGATCTCCGTCCACGCGATACTGAAAAACATAGTCTGCGTTGAGGACGCGCAGGACGATCTGTCGGTACTCCTCGCGGCCGGCGATGGCCCGACCGAGCAGAGGCTGCTGGATCAGCGTCTCCGCCTTGCGGGCAATCTCACCCGCCACGATGCCGGCTATCCGGGAACCTTGTTGATGTAGGAACTGGGCGAATCGGTCGAGGTCGGCCATGGCGAGGGCCGACCATTCCAGCCTCACTGCTCATGCCACGGCTTGAAGGCCGGCGTCCCCCAGGTCTTGAGCCAGCGCACGACGTCGGCGTGAGGGACGGTGTCGGGGTCGCTCTTTGCCGCGGCCCACCTCCGATCGAGCTCTTCGATGCCCGCGGCGTCGACCGAAACCGGCGTGCCGAAGAGCTCGGCGAGGTCGGAAAGCAGATCGGAGACGCTCACGCCTTGTTCAGCCGCGCGACGTTCGAGCGCGGCAGCCGTCGCCTCTTCTACCTCGATCTTTCGCGTGGTCGTGACCATGGGAATGAACCTATGCTTCGCCAATCCGGCTATCAAGATGGAGCAGCGGAAAACGGCCTGCTCACGCCGGGATCACCACCTGCACCCTGAGGCCGCCGAGCGGGCTGAGGTCCAGCGTGATGTCGCCGCCGTGGCTGCGGGCGATGTCGCGGGCGATGGCGAGGCCGAGGCCGGTGCCGCTCTCGTCGATGTTGCGGGCGTTGTCGCCCCGATAGAACGGCTTGAACACCGCCTCACGCTCGTCGAGCGGCACGCCCGGCCCGTCGTCGTCGACCTTGATCGTCAAGAGGCCGTTCTCGTGCGTACCGGTGACCATCACCCGGTCGCCGTGACGGATGGCGTTCTTGACGAGGTTGGTCAGGCAGCGCTTGAAGCCGTGCGGCCGCACCTTGACGGTGGGATCGCCCGAGAAAGCGATCGTCGCCTCGTGGCCGGCGAGGCGGATGTCGTGGCCGATCTCGCGGAGCAGCCGGTCGATGTCGGTCGGCATCGCCTCCTCGTCCGCATCGCCGCGGGCGAAGGCGAGATAGCCCTCCAGCATCCGGTTCATGTCGTCGACGTCCTTGACCAGCGCCTCGACGTCGACGCTGTCCTCGACCAGCGCAAGCTGCAGCCGGAAGCGGGTGAGGACGGTGCGCAAGTCGTGGCTCACTCCGGCGAGCATCGCGGTGCGCTGTTCGATCTGGCGGTCGACGCGGTCGCGCATGTCGTGGAAGGCGATGGTCGCCTTGCGCACCTCGCGCGCGCCGCGGGGCGGGAAGTCGGGCACCGCCCGGCCCTTGCCGAAATCGTCGACGGCGGCGGCGAGCCGGACGATCGGGCGGATCTGGTTGCGCAGGAAGATGATCGCGATGGTGAGCAGCACCGCGCTGATCCCCACCATCCACGACAGGAACAATAGCGAGTTGGAGGCATAAGTCTGGTTCCGCCGCGCGAAGACGCGGAGCACGTGGTCGTCGAGCTGGATGCGGACTTCGATCAAATTGGAGCGGCCGACCGTGTCGATCCAGAACGGCCGGCCGATCTGCTTGGTGATTTCGCGGCTGAAGTTGCGGTCGAGCTGCGAGAAGAACGGCTTGGGGCCGGCCGGCGGCAGCGGCCCGGGCGGCAGAACCGCGATGCGGAGATTGAGCTTGTCCTCGGCGATGCGGGTGATCTTCTTGAAGTCGGCGTCCTGCGGATAGGTCTCGATCACGTCGATGATGGCGGCGATGTCGGACACCACCGCCGCCGACAGCCTCGCCGTCACCGTCTGCCAGTATTCCTCCATGAAGACGAAGGCGACCACCGTCTGAATGACCGCCACCGGGGTGATGATGATGATCAGCGAGCGGGCGTAGAGCCCCTTCGGCATGGCGTTGCCGAGCCGGCGCGCGAAACGCCGGTAGGCGGCGCGAATTCCGTGCCGCGGGGGGGCGCCCGTCTCCACCGTGGTGGTCATCCTCTCCGCATCCCCCGCCGACGTTGCACCCACGTCTAGAACGCGATGGTCAGCCGATACCCGATGCCGCGGACGGTTTGAAGATAGAGCGGGTTGGTCGGGTCGGCTTCGATCTTCCGGCGCAGGCGGTTGATCTGCACGTCCACCGTGCGCTCGCCCGACGGTCCGCTGCCGGCGATCAGATCGGTTCTCGGCACGGTCTCGCCGGGGGCGGCAGCGAAGATCGCCATGATCTGCCGCTCGCGGTCGGTGAGATGGATCAGCTCGTTTCCCTTGCGCAGCTCCATCCGTTCGCGATTGAACGTATAGGGGCCGAACCGCACGGCCTCGATCAGCGGCGTGGTCGGCGGCTGGCCGCGCTTCAGGATGTTGTTGATGCGCAAAAGCAGTTCGCGGGGCTCGAACGGCTTGGCGAGGTAGTCGTCGGCGCCGAATTCCAGGCCCTGGATGCGGGCGTCCGCCTCGGCCCGCGCCGTCAGCATCAGGATCGGCACGTTCATCGTCTCGCGCAGGCTCCGGGTCAGCTCCAGGCCGGTCTCGCCCGGCATCATCACGTCGACGATGAGCAGGTCGAATTCGAGCCCGGCGAGGCGCCGGCGGGCGTCGGCGGCGTCGCTCGCCGCGGTGACGCGAAAGCCCCGCTCGCCGAGATAGCGGGCGAGCAGCTCGCGAATGCGGCTGTCGTCGTCGATGACGAGAAGGTGCGCGGCGGTATCGTCGACGGCGATGTCGTCGCCTTGTGTCGTTGCCTGCCCATCGGCGCTCATCAGCCGATCAGCCGCGCCACCTTGGCGCGCTCCTCGCTGTCGATGACACTTCGCAGAAAGCGCTCGGCGCCTTCGCGCGCGTCCGGCGACAGCGACTCCAGCGCCGCGGCGATCCGCCGCTCCTGCGGCGCGAGCAAGCGAAGCACCAGCGCACGCCCGGCCTCGGTGGGGTAGAGCAGGCGCTGGCGGCGGTCCTGTGGCCCCGGCACCTGCTCGATGAAGCCGCCGTCGATCAGCTGCTTCAAGACCCGGCCAAGGCTCTGCTTGGTGATCTTCAGGATGTCGAGGAGATCGGCAACCCGGATTCCGGGATGCCGATTGACGAAATGAATGACCCGGTGGTGGGCGCGGCCGAACCCGTAGGCGACCAGCACAGTGTCCGGATCGGAGATGAAGTCGCGATAAGCGAAGAACAACAACTCGATAAGGGTGATTTCCGGCCGGTCGCCGACGGAAAGCGGTTGGTCGATCAGATGCTTGGGACGGCCGGCCATTCGCCCGGAGGCCGCCTCGTCGGTCTTGAAATTTACGTCAGCCATGTTGACATTTTTTTTTGCATTTGTTACTGAAACGATGGTCGCGACGCAAGGTTCGACGCATACTTTCCGCAGGCGCCGTCTTGCGGCCATGGTGCCGCGGGCACAATATCGACGAATGCGGCGCGAAGCAAAAAGCCGTGACGGCGAACGGCGTCGGCGGCCAACTTGACCAGGTGCCGCTTGGCGCGGCCGGTTCAGGGAGAAAACGACGATGGCGGCTCAGCCTTTTCACGATCGCCCCGGCGTCATCTGGATGAACGGTGAGTTCGTCCCGTGGGCGGACGCCCAGGTTCATGTCCTGTCGCATGGGCTGCATTATGGCAGCGGCGTTTTCGAGGGCGAGCGCGCCTATGGTGGCGAGATCTTCAAGCTCAACGAGCACTCCGAGCGGCTGCATAATTCGGCGACGGTGCTCGGCTTCGGGATTCCGTGGTCGGTGGCCGAGATCAATCGGGCATCCACCGAGCTTCTCGCCCGCCAGGGACACGCCGACGCCTATGTCCGGCCGATCGCTTGGCGGGGCAGCGAGATGATGGGCGTCTCCGCCCAGCAGGCCTCGATCAATCTGGCCATCGCCGTCTGGCAGTGGCCCTCCTATTTCAAGCCGGCGGAGCGGCTGAAAGGCATCCGCCTCGACATGGCCAAGTACCGCCGACCGGATCCGGCGACGGCGCCGTCCAAGTCGAAGGCGACCGGCCTCTACATGATCTGCACACTGTCGAAGCACGAGGCGGAGTCCAAGGGCTATGCCGACGCCATGATGCTCGACTGGCGCGGACAGGTCGCCGAGGCGACCGGCGCCAACATCTTCTTCGTCGAGGACGGCGTCATCCACACGCCCACGGCCGACTGCTTCCTCGACGGCATCACCCGCCGCACCGTCATGGGGCTTGCCAGGGACCGCGGCTACGAGATCGTCGAGCGGGCGATCATGCCGGAGGAGCTGACCGGGTTCGAGCAGTGCTTCCTCACCGGCACGGCCGCCGAGGTCACCCCGGTCTCGGAGATCGGGCCGTACACGTTCACCGTCGGCGACATCACCCGCATCCTGATGGAAGACTACTCCGCCGTGGTGCAGCCCAAGCACCAGCCGGCGATGGCGGCAAACGGGTAACTCCATCCCGTCATTGTGGAGCGGCTTGCGGTCGCGCCCTCCGGTTTGGCGTCGCCGCTCCAGTCAGGCAGGCATGATGGCGGAAAGCGAAACCGTACGATGGAACTACCGGGTCCTGTTGGGCCAGGGGATCGCGAGCAATGTCGGTTATGAACTGACCAGCGAGAGGCTGGTCCTGCCGTTCCTTTATGCGGCGGCCGGGGCGCCGGTCTTCTTCGCCGGGCTCCTGGTGCCGATCGTCATAGTCGCAAGATTGGCGGCACAGATCATCATTGCGCCAATCGTCCACGCGGCGCGATCCAACAAATGGTTCATGGCCGTCGCCACGATGACGACGGCGCTGGCGCTGATCTTCGTTTCCGTCACGGTGAGCAGCGGCTCGCCCGGCTTGGTGGCAGTGGTCTTCCTCTTCGTGGCTGCTGTCCTTGGAGCGTCCGCCGGGGTCGTCTCTCTCGCCTTCAAGGATATGCTCGGCCGCGTTCTGCCGATGCGACAACGTACCCGGCTGCTTTTTACGCAGTCGGGCCTGGCGGGGATCGTTACCATCGCCGTCGCCCTTGGCGTGCAGAAGATCGACCCTCGGGCGACGTCGCTCGCCGCGCATCAGGAGCTGATATGGCTCGGCATCGCGGTGACGGTGATCGCCGCCATCGTGGTCTGCGTCGTTCGCGAGCCGGCAAAATTGCGCGCCACGAACGACGAGCACGGGCTCGAGCTGCGCAAGGGACACATTGCGGAACTCCACGACAGCTTCCGGATCGCGTTCGCCTTGCCGTGGTTTCCGCGTTTCATCGTGGCGCGGGCGCTTTTCCTGTCGATCGAGCTCGCCATGCCGTTCTATTCCGTCCACGCGGCGCAGTTCCACGGCAACAATTCCAGCGGCCTCAGCACGTTCATCATCGCATCGAGCGTCGGCCTGTTGCTCGGCGGGTTCATCTGGCCGCGCGTCGGCAAGGAGTCGCTCCGCCTGGTACTGGCGGCCGCGGCGGGCGTCACCGGCATCGGCGGCGTGCTGGCCTTGGCGATCGAGAACCAGCCGATCCTGCAGACGCCTCTCGTCTATGCCGTCGTTTTCACTCTGGTGGCCTTCGGCGCCCAGGGCATCGTGAACGGCCGGACCGTCTACATCATCGGACTGACATCCGACGACGAGCGTCCCTTTTGCCTCGCCGTGGCCAACGCCGTCATCGGCGTCACCGCCATCGGCCTGGGTGTCATCGCCGGCACGCTGGCGCAACTCGAGGGCATCGTCTTCCCGCTCTTCGCGATCATCGGACTGAACATCGTGGCGGTGCTCTACACCGTCACCATGCTCGAAGATGTGCACCCGCCGGCAACGGCCGCCACGGCCGATCTTGCGCGGACCGAGGCCTGAGCGCGGGCGGCGGCCCAGCGAATCGGCTGCCCGCCGCCTGCGGCGAGGGCGGACGACAAGCTCCAATCCCGGTCACAGACGAGAGGGTGGCGTGGAGTCTCTTCCCGCGTGCCGGCCTGCTCCGTTGCCGGCAAACCGCAAATCGAATGCAATCTTTGAAAATTAGCCTCTTGACATTCACCGGTCAGCGCCGATTCCAGAGGTAGTGA
Organism: uncultured Alphaproteobacteria bacterium; assembly: GCA_963759235.1. Taxonomy (GTDB): domain Bacteria; phylum Pseudomonadota; class Alphaproteobacteria; order Rhizobiales; family Kaistiaceae; genus Bauldia. The sequence goes on along the minus strand of CAVWYO010000007.1, from coordinate 189,630 downwards.
TGTGTCGAGACGAGCGGCGGTTGGCCGCGCAGCGTCGTGCGGGAGCGGGTTCGCGCCATGGCTGTGACGACGGTAGCGACTGATGGCGAAAGATGGAACTTCCGGGCCCTGCTGGGCCAGGGGGTTTTGGGAGGCGTCGGTCACCAGCTGGCCAGTGTTTCACTGGTTCTGCCGTTTCTTTTCGCGGCGGTCGGCGGACCGCTTTTCGTCGCCGGACTATTGGTGCCGATGGTTCGCGGCATGGGGCTGGTCTCCCAGATCCTGGCCGTTCCGATCATCGAACGGGCGGAGCTCCACAAGCGTTATATCGCTGCCGGATTTCTCACAACCGCGGTGACGCTGGCGTTTCTCTGTCTCACGGCGCGGGCGGTCGGAACCGTCCCTCTGGTGGCGATCTTCCTGGCGGTCGCATCCGTTATGGGCATCGTTGGCGCGCTGGCCAGTCTCGCATCGCAGGATCTGCTCGGGCGCATGCTGCAAGCGGAGAGCCAAACCACCATGCTCTTTGCTCAGTCGGGGCTCGCGGGGTCGTTGGCTATCGGGTTTGCGTTGTTCGGCGAGTATTTCATCGACTCGGGCTCGGCCGTCGGCGAGCACATCGAGCTCATCTGGTACGGAATCGGCGTGACGCTCGTGGCCGCGGTCATCATATCCGTCGTTCGCGAACCCAAACGGTCGACCGCCCGAGACGCGACGGAACCCCGGCGGGGCATCGCGGCGCGGCTGCGCGGGCACTTTGCCGCCGCCTCCAAACTGCCCTGGCTCCGCCAGTTTCTGGTGGCGCGAATGCTGTTCCTGTCGGTCGAGCTGGCGATACCGTTCTTTGCCATTCACGCCGCGACGCTGTATAAGAATAATTCGAGCAGCCTCAACATCTTCGTCATTGCCTCCGGCGGCGGATTGGTGCTCGGCGGTCTTATCTGGCCGCGCGTCGCCGAGAAGTCGCTCCGGCTTGTGATGGTGCTGTCGGCGATCACCACCTGCGTCGCCGGCATGGTCGCCATCGGGATCGCTCTTGTGCCGGCCGCGCAGGGTGCTTTCTCGCATTCCTTCGTTTTCGTGCTGGCCGGCATCGGAGTCGAGGGGATCGTCAATGCACGCACCGTCTATATCGTTGCGCGGACGTCGGACGACGAACGTCCCGCCTGCATTGCCGTCACCAGTGTCTTGACCGGTATCGTCGGCATCGTTCTCGCCGTCGCCTTCAGCGCCCTTGCTCATCTGAGCGGCGCCGTGTGGCCGGTGTGGGTCATCGTCGGTCTGAATATCGCCGCGGCGCTGTTTGCGATCCGGCTGAGCGACGTGCGGCCCCACGAGATGTCCTCGGGGGGCAAGATTCAGGTTCCCGGACTCGTGCACGCGGCGCGTACGCACGGAGCGTAGCCCGGAGGCGAATCCGGGCGGCACCACCGGCGCTATAGAGTTCGCTCGTTGCCGCCTTCATGGGCGACCACGTCGCGTTCCAGAACGCCGGCCTTACCCAGCGCATCCCGCCACGTCGCCATGTGGGGCGCCTTGCCGTGCGCCTCGAGGGACGGCCAGTCGCGCCAGCGCTCGACGATGCGGATCAGTCCGGGATCGAGCACGTCCTCGCCATAGGCGTAGAGAACGCAGCCGTCCTCCCGGCGGGTCGCTTCGAGAGTTGCCCGCATGGTTTCGCGCAGTGCGTCGACCTTCTGAGGGGGGACGCGCAAATGGCCGGTTACGATGATCACATGCTTCTCCGGTCTGTTGGGATGGGGACGGCGTCATCCCGTATCGCATCGACTGTCGTGTTACCAGTGGCCGTCGGCAGGGAGATGGTTTTACCCCTCGACAAGGCGGTGCTATTCGGTCTGTCCGGGGGGGAGGATGAACAGCACCGAGCGGCTGCCGGCGGAGAGGTGGAATTTCGCGACGCTGTTTGTCCAGGGCGTCGCAAGACGGGTGGGCAACGAGCTCGGCAGCGAGAAGCTGGTTCTCCCGTTCCTCTACACCGCGCTCGGTGGCGCCGTGCTCTATTCGGGGCTGTTCGCGCCGGTGGTCATCATAGCCAGGCTGCTCGCCCAGCTGCTTGGCTCCCGCCTGATCGGCATGACGCGGAGGACCCACGGCTATCTCGCCCTGGCGACGACCGTTGTCGCAGCCGTCCTCGCCGGCGTCGCGGGGCTGACGGGTGGCGTCCCGATGGCTTGGTTGCCCGTGGTCTTCATTGCCGCCTCGGCTGTCATGGGCATGAGCAACGGGTTCGGCGCGCTGACGGCTCAGGACATGATGGGGCGGGTTCTGGGCGCTCGATCGCGAACCAATCTGCTCTTCGCAATCGGCGCAGCCAGCGGCGCAGGGGTCATCGTCACGACGCTGGCCTCGCAACTCCTCACCGGCTTCGCGCCCCGCGAGGCCACGCCGCAGGATCACGCCCAACTGGTCTGGATCGGGGCCGGCATGTTGCTGCTCTCTTCGCTGGGAGCCCTGGCGGTTCGCGAGACGCCTCGCGCGCTGCCGTCCGCCGAGGCGACAGGCGCGGGCGGCAGGGGCTACATGGCGTCGCTGTTCGAGAGTATCCGCATCGTTTCACGGCTGGCGTGGTTTCGCCGGTTCGTGGTTGCCCGCATGCTGCTCCTGTCGGTCGAGCTGCCGATGCCGTTTTTCGCGGTGCACGCCGCGACCTTTCATGCACAGACGACTCCCAGTCTGACCTATTTCGTGATTTCGCTCAGTCTCGGGATGATCGGGGGCGGGCTGGTCTGGCCGCAGCTGGGCCGGAAGTCGATTCAGCTGGTCCTGTCCGCATCGCCTCTGGTGGCGGGGCTGGCAGCGCTGCTGGCATTCCTCAACCACATCATTGTCGGCCTGCAGTCGCCTTTCACGCACGCCGCGGCGATCTTCTTTCTCGCCTTCGGCACGCAGGGAGCATTGGACGGAAGCACGGCGTATGTCGTCGGCTCGGCGACCGACGAGGAGCGTCCTTACTGCATTGCCGTTGCGAATCTGGCGGCGGGCATCGTCGGGGTCGGGGTGGCGTTTGGCGTCGGCCTCATCGCCCACTACCGCGGTATCATCGTGGCGATCGTAGCCATGGGCGTCCTGAACGTCATAACGGCCGTCTATGCCAGGGCATTGCCGAGCGTTCGTCCGCTCACCTGAGAAGGGCGGCCGACAAAGGGAGGTGATCCTGCCACCGCGCGAGGACACCTAACCCGACAAGCCGCCAAACGCCCAGGAGATCAGCAGCCCGACCGCGAGCACCGCGAACGATACGATACCCATCGTCGCGACCGAGGGGTGGGGAGCGGGACGCATGCCGGCGGCCATGTTCATCGGCGGCTCTTTCGCGGCGGCGGCGCTCTCCGCCGGCGGTCGCACCGTCATCATGCCGTGCTTCAGGTGGTTGGCGACCAGCCACCAGTTCATCGGATAGGCGACGATGAAACCGAACATCAGCGCCAGCGACATGCGGAACCAGAATAGCGGATACGCCGGATTGTGGGCTTCCGGCACGCCCGCCCAGGCGAGCGTCGACACGACGATCATGCCGCCCATCAGGCAGTTCATCGACAGAAGCTCGGAGGTGAAAGTCATCCGCAGCGACCGGGCGTACGAACCGCCGGCCATGTCGCGCATGAACAGCGCCTGGAAGATCGTCCAGCCGAAGCTGAAGCCGAGAACGTATTCGAGCGCCAGATCGGCCAGCACCGGCAGCGCGATCGCCGCGCCGATCACCGCGCCGACCAGGATGCCGATGCCGTCGCCGGCAACGCAATGCATGGTCGAGCCGAGCACCTGCCGCCAGCGGGCAGAGACGTATTGCTCGTGGAGTCCGGGCAGAGGCTCGCGGCAGCCGAGCACGTAGAAGAACGCGCCGAACGGTCCCGAATAGAGCGTGATGAGGATGAAGCCCCATTTCATCACCGGGTTTTCCGGTGTGGTGCGGATGTCGATCGCCACGAAGACGACCGACAGGGCGGTCAGCCCGAACCACAGAAGCATCACCCCGTCGATGATCATGATCGCACCGGCCGCCCGGATTCCTTCGTCGATCACAAAGAGTTTTGGCCGGCGTCGCCCGTGTAGGCAACCCCTTCGACGGAGTTTGCGCGTCCGGCCGCTGTTTCGCCGTGATTTTCGGTCGCCGGCGATTGCCGCCTTCGGCTCCCGTTAACTGGACCGGGTTTCGGCGCTCTCTGCCCACGCTTTCAGCGCGACGGCGCACACCGGTTGTGGTAGCAGAGCAAACGGCTGCGGGGTCGGTTTCGAGGAGGCTGGCGAGATGGGCGGAGAGGCGTTTGGTGCACCGGGAGCTTCGCCCACCTGGGCCTCCAGCGACAAGGATTTCGTAACCACGGCGCTCGGCAATTCGCGGCTGTGGGTCACCGTCGGCCACGGCATCATCAACGAGATCTACTGGCCGTCGACCGGGCGGCCGGAGATCCGCGATCTCGGCTTCTACCTGCTCGGCGAGGACCGCTGGGTCGATCTGAAGCGGGTGAACCAGTACCAGCTCTCCAAGCCGAAGCCCTATCTGCCGCTCCTCACCATCGTTCACATGGGCGACGACTATCGGCTCAACGTCGAGGTGCTGCCCGATCCGCTGCGCGATGTCCTCCTCATCCGCTACGATGTCGAGGGGCCGTACCGTCTCGGCATCATCGCCGCGCCGCATCTCGGCGAGAGCGGCTACGACAACAGCGCCTGGGTGGAAGCGGGTGACCTCTACGCATCGGTCTACGGCCAGTCGATGTGCATCACGGCCGATGTGCCGATGACCGACCAGAGCGTCGGCTATGTCGGGGCGTCGGACGGCTGGCAGGACCTCGCCGCCCACGGCCGCTTCACCTACGGGTTCTCCAGCGCCTCGCGCGGCAACGTCGCCTTGTCGGCCTCGCTCGCCGATCGTCAGGGCGTCATCGGGCTCGGCATGGCTCCGATGCCGCGGAGCGCCCGGACGCTGGCGCTGTCCGCCCTGGCGCAGGGCTACGATACGATCCGCCGGTCGTTCCTCGAACGGTGGGAGCGATGGGGCGGCCAGCTCGACCTGCCGGCGCCCGACGCCGGGCTCCACGAGGAGGCGCTGATGTCGGCGACCGTCCTCAAGACCCATGAAGACCGCATGTTTCCCGGCGCCATCGTCGCCAGCATGAGCACGCCGTGGGGCAACCGCACTAACACCCTCGGCGGCTATCATCTGGTCTGGCCGCGGGATGCGACGTGTGCCGCCTTTGCGCTGCTCGCGGCCAACGAGGTGGACGACGCCCGGCGCATCCTCGCCCACATGATCGCCGTCCAGGAGCCGGACGGGCACTGGCCGCAGAACTATTTCCCGGGCGGGCAGCCCTTCTGGACCGGTTTCCAGCTTGACGAAACCGGCTTTCCGGTCCTGCTCGCGGCGAAGCTGCGGGAGGCCGGCCATCACGACCTGCCCGGCGTCGCCGAGATGGTGCGGGGCGCGGTCGATGCCATCGCCCGGCGCGGTCCGTCGAGCGACCAGGATCGCTGGGAGGAGAACCCTGGGATCAGCGCCTTCACGGTGTCCGTGGTCATCGCGGCGCTGGTTGCGGCCGCGCCGTGGCTCGACGATTCGGCGCGCGCATACGCCCTCGACCTCGCGGACGACTGGAACGAGCGGATCGAGCAATGGTGCTATGTGGCAGGCGCGCCGATGGCGCAGCATGTCGGCGTCGCCGGCTATTATGTGCGCATAGCCCCGGCGGCGAAGGATGGCGGCCTGACCGGCCGGGTCGAGCTCCGCAACCGCAACGGCGAGACCATCCCGGCGAGCTGCCTGGTGGCCCTCGATTTTTCCTGGCTGGTCCGGCTCGGCCTGCGCAAGGCGACCGATCAGCGCGTCGTCGATACCATCAAGGTCGTCGACACGGTCCTCAGGGTCGAGACCCCCTCCGGCGCCGTCTATCGCCGCTACAACGACGACGGCTACGGCGAGTACGACGACGGCCGGCCCTATGACGGCAGCGGTGTCGGCCGCGCCTGGCCGCTTCTGACCGGCGAGCGCGGCCATCTGGCGCTGCAGGCGGGCGAGGACCCGATCGAGTATCTGCGCACCATCCGCCGCTGCGCCAGCCCCGGCGGGCTGCTGCCCGAGCAGGTGTGGGACGCCGAGGCGATTCCGGCGCGTTTCCTGTTCCCCGGACGGCCGTCCGGCAGCGCCATGCCGCTGGTCTGGTCGCACGCCGAGTTTCTCAAGCTGTTGATCGCCCGCCGCGAGGGGCACCCGGTCGAGCTGCTTGCCGCGGTCCGCAAGCGCTACGGACGGCGGACGCCGGCGGCCAAGTACACCCGGTGGCGGAACGAGACGCCGGTCACCAGTCTGGCGATCGGGCGTACGCTCTGTATCGAGGACCGCCACTCGTTCACGCTGCATTGCGGCTGGGACGGCTGGCAGGACGTGGAAGACCTGGAATCGGAGCCGCTCCCCTTTGGATTGTGGGGGGTGGTCATCGACATCGACCGCTACCGGGGACGCGCGCAGCTCAACTTCACCCGCCGCTACGGCGAGCGGTGGGAAGGCCACGACCATCTGGTTGAAATCGTTGAGAAACCTCGTCCGCAGACGCTGGTGCATCGCGACCATGGTCACCATAACCATCATCACGTCGCCGCCCCACCGCCGCCACCACGTCAGCGGCGCGCGGCGAAGCCGCGGGCGTCGACCCGGAAACGCAAGGAAGCGGTGAGCTGATTCGGCCGCCCGGCTACTGACTCACCCTGTCACGATGCCGTCCGGCGGTGTGCGGGCGGGGTCTCGCCATTGCGTCCGCCATCCCCCATATTGGCGCCATGCCGCGCAAATCCGGATTCGCCGAAGCCCCGCAAAAGCCCCTCCAAGAGGCGAGGACGGCCGAAGGCCGGACCGGGAAGGAAAAGAATCTTCGAACCGCGCGTGGAACGTCCATGGGCGGCCGTGGGACGGCGACGGAACGGGTCGCGGCGGGGCTCAATCCGGTGCCGGGCGTCGACGTTTCACTGGAGGATGTCTCAAGCCTGCCGGAATCCGCCGTCACCGCCACGGTGCAGGCGCTGTCGGCGCTGATCGAGAGCGGCCGGCCGGAGTTCCGCGACAAGACCTGGGTGCCGCACCGGCCGCCGCGGCCGGAGAAGTCGGAAGGCGGCGTGCCGCTCGCGATCGTTTCGGAGTTCGAGCCGAAGGGCGACCAGCCGCAGGCGATCGAGGAGCTTGTCGCCGGCGTCGGCCAGCACGAGCGCGACCAGGTGCTCCTCGGCGTCACCGGCTCCGGCAAGACCTACACCATGGCCAAGGTGATCGAGGCGACCCAGCGGCCGGCGCTGGTGCTCGCGCCGAACAAGACGCTCGCCGCCCAGCTCTATGGCGAGTTCAGGTCGTTCTTCCCGGCCAACGCGGTCGAGTATTTCGTCTCCTATTACGACTACTACCAGCCGGAGGCCTACGTCCCGCGCACCGACACCTATATCGAGAAGGAATCGTCGATCAACGAGCAGATCGACCGCATGCGCCACTCGGCGACGCGCTCGCTCCTGGAGCGCGACGACGTGGTGATCGTCGCCTCGGTGTCGTGCATCTACGGCATCGGCTCGGTCGAGACCTACACGGCGATGACCTTCGCCCTCACCATCGGCGAGCGCATCGACCAGCGCCAGCTGATCGCCGACCTGGTGGCGCTCCAGTACAAGCGCTCCGACGCCGACTTCCGTCGCGGCACCTTCCGGGTGCGCGGCGACACCATCGAATTGTTTCCCGCCCACCTGGAGGACCGTGCCTGGCGCATCTCGCTGTTCGGCGACGAGATCGAGGCGATCACCGAGTTCGATCCGCTGACCGGCCACAGGCAGGGCGAGCTGAAGACCGTCAAGGTCTACGCCAACTCCCACTATGTGACGCCGCGGCCGACGCTGGCCCAGGCGGTGAAGGGCATCCGCGAGGAGCTGAAATGGCGGCTTGAGGAGCTGACCCGCGCCGGGCGTCTCCTGGAGGCGCAGCGGCTCGAGCAGCGCTGCCGCTTCGATATCGAAATGATCGAGGCGACCGGCTCCTGCGCCGGCATCGAGAACTATTCGCGCTATCTCACCGGCCGCAAGCCGGGCGAGCCGCCGCCGACGCTGTTCGAGTACCTGCCGGACAACGCCCTGGTCTTCGTCGACGAGAGCCACGTCACCGTCCCGCAGCTCGGCGGCATGTATCGCGGCGACTTCCGCCGCAAGGCGACGCTGGCCGAATACGGCTTCCGCCTGCCGTCGTGCATGGACAACCGGCCGCTCCGCTTCGAGGAGTGGGACCTGATGCGGCCGCAGTCGCTCTACATCTCCGCCACCCCCGGCGGCTGGGAGATGGACCGCACCGGCGGCGTCTTCACCGAGCAGGTGATCCGCCCGACCGGGCTGATCGACCCGCCGGTCGAGGTGCGCCCCGCCAAGAGCCAGGTCGACGACCTGTTGGGCGAGGTCAAGGCGGTGGCGCAGAAGGGCTACCGGGCGCTGGTCACCGTGCTCACCAAGCGGATGGCCGAGGACCTCACCGAATACCTCCACGAGCAGGGCGTCCGCGTGCGCTACATGCACTCCGACGTCGAGACGCTGGAGCGCGTCGAGATCATCCGCGACCTTCGGCTCGGCGCCTTTGACGCGCTGGTCGGCATCAACCTTCTCCGCGAGGGCCTCGACATTCCCGAATGCGCGCTGGTCGCCATCCTCGACGCCGACAAGGAGGGGTTCCTGCGCTCGGAGACCTCGCTGGTGCAGACCATCGGCCGCGCCGCCCGCAACGTCGACGGCAAGGTGATCCTCTACGCCGACAAGGTGACCGGCTCGATGGAGCGGGCGATGGCCGAGACCAGCCGCCGGCGCGAGAAGCAGGCGGCGTACAATGCCGAGCACGGCATCACGCCGGAGAGCATCAAGAAGGCGATCGGCGACATCCTCGCCAGCGTCTACGAGCAGGACCACGTCACCGTGTCGACCGGCCTCGGCGAGGACGAAGGCGCCTTCATCGGCCACAACCTGCACGCCGCCATAGCCGACCTCGAGAAGCGCATGCGCGACGCCGCCGCCGACCTCGAATTCGAGGAGGCGGCGCGGCTCCGCGACGAGATCAAGCGCCTGGAAACCCTCGACCTCGCGGTCGGCGGCGACACCGACCGGGGGTTGGGCGACGGCGGGTCGGGCTCGAACGGATCAGGGAGAGGCACCAATCCGAGCGGAGCGAGGCAAGGCCAAGTGGCCGCCGGCCGGTCAGGCCGCCCGCGCGGAGGCGGCGAGCGGAGCGAGCCTGCCGTGAGCGGAAAGAATCGTCCAAGGAAGAATTCCTTGGACGAGATGACCGTCCGCCGCACCGAGGTGCCGCTGGCACCAAAACCCTTTCCCCGCGTGGGAGAGGGTGGTCGCCCGGAGGGCGACCGGGTGAGGCCCGCACAAGCCGTCGCTCGACTACATGGGCCCCGGCACCGACACCGAAGTCCCGATGCCGCGCTCGCGCCCGCACAAGCCCGACCGCGACGAGGGCCGCGCCGCCGAGCAGGTCCCGCTCGGCGACGGCGACCGCCCGAGGCCCCGCTCCATCGCCGGCCGCCCCGGCAGCGACGTGGGCAAACGGGGGAGAAGGTAACACGACGCCCAACCTCCCCCTTGAGGGGAGGTTGAAACCGGCGGCAGCCGGTTTCGGGAGGGGGGCTACTCCTCCGCCGCTGGGACGGTTGCCCGGATCGCTTCGCAAACGCCGACGAGGTTGGTCATCACATCGCGGTTCCAGAACCGCATGACCCGGTAGCCACGTTTGCGAAGCCAGTCATCTCGGTCCCTGTCCCGGCGCTCGCCGGCCGGAAAGCCGTGATGATCGCCATCAATCTCGATGACCAGCTTCTGCTTGGGACAGAAGAAGTCGACGATGAACAGCCCAATCGGCACTTGACGGCGAAAGCGGAAGCCAGGCAGGCCGGGTTTGCGGAGACGCGACCACAGCCGCAACTCGGCTTTGGTCATCTCTTGCCGCATTGCCCTGGCGAACGCCCGGTTGCGCGGCGGCACGATCCTTTGTGGCATCCCCCCTCCCGAAGTCCGGCTCGCCATGCTCGCCGAAGTTCGACCTCCCCTCAAGGGGGAGGTTGGGCGTTGGCGCTCCTTGAGGAGGCTGACTCGAAACGCTGCTCTATTGCCAGCCGTTTGGTCGAGAGGCTGCTCCATCGCCGGTCGGAGCGAGGCGGGAAAGCGGGAGAGGGGGTAGGGGCAGCGGCAAGGGACATGTGCGGCGTCCAACCTCCCCCCTTGAGGGGAGGTCGAAACGCGCAAAGCGCGTTTCGGGAGGGGCGTAGGGTGACGCTACGCGGGCTGCCGATCGTTCGACCCGCCCGACCAGCCGGACAATGCGGTGGGGAAGCGGAGAGACGGGAGACGGACGCGCCCCGGGACCGCACCGCCTCGACCATGATATGCTGTCGCCCGAGCCGGAGGTTCCCGGATGCGCGACGACCCAACCAAATTCACCGGGGGCATCCCGGAGCACTATGATGCGGGTCTCGGCCCGATCATCTTCGCCGATTACGCGACCGACATTGCGGAGCGGGTCGCCGGCTTCAAGCCGGGACGGGTTCTCGAGACGGCGGCCGGCACCGGCATCCTCACGCGGCGGCTCCGCGATCTCCTGCCCGCCGCCACGCGGCTCACCGCGACCGACCTCAATCCGCCAATGCTCGAACTGGCGCGGGCCAAGTCCGGTTCCGGCGAGGTCGCCTTCCAGCTGGCCGATGCGATGGCGTTGCCCTTCGCCGACGCCAGCTTCGACGCGGTGGTCTGCCAGTTCGGCATCATGTTCTATCCCGACCGCGACAAGTCCTATCGCGAGGCCCATCGCGTCCTCGCGCCCGGTGGATGCTATGTCTTCAGCGTATGGGATTCGCACCGCTACAATCCTTTCGCCCGGATTGTCGATGAGGTTACGGCAAGCTTCTTCCCCGCCGATCCGCCGCCCTTCTACAAGGTGCCGTTCTCCTGCCACGCGATCGATCCGATCAAGGACGCCCTGATCAAGGCGGGCTTCACCGACCTTGCCGTCGCCGTGGTTAGCCTGGACAAGGCCATTCCCGATACCGGCCTCTTCGCGCGCGGACTGGTCTTCGGCAATCCCCTCATCGACCAGATACGGGCGCGGGCCGGCGTCGATCCGAAGGAGGTGTACGACGCCGTCCTTAGCCGGCTTCGCGATGAATTCGGTCCCGATCCGGGAAGAATGCCGCTTCAGGCAATCGTCTTCTCCGCAAGGAGCCCGGACTAGGATGCATAGGGCCGGAACGAGTGGCGGCCATGCCAGCCTCAAGCTCGTCGCGGCCCGCTGGCATTCTGGCTATCCTCTGGCTATATTTGAGCCATGAGCACCTACAGCGTCGCCGACGCCAAGAACAACCTTTCCAAGCTGATCGACCGTGCGCTGGCCGGCGAGGGGGTCACCATCACCCGCCACGGTCAGCCGGTGGTGGAGCTGCGGCCGGTGTCGCCGGCGCCGCGCAAGCTGACCGAGGCCGACATCGAATTGGTACGGTCGCGGCGTCGCGGGAGACCGGGGCCGGAGGACGCCGCAACGACGGTCAGTCGCATGCGCGACGAGGACTGGCGTTGAGCGTCTATCTCGACGCCAGCCTCCTCGTCTCTTTCTTCACCGTGGATGCCCTGTCGGAGAATGCCGACGCATTGCTTGGCGGGCTGCTCGATGACATCGTCGTCAGCGATTTTGCGGCAGTCGAATTCGCGTCGGCCGTTGCCCGCCGCGTCCGCATGGGCCGCCTGGACGATGCCGGCGCGGTGTTCGCCGATTTCGATGCCTGGGTCGAGCGTGCAGCCGGTCGAGTCGAAATCCGGACTTCGGATGTTGCCGCCGCCGCCTCGTTCATCAGGCGTCTCGATCTGAATCGGCGCGCCGCCGACGCGATCCACATCGCGATTGCCGGGCGCGTCGGCGCAACCCTCGCAACCTTCGACGTGAAGATGGCGGACTCGGCGCGGGCCCTTGGTGTGCCCGTCGTTGCAGGCCTGAGCCCGCTCAAGCTACGACCCGCTGGCCGGCCGCCCGGATTCCGCGTATAGGCCCGAACCATGGCCGGGAACCCCAACGCACGACTGGAAGCTTTCTGCGACGGCGTCTTCGCCATCGCGCTGACGTTACTCGTCATCGACATCAGCATCCCGGCAACGGTCGAGATCAGGAACACGGGCGAGTTCTGGACCGCACTCGGGAACATTCTGCCGTCGATCTTCGCCTTCCTGCTCAGCTTCATTGTCATCTTCATCACCTGGGTCAATCACCATGCCAGCCTCAAGCTGGTCGCCAGGACGTCCCCGTCGTTCATCTATGCCAACGGCCTGATGTTGCTGACGGTGGTGTTCATTCCGTTCCCCACCGCCTTGCTCGGCGAGTACGTCCTGACCGACCACGCGGCACCGGCGGTGGTTCTCTACAACGCCGTCATCGCCTTCCAGGCGCTCGCCTGGGTCCTGCTCGGCACTGCCGCGCTGAAGGGGCGGCTGATCAAGGACGAGGAATCGACCGCGGTCATGCGGGCGAACACCCGGAACGGTTATTTCGCCTTCGCGGTCTATTCGGTTTTTGCCGTCGCGGCATTCTGGATCCCGCAAATCATTGCCGCTCTTACAGCGGCGTCATGGGTCTTCTGGCTGATCTACGGAATCACCATCCACAAGGAACGCTGACTGGCGTTGGCGCTTGTTGCGCCGCGGCGGCCCGCTAGGCGGCCACGTCCACCGCCTGCACCCACTCCTGGACGAAATGGTCGGAGGCGTGGATGCAGGTGATCTCCAGCCGCTCGGGGCCGTGCGCCTGAAAGCCGTGGGGCGTGTCGGCGGGGACGACGATGATGTCGCCGGCACCGGCGACGACCGTCCTGCCGGCAATCCGCATCTCGACCGTGCCGGCGCGGACCACCCAAGTCTCCGAATAGGGATGGACGTGGAGCGCCGGGCCCTCGCCGGGCGCCGCGTCGACGAGGAAGATCGACACGCCGCCGCCGTAGGGGCGGCCCTCGAAGGCCACGGTGCGGTTGGCGAACCTGGTCTGATCGGCGGGGCGGACGAGGTGGAACATGGGGGTTCTCGCGGCGGGTTGACGGCGCGGTCCGGCGCGTCGGCGAGCCTCTTAGGCGCGCCGCGGGGCGAACGCAGTGACCGCCGTCACATCGTCCCGGTCGGACGACGGCGGGGCGGGTTCAGGCGTATGCCGCAGTCTTGGCACGCCGGGCGCCGGCGGGCCGCGTCCCCTTCTTCGCGGCGGGCTTCGGTCCGCCGAAAAGGAGCGCCAGGTAATTGCGGAACTGCTCCGACTGGCGCGCGGTCATGCGGCCGTCGCCATAGGCGCGCTGGAGAACAAACCCGCCTTCGATGATCGACACGATCATCTCGGCAAGCTGGCGGGCGGTGACCGGCAAGGCCGGCTTGTAGCGGTCGAGCACGTCCTGGAACTTGCGGACATAGATGGCGGTCCACTGCCGCAGGACGTCGGCTACCAGATCGCGGACCGACGGGTCGAACTGCATGCTCTCATAGGTGTAGACGGCGTACATGCAGCCGGGGGAGGGGTCGTCCGAACGGTTGACGTAAGCCTCGAAGGCCTCGAGGAACAACACCATCCGGTCGAGCGGATCGTCGCTGCGGGCCTCGGCCTTGGCGGCAAAATCCTCGAACATCGCCAGATCGTGACGGGCGTGCCATTCGACCAGCTCGCGCGCCAGATCCGCCTTGCCTTTGAAATGGTGGAAGAAGGCGCCCTTGGTCAGCCCGGCCGACTTGAGGATGTCGTCGATCGAGGTACCGGCAAAGCCGTTGGCCATCACCAGCGCCTCCGCGGAGCTAAGGATGCGGTTGCGGGTCTCTTCGCCTCTGCCGGCCATATCGCGGTCCCCTTCCATACCAACCGGTCTGTAACATAAGCCGCGGCGCACCGGAAGGCAAGCCTCGGTCGGGAATCGCAGGAATCAGTAGCTCACAGCCTGGTGTGACGCCGGTCACATCCCTTCCCGTTGACACAATACCGACCGGTCTGTATCTGCATACCAACCGGTCGGTATGTTTCGGTGCCGGCGTGTTCAGGAAGGGAAATGGCGATGAGCGCCTTGGTCGAAATGCTTCAGGAAAAGCCGTTGGCGGTCGCCTTCGGCGTGATCGGGCTGTTGTGTCAGCTGACCTGGCCGCTCTTCCGTAGCCGCACGACGATCCTGCTGATGCAGTTCGGCATCGGCGCCGACTACAGCGTCCACTATGCGCTCCTCGATGCATGGAGCGGAGCGGGCGTGACCAGTCTCGGCGCAACGCAAAGCGCGCTCGCTTTGGCGGCGGGGGAGCGCCCGTGGCTGCGCCGGGCCGGCCTCGTCTTCCTGCCCGTCGTGGCGGTCCTCTGCGTCGCGACGTGGTCCGGGCTGGCGTCGTTTTGCGCATTGGCCGCGGTGACCCTCATCATGGTCGGGCGCATGCAGCGCGATACCCTGTACCTGCGGATCCTGCTGCTGGCCGCGGCTCCCTTCGGCATGGGCTACGACATGCTGGTCGGCTCCGCGCCGGGGCTGATCGGCGGGATCGTGTCGGCGGCCGTCGCGATAGCCACGCTCGCGCGGGAGATCAGTCAGCGCCGCGGTGCCGGCTCGCGGTCGTCGGTTGCCCATCACCAGACCTGACCGTCCGTCCCAGAGCGGAGAACTCGAGCAATGCCCAGATTCCTCATCGAAGTGACCGAGCCGGAAAGGCGCGCCACCAGGCGGATACGGGACTCGGTGCGGACCGCCGGCTCGCATTTCGCGACCCACGCCGATTGGCGGCGAGCCGACGGCATGTGCACCGGGACCATCATCGTCGAAGCCGACGACGGACGGAGTGCGCTTGCCGTGGTGCCGCCCGGCATGCGGAGCGATGCCCGTATCTTCCGGCTGCAAGCCGTCGCCGCATGACCGGCCGTCGCCGGACATTCCGCCGGACGGGCGCTACGCGCTCGATCGCCCGCGCAGCAGAGCGAATCCGCTTGCCCGCCCCCCGGCAACACGGCGCAGATTGGGCAACTTCGGCAATCGGGCGGTTCGCAATGGGAGAGCCGGCCGCTTAAGCCGGCTCTCTCCGCCAGCCGACGCCTCGGGTGTCCGGCGGGGCGCGGGCCGGCGTCAGGCGTGTCGCTCGGGTCGCTGTGGGCGGCTTTCGCCTAAGAGCACCCAGGCGGCGAGGATCACCACCAGGGCGCCCATGATCATCGCGTTCCACCGCAATCCGGCGATGTCGCCGAAGCGCAGGATCGTCGGCGAGGCGAAAAGCCAGGCGCCGAGGATGACGTCGACCCATTCCTCCCACAGCCGGTAGGCGAGGATCGCGCCGATGCCGACGATGGCGATCGCCAAGCCGACCAGGTGGAAGCTCCAGGCAACGCTTGCGGCAATCGCCACGCCGGGCAGGTAGTGGGCGAGCACCCAGGGGCTGACGAACGTCCAGATGCCGATCAGGGCGGTGAGCCAGTCCTGCCAATGTCGCGTCTTCATCTTTGATCTCCATTCGCTCGCCGGTCACGCAGGATGGATGACCGGACCTGTCGATAGAGATGGGTCGGCGGCGAAGGATCGGAACTGATCAGGATTAGCGTCGGTGACCGTTCGCGGCGTTGC
The DNA here is from genome assembly GCA_963759235.1 of uncultured Alphaproteobacteria bacterium. Classification (GTDB taxonomy): domain Bacteria; phylum Pseudomonadota; class Alphaproteobacteria; order Rhizobiales; family Kaistiaceae; genus Bauldia. The sequence continues at coordinate 174,022 of CAVWYO010000007.1, read as the reverse complement.
GCGGGGTGTCGGGTGCACCGCCCGGCCGCATGCTGGCGAACAGGGCGACCATCGTCGGCTTCGGATCGACATAGGCCGGGTCGAAGCCGGTCAGCTCGACCAGCCGGTCGCGGTCGTGGAAGGTGACGTGACCGTGGCGGAAGGTGAGCAGACCGGAGAGGCGGAGCTTGCGCAGCACCCGGTTCACGTGGATGGCGGTCAGGCCGAGGGCGTCGGCCAAAAGGTACTGGCTGAGCGGGCAGGCGTAGCCGTTGCGGGTGTCGTGGCCAGCGAGCTGCAGCCGGCGGCCGAGCTCGAGCAGGAGATGGGCGACGCGAGCGACGCTGTCGCGGCGGCCGACGTCGATCAGGTGTTCGAGCAGCTTCGCCCGCTCGCGCGACAACAGGGCGAAGAAGGCCTCCGTCAGTTCCGGCGACTGGCGGGAGGCCTGTCGGGCGGCGCCGGCCGAAATCTCGACCAGCTCGGTGTCGGTGATCGTCTCGTAGCTTTGCTCCGCCACCTTCTGGAACAGCGTGCCGAAGCCGACTATGTCGCCGGGAACGAGGAAGTCGGTCACCTGCCGGTCGCCGCTCGGCAGCATCTTGTAGGCGAACACCCAGCCCTCGCGGATCGCATAGGCCGAGCCCACCGGGTCGTTCTCGGCCTCGATGGTGGCGCGGGGAGAGAGGAGGCGCGTGCGCCCCTGCATCCGGCGGGCGAGGTCCGCCTGGTCGGATGTCAGTGCGGTGATCGCGTTCAGCCGCCCGACGAAGGGGTCTAGGACGAGAGTCATGGTCGCCCGTCATTAGCAACAGGCAGTTCAAGGAGGCCCGTCGGATTCGACCGGGCAGCGGCTATCGCCGATGGTCGATTTGCGGACTGGGTGAGGGCGATTTCAACTTAAGGAGATTTAATCTTGGCCGGCCCAATTCCGCCAAATTGCGCGCAATCCCAAGCCGCGCGCGGCCTGCCGAACCGACGGATCTCACCGGCGAAGCGGCGAATGGGGCGAAACGTCGCGCCGGTCGTCGGGAGCGGGCGGGGCTGCTTCGCAGGTGCATCCGGCCGGGCGCCGGGGGGAGCGCCCGGCCGGAAGCGTCGAGCGACTAGCTCGCCGAAACGATGGCGCTGGCCATGTTCTTGCCGTTCTGCGCCTGGTACGTGATCTTGACCTTCTCGCCGACCTTGAACTTCGAGAGGCTCATATTGGAGCCGAGGTCGTAGACCTGGCCGTTGTCGAGGGTGACGGAGTGCGCGGTGGCGTCTATCGACTTGATCGCGCCGGTGGCGTCCGCACCATAGGCGACGGTGGCCGCCGTCAGGGCAATGCCGGCGACAAACGGGGTAATGATGCGCTTCATGTGATTCTCCTTTTCATGTGCTTCGACCGAACGGTCCCTTCGACCGCCGCTGTCGGAGAGGCGCACGCTAGATGCGGGGTGGCGGCGGCGCACTAACCTCGGTTAGCGACGCGCCGCGTCCGGTGCCGGTCCGACGGCGCTTGCCAAAAGGTCGCGCGTCGCCGTCGGCCTGACGCCGCAAATCGGCCTTGGTTCGGCCGGAGCTTTTCACGGTTTCGGCGAGTGCGAGGGGCGTGTGAGCCATGAAAAGGAGCACACGCAAAATGAAACGAGCCCTTACAGCCCTGGCGGCGGCGGCGACGCTTGCCGCCGGAACCGCGGCCGTCCCGACCGACGCCAACGCACTGCCCGTCTGGGTCGTCCCGGCGATCATAGCATCGGCCGTCGGTGGCGTTGCCGTCGGCGCGGTGGCCAGCCGCCCCGTCTACGCCGCGCCGGTCTATGTCCGGACGCCCGAGAAAGGCGAACGCGGTGAGAACTGCCACATCGCTTACCCGGCTCAGTACGGGTTCAGGCGTATGATGGTCTGCGCCTATCGCTACTGACGAGATGGCTCGGTCGAGGGAGGAAGGCGCCGGCCGCCCGAAGAAAGCGGTCCCGCAACCGGAAGAGTCCGAGGAGGAGCCGCCTGTCGGCGTCGATTCGTTGTTGCCGACAGGCGGCAGCCTGGCTAGCCCTTCAGGCGCCGTAGCTCCCTCTATACTCCGAACAGGCCGTGGCCCAGCCGCTCCAGCGCGTCATAGGCCTCGCCGAAGGTCTTCGGCAGGTCGTCGGTCGGCAGGCCGAATCTCTTCACCAGCATCCCCATCAGCGCTTTCGCCGGGGGCGTGAGCGGTGTCGCGGCGGCGGCCCGGGTGAACGGCCCGCGCGCCTCCGGGTTGGGCGGCACATAGGGGGCCGTCGTCTCCGGCCAGTCGCTCGCCGGCCTGGGCTCGGCAAGGGTGACCGCGTTCATCAGGTCGCGCGCCCCGTCGTCGCGGGCGGTAAGCGGCTTCAGCCCGTATTTCCGGCAGAGCGTAGCGATCGCCGCCGCGTGATGCATCTCGTCGTGGATGACCCTGCCGGCTTCGGTATAGGCCGAGATGGCGATCGCCGGCACGCGTACGCCGAGTCGGTCGAAGCCGAATCCCATCTCGGGATCGCTCATCGGGCCCGGCGGGATCGCTGCTGGCGGCGGCACGTGATCGTAGGTGCCGCCATGCTCGTCGAAGGTGACGAGCAGCATGGTGTTCATCGCGTTCGAGCCGTCCGGCGTCGCGCTCTGGCGGATCGCCGTATAGACCTCGTGCAGGAGCTTCTCGCCGGCCCGCACGTCGGAGACGGCACCGACCACGACCGTCTCGCCGTCCGCCTCGGTGAACTCGAAGGAGGGCACCGGCGGGTGCATGTCGTTGTGGTCGAAGATCAGCCGCGGCTCGATGAAGGCATAGGCCGGCAGCCGGCCGGCGGCGGCGTCCGCGTGGAACTCCGTCATGGTGCGGAAGTGCGTCTTCCAGAACGGCTCGAGCGCCGCGTTGATGAAGCCGGTCAGCGACACCACCTGGCTCTCGTCGAAATAAACCGCCCAGGAGATGCCGGCGTCCTCCAGCCGGTTGAAGATGGTCGGTGCGGTGTTGCCTTCCCATTTGAGATAGCCGTCGGCGCCGCCCTCATTGGTGACGAAGCCCGAGGCCGTCGAGGCGGCGAAGAAGGAGCGGTTGCAGAAGGTCTGCGACGGGACAGCGCAGAACCAGGCGTCGTAGACGGCGAAGCCGCGGGCGAGCGTCGAGACGACCGGCAGCATGTCCGGGCCGAAGCCGCCCATCGCCACGGCGTATTCGTCCGGCCGCGGTTCGCGTCCCTCCGTTGCGATGAAAGTGTTGATGTAGTCGGTCACGAAGCCGCTCATCGCGGCGACCGCACCGGCGGGCGGCGCGTTGAACGGCGCGGTCATCTGCTCGAAGGTCACGCGGGCGTTGCCGGGCGGCGCGACCGTGCCGAAAAGCTGCGTGTTGACGTGCGGGTATTCCTCGCCCGGGTCCGGCGTCGGGCTCCGCATGATGAAGTCGGTGGAGCCGGCATAGGCATGCACGGGCACGGGGCCGCCCGGCGAGGGGTTGCTGAGCGCGCGTCCGGCGACGCCGTCGAAGCTCTGGCCGCGCGGCGCCCCGCCGGCCGGATAGAGAAGCCCCAGAAGGTTGTCGAAGGAACGGTTCTCGAACATGAGAACCACGAGGTGGTTGAAGCCCGGCTCGGCTGGCGCCGCCAGGCCAGCCGCCAAGGTGCCGGCGCCGAGCATCGGCGTGCCGGCGGTCGCCGCGGCGGCGGAGAGCTTGAGGAACTGCCGGCGGGACGGACAACCAGCCGGCAGCTTGTCTTTTTCGGTCATGGCAACTCTCCCCTCATCGCGCCTGTCCATTGATCGCGTGCCCGCGCGCCGAGGCAGGAGCCGCCAATCCCGGTCAGATCCGGCAAAGAGCCCGTTCCCAACGCCCCGTCGCCGGAGTAAGCTCGGATTCGCCACCACTGGCCACCAACAAGGACGAGCCTCGGAGCAACATCATGTCCAAGGGACGCGACAGGCCCGGCAAGGAAAAGCGGAAGCCGAAGGCCGACAAGAACAAGAAGAAGAAGGGCGCCGCGGCGCCGCCGATCGGCGGTGCCGGCAAGCCAACCATCGCCATCGCCGGCACCAAGGTCTGACGCCGGCTATCCTGTCTCTTTGACGCCCCGGCGCCCGTCCTCTTCAGCTTGCCATCCATCAAGCCGGAGAGGCGCGGGCGGTAGGCGATGGCTACTCGGCGAGCAATTCGCCGGAGCCGCCCATTTCCTTCGGCATGTCCTTCATCTTGGGCAGCCCGTCACGGATGTGCAGCACCGTTTCCTGGTAGTTCACGTGCAGGCCGGGGGTGAACGCCATGTCCGGAATCACCGCCGCATAGACGTCGGTCACGCCCCAGGTCGGGTGCTCGGTCAGCAAATGGCCGCCACAGACCGTGCACCATTTGCGAATGCTCCTGTCGCTCCGCTGGAAGCTGCCGACCTTGTCGGCGCCCTTGGTGATCTTGACCGCGTCCGGCGGCCACAATGAAAAGGCATTGATCGGGCCGGCCGACCACTCGCGGCACGAGGAGCAATGACAATATCCCATGGCGACCGGCGCGCCGGTCACCGAAACCTCGACCGCGCCGCAGAAGCAGGTGCCTGTGTGTGTTGCGTCGTCGCCCATGCCGTTTTCCTCCGTAGTTGTGATTTTCGATGGCGGACTCTTATCACTTCCATCGCCGCATTGCGCGGGAGGAATGGGGGGAGAGCCCCGTCGCTTTGAGGGCCCCGGCGCCCCGCGCCCGTTGATGCGACGGTCTCGCCTAGGCCGGCAAGGACCAGCCTAAGCGACGCCCTCGCCGAAGTGGACCGCCAGCCACACCGTTGGCTTGTCGGCGTCGGTCCAGGTCACCCGGTGACGGGTGTGTGCGGGCAGAAGGAGGTGATCGCCCGGCGCGAGCGTCCGTTCCGCCTCGCCCTCGACGAGGAGCCCGGCGGAGCCGGCGAGCACGATCACCCATTCGTCCGCCGGCTGGTCGTACCAGAAGCCGGGCGGCGAAGCCTGGCCGGTCGAGACGATCCGCTCGATGCGGAGGCCCGGCCGGGCGACAAGCCGAGTGATCTCCTCCGCGGCGAGCCGTGCCCTCACGTCGCGGAAGATGTTGTCCATGACCTCGCCCTTTGACGATCGTCGGCTGACGCGCCGCCAAAGAGCGAGACCGAAAGGCGGCTCTTCGCCGCTCTCACATGCCTTTGCCGGAGACGGCGTTGAGGTACATGATCTGCGCCGTATAGGCGCTGACCAGGCAGTTGTAGTTGGCGCCGCAGGCGTTCCTCTGCTGGAGGAACTTCACCTGCTGGCTCTTGACCTGGCTCACCTGGGCCGGGGTGAGGCTGCCGTTGGAGATCAGCGTGTAGTAAAGGCCCGAGGTCTGGTCGTCGAGGTGGCTGAGCTGCGGGTTGTCGCAGATCGCGTGCTCGGTCGGCGTCGCCGCCTTGGCGCAGTCGAAGGAGGCGGCGTTGGCGGCCGCCGGCAGGCAAAGGGCGGCGGCAATGGCGCAGAGCGCAGGGACGGTTCGCATCATGATGGCCTCTCGTCGTGTTGGTCTCGCCCCCATCCGCGGCCAGATTACCACGCGGGGCGGTCGGGAGAAGGCCCGGTCTGCGAATGAACCGGCCCGGCGCCATGGAACGCGGCGGGTGGGCTCCCTCCTCCCGGCTACTTCTTGCCGCCGCTGGAGTCGGGCCGGCCCCGCGAGCCGCCGTGGAGCGGGCCATCACAACTACCGGGTGCTACGGCGCCTCGTAGGCGATGTAGCGGACGATCCGCCATTTGCCGTCCGCCTCGCGGCGGAAGACGTCCATCCCCGGCTCGACCGAGGTGACGTTGAGCGGGGTGATGAACAGCGTCCAGGTCAGCCGCACCACGGCGAGGTCGCCGGCGACGATGATCTCGGCGACGTCGAGATCGTAGTGGTAGTCGCGCGCCGGGTCGTCGAGCGAATCGCGGAGCAGTTGGCAGATCTCCTTGTAGCGGCGCTCCGGCTGGCCGCGATAGTCGGAGATCGCCTGCTTGGAGAACAGGTCGCAAACGACGTCCTTCCGCCCGGCGTTGAAGTCGTCGGTCCATTGGTCGAGGCGGGCGCGGATGTCGTCGGCATCGCTCGCCGCCGCCGGGACCGCCGGCGCGACGAGCGCGACCAGCACGACGAGAAGCGCGGCGGCTGTCCGCCGCTCAGCCATGGGCGCGGTGACGGTGCATCATCGCTTCGAGCCGCTCCGGGTCGACCTTGCCGCCGACGAAGAACAGCACCACCAGGAAGCCGCCGACGGCAAGGCAACCGTCGATGAAGAAGGCGGTGGAGATGCCGCCCGCCAGCGTCGCGCCGCTGACGACGATGGCGGTGTTGAGGCCGAGGCCGATCGAGCCGCCGGCGATCTGGGCCATGTAGACGATCGCCCCCGCGAGGCTCGCGCGCGACTTGTCGAGGGCGGTGATCGCCGCGGTGGTGATCGAGGAATAGAACAGGCCGACGCCGAGGCCGAGCACCGCCATGCCGGGAATCAGCGCGACATAGGGAGAATCGGTGGCGATGGTCGACAAGAGGAACATGCCGGCGGCCAGCGCCAGGGCGCCGCTGGTGACGACGAGCTTGCCGCCGAGCCGATTGTAAAGCGGCCCGGCGATAAAGGAGGTCGCCGCGAACACCCCCATCATCGGCAGGAGGCCGGCGCCGGCGCCGATCGCCGAATAATCGAGCCGCTTCAGCATGAATTGCGGCAGGTAGAGGAGCGCGGCGAAGAACAGCGCCGACATCAGCAGCGTCGCCAGCGATGCCGCGGCGAACTCCCGGTTCTGCAGCACGTCGCCGGGCACCAGCGCGTGAGCGCCCGCTCGCCGCTCGACGAGGACGAAGCCGGTCAGCGCCAGGACCGCGACGACGAACAGGCCGATGATCTTGACGTCGAACCAGCCGACGTCGGTGCCCTCGTCGAGCGCCAGGAGCAGCGCCAGGAGACCGGCGGAGAGAACGGCGATGCCGCCATAGTCGATCTTGTGCTCCTGCTCCCCGGCCGCGTCGCGGGGGATCACCCGCCACGTCACCAGCATGCCGAACGCGGCGATCGGCAGATTGAGGAAGAAGATCCACCGCCAGTTGACGAAGTCGGTCAAGGCGCCGCCGAGCAGCGGACCGACGGCGTTGCCGAAACCGGCGGCGCCGAGGATGATGCCGCCCGCCAGGCCCTCCTTGCCCTTCGGCAGCAACCCGTAGGTCATGCCGAGGATCGCCGGCCACATCATCGCCCCGCCGATCCCCATCAGGAAGCGCGAGGCGAGCAGCACCCAGACATCCGGCGAAAATCCGCCGATGAAGGAAAAGCCGGCGAAGATCGCCGAGCCGATGAAGAAGATGAAGCGGCGCCCGAACATGTCGGCGAGCCGTCCGCCGGTGACGATCAGGACGCCGAACACCATGGCGTAGCCGTTGATCACCCACTGCACGGTGGTGAGGTCGACGCCGAAGTCCTTCTCGATCGTCGGCAACGCCACCGAGAGGGCGGTGAAGTCGTTGGCGATGACCAGCACGCCGAGCGCCATCGCCACGAGGCCAAGCAGCTGTGCCTTGTCCAGCGTGCCGGTGTCCGCCTTGGTGTCTTCAGCCTTGTCCGCCATCGCCTCGCTCCGCCGCCAAGGTGCAGTCTGCCACAAGGCGGCGGACGGTGCACCCGCCCCCGCCTGAGCCGGAGGCCCCGCTGGCTCGGAGGACGTCCCCGGCCTGGGCCGTGACCTCATCAATCTGTGGCCCGATGGTCGCCGAAGGCCGGCGCGCGCCGCTCGCCGATGCCAAACGCTGGACGGTGGCGCCGATCCTCCGCAGGAACACACAGCGGGGGCGACAGGCCCGGGGCTACTCAGCCGGCAGCCGAACAATTCGTTAAGTACATTTTCAGTCAGTCCCGACACTTTGTGCCTCATGAAATTGGATTTTGAAGAGTTGCAGGCGCAATACACGAGCGGGTCGCAGAATGCTCGCGTGTGGACAGAGCAATGGGTCGGTCGGTGGCTGTTTTGCCCGAATTGCGGAAGCCCACGGATCAGCCGGTTCACGGCTAACCGTCCGGTCGCGGATTTCTTCTGTCCGTCGTGTCAGGAACAGTTCGAACTGAAGGCTCAAAAGACGGCTTTCGGCGCGAAGGTTCTGGACGGTGCCTTCCGCACGATGGTTGATCGCTTGGCGTCAAGCGACAATCCGAATCTGGTGCTTCTCAACTACGACCTGCCACGTCGCGAAGTCACAGACGTGTGCCTCATCCCCAAACACTTCTTTGTTCGCGAGATTATCGAGGAACGAAAGCCACTGGCTCCGACGGCCCGCCGCGCGGGCTGGGTCGGCTGCAATATTCTGCTCAATCAGATTCCTAAGATGGGCAAGATATTCGTAGTGCGCCGGAGTCTTGAACAGCCCAAGGAGATCGTTCTTGCGCAATGGAAGCGAACTCTCTTCCTGCGCGACGAGAGAGCGGACGCCAGAGGGTGGCTGATCGAGGTGATGAAATGCGTCGAGGCAATCGGCCGAACGGAATTTGAGCTCCAAGACGTCTATGCGTTCGAGAGCCAGCTGAGCGCGCTGTACCCGAACAACAGACATGTGAGACAAAAGATACGCCAACAGCTTCAGGTCCTGCGCGATCACGGATTTCTCGATTTTGTTTCGCGGGGGTATTATCGCCTAAGATCGCAAGGATGAGCTTGCGCGATCCTTTTCGGCGAGTTGCGTGAAAATGGATTGAGCCAACGACAATGGCCTGGTTTCGTAACCACTACGAATGTGCGCGGTGCGGGTCGCACTGGACCGACGAATGGTCATGCATGTGTGACGACGACTGTCCCCATTGCGGCGCGCGCCACATGTCGCCGACCGACAGCGACGATCTGACCGAGATCATCAGGCACCGAGGCGGAGCCTTCATCGTACTCCGCTCGTCGGACGCAGCAGAGGATTGTCCGGACTACCTGGAAACTGCCGTGTTCAGCACCCGCGAACAGGCGGAGGCGTTCCTGGTCGGCGCCGGCTAACCCGCCCTTCGTTCCGCCCGGGGGTGCCCGGAGGACCTGACCCGCACTCGGCCCTGCGCCCGGTTCCGCGGCTTTGCCTTGACCGTGATGTCGACGTCCTGACCGAGGGCCGCAAGGAGTTGCATCAGGCGCCCGCTGGAGAAGTTTGCCGTGCGTCCGTTGACCAGGGCGGAGACCTTGGGCTGGTCGATGCCCATCGCCGCCGCCGCGGCCGCCTGGGTCAGCCGCCGTCGGCTTATGATTTGCCGGATGTGGCCGGCGAGCTGTGCCTTGGTCAGTTCTTCCGCCGGTTCGGGAAGGCCGAGGTCGGCAAAGACGTTGCCGCTCCCCGCGACTGCTAGAGTCTCCTTACTGAGTTCCCCGTTTTGTGGCCATCATCGCCGTTCTCTTGTGGCGATCGCGCGTCGCCAACACCCACGTCGTCATCCTCCGGCCTGACCGGCGGATCGGTCACCGATTTCGATTCGGTTGAAGTCAAGCCTTACTTGCAGCGAAGCCGACACCTGCCAGCCGAGCGTTGCAGGAATTCCGCTGAGGTGTGATGGCAATCGGTCCTCCGGTCAAGCCGGAGAACGACAGTTTGGGGGAAGTAACCCCTTACCCGTGGGCGTAGCGGGACCGTAGGCACAGGTATCTCAGGTCGGGCGATAGCCACAACCGTTCCGACCCCGTTGTCCTCCGGCTTGACCAGAGGAGCGCTTGCCGCTTACAGAAACGCTGGAGCAAGCCCTATCCCGCCCCTGCTTCTCGTTGCCAACGACGAAGCGAAATCTGTCGGCTATTCTGTTCCATTATCAATTCGCTCATACCAGAGCTATTTATCCAGTATATGAAATCAACTGAGTTCATATCTCTATCTTCTTCGTAAAATTCTTTGAACCCTTCAATGAGGAAATCACTTTCTTAAGTCGTCGGAAACTTATGCCACTCCCCTCCGTACTGGTACTGGGCAAGCCCGCAGAGCATTTTGCGCTCAAGTGAATGAATATTCCAAAAAGGCTTGATTCCAATGATTTCCATATCCGGAAGCCACGTCCTTGCGTCTCTAAATAGTCGTTTGAAAGCATTCGTAGTCTTTCCAATCTTCAAGAGACAGCCGTTTCGAATTATGTATAGCCAACCTGGATTTTCTCGCACAACGCCGAAGATGGCTAGATTTGGTCGAAATTTACTTCTTCGTTCGGTCATCGTTTCGATCTCTCGCCGTGTGGCGCGAATCACCACTTTTGAACATAACATGAACGAGGCCTCCGGGAGGACGAGCAAGCAATGCCCCACTTTCGCTGGCAGATTAGCGCAAGGTCGTTGGTGACGCCGACATAGAGCGTCCCAAAGGGGCGGTTCGTCATCACGTAGACGTAATACGCCATGCCGGAATGCAGGCTACGAACGGTCCTCCGGTCAAGCCGGAGGACGACGGGTGAAGGTATTTCGCACTCGAACCCATGTTAACGGCGCGGGGCAGTCCCCCAACCGGGCATACTCGTCCGTTATCCCCCTCCCCAAAAGCAGGGCTCCGCAACGTCCTCACCCCGGGACGCGCCCTGCTAATGCTCGACGGCGGCTCACCTGACGAGGAAGGCGGACCCGCCCCCGCGCCCTATGGCTTCTCGCCCATCCCCTCGAACGCCTGCTTGAGTTCGTCCCAGGTCAGCGCCGGTATGTCGTAGACGCGCGCGCCGAACCCCTGGATCAGAGGTTCATGAATAGCGGCGAAGTCGGTCGTATTGTGGATTGTGTAGACGAAGTAGACGGTGCGCAGTCCGTTTTCCTGGGTAAAATATACTGCCTCGGGTTTGATCTGTTCGATCAGCGCCTCGAAGATCGCGCCCTGCTGTCCCGCCTTGATCGCCTGGTTGCCCCCCTCGGGTGGAATCTCCACCTTGAGCATCATCCGGATGCCGTCTTGTTGGTCGGTGGTGGCGGCGTGAGACTGAGTTGGCACCGCAAGCAGCGACATCGACATGGCGGCGGCGAAGATCACACCACGGATGCAGGTCAGCGTGGCAAGGCGGCGGACTGCAACGGCTCGTTTCATCAGACCCTCTCGGCTTCAATTGTGACAGACATGACAGCGACGATTGCTTCCACACTGGATATGGCGCAGCAAGTACAAAACGTTGCCCGGCGTATGGAAGCGATGCCATCGCCTTGCCTGTCGTCGCGGGCGACGGTGCGCCGGCGTCGATGTCGACTGCATGGCCGAGCATGACGCCTTTCTCCGCGCCACGGTCTATCCTGTAATCCGCCGCGCCGTCAGCGAGCGAATCGCCCGCGGCGGCGTGGACAGCGAGGGAGGCAAGTCATGATCCGGGTCGGTATCGGCGGGTGGACCTTCGCGCCGTGGCGCGGCGCCTTCTATCCGGAGGGGCTGAAGCAGGCGGACGAGCTGAAATACGCCGGCGAGCACCTCACCACTATCGAGATCAACGGCACTTTCTACCGCACCCAGTCGGCCAAGAGCTTCGCCAAGTGGCGCGACGAAACGCCGGAAAACTTCGTCTTCTCGGTCAAGGGCCACCGCGCGGTGGTCAACGCCAAGGTGCTCGCCGGGGTCGGCGAGGCGGTCGACTGGTTCTTCGGGAGCGGCGTCCTGGAGCTCGGCGATAAGCTCGGCCCGCTGCTCTGGCAGTTCGCGCCGTTCAAGAAGTTCGACGCCGCCGACTTCGGTGCCTTCCTGGCGCTCCTGCCGAAGGAGAAGGCCGGCCGCCCGCTCCGTCACGCGGTCGAGGTGCGCAGCAAAAGCTTCCTGGTGCCGCAATTCGTCGACCTCTTACGCACCCACCAGGTGGCGGTGGTCTATGCCGATTCCGACGACTACCCGGCGATCGCCGACGTCACCGCGCCGTTCGTCTATCTCCGCCTGCAGCGCACCCAGGCCGATGTCGAGACCGGCTATGCCGCGAAGGATCTCGACCTCTGGGCAGCGCGGGCGAAGACCTTCGCCGCCGGCGGCGTGCCGGACGGGCTCGACCGCATTGCCGGCGAGGCGCGGCCGAAAGCGGACCGCGACGTCTTCGTCTACATGATCTCCGGCGCCAAGGTGCGGGCGCCGGCGGCGGCAATGGCGCTGATCGAGCGGGTGGCGTGACGACCGGTGGCCTTACAGCGCGTGGAGGGCGCGGGCGAGGATGCCTGGCGCCTCATAGCCGACCGCGTTCCACGCCGCGCAGTTGGCGTCGAGGTCGGTCTTCTGGGCGATCGTCGTATCGAGAATCTGCCGCACCGGCGCCTGCCGGGTGAACTTGGGCCAGTTCGGCGCCTCGTCGCCGTTGGGGTCGAGGGTCTCGGCGAAGCGGATCCAGTATTCCGCCATCTGTTCCGACAGGGCGCGCTCGGCAAGGGTGAAATAGTCGTCGGGCGGCGTCAGTTGCCGGGTCACCGTGGTCGGATTGCCGAAGACAAAGGGCAATTCGAAGGTGTGGCACACCTTCTTCTCAGCCGGAGCGCAGAGCGTGATCGCCGGCCACACGTCGAACGACGGCACGTGGGTGAACTGGTAACCGTAGACCGGTGCCGCCGCCTGCTCCATCACCAGGCGGTTGGGGCAGGTGAACAGATAGTCGGTCAGCACGTGGGCCATCGCATCGGTATCGTTGCCCGCCTGTGGCCGGTAGCGCGGGTTGTCGCGGATCTCGGTCCGGCCGCTGGACGGGAAGAGAAGATCGGCCAGCGCTTCGTACTCGATCTTGGGGACTTCCTTGGTGCCGAACCACGGCAGCCTCTCGCCGGAGGCGAAGAACACCCCCTCATTGAGGTTGGTGCCGAGAAGCACCGGCTTGTCGATCCGAGTCGCCACCGGCTGGGAGGGGATCACCGTGCCGTCGACCACCGGCCCCCAGGCTAGTTCGCCGGCGAAGCCGGAAAGGGCGGTGTCTATGGTGAGCATCAGCGATGACTGTTCCGACACGATCGCCTCGGCCGATTGGCGGCGCAGACAAGCGAGCGAATCAAGCAGGCAGCCGAGCTTGAGCCGCAGCGAATTCGCGAACCGCACCGCCATGTCGGGCGTCTTGAAAGGGATGCCGTAGGGGTTGCTCTCCATGATCGCCGCGCGGAACAGATCGCGGCTGCCCGGGGCGACGAGATGCAGACCGACCGACATGGCGCCGGCGCTCTGGCCGAACAGCGTCACCTTTTGCGGATCGCCGCCGAAACGGGCGATGTTGTCGCGGACCCAGCGCAGGGCGAACTGCTGGTCGAGGAAGCCGTAATTGCCGGCAAGATCGTCGATGCCGGCGAGAAAGCCGAGCGCGCCGAGCCGGTAGTTGAGCGTAACGACCACCACCCGTCCCGTCGCCGCCAGATAGCGGCCGTCATAGACGGGCAGCGAGCTCCCACTGTCGATGAAGCTGCCGCCGTGGATAAAGACCATCACCGGCAGGGCGGACTCGGTCCCGGTCGATCCCGAGTGCGGCGTCCAGACATTGAGGCTGAGGCAGTCCTCGCTCTGCGCCACCTTCTTCGGAGAGGGCTCGACCTGCGGGCAGATCGCGCCGAAGGCGGTCGCCTCGAGAACGTCGTCATGCTCCGCCGGCGGGTTCGGCGGGCGCCAGCGGTTGGCGCCGGTCGGCGGCTCGGCGTAGGGAATGCCGAGATAGGCGTCGACCGTGCGCAGGCCGCTGCCGTCGGCGGCATCGGCGTCGAGCGCCAGGCCGCACACCATGCCGGCCGCCGTCTCGACCTCCGCCGCGGTGCAGGCGGGCCGATCGGCGGTCGACGCGGCCTGGTCGGCATTGTCTTCGGCGGCGGACGCAACGGCGGCGCAGGCGAGGGCAAGCGATGCCAATAGCGCAGCGATCGGTTTCATGGGTTCCCTCGTCGGACCTGGCGATTCTCTTCGGCTCCGACCGCGGATGTCGCATCGGCGCGGCGGCTGATTGCGACGAAGCCGATCAGAGCGAGGCGAACTTGGTGTAGCCGTCGGGGAGCGGCTTGCCGGTGCGCGCCGCTTCGTCCTCGATGAGCCGCAACAGGTTGAGGAGGGTCCGCTCGAAGTCGGGAACGTCCTCGCCCTCCGCCATCGCCACCCGCTCGAGGCCGATGCCGGCGCCGGTGTCCCCCGTCCCGTCGGGCGACGGCAGGCCGATCTCGGCAATCTCGATATAGCCCTCGGGCGGGTAGGTGGGCGACGGGTCCGGCTCGATGCCGGGCATCGGGTAGTGGATGCTGGCCGTTGGGTAAGCCGGCTGCAACGGATGCCCGGCGGGCGCGAAGTAGCCCGAGCCGTCGCCGGCCGCCTTCGCTTCGTCCATCGGGCGTTCGATGACCTGGTCAACCCCTATGCCGTCGATGCGGTCGAGGTGCGGGCGCAGCAGTTCGGTCGAAACGAACAGCATCCGGCCGGGATCGAGCTGTCGCACGTTCGTCAGGAAGTCCATCACCCGCGACAGCAACGTATTGTCGTCGGGAGCGGGGTCGCGCAGGCCGATGATGTTGAAGAGGGCAAGCACGCCCGGCAGCGACCTGTCGGCGATGTCGTCCACCCGCGCCGCCGGCTGTATGCGGATAATCGCGTCGGACGAATTGCCGTTGTCCGTCTCGTCATAGCGAAGCCCGCCGTTGAAGGCGTCGCCGGTGATCAGGCTGAGCGGCGGCAGCTCGGTGAATCCGTGTTTGCCGAAATAGCCGAGCGCGCTGGATTGGACTTCGTCGATCGGACCGGGCGCGGCAAACGCCGTGCGTCCGCCCATCGCCAACGCCGCGGCGCCGGCCGCCGACAGTCTGAGCAGGCTTCTGCGATCAAGGGTCATTCTGGCCTCCGAAACCAAGGATGCCGGGGAACAGAGAACATCTTGTCCGGTCAGTCAAATGCCGCTCCGCCAGTGGCGGCGACATGCTCCGTTCACGCAACCTAACCGACTGATTCCAACGGTGACTTCGGGGCCGCATTGGCGCCCCATTCCGCCCGAACAAAGCCCGGGTCGTTTCGTCGTCACCGGCGTCGATGCGGCGATCGGGGCCGGGGGGACGCATCGCGTATGTTCGATGCGGTTCTCGGGACGGGACTAGTGAAGAGTGGGGTTAGTAAAATCGCGCATCGGCGCGTTTGGAGTGGCTGTCGTTGTGTTTTCGGCGATGGTTGGTTTTGGAAGTCAAGCGGAGGCCTCCAGCCAGTGCGGCAAGGCCTCCTGGTACAAGACGGGTTCACGTACCGCGAGTGGTGAAAGGATGAATGCCGGCACCCTCGCGGCCGCACACCGGAGCCTCCCCTTCGGGACAATGGTGCGGGTCGACAATCTGGCGAATGGACGGTCGGTCGTCGTGCGTATCAACGATCGCGGTCCCTTCGTCGGTGGCCGGGTGATCGACGTCACCCAGGGCGCTGCCGAACGGCTCGGCATGATCCACTCCGGCGTCGCGTCGGTGAAGGTCACCGTGGTCGGCGGCAGCGGCAAGCTGCCGGGAAACTGTTCCTGAAGCATTCTCAGGAAAACGATGCGCACTCTCTTCGCCCCGGAGAATGCGACAAGGCCAAACGAAGTGCTGCTCGGCGAGTGTAGTGGGGCGTGACCGAGCGCAGGCGTCCCGGTAACGAGGCTTCGGTCGCCGTTACCGGGACGACTTTGCCAGCTGGAACAGGCTGAGCCCGGACAGGCGGCGGTATTCGCTGCGGTCGAAGGCGCGCTGCCGGATTTCGCAGGCGCGTTTTTCCGTCTCAAGCAGCCGGCGGATCGACGCCTGCAGGCCGGCGCAGTTGCTGGCCGTCAGCCGCTGCGCGCGGGCAACAAAGGCATTGCCGCACTGGACATAAATGCTCTTGTGGGTGTTCTCGTGCCGGCTGGCGAAGGCAGTGAAGCTGTTCCACGCGCCGCGCGTGCTCGCCGACATCGACGAGGCGCTGCGTGCCCGCGGCAGGGTCATCACGAAGCTGATGCTCAGCGTAACCCGGCTTGCCCGGCAGGTGCCGCCGCTTATCGTGGTCGACGCCGACAGCCGGTAGCTCGGCCTGACATTGGCGACGGCGTCGCCTCCGTCGCCGTGAAACGGGTGCGAACGCATGTAGGAAACCAGCGAGCGGGCATTCGTACCGCTGACGTAGTACGAGTGGATCTGCGTGCTGGTGCGGACTTCCGCCACGGCGCCGGCGCTCATGCCGAAGGCGAGCACGGTTGACACCGCGACGCGCGCGGCCCGGCGCAATCCCGCCGAGGGGGGTGAAACGCTCATGCTGCCCAGCTCCCGCGGCCAAGTGTAGCGGCACGATTGCGAAAGTGAACCGCCCTTACACGGTTCTCCCTTAAATTTTCGTCGCTACCCCACCCGCCGGCCCGAATGACATGCGATCAAAGGCCGCCGACTTGATCAGCGCGGTTACCGCCTGGCCGGGCCGAATGTCGAGCGACCGCGCCGCGCCGCGGGTAATCTCGGCGATGAGCGGCATGCCGGCGGCGTCGAGGCTGACCTCGACCATCGGTGGCGCGCCGCCGGCGATGGCGGTCACGGTGGCGGCGAGCCGATTGCGGATGGAAAGGTTGCCGAGGGCGCCGACGGCGAGGGCGACGTCGCGGGCTCGCACGCGCAGCCGGACCTCGGTTCCGGCCGGCTGATGGAGCCGCGGCACCGACAGGCGGCCGGCCGGATGCTCCAGAACGGTGATGTCGGGGTCGGCGCCCGGGCCGGCGACCCGCAGGGTCAGGACGACGCTTGCCTCCTGCTGGCCGGTGAGGGGCCGGAGGTCGGCGCGGGCCAGGATGTCGTTGACGGGCCCTGTCGCGACCACGGTGCCGGCATCGACCAGCACCAACGTGTCGGCGATGCGGGCGACCTCGTCGATGGCATGGCTGACATAGACGATCGGCAGCCGCATGCTGTCGCGCAGCCGCTCGATATACGGCAGAAGATCGGCCTTGCGCGCCTCGTCGAGCGAGGCAAGCGGCTCGTCCATCAGGAGGAGCCTCGGGCTGGCAAGCAGGGCACGGCCGATGGCGACGCGTTGCTTCTCGCCGCCGGAAAGGCCGCCGGGCCGGCGGTCGAGAAGATGGCCGATGCCGAGAAGGTCGACAATCGTTTCGACCGAGCCCCAGCGCCTGGTCCGCGCAGTGAGGCGCCGCCCGTAGAGCAGGTTGCCCTTTACCGAGAGGTGCGGAAACAGGCGACTTTCCTGGAAGACATAGCCGACCCGGCGGCGATGGGCGGGGATCCAGGTTCCGGCGTCGGTGTCGACCAGCACGTCGCCGTCGGCGGCAATAACGCCGCGGTCGGGCCGGATCAGACCGGCGATCAGATTGACCAGCGTCGTCTTGCCGGCGCCGGAGCGGCCGAAGAGGGCGGTCACCCGCCCGGTGCTGGCGAAGCGCGCCGTCAGCGAAAATCTTCCGACATGTTTCTCGACGTCGACGGTAAGCGTCATTGGCCGAGCACCCGGCGGCCGACCTGCCGCGCCAAAGCTTCGGAGGCGAGGATCGCGGCAAAGGCGATGACGACGGAAATCGCGGTGAGCCGAAGCGCCGGCACCTCGCCGCCAGGTACCTGCGTATAGGTGTAGATCGCCGTCGGAATCGTCTGGGTGACGCCGGGGATGTTGCCGACGAAGGTGATGGTTGCACCGAACTCGCCAAGGGCGCGGGCGAAGGCGAGGACCGTGCCGGCAAGGATGCCCGGGAGCATCAGCGGCAAGGTGATGGTGAGGAGCACGATTGGGCGGCCGGCGCCAAGCGTCGCCGCCGCCGCCTCATAGCGCCGGTCGATCGCCTCGAGCGACAGGCGCATGGCGCGGATCATCAACGGGAAACCCATGATGCCGGCGGCGAGCGCCGCCCCCGTCCAATTGAAGGCGAAGACGATGCCGAAGGTCTTCTCGAGGAATATACCGACCGGTCCGCGCCGGCCGAAAGCGAGCAGGAGGAGATAGCCGGTCACCACCGGCGGCATGACCAGAGGAAGGTGGACGATCCCGTCGAACAGCGCCCGGCCGGGGAAGCGGAAACGCGCTAGGATGTAGGCGACCAGCAGGCCGAGCGGCAGCGCGCAGAGCGCCGCGGTGACCGCGACGCGGAGACTAAGCTCGATGGCGGACCATTCCTGCGGGGTCAGCGGTTCGAGCATGCGTCGGCGACTTAGGTGCCCGGATCGACGACGGTGAAGCCTTGCCGTTCGAAGGCCGGCCGCGCCGCGGCGGAGAGCAGGTAGTCGAAGAAGGCGCGGGCATCGGGATTGGTCGAGGCGGTCGCCATCGCCACCGGGTAGAGGATCGGCGGGTGGCTGTCGTCGGGAAAGACGGCGACGACCTTGACGGCCGGCTCGGCGGCCGCGTCGGTGGCGTAGACGATGCCCAAAGGTGCTTCGCCACGCGCGACGTAAGCAAGCGCGGTGCGGACGTTGTCGGCCTGGACGATACGGCCGGCCACCTGATCCCAGGCACCGAGGCGTTGGAGCGCGGCCTTGCCGTATTTGCCGGCCGGGACCGAATCGGTGTTGGCCATGGCGAGACGCCCGTCCGGGCCGAGCAGAGCGGCGATGTTCACGCCGGCGGCGAGATCGACGGAGGCGGAGGAGTCGCGCGGCGCGACGAGGACGATGCGATTGCCGAGAAGCGTGTGCCGCGTGTCGGAGCGGATCAGTCCGCGCTTCTCGACATAGTCCATCCAATCCATGTCGGCGGAGAAGAAGATGTCGGCGGGCGCCGACTGCTCGATCTGCTTGGCGAGCGTCGATGTCGCGGCATAGCTGACGAGCACGGTCTTGCCGGTCTCCTGCCGATAGCGGCCGACCGTATCGTCGAGGGCGTTCTTCAGGCTCGCCGCGGCGAAAACGATTACGTCGTCGGCGAAAGCGGGAGCCGGCGCGGACAGCCCTGCCACGACGGCGGCGATCGGCAGGCAAAGCAGCAGTCGGCGTGAAATAGAAGCATGCATCAGCTATCCTCGATATGGCTCAGCGGAAATATCGAGCGATATGTCAGCACGTACCGATCGATAAATCAATCGGACTTGCGGCGCCTTGCCGGCCTGGCGAGATGCTTGCGGAGGTCGGCGATGCCGGCTTCGATCGCCGTTTCGGCATCGGCCTCCATCTGGCGATAACGGGCCAAGACGTATTCGCCGAGCTCGGTGAGACGGGCGCCACCGCCACCGCCCGATCCGCCCTTTTCGGTTTCGACCAGCGGGGACTTGAAGGTGGCGTTCATCTCCTGCACCAGGCTCCAGCCGCGCTTGTAGCTCATCTTGAAGCGGCGGGCGGCCGCGGTCAGCGAGCGCGTGTCGCGGATCGCTTCGAGCAGGTCCGCCTTTCCCGGGCCGATTGCAACGCCGGGGCGGAGGACGATGCGGAACCTCAACCCTTCGGTCATATTCGCGAACTGCGCCAATGTCCTTCTCCCGCTCGCGGCTTGTCCCGACCGTCGTTGCCGCGAGAGACGACAATACGACGTTTGGAGTGGGCGGGCAGGGGCTTCATCCGCGACGGAGGCGATCTGGTCGCCGCGCAGCGCACGGGCAGGCGTTCCGGCGCGACCGGGGAAGCTAGCGCGTGATTTCCCGGATCGAATCGCGCTCGATCAACGGACATTCCAGCTTGGCGATGGTGTACTTGCCGGTCGCGGCGCTGGACCCCATCGACAAGGCCCGCTCGATGACCCAGCGTCCCATTTCGCGGTGGGGAAGCACCAGCGTCGTCAGCTGCGGCGACAGGTGGCGGGCGACCTCCTCGTCGTCGTAGCCGATCACCGACACATCGTCGGGGATCGCCCGTCCGGTCTCCTTGAGCGCCTCGTAGCAGCCGACCGCCATGCGGTCGTTGGAGCAGAAGATTGCCGTCGGCGGGTCGGCGAGGCTCATCAGCGCGTGCGTGTGCTCATAGCCGGCGCTGGTCTGCCAATTTCCCTCGCGGACGAGCCGCGGATCGTAGGGAATGTCGGCGGTGGCGAGCGCCTGGCGATAGCCGCGCAGGCGGTCGCGGGCGGCGTCCATCCACATTTCGCCGGTGATGATGGCGATGCGGCGATGGCCGGCGCCGATCAACGCGTCGGTGGCGCGATGGCCGCCGGCGACCTCGCCCGGACACACGCTCGGGAAGGCCCGGTCGTCGGAATAACAGTTGAGGAGGAGCACCGGCATGCGGGCCGAATAGAGCGGCGACGGCACTTCGACCTTGCGGGTCATGATCGTTGCGTAGATCAACGCCCCGACGCCGTTTCGGAGCATCGCCCGGAGGGTGATGGGCTCCATCTCGGCGTCGTTGAGGGTCTGGGCGATGGTGACCACGTGGCCGGTGGTCCAAGCCGCCTCGCGCGCGCCGTCGATCGACACCACGGCCTCCGGGCTGGTGGCGATCCGATCGAAGACGATACCGATCTGGCGCGGCCGGTCGCTCAGCGCGACATGGCCGGGGACGATCTCGTAACCGAGCTTCTTGGCGCTGGTGATGACGCGGTCGCGAGTCTCCTTGGAGATGCGGATTCCGGGCGTATTGTTGAGGACGACCGAAACCGTCGACTGCGAGCAGCCGGCGAGACGGGCAACGTCCGTCATGGTCACGCGCTTGCCGTTGACTCGGGCAGCCCCCCGACCCGTCGGCGCTCTGCGGTCCCGCCGCTTCGGCGCCTGCGCGCTCTGGTCCATGAGGTTGCGTTCACTCCCGGTGTTTCGAGGGCAACTAATAGCGAGGTGATAATATTGGCGATCCGGAAAGGGAATACCCAACCCAATTCAGAACGCCATGGCAACGGCGGCCAACCGACCGACAGCTCCCGAGGACCGAGCGTCGGCGCTCACATTGCCCCGCCCGGTTGCCGGCCTTGGAAATGCAGCACGCGCTCCGTAAGGCAGCGCCTGGATCGGCCTGCCGGCCTAACTGCCGACGGTGCGCGCCCCCTTTATGTCGGACAAATGAACAGCCGGGCACGCGCCGTCCATCGTGCCCGGCCATGCAACGGCTTGGCTGGCCATGCGAAGAGAGCGGCACGGCGGTAATGGCCGTTTCGTCGCGGCGCGCGAGACTCGCGCGCGGATGGGCCGACTGGTCGACGCCGAACCGGCGCGTCGGTCGCCGCCGATCGTCTTTCGTATGATAAAATGGCGTTGACTGCCGCACCTCATCGATATTAGCTAGGTGCCGGGAGGAAACACAATGCTGGTGCTGGTGACGGGCGCGACCGGGAAGGTCGGGCGGAATTTCGTCGCTCGGCTGTCGGGTGATCCACACCACGCCGACACGCGCATCCGTGCTCTTTGCCACAATCGCGTTCTCGACGAGACTGACCGGATCGAGGTCGTGAAAGGCTCGATCGCCGATCGCCGCGTAGCCGAGCGGGCGATGGCGGACGTCACCCACGTCGTCCATCTTGCGACCTGCAAGGAGACGCCGGACGAGGTCATGGACGTGACGGTCAAGGGGATGTTCTGGCTGCTCGAAGCCTTTCGCGCCAGCCCGACGGCGCAACAGTTCATTCTCATCGGCGGCGATGCCGGCGTCGGCCATTTCTTCTACCGGCACGACGGGCCGGTGACCGAGGCGACGCCGCACATGGCCTATCCGGGCTGCTACGCGCTGTCGAAGGTGCTTGAGGAAGTGATGCTCGAGCAATCCGGCGTCCAGTACGGCGTCAACCACTGCTGCCTGCGCGCGCCGTGGATCATGGAGAAGGACGACTTCCGCTACACGCTCTCCTTCGGTGACGACGTGTTCGGCGGACCTGATTGGAAGACGCTGGTCCCCGAGGCGGATGCCCGGCGCTACCATCAAAGCGGTACCGTGCCGCTCTTGCTCGACGCCGACGATCGGCCGCTGAAGCGGAACTTTGTCCATGTCGCGGACTTGGTGGAAGCGATCATGGCGGCGCTCGACAACCCGCGGGCCGAGCGCCAGCTCTTCAACATCTGCATGGACCGCCCTGTCGACTACGGCGAAGTCGCCGACTACCTGAAGCGGACGCGCGGCCTCGATGCCATCGAGATTCCGAGTCCGTATCACTCCAACTGGATGGACAACAGCAAGGCCAAGTTCAGCCTCGACTGGCGGCCGGAATACGATCTTCAAAGACTTATCGAATCGGCGTGGAGCTACGAACGATCGCCCGACGATCCGCGCAAGGTCTGGTATCCGGGCTGATCCGGACGACTTGCGCATTTTTCGAATTCGGGCAGTCCGGCGCCAGACCGGACGCCCTTACAGGCTCATCCGCTGGATGAGAACCCGACGGAACGGAAACTGGAGGCGCCTCGGCGCCTCCCTTTTTCTTGTGCGGAGAGGCAAGAGACAGTCGCGACCGCCGGCGTCGCCGGCCTATGATGCGCCGTTCGCCGGTTTGAGTCGGTGACGGACCGGCGGCGGAGCGGGTATGGCCAAAAAGATCGTCAGATGGGTCGCTGTAGGGGTCGGCATCGTCATCGTCGTGGTCGTGGCGGGCGCTTTCTTCATGCCGCGCCATCCGGTGGTGAGCCGCTCGATCGAGATCGCCGAGCCAGCGGCGACGGTCTTCCCGCTGGTCAGCGACCTGCGGCGGTTCAACGACTGGTCGCCATGGTTCGATCGCGACCCCAATGCGGCCTATACCTTTACCGGCCCGACCGACGGCGTCGGCCAGACCTTCCACTGGAAAAGCGACAAACCCGAGGTGGGCTCGGGTTCGATGACCGTCCAGCGCCTCGACCCCAACAAAGAGGTCGAGATTTCGCTCGAGTTCACCGACCGCGGCACCGCTACCACCTGGATCGATCTTGAGCCGGACAGCGCGGGTACCAAGGTCGCCTGGAAATTTTCGACCGATCTCGGCTTCAACCCCGTCGACCGCTATTTCGGGCTGATGTTCGACGGCCTGGTCGGCCCCGACTACGAGCGCGGGCTTGCCCGCCTCAAGACGCTGGCCGAGACGCCGCCCGAGCCGCCGGCCCGGCAATAGGCAACGCGGGCTTAGCGCCTTCACCGCCGAGGAGTCGATCAGAACCTGTGCCGGTGGTTCACCAGCTGAGGCCAAGGCATGGAAGATGTCGACCCAAACACCTTTGGCAGCCCATCGGACGAACCGATTGTAGAGGGTCTTGTGAGGTCCGTAGATTGATGGCGCATCAACCCAACGACCGCCCGACTTCAGCACGTGCACGATGCCGCTGATCACCCGGCGATCATCGACCCGCGGCTTGCCACGCGTATCCGTCGGAAGCAGTGGCTCCAGCCGAGCAAACTAATCCTCAGTGAGCCAGAAGTAATCGCAATTCATCGGTAGTCTCCTTCGGAGACCGTAAATCACAAACCCGCCGTCAACGGAATCCCCTTCCTGGGGCCGCGCCTAGGACACGGCCCATGCCTCCATCGGTAGGACGGTGCCCCATTGCGTTTCTTTGGCTGGCCCCACGATACGGAATCCCAGCTTCTCGTATACCGAGATCGCCCTCTTGTTTTTTGGGCTCGGGTCGGTTGCCAGGGCCGGAACCCCCTGTCCAAACAATTCTTGCATACGCTGCCCGATAAACCTCGTGCCGTGACCTTTTCCGATCATGTCGGGTTCGCCGATGTATTGGTCGATCCCCCGGGATCTGTCGGGAAGATAGTCGAAATGATGCTGTGGCCATCCATGCACGGCATAATCCTGCATATAAGCAAATGGTCTTTCACCAAACGAGACGATCCAGCGCGACACGCGGGGGTCAGCCAGTTTCTCTTCGTCAAAGGGAGCGTCGCTATTCCACCAAAGGCTAACATGCGAAGCCTTTTGCCAACCTGCCAAAAGGCCGAGGTCGGCCATCGTCGCAGCACGGAAGCGATAGCGCGCAATTTCTATCATTCTAGCACTCTAGGTCGCTGCGCAAATGGCCGCCACGAGCCCGGAGCCGTCACCTTAATGTTTCGCTCTGTTTATGGGTCCCGACCCTAGGTCGCAGGCCGCCAATCGATACCGACGTGACCGGGCCCCGCCGCGATGCGATCGAGCCAGGCGCGGATGCCGGGATAGGGATCGAGGTCGAAGCCGCCCTCGCCGGCGACGTGCGTATAGGCATGGAGCGCGATGTCGGCGACGGAATAAGCCGTGCCGGCGAGCCAGTCGTTGCCAGCGAGCCGCTTTTCCATCACGGCCAGCGCCCGGTGGCCCTTGGTCTGCCAATCGGCGATCTGTTCGGCGGTCGCCTTGCCGCGCCGGTCCGGATAGATGTGGAGAACGGAGCGGGCGACGGCGATCGTCGGCTCATGCTCGTACTGCTCGAAGAACAGCCACTGGTAGCAGACAGCGCGATCGTAGGTGTCGGCCGGCAGAAACCGCGTTCCCTCGGCGAGGTGAAGGAGGATGGCGTTCGATTCCGACAGCTTCTGCCCGTCGGGCCGAACGAGGAGCGGTACGCGGCCGTTCGGATTGAGGGCGAGGAAATCGGGCGACCGCGTGACGCCGGTGCGCGGGTCGGTCTCGACCAACCTGAACGGCAGGTCGAGGAGACGGAGGAGCAGGCGGACCTTGTAGCAGTTGCCCAATTCCTGCATCGAATAGAGGATATAGGGTTCGGCCACGGCTCCCCCGAATGTCTCCGCCGAGGGTAGCGGTGGTGCGGGTGTCGTTCCAATTCCTTTCGTTGCTCGAATCGATCAACGGAATTGAACAAAGACAGGAACCGGTCGATCGAGCAGTGCGGAACTTGAGATTCCTGCTGCACCGCACTAGGGTCCGCGCGCCTTCCGCCAACGGAGCAGACGAAGATGGCTTTCCTTGCCGACTCCCTGTCGCGCATCAAGCCGTCGGCGACGATCGCCGTCACCGACAAGGCACGGGAACTGCGGGCCGCCGGTCGCGACGTGATCGGCCTCGGCGCCGGCGAGCCCGATTTCGACACGCCGGACAACATCAAGGACGCGGCGATCCGCGCCATCCGCGAGGGCAAGACCAAGTACACCGCGGTCGACGGCATCGCGGAGCTGAAGGCGGCCATCGCCGCCAAGTTCAAGCGGGAAAACGGCCTCGACTACAAGCCGGAGGAGATCAGCGTCGGCACCGGCGGCAAGCAGGTGCTGTTCAACGCCCTGATGGCGACGCTCAACCCCGGCGACGAGGTGGTCATCCCGGCGCCCTATTGGGTGAGCTATCCGGAGATCGTCGCGCTTGCCGGTGCCACCCCCGTCATCGTGCGGACGACGGAGGCGGCCGGGTTCAAGCTCTCGGTCGAAGCACTGGAGGCGGCGATCACCGCCAAGACGAAGTGGCTGATCCTCAACTCGCCGTCGAACCCCTCCGGCGCCGCCTATACGCGCGACGACCTGAAGGCGCTCACCGACGTGTTGATGAAGCACAAGCACATCTGGGTGCTCACCGACGACATGTACGAGCACCTCGTCTATGACGACTTCGTCTTCACGACGCCGGCCGAGATCGAGCCGGCGCTGAAGGAGCGGACGCTGACGCTGAACGGCGTGTCCAAGGCCTACGCGATGACCGGCTGGCGGATCGGGTACGGCGCCGGGCCGACCATGCTGATCAAGGCGATGGCCAAGCTCCAGTCGCAGTCGACCACCAACCCGTCGTCGATCTCGCAGTGGGCGGCGGTCGAGGCGTTGAACGGGCCGCAGGACTTCATCCCGAAGAGCTGCGAGGTGTTCCGCGAGCGGCGCGACCTGGCGGTGTCGATGCTGAACCAGGCTCCCGGCATCTCGTGCCTTAGGCCGGAAGGGGCGTTCTACGTCTTTCCCTCCTGCGCCGGCACGCTCGGCAAGAAGAGTGTCGGCGGCACGACGATCCACAGCGACGAGGACTTCGTCACCGCGCTTCTGGAGGAGGAAGGCGTTGCGGTCGTCCACGGCTCGGCCTTCGGGCTGTCGCCGTTCTTCCGCATCTCCTACGCGACAGCGACCGAGGCGCTGGAGGAGGCGTGCCGTCGTATCCAGCGCTTCTGCGCGAGACTGCGATAGGCGCGCCATCTCGCCCGCTGAGAGGCCTCCGCCCGACGCTGGAATCAGAAGCGCGGCCGCGTTTTGGACGACGCGCCTCGAACCGCATAGGATCGCCCGTCAGCAGAGGGGTGGCGTGCCATGAGCGCGCTCGATGAACTCGAGCCGATCGAACGGGCAAGTGGCCGGTGCATATCGGCGTGACCGGTGCGGTGGGGGTCGTCGCGCCGGGCGCTGTCGAGCGATCGCAGGGCAAGGCCATACGGGTGATCGATCTCAGGGCGAAGAAGTGAACCGCGGGGACGACAGCCATGGACGCAGTGGCCAACACCGTTTCGAATCGTCTGGTCGCCGCCGGCCTCGATGCCGAGGCGGTCGACGAATGGATCACCTTCGAGCCGACGCGCACGGCCGATCTCGCCACCGACCGCCACCGCTATTCGGGCTTCTGGCAGCGCAGCACCGCGCTCCTCGCATCGCTGCCGCCAAAGCCGCGACGCAGCCCGGTGCAAGCGGCTGCGGCAAGCGCGATTCTCGCCACCGCCCGGGAGAGCCGCGAACGGTTCCTCTCCGTTCATGCGGAGGCGGTCTATGACGAGCTGACCGACCGGCGCGGCCGCCATGTCAGGCTGGAGGAGTTGGTCTTCGCCGCGGCGGCGGCGATCCCCGGCCTTACCCCCTCAGAGGAAGAGGTCGCCGCCGAGGCGGCGGTCAACCAGGGCGAAAAGGAAGGTCTCGAAATCGACCAGGGCATCTTTCTCGCCAACGTGCTTGGCGTGGAAGGGACGGGCATGCACCTTTGCCACGCGATGCTGCTGCCGCGTCCGGAGAGTGCCGAGCATCTCGCCCGGTTCGTCGCCCGCGGCGTCCTCGACCTCGGGCCGGTGAAGTTGGAGCGCAAGGGCAAGGCGGTGCTGGTCACCGCCGCCAATCCGCGCTTCCTCAACGCCGAGGACGATTCGACGCTCGACCTGATGGAAACCGCCGTCGATGTCGCCATCCTCGATCCGGAGAGCGAGGTCGCCGTGATCCGGGGCGGCATGGTCGACCATCCGAAATATCGGGGCCGCCGCATCCTCGGCAGCGGCATCAACCTGACTCATCTCTATCGCGGCAAGATTCCGTTCGTCTGGTTCCTCAAGCGCGACCTCGGCGCCGTGCACAAGCTCCTGCGCGGCGTCGCCCGGCCGGAGGCGTTGCCGGACGACGTGAGCGGGCGGGGGATCGAGAAGCAGTGGGTGGTGGTCGTCGACGGGTTCGCCATCGGCGGCCACTGCCAGCTCCTGCTCGTCGCCGACTACGTTCTCGCCGCCGACGACGCCTTCATGACGCTGCCGGCCCGCAAGGAAGGGATCATCCCCGGCTTCGCCAACCTCCGCCTGCCGCGGCTCACCGGCGACCGCATCGCGCGCGAGGCGATCCAGTACGAGCGCAAGCTCGCCTGCGACAGCCAGGAGGGGCGGCTGATCTGCGACGAGATCGCCTCGGCCGACGCGATGGACGAAGCGATCGACGGAGTGATCGCCGGGCTGACCGATGCCGGCGTGGTCAGCGCCATCGGCAACCGCCGCGCCTTCCGCGTCGGCGAGGAGCCGCTCGACCTTTTCCGCCGCTACGCCTCGGTCTATGCGCGCGAGCAGGCCTATTGCCACTTCAGCCCGGCGCTGATCGCCAACCTCGAGCGGAACTGGGACGCCAAGAACCGTAAGGTCTGAGGCGGCGGACAGCCCTTATGCGAACGATCACCGACCAGCCCTTTCTCGACGAGGCGGTGGCCGCCGTGTTCGCTGCTTCGACTCCGGCGGCAAGGGCGCAGCTCCTCCGGCTGCGCGCGCTGATCTTCGCGACGGCGGCGGCGACACCCGGGGTCGGCTCGGTCGACGAGACGCTCAAATGGGGGCAGCCGAGCTACCTGACCAGCGTGAGCAAGAGCGGAACGACGATCCGCATCGACGCGGTGAAGGGCGCGCCGGGACGGGTGGCGCTCTACGTCCACTGCCAGACCCACCTGATCGAGCAGTTCCGTGAGCGTTACAGGGACGCGCTGACCTTCGAGGGCAACCGCGCCGTCCTCCTCGATACTGACGCGCCGTTGCCGGTCGAGCCGCTCCGCCACTGCATCGCGATGGCGCTCACCTATCACCGGGACAAGCGGCGCGGGCGCTAAAGCCATCCCCGCCGCTTGAAATAGAGGTAGGGGAGTACCGCCGAGGCGACCATCAGGCCGATGGCGAGAGGGTAGCCGAACTGCCAGGCGAGCTCCGGCATGTCGACGAAGTTCATGCCGTAGATGGTGCCGATCAGAGTCGGCGGGAAGAAGATCGTCGCGGCGACCGTCAGCACCCGGATCACTTCGTTCTGCTCGACCGAAATCAGACCAAGCGTCGCGTCGAGCAGGAAGGTGATCTTGTTGGAGAGGAAGCTGACGTGGTCCTCGAGGGAACGCACGTCGCGGGCGATCAGCTTCAGTCGATTCTTGTTGGTGCCCTTGGCGAAGGCGCCGGGCAGCGTCAGGCTGGCGTACTGGACCAGCCGCTCGAGCGAGGCGAGACTCTCGCGGGCCTTGGCGGCGAGGTCGCCCTGGATGCCGATATGGCCGATCAGCTGTTCGAGACGCCGGCCGCCGCGCCGCTCCGAGCGGGCGGCGAAGATGCCGCTGTTGATGCGGTCGACGTCGGCGCTGATCCGTTCCAGAACGTCGGCGGTGCGGTCGACGACGGCTTCGATGAGGCCGAGGAACACCGCCGGGACCGAGCCGCAACCGCTGCCCGGCTTGCCGGCACGCGCCATGAATTGGCGAATGGCGCGGATCTCATCGTAGCGGAGGGTGGCGATGTGCTGGTCGCCGGCGACGATGATCGTCAACGGGACGAGCGCCGCGGCGCCCTTGTCGACGCCGGTCAGCACCGTCGCGGTCATGAACACCGCGCCGTCCTCCGCGTAGAAGCGGCTCGAAAATTCGATCTCGGCGGCTTCCTCCCGCGTCGGCAGGCTGGCGCCGAGAAATCTCTCGGTGGCATGATCCTCCTCCGCGCTCGGCTGCAGAAGATCAACCCACACCGCCGCGGCCGGAACTTCGCCGCCGTCGGCGAGACCGAGGTCGCGAGGACCGCCATCGCTGAGCGCGTAAGGGTTAAGCATGTCTGAACACCTTCACGGGCGTGACATGCACGCTTACTCTTTGTTGATCAAGGGTTAGTGAACGCGCCGCACTCTCGCGCTCACCGCTGTACGGTGGGCGCGTAGCGGGCAATACTCTTGCAGCGGGAATCACCGTCGATCGGGCGGATGATGGCCAACCGCACAACGGATTGCCGGCGTCCCACCCAAACCTCGCCCAAGGAGCCTTTCGTATGTTTGTCCGCAAACTCACAAAGAAAGCCAACGCGCTGATCGTCGCCGCTGTCTTCGCCATCGCCGGTCCGGGGTCGACGCTGCCGGCTTCCGCCGCCGGCGAGCATGTCAAGGCCGGGGTTTTGACCTGCGCCGCCGGTGCGAGCATCGGCCTCCTCATCACGTCCTCGGAGAAGATCAACTGTTCCTTCCAGCCCGATGCGTCGGGGACCGAGCACTACAGCGGGCGCATCCGCGAGTTCGGCCTCGATGTCGGCGTCACCGCGGCAAGCGTGATCGTCTGGGTGGTGTTCGCCGGCCAAAGCGGCTACGTGCCGCATTCGCTTGCCGGCGAGTATATCGGCGTCTCGGCGGAGGAGACCGTGGTTCTCGGTCTCGGCGCCAACGCGCTGGTCGGCGGCTCCAACAAAAGCATCGTGCTCCAGCCGCTCAGCGTCCAGGCCCAGGCCGGCCTCAACCTCGCCGTCGGCGTAACCCGGCTGGAACTGACCGAACGCTGAAGTTCTCCCGGCGCCGCGCGCGGCTTGGCGCGCTGCGACACCGGTCCGTCATCGCCGCCCTTGTCAGCCGCCGCTTTCCCTGAGACGATTGGGAAGGAGTGGATGTTCGCGCTCAAGAACAATTCGGGTACGGGGAGGCAGGGCCATGTCAGACGGCAACAACGGCAGAGTGGCCGGGCCCCGGTGCATCGCACTGGTGGGCCCGTTCGCCAGCGGCAAGACCACATTGCTGGAAGCGATCCTGGCGCGGACCGGGGCGGTCACGCGACAGGGCACGATCGCCGAAAAGAATACGATCGGAGACGCCTCGCCTGAAGCGCGCGCGCACCAGATGAGCGTCGAGGTGAACATCGCCGAAACCAACTTCATGGGCGACTCGCTCACCTTTTTCGATTGCCCCGGCTCCATCGAGTTCGCCTTCGAAGCCGAGCCGGTGCTGGCGGCCGCCGATCTTGCGGTGGTGGTCGCCGAGGCGGACGAGAAGAAAATCCCGGCCCTGCAGGTCATCCTCAAGAGCCTCGAGGACAAGGGGGTGCCCCGCATCCTTTTCCTCAACAAGCTCGACAAGGCCGACGGCAGCGTTCGGCAGACCTTGGAGATGCTGCAACCGGCGAGCGGCGTGCCGCTGGTGTTGCGACATATCCCGGTCTGGCAGAACGACGTCGTCACCGGCTTCATCGATCTCGCGCTGGAGCGCGCCTTCGTCTACCGCGAACATACGGCGAGCGAGCTGATCGACATGACCGACGAGGATCGCGCTCGCGAGGCGGAAGCGCGGTTCACCATGCTCGAGACGCTCGCCGACTACGACGACGGGCTGATGGAACAGCTTCTTGAGGATATCCAGCCCGACCGCGACCAGATCTTCAAGGACCTCGTCAAGGAAATGCGCGCCGGCGCCATCTGTCCGGTGCTCATCGGATCGGCCGACAGGGGCAACGGCGTCGGACGGCTATTGAAGGCGATCCGCCACGAATCGCCGGGCATCGCCGAGACCCGCGCAAGGCTTGGAGTCGCCGAGAACGGCGACGGCGTCGTCCAGGTCCTGAAGACGCTCCATACCACCCACGGCGGCAAGCTCTCGATTGCGCGCGTGCTCAGCGGAACGATCGGGGACGGCGCCGAGCTCACCGGCCCCGGCGGGCCGGCGGGGCGTGTGTCCGGCGTGTTCCGGATCATGGGGCAGCAGGCGAACAAGCGCGAAGCGGCCGCGGTCGGCGAGATCGTCGGTCTCGGCAAGCTTGACGCCGCCAGGACCGGCGAGACGCTGTCGACGGGCAAGCAAGCTCCGCGACAGATCCTGGAGCTGGCACCGCCGGAACCGGTGCTCGGCGCCGCCGTGTCGTCGGCCGAGCGCAAGGACGAGGTCAAACTCTCCTCGGCATTGGCCAAGGCGGTCGAGGAAGATCCCTCGCTGAAGGTCACCCATGTTCAGGACACCGGCGAGACCGTGGTCGAGGGCCAGGGGGAGATGCATCTCCGCGTCGCGCTCGAACGGCTGACCGGCAAATACGGGATTTCGGTCAACACGCACGAGCCGCAGATCCCCTACAAGGAGACCATCCGGGGCGCGTCCACCATTCGCGGCCGCCACAAGAAGCAATCGGGCGGCCACGGCCAGTTCGGCGATGTGGTGCTCGACATCAAGCCGCAGCCGCGGGGCGGTGGTTTCGAGTTCAGCGAGACGATCTCCGGCGGTGCGGTTCCACGCAACTATTTCTCGGCGGTCGAAGAAGGCATCGTCGACTACCTCAGCAAGGGGCCGCTCGGCTTTCCGGTGGTCGATGTCGCCGTGACCCTCACCGACGGGTCGTATCACTCCGTCGATTCGTCTGATCAGGCGTTCCGCATGGCTGCCCAGATCGGCATGCGCGAAGGCATGCCCCAGTGCAAGCCGGTCCTCCTCGAGCCGATTCTCAAGGTCGAAGTGATGGTTCCCTCGGAGGCGACGCCGCGGGTCAACACCATCGTCTCGCAGCGGCGGGGCCAGCTTCTCGGCTTCGACGCGCGGCCGGGCTGGCCGGGCTGGGACGTGGTGGAGGCGATGATCCCGCAGGCCGAGATTCGCGACCTGATCATCGAGCTGCGGTCGGCGACCGCCGGCGTCGGGACGTTCAAGGCGAGCTTCGACCATCTGGCCGAACTCACCGGAAAACTTGCCGATCAGGTGATCGAGCGTGCCGGGGCCAAGGCGGCCTAGCGACGGCTCGATCCCGATGCGAGGGCGACCGAGGCCGCCCACACCTTCGTGATTTGATCGTGTCCCTCGACCGTCATAGGTCTGTCACTGACCGGACTTCAGGGAGCGATCAGATGCATGTGAAACGCAAGAAGGGCTGGGAGATCCCCGAGCGGCTCGCCACGCCGGAGTTGATCTATCTGAACCGGCGGCAGATTCTCGCCGCGAGCGGATTGGGCCTCGCGGCCGCGGCCTTGCCCGGCATGGCAGCGGCGGAAACCGATCCGACCGCCGATCTTTACCCGGCACCCCGCAATTCCAAATACACCATCGAGCGCCCGGTGACGCCGGAAGCGGTCAATACCAACTACAACAATTTCTACGAATTCGGCACGCAGAAGAACATTGCCAGCGCCGCTGAGGCGCTGCCGATCCATCCGTGGGAAGTCAAGATCGACGGCATGGTCGAACAGGAGATCACCACCGATTTCGATAGCCTGATCCGCAAGATGCCGCTCGAAGAGCGGCTCTATCGCCATCGCTGCGTCGAGGCGTGGTCGATGACCGTGCCGTGGACCGGCTTCCCGGCCGCCGATCTGGTGAAGTTCGCCAAGCCTCTGGGCGACGCCAAATATCTGCGCATGGAGACGTTCATGATGCCCGACGTCGCCACGGGGCAAAAACAGATCTGGTATCCGTGGCCCTACGTGGAGGGCCTCACCATGGCGGAGGCCACGAACGAGCTCGCCTTCATGGTCACCGGCGCCTACGGCAAGCCGGTCGCCAAGTCGATGGGGGCACCGCTCCGCATCCATTTGCCGTGGAAGTACGGCTTCAAGTCGATCAAGTCGATCGTCCGCTTCACCTTCACCGACGAGCAGCCGGTCAGCTTCTGGGAGCAGCTCGCTTCGGACGAATACGGCTTCTGGGCCAACGTCAATCCCGAGGTTCCCCATCCGCGCTGGAGCCAGGCGATGGAAACCGACATCACGACCAACGATCGCATCCCCACCCGTATCTTCAACGGGTATGGCGAGTTTGTCGCCGACCTCTACACCGGAATGGAAGATCAGCCGCTCTATATGTGAGCGGACGGCTGTTCACGCCGGGACACGCTGCCGTCGTCCCGCCCAATCGCGCAGGCTGAGCAAAGAAAAAGCCGGGCCTCTTGGGCCCGGCAGTTCTTTGCCGCGTCAGCAACGCGAGCGGCAAACCTTCCAGAGGGGAACAGACGATGCGGCCATCCGCGCGTAGGGAGGAATTAACGAACGAATCACCGCATCGACAATTCATTTTAGTACTGCAAAAGAATTGTGCAGGCGATTATTGCAGAATCGGTGAATAAAGTTGCAGCCGAGATAAAATTGCAACAGTTCTCGGCGTCCGTTTCAATATGACCAATTCTGCGCCTTGGCGAGCAGGAAGTCCCTGAAAACGTGGACACGGGCCGAGTTCTTGAGTTCCGCCGGATAGACGAAATAGGTGGCGAAGCTGGGTACCTCCGCCTCGGGCAGAAGCCGGACGAGGCGCGGCGCCTCGCCCTCGACCATGTAGTCGGGCAGCACCGCGACGCCGATGCCGCGGACGATGGCGTTCTTGATCGACAGAAGGTTGTTGATCCTCAGGATCGGGATCCGCGGGTTGCCGGGATCGCGGCCGGCCACTTCGAGCCAGTTGACGTCGCGAAGGTAGTTGGGGACGGGCACGCCGAAAGTGACGATGCGATGGGTGTCGAGATCTGCGATCGACTGGGGATGACCGAACCGCTCCAGATAGGCCGGGGCGGCGTAGAGGTGCATGTGGACCGTGAACAGCCGGCGCTGGATGAGGTCCGGCTGGGTCGGCTGCCGCAGGCGGATGGCGATGTCGGCCTCGCGCATGTTGAGGTCGAGCTCGCCGTCGTCGAGGATCAACTGCAGCTTGATATCCGGGTAATGATCGATGAATTCGTGGATGCGGTCGGTGAGCCAGGTCGAGCCAAGGCCGACGGTGGTGGTGAGGCGAAGGGGGCCGGTCGGCTGCTCGGCCGAATCCGCCAGCCGGGCGCGCACCCCTTCGAGCTTCAGCATCACGTCGTTGGCGGCGCGGAACAGATGCTCGCCCTGTTCGGTCAGGATCAGGCCGCGGGCATGGCGATGAAAGAGCGCGACGCCAAGGTCCTGTTCGAGTGCGCTGACCTGGCGGCTCACCGCCGACTGGCTCATGTTGAGAGCCTCGCCCGCATGGGTGAACGAGCCGGCCTGAGCGGCGGCGTGGAAGATGCGGAGCTTGTCCCAATCCATGGAGGGGCCCGGTCGGTCTGGTCTATTCGGCCGCTTCCACGGCCTCTTCCGACATGGCCAGGAACTTCTCGGTCTCGAGCGCGGCTATGCAGCCCTGGCCGGCGGCGGTCACCGCCTGGCGGTAGACGGCGTCGGTGACGTCGCCGGCGGCAAAGACGCCGGGGATGCTGGTCGCGGTCGAATTGGGCGCCGTCCACACATAGCCGCCCGGCTTCATGCGGAGCTGCTGGCCCAGGAAATCGACGGAAGGGGCATGGCCGATGGCGACGAACACGCCGTCGACCTTCAACGTGCTTTCGGCGCCCGACTTGACGTTGCGGAGCCGCAGGCCGGTCACCGACAGGGGCGGGCCCTGGTCGCCGACGACGTCCTCGACGACGGTGTCCCAGATCACCTCGATCTTGTCGCTGGCGAACAGCCGGTGCTGGAGGATCTTCTCGGCGCGAAGCGAATTGCGGCGGTGGATCAGCGTCACCTTCGAGGCGAAGTGGGTGAGGAACAGCGCCTCCTCGACCGCCGTGTTGCCGCCGCCGATCACCGCGACCTCGCGGCCCTTGTAGAAGAAGCCGTCGCAGGTGGCGCAGGCCGATACGCCGAAGCCCTTGAACGTCTCTTCGCTCGGCAGGTTCAACCACTTGGCCTGCGCTCCGGTGGTAACGATGAGCGCGTCGGCCGTATAGGTCTCGCCACCGTCGCCGTTCAATCGGAACGGACGCCGCGACAGCTCGGCCGAGCTGATGTGATCGGCGATGACGGTCGCGCCGACGTGCTCGGCCTGGGCCCGCATCTGTTCCATCAGCCAGGGCCCCTGAACCGTCTCGGCGAAGCCCGGATAGTTTTCCACGTCGGTGGTGATCGTCAGCTGGCCGCCCGGCTGAATACCGGCGACCAGCACGGGCTCGAGCATGGCGCGCGCCGCATAGATGGCAGCCGTATAGCCGGCCGGCCCCGAGCCGACGATGATGACCTTGGCATGCATGAACCGGATTCCCCTGATATCCGAGCCCGAGGCCGCGGAGCGCGGCGTTCATCTCGGAGACTCAAAAAGCTACGCGAAATCTAGGGACTTACCCCCATAGTCTGCAAGAAGCGCATGGCTCGGGTGAACAATATCGCGTGACCGCGACGCGACGGTGTCGGCTGCGGTCGGATTTCGAGGACGGGATCGACCACAGACGAAGGTATTTTCTTTCGCCAAGAGCGCCAGATCTTTTCGAATCGTGCGAAGGTCGGCAATAAAGAGTCGCGCCCCAAGGGCCGGCTCCTGGCTACGGCGGAGGCGCGCCTTGAAAGCCCGGCTCGATGCGATCGACTGGAAGATTCTGAGGGAACTACAGACGGACGGCCGGATCACCAACGTGGCCCTTGCCGGCCGGGTCGGCATTTCGGCGCCGCCGTGCCTGCGCCGCGTCCGCGCCCTGGAGGAGGCGGGCGTCATCGAAGGCTACCGGGCGCTGATCGACGAGAAAGCGGTCGGCTTCTCGGTCACCGCCTTCGCCATGGTCGGCCTGTCCAGCCAGAGCGAGGCCGATCTCGTCGCTTTCGAGGCGAAAGTGCGCTCGTGGGAGGTGGTACGCGAATGCCACATGCTTTCCGGCGACATCGACTTCCTGCTCAAATGCGTCGCCCCGGATCTCAGTGCCTTCCAGGCCTTCATCATCGACGAACTGACCCGGACGCCGCAGGTGGAGAGCGTGCGCACCTCGCTGGTGATCCGCCGGCTGAAGAACGAGCCGGCGGTGCCGTGACGCCCAACTCGGCCCACCCGCCGTCGGCTTTGTTGACCGACCGGCGGCCGTTGGCTAGCTTTCGGCTCGGCGACGAACAGGGGACGGATCGAGCGTGGCGAACCAAATTGGCGGTGGCGGTCAGGTGACGACGGGGCAGGCCGATCCGGCGCGCGTTCATCGATGGATTGTCGTCTATCTTGCCGTGCTCGTCGGGAAGAGCTCGGATGCGATCGACAGCGACTCCCCGTTGTCCGACTTCGACCTCGATTCAGTTGACGCTGTCGAGATGGCAGCCGAGTTTGAAAAGGCGTTTGGTCTTGGGATTGGTCCAGAGTTTTTCCTCCGCGGTGAGCCGACCGTTCGCGACATGGTCGAGGCGCTGGTCGAAGGACGCGCCGCGTAGAAAGACCAACGCGGAAGAGCGGCCGGTCCCTTGGCGTATCGACGCGGTCTCGAGACCGGACGCGGAGCTGATCGAAACACTGAGCAGGCCGGACGCCAAGCCAGGGCAGCGGTTGAGAGCCTGCGCCGAACTGATCCGGTTCGGCCAGATCGGAACGGTCGTGCCCCATCTCGTCGACCTGATGGAAATCCCCGCGCTCAAGCCGCGCGTCGAGGAGCTGCTTGAACAGTGCCAGAAGCTGAGGGCGCTCGATTTGGAGACCCCCGAAGCGCGCAACCGGCCTGCACAGGAAGACGGGCCGGGCGAGGTCGGCTTCTGGTCGGCGCCGGCGGGTTCAAGGACGACCGTCGTGGCATTCGCCGGCAAGGGCAAGCGGCTCGGCGTGTCGATGTATTTCATGCGGAGCCTCCTGCAGCAGCATGACGTGAACGTCATCTTTCTCTTCGACTGGAAGGACGCGTGCTTCCTGGGGGGCGTCAGCGGTCTCGGCGAGAGCGTGGAGGAGACCGCCGCGGGGATCAGGCGTCTGTGCGCCGAGATGGGGACGCGGCGGCTGATCTGCCTCGGCCAGTCGCTCGGGGGATATGCCGCGATCCGCTATGGCGCCGAGCTCGGCGCCGATGCCGTCATGGCGTTCAGTCCGGTAATCCTGCCCGTCCTCGAAGGCGAGATATTCGAAAGGATCCGCGCGGCTACGCACGACGACCTGACGCCTGCCGACGTCGATCTGCGACCCCTTCTCGGCGGGCGAAAGCGTATGCCGCTCACATGGATCATCTTTGGCGAGGAATTGCTCGTCGACCTGCAGTCGGCGGAATATCTCGCCGGTCTTCCGAGGGTCATCCCCTATCCGGTGCCGGGGATCGACAAGCACACGGTTCTGACGCCGCTGGCGCTCTCGGGAGAATTCTCGCCGCTCTTCGCCCGCCTTTCGGCCGAGATCGGGCGAGGCCGCTGGCGGGCCACGCCGCCGAAACGGTGAGGGCCGCAGGCAAGGACATGAAGCCTTGGCCCTCCGGACGAGACGGTCCGCATTTGTCTAACGCACCAGCGAAAGCAGGTAGGCAATCATGTGCACGGCCCGGTCGTGCTCCGCCCAGTGGGCGCCGGGGTGAACATTTGCTTCGACGATCCACAGCCGATCGTCGGGGTCGAGAGCGAAATCAACGCCGAGCTCGATGATCGAAGCGTCGGGCTGACTGTCGATCAGCTCGGCGGTCCGACAAGCCACGGCAATCGCCTCCTGCTTGATTTGATCAGCGTGGCGAACCGTCCGGCTCGGCAGGAACTTCTCCAGCGTTGTCTGGGCGCCGCCGCTGGCGACGTGCGTTGCGAAACTGCCGGCCATGCTGATCCGGGCGACGCTGTGGGTGAAGCCCCAGCCGCCGTCAGGCTTCTTGTGCACGTCGACACGCATGCCGAGGGCCCGTCCGGCGTGGCTCGATTCGATATACCGCTGGATCATGAACCGCCGGTAGCGCATTCGCGGAGCGATGGCCGATCCCAGCGCTTCAACGACCTCCTCAAGCGTCCCCTCCCGGGTCTCGCCACGCTTTTGCAGTCCCCATCGGTCGCCAACGGGGAAGATGAAGTGGATGTTGCTGCCCCTTTCTCCGTCGACGGCCTTGACCACTGCGGCGCGATGGATCGAGAGCCAGTCGGTCAGCTGCGTCTTCAGGTTTTCGGGGGTCAGTGTCGCGGTGGGAATCGCATAGGGGGCGAGGGGGGACTGTTCGAGAAGCCTCACCTGCCCGAGTTTGTCGGGTCCGTGGTCGGCGATGACGCGGGTCTTCGCCCGCAGCCACGCTTCCACCTCGTGGTGTCTCGGGGTTATCGGATTGGTGAGAATCATGACAAGGGCTGGCAGCGGTGCCTCACGGCGCTCAAAGTCCGAGCCGTTCCACACGTTGGCCAGCACGGTACCGGCTTGCGTGTCGCAGTCGGCCGCGGCGAACAACAGCAGATCCGCTCCCTGGAGCGCCGCTTCCGCCAGGAGGGCGCGCGTGCGGGGCGGCTTCATGTGTTCGATCGGGGAGGTTCCGAACGTAAAGATGCCGATGGGTTCTCGGGTCATCGTCTTGCGGATCCCGCCGGAAGGCCAAGCCAGGCTCGTGCTTCCGGTAGGCGAACCTCGCTGTCAAGGGAGAGTGGGGGCGCGGGGACGCTCAATTCGTCAATGAAAGGGCGTAGGCGACGATGTGCCTCGCCCGGTCAATTTCCGCCCAGGGGGCATCGGGTCGGACATTCGCTTCGATGAACCACAGCCGATCCTCGGCATCGATGGCAAGATCGACCCCGACCTCGACGATCGACGCCATGGGATCGCGGTCAATCAATCCGGCGATCTGGCAAGCAACGGCAACCGCCTCCTCCTGAATGCGGTCGGGCGGCCGAGCCGTGCGGCACGACAAGAACTTCTCGATGGTCATCTGAGCGCCGCCGCCGGCAATGTTGGTCGCGCGACTGCCGGCGATGTTGAGCCGCGCGGCGGCTCGGGTAACCCCCCATCCGCCGTCCGGTTTCTTGTGCACGTCGATGCGCACGGCCGCGGCGGCCCCGGCATGGCTCGACTCGATGTAACGCTGGATCATGAACTGCCGGTAGCGCATGCGTCCGGCGACGCTGGCGCGGAGCGCCTCGACGATCTCGGCGAGGGTTCCCTCCCGGCTGTCGCCGCGCCTTTGCAGCCGCCATTTGTCGCCGAGCGGCAAGACGAAGTGGATGCTGCTGCCTCGCCCTCCGTCAATCGGCTTGACCACGGCGCCGCGATGGGTCGACAGCCAACCGGTCAACTCCGTCTCGAGGTTGTCGGCGGTCAGCACACCCGTCGGGATCGCATAACCGGCAAGCGGAGACTGCGCGAGAAGGCTGACTTGCTGCAGCTTGTCGGGCCCGTGCCCGCCGATGAGGTGCGTCCTGGCACGCAGCCAGGCTTCCACCTCGCGATCTTTCGGGCTGGTCGGATCATTGACCACGACGACACGCGGCAGCGGTACCCGTTGGCGGTCCCAGCCGGACGGAGTCCACACGCTGGCCAGAACCGTCCCGGAATCGAGGTGGCAGTCGGCTGCGGCGAAGAAGATCATATCCCCGCCCTGGAGCGCCGCCTCGGCGAGCAGGGCGCGGGCGCGCTGCGGCGGCATTTGCTCGATCGGGGATCGTTCGAACGAAACAATTCCGATTGCTTTGCGATCCATCGTTCCGTCCAGGCCGGGCCGTCGGGCGGCCGCTCCTCCGGTGAAGCGATTATATCGGCCGGTTCGCGCCGCGGTGTCGAATTCAGCCTGCCAGCGAAAGCGCGTAGGCAATGACGTGCATGGCGCGATCCTGCTCGGCCCAATTGGCTCCCGGGTGTGCGTTTGCTTCAAGCATCCACAATCGATCATCCGGATCGAGGGCCATGTCGATACCAAACTCGAAGACGGAGACGGCCGGTTCGCGGTCGAAGAGCTGGGCGGCCTCGCAAGCGGCTGCGACGGCCTCCTCGAAGATCGCGTCGGGTGGGCGGGCGGTTCGCAGCGGCAGCAGCTTTTCGATCACGAACTGGCCGCCGCCGCCTGCCATATTGGTCGCAAGCCCTCCCAACGCGTTGAGCATTATCGCGGCTCGGGTCGCTCCCCAGCTCCCGTTCGGCTTCTTGTGAACATCGATGCGCAGGGAAAAAGCGTGGCCGGCAAGCGTCGATTTAATATATCGCTGGACGATGAACTGCCGGTATCGCATCCGTCCGGCGATCGCGGCGCGGAGTGCCTCGATCATTTCCGCGAGCGCGCCCTCGCGCGTCCCGCGGCGCTCGGTCAGCTTCCAATTTCGGCCGGCGGGCTTGATGAATTTGACGTTGTTCCCTCTCCCGCCGTCGACCGGTTTGACCACGGCGGCGCCATGCTCCGACAACCACTCGGCCAGATCCCTCTCCAAGCTGCCGGTCGTTATCGTCGTGAAGGGAATGGCATATCGGGCAAGCGCGGATTGTTCGAGGATCTTCGTCTGCTCGGCCTTGTCCGGCCCATTTGAATCGACAAGCCGCGTCGCGGCCCGCAGCCAAGCTTCCACCTGACGATTTCTGGGACTGGCCGGATCGGTAATCACGACAACCCGCGGCAGCGGCACCCGGCGTCTCTCCCAGCCGGAACCGGTCCAAGCGGCGGCCAGCACGGTTCCGGTTTCCGGGTCGCAGTCGGCGACCGAGGAGAAAACCAGTTCCGCTCCCTGGAGAGCGGCCTCCGCCAGCAAGGCCCGGATGCGCATCGGCGGCATATGCTCGACCGGGGACCGGCCGAACGCAAACATCCCGATCGGTTTGCGATCCATTCCGGCGTTCCGATCAGCGCGGCAAGCCGAAATCGGTTGCCGCAGCGACCACGCCTGTCAAGCGGACGCCCCGGCAGGCCGCCGGACCTGCTAAAGAGCGCATTCAGCCTCAGGCGTATTTAACGTCGATGATCTCGTACGAGCGGGCGCCACCGGGAGTGGCCACTTCGACGCTATCCCCCTTCGACTTGCCGATCAGGGCGCGAGCGATCGGCGAGGAGATCGAGATCTTGCCGTCTTTGACGTCGGCCTCGACGTCACCGACGATCTGATATTTCTTCTTTTCGTCGGTATCTTCGTCGACCAGCGTGACCGTCGCCCCGAATTTGATCGTTTTCGAGCCGGTCAGCTTCGACACGTCGATGATCTCGGCGCGCGACAGCTGGTCCTCAAGCTCCAGGATGCGGCCTTCATTGAGGCCGTGGGCCTCCTTGGCGGCATGGTACTCGGCGTTCTCGGACAGATCGCCATGGCCGCGGGCCTCGGAGATCTGCTCGATGATGCGCGGCCGCTCCTCGGAGGTACGCCGCCTCAGCTCCGATTCCAGCGCCGCGTGACCGGCGGCGGTCATCGGAATCTTTTCCATCACCTTGCAACCCTCGCATTTTATCGGCTCAACCGAATCTCCACCCGGATAATACCACACGGACAGAATTCCATTATCCCTTGGAATTCCGTACCTTGCGGTGTCTCGGGTGGTCTTGGTCGAGCCGCAGTGAAATAGGATTCCAGCGGCCGGACTTCAAGACTGCCATGCTCGTGCGCCCCGGTCCCCGTAGCTGCGCCGACCGCCCCGGCGATCGTCGTCCAGCAAGGGACACCGGTACAGGAAGCGCGGCGCGTCTCGGTGACCGACCGTCGGCGGTGATCCACCGCCTCCCACGGTATCGAGGGACGCGCCGGACTCCGCCGTTCCGGTAGCATCGACGATATGACGCCGGGCTTCAAGCACCTTGTTCGGCTCAACCGGAGGTTTCTTTCGTATCGCGGCTCGGCCGGAAAGCCGCTCTCCTCAACGGTCTTCCGGATGCATCCGCCGCCAGCGCCGAGAGCGATTCAGGCGACCCGTCAGGCGCCGCCGAAATACGATTGCAAGGGCCGCACCTCGATGTCGCCGTGCCGATAGGCTTCGATGCCCAGCGACGCCGCTACGGCTCCCGCGATCGTGGTGTAGTACGGCACCCGATGGAGGAGCGCCGCGCGCCGCAGCGAACGGCTGTCGGTAAGCGCCTGAGCCCCTTCGGTGGTGTTGAAGACGAGCTGGATCTCGCCGTTCTTGATGGCGTCGACGATGTGCGGCCGGCCTTCGAGCACCTTGTTGATCTTGGCGCAGGCGACGCCTTCGGCGGCAAGGAACCGCTGCGTGCCGCTGGTGGCGACGATCCGAAAGCCCTGGCCCTCCAACCGTCTGATCGCATCGACGATGAGCGGCTTGTCGCTGTCGCGGACCGACACGAAGACCGTCCCTGCGGTCGGCACCTCGCCGCCGGCGCCGAGCTGGCTCTTGGCGAAGGCGATGGCATAGTCCCGGTCGAGCCCCATCGCCTCGCCGGTCGAGCGCATCTCCGGGCCGAGCAGGGTATCGACGTTCGGAAAGCGGGCGAAGGGGAATACTGCCTCCTTCACCCCGACATGGTCGATGCCGTTCGGCTTCAGGTCGAATGCGGCGAGCGGCTTGCCGGCCATCACCAGCGAACCGATCTTGGCGAACGGCCGCCCGACGGTCTTGGCGACGAAGGGCACCGTCCGCGAGGCGCGCGGATTGACTTCCAGAACGTAGATGTCGCCGTCCTTGATGGCGTACTGGACGTTCATCAACCCCCGCACGTCGAGAGCAAAGGCGAGCGCCTCGGTCTGGCGTTCGAGTGCGGCGATGGTCGCCGGCGACAACGAATGGGGCGGCAGCGAGCAGGCGGAATCGCCGGAATGAATGCCGGCTTGCTCGATATGCTCCATGATCCCGCAGATGAAGACCGCTTCGCCATCGGCGAGCGCGTCGACGTCGACCTCGATGGCGTCGGAAAGGTAGCGGTCGAACAAAAGCGGGTTCTTGCCGAGGAGCGTGTTGATCTGGCCGGTCTTGTCGTTGGGGTAGCGCGCCTTGACGTCGCCGGGAACGAGCTCCGGCAGGGTGCCGAGCAGGTAGTCGCCGAGCTGCGCCTCCTCGCGAATGATCTGCATGGCCCGCCCGCCGAGCACGTAGGACGGACGCACCACCAGCGGGTAGCCAAGCTCGCCGACGACCAGCCGCGCCTGCTCGACCGAATAAGCGATGCCGTTCTTGGGCTGCTTGAGGCCGAGCTTGCCGATCAGCTTTTGGAAGCGGTCGCGGTCCTCGGCAAGGTCGATCATGTCGGGCGAGGTGCCGAGGATCGGCACCTGAGCTTCCTCAAGCGCGTGGGCGAGCTTCAGCGGCGTCTGGCCGCCGAGCTGGACGATGACGCCATGGAGGGTGCCCTTCGCCTGTTCGGCGCGGACGATCTCGAGGACGTCCTCGGCGGTGAGCGGTTCGAAATAGAGGCGGTCGGAGGTGTCGTAGTCGGTCGACACGGTTTCCGGGTTGCAGTTGATCATGATCGTCTCGAAGCCGGCCTCGGACAGCGCGAAGCAGGCGTGGCAGCAGCAATAGTCGAACTCGATTCCCTGGCCGATGCGGTTCGGGCCGCCGCCGAGGATGATCACCTTCTGGCCGTCGCCCGGCTCGGCCTCGTCGGCGAGGGCGCCGGCGAAGGGCACTTCGTAGGTCGAATAGAGATAGGCGGTCGGCGAGGCGAACTCGGCGGCGCAAGTGTCGATGCGCTTGAATACGGGATGGACCCCGAGGTTCGTCCGCAGCGCCGTGACCTCGGCCTCCGCGGCGCCGGTAAGGGTGGCGAGGCGGGCGTCGGAGAAGCCCTGCGCCTTCAGCCGGCGAAGCAAGCCGGCGGTCGTCGGCAGGCCATGGGCGCGAACCTTCGATTCCGATTCAACGATCGCCTGCAACTGCCTGAGAAACCACGGATCGATGTGAGAGGCTGCATGGATTTCCTCGATGGATACGCCGAGCCGGATGGCCTGGGCGCAAACCAGAAGCCGGGTCGGCGTCGGCTGTCCGAGGGCGGCCCGAATGGCGTTCTTGTCGTCGCCCTGACCGAGCCCGGAGATTTCCGCCTCGTCGAGGCCGGAAAGGCCGGTCTCCAACCCGCGGAGGGCCTTTTGCAGCGACTCGGCAAACGTCCGGCCAATGGCCATCACTTCGCCGACCGACTTCATCGACGTGGTCAGGATGGGCGTCGCGCCGGGAAATTTCTCGAAGGCGAAACGCGGCAGCTTGGTGACGACGTAGTCGATGGTCGGCTCGAACGAGGCGGGTGTGGCGCCGCCGGTGATGTCGTTGTCGAGCTCGTCGAGGGTGTAGCCGACGGCGAGCTTGGCGGCGACCTTGGCGATCGGAAAGCCGGTCGCCTTCGACGCCAGCGCCGAAGAACGGGAGACACGCGGGTTCATCTCGATGATGACCAGCCGGCCGTCGGCGGGATTGACCGCGAACTGGACGTTCGAGCCGCCGGTCTCGACCCCGATCTCGCGCAGAACCGCGATCGAGGCGTCGCGCATGATCTGGAATTCCTTGTCGGTCAGCGTCAGCGCCGGGGCGACGGTGATCGAGTTGCCGGTGTGGATGCCCATCGGGTCGACGTTCTCGATCGAGCAGACGATGATGCAGTTGTCGTGCTTGTCGCGGACCACCTCCATCTCGAACTCCTTCCAGCCGAGCACCGATTCCTCGATCAGCACTTCGGTGGTCGGCGAGGCGTCGAGGCCGCGCTCGACGATGTCGAGGAATTCCTCGCGGTTGTAGGCGATGCCGCCGCCGGTGCCGCCGAGGGTGA
Organism: uncultured Alphaproteobacteria bacterium; assembly: GCA_963759235.1. Taxonomy (GTDB): domain Bacteria; phylum Pseudomonadota; class Alphaproteobacteria; order Rhizobiales; family Kaistiaceae; genus Bauldia. The sequence goes on along the minus strand of CAVWYO010000007.1, from coordinate 129,645 downwards.
AGGAGGGGCGGATGATCGCCGGCAAACCGATGATGTCCATCGCCTTCAGTGCGTCGACCAGCGAGTGGGCGAGTTCCGAGCGTGGCGTTTCGAGCCCGATCCTGCCCATCGCTTCGCGGAACAGCTCGCGGTCCTCCGCCTTGTCGATCGCCTCGGCGGTGGCGCCGATCAGTTCGACGCCGAAGGCGTCGAGGACGCCGAGCTTGCGGAGCGACAGGGCACAGTTGAGCGCCGTCTGGCCGCCCATGGTCGGCAACAGCACCAGCTTGTCGTCGGGGCGGGCGGCGCGCTCCCGCGCGATGATCTTGGCGACGATCTCCGGGGTGATCGGCTCGATGTAAGTCGCGTCGGCGATGTCGGGATCGGTCATGATCGTCGCCGGATTGGAATTGACCAGGACGACGCGATAACCCTCGGCCTTCAGCGCCTTGACCGCCTGGGTGCCGGAATAGTCGAACTCGCAGGCCTGGCCGATGACGATCGGCCCGGCGCCAATGATGAGGATCGACTGGATATCGGTGCGCTTCGGCATGGTTGAGGCGAGAAGAAACCCCGGGCGCGGCTGTCCGCCCGGGGCGCGACTCTCAAGCTGTTTCAGGCTAGGCGGGGCTTATAGGGCAAAGACGGGGAGGGCGGAACCCCCGCCGAGACGGGCCGGTGCCGGCGGTCGAGATGCGCCGTCGCTCGCAAAGTACGGGTCCCCGGTCGGTTGAAAACCGCGGCTACGGGCTTTACCGGAGTGTCCAGGTGCGCCCCGCCCGCCCATTTGAAGGGCACCGATACGCAGCAAATCGATGGAGGCAGACAAATGCCCTACTACTTCGCCAAGACCGTTCACCTGCCGTTCCACGATGCAATCGCCAGGGTGACGGCGGCGCTCGCCGAGCGCGGCTTCGGCGTGTTGACCACCATCGATGTCACGGCGACGATGAAGAAGCGGCTCAACGTCGAGATGTCGCCCTACACGATTCTCGGCGCCTGCAATCCGACCTTCGCCCATCAGGCGCTCGAAGCCGAGGACAAGATCGGCACCATGCTTCCCTGCAACGTCATCGTTCGCGAGATGGAAGCGGGCGGGGTCGAGGTCGCCGCCGTCGATCCCGTCGCCTCGATGCAGGCGATCACCAATCCGCGGCTCGCCGAGATCGCCGGCAAGGTCCGCAATCTCCTGCGCGAGACGGTCGAAAGTCTTTAGTCCCCCGGAGGCGAAATACGGAATTCAATGACGCCGTCGACCCCGCGGAGATCGGCGGCCAGCCGCTCGAAGTCGCGCTTATGCAGCGTCCGCAGCATCATGCGGTATTCGAACACGCTCCCTTCCTCGAGCCGGTAGCTCATGTTGCTGATGGCGAAGCCGTGGCCTTCGAGCAGACTGCGAAGCTCGGCTTCGGGCATGGTTCGCGCCGCCGGAAACCGGATTATGTGCTGTGCATAGATTTGCGTCGGGATTCTGCTCTCGATCCAGCGGAACAGACTGAGCGTCCCGAGCACAACCAACGTGGCGACCACCGCCGGACCGAACAGGCCGACGCCGAACAGGACGCCGATCGCGGCGGTGGTCCAGATCGAGGCGGCGGTGGTGAGGCCGCGCACGGTCAGCCCTTCCTTGAAGATGACGCCGGCGCCGAGGAAACCGATGCCGGTCATGATCCCTTGGGCCATGCGGGTCGGATCGGTGCGGATCGTGTCGACCGGGATGTCGCCGAGCCAGTCGTGCTGATAGTTGAAGACGACCATCAGGAGCGCCGAGGAGATGCAGACGAGGGCGTGGGTCCGGAAGCCGGCCGGCCGGCCGTGGAAGCTCCGTTCAAGGCCGATGGCGGACCCCGCCAACCACGCCGTTGCGAGATTGAGGAAGATCGCGGTCAGGTGCATGACGCTTAAGCCTTGGCCCATGATTTTCTGTCATTTTTTTTGTGAGGTGGCTCAATAAACACCTAGCGCGAATCAGGCTCTGCGGGAAGTGTTTCCCGAGCGAATGTCGATCGCTCTGCCTGGAAAGGCGCAACCGCCTTCCTCCCGTCAGCACCTCGCCACGGGGAGCGTCGTCCTTTATCCTCCGACCGGCTCAGGTCCGGCCGGGGCGGCGCCGGCAAGGGCGGAGGATGCAACCGATGCGTTGGCGTGGACGGCGACAGAGCAGCAATATCGAAGACCGGCGCGGTCAAGCAGGCGGATTTGGCGGCGGATTCGGCGGCGGCATGGGCGGGCCGATCGGCCTGCCGGGCAGCGGCCGGGTCAGAGCCGGCGGCGGTCTCGGGATCGGCGCGATCGTGGTGATCCTGGTGATTGCCTGGTTCGCCGGCATCAATCCGCTCGATCTCCTCAGCGGCGGAGGCAATCAGGTCATCGTCGGCAACGACCAACCGCGCGGGCAGGTCGGCGCGCCGAGCGACGAAGCCGGGCAGTTCGTCTCGGTAGTGCTCGCCGACACCGAGGACACCTGGCAGCGGATCTTCCGCGAGGGTGGCGAAACCTATCGCGACCCGACGCTGGTGTTGTTCTCCGGGCAGACGTCATCGGCCTGCGGTTTCGCCAGCGCCGCCAGCGGGCCGTTCTACTGCCCCGGCGACCAGAAGGTTTACATCGACCTCGACTTCTACCGCGAGCTCAAAACCCGCTTCCAGGCGCCGGGCGATTTCGCCCAGGCCTATGTGATCGCCCACGAGATCGGCCACCACGTGCAGAATCTGCTCGGCATCCTTCCCAAGGTCGACGCGGCGCGCCAGAGGGCGAGCCAGGCGGAATCGAACCAGCTTTCGATCCGTCTGGAATTGCAGGCCGACTGCCTCGCCGGTGTCTGGGCGCACGACGCCGAGGCGCGTGGCGTTCTCGATGTCGGCGATATCGACGAGGCGTTGAATGCCGCCGCTCAGATCGGCGACGACGCCATCCAGCGGCGGACGCAGGGCTACGTCGTTCCGGAAACCTTCAACCACGGAACCTCGGCGCAGCGGAGCCATTGGTTCAAGCAGGGCTACGACCAGGGCGTTCTCGACGCCTGCGACACGTTCGGCTCGGGTTAGCCGCCCGCCGATTGCGTCAGCCGGCACGGTTCAGCCGCGAGGCGACGACGGCGCTCGGGTCGGTCTTCCGTGCAATGTCCTCCAGTTTCGGCAGGTTCGCACCCCACCAGTGCTCGGGCGTGTCGAGCATGTCGGCGTAGTTGACATAGCGGCCGCCGGTCAGGCGGTCGCCGAGGTCCGAGCGCGTGCGCCCGAGCAGATCGTCGTGGCGGGCGCGCATGTCGTCGGTGAGCGGCAGATCGTAGAACATTTCCCACTCGACGAGGTTCGCCGCATGGCGATGGGCGAAGGCGCTCGAGTCGGTGGGGATCTCGGCAATTCGGCCGCCGCTCGGCTCGACGATCACCGCGCCACCGTGAAGGTCGGGGTCGTTCTGCAGCGCCTCGACAAAACGAATGATCGTCTCGGCTCCGTCGCCGTCGAACTGGTCGGCGGTGAAGTCGCTCGCCACGCGACAGGGGCGGATCGTCGCCGGTGCGGGGTCGGCCAGAATGCCGAGCGGCGTCAGCGTCGCTTCGGCGTCGTGGAAGGACTGTTCCTGAATATCGCTGGATATGACGGCCGAGTGGGTCAGCAGCGGACGCAGCAGCTCCTCGGCCTCGGCGCGCGCGCCCATATATTCGCCGTCCAGGTGCACCAGCGGCGTGCCGGCATCGGAGCCTTCGACGCCGGCGCTTGCGGTGTCGAAGAAGCGGTCGGCGCCGGTCGTGCGAATCTTGAGCTTGAGGTCGAGCTTGCGGGGTGCCTCGCCTATGCACCGCGCGTGCAAGGCGAGGGCCTCATGGGCCTCTGCCCATCGCCAGGCGATCGAGACGGTGGTGATTCGCGCGACAGGATGCGTTTCGAGGACCATGTCGGTGACGACGCCGGCCGTCCCGCCGCCGCCGCGACAAGCCCAGAACAGGTCGGCGTTCTCGTCGGCGGCAGCCCGGACCAGCGACCCGTCCGGGCGCGCCACGGTCGCCTCGACCAGGAGATCGCAGGTGAGCCCGAACAGCCGCCCTGCGTAGCCGAAGCCGCCGCCGGTGATCAGACCGCCGAGCCCGACGGTCGGGCAGTCGCCGACCGGCAGAGCACGGTCCTTCGGCCCGAGCACTTCGGCGACGCCGATGTTGGTGACGGCCGGCATGACCTCGAACCGGCCGTCGGGTCTCAGTGTCGCCTGGTTGAGATCGCGAAGATCGAGAAGGATCGTGTCGTCCTGGATGGAGAACCCATCGAAGGCATGGCCACCCGAGCGCGGCGAAACCTTGACGCCGGCGTCGCTGGCCCAGGCCAGAACCGCCGCCACCTCCGACCGGTCTGCGGGACGGACCGAGGCGAGCGGCGAACGCCGGCGGCCGACCCAGGCGAAGACCTGCCGCGCCGATTCCCAGCCGGGTGAACCGGGCGCGGCGACGCGTCCGGGAAGGCGCCGTTCAAGGTCTTTCAAAGCGCTATCGAGCCGCATCCCAGATCTCCGTGGCCGGCGGTGAAAGGGTCGACGTTCCGACGCGATTCGCTCATGATTGTGGCATGCCGCAGCCTGATGCCCCCAGGGAAGAACCAACAGATCAAGAGACGCCCGCGGGGTCAATGCGCGCCGCTTTGCGGCGTCAGCCGAAGGTCCTCTACGTCCTCTTCCTGACCGAGACCTGGGAACGGTTCGGCTACTACGTGATGGTCTCGATCTTCACGCTCTACCTCACCGAAGACCTCAAGATGCCGGATTCGAAGGCCTTCCTCATCTTCGGTGCCTATTACTCGTTCGCGTTCCTGGCGACGGTCGCCGGCGGATTTGCCGCCGATCGGGTGCTTGGTTTCGGCTGGTCGATCATCGTCGGCGCCGCGTTGATGTCGCTCGGCTACTTCGCTCTCGCGTTCGGCTCGATCACCGTCATGTACGGGGCGCTCGCCGTTCTTGTCGTGGGGATGGGGTTCTTCAAGGCCAACGTTTCGGCGCTGCTCGGCCGCTACTACGACGACGACGATCCGCGCCGGTCGTCCGGGTTCACCATTTTCTACATGGGCATCAATGTCGGGGCGTTCCTCGGCAGTCTTCTCGCCGGCCTTGTCGCGCGCGAATTCGGCTACGGCGCGGCGTTCGCCATGGCGGGCGTTGCCAAGTTGTTGGCGCTCCTCACCTACCGCCTCGGCCGCCGCTGGATCGGGAACCAGGACGCGCCGCCGGCGACCGCTCAGGCAACGGCAGCCTGGCGGGTCGTCGTTGCCGCCGTCGCGGGCCTGCTGGTCGCGGCGGCTGCTCTTCTGCTCGCGCGTCCGGAACTCGCAGGCGGCGTCCTGGCACTGGTCGGCTCCGCCGCGGTGGTCTTCTATGTCGCCCTGATCCTGCGCCAGCCCGCTCAGATTCGTCGCCGGCTATACGTCCATCTGGCGCTGGTCGCTGCTTCGGTCGTCTTCTTTGGGGTCTATCTTCAGGACAACATTTCGGTGACGCTGTTCACGGAGCGGGACGTCGCGCGGACGGTCTTCGGCTGGGTCGTCCCGGCGCCGGAATTCGCCTCGCTGAACGGAGCCTTCATCCTTCTCGTGGCGCCGGTGCTGGTGTTCCTTTGGCACTGGCTCGCCAGCCGCGGCATCACGGTCGGCGACCTTCTCAAATTCGCGATCGGCCTGGCCTTGATCGGCCTCGCCTATCTCCTTCTCGACCTCGGCATCTTCGAGGCGGCGACCGGGGCCAAGGCCAATCTCAGCTGGATCGTCCTCTTCTACTTCGTGCTGACCACCGCCGAGCTCTGTCTCTCGCCCGTCGGTCTTGCGCTGACCACCGCGCTGGCGCCAAAGAGCCTTTCGGGCATCGCCATGGGCATCTGGTTCATCGGCATCGCGGCGGCGAACTACCTCTCCGGCCTGCTGGCGGAACTGGCGGATGTACCCAAGGGAGCGAGCCCGTCCCAGGAAGTGGCGATCTACGGCCACGCCTTCCCGATCTATGGGGCGATCGGCATTGCCGCGGCAGTCGTCTTCCTGATCCTTGTTCCAAAGCTCAGACGAATGGCGGGGTCGAAGGCGGCGCTGTAGGCGACCGGGCTCGGTTCATTTTCGTGCGAAGCGAGGCATCGGTCACGCTAGAATCGGGCGGCGACGGCAGCAGCGATTCTAGCGCGACGGAGGAAGGCCCATGAGCACGAGCACGATGGCGGATCTCGCCAAGCAGCTTCTCGACCTCGACGAGGGTGAGCTCACTCCGCGCGAAAAGACGGTCATCGAGCGGGCGGTCAGGCGGCTTGCCGTCTCGCGCAACGTCAACCTCGATTTCGACGTCTCGAGCACCGTCGGCCAGAGGCTTGCCGACAAAGTGTCGGAGATCGGCGGCTCGTGGGGATTCCTCATCGCCTTCGGGATCTTCATCCTTGCGTGGGCGGGACTCAACCTCTTCGTCCTGGTGGACCATCCCTTCGACGCCTATCCCTTCATCTTCCTCAATCTCCTGCTGTCGCTGCTCGCCTCGGTGCAGGCGCCGGTCATCCTGATGTCCCAGAACCGGCAGGCCGCCCGCGATCGCATGGCCGCCGCCCACGATTACGAGGTCAATCTCAAGGCGGAAATCGAGATCGCCGCCCTCCACGAGAAGCTCGATCAGATCCGGACGCAGGAGCTGGCCGTCCTGGTCCAACGGGTGGAAGGCGAGGTCAAGGGCCAAGCCTGACCGGAGGTCGCTTGCGACAAATCCCGATGCCGCGCACCCCGCCGATCCGTCGGCAGCCGTCGGACGCGCGTTGACAGGGCGACTGCGCGCTGTATCCTCACGCACGAAGCATCACAGTGCCAAGGAGATGGCGCATGTCGGACCGTGTCGCGGCCCAGTCGTCCCGTATCGAGCTCGATGCCCGCAAGCTGCTATTGCTCGGCGGCGATTGCGCGGTCGAGGCGTGCAATCCGAGAATGGTAGGCTTCAAAATGATCAATCTCAGGGGACCGGCCAACGCGGCGGCCTTGGCGCCGCGCGACGCTTGAGGTACCAGGACCACGAATGTCGTGCCGGCTCGGCTTGAGGGGTGTTTCATATGTCGGACAAGATTGAGAGCAATCCGCCGGTCATTCGGCTCGACCCGTCGCGGCTGCTCCTGCTCGGCGGCACCGCCAAGGTCGCCGGCAATCCAAGAATGATCGGCACCAAGTGGTCGCCGACCTGCAAGAACTGAACGAGCCGACCGGGCGGTCGGGGTCCGAGGCGTTCCTTCCAACGGGCTGAGTTCGAATGCCGCCATTTGCACCCCGACGGGAGCGTGGTCTGGCGGTTCAGCAAGAGATGAGCCGCCGGCTTGGTGGCAGCCTTCGGCACATTTTCGAGCGAGCTCAGGCGGCGGCCGGCCTGCCGGACGATCAAATCGCACCGCTCTTACGGCTGCTCGACGCCGGCGCGCGTGCCCACCCGGAGGCGTTCGGGCTTCACAGCGACATCTTGCAGGCGATCGCCGTCGGCGATCTGGACGCGGTGCGCGCCGATTTCGACGAGCTCGCCGGTCGCCCGTTCACCGTGGGGTCGACCGTCGTGCGTCCGTTCAACGACGCGACGTTTTCGCCGTCGAGCAAGGACCGGTATCGGCGCTATGCCGGGTCCGACCCCGACGCGCCCCTCGATCTGACCGGCCCGACCGACGACGAGTTCGCTGCCTTCTCGTCGCGGCTCGACGATGCCCGCGACCTGCTTGCCCGTGGCGCGCCCGAGGTCGCCGACGAGGTCAACTGCCTGGTCAGCGAGATCGTCGTCGCGACGGTCGACGACCCCGACCCCGACCGCGTGTTCGACGGCATATCGGTGTTCGATCTGTGGGGCGCGGTGTTCGTCAATCCGCGTCGCCATTCGACGGTGCTGGAAGTCGTCGAGGTGCTCGTCCATGAAGCCGCGCACTCGCTGCTGTTCGGCTTCTGCGTCGACGAGCCGCTGGTCCTCAATCCGCAGTCCGAGCGCTTCTCCTCGCCGGTCAGGGCCGACGCGCGGCCGATGGACGGCGTCTTTCACGGCGCCTACGTGATCGCCGCGCTCGACTATCTCTATCGGCGACTGAGCGCGACGGGCGCGCTGTCACCCGACGACCAGGCGATGGTGACGGAGCGGCTTTCGGAGTACGGCAAGCCGTTCGAAGCCGGCATGGCGGTCATCCGCGAGCACGCGGCGCTCACCGATACCGGGCGACGAATCATCGACAGCGCCGACGCGCATATGAGGGCAACGGCCCACTGAGCCGGACAACCAACTTGCACGCCGCCTTCGTGGCGTGGTCGCCGCCTACCCGCGCTTCGCTTCCATCATCGTAACGAACCGCCGGAACAGGTAGCGCGAGTCGCGCGGGCCCGGCGAAGCCTCGGGGTGATACTGGACCGAGAAGACCGGACGGTCGGCGAGCCGCAGGCCGCAATTCGATCCGTCGAACAGCGAAATGTGAGTCTCCTCAACGCCTTTCGGCAGCGTCTTGGAGTTGACCGCGAAGCCGTGATTCATCGAGGTGATCTCGACCTTGCCCGTCGTCAGGTCCTTGACCGGGTGGTTTGCCCCGTGGTGGCCCTGATGCATCTTCACGGTCCTCGCGCCGAGCGCCAGCCCGAGCATCTGGTGCCCGAGGCAGATGCCGAATGTGGGCGTGCCGGAATCGAGCACGCCGCGGATCGCCGGTACCGCATAGTCGCCGGTCGCCGCCGGGTCGCCCGGACCGTTGGACAGGAAGACGCCGTCCGGCTGGTGGGCGAGGATCTCGTCGGCCGTTGCGGTCGCCGGCAGCACGGTCACCCGGCAGGCATGATCGGCGAGCAGCCGCAGGATGTTCCGCTTGATGCCGTAGTCGATGGCGACGACGTGATGGTGCGGGGCATCCATCCGCCCATAGCCCTTGCCCCACTGCCACGAGGTCTGATCCCAGGTGTAGGTCTGGGCGGTGCTCACCTCTTTGGCAAGGTCCATGCCGACGAGGCCCGGCCAGGCCTTCGCCCCGGCATGGAGGCGCGGCAGGTCGAAGCGGCCGGCCTGATCATGGACGATCAGGGCGTTGGGCATGCCCCGGCTGCGGATCAGCGCGGTGAGCGCCCGGGTGTCGATCCCGGCGATACCGATGATGCCGCGCGCCCTGAGCCACTGATCGAGGTTGCGGGTGGCGCGGTAGTTCGACGGGTCGGTGATGTCGGTCTTCAGCACGCATCCGCGCACCCCCGACGAGGCGGCCATGTTGACGGTCTCGATGTCCTCGTCGTTGACGCCGACATTGCCGATGTGGGGGAAGGTGAAGGTGATGATCTGCCCGGCATAGGAGGGGTCGGTGAGGATCTCCTGGTAGCCGGTCATCGCGGTGTTGAAGCATACCTCGCCCACCGCCTCCCCTTCGGCGCCGATGCCGTGGCCTTCGATCACGGTGCCGTCGGCCAGCACGAGAAGCGCGGTCGGACGCGGCTCATTCCAGGCGGAATCAGCCGTCTTGATTTCCGCTTGCGGTGGGGCCATATGCTTGCCCGGATGAAAAAACGGCTGAGGCGGTGGAGGCGCGGCAACCGGCGCGCCGGCCAAACTAGGTCAGCCCCATCACCGCGTCAACTGTGGACGAAAATTAAAAGTCCAATTGAATCAAGTAGTTACAAACGAACGGAAAGTTGCGCGCGAAATCGCGCGGGGTTATCCTCGCGCGTCGCGCCAACAGGAGGCTCATGATGCGTGAGCAGATCAATGCAGCTCTCAAGCGAGCGACACTGGATCAGGACAAACGCAAGATTTCGACGCTGCGCCTGATCAAGGCGGCCATCCTGGACCGCGACATCGCTGCCCGCGGGGCCGGCAAGGATCCTGTCAGCGGCGAAGAAATTCTCGAAATCCTCGGCAAGATGATTCGCCAGCGCCTCGAATCGGCGAAAGCCTACGAGGAAGGCCATAGGCTGGATCTTGCCGAGCAGGAGCGCGAGGAAATTGCCATCATTCGGAAGTTCCTGCCCGTGCAGCTCGATGAGGAGCAGGTGCGCTCGGTGTGCGCCGAAACGGTCAAGCAGACCGGCGCCAACGGGCTCCGTGACATCGGCAAGTGCATGCAGGCGTTGAAGTCGCGCTATTCGGGCCGCATGGATTTCGGCAAGGCGAGCTCGGTGATCAAGGGCCTGCTCTCGTAGGGCGAGGGCGCGTCCGCTCAGGCGCGGACGGGCCTGGCGACCAGCGTCTTCAAATCGACCCCCTCGTCGGAACAGACCTCGGCCGGCGGCGAAATGCCGGCCCCGATCAGCCGTCGCCCGACCATATGATCGGCGGCACGGTTGACCGAATTGACGGCGACCAGCCGCTCTCCCTCGAAGTGGAAGACCGAGAACGACCCGCTCTCCGGATTGCCGCGGCGCACGCTCCGCGTGGCGTTGAACGGCAGGCCGGCCATCTGCAGCTTGACGTCGCCTTGATCCGACCAGAACCAGGGCACATCGCGAAAAGGTTCGCGCTTGCCGACCAGCGTCTTGGCGGCGGTTTTCGCCTGATCCACCGCGTTCTGCACCGACTCCAGACGGATTCGTCGGCGAAGCTCCCAATGCTGGAAGGCGGCGCAATCGCCGATCGCCAAGACCTCCGCCGCGCTGCTTGCCATGTAGTCGTCTACGACGACGCCGTTGTCGATGGCGAGGCCGGCGCTCTTGGCCAGCTCGACATTGGGAACCACGCCGATCCCGATCACCACCATGTCGGCGGGAATGCGGTCGCCGGAGGCGGTCTCGGCCGCGGCGGCGCTTCCCGCGCCGTCGCCGACGATCCGGCCGACCGGGGTGTCAAGGCGGACGTCGCTCCCCCAGCCGCGATGGAGCGCCAGGAAATAGGCGGAAATCTCGGGAGCGACGACCCGCCCCATCAGCCGATCCACGGCCTCGAGGACGGTCACGGTCTTGCCGAGCAGGCGGGCGGTCGCCGCGATCTCGAGGCCGATAAAACCGCCGCCGACCACGACCACGTCGCTCGCCGCGTAGAGGCGTTCGCGGATGCGACGGGCGTCTTCGGCGACGCGCAGTGCAAAGACGTTGGCAAGCCCGATTCCCTCGATCGCCGGCATGCGTGGCCGCGCGCCCGGCGCAAGCACCAGCCGGTCGAAGGGCAGGGCGCGTCCATCGGCGAGGATCAGCGTTCGCGTCTGCCGCTCGACCGCCACCGCTTCGGTGCTGAGCATCAGCCGGATATCGTTCTTCTGGTAGAAGGACTCCGGACGGAGCGGCAGCAACGCGTGGGCGGGGTCCTTGAGGAACGCCTTCGACAGCGGCGGGCGCTGATAGGGGATGTCGGGCTCGGCGGTGACCAGCGTCAAGGCGCCGTCATAGCCTTCCGACCGTAGGCTCGCGGTGACCTGCGAGCCGCCGTGTCCGCCGCCGACGACGATGATTCCCTTGTCGAACAATGTCCGTCCTGCCCCTGATCGCGACCCTCCGCCGGTGATCGCGACGGCGCGGTTTGCTAACAGCAACCGGTTGCCGCGTCTTGGAAAAAGATTCTATCGAGGGGACCACGCCGGCTCGCTGCTTTGTATCGGCCTGGCGAGCCGCAGGCGGGACATTGGTGGCGGACGCAGTCAGGTGCGAACCGGTCTCTGCTCCCCAAATTCCCTGATGCACGGGAATCTGCAGGGAATTTCTTGAATTTGCAGCCAAACTGACCCTGCCGCGCCACCGAGAATACCCGTGATGCCAGGTGGTTGTGACTGAAATTCCCTACTCGAGAGTGCAGGGAATTCTATCATGGGAATTTGGGAATTCGACAAGATGAGCAGGGACATTTCCGGCAAACGATACGCCGTCCTGTTCTGGCGGTTCTTGATCTTTGGCGTTCAACGTCGCGTCTCGGAAATCCGCTGCGCTGACCCGCAATGGGATGGTGCCGGACCGGACGGCCGCGGCGCGGTTTTCCCGACCACCGGCCGCCCCGCCCGGCAACCGCGTCACCACTCCATGATGCCGCCTCGGGGCGGTCGTCGGCCGTTGCGACGGGCGGGCCGTAACGCGAGCGCGCGGGCCAGGCATCGAACCGACGCCAAGCCCTTTGCCGGGTTGTACGGCCCAATCCCCCGCTCCATAATTACCCGGCAGCCGAGGAGAAGAGCTTAGTGAGCTACACGCCGGCGTGGGAGCGACTGTCTGACGCTGTCGAACGCGTCATGAGGGCAGCTGGATGCTCGAAGGACGAGGCACAAACCGATATCGGCCAAGCCATCGCCGACAGAACGGTCAAGTTTCGTGGCAAGCTAGCGCGTCATACAACGAAGCGATTCACGTCGCCCGCCATACTTGAGGGCCGCGACTTTGAGCTGCCATCGGCGATCGCGTCAACAGATCTGGATTGGGAGAGGTCTCGCCCTAACAAGCCATGGCTGGTCCGAAGGGGGGCGTATCCGCTGCCGGGATATTGGGACCTAGAGTGGATCAAGGTTTACGGTTCCGACATTACGAATGTCGTGTGCCTCGACGGGGGGCAAGGCGTGTCGGTTACGCCGACATCGATCAACAACGCTGCCGCGTCGAAGAGGCGCACAAGGCCGTCATTTGAAAGGGCCAAGCGCGCCGTTGATGAGCTCTACCCCCAAGGCGTGCCTGAGCAAACTGCGGTGCCTAACAAGACTCTATGCGGTCACGTCGTTCGTAAGCTCCAGGAACTCGGCCTCGAGACGGTTTCAAACGAGACGATCCTGAGAGCTGCTGGCCGACGCAGGTAGCGCAAGTGCCGCGCGCTGTACTTGCGGCGTGCGCGGCTACGTTCCCTGCCCTACTCCTTGTCCGTGTTTCAAAAGCGCACGAGCCACGCTCACGCCGCTGAGACCGGATCGAATAGGAGCAGGAGCCAGCATGGGCCAGCAGACCCGGCGTGGTGCAAACGGCTACGCGCTGTCGCGTGATCTGACACCGCGGCTTGTGCCGGTGGCGGACTGCAAGCCGCTGGGACGCGAGACCCGCAAACACCCTCCGCAACAAGTGCGCAAGCTTGCTGCGAGCCTCGATCGCTTCGGCTTCGTGCTGCCGATCCTGGCCGATGCCAAAGGGCGGGTCGTTGCCGGCTGGGGACTGGTCCTGGCGGCGCGGCAACTAGGCCTCGGCGAGGTGCCGGTCGTCAGCTTGCCCAACCTGTCCGACGCTGAGCTGCGGACCCTGCGCCTTGCGCTCAACCGCCTTGCTGACGACGCCGCATGGGATCGCGATGCGCTCTCGCTCGAGTTCTCCGAAATCCTGGAACTTGAGCCCCAGCTCGATCTCGTGGGGAGCGGCTTCGAGATGGGTGAGATCGACATCCTCCAGAGCGACGGAGGCCTTGATCAGGAAGACGAGCTGCCCCCGATCGACCCTGCGGCGACCACGCCGGTCACACGTGCGGGCGACCTCTGGATTCTGGGAGGACATCACCTGCTATGCGCCGACGCCCTCGGCGCCGAAAGCTACGACCGGGTGATGGGGACCGACAAGGCGCAGATGATGTTTGCCGACCCACCCTACAACGTGCCGATCGAGGGCCACGCCTCCGGGTTGGGAACGGCCAAACATAGCGACTTCGCAATGGCGTCGGGCGAGTTCTCCCCGGCCGAGTTCCAATCGTTTCTGGAGACCTCGCTTGGCCATGCGGCGGCCAAGTCAATTGCCGGCGCCGTCCATTTCGTGTGCATGGATTGGCGGCACCAAGGGGAGATCCTCGGCGCCGGAGACTCCGTCTACAGCGAACTCCTGAACCTCTGTGTCTGGAACAAGAGCAATGCCGGGATGGGCTCGCTCTACCGCTCCAAGCACGAACTCGTCTTCGTGTTCAAGGTCGGCAAAGGAGCGCATCTCAACAATGTCGCGCTCGGGCGGTACGGCCGGCACCGGACCAATGTCTGGGACTATGTCAGCCAGAACGCATTGAACGGGACAACGAAGAGCAAGCTTGCCCTACACCCGACGGTCAAGCCGGTCGCCATGATCGCGGATGCGATCCTGGATTGCTCCAATCGGGGCGGTCTGATCCTCGATCCTTTCGGTGGCGCCGGCACGAGCCTGATTGCGGCGGAACGGACCGGCCGCCGCGCCCGTGTCATCGAGCTCAATCCAACCTTCGTCGACATCAGTATTGAGCGCTGGCAGCGGCTGACCGCCGGCACCGCGCTGCACGCCGACACTGGTCGACCCTTTGGGCGGGCCGGAATCGACCGGCCGGCCGCAACAGGTCGCAGATGAGGGATCCATGCGTAGGTGCAAGACCAAAGGATCGAGCGGCCCTGGCGACGGCGGCTACGAGATCGGGTACGCCAAGCCACCGCAGCATACCCGCTTCAAGCCCGGCCGATCGGGTAACCCCAAGGGACGCCCCAAGGGCCTGAGAAATTTCAAGACCGACATCCAGGAAGTACTGCGTACCCCGATCGACGCCACCATCGGCGGCAAGAAACGCAAGATCTCTTCTCAGTTCGCGACGCTGCTGAAACTCGTTAGGCGCGCCCTGGACGGCGATGTGCGGGCGCTCGGCTTGTTGCTGAGTCTCGCGCAGACCTACAATGCCGAAGAGCCGGCCGCCCCCATCTCGGGAACGTCCGACAACGATCTGGAGCTACTCCGCGTCTTCGAAGATCGCGTCCTGCGGAAGGCGACCGAACGCCTCGGTGCCCGCGCTGAAGGAAACAGTCGCTCCGCACGCACTGCCCCTGCCTGTCATGGCGAAAACGATCGAGGCCCCCGCAAACATCCGTCGGTGCCGAGGGTTCGCTCGACACGAACTACCCACAAGGAGGACAGATAGTGCCGCAGCGTCGTCGAACCGCTGCCGCGGTCGACAAGTGGGTCATCAACGCGGCGCTCCGGCAGGACTTCGGCACCTTTGTTGCCAAGGTGTTTCAGACGCTGGCACCCGGCGACCGCTACCTTCCGAACTGGCACATCGATGCGGTCGCGCACCAGCTCATGCGGATCCACCGCGGCGAATGCCGCCGGCTGATCATCACCCAGCCGCCGCGATCGCTCAAGTCGATCTGCACCTCCGTGGCGCTCGCGGCGTTCCAGCTCGGGCATGACCCAAGCCGGCGCATCGCTTGCGTCAGCTACTCCCAAGAGATCGCCGCAACCTTCCATCGGCAGTTCCGTTCCGTGATGGCCAGCAGCTGGTACACGGCCCTCTTTCCGAACATGCGGCTGGCCAAGGACACCGAAAGCGAGTGTGTCACCAACGCCGGCGGCGGCCGATTTGTCGTACCCGTCGGTGGTTCGTTCACGGGGCGCGGGGCAGACCTCATCATCATCGATGACCCGCTCAAGGCGGATGACGCCCAATCCGAGATCGCCCGCCGCTCCGTCAACGAGTGGTTCGCAAACACTCTGCTCTCCCGCCTCAATGACAAGCGACGGGGCGCCATCATCCTTGTCATGCAGCGTCTACACGAAGACGACCTCGCCGGGACGCTGTTAAGGAATGGCGATTGGGATCACCTCGACCTCGCCGCCATCGCCGAAGCGGATGAAGATGTCCCGATTGGGCCGCGGGCGTTTCACGCGCGCAAGAAAGGCGACGTTCTTCATAAGGAACGCGAGCCGCTCGAAGTTCTCGACCAGATCAAACGGGACATGGGCTCGCTGCGCTTCTCCGCGCAATACCAGCAGCAGCCGGTGCCAACAACCGGTAACCTCATCCGCCGCGCTTGGCTTCAGTGGTACGATGCCGTTCCGAACCTATCTACCGGCGGGCGGACGATACAGAGCTGGGACATCGCAAGTACGATCTCGCCAACATCCGATTGGTCCGCGTGCACGACCTGGCTTATCAATCGTCGCGACTACTACCTGCTGCATGTTTGGCGTGGCCGCCTCGAATTCCCTGAGCTCAAGCGGAAGCTTGTGGCCCTCGGCCTCGAGCACAACGCCAATACCATCCTGATCGAGAAGGCCGGCCCGGGCTTGCATCTTGTCCAGGAGCTGCGCGCCGACCCCAAACCCGGCGTCCCTCTTCCAATCGGCATTCTTCCGGAGGGCGACAAGCTGGTCCGGATGGAAGCGCAATGTGCTCGGTTTGAGGCCGGGCAGGTCTACCTACCCAAGGAGGCTCCGTGGCTCGCAGAATTCCTGCACGAGCTTCTGGCATTCCCAAACAGCCGCCACGATGACCAGATCGACAGCCTATCGCAGTTCCTGAACTGGGCGGAAACGCGGCGTGGTGCAAGACCCGTCGTCTCGATGTTTGGGCCCAAGGTCTTCTTCGGCTGATCGCAGCGAATCCGCTGACCAAGCGCGGTCTGACATCACGCTGAGCAGAAGCCGGTCGAGGTCATCCTTCCACCGCCCGAGCTTCGGCCGCGGCTGGACTTCCCGCTCGTAGGTGAACTCCGTCGCGCCGGAACGCAGCACCTTGCGCACCGTGTTCCGGGAAACGTGCAGCTCCCGGACGATCTCCTTGATCGTCTTGCCCCGCACAAAGTGCTCGCGCCGGATCCGCGCAATCGTATCCACGCCCTTCATCCCCCAACCACCCATCCTGATTCCTGGATGGGCAGTCTGCTCGCAGCACAAACATGGGGGTCAATTTTGGACGCCGATCCCCCGCCTCAGGGGGGCAAAATTGCACGCCGAGTTACACCGTGGCGAGGGTCATGACCGACAACGGCTCCTGCTACCGCTCGGCGGCATTCCGCAAAGCCTGCGGCGATCTCGGCCTTCGGCACATTCGGACCAGGCCCTACACGCCGAAGACAAACGGCAAGGCCGAGCGCTTCATTCAGACCGCGCTGCGCGAATGGGCCTACGCCCAAGCCTATCCGAACTCCGATCGTCGCGCCGACGAACTGCCGATCTGGCTCCACAGATACAACTGGCATCGGCCGCACGGCGGCCTACAATCAAAACCGCCAATCAGCAGACTCGCACTCAAACCGGACAACCTGTTGAGGCTCCACACCTAGGTCGACAAGGAACGTCACTCTCTTCCGTTTTTTGCCGAGACGCCCAAATTGCGGCGATACGCCGTTTCTTTCTAATGGGGGGCGCACCGCCAGGGCCCGATCGGAACCAAACTGCTGTCGGTGCGGCTAGCGAAAGGAGGCATCCGGATGACGGTCGATGGGAAGCAGGGCTTCATCCTCAGGATATCGCCTAGCGAGGTGGACCGCGTTGCCGAGGCGCTAGAACGCAATTAGCTAATCATCGGGTGGGCATACGCGGAGGGTCTGTTGGACCCAGGACTGGATTGGGAACAATTCCGGGAGATTATCCGGACAACTTACTTCGCCAACGAACCGAACCTCCGACGTGCGGGCGCAGCTGCCGGCCACATGTGGCGCTTCATTCGGGACATGGGGATAGGCGACGTCGTCGTCGTGCCGTACGGGCCGAACTTTTATGTTGCCAAGGTGACCGGGCAGGCCTTCTACGATGGCAGCAAACGGGAGGACGATACGGCCTACCGGCGGCCGGCTGAATGGTTGAACGACAAGCAAAGAATTCCCCGAAATTCAGCCAGAGCAGCGCTAATCTCGCGAATGAGAACCCAAGGAACATGCGCGAACGCTACTGATTTGCTTGATGAAATAACTGAGTGTCTGGAGGTTGCAGAATTTGGCGAGCCGCCCTCTTTTGATACTGACCTCCAAATGCGACTCGTAGATGAAACCCTCCGCGAGCTGCGAACGGGCAGAATGGACGAACGCGCTTTCGAACGTCTAATAGAGACTGTTTTGGCCGGTCTCGGGGCCAGGGCAACTCGTATCGTTCCTCGCATTGAGGACAAAGGTGCAGACATTGTTGCCACATTTCGAGTGGCTGGGATATTTAACCAAGTCGTTGCTGTTCAGGCGAAGTATTGGAGACCAGTTCCTCCCGTCGATGAAACCGTTGTCGAGCAACTCATACGAGGGATTGAAGCCGAGGGGGCCACTCTCGGCATGGTGATCACATCAGGTACGATTGGAGAGGACGCCCTCAGGAGGGCGAAGGAATACACTGAAGAAAAGGGTATCCCCGTAGAACTTGTTGACGGAGAGCAGTTTGCGAAAATGATTGTCGAACACGGCATTCGCGGCAACTGACTGCAAC
This sequence comes from uncultured Alphaproteobacteria bacterium, assembly GCA_963759235.1. Taxonomy (GTDB): domain Bacteria; phylum Pseudomonadota; class Alphaproteobacteria; order Rhizobiales; family Kaistiaceae; genus Bauldia. The sequence continues at coordinate 111,646 of CAVWYO010000007.1, read as the reverse complement.
AGCGTTAGTCCGGGGGTCAACAAACTCTATAACACAGGCGACGAAGGCGAGGAAAGAGCAGTTGAGAGCTTGAGGACCGCCGTCGGGGCCCGGCGCTCACTCAGGCTGGCAAGCCACAACTCCATCCTTTGCCGCGCCACCCCGCGAGAGTTCGAAGATGCTTAGGACCGGGCTAGCCCGTGCTGTTGTCCTAATCTAATCGAAGGGGCGCTTTGCGCATGTTCCCCAAAGAGTATTACCAAACGCAATCCAACCTTTTTCAACAAGTGGCGAGACAAACGAATAAACAAATTTCATCTCTTTTAGTAATTACAATGACACCAAAGTTGTCGTTAGCAATTATAACTGATTCATTATCTGTGGATATCTTCATTGATAGGTCAGATAGGCTAGTCCCATCTCTTGTGCGCAGAGGATTGAAATCCGGCGGCTGAAAAAAGTAGTGCCAAATTACAATACCTCGGTATTCGTCGACCAAGATCCCGACGGGTTGTGCTGGCGCAGCCTCCCGGCTCTTGCCAGCTGGACGGTTCTATCAATCGGGTTCGCGACCGCGGTGGGGGCGCGATCGATGGGATGGGGTCATCGGCGTGGTTGGCACGGCCAGGGCGTCTGCGACACAGCCCGTTGTGAGTGCGGCGGCGGGCTTTGCCGCGCAGAGCCGGGTCGTCAGGCAGCCCGCGGCCGTTGCAGGAAGATCAATCGCTTGATGTTGTAGACGAGATTGGCCATGCCGATCTTCGTCGTGGCTCGCGCGATGCCAACGGTGCGGACGAACAGGTCCATCCGGTCCTTTTGGTCGGCGAAGACATGCTCGACGCGTGAGCGGACTTTCGACTTGAGCGCGTTCGCCCGCCGCGTCGTCTCGGCCATGGCGCGGCCCTTCGGCTTCTTGCGGTGGATGCGGCTGACGAAGCCGTTCTTTTCCAGGTATGCCTCGTTCACCGCCGACCTGTAGGCGGTGTCCGCCCAGACGCCGCTCGCCGTGTTGGTCTTGTCGAGCAGTCCGTCGCGCAGGCGCCCCCCTTCATAGGCCGCGGCATCGGTCGCCGCCCATTTGCGGATCAGGCCGAAACCGCGATCGATCGAGACATGGTTCTGATAGCCAAAGGTCGGGATGGCGATGTCGACCGGCGGCTTTGTCCCGTCGGATCGTTCCTTCGCCTTCGAGAACTTCACCGTCCAGCGCGCGTCGCGATCCTTGTGGCGCAGTTTCGCCGGCTTGTCCTGCCAGCCGTCGGGCACGCGGCCTTGCTTGATCGCCTTCTTCTCGTCGTCCGTGTTGCGCTGTTTCGGCGCCGCGATCAGGCTGGCGTCGACGATCTGGCCGCTCATCGCGATGTAGCCGTTGGCGCGCAGCGCCGCGTCGAACCGGTCGAACAGCGCCTGGATGGCGCCCGCCTTCGTCAGCTTCTCCCGAAACAGCCAGATCGTGCGGGCATCCGGAACACGATCGGACAACCCAAGCCCCAAAAACCGCATGAACGACAGCCGGTCGTTGATCAGGAACTCCGCCCGCTCATCGGACAGATTGTTGGCGGCCTGGATCACCAGGATCTTGAACATCATCACAGGATCGAACGGCGGCCGGCCGCCCTGCGTGCCGTCGGAATAAGCCAGAGCCGCCATCAGATCGGCGCGGAAAATCTCGAAATCCACCGCAGCGCCAAACGCTTCGAGCTGATCGCCGAGGTCGCTCAGCCGCTTCAGCCGATCGTCGACGTCGAAAAATCCTGACTGGCCCCGCATCGATTCATCTCCGATTCCGTCGCTCAACAGAATCAGAAACCCGCCGAAAACGCGAGGTTCTTAGAACCGTCCAGCTGACCAGTCCGGCCAACGCCGGCAACCACGCTGACCACGCCGTCAGCTACACCACGCCAGGGGACACGATCGATTTGGCTCTTTTTTGGCTCGCCTCCGCGGGGTTGTCGGCTCCCCCTACACGATGCGACTGACTTGCCCCCCCTGATGCTGTGAGGTTAGTGTGCACCTCGAGGAGAGGGATGCGACGGGGCAAGTTCAGTGAGGAGCAGATTATCGGCATCCTGAAAGAGCACGAAGCCGCTCTATCGGCTGTAGAGGTATGCCGGAAGTACGGGGTCAGCGATGGGTCTTCCAAAAAGGGGGGACGATCGCGGTTCGGCGGACGGATGTCTCGGATGTCCCGCAAGCTCAGAGCACTGGATGGGCAGAAACGGAAGTTGCTCGACGAGCGCCTCCTGGCTGAAAAAACATGCGGACCTCGACGAGGCGCACGACCGCCTCAACTCTGGCCAAATGGCGCGACGAGCACGAGGACATACGCAGCACGCCAGAGGCAGTTCGACGCCACAGACATATATACCCGCCGCCGCACGGTGATGCGTGCCGCCGCAGCCGGGTGGCTACCTTTCAACCGCTTCGCCCGTCTCCCGCAGGACCAAAAAAGGCGGTCGTGCCGAGATCCCAAATTCGAACGACGCGGTGCCGGCAGCTGCCTTCGAGCGTTTGATGCTCAGAACCGACCAATCGTAATATCCGGTAATCATACACATCTCCTCCTTGCTACAGTCCACCTCAACAGTATCGTACTCCAATTGGTAGTCACGGCTCGGCCATCGATCAAAATAACTTCTCTTGTCCTGCAAAACCTCCTCAATTCGGTCGGTTTTGCCATAATATTCGACAAATCCGCGTAGTACGATTTGAGCTTTGGTAGCGCTTGCGGCCCAGGCAACATATGCACCTGAAAAAGACTGGAAACCAAATCTAATGCCTGGATTGATGTTAGCCGCGGCGTAGACGGTGGGGAGAACCGGGAGGTTGATTGTTTGGTCGGCGGCCCTGATGTTACCCGGTGCTAAGTCACGAAAAGAGATTTGCTATCAGCCTCTGCATTGGCGAGAGCCTGTATAGTGTCGATCCGATTTCGTTCACGCCATAACATCGCCTGGTAGTCCCATTGATAAAGCTCAAGAAGGGCAGAACAAGCTTGGGGGTCTTGGATCTTTCACGCGCGAAGCGTGCATGCCGCGTCAAAGGAAAAAGGCGAATGATCTCCTGATCGACTTCAAGAGCTTTCACCGGCTGCCCCGAGCACGTCCAACCGATTGCCATCCAGCTATAGGCGTTGTCCAATGCATTTGAGCGCGGATATCGTTTGCGCAGACTATCAAAAGTTTCCGCAGCCTTTTCCATGTCTCCCACAATCACGGCCTCAGCAAAGATTTGCTCCGCCATACCATCATCGAGAAGCGACGATTGGGGGAACTCGTCCTGGAACTCCGAGTTCGCGCGGGACATTTCAACCGGATTGAACTGGGCGAGTAGCCGAATACGCCTATAATGAAGCCATTCACGCAACTTCGAATAATCGTGTGTTCGAGGTAACCGCTCTAAAGATTTGGTAGCAATGAATATGCTCTGACGCAGGTCCTTATGTCGAGAAATGAAATCACCAGCGCTCCACATCGCTTTCAAATCGGAATCAGTCAATAAGGAATATTTGAAAACGATCTCTCTCAAGTGTGCGTCTAATTCATTCACTGAATATTGATCTATATGATCCAACATTTCTTCAGTCTCCGTCAATTCTCGTGCAGCATTATAAAGATAAACAATATCTGCAAAATAAGCGTACTTCGGAACCTGCAGCTTAACGAGTACCTCCTCAATTTGAAAATCATCAGTAGTGACGGGAAAGTCCTCCAGTGTAATATCAAACCGGTGAAGTGCCTGACGCGCTCCGGCCATCACCAATTTAAATTGATGCATATGATAAAATGAGGTTAAAGCCACATCCCAAATAATCGACTGTGACGAGAGGACTTCGCTATTCTGAATGCGATTTATTACATCGGTCGGTGGTAGCGTACGAAAAATACGATATACTTGGGTCAAAGCTGCCCCGGCGTAGTCGGGTGGCTCAAAATAGTCTGTGCCATTTGAACCGCCCGTCGGAAGGAGGCCGATGAGTGATCCAAAACGATCTAGTGCCTGATCCACGTATCCGCGATGGTAGGCGAGCCATCCCAAGAGGTAAGCTGCGTCATCGTAGTGTGGGGAGCTACGGTCCTTGAGGACTTCCTCAAGCGGCATCAAAACGGCGTCAGTTGCCGATTCGAAACTCGGGATAGTGTCAACCAGTGGCTCGGAATTATAGCGTTCTGGAAATTTATTAAAATAGTTAATATATTGGGTAAGGGAAGGCTGATTATCCCTATATTCATCGTTCGACCAAGGGATGTTTTCGTAGGCGTGCCCCCGAAAAAAATCTCTATCAGCGAGCGAAGCGTACTTCTCCTCAAGAGTGGGCTCCGTATATGGAGGCGAAAGGCGTAAATCATATTTGTAGGAATAATAAACAATTCCGTCTTGAAGAGCCGCCCGATCGCCCGGCTGCGCAATTTTGTCAAAAGTGCCTGATAAAATCTCTCTCAGAGTGGAATGGCCGAGCGCATAGGATAGGACGGAGTGTATGGGTGAGTTTGGATTTAACTTAACTGCTTCACTGAAACGGCCCAACGTGTACAACAAAAATTCAGAATATGGCGCGGAGGGATCGCGTTCGAGCTGTGCGATAATCTGTGATCGTATATCAGGAAATTCAGTGTTTTCGTCAAACAAATCGGCCGCTCTATACGTTCCAAGTGCTAAGTGGTTGATCACACTTGTTGGAAGAAAGGCCCACACGTGTGAATAATATTTTTTGTCGGTCGCATTACTGAATACCTTGTCCACTATTGTATTTGCGTTATCCGGCGTCGTGTTTAAAGCGAGACGGCGGATCATAAACGCTATTTCTGGCCAGGCAGAAAAGTCGCTCACCATAGTGTTTCAATTTAACACGAGAAATTGATAGGCCTGTAGACTCAAAATTCTTTTCAGCCAATGTCCCGGGCGCCACAATAAATTCCTGTACCGTAGCATTGTTCGGTTCCTCCTGAAATACTATGACGACTAATCCGTCCCCGCCGATGACGCGGTATACGGGCAGAGAGCTGTCCTTTGTCGATTCTAAATCGCCTGTCTCCGCTACGAGAAGACCGTATTTCTGTTCGATGAGCTCGTTAAGTGCAACATATTCGTCTGTATTGGAAGCAATCTCTTCCAATTTCGTTTCACCCCAGATAACTACCGCTGTCGTGCCGTCCGAGTAGAAGCGTCTGGGCGCCATGCCGGCGAGAGAGTTCGATATGCTGGAGATCAGACCAATAGCTATCTGATTGAGAGTTCCCGCAATCTTAAATTGTTTATAAGCAAATAGCACGCTGCCATCAGAAGATTGAATTAGAGTGTCGGCGATGCCAGTCGCGCTCGCTTTTTTTGAATATGAAGCTTTAATAGTACACAGTGTTGCGTCGCGAAATTCGGGACGGGGAAGACAGGCGTAACGCTGGGCGATATTGTTTACTAAGGGCTTTCGAAATCTGAACGCTATTTAAACTATATTGCGTCGTATGGCCCAAAGAGGTGGAGCCAATAAACAAAACAGCGGCGTACATCAACAGGCCGAATTTCAAATGTTCGCGCATGTGTCTCTCCGATGCGTCAGCATATCGAAAAGAATGCTAGAAGCGCCTCGCTTTCGCCAATTCGAGGCGATCCTCAGTTAAGCGCAGGTGGAGCTGTTTGGCAAGAAAATGTATTTGAACTCTATCATTCCGCTCGCTCGGGCGATACTTATGATTGGAATACCGCTGCCAAAGGGTTGCTCTAGCCGGTGCGCCTTCCTGAAAAGCCAGGGCGTTTTGGGGGCCGGGTGATCAAGGGGTACCAAGTCTATGATCGTTTGATGTGATACGACGTTATGTCTTGTCTTTTCATTAGTCATTCGAGCCGCAACGACGACTGGGCGATCGCGTTGCGCGATTGGCTGGTAGCGGGGGGATGGAGCGGACCGGACGACATCTTTCTCGATCTGGATCCAGAGCGAGGGATTGCTGCCGGCCAACGGTGGCAACAGGCGTTTGCCGATGCGGCGACACGCTGCGAGGCGGTGTTATTTTTGGTGTCGGCAGAATGGCTCGGCTCGCGCTGGTGTCATGACGAATATCAGCTTGCCAACAAGTACAACAAGAAGCTGTTTGCGCTGCTAATCGAAGACTGTCCGCTGGATCGTCTGCCTGGCGGTCTCACCGCGGAATGGCAGGTCGTTCGGCTGACCGGCGAGCCGGCGGAGCGCTTCGTTGCAGTGCATCCGCATACTAAACAGCAATGGCCAGTGCATATGGCAAAGGCCGGGCTCGCGCAGCTTAAGAGCGGCCTGCAAAAGGCTGGCATCGGACCTGAAAATTTCGACCTGCAGCGGGATGAACGTGGCGCATTCGGGTGGCGTTCGCCCTATCGCGGCCTCGAGGCGCTGGAGCCTGAGGATGCCGCGGTATTCTTTGGCCGCGACGCGGACCTCATCCGGGGTATGGACACGTTGCGGGGCCTCGCTGGTCGAGCACCTCCGCGCGTGGCTGTGATCCTCGGCGCCTCTGGGGCTGGCAAGTCCTCGTTCCTGCGCGCGGGACTATGGCCTCGGCTATTGCGTGACGATGCTGAGTGGCTGCCTCTGAAGGCGATTCGGGCGGGTCGGGGCGGCTGTATCGAAGGTCAAGAGGGCCTTCTCGCCGCCCTCGAGGAAGTGCACCAACGCTTCGCGCTGCGGGCTAGCCGCAGTCGGTTGCGCGAACGGCTACGGAGCACCGACGAGTTCGTCGACCTCTTGCGTGAACTGCGGCAAGTCGCGGCAAAGAGGGCTCTTATTTCAGAGCCACCGTTCCCGTTGATCATGATCTGTCTCGATCAGGGGGAAGAATTCTTTAGCGGCGATGCGGAGGACGAAAGCGAGCGCTTGCTATCGCTTGCGCGAGCGGCCAGCGAGGCGAACGAAGCGCTAATCCTCACCACGATCCGGTCGGATTCCTATAGCCAGATGCAGAATGCAAAGGCGTTTATCGGTATTGAGCAGGTAACGCTCAGCCTTGGACCAGTACCGCAAGGCGAGACCGCGAACATTATTCGCGAGCCCGCGGAAATCCTGCGCCGCAAAGTGGGTCCCGACGCGCCAGTGTTTGATGCAGCTGTTGTAGAGAGGCTGCAGACGGAAATCGAGGGCGAGCCCGACGCACTGCCACTCCTCGCCTTCGTGCTGCAGCGACTGATGCGCGAGCACGCTGGCGAAAGTGTCATCGGGCTTTCGCAGATTCACAAATCCGGCGGGCTAGCGGAAGCGATAGAATTGGAGGCCACGGCAGCATTTCGTGATGCCGGCTACTCGAGCAGTATCGGCGACCATCGTGAGGCTCTGCGGAAGCTATTCGTGCCACCGCTGGTGCGCATAAATCGCGAAAACAAAACGGCGCAACGGCGCGTGGCGTCACGGGCCGAACTAGCGGGGAAGCTGCTGCCACTCGCCCGCGCCCTTACCGACCGGCGGCTTTTGGTGGTGCGGGCGGGCGTGCCGACGGGCGGTGCCACGATCCCAGATGCAATAGCTTTAGACACCGCCCCAAACGGCGCTGACACTGCACCAGGCGCGACGATCGAGGTCGCGCATGAAGCGTTGTTGCGCCGTTGGAGGATGCTGGCCGACATACTTGGCGAGGATCGAGACGCACTATTGCTGCTCGACGGCGTGTTGATTGCGGCTGCCGAATGGGCAAAGGCCGAAGATCGGCGCAAGGCAGATTTCCTTATCCATCGCGGATCGCGATTGACCGATGCTCAGGCGCTTAGCTTTCGCGGCCCCAACTGGGCTAGCGAAATAGCCCCGGCGCAAACGTACCTGGCCGCCTGCGAGGCGCGCGAGAAGGGAGAAAGATGGTCAAAGCGCCGTTCTCGCGCAGTAGTCGGCGTATTGTCAGGTTTAATCGCTATGGGCGCGTTGGCCGTATTGAATTTGGACCGGCTACGAGTCGCATCATACTGGTTTTTCAATGTGAGAACATATGTAAAGGCGGAAGATGAGGAACAAAGATTATTGGAAAATCGCGAGCCGTTTGCGGAATGCCTGGATTGCCCGGAAATGATTTTCATTTCCAAAGGCCTATTACACCGCGGAGGGCCTCTGCGTGGAAGCCCAGATCCAGATAGAGAATTTCCCCTTAGCGATGTGGAGATAAGAAAGAATTTCGCTGTCTCTGTGACCGAAGTTACGTTTTCTCAGTGGGACGTTTGTGCTGCCCAAGGCGTATGCAGATCAAATGTACTGGCTGGCGGATGGGGAAGAGGTAATCAACCAGTAATACATGTGTCGTGGAGAGATACCCAAGATTATGTCAAATGGATTTCAGATTTAACCGGTAAGAAATACCGATTGCTTTCTGAAGCTGAGTGGGAATACGCTGCGAGGGGAGGCCTGTCGACAAATTACTCCTTTCAGGATGCCAAAATTAAAGAATATGCCTGGTATTTTAGAAATTCTGAAAACCGGCCTCATGAAGTTGGAGAGTTGAAGGCTAATCCCTATGGACTCAAAGATATGCACGGCAACGTCGCCGAATGGGTGGAAGACTGCTTTCACCGAAACTATGATGGCGCGCCGCTCACCGAAACGCCGTGGACGACGGGTCCGCATTGCGGAACCCGAGTGGTGCGAGGCGGCAATTGGCAATCTGACGCCAAGGCATTGCGCTCTGCGAGTCGCGACTGGCAACCGTTAAATGATGACAGCAGTTTTCGAATAGGATTCCGGATTGCGCGCGAATTCGGCGCGCCCGATCGGCCGTAAGAATGGCTTATCGCTATGAGTTCCGGTGTAAATGGACATACGGGACGCGGCCGTCCGTTCCTGTGTTCGCGGGACATACGTCGAGGGTGGGGGAGTCTTTCGCCTAGGTGTATGTCTTCGACCCGCGCCGCTTGACTGCTGTCACGACGATGAGTTCATCTCTCGGATAAAGATCATATAGGATGCGCCAGTCGCCGACTCGGCGGCGAAGTGCGCCATCACCGCCGCGAAGGGACTTGACGTCACCGGAATATGGTTGGCAACGCATCTCCTCGAGCTATGCTGGAATTTGGGTGACGGGGCCGATCAGGCGGCGTGTTGGCCGTCGTCTCGATGACCTCGACGCCGTTGTTGAACTTGACGCCTCGGACGACCTTCGGCAACTGGTTTTCGCCCTTCAGCCGACGCCAGGTTTTCGAGGCGGCGATGACGAGCTTGAAGACCATGAGCCGGGCGGTGTTTTGCGACAGCGCATCCTTGGTCCGCACGGTTCGATGCCGGACGGTGGCGAAGACGCTCTCGATCGGGTTCGACGTGCGCAGGTGATCCCAGTGCTCGGCCGGGAAGTCGAAGAAGGCCAGCAGCGCCTCGCGGTCCTTGGTCAGGCATGTGACCGCCTTGTCGTATTTGGCGCCGTACTTCTCGGCGAAATCGTCGATGGCGGCCTCGGCCGCCGCCCGGTCGGCGCGCTGTCCAGACCTCGCGCAGGTCGGCCTTCATCGCCGGCTGGACCGATTTGGGCACCTTGTTCAGGACGTTGGCGGTCTTGTGCACCCAGCATCGCTGGTGGCGGGTGGCGGGGAAGACCTCCTCGAGCGCCTTCCAGAAGCCGAGCGCGCCGTCGCCGATGGCGAGCTCCGGTGCGACCGCGAGACCGCGCGCCTTGAGGTCGACGAGCAGCTCGCGCCAACTCTGCGCGCTCTCGCGCACGCCGACCTGGAAGCCGACCAGCTCCTTCCTGCCCTCGGGCGTCGCGCCGATGATCACCAGCATGCATTCGGCATGTGGCCTCCATCCGCGCCTGCAGGTAGACCCCGTCGGCCCAGATGTAGACGTAGCGCCGCGCCGAGAGGTCGCGCTGCTGCCAGCGCGTCGTATTCCACCTGCCACTCCGCCTTCAGGCGCCCGATCACCGCCGGCGACAGGTTCGGCGCGTCCTTGCCGAGCAGTGCCGCGAGCGCCTCCTGGAAGTCGCCGGTCGAGATGCCCGCGCAGATACAGGACCGGCAGCAGGGCATCGAGGCTCTTCGTCCGCCGCGCCCATTTCGGCAGGATCGCCGAGGTGAAGCGGATCCGCTCGCCCGTCGCACCCGCGTCGCCGCGGTCTCGCACCTTGGCCCGCCGCACCGCGACCGGACCGATCCCGGTCTGGATCGTCCGTTCCGGTCCATGGCCATGACGCACGACCCGGGCACGCCCATCGGCAGCTGCACATCCTTCCATCACGGCCACGAAGGCTTCGGCCTCGGCGCCCATCGCCTGCGCCAGCATTCGCCGGGCGCCCTCACGGGCAAGCTCAGTCAGCGGATCATCAATCGCGTCGGGCTGACGCAACCGACGACGGTGCTATCTCTCGTCATGGCGTATCGCTCCTTCCTGGAGGTTCTGGCAGGCTCTCACCCGCCTCGATACGCCGCCTCTCTCAAACCGTCGTCACCCAGATTCGGCCATAGCTCGCTGACCGCCGGATGACGTTGCTCGATGCTTCAGCCCCCCCATCGGATGATGCAGGTGACGAGGGCCAGCGGTGAACAGTGGCGACAGTTCTCGCAGAAGACCCATACCCAAGGTGTGACGCGTTCGAGGTCAGCGATCGTCGGAACCGGCTCCGGCGTGTCGGGCGCCTTCCGCCTCGTAGGATCATCTCGGGGTTCTTGGCGACCGCGCATGACGCGAGGATGGGCTGGGAATTATTTCCGCGCAAGGGAAACCGACGGCCTCTTTCGCCCCGTAACTGCCCAGCGGACAGCCGGCTATCGTCTGATCGGCTTTGACTCTTTCCGCGCCGCTTCGTTCCCCGATGGCAGCTTTTGCATTCGTATCGTGGTACAACTCTTTCGGGAGGAAAGCCGATGATCGTTGAAGTCGCCGAGCGGTTTCGACCCTACACCGACGCGGCGCTGGCGCGTCTGCAATACCTCTATCCCAAGATCAACTTCGTGCTGATCGCCGACGGAATTGAGGTGTCCGGAAACATCGACATTCCCAGCGAAACACTTTCCCGCGAGATCCACTACGCGCTGTACCGAGAGAAGATCTACGCTGAGACGCTGCCAATGAGGCGTGCGTTGATCGAGGCGGTGACGCACCGATGAACGTCTGGCCGCTGCGCTTCCGCGATCTACTAGCGGACGGGCGTTTGTTCTTCGCCAACGACGCGGGGGCATATTTTGTGGCCGACGACGCGTTCCTTGACCGATACGCAGGCGACACCCTTTCTGCAGCAGATGTCGCGTTCCTTCTTCGCGGCGGATACGCTTACGAACGACCGGGTGATCTGGCACACACCGCCTTCGCCTGGCATTGGACGGCTCGTCAGACCGTGCAGCAGGGCTTAGGGTATGTCATCGTCGTCCCCACGCTGCGCTGCAATCTCGCTTGCACCTATTGTCAGGTCTCTCGCGCCGCTGAGACCGCTCCGGGCTACGACTGGAACGAAGATAACCTCCACGATGTCGTTAAGTTTCTCGATCGGCTCGACACGAATGAGATTAAAGTCGAATTCCAAGGCGGCGAGCCCCTACTGCGCCTCGATCTTCTTGATCGCATCCGCCAATTTTGTCGCGAACGCTTTGCCAAATCGCAGTTCGTCGTTTGCACGAACCTGCAGCGACTAGGGCCGGACGAGTTTGCCTTCCTCGATGCTGAAGACACCTACATCAGCACCTCTCTCGACGGGCGTCTGGCCGATCACGATCGGCATCGAACGCAGGACCGGGCGCTTGCCGACGAATTCTTTTCGAATCTGACGAGGGTCAAAGAGCGGTTCGGCACCTCACGGCTCTCGGCGTTACCGACAATCGATATTGACGACCCGCCTGATCTTGAGGCTCTGATCCAGACCTACGAGCACGTTGGGCTGTCATCGGTCTATCTGCGGCCGGTCAACTATCAGGGGTTTGCTCGTCGGCGGTCGCCCCGCAGCGACGATCTTGAACGCTGGAACGCGCTCTACGGCAGCTTCATTGACCACCTCATCGACCGTAACTTCCGTACCGGGAGAGTGATTGAGGAGTTCTACTTTTCACATTGCCTACGCCGGGTGCTGCAGGCTGGCCAAGATGGTCACGTCGATCTGCGCAACCCGAGCCTGCCAGCAACCGACTACATCGTTATTGACTATGACACGCGTCTCTATCCAAGCGATGAGGCTCGCATGCTGTCGCGCATCGGCCATATCGACATGTCGGTTGGCACCGCACGCGAGGGCATCGACCGCGGAAGAGCCGAGGCGCTGATCTCGTCATCACTCAACAACTTCGATCCTGATTGCATTCACTGCCCCTACCAGCCTTATTGCGGAACCGATCCGGTCGACGATGTATCCCGCTATGCACGCCACGATCTGCCACGCGGTGACACCTGGTTCTGCGGTCGCCAGCTCTTCGTCTTCGACCGCGTCGTGAAGCTGCTCTACAGCCGCGATGAGAGAGAACTGTTCTCACTGCGCCATTGGGCCAAGTTGTCATCTTGGCCGGGCGCTCTCGCTCCGTTGCATCATGATCCCGCTGCGCATCCGCATTGAAGGGGCAAAGGGTGAGGCCCCGTTCGTGCTCCGGCTGCAAGAACCGGACGCCACGCTCACCACTGGCCCGTGGGATGCGACGTTCGCAGGAAGTGAAGGCGGCGGCATTCTCTATGAGAGCCGGCAGGGTCAACTCCGCCTGTCCGGCGTTCCAGCCGCGGATCTAGTCGGCGACGTGCTCTTGGTCGATCCCAAACGCCAGGTAGCGCACAGGCTGATCCGCGCCTCGTCGGACCACAACACCTTCCTGGTCACCAAACGCTGCGATCAGCTCTGCGTGATGTGCTCACAGCCGCCGAAGGCTCATCACGTGGATCTGTTTCCGCTATTCCTGCAGGCGGTTCTGCTTGCTCCTCGGGGCATGACTATCGGCATCACCGGCGGCGAGCCGACGCTGTACAAACACGAGCTCTTTGAGCTTCTCGGCCGCGCGCTCGCGGCGCGTCCTGACCTTCGCTTTCACGTGCTGACAAACGGACAGCATTTCACTGCCGAGGATGTCAGCGCCCTTGCCGCACTGCCGCGCCAGAAGGTGCTCTGGGGCATCCCGCTCTACGCATGCGAGCCAGCTCTGCACGATGAGATCGTCGTCAAGCCTGGGGCGTTCGAGCGGCTGACGCACTCGCTCGCTCTCCTTGCGCGCTGTGGTGCCGCGATCGAACTGCGAACGGTGGTTATGGCCAACAACGTCGCGGCGCTCAAGGCGTTGGCCACCTTCGTCACGACCAAGGTGCCCTTCGTGGCCGTGTGGGCTCTCATGCAGCTTGAGAACATCGGCTACGGCCGGATGAACTGGGGCCGGCTGTTTTTCGACACGGGCAAGTGCTTCGCGCCGATAGCTGCGGCAATCGATACCGCACGAGCTCGCGGCATCGCGGTGGCTCTGTACAACTTCCCTCTGTGCACGGTGCCATCGCCCTATCGACCGTACGCCCGGGCTTCGATCTCTGACTGGAAGCGCCGCTACCTGGATCCATGCGATGGCTGCCGGCTTCGAGAGAATTGCGGCGGTTTCTTCGAGTGGTATCCTGATGGCAGGGGATTTTCCGCCGTGGGGTTGGCGTGAAACTCAAGTTCGCCATTCCGTCGTTCCTGGCGGCCGGACTTCTGCCGGCCAATAACGTCGCGCTTGCCGCACTGCCTCGGCAGGATGACGGTTTGAAAGGTCCGTCGCTGTTCGACATCTTCAAGCTGGATCATCGCTACAACCTGGCCGGCCATAGCTCGCACGCCAGCCATGCTTCACACGCTTCTCATGCATCGCACGCCAGCCATGCTTCGTCTATTCCCTCGCCTGGACCGCTCCCGCCAGCGCAGCCATTCCCGGTGCCGCAGCCCCCGCCGAATAAGCTCCCGTCGCTGCCAGGCAACTCAGACAAGTTCAGGGCCATCGTGGTCCAGGTGCAAACCTGCTTGACGCTCTTTGGTTATGAACCTGGTGCGATCGACGGAGCCGTCGGCGCCGAGACGGCCGCAGCGATCAGGCAGTTTCAACAGCAGTGGGGCATGCCTGTTACCGGGACGATCACACCGGACGTGCTGAACGCTTGCGGAATCGCTGCACGGTGAGGAAGCAGGCGCCGGCATCCCGCGATCGGTCATGAAGGCCGTGACTGGACGATATCGATGCACCTCGCAGCTCTGTGCTAAGGGCCAATTGTCGGTGCGGGTTCCGGCGCCTGTGGGATGTTGGCTAACTGCGTAACGCTGCCCGATGCCAGGCTCCTGCCAGCCAAGAGGAACCCAAGGACGACGCTCGTTCTTGATATGATTTGCTGTCAACCCTACCCGTCAGCGGGTAGTGTCTCAGTTTGAAATTGGAGGCTCCTATTGAGCCCATGCTTCCCATGCGGGCCCGTCATAACCGGCCGGCGGCGCGACTCCATCCCATTGAGCTGCCGCTTCGCGACAGGACGATCCGATATTTGCCCGAAGCCGGTCAAAGGATGTGGGCGCGGTCGTGATGGTCTCCCCAAAGATATCGAACGATAGGCATAGCCGTTCGATGGGTTCGAAGTTTCCGCCAGCTTTTTGGAGGCTCCAATGAACCACTGCAGCGACGATCTTTCGGCGATCTTCGATCCATTTTCGGGTAGCAGTTGTATTGGCGAACATGAACACACAACCGTCGGATCGTGTGGCACCGGCCCTATCGGTGTCGGTAATTGTGACATCGAGTCGTGTATTGATCCGCACGGTTTCGATGATCATGGTCATATCGAGCGGTCCCTCAGCGAACCGTCGGCGTTTCAGACGATGGGAGGCAAACGCTTTCTTAAATGCCTGGAGCGCAGCAATGTTGCGTCGGATTTCACTCTGTTGCCATTCATCCTGTTCCACACTGAGGTCCGCCGTAAGGCGGTCAATGTGTCTGTCGACCATCGCGAGATTGCCCGTGTTGCCGGCCAAGAATCGCGGTATCCATCGCCGCGAACGACTGTACGGGACGACTTGCGGCTTTTTGGGGAACTTTGCCGACCGAATTACGCCCGCGCGCTGGCCGGCCGTTTCTGCAACGATGTAGTCGGCGACATGATTGGCGGAAAATCGCGGCTTTCTACGGAAGCTGTAGTTGGGGGAGTCGGCCATGGATGATGTTGTCCTTAGCACAACCTTGGATGAATCATGTCGCCTGTATATATCACCGATTGATCGCGAGACCTACCAAGAGCATGTGATCGACGACAATCTTGGTGGAAACGATGGCTACTTTGTCCTGCTTTCGCGCGACAACGGCTTCCCCCGAATTGAGGTATTGGCGAAGGCAGCCACGCTAGAGGCCGCCCACGCCTTGTTTGATCTGTTTGCCGGCATTCAACAACAAGAGCGCATCGCCGCTAGGCGAAAGGATTATTCGACGCCTCTTTTTTTGTAAGGCCCACGCCTCCCCGGCTTGGGCGCGCGGGCATCGATCAGAGCGACGATATCTTCCATCGACCAAAGCTCCTTGCTGACGCCAGCCGCCATCGACCGCCGGCTACGGGCTGGCCAACAGCCGCTCGGGCAGACGGCGGTTGGGCCCCGTGAGCCCGACCGCGCCCTTGATAACGACTACGACTGCTCGCGGCCCGGCTCGGGCCAAGAACCGCGCGGCTCTTGACTTAGCCGAAGGTGTCCAACTCCCAAAAATTGGCCACCTTGGCCATCTTCTGAGAAATCCGCCATTCTGATGGCCATCTTCGAAGGTGGCCACCGAAACCGCAGAATCCCTACAAGAGTGCAAAGGTGGCCAAGTTCTCAACGTTGGCCACCTTCGTCAGGCCTGGCCATCTTCGGGCAAGGTCCAGACCCAGCCGCCATCGGAGTTGCCGCTGGGTCATGCCGGCCAGGGCCCGTGCTGCCTTCAGGTGGCGTCCGCTTCTCAACGACATTTGCTCACCCTTTCCGCGTCGATCGAGCCGACCAGGCCTCTTGCATCGCGGATGAAGCGTGCGATCTGTTGCCGCTCAGCCTTGGCGGCGTTGGTGTAGAGGCCGTGCTTTAAGGCGTTCCGGTTGCCGAGCGGTTGCGTTCTTTTGGCGTCATGCGAGATGCACGGACCTTGCCGCCAATCTTCCCGCCCTTCTTGCCGCGTTTGACTGCGGCCGGGTCTTTGCCCTGTTCCTCCGGTGTCGATTTGCGGTCATCAACCTTGCCAGAAGCAATGTCAGCGATGCGTTTGGCCCACTGGTTCAGATCGCGCGGGCGTTTGGGGTTGCTATCAGCCATATTCGCGAACCTTCCCCGATTCCAGCTTCTGACCGATCAATTCGTTCCTGGGGAGTTGGTATTTCGCCTCGACTGTTGTATCAACTCCAAATTCTCCCGCCTTTCGCACTGCCTCTTCGGCGCCCGCCTTGTCGGGGATTGCCGCCAAGTAAGCACATTGGCCGGGCGGTCCTCCGCCCAGCCGAGGGATCGAAACGAGTACCAGCCAACCTGTCGATATCTCTGCCATGCTGGCAATATGAGGCCGGTGGCGTCTCGACGCTAGCCCTCAGAAAAATAAGGCGGGGCAAACTGGCCTACTACCCGAAATTGCAATCTGTCGCAAGCCTGTCATAGTGGCCGTAGGTGACCGCGCGTCCGAGGCGCGACATCCCTCCAGACGGGCCGCTCCTTTGCTTTGCGGGATCGGCCACCTGGCGCGGCGAATGCCGCCCGAGCCCTGACGCACCGGAACCCGCCGACCGGCGGACGACGACAGGAGAACGATCATGCCCACTCAGCACAGCGACATCTACAATCCCGCTGCCCCGGCCATCGAATATGCCGGTCCCGGCAAGACATGGACCATCGCCAACGGCGTCCTGGTCGGCTCGGGGGCTGGTGGCACGGGGGCGGTCCACAGCAGCTTCAACGGCAGCAAGCTGGTCAACAAGGGCGTCGTGTTCAACGGCAATGCTGCTGGCTTTGGCGTCTACTTCGGGGCAGCGAAGAACGGCACCGTCGTCAACAAGGCCGGCGCCAGCATCGTCGGCAGCTACGGCGTTGTCATGGGGACCGTTCCCGGCGGCAAGAACATGACCGTCATGAATGACGGGAGCATCGTCGGGTTGAGCCAAAACGGTGTGACAGCCGCCGACGTGTCGAATTTCGAACTCACCAACACCGGCCACATCTTTGGGCCCACGGTCGGCGTTCTGGCGACGGTGGCCACGCCCGGCGCTACCAATGGGCCGACGATCGAGAATTCCGGCTCGATCAGTTCGGCTCAGTTCGGCGTCTATGTCAACACGCTTCCGGGACTGAAAACGACGATTGTCAACAAGTCCGGCGGCACCATCAAGGGAGACGGCGCCTCGATCGCAAACATTGCGGGAAACATGTTGGTCGAGAACCACGGCAAGCTCAAGGGCAACGTCCTTGGCAACGCCGCCACCGACAAGATCGTCAACGACGGCCAGATCAAGGGGGAGCTGTATCTCGGCCCCGGCAACGACACCTTCAAGAACGCCGGCGGCACCGCCGGCAGGGTTCATGGCGGAGACGGCAACGACACGCTCATCGCCGGACCGCACAAGGACCAATTCGTCTTCGACACGACACTCAACGCGGCAACCAATGTCGACCGGGTCAAGCACTTCGATCCGGGCACCGACAAGCTCTTCCTCTCCAAGACCTACTTCCCGGCGCTGAGCGGACCGGGAAACCTCGCCAGCGCGGAGTTCCACAAGGGAGTTGCCGCCCATGACGGCGACGACCACATCATCTACAACAAGCACACCGGCGCGCTCTATTACGACCCCGACGGCACCGGCGGTTCGCCGCAGGTCGAGTTCGCCAAGCTCGACAAGGGGCTCCACCTGCACGCCAGCGACTTTGTGGTGATCGCCTGAGCCGAGGCAAGCGGCGGCCTACGATCGGTGACCGCGCCGCGCCCGAAGGCCGCTGACAGGCGGGCCCCTAAAGGAGAAACGTCATGCCCACCCAGCACACTGACATCTACAATCCCGCTGCCCCCGCCATCACCTATACCGGGCCGGACAAGACATGGACCATCGCCAACGGCGTCCTGGTCGGCTCGGGGAGTGCGCCGGCGGTCTACAGCACCTTCAACGGCAGCAAGCTGGTCAACAAGGGCGAGGTCTTCAGCAGTTCCAGCTTTGGCGTCTACTTCGGGGCAGCGAAGAATGGCACCGTCGTCAACAAGGCGAACGGCAGCATTATCGGTGCCTATGGTGTCATTGTGGGGAACGTTCCCGGCGGCAAGAACATGACCGTCATGAATGACGGGAGCATCGTCGGGTTGAGCCAAAACGGTGTGACAGCCGCCGACGTGTCGAATTTCGAACTCACCAACACCGGCCACATCTTTGGGCTCGCGGCCGGCGTTGTGGCGACGGTGGCCACGCCTGGCGCGACCGACGGGCCGATGATCGAAAATTCCGGCTCGATCGGGTCGCCCATCGCCGGCGTCTTGGTCAGTACGCTTGCGGGACTGAAAGCGACCGTCGTCAACAAGCCCGGCGGCACGATCAAGGGGGGCGACCACGCGATCCACAACGCCGGCGCGGGAAACCTGTTGGTGGAGAACCACGGCAAGCTCAAGGGCATCATCCTCGGCAGCTTTGCCAAGGACAAAGTCGTCAACGACGGCCAGATCAAGGGCGAGACGTATCTCGGCCCCGGCAACGACACCTTCAAGAACGCCGGCGGCCACGCCGGCAGGGTTCATGGCGAGGACGGCAACGACACACTGATCGCCGGACCGCACAAGGACCAATTCGTCTTCGATGCGGCGTTGAATCCGGCAACCAATGTCGACCGGGTCAAGAACTTCGACCCCGGCACCGACAAGCTCATCCTCGACCAGACCTACTTCCCGACGGTGGGCGGGCTGGGAACCCTCGCCAGCGGCGAGTTCCACAAGGGGGCCGCCGCCCATGACGGCGACGACCACATCATCTACAACAAGCACACCGGCGCGCTGTTCTACGACCCCGACGGCACCGGCGGTTCGCCCCAGGTCGAGTTCGCCAAGCTCGACAAGGGGCTCCACCTGCACGCCAGCGACTTCATCGTGATCGCGTGAGACGGTCGGGGTTTGCTGCCTCAGGAGATCCCCCCACCACTATCCCCACATGGTTGGTTTGAATTAAATTTACCTATTAGTCAGACCCTCCCCCGAAGAAGCGGTTAAGGGCTTTTCCAATTCATCAATGTCGCGGACGAGTTCAATTCCTTCACATGTTGTATATACCTCTGCAACACCACGATCCTTGAAGAACCAGAGCATTAGCACCGTCCGGAGCGCCTTCTGAGGCGCCGCGCGGCTCGGTATCCGGACCCGCTGATGCAATCGAACTTTGCCGGTTGGCGACAGGAGGACAGGAGGAACGATCATGCCCACTCAGCACACAGCCATCTACAATCCCGGCGCCCCGGCCATCACCTATGCCGGGCCGGGCGAAACATGGACTATCGCCAACGGCGTCGTGGTCGGCTCGGCGAACATCCTGGGGGCGGTCTACAGCACCTTCAACGCCAGCACGCTGGTCAACAAGGGAGAGGTGTTCAACGCTGATATTAGCGGCGTTGGTGTGTTCTTCGAGGCACAGAAGAACGGCACCGTCATCAACAAAGCCGGGGCGAACCCTGCGCGATTGCCTGCACTGGGTCGAAAGTTCGTGGACCTATCCGCGCAGTGCCGACGAGCTCGAGGCGCTTCCCTCGCCGAGGATCTTCAAGAGCCATATGCCGTATCAGATGGCGCTTGGCGGGGACCCCGAGCAGAACCCCTGCAAGTACATTTATATCGCCCGCAATCCCAAGGACGTGGCGGTGTCCTACTACTTCTTCGAGCGGGAGAAGTCATGGTCCGGACACTACGCGGGAAGCTGGTCCCACTGGCTCGAGGTGTTCCGCGAAGGCAAGGTCCAGCGCGGGAGCTGGTTCGATCATGTCCTGTCCTGGTGGGCGCATCGCGACGCACCCAACATCCTGTTCCTCCGCTACGAGGACCTGCGCGCCGACTTCGGCAAGGAACTCAGCCGGATTGTGACCTTCCTCGGCCGCGATGCGGACGAAGACATGCTGGAGCGGATCAGGCGCATGGCCTCCTTCGATGCCATGAGGAAGGAGCGCTTCTCCAACATGCACGAGATCGAGGAGTTCCAGGGATTCTTCCGCAAGGGCGAGGTCGGCTCCTGGAGCGAGCAGTTCACGCCGGAGCAGAGCGACGCTTTCGATGCGCTCTACGAAGAGATTACACGGGGGACCGGCCTGGATCTCATGCCGACGGAGAGGCGCCGCTCCTAGACCGGAACGCCCGGCCGAATTCGCCCGCTGGCCGGCGGTGCCGCCGGGACGGGCGGCAACCAGCGCCCGGCTGCTGATCGCCTTTGCGCACCCAGACGGGCGCGAAGTAGACGGAGCCCGGGTATCGCGCCTTCAGTTCATCTGCGAGTTCTTTCTGGCGGCCTGCAACGTAGGTTGAGCTCTGATGAGCGACCAGCGCCACCTTGCGACCTGCGCGAAGACATTCGATCGCCCCGGCCAGTGAATCAAGCCCGCCCGAGAACAGCATGACATCGTCGGGAACGATCGAACTCGCCTCGGGCTGGTCGATTCCGAGGTAGGGGTCGCTACCCAAATGCCAGGGTTGTTCATCAAAGGTGAAGGCGAACGAGTCCTCGGAGAGGAAGGCAAGCGTCCGGACCAGGGTTTCGTTGACGTCCGGCCGATGCCAGACATCCGGGCGCCGCACCGGCACGACGAAGTGAAAACGGCGTCGCCAGTCCGCGCCCATGTGCGGCATCGCGGTGCTGCCGCGGCTGCTGAGGCGATCGGCGGAATAGACGTAGGTCGCGATCTCCAGAAGATCGGCGATGACCGGTGGGATGTCGTCGGCAAGCGCTCTTGTGATCGAGGCGCAATCGAGTTGCAGACGCTTGTCGGGCTCGGCATCGGGGGAGACGTCGAGATCGATGAAGGTCACCTTCCGTCGTGGCGGCCTGGCAAGCCCACCGCAGGTGACGACGATCTCAGGCATCTTCCGTCCTGCGGGATGCCAGCTCGTCCCGGACCTTCCTCGACGCACGATGCACGAAGCGGCCGGCCTTGCCGCGATCGATACCGCCTTCGTAGACGTGCTTGGAGAACCAGGTGGCCGCGAACTCCTTGATGATGCGGGAAGCCTCGCGACAGTGCTGGTTGAGCGCCTCCTCGAACGCGTCCTGTTCGCGCAGCGTCGTGAAGCGTTGCCCAGGCCCCGTGTGAAGCGCCAGCTCCCGGCTGAGGAAGTACGACAGGTGGCGCCGGGTGAGACGGGCGAAATAGTCTCGTGCCAGGACAGCAAACGCATTGGGTGATGTCAGCCGCCCGAGCGCCTTGAGCAGCCGTTCGGGTGTCTCGCCAAGCAGGTCCGGCTCCCGCGAGGCAATCGCGTACAGGCTCTCCGCGGCGGCGAGCTCCGCCATCTCGCCGTAGTCCGAGGCCTTGCCCGAAGCGACCAGCTCGCGATCGATGGCCTCGACCATGCTCGCGACGAGCGCGGGAAGCGACTGCTCGGTTGCTATGTCGAGGCCGAGCGCCTCCAGCGCAGCGATCGGGTCGTCATCCCTGGCCGCGTGGGGGATCTGCGTGAGCAGCCAGAATGCATGTCGGACAGCGGCGTCGTTGGCCGCATCGATCATGCTCTGCTCGGCGGCGCGGGAGGTTGCCGCGGCGATGTCGATCTCGCCGCCGCCGCCGTTGAGCAGCGCGACAACATCACGCCATTTCTTCGATCGGGGAAGTGTCCCCAACCGCTGGTGCCCCATCGGTGTTCCCCAAGCACCATAGCCGACGAGGGACAGCAGGCGGAACGATGGCTGCCGGCTGTCCCAGTTCGCACCTGATAGATGGTCACGCCGGAGATGTTGGGGGGAGATTAACGCGCCCGCGCAGGTTTGCCTCGAATTGAAGCTTGTTCCGTTCGAGGTTGGCTCAGGCGGTGGCCGCCTGTCGCCTGCGTATCCAGCCAAAGTCGACCGGCTGTGGCTTCTCGCGTGCCCGTCTCACGATTTGCTCCGCCTGGGCGCGGGTCGTAACGGCGCGCCATCGGTTCGAGCGGGTGCCCCCGTCGCACGCGTCGAGCCAGGTCAGTCGATACCGCGACGGCCGACGAACGCCGCCATAGGATCGATGGCCACGTTCGACGACGTCGAGGAAGCCGAGATCGACCGCCGTGCGGATCGCCACCGCGGTTGCGCGTCGGCTGCTCAGGCCGAAGCGGACAAAGTCGTCGTAGGTGACGATGAGGTCGCCGTTCTGGGCACCGCCATGCGCCATGTTCTCCAGTACAACGCGATCGAGAACACGTCGCGTGGAGAGCGGCATTGCGTTCCACGCCTCCGAACTCCAGCATCTCCCGTGTGTACCAGATCCACTGCTCGCCTTCCGGCGGAGCATTCGGTGAGTGCCGGCGCCGGGAGAAGCGGGACCGCGTCATGCCACACCTCCGCGCGCGGCACCGATGCGGACCAACTCGGCGTGCACCGCCGCCGCCAGGGACGCCCGTTCCGACTTGACCGTCTCTGCATCTATCCCCTTTCTCAGGAGCGCCGAGGACTGAATGCGGAGCTGGGTCGCGAGATGGCGATCGGCGGCCGCCGGCGAAAGCCGGGCATGGCGGCGGACGAACGCGCGTCGTCGAGACAGAGGAAAGGGAATGATCGTGCACGGCATCGGAGGAGCCGATCTGCGGGCGCGTCGAATGATATCCATATTGTGCCGCAGCGGTCGCCAATCCGAAATCGCCGTCCCTTTCGCTCTGCTACCCTTGTCTTCGCCGAGGGACCGAAAATCGGCCCAGTCACAGGGTGCTCGAACGAGCAGGTCAGGGCCGAAATATAGATAGGAGGGTCGAATCCGACCCCGGGGATGCGCAAGGCTTCCGGGGTACAAATCGACCCCGGAGCCAGGGTCGGAAGCGACCCCGGAGCCAGGGTCGGAAGCGACCCCGGGGGAGGCGTCATGGCGCAGAGCAGTCAACGATGTCCGTCCGATCGGGCGAACACAAATCGCCTGCTTGGTACTCATTGCCGTCGCGAGCGCCACGGGGGCTGCTTCCGACGAGCACGGTCCGACCGAGCCCGCCTATCTCTACCGGGCCGAGGTGGTGAGAGTGGTCGACGGCGACACGATCGATGTCGACATCGACCTCGGCTTCTACGTCTGGATCAGGAATCAGCGCATCCGGCTTCTCGATCATCGACGCGCCGGAGGTACGAGGCGAGACAAAGACCGAAGGAGAGGCTGCGACGAAGTATCTCCGGGAGCTGATCCACGGGGAGACCATCATCATCGAGACCGTGAAGGGATCGGACGGCGCCGACCGGGACGACTCCTCCGGCCGCTGGCTCGGCACAATCTATCTCGACGGTCGGAACATCAACGAGGAGATGATCCGCGCCGGCCACGCCATCCCCTACGAGGAGCGCTAACGCCGAGGAGCGCGGGGATATCCCGCAAACTTATCCCCCTTCCTCCGGACTGCCCGACAATGGGTCCGTTCGCGACTTATCTGGAAGGGCTGCACCATGACCCAGATCCCGAGAGACTTCCTGTTGGTGGAGGCCGGCCGTTTCCGGCTCCGCGCGGCCGGACGACTGGCGCTTGTCGTCGTACTCGTTCTCGTCGCCGCCCTTCTGCTGGCTGGCGCCATGCTGTGGTAGCCCAGGGAGCGGCATACGTAGCGACCGGCCATCGGACAATGACGCATGTGACGCTTATGACGGATCGTTCGGCATCCTGGTTTTATCCGGCACAAGGTGTGCAGAGGCGATCGGGAAGGAAAGCGTCACATCCGTCATACACGTCATGCCGAATTGGCCCCACCTCGGCCCGACAATGGTTATCGCAATCGATGCGCCGCTCTGGTCTATATCGGCGCGTGCTTGTCGGTTGGGACGCCGGGCATTAATTAGCGCCCGTCCATCGAACGTAATGTGGAGAAAAAGCATCGTGGCCCGGCTCAATCTGAAGAACATGTCTGTCGACGATCTCGTGAAGCTTCGCGACAGGGTCCAGGCGGAACTGTCGCGCAAGGTCGAAACCGAACGGACGGTCCTTCAGAGACAGATCGAGGCGCTGTCGGAGCTGGAGGCAGGTACGGCAAAGGCGCCAGAGAAGCCCGGGGCCTCGGCCCAGCCGCGTCGCAAGCCGCGACGGGGCAAGACCGCTCGTCGCCCTGCCAGGAAGGCGGCCCGCGCCGCCAAGTACCGGGGGCCGAACGGCGAGACCTGGACCGGTCGTGGCCGGGCGCCGCGGTGGCTGACAGCTCTCGAGGCCGAAGGCAACAGCCGCGAGGACTTCCTCACCGCGAAGTAGGTGGTGCGGGCGACCGTGCCTGCCACAATGTGCATCTCTCCGATGCCGCCGAAAGGAGCCGCCGCCATCAGGGCGACGGCCCCGTTTCTTTCTCTCGGCGTCTGTCAGGCAGGAATGCGGTAGACGCGGCCCCTGCCCTCGATCTTCTCCGACGTGACGTCGGGGCCGAGCTTCTTCTTGAGTGAGCCGTAGAGGGCGCCGCGGACGGTGTGCGCCTGCCAGCCGAAAGCGCTGACTGCCTCCTCAACGGTGAGGCCCTCGGGCCGGCGCAGCATTGCGATGAGCTTGTTCTGCTTGGTGCCGGTCCGCGGCTTGCGCGGTTCGCCCGTAGCCTTCGCCTTCGGCGCCTTCGTGCCGGTCGCCTTGCCAGCCTTGGACGTCTTGCCGACCGTGGCCTTTGTCGCGGCCGGTGCCGGATTCTTAGCGGCCTTGGCGGCCTTCGCCCCGCCTCCGCCGCCCTTGCCGCCGCGTTGGCCCTGTGCGGCCTTCGTCGCGGGAGCCGCTTTGACGGCTGGTCCGGTCGCTTCCGTGCTGGTCTTGCTGGTCTCGTCAGTCATGGGAAGTCCTCCTGGTTCGCGGAGGGCGACGATCGCCTCTCCTACGACCGGAGGGCCCGTGCTCAGGCCGGACCGATGGAAATCCGTGCCGCCGGGCAAGGAGCACTGATGCTCTGAATACGGCGGAGTTCAAGTCCCGAGCACCGCGTTTCGATCGCAGCGAGACGGAAGGGACACTTATGACGGATTGTCGGACACAAAAAGCAAAGGGTCGGAAACATCCGTCACAAGCGTCATTAAAACCCAGAGTTGATTCGGTGGATGCGCACACCCGCCCAGCCCCCGAACGTGCAAATTGGCGCACATGCAGTCGAGGATCGGTCGGCTGCAGCGATGACGGATGTGACGCATATGACGAATTGTTCGGCATCTGGTTCTGTTCGACCGACAGCGGACTGAAGCGGCAGAGGGACGAATGCGTCACATCCGTCACATGCGTCATGTTCCATCGGCAGAGGCAATGTCGGGATGGGTTGGAGGAACCGGCCAAGCCACCACGGGTTCGTCTAATAGCGGTCATGATTTTTGCCTCCGATAGGGGTGCCCCCCGATGAGCCCGGCTCCAGAACAGACCAGCAGGACCGTGACGGTGTTTGGCGGCACCGGCTTCGTTGGCCGACGGATCGTCGCGCATCTCCTGGCTAGAGGATTGAGAGTCCGCGTGGCATCGCGTCATCCGGACAAGGGGGTGATGGCCCCGGCCGGGACGAGGATGCTGGAGACGGTTGAGGCCGACATCACGAACCGATCGTCTATGGCGGAGGCGGTGGCCGGGTCCAATGCCGTCGTGAACGCGGTCAGCCTCTATGTTGAGCAAGGCGAGATGACGTTCGAGCGTGTGCACCTCGAGGCGGCCGCGGACCTCGCCGAGGCGTCGCGCGAAGCAGGCTGCAGGACCTTCGTCCTCATCTCGGGCATCGGATCCGATGCCAGGTCGGAGTTAGCCTACATCCGTTCGCGGGGCCGCGGCGAAGATGCCGTCCGAAGTGCTTTCCCGGAAGCAATGGTGGTGCGCTCCGCGGTCATGATCGGTCCGGACGATGCATTTCTCTCGGCGCTGATGAAGATGGTGCGCTTGCCGGTGTGTCCGCTTTTTGGCAGCGGTGAGACGAAGCTTCAGCCTGTCTACGTCGAGGATGTCGCGGAAGGCGTGGCCCGGCTAATCGGTGACGAACGAGCCAAGATCGGCTCCATCCTGGAGTTCGCAGGGCCGAGGGTCTACCCGTACCGGGATCTGCTTCGGGAAGTCGCCAGCGCGCTCGGCAGGCGAATCACGCTGGTGCCCGTGCCGTTCCCGGCTTGGGATGCGATGGCCTTCGTCGGTGAACGGCTGCCGGGCGCGCCGCTTGCCCGCAACCAGGTCGACCTGATGCGGATCGACAATGTCGCCGCCCCGGACCTGCCCGGGCTGGCCGATCTCGGTGTCGAGCCCCGGGATGTCGATGAGGTGATCCGCGTCATCCAGGCGCAATCCTGACCGTCTGCTGAAGAACGCGTCACATCCGTCACAAGCGTCATCGGTATGAGCCGCGCAGCGGCCCGAGCCAGGCAGTGGTCTGGTGCTGGTATGGTCGTTTTTCCGACGCCGGTCGCAAAGGAGCGCAGTGCTTCGCGGTCCCGTCGCGTAGATGACTGATAGCCGGAACGCTAGAATCGAAGACGCTTTCGATTCAGCGGAACCGACGATGGGCAGGGATCAACACCATCTGCTAGAGGTTGAGTACCGGTCGCTCGACCGGCTGATCCCCTATGCGAGGAATGCACGCACGCACCCGGATTTGCGGGTGGTGGAGATCGCCGCATCGATCAAGGGATGCGGATGACCGGGCTCACCTACCGCGACCGGGAAGAAGAGCGGGACGACCGGCGGCAGCAGGAGCGGCTGCTCGCCGCCCTCGATGCGTCTCCCTCGCAGTTGCGACGGGACGAATGCCGGATGGTGGATCATCGGCGGCCGGCGCGGCGCCATCCATACCTGGGGCGACGGCAAGACCTGGGGCGCCTACGTCGTCGCCCGGTCCACCCGCCACTGGACGATGATCAAGCGGCGCCTGGCCTTCATGACCGTCACCCAGGACGGTGACGACGAAGGCTGTCTCCGGCTTTTCGCCCTGCCGACACCAGAGGAGGCCGCCCTGATCCGTGACGCCCTCCTGTTGCGGAAGCGCCGCACGCTGACCGAGGAGCGCTCGCACCAGGCTGATTGCCGCCGGCGTTAATGGGCGCTTTCGGGCGCAGGGAGCGGCGACGGCGCCCCGGCTGGTATCTGACGCCCCTCCGGTGCTCTCCCGCGAAGAATCCGCCGCCATCGCGTCGATTAACGCCGCCGAAATCACCGAACCAGAGGACGTGGCATGATGGACCGCGCTGATCCGGGATCGACCGGGCGCGGCAGGGGCCCGAAGGACGGGAAGGATCGGCACCTGGCCGTGATCTACCGCCCGATCGGCGATCTGATCCCGTATGCGAAGAACGCCCGGACCCATTCCGACGCGCAGGTGGCGGAGATCGCCGCCTCGATCCGGGCGTTCGGCTGGACCAACCCGATCCTGGTCGACGGCGAGAACGGGGTCATCGCCGGGCATGGCCGGCTGCTGGCGGCCCGCAAGCTCGGCATGGACGAGGTGCCGGTGATCGAGCTCGCCGGCATGAGCGAGGCGGAGAAGCGCGCCTACATCATCGCCGACAACAAGCTCGCCCTGAACGCCGGCTGGGACAGGGACCTGCTGGCCCTGGAACTCGGCGACCTCGACGCGCTCGGCTTCGACCTGTCCCTGACCGGCTTCGGCGACGACGAGCTGGCGGGCCTGCTCAACCTCGGCAATCCCGGCCTCACCGATCCGGACGACGTGCCCGAGGTCCAGCCGAGCCGGTCACCGGGCCGGGCGATGTCTGGCTGCTCGGCAAGCACCGGCTGGTCTGCGGCGACAGCACCGATGCGGACGATGTCGCCCTGGCCCTCGACGGCGTCCGCCCCCACCTCATGGTCACCGATCCGCCCTACGGGGTGAACTACGACCCGGCCTGGCGGGAGAGCGCCGGGCTGGCCGACGGCGGCACCGTCGCCAGGGGCAAGGTCCTCAACGACGACCGCGCCGACTGGCGGGAGGCCTGGGCCCTCTTCCCCGGCGATGTCGCCTATGTCTGGCACGGCGCCCTGCATGGCGCCACGGTCGCGGAGAGCCTTGAAGCCGCCGGCTTCGCCATCCGCTCGCAGATCATCTGGGACAAGATGCGGCTGGTGATCGGCCGGGGCGACTATCACTTGCCCATGAGCCGATGTTCTATGCCGTCCGCAAGGGCAAGACCGGCCACTGGGCGGGCGGCCGGAACCAGACCACGGTCTGGCAGATCCCGCACCGCCGGAACGACACCGGCCACGGCACCGAGAAGCCGGTCGAGTGCATGAAGCGGCCGATCGAGAACAACTCCTCGCCCGGCCAGGCGGTGTACGAGCCGTTCTCCGGCTCCGGCACCACCATCATCGCCGCCGAGATGACCGGCCGGGTCCTGCCATGCGATCGAGCTCAACCCGGCCTATGTCGATGTCGCCGATCCGCCGCTGGCAGGCGTTCACCGGGGAGACAGGCGGTCCTCGAAGGCGACGGCCGGACCTTCGTGGAAGTGTCGGCCGACCGCCGCCCGTCCGAGGAAGCTGCCGCCCCCGTCCGGAGGCAGGCGGAGCCGCGGCGCCGGAAGACGCCAGGCGAGATAGCCATAAAGATGCCGATCGGGCTGTGGGCTGCGAAGCCGGCTCGCTCTTGGCGCCACTCGGAGGTCTGCCGTGACGGCTATCGACGTTCAGCTGAGGCCGGAGTGGGTCGAAACCGTCGGCGACCGCTATGACGTCATCCTCGACGGCGAGGTGATCGTGCACCAGTCCCGCGATCCGGAGTACGAGGCGGCCCGCGTGCTTCAAACCCGTGGGCTCACCGGCAAGTTCCGGACGGTCGACTTCCGGAACGGCCGGCCACGGATGATCCTCGACATCGAGAAGGCGGCAAAGCTGCGGACGATTGAGCGCGACCATGGCGGGCTGTCGATTGAGCCGCATTTGCCGATGTCGGCTGACGACAGGACCCGCCTCCGTCCTCCCAGCCTTTACCAAGGAGGCGTTATTCGGGGCGGAACGCTAAAGGTACCCGCCGGCGCGCTCCAACGCGCTGGCGGAGAGAGGGTTGTCGCCTCCCGGCGCTCCCCCGAGGAACCGGTTCGGCGGCCGGCCCGGGAGGAGGCCTGACCTATGGGACGCCGCGCCCACCAGCCCGATCCCGTCTTCCGGCGCCAGGTCGAGGCGATGGCCGCCTATGGCGTGCCGGAGGCCGATATCGCCAGGGTGCTCAGCATCGACCCGAAGACCCTCAGGAAGCACTACCGCCAGGAGCTCGACACCGGTCAGATCAAGGCCAACAGCAAGATTGCCGAGAGCCTCTACCGCAAGGCCCTGGGTGACGGGGCGCAGTCGGTGACGGCGGCCATCTTCTGGCTGAAGACCCGGGCCGGCTGGAAGGAGACCAGCGTGCATGAGGTCAGTGGCCGGGACGGCGAGCCGATCGAAGTGAACGAGCCCAGCCGGCGGGAACTCGCCAAGGCCATCCTGGCGGCGCTGGCGGAGGGCCGGATCGAACAGCCCGCGCTGCAACGTGAGACAGCCAGACTGCTCCATGGAGCCGGTCCCGGGACCAACGAACCATCGGCAGTCGAGGCCTGACATGGGCCGACGCGCCCACATCCCCGATCCGACCAGCCGCCGGCAGGTCGAGGCGATGGCCGCCTATGGCGTGCCGGAACGCGACGTCGCTCGCGTCCTTGCGATCGATCCGAAGACGCTTCGCAAGCATTATCGGGAAGAACTCGATACCGGCCAGATCAAGGCGACGGCCAAGGTGGCCGAGTTCCTGTTCCGCAAGGCGACCACCGATGGCCCGCAATGCGTCACCGCCGCCATCTTCTGGATGAAGACCCGCGGCGGCTGGCGCGAATCCCCCCAGACTCACGAGGTCGCGGTCAGGGACGTCACCCAGATGACCGACGAGGAACTCATCGCCCGGCTGCACGTCCTCAATACCGAACTGGCGCCATACCTTGAACTGAAGGCGAACGGAGCTTGAATCCGAACGTCCCACTTTGCCGAGGCCAAAGACCGAAGCTGCCCAGCACCCCGGCACAGTCTGGTTGCGCGGAAACAATTCCTAGCGCATCCTCGCTTGATGCGAGGTCGCCGAGATCCCCGGGATGATCCGCCAAAGCGGAGGGCGCGCGACCCATCGGGTCCGATCCCGACGATCGCCGACCTCCGGCGCATAACCTGCTGGGTGTGGGTGTTCTGCGAGAATTGCCGGCATCGGGCGCCGATGGCCCTCGTCCCGTGCGTCATCCGGTGGGGACCCGAAGCATCGAGCAACGTCATCCGCCGGTCTGCGCACTGCCGTCGCTGCGGCACTCGCGGCGCGACCCTCCAAATTCCGAGTTGGGTGGGTGCGCTTGGCGGTTGGCAGACGTTCCCCGCTGGCTGCGCGAACGGTCGGGGAGAGCCTCCAGATGACGCTTCGCTTCGATCAGACTGAAACCGAGGCGCCTGTGCCTCTCGGGCGCGTCAATGCCATGCAGTCGGATGCGCACCGGGCCGAGATCAATCGTGTCGCCGCCAACGATGCTCGGCGGTCCCGGTGATGCGCGTCTCGACGCCCCACGCGCGACGAACGGCCAGTCCAAGCAACGCAGTCGCCGCAACGATCAAGAGAGACACGCCGATCATCGCCGGTGCGTATCCGCTTGGCGACTAGGCTCTCTCGGAAAGCGAAGCGTCTCATCACCGGGCTTCAGGACACCCCCTTCACCGCCCTGCCGATGCTGCGCCGCGCTCTCGTGCCTTCAAGCGATCACCACGAAGTCGCTGGCGTGGAGGTGGAGCCCCTTGTCGAGCTTGGCGAACTCGACCTGGGGCGAACCGCCGGTGCCGTCGGGGTCGTAGATAGAGCGCCCCGGTGTGCTTGTTGTAGATGATGTGGTCGTCGCCGTCATGGGCGGCGGCCCCCTTGTGGAACTCGCCGTTGGCGAGGGTTCCCGGTCCGGTCAGCGCGCCGAAGAAGCTCTTGTCGAGGATGAGCTTGTCGGTGCCCGGATCGAAGTGCTTGACCCGGTCGACATTGGTCGCGGCGTTGAGCGTCGTGTCGAAGACGAATTGGTCCTTGTGCGGCCCGGCGATCAGTGTGTCGTTGCCGGGCCCACCATAAACCCTACCGGCGGTGCCGCCGGCGTTCTTGAAGGTATCGTTGCCGGCGTTGAGATGCACCTCGCCCTTGATCTGACCGTCGTTGACGACCTTGTCCGTGGCGATGTTGCCAAAGACCAACCCTTTGAGCTTCCCGTGATTCTCAACCAACAGATTTCCCCCGGCGTTTGAGATCGCGGCAGTGTCTCCCTTGATCGTGCCGCCGGACTTGTTGACGATGGTCGCCTTCAGCCCGGGTAGGACTGAGGTGGATACGCCAGCCAGGTGACCATTGATCACGCCGGAATTTTCGATCATCGGCCCGCTGGTGGCGCCGGGCGTGACCACGTTGGCAAAAACGCCGAAGGTGGTCCCAAAGATGTGGCCGGTGTTGGTGAGATCGAAGTTCGACACATCGCCGGCGGCCACGCCGTATTGGGTCAAGCCGACGATGGTCCCGTCATTTATGACGGTCATGTTCTTGGCGCCGGGAACGTTCCCCATGATGATGCCATAGGTGCCGTGAATGTGACCCCCCGCCTGGTTGACGACCGTGCCGTTCTTCTGTGCCTGGAAGAGCACGCCCAGATTCGAGGGGCTGAAGACGTCCCCCTTGTTGACCAGCTTGCTGCCGTTGAAGATGCTGCGGACCGCCGGCGCAATCCCCGAGCCGACCACGACGCCGTTGGCGATGGTCCATGTCTTGCCGGGGCCGGCATATTCGATGGCCGGGAGTGTGGGAT
This sequence comes from uncultured Alphaproteobacteria bacterium, assembly GCA_963759235.1. Classification (GTDB taxonomy): domain Bacteria; phylum Pseudomonadota; class Alphaproteobacteria; order Rhizobiales; family Kaistiaceae; genus Bauldia. The sequence continues at coordinate 79,893 of CAVWYO010000007.1, read as the reverse complement.
TGTAGACGTCTGTGTGCTGAGTGGGCATGACGTTTCTCCTTTAAGGGCTCCGCTGTCAGCGGCCTTCGGCGGTGGCGGCGCGGTCACCGATCATAGGCCGCCGTCGCTTGCTCAGGCGATCACCACGAAGTCGCTGGCGTGCAGGTTGAGCCCCTTGTCGAGCTTGGCGAACTCGACCTGGGCAAAGCCGACGCCGTTGCCGTCCTGGTCGTAATAGAGCGCCCCGGTATGCTTGTTGTAGATGATGCGGTCGTCGAGGTCGTGAGCGTGGGCGCCCTTATGGAACTCCGCGCTGGCGAGGTTTCCCGGTCCGCTCAGCGCCGCGAAGAAGGTCTGGTCGAGGATGAGCTTGTCGGTGCCGGGGTCGAAGTGCTTGACGCGGTCGACATTGGTCACGGCGTTGAGCGTTGCATCGAAGACGAACTTGTCGGTATGCGGCCCGGCGATGAGGGTGTCGTTGCCGTCTCCCCCATGAACCGGTCCGGCGTGGCCGCCGGCATTCTTGAAGGTGTCGTTGCCGGAAAGAAGATAGACGTCGCCCTTGATCGTGCCGTCGTTGACGATCTTGTCGGTGGCGCTGCCAACGATGTTGCCTTTGATCTTGCCGTGATTCTCGACCGACAGGTTTCCCGCGACGTTGTCGATCGCGGCACCTCCCTTGATCGTCCCCCCGGACTTGTTGACGATCGTTGTCTTCAGCCCGGGGAGGACTGAGGTGAGTACGCCGATTGCGCCGCCGCTGATCACGCCGGAATTTTCAATCATCGGCCCGCTGGTGGCGCCGGGCGTGTTCACCGTCGCGAAAACGCCGTAGGTTGCCCCAAAGATGTGGCCGGTGTTGGTGAGATCGAAGTTCGACACATCGGCAGCGATAATGCCGGCTTGGGCAAAGCCGACGATGCTCCCGTCGTTCATGACGGTCAGGTTCTTGACGACGGCAACGCCCGCAACGTAGACGCCGTAGCCGCCGTAGATGCTACCGTTCGCCTTGTTGATGACGGTGCCGTTGTTCGTTGCCTGGAAGAGCACGCCATAGTTGCTGGTGCTGAAGACATCTCCCTTGTTGACCAGCTTGCTACCGTTGAAGGCGCTGAAGACCGCCGGCGCACTCCCCGAGCCGACCACGACGCCGTTGGCGATGGTCCAGGTTTGGCCCGGCCCGGTATAATTGATGGCCGGGAGTGTGGGGTTGTAGATGTCTGCATGCTGGGTGGGCACGACGTTTCTCCTCTAAAGGTTCCGCTGTCAGCGGCCTTCGGGTGGGGCGACGCGGCACGGTCGTCCGATCGCAGGGCGCCGTCGCTTGCTCAGGCAATTACGACGAAGTCGCTGGCGTGCAGGTTGAGCCCCTTGTCGAGCTTGGCGAACTCGACCTGGGGCGAACCGCCGGTGCCGTCGGAGTCGTAAAAGAGCGCGCCGGTGTGCTTGTTGTAGATGATGTGGTCGTCGCCGTCATGGGCGGTGGCCCCCTTGTGGAACTCCCCGCCGGTGAGGGTTCCCGGTCCGCTGAGAGCCGAGAAGATGCCCTTGCTGAGAAGGAGCTGGTCGGTCCCCGGATCGAAGTGCTTGACCCGGTCGACATTGGTTGCCGCGTTCAGCCCCGTATCGAAGACGAATTGGTCCTTGTGCGGTCCGGCGATGAGGGTGTCGTTGCCGTCGCCGCCATGAACCCTGCCGGCATGGCCGCCAATGTTCTTGAAGGTGTCGTTGCCGGGGCCGAGATACGTCTCGCCCTTGATCGTGCCGTCGTTGACGACCTTGTCGGTGGCGACGTTGCCGAAAATGTTGCCCTTGAGCTTGCCGTGGTTCTCGACCGACAGGTTTCCCGCGCCGGCGTTGTCGATCGAGGCAGTGTCTCCCTTGATGGTGCCGCCGGACTTGTTGACAATCGTCGCCTTCAGTCCCGGAAGCGTGCTGACATAGACGCCGAACTGAGCCGAACTGATCGAGCCGGAATTCTCGATCATCGGCCCGTCGGTCGTACCGGGCGTGACCGCCGACGCGAAAACGCCGATTGTGGCCCCAACGATGTGGCCGGTGTTGGTGAGATCGAAATTCGACACATCGGCGGCGGCCACGCCAAAATTGGTCAGGCCGATGATGCTCCCGTCATTCATGACGGTCATGTTCTTGGCGCCGGGAACGTTTCCCACGGCGACACCGAAGCCGCCGACGATGCTGGCGCCGGCCTCGTTGACGACGGTGCCGTTCTTCTGTGCCTGGAAGAACACGCCAAAGCCAGAAGCACTGCCGTTGAACACGACGCCCTTGTTGATCAGCTTGCTGCCGTTGAAGGTGCTGTGGATGGCCCCGGTACCGACAGCCCCCGAGCCGACCAGGACGCCGTTGGCGATGGTCCATGTCTTGCCCGGCCCGGCATATTCGATAGCCGGGAGTGTGGGATTGTAGATGTCTGTGTGCTGGGTTGGCATGACGTTTCTCCTTTAAGGGCCCGCCTGTCAGCGGCCTTCGGGCGCGGCGCGGTCACCGATCGTAGGCCGCCGCTTGCCTCGGCTCAGGCGATCACCACAAAGTCGCTGGCGTGCAGGTTGAGCCCCTTGTCGAGCTTGGCGAACTCGACCTGGGGCGAACCGCCGGTGCCGTCGGGGTCGTAGAACAGCGCGCCGGTGTGTTTGTTGTAGATGATGTGGTCGTCGCCGTCATGGGCGGCGGCCCCCTTGTGGAACTCGCCGCTGGCGAGGTTTCCCGGCCCGCTGAGCGCGCCGAAGTAGCTCTGGTCGAGGATGAGCTTGTCGGTGCCGGGGTCGAAGTGCTTGACCCGGTCGACATTGGTTGCCGGATTCAACGCCGCATCGAAGACGAATTGGTCCTTGTGCGGTCCAGCGATCAGGGTGTCGTTGCCGTCCTCGCCATGAACCTTGCCGGCATGTGCCGCCAGCGTTCTTGAAGGTGTCGTTGCCGGGACCGAGATACGTCTCGCCCTTGATCTGGCCGTCGTTGACGACTTTGTCCTTGGCAATGCTGCCGAGGATGATGCCCTTGAGCTTGCCGTGGTTCTCCACCAACAGGTCTCCCGCGCCGGCGTTGTCGATCGCGTAGTCGCCCCCCTTGATCGTGCCGCCGGACTTGTTGACAATCGTCGCCTTCAGTCCCGCAAGCGTGCTGACATAGACGCCGAAGATGAGCCGAATTGATCGAGCCGGAATTCTCGATCGTCGGCCCGTCGGTCGCGCCGGGCGTGGCCACTGTCGCCGCAACGCCGTTGCGCGACTCCAAAGATGTGGCCGGTGTTGGTGAGTTCGAAATTCGACACGTCGGCGGCTGTCACACCGTTTTGGCTCAACCCGACGATGCTCCCGTCATTCATGACGGTCATGTTCTTGGCGCCGGGAACGTTCCCCACGATGACGCCGTAGCTGCCGACGATACTGGCGCCGCCTTGTTGACGACGGTGCCGTTCTTCAGCGCCTGGAAGGAAACGCCGATGCCGCCGGGGGACAGACTGTCGAACACCCCGCCGTTGTTGACCAGCTTGATGCCGTTAAAGGCGCTGCTGTAGACCGCCGCCCCGGTCCCCGATCCGACCAGGACACCGTTGGCGATCTTCCAGGTCTGGCCCGACTTGGAATACACAATCGCCGGAGCTGTGGGGTTGTAGATGTCGCTGTGCTGAGTTGGCATGATCGTTCTCCTGTCGTCCTCCGCCTGTCGGCGGGTTCCGGTGCGTCAGGGTTCGGGCGGCATTCGCCACGCCAGGTGGCCGATCCCGCAAAGCAAAGAGCGGCCCGTCTGGAGGGATACCGCGCCTCGGACGCGCGGTCACCTACGGCCACTATGACAGGCTTGCGACAGATTGCAATTTCGCCATGCCACGTACTTTTTGAACGCGCGGCCGGATGGCCCGCGACTGTAGGATATCGGCTGATCTCCGGAAGCGGCGTCGACACCGCCCATTGCCAGAATGCGCCGCCGCCGGACAGCCCAAATGTCTGACGGTGCCCGCGAGAAACCGTCCGGCCGGGGCACAACCCTCAGGCAATCACCACAAAGTCGCTGGCGTGGAGGTGGAGCCCCTTGTCGAGCTTGGCGAACTCGACCTGGGGCGAACCGCCGGTGCCGTCGGGGTCGTAGAACAGCGCGCCGGTGTGCTTGTTGTAGATGATGTGGTCGTCGCCGTCATGGGCGACGGCCCCCTTGTGGAACTCGCCGCTGGCGAGGTTTCCCGGCCCGCTCAGCGCCGCGAAGATGCCCTTGCTGAGGAAGAGCTTGTCGGTCCCCGGATCGAAGTGCTTGACCCGATCAACATTGGTCGCGGCGTTGAGCGTCGTGTCGAAGACGAACTTGTCGGTGTGCGGCCCGGCGATGAGTTTGTCGTTACCGAACTCGCCGTAGACCTTGCCGGCTGTGCCGCCGGCGTTCTTGAAGGTGTCGTTGCTAGGGCCGAGATGCACCTCCCCCTTGATCGTGCCGTCGTTGACGATCTTGTCGGTGGCGACGTTGCCAAGGATGTTGCCTTTGATCTTGCCGTGATTCTCGACCAACAAGTTGCCCGCGACGTTTATGATCGCGCCATTGTCTCCCTTGATCGTGCCGCCGGACTTGTTGACGATCGTCGCCTTCAGCCCGGGGACGACTTGGGTAATTATGCCGATGACGCCACCGCCGATCACACCGGAATTTTCGATCATCGGCCCGTCGGTGGCGCCGGGCGTGAGCACCGTCGCGATGACGCCTTCCACGGCTCCAAAGATGTGGCCGGTGTTGGTGAGATCGAAATTCGACACATCGGGCGCCAACACACCAAAATTTGCCATGCCGATGATGCTTCCGTCATTCATCACGGTCATGTTCTTGACGCCGGGAGCGCCCCCAACGAGGACACCAGTCCCGCCGACAATGTTGCCGCTTGCCTTGTTGACGACGGTGCCGTTCTTCCCTGCCTGGAAGGACACGCCATAGGCGGTGGTAGCGCCGAACACGTCACCCTTATTGACCAGCTTGCTGCCGTTGAAGGTGCTGGAGACCGCCGGCGCACTACCCGAGCCGACCAGGACGCCGTTGGCGATGGTCCATGTCACGCCGGACCCGAGAAATTGGACAGCGGGGCCGGTGGGGTTGAAGATGTCTGTCTTCTGAGTGGGCATGATCGTCCTCCCGTCGTCGTCCGCCTGCCGGCGGGTCCCGGTGCGTCAGGGCTCGGGCGGCATTCGCCGCGCCAGGTGGCCGATCCCAAAAAGCGGAGCAGAATAGCACCAACCCGGTCTGGACGATATTGCGCCTTGGACACTCGGTCTCCCACGGCCGCTATGGGATGCTTGAGAGCTACAAGGGGCAAGACCTCTCTAGGGCCGCAAACCTATAGACGCGGCCGGATGGCCGACGAGCGTCGGATATGGCGGATCTCTCCGGCAGCGGCTTCGACACCGGCCCATTGCCTGAATGCGCCACCGGCGGACAGCCGCAAAATGTCTGACGGTACCCGCGAGCACCGTCCGGCCGGGCTACGGTTCTGCCGTCAGGCGATCACCACGAAGTCCTTGGGGCGCAGGTGGAGCCCCTTGTCGAGCTTGGCGAACTCGACCTGGGGCGAACCGCCGGTGCCGTCGGGGTCGTAGAACAGCGCGCCGGTGTGCTTGTTGTAGATGATGTGGTCGTCGCCGTCATGGGCGGCGGCCCCCTTGTGGAATTCGCCGCTGGCGAGGTTTCCCGGCCCGCTCAGCGTCGGGAAGAAGGTCTGGTCGAGGATGAGCTTGTCGGTGCCGGGGTCGAAGTGCTTGACCCGATCGACATTGGTTGCCGAATTCAACGCCGCGTCGAAGACAAACTTGTCGGTATGCGGCCCGGCGATCAGCGTATCGTTGCCGTCTCCCCCATGAACCCTGCCGGCGTGGCCGCCAGCGTTCTTGAAGGTGTCGTTGCCGGAGCCGAGAATTACCTCGCCCTTGATCGTGCCGTCGTTGACGATCTTGTCCTTGGCGACACCACCAAGGACGTTGCCCTTGAGCTTGCCGTGGTTCTCCACCAACAGGTTTCCGAAGCCACGTCGAGCCCGACTTCGGATAGGAGATGTAGCAGATGTCGCCGGGTCGGGTTTTGACCGTTCGCGACAGGCGGTATCGGGCCGGCGTGACATAGGGCGGCATGACCACGCCGTCGACGAGTTCGAAACTTGTAGCCGTGTTCCCCGGTCATCAGGCCTTCGGGATCTTCGGCATGGGTGTCGTCGCGGTATTGCCCGACGGTAAAGCGCTTTGTGCCCGACATCGTCAGTTCGCCCCGTCCATTCAGAAGCCTTTCTGCAGCAGCACCAAAAGGCGTGAAGCATCTCTGCGTGGTCCTGGTCTCCCAGAACCGGCATGACCCTCCGGCGCCATTGCTCGCGCAGGTTAACGTGGGCGGGGGCGGAAAGCGACCTGGCACCCGCGCCGAGATCACCCGCCGGGCGAACGCCGATTGCTTGCCGGCGGGCCTAAATTGCTGCGCACCCTAGCCTTCGGCTTTGGTTTCGCATCAACGTCCGGTCCTGCCGCCAAATCACCGTGACCGATCAGCGGAGCGGTGTCGGCACTCGGGCCGAAACCGGAAGCCGGGCTCAGCCTGCCTGACGGGGATTGATGGCGCATTTGCGACATCATCGGCTGCATTCGCTATGTCTGCAAAGCGCCCGAAACCGGACGTGCCGGTTCGACGATTTATGAGGCGCGGGCCTTAGTCTGAAGGGAGTGGCCGACGACGTAGAAACGCGCTGTCGCCACCAGCGCGCTTGGTGGCGCGGTGACTGCCGCCGGCAACAACCATCCCTTCCCGAGGAGAGATTTTCCTCTGCGGACTTCCGGGCCGCACCCGCGTCCGAACGCTATCGCCGTCAGCAAAAATCGCTTCTGGGCAGGGGCGTTCTAAGCGCGAAGGCACATCGCGCATCTTTTTGTCGAGGACGAGGAAGCCCGACATGGGACGGTTCGCCCAGCCTTCACCGCCAGCGGCTTCGATGCATTTCCTGGTGCCTCGGGCCCTCCGGGCCGCCAATACCCCGTCCCTGGTCAAGGCTGGGAGGACGAAGGCGGCTCCTGTCATCGCCGGACGTCGGTCACAACGGTCCGACCGTGGTCGGGTGCCGAGTAGGGAACCGACCTGGGCTGTGCGTCCGGGTAGGCGCGACGCCGAGAATGCATCGCCTGGCGGGTGCGACGGGCTGCGCCCCCCGCCGGTGGGGCGGCTGCCTCCTGACAGGATCCACCAACTTCACCGGAGATAAATTGCTCAACAAAGTCATAGCGTTAGTTACGTACAAACCGCAAACGGTGGTATGCAGTCTGTACAGAGCCAACCGAGTTTGTCGCTATGCAACATGCCGTCGCCTATTACCGCGTTTCCACCGCCCGCCAGGGCCGCTCGGGCCTTGGCATCGAGGCCCAGCGGGCCGCCGTCACCCGCTTCGCTGAGGCTGAGGGGTTCGAACTGGCGGCCGAGTTCGTCGAAGCCGAGACCGGCAAGGGAGCCGACGCGCTCGACCGCCGGCCGCAGCTAGCCGCAGCGCTGGCTATGGGGCGGCAGAGGAAGTGCCCGGTCATCGTCGCCAAGCTCGACCGGCTCTCCCGCGACGTGGCCTTCATTGCCGGACTCATGGCCCAACGGGTGCCGTTCATTGTCGCCGAACTCGGAGCCGACGCCGATCCGTTCATGCTCCACATCTACGCGGCGCTGGCTGAGAAGGAACGGCGTCTGATCTCGGAGCGGACCAGGGCGGCGCTTGCCGCCAGAAAAGCTCAAGGCGCCCGGTTCGGGAACCGGAGCAACGCCGCTGAAGCGGCGGCGATGGGACGGCGCGTGCAAACAGAAGAGGCAGCATCATTTGCGGCGAATGTCTTGCCGATCATCGAGTCAATTCGGGCGTCGGGCGTCCGCGATCTGCGTGGCCTTGCCGCAGCACTCAACGGCCGCGGCGTCCGCACCGCCCGCGGGGGCAGATGGCATGTCTCGAACGTCAAGAACCTCGTCGACCGGCTTCCGACTTCTAGAGAGAGCGCCCTTTTCTAGACGGGAAGTACTCGAAACAAGGCCGCAAACTCGATGACGATTGGCCGGTTCACGACGCACCGATGAGCCTCGCCTGCAGCAGGTCGAGCATTGCCCGGCCGTACATCTGCCGCTTCACGAGCTTGAGCTTGGTGATTTTCGAGGCCGGGCCGCGGCGGAGTAGGGCGAGCGGATCGCCAGGAAGTCGGCGTGGTCGAGATGGCTCAGCGGGTCGACCTTGGCGAACGGAGCGAGATCGCCCGCCTTGTCGTCGTTCCTGCGGAGGCGATGCGTTCTGAGCGCCGTGCGTGTTAGGCGGGGGGGCGGGTCAACGCCCGCACCCGCTCGCTGAGGGGCACGTCGGGGAAGCGTTCGCGGAGCAGCTTGAGGGTATCGGTCGGGGTTGTCGGCTTCATCAGAGCGAGCATCCGCCGCATCTGAACGATGCGGCGGTCGAGAAGCACGACCACGACGCTGTCCTCTGGAGGGCGTTTCGGTTGGGAGGGCTTTTCCATCGTTGCCTGCACCGTTCGACCCCAGTCATTCCGGTTGCGTTGGCCATAATGATCCGCCAACGAAGGTTAACGATTTCCTAGCGCCTTGTTCCGCGGACCCCCCCTGTGGATTGCGGCCGTCCGCGGGTCAGATCACCAGGAAATCGGTGTGGTGGAGGTCGAGGTGTTTGCCGATTTTGGCGAAGACGGTGTCGCCGCCGCGCATCGAGCCGTTGCTGTCATAGATGAGCAGGCCGTCCTTGGCGTCGTAGAGGATGCGGAAGTCGCCGCCGAATTTCGGATTGCCGCTCCAGAACAAATCGGCCGCCAGCTCGCCCTTCGGTCCGATGTCGTGGAAGACGGTGTGGTCGATCTCAATGATCTCGCCTTGCTGGAAGTCGACGATGGTGTCGACGCCGGTCCCCGGCGCGGCGTCGAAGACGTAGTGGTCCTTTCCGGCGCCGCCGTCGAGAATGTCTGCCCCCTTGCCGCCGATGAGGATGTCGTTGCCGGTGCCGCCCTTGAGGAGGTCGCCGCCGTCGCCGCCCTTCAACAGGTCGTTGCCATGATTCCCCATGAGGGCGTCGGCGTTGGCGCCCCCCTTGACGATGTCGTTGCCGTCGCCGCCGATCAGCAGGTCCTTGCCCTTGGCGCCGCGCAACAGGTCGTCGCCGCCGAGGCCGAGCAGGGCATCCTTGCCCTTGGCGCCGTAAAGATGGTCGGCTTGGCTCTTGTGACCGACAATGAGCTCGTCGAGGTGGCCGCCGTGCACGCTCGCCTTGCCTTCGCGATTGGTGAGCGCCGCGTCGAACTGCTTCAGCTTGACGGTGAACTCGTCGAACTTGAAGAACTCGATGTGCTTGACCGCCGCGGAGAAGGTGTCGCTGTCGACCTCCGAGAAGTCGTGGGCGATGTCGACGTCGCCGATGCTGCCACCGAAGATGAAGGTGTCGCGGCCCTTGCCGCCGTCGAACGACAGCTCGGGGATGCTGGAGAGGGCGACGGAGGAGGTCTTCTGGGCGCTGAAGCTGCCGCCGATGATGGTGTCGTCGTAGGCCGACCCGACATAGGCCTCCATGTCCTGGAACGTGTCGGTGCCGGCGCTGGTCGGCGGATCGCCGCCGTTGTCGATGGTCTTCTGGGTCGTGCCGGTGTTGACGTTGATCGTGACCGCGCCTGGGGCGTCGTGATAGTTCAGCGTGTCGAAGCCGTTGAATCCGTCGATCGCGTCGTTGCCGGCGCTGTAGAAGATCGTGTTGTTGGCGTCGTCGCCGCGCAGGCGCGGGTCGTCATAGGGGGAGCCGATGATGTTGGTGATGCCGGTCAGGCTGTCCGTGAACTGCATCGTGCCGTCGCGGCTCTCCTTGATGGCATGCGCCTCGTGGAGGTCGACGGTGACGCCGGAGACGGCGCTGAAATAGGCAATGGTGTCGATGCCGCCGTTGCCGACGATCGTGTCGCCGCTGGTGTCGGCAAGGCCCGGGTCGATCAGGTTGTTGCCCGAGGTGCCGGTGATGGTGTCGTCGAAGTCCGAGCCATAGGCGTTGACGAAGCCGGTGTAGTGATCGGTGTAATCGGTCCCCTGGCCATCCGACTTGGTCGTGGTCTGGGTGGACAGGTCGATCGTGACGGCGGCAAGGGCCGTGCGGTATGAGATGGTGTTGCTGCCGCCGACCCCGTCGATATTGTCGTCGCCGAGATACGGGTCGATGATGTTGTCGTCGGCCGACCCGGTGATATCGTCGTCGAACATCGATCCGACGATGTTCTGGATGTTTGCCAGCGCATCGTAGTGCGTGATGCCGCTCGGTCCGACGAAGCCGTCGGTGGAGGCGGCGTAGCCGGTGAAATATGTGGTGATGTCGACGCCCGGGAAATCCCCGCCGAGCCCCGGGAAATTGTGCACCAGCGTCGGATCGTCGAAGTCGGGCGGTGTCGACAGGTCGATGGTCATTGCACTCGCCGCGTACAGGTAGGACGCGGTGTTGTTGCCGTCGCCGCCGTCCATGGCGGTGGTGCCGGCGCCCGAGAAGAGGATGTCGTTGCCGTCATCGCCCCAGAGAACGTCGAATTGGTTGCCCAGCCCGGTCGGCGCCTGGTTGTCGAAACCGTAGAGCTTGTCGTCGCCGTCGCCGCCGTGGAGTTTGTCCTGGTACTTGCCCCCGTAAAGATAGTCGTTGCCGCCGAACCCGAAGATGGTGGCGCTGGCGTCGCCCCAGTCGTCGAAGTTGTCGACGTCGCCGGGGTCGAAGAAGGCCTTGTTGCCGGTGATCTGGTCGGCGAAGTTGGTTCCGCCGAGCACCAGTCCGTCGCCGGGCGTCCCGGCGAAATTGGCGCCGATCTGCATCGTCGGGCCGAAGGCGCCGAAGATCATCGCCTGGGTGCCGGTATTCGCCGTCTGCCAGGTGGGCTGGTCCGCCTGATCGATACCGGAGAAGGCATACGCCTGATCCGGGTTCTGCAGTCCCTGCTGGCCCTGGCCGCCGGGCTGAAACTGCGCAGCGGTGGCGATCAGGTTGAGGAGGGCATCCTCGGTGACCGGATCGTTCTGAGCATTGGACAGTCCCATCGCCGCCATGTAGTCCTGCGACAGGAATATCTGTGCGTATTCTTTGAGGTCGCCGGTGCCGGGATCAATGCCCTGGAAGGAGAGGTACCAGCCGGCCGCCGGCTGGAGGTGGAGGTCAGGGTACTGGGTGACATTGCCTTCGGCCGACGACCCGACGACCCATGTCGGCGCCAGCTTCATCGCCTTGCCGGTTTCGATCGGAAGGACAAGCACGTCCTCGCGCGGATCGAAATCGCGGATAACCAGGACGTCGTCCGATTTGGGCTCGGCGGGCTTCGGCGACTGGAGCAGCAGGGAGAGCGCATCGGTGATGAGCTCTCCACCTGCTTGCCCAAGGGGACCGAGGAGCAGGCCGCTGTAGTCCGAGACGGAGCCGAGCGCGGCCTTCCATGCCGCCTCGCCCAGCTTCTCAAGAGAATTGTCGAAGAATGACGTGCTAGTATCCTGGACGTCGCTCTGGCCGAAATTGTTCCAAAATGCCTCGGCAGCGCTGCTCTGCGCCGTGTCGGCCGTCGTGTAGTTCAGGAGGAAGAGGTCGGCGCCCGGGCCACCGGTGACGTCGTCGAGGTTGCCCTGGGCGCGCGGTCCGCCGTTGATCTGGTCGTTGCCGGGACCGCCGATGATGATGTCGGGCCCGTCGCCACCATCGAGGTTGTCGTTGCCGGTCAGCGAGGTGTCTTCCGGCGGGAGCGACCAGTCGATCGGGAGGTTGTCCTGGTAGGCGATGGTCGGCATTTCCGCCCAGTCACCGAGCATGATGTCGAAATCGTCGCCGCCGTTCAGGTAGTCGTTACCCGAGCCGCCGACCAGCGTGTCGTTGTGGTCCTCCCCCACGAGAGTGTCGTTGCCGCCGCCGCCATAAATCTGATCGCTGTGCTGCGAACCGACGAAGATGTCGTTCGTCACCACGCCGGCGGCCGGCGTATAGTTGTAAGAAGAATTCTTTTGGTCGCTGTGAGGGTCGAGGTCATAGGCCGTCCACGGCTGCGACGTGTCGCCGTAGAAGTTCGCAGGCGTGATCCAATACCGGCCTTCCTGCGGGTCGCTCGGGTCCAACGAGTAGAAGTGACTCATGTTGGTGTAGTAGACTTCAGCCATGTCTCCTCCTCGCGCGCACGGAGCGGGCCGGGCGCGGCATGCAAGCGACAACGGAACCGGTTCTCAGCACGACGACCCCGGAACGGAACAGCGATCCGTGCCGCGCCGCGGAACGCAGGCTGGCAGCCCAACGAAGTTCGGTGAGAGGGGGTCGGCTTCACCGCAGCTTCGCATGACCAAACGATCCACCACGGGCGCATTCGCGACAGCGAGCCACGCCCCCACCGGTCGCCTCGGCCCAGCGCGTCGCGCGAATCGCTGAAGCTGTCGGCATTGCCAACGTTCCGACGGTGATACCAGTCGCCGTCGACGTCGACCACGATCCTCTCACGACAGGATTAAATTGCGGTAACCGCCACGTCCGGAAGCCGAACGACGCCTAGCAGCGGGCGGTCCGGTTGCCGCGCGCGACGATCCTGGCCGACATCGAGCCTCTCGCGTCGAGTGCACTCGACGGAGGCACGCAGGCGAGGCCGGGCGCCGCCGACCTCTTCCGATCGTTCTTCAGATCACCAGGAAATCGGTGTGGTGGAGGTCGAGGTGTTTGCCGATTTTGGCGAAGACGGTGTCGCCGCCGCGCATCGAGCCGTTGCTGTCATAGATGAGCAGGCCGTCCTTGGCGTCGTAGAGGATGCGGAAGTCGCCGCCGAATTTCGGATTGCCGCTCCAGAACAAATCGGCCGCCAGCTCGCCCTTCGGTCCGATGTCGTGGAAGACGGTGTGGTCGATCTCAATGATCTCGCCTTGCTGGAAGTCGACGATGGTGTCGACGCCGGTCCCCGGCGCGGCGTCGAAGACGTAGTGGTCCTTTCCGGCGCCGCCGTCGAGGATGTCGGCCCCTTGCCGCCGATGAGGATATCGTTGCCGGTGCCGCCCTTGGAGAAGCTGGCCATGCGTGACGATCCGCTCGGCATTGCGTGCAAGCATCCCGAGGAGATCGAACTCCCGCGGGTTGAGCCTGACCTGCTGGCCGGCAAGCTGGACTTCATGGCGGGCAAATTGATGATGAGATCTGCGACTGCGACCTCAGTCGCCGCCTCGCTGCTTCCGGACCGCATCAATACGCGGACGCGCGCAAGGAGCTCGGCAATGCCGAACGGCTTGACAACGAAATCGTTGGCGCCGGCGTCGAGCGCCGCGACCGTCTCGAGTTCTGCCTGACGCACTGACAGGACGAGGATCGCAACCTCTGACCATTCCCGAATGCGGGAGATAACTTCTGTGCCGTCCCGGTCGGGCAGGGCGAGATCAAGGATCACCAGCCGGGGCTTTCCCGTGGCGCATTTGGCGATACCTTCGGCACCGCTTGCCGCCTCGCTGACTTTGAGGCCATGTGCCTGTAGCGCGATCCGGAGAAACTTCCGGATTTGCGCCTCGTCATCGACGACGAGGATGTCGTGACCGGTCACGGCACGCTACCGGATCGGGTGGATGCCGGTTGCACATGCGGCGCGCGCTCCGCCAACTGACCCCCGACAGCAGCGGTCGGTCTAGCGCCGCCAATATTCGGCGAGCAGCATGACATAGATGGTCGACAGCTCCAGCCGTCCGAGAAGCATGGCAAGGGCAAGCAGCCATTTGGCGGGCACCGCGATGGAGGCGAAGTTGGCGGCCGGCCCCACCACCGGGCCGAGACCCGGGCCGAGCAGCCGAGCGGCCGCCTCGCACCTTTGTCGGATGGCGAAGATGCGAGCGGGAACCTTTTGGTCTCGCCGGACATCCAACGTTCCAGACTTAGGAACGGAGCGGATGATGGATGGCTCGCTGAGCTATGCTGGAATCTGGGTGACGGGGCCGATCAGGCGGCGTGGTTGGCCGTCGTCTCGATGACCTCGACGCCGTTGTGGAATTTGACGCCTCGGACGACCTTGGGCAACTGGTTTTCGCCCTTCAACCGACGCCATGTTTTTGCGGCGGCGAAGACGAGCTTGAACACCATGAGCCTGGCGGTCTTTGTCGACAGCGATCCTTTCGTCCGCACGGTTCGATGCCGCACGGTGGCGAAGACACTCTCGATCGGATTCGATGTGCGCAGGTGGTCCCAGTGTTCGGCGGGGAAGTCGAAGAAGGCGAGCAGGGCTTCGCGGTCCTTGGTCAGGCAGGTGACTGCCTTGTCGTATTTGGCGCCGTATTTGTCGGCGAACATGTCGATCGCGGCCTCGGCCGCCGCGCGTGTCGGCGCGCTGTAAATCTCGCGGAGGTCCGCCTTCATGTTGACCTGGACCGATCGTGCGACCTTGTTCAGGACGTTGGCGGTCTTGTGCACCCAACATCGCTGGTGGCGGGTGACGGGAAAGACTTCCTCGATCGCCTTCCAGAAGCCGAGCGCGCCGTCGCCGATGGCGAGGTCCGGTGCAATCGCGAGCCCGCGCCGCTTGACGTCGACGAGGAGCTCACGCCAACTCTGGGCGCTCTCGCGCCCTCCGGTCTGGAAGCCAACGAGTTCCTTCCTGCCCTCGGGTGTGGCGCCGATCAGCACCAGCATGCATTCGGCATTGGCTTCCATCCGCGCCTGCAGGTAGACCCCGTCCGCCCAGACATAGACGTAGCGCCGAGCTGAGAGGTCGCGCTTCTGCCAGGCGTCGTATTCCACCTGCCACTCCGCCGTCAGCCGGCTGATCACCGCCGGCGACAGGTTCGGCGCGTCCTTGCCGAGGAGTGCCAAGAGGGCCTCCTGGAAGTCGCCGGTCGAAATGCCCCGCAGGTACAAGATCGGCAGCAGGGCATCGAGGCTCTTCGTCCGCCGCGCCCATTTTGGCAGGATCGACGAGGTGAAGCGGATCTTCCCCGTCGCACCCACCTTGCCGCGGTCTCGGACCTTGGCGCGCCGAACCGCGACAGGACCGATCCCGGTCTGGATCGTCCGTTCCGGTCCATGGCCATGACGCACGATCCGGTCACGCCCATCCGGCAACTTCACATCCTTCCACATGGCGACGATGGCGTCGGCTTCGGCGACCAGCACCGTCGCCAGCATTGCCGGGCGCCTTCACGGGCATTCATTCAGCGGATCATCAATGGCGTCGGGCGGACATGACCGTGCCTACCGATCCTCCGACGAGAGGAGCAAGGCCATGGCCCCCTAGCAGGCTGTTGAAAAAGGATCTTGAGGCTGAGTGACCCGCAAAATCGATTTTCTTTCGACCGGTCCGGCGGAATATTGATTCAACCGAATGGCGATTTTTGTCATCCTTTTGCGCACCCACTACCGATCGGGTCGGTGTTTCCGACTTTTTCAACAGCCTGCTAGATCGACGCCTACAACACCCACAGACCCCACTCAGCCATCGCCAAGCAAACCCCATGGCTCAGGCTGAACAACCTTCTTGGAAACAACAACTAGGCGCCGGGTGCGCGCCACATCGAGGTGGTGATACCCGAATCGACGAGCTTCTTCTGTAGCGCGTATGCTGCCGCCCAGCGATCCCGCGCCTCGTCATAGACCGATCGGTTCGCCCGGTTGGGTTCGACTGTGCGTTCCCAGCGGACGAAGTCGCGGCCCGCCTCCGGGAGTGAGGAGAATTGGCCAATGCCGGTAGCCGCCGCAGCGGCGCCGCCTAGGGCCGTCGCCTCACGTACCTTCGGGATGCGCAATTGCCGGCCGGTCATGTCTGCGACTATTTGCGGCCAGAGCCGGCCCTTAGCGGCGCCACCGGCGAGGATGAGCGGCCCGGAACTCTCAACTGCGGCGAATTCCTCGACGCGGGCTAGATTGACTGCAGCAACGATGGCCGCGTTTTCCTGTATGGCGCGAAAAATCGAGCCCTTGTTGGTGACCGCTGGGTCGATGGAGAGATTCAGAAGCGACGGCGCCGCATGATACCAGTTGCCAAAATCCATGGCGTCGGAAAAGATGGGTATGATGCCGTGCGCTCCGACTGGCGCCTTCATTGCCAAGTCCTCTAGGAGATCGTAGGCATCGCGGTCCTGTTCGGCGGCCAGCCGAATTTCCTCGATGCAGAAGACATCGCGGAACCACCGCGCGGTGAGACCGACAAAGAAACTGATTGCCTCGGCCTGATTCATGCCGCCGAGCGCGGCGCTGTTAACCCTGAGGCGCATGGTCTCGTCGACCGAGCCCTGCGGGATATTAACGATCTGCTGCCAGAAGGTGCCACCGAGCACAGCAGCGTCGCCCATGTCGACCATGCCGAGGCCGACCGCGCCGAGCTGCGCGTCGCCGCCACCCGCCACGAAAGGCGTGCCTTCGGCCAGCCCAGTTTCCGCAGCTGCGTTCCGCGTCACAGTGCCGATGACTGTGCCGGGCTCCACGACGCGCGGGAACATCGCCCGATCGAGCCGAGCGCTGGCAATCAGTGCGTCCGACCAGTCGCGTTTGGTTAGGTCCATTAAGCCATTGGTCGAACCGTTGGTTGGCTCGACCGTGATCTCGCCGGTCAGCCGTGCTCCTATCCAATCGTTGATCATGGAAATTGCACGCGCGCGGGAGAATATCTCCGGCCTATGCTTTCTCAGCCAATTCATGCGTGGCAAGGCGCCGAGTGCGAAGGTCTGGCCCGAGATCCTGTAGAATTCGCGTTCGAAATCGGCCGAGCGTGCCTTGAGTTCCGCGACCTCGGCGCTGGCGCGGCCATCGACATTGGCAACGCCCCAAATCTCGCTGCCCGTTTTGTCATAGAGGATGATCGCCTCACGCATGCTGGTGGCGCTGATCGCGGCGATGTCGGCACCGGTGAGCCCGCACGTCTTGAGCGCGTTGCCGACGCAGCGTCTAAGCAACGCCCAGCCTCCATCGACGTCGAAGGCCATGGAACCGGGCACTCCCTCCTCGGGCAGGTGGCGCCATTCTTCCTGGGAAAAGCCGATCTGGTTGCCGTCGCGATCGAAAATCACGGCCCGGCCGCTACCCGTGCCTGCATCGATAACGAGCAAATGCGTTGTCACTAGATCCTCCTCAGAAGCTCCTCTGCGGTCGCCTGATCAGTCACGAGGATATTAGCGAGCCGTCCGCGGAGGACACCGAGAATGGCGTCTACCTTGTGCGGACCCGCCGCCGCCGCGACCACGTTTGGAATCCGTCGCAAATCGTCCGGGCGCACCGCCACGACATGCTTGTGTAGATCGAGATCGAGTATCTGGCCGTGCGCATCGTAGAAATACCCGAGGATGTCGCCCACCGCGCCGCGACGCTGAAACAGTTCGATCTCCGCGCTCGAACAATAGCCGCGGCGTACCAAAGTCGCCGAGCTCGACACCGCACCGACGCCGATCAGCGCCATGCGTGCTGTGGTGGCCATCTCAAGCACGTGCCGCACATAGGGCTCGCGCCTGAGCATTTCGGCCAGCTCCGGCGACGAAACACGCAAAGGGGTTGGGACAAGGTGCGCATTGTTCTGGGGCCCGTAGAGCCCGGTGGTGCCGATATAGACAGAAACGCCACCGGTGAGGCTTACGAGCGCGATGTTGTTCTGCGAGAAGACGGGCGCTGTATAGCGAAGCGTCGTCGAGGTCGCTTCACCCCATCCGATGGCGAGGAGGTCATCCTGTTCTAGCTTCTGGATCAAAAAGCTGGCGGCCGCGCGTCCGATGCGCGGCACGACAGACAGCTCGCTCGCATCGGGAACCACACACGCGTCGACAAGACTGAAAGCCGTGACAAGTTCGCGCTGAAAGGTCAGGCATCCTGCATAGGCCGAATTGATCCGAAGCTCGATTAGCCCCGATTGTCGGCCTTTTTCAAGCAGGCGCGACACCTTGATGCGAGTGACCCCGAGCATGTCTGCGATCTGATTCTGGGTCCGCCCATCATTGTAGTAGTGCCAGGCAGCCCTGGTGATCTGTTCTACCTCGTCGACATCCGGCGCGAGGTTGGGATCTTGAAACGCCATGGTTTGTGACATGTCCAGCTCTGCCCTCTCTCTGTACAAACGATCATCACTCACACATTGTGTCAACAAGAATGCCCTCTACGGTT
Source organism: uncultured Alphaproteobacteria bacterium (assembly GCA_963759235.1). Lineage (GTDB taxonomy): Bacteria > Pseudomonadota > Alphaproteobacteria > Rhizobiales > Kaistiaceae > Bauldia. The sequence goes on along the minus strand of CAVWYO010000007.1, from coordinate 61,820 downwards.
CAAATTTCCCTGCCATTTTGCCTCTTTCGCTTGACAAAGATGTTCAATTGGATTTCATTAGAACAAATGATCGCCCGCGCCTCAGCGGGGTCTGGTTGAGGCCGACATGGCGATTTTGGGTAAATGCCCGGCACGTTGGGGGGAGTTCGATGTTTGTCCAACTTGTCCACATCAGGATCAAACCTGGGCGCGTTAAGGAATTCCTCGAGGTCTTCCGCGTCAATTTTGAAAGGACGCGCACCGAACCCGGCAACTATCGGCTTGATGTGCTCCAGGACGCTGCGGACGAAAATCACTTCGTGATCTACGAAGCGTTTGAGGATGAAGCAGCCGTCCACGCGCATCGCCAGACTGAGCACTACCGTCTGACGGCTGACGGGCTCAAGAATTTGATGACCACAGAGAAGCGGGAAAAGGACTTTTTCCGCATGGTCATGCCTAGCCACACCGAGGTGCTGGCTGGGCAGTGATGCCATGTGCACCTCGTCCGCCAATGAGCTGAGAGCGCGCTGCCGCGGCATCAGCGCCGGCATCTTCGCGGCTCCGCTCGACAACCTTGGCGAGGCTGCCCGCCGTCTTGCAGGCTGGGGCGGACGGATTTTGCATTTCGACGTGATGGATGGGGTTTTCGTGCCGCAAATGACAGCGGGCCCAGGATTTGTCAAGGCATTGGGGGAGGGCATGTTGCGCGACGTCCACCTGATGGTGGCGCGGCCCGATGAACACGTCGCAGCCTTCGCCGAGGCTGGAGCCGATATCATCACTGTCCATGCCGAGGCGACGGCGGCGGCTCGGGCGCTGGCTGCGATCCGCGCCGCCTCATCCGACTTGGGCCGGCCGATTCTTGCTGGTCTCGCCACTATGCCCGACACGCCCCTAGACAGGGTCAAGCGACTGCTTCAGCTCGCGCCTGACCTCATTCTTGTTCTTGCACTCGATCCTCGCATCGACGAGCGCCCGAACCTCGCCGAGGCGGGCGCGCGGTTGCGGGTTCTGCGAGATATGTCCGCTCCCGAGCGCCCTCTGATGGCCATAGACGGCGGCGTTACGGTGGCGACCATCACGGATGCGGCAATTGCAGGTCCCGACATTATCGTATCCGGCAGCGCGATCTTTCGTGCGCCGGCGCCCGAGGTCGCCTTCCACCATCTAGCCGCCATGGCAAAGACACCGGCCCCGGACTCGGAGAACTTCCATGCAGGCTGATGCCATTTCGCCAGCCCCGCTGGTTTCCCTACGCGGCATATGGAAGGTGTTCGAGAGCGTCACCGTTCTACGGGGAATCGATTTCGACATCTATCCTGGCACGGTCCACGCCCTTCTCGGCGGCAATGGCTCCGGAAAGTCGACGATCGTGAAGATCATCTCGGGGGCCTATCAGCCCACGGCAGGCACCATTGAGATCAGCGGCAAGCCGACCATCCTCTCTCGCCCCTCCGAGGCGCATGCCCACGGCATCTATATGGTGCCACAGGAACCTCACATCTTCCCCAATCTCACTGTGCTCGAAAACCTAACCATGGGCCTGGAGGGCGACTCGGCCACCAATGCGCGTCGCGCCCGCGAAATAGCTAGCGATATCGGGCTCAAGACCGATTTCGCCGCGCCGGGTGGCGAGCTGTCTATCGCCAACCAGCAGCTGGTCGAGATCGTGCGTGGCCTGTTGCGCAACGCCCATGTGCTGATCCTTGACGAACCGACCTCGTCGCTGACTCGGCGCGAGGTCACGAGCCTTGCTGCGCAGATCCGCAATCTCAAAGCGCGCGGCATCGGCTTGTTGTTCATCTCGCACCGCCTCAACGAGGTGCTCGAACTCACCGACCAAATAAAGGTTTTGCGCGACGGGCGTTTCGTGCTCACCGCGCCTGCAGCCGAACTCACCACCGACATGCTGGTCGAGGCGATGTTGCCCGCCGACTTCGCGCCGCCCAACGAGAACAGAAACGAGGTTTCGCGCACGCTCGGCAGTGACCCGGTTCTGAAGGTCGCGAACCTGTGCAGCCGCGTGTTTCGCGACGTCAGCTTCGAGGTCTTTCCGGGCGAAGTGGTCGGCATTTCCGGTGTCGTCGGTTCGGGACGCACGGAGTTGGCCGAGGCAATCTTCGGAATTGATCGGGATGCAACCGGCGAGGTCGTCATTGCCGGCAAGGTCGCGCCGCAGCGTACACCGCGGGCCTCCCAGGAAATGGGTCTTGCCTATGTGCCCGAGGACCGGCGCGCCCACGGCATCTTTCTTTCGCTGCCAAGCGCCCAGACAATCTCGTCAAGCGTACTCTCGCTTGGCCGCTCGCGTTTCATGAGCAAGATCCAAGAGACGGCGCTCGCCGGCCGCTTCGTAGAACGACTGCGCATCAAGCTCACCTCGCCTATGCAGGTGGCGCGCACGTTGAGCGGCGGCAACCAGCAGAAGGTCGTGCTGGCCAAGACGCTGGCACCGGAACCGCGCGTCATTATCCTCGACGAACCGACGCGCGGCATCGATGCCCGCGCCCGTCAGGACGTCTATCGCATCATCCGCAAGCTGACCGCCGAGGGCGTGGGTGTCGTCGTGATCTCCTCAGAGGTCGGTGAGATTGCCGAGGTGAGCGACCGCATCATGGTCATGCGGCGCGGCCGGCTCACGGAGCTGCCCGCCGGCGTGAAGGGGGTCGAACAGATCTCCGCCGCCACCTTCGACGTGAACAGAGACGTCCCGGCATGATGAAGATTTTCAGAAGCCGCGAGTTCCTTGTTCTGGTGCTGCTGATTGCAATGATCCTCGCGGTCTCCACGGTCAACAAGGCCGTCTTGTACCCGATTACCCTCATAAACATCGTGAACTCGTCGATCTTCCTGATGCTGATCGCCATCGGCCAGATGTTCGTGATCCTGACACGCGGCATCGACGTTTCAGTCGGCGCGACCGCCGGCCTCGCGGCCGTGATCTTCGGCTTCGCGCTCAATGCCGGTATTCCACTGCCTATCGCGATGCTCCTAACCCTGCTGACCGGTCTCGCCGGCGGCATGGTCAACGCCGTCGGCGTCGCGTTCATTGGTATTCCGCCAATCATCATGACGCTCGGGACGCTCGGCGTCTATCGTGGCTTCATGCGCGTGCTGACAGGTGGCAGTTGGATCGAATCGATCCCGCAGTCGATCAAGTCTCTCGCCGTCACCCGCTATATGAGCCTGCCGGTGATGGTTTGGGCCGTAGCCGCGCTCGTCATCGTTCTCGCGATCCTCCTCGCGCGCGTCAAAGCGGTCCGCAATTTCTATGCGGTTGGCGACAACCGTGATGGCGCTTATCTCCTAGGCATTAACGTCAAGGCCACGGAGTTCTCGGCCTATTCGCTGGCCGGCCTTTTCTCCGGCGCTGCGGCGATTGTGTTCACCGGCCAAATTGGTTTCGTGCCAATGCAGGCCGGCTCTGGCCAAGAGTTGAAAGCGATCGCGGCGGTGGTTTTGGGCGGGGTTAGCCTGATGGGCGGCGTCGGCTCAATCTGGTCCGCGGTGATCGGCGTGCTGTTCCTGACCACCGTCGATTCGATGATGATTTTCCTGCACGTACCGGGCTCGTGGAACAACGCCGTGGCCGGCGCGGTGCTGCTCGCCGTGGTAATCTCGGACTACGCGATCCGCCGCGCCGTCCGCAATCGTCAACTCGCAGCACGCGCGGCAGAGATGCGCCGCGCCGAGCTCGATCCCGACATCCGGCAGCCCTCGGAGGTTGCGCCATGAAGATCCCGACCTGGGCAAGAAGCTGGGAGTTGGCGCTAGCCGTCGTGCTGGTGCTGGAGCTCGTCATTCTCGGCCTCATCAACCCAACCTTCCTCAATTTCGAGAACCTCCTGTTCTCGACCAGCGACTTTGTCCACGTGATTATCGCCGCTATCGGCCTCACGCTAATTATCATGACTGGCGGCATCGACATCTCCGGCGTCTCGATTATGGGACTTGCCTCGATTGTGCTGGGGCTGGCGTTCGTCGCTGGCGTGCCGATCGGTTTCGCGGTCGTCCTCGCTCTTTGTACCGGGCTTGCCGCCGGCGCCCTCAACGGCACGGTGATCGCGCGAACGGACGTCAACCCACTGGTCGTCACGCTAGCCATGCTTTTTCTTTATGCCGGCATCGCCACCGGTTTGCCGACGCTGCTCGACATGCTCGGCTTTAAGGCCTATGGCGCCGGCGGATTCGAGGCCTACCTCTACGAGGGCATCACCGGCCTTCCCCCAAGCTTCACCTGGATCGGCCACGGCAGCATCGGCTGGGTGCCTATGCCGCTCGTCATCACCATCCTCCTTGGCGCCATTGCCTCGTGGCTGATGCTGCGCACCCGTTTCGGGCGTTATCTCAAGCTGATCGGCGTCTCTGCAAATGTCGCCCGCTTCACCGGCGTTCCGGTCAAGCGTACGCTCGTCACCGTCTATGCCATCAACGGTTTTGCCGCCGCTGTGGCCGGTCTGGTGCTCACTGCCTACTTCACCTCGGCTCGCTCCGATCTCGGCAGCGAAGCCCTTCTCAACATCATCACCGCCGTCGTGCTCGGGGGGGCCTCGATCTATGGCGGCCAGGGCTCGGTGCTCGGCACGTTCCTCGCCGGGCTCGTGCTCGGCTTCCTGCGCCAAGGTCTTCTGGCGCTCGGCATTACCAGTGACGTCGTCCCGGTCATCGTCGGCGCGCTTCTCATCGGGTCTGTTGCGCTCAAGATCGGGATATCGGTGCTCAACACGAAGCGCGCCAATCAGGCGGCTTATGCGGCCGAACGGATGGCCGTGGAAGGAAACGGCGGATGAGGACAAATCAGCATCCGCACGAAGAGGCCGGAGAACGGCCCCCGACGAGACAACCATTCACCAAGTGGAGGACATCCAGATGACTTTCGAACGTATTACACTGGGGATCGTCGCTGCTTCAGCGCTCGTGCTCGGTCTATCGACTGCCGCAGCCTTTGCCGCGGACACCAAGATCGCCTTCATTCCCAAGCTCACCGGCGTCGGCTTCTTCGAGTCCGGCGGCGCGGGCGCCATGGCAATGGGCAAGCAGCTCGGAGTCGAAGTGAAGTATGACGGCCCGTCGGAAGCCTCTGTTTCCGGTCAGGTCGAGTTCATCAACAACTTCGTCAATCAGGGCTACAACGCCATCGCCATCTCCGCGCTCTCGCCCGACGGGCTTTGCGAAGCGCTGAAGCGCGCCGAGGACAAGGGTCTAAAGGTGCTGACGTGGGACAGCGACGTGAACCCGAAGTGCCGCAGCTACTACATCGACCAAGGCACCCCCCAACAGCTCGGCGGGCTGCTGGTACAGATGGCGGCCGACCAGATGGCCGATCCCACAGCGCCAAAGAAAGTGGCGTTCCACTACTCTTCGCCGACCGTGACCGACCAGAACCAGTGGGCCGAAGTCGCCAAGAAGATCATCGCCGAGAAGTATCCGAGCTGGGAGGTCGTCGCGACCGAGTTCTCCGGTGAGGACGCCCAGAAGGCTGTGCAGGTGCCGACCGCCCTGTTCCAGACGTATCCGGACCTCGACGCGATCATCTGCCCCGACGCCAACGCGCTCCCGGGTTCGGCTCAAGCGGCTGAAAACCTCGGCATCGCCGGCAAAGTCATCATCACCGGCTTCTCGACGCCGAACACTATGCGGCAATACGTGAAGTCGGGCACCGTCAAGGCCTTCGGGCTGTGGGACGTTGTGGTGCAGGGCAAGCTCTCGGTCTACATCGCCAACGAACTGGTGAACGGCAAGACTTTCGCCGTCGGCGACAAAATCGAAGTCCCGGGCATCGGCACCGTCGAAGTCTCGCCGAATTCGGTGCAGGGCTATGACTACGAAGCGCCCGGCAGCGGCATCATCCTGCTTCCCGAGCGGACCGTCTTCACCGCCGAGAACATCGACAACTACGACTTCTGATCCTGTCGAAACTTCCCCGTCGCGGCCCTGTGCCGCGGCGGGCTCTTCCTGACGCAACACCAGCCGTGCCTCGACACCAGAGGCGAAAGGGAAACGCAAATGGCCGATTTGGACGCCATCCAGGATGGGAAGGACTTCGGACTGGACCGACCCGCAGAAAACCAGGGCTTCTTCCTTAAGGGCAGCGCACACCTTGACTGGGGTATGAAGAATCGCCTCTCCCGGATCTTCAGTCCCAAGACCGGCCGCACTGTCATGCTCGCTTTCGACCATGGCTATTTCCAGGGACCGACGACCGGGCTCGAACGCATCGACCTTCGCATCGCTCCGCTGGCGGAATATGCCGACGTCTTGATGGCGACCCGTGGTGCGCTGCGCAGCTCGATTTCACCGACAACCCAGAAGCCGGTGGTTCTGCGCTGTTCTGGCGGCAACTCGATCCTGGGCGAACTCTCGAACGAAACCGTCGCCGTCGACATCGAGGACGCCATCCGCTTGAATGCCGCAGCGATGGCGGCACAGATCTATATCGGCGCCGAATTCGAACACCAGTCGATCAAGAACGTCATCCAGCTGATCGACACCGGCACGCGCTACGGTATGCCAACACTCGCCGTTACCGGTGTGGGTAAGGACATGGTACGCGACGCCCGCTATTTTGGCCTCTCTACCCGCATCGCCGCCGAACTCGGCGCCCACTACATCAAGACTTACTATGTCGAGAAAGGCTTCGAGCGCGTCGTTGCCGGCTGCCCGGTTCCGGTGGTGATCGCTGGCGGCAAGAAACTGCCTGAACTGGAAGCACTCGACATGGCCTATAAGGCCGTCGACGAAGGCGCGGCAGGCGTCGACATGGGTCGCAACATCTTCCAGGCCAAGGACCCGATCGCCATGATCCAAGCGGTCTACAAGGTGGTTCATGAGCTCGAAAAGCCAGGCAAAGCTTTCCAACTCTACAACGACCTTCAAGCAAAAGGCTGACGAGCTCTTCCCGCGCGCAACCTGCAAGCCTTGGCGTGGCGTTCATCGAATTTGCCGCCGATGAAACTGAGGCAGAAACACTAGGAAAGATGTTTCGAACCTTCGGGTTTGCGCTTGCCGGCAAGCACATCGCCAAAGACGTTTGGCTATGGCGCCAGCGGGACATCAATCTGGTGATCAACACCGAGCGCGAAGGCTTCGCCCATGCTTCCTACATAACCCATGGCAACCTCGGCCTGTGACATCGGCCTCCGGGTGGATAGCGCGCATCGTCTCGGTCGGCATGTTCGAACATGTCGGTCTCGATTCCTATCCGCGGTTTTTCGAGCGGTGCTTCGATCTCCTCAACCCGGATGGTGTTCTTGTTCTCCACACGGTCGGCCGGATTCACACCAATTCGTGGGTCGAGAAGTACATATTCCCTGGCGGCGCCTGTCCGGCTCTGTCGGAAGTGGCCCCTGTCATCGAGAAGTCCCCACACGCCGAGCGCTGCAACGATCGGCACGAACTCAAGGCCCGCAGGCGTCAGGTAATAGGTCCAGCCGCGCCCACTACCACTTTGCCGGCGCTCGACGACGCCCTCGGCCTCGAGGTCCCGGAGGCGACGCGAGAGCATCGAGCTAGACATCAAGGGAACGCCTCGGCGCAGCTCAGAGAACCGTTTCGCTCCGGTGCCGAGGTCGCGAATAATGAGCGCTGTCCACCGCTCGCAGAAGACCTGGGCCGCTTTGGCGACCGGGCAGAACTGACCATAGCTCCGCATGGGCACCGCCGTCCTTCGGTCCTGAGGGTACTCGCGACGGCCCGGGTCGTTAAGTGCAATTTTCGAACTATCGGAGCGCGGCCGATTGGCTCAAGATTTCTTCGTTTGGCAGAAGGGGGCGGCTCGGGCGAAAGCAGAGATCGTGGCCTGGTCCGAGTTGAAGGCAGCAGGCTGCAGAGGAGGTCGACGATGCCTGAGACTGTATCGAAACCTGGCCTTCGCGAGACCTGGGAGTCAGCTGCACCCGGCTGGGCCAAGTGGGAGAATATGTTTTCCGCCGGTCTAGTCGACGCCACCGATACGCTGCTCGACATGGCCAGTGTCGAGCCTGGCATGCGCGTGCTCGACGTGGCTTGCGGAGCGGGCAACCAAACGATCCAGGCGGCAAAGCGTGTCGGGCCGACTGGCAGCGTGTTAGCCAGCGACATATCGACGACCATGCTTAGCCATGTGCGCCAACGCGCAGCCGAGGCAGGCGTGCGCAATATCGAGACGCTTGAATGCGCGGCCGATGATTTGGACAGCAAGCTGGCCCCGTTCGACGCGGCTATCAGCCGTTTGGGACTCATGTTGTTTCCATCACCGCCGGCTGCGCTGAAGGCCGTAAGCGGCGTCCTGAGGGGCGGCGCACGCTTTGCTGCGCTGGTCTTCACGACACCGGCCAACAGTCCCTTCTTCGCCCAATCGATGGCGATCCTTCGGCGGCACGCCGGCAAACCGCCGCCTCCGCCTGGCAGCCCCGGGCTGTTCGCCTTGGGCGCCGACGGCGCTCTGGAAACTCTGATAGCGGAGAGCGGGCTTTCGGATGTGAAGACGAGACGCCTGCGGGCATCGCTCAGGCTGCCGAGCATCTCGGATAGCGTACTGTGTCCCAAAGCATTCAAGGTTTCCTGGGTCACTTGAGCGTCAAACCAAAACAGAATCCTTCGCTGGAATTACCGCACACCCTCCGCGAGGCCGTCCGGACGGGCCGGGCGATATTGTTCCTCGGGGCCGACGCGTCGAAAGAGTGCCTGAACTCCAGTGGTCGTCGACCACCGGACGGCGAACAACTCCGCGATATTCTCGCACAACGCTTCTTCGGGAAACCGATGAAGAGTCACAATCTCATGAGCGTCGCGGAGATGGCCATCGCCGCCGGCATGGGTGAGAGCCTTGTCTTCGACGAGGTCGCGAAGGCGCTGGAGGGATTCGAAACCTCCGAAGCCCACCGGATGGTCTCCGACTTCAACTGGCGGCTCATAGCCACAACTAACTATGACCGTTTTCTCGAAGATGCCTACGGCGACACGGAACGGCGACGGCAAACACTCGTCCCGTTCGTAAAGGACTCGGAGCCGGTGGAGGACCGCATGGCCGCGGTCACAAATCCGGTGCAGTACCTCAAGCTCCACGGTTCGATAGACCACCGGCTCGACAAGGAGGTCCCGCTCGTTCTTTCGTGGGAGCACTTCGACCGATATGCAATGAACCGGAAGCGGCTCTTTGAGCGCCTTCAGTATTTCGCGCCCGAGAGCGTCATCATCTTTGTGGGCTATCGCCTAGGCGACGCGCATATCCGCGGGCTGATTTACGCGCTGGAGGGAGCGGAACGCCCTCGGTGGTACACGGTTGACCCGGGCGCGGAAGACGAGGACGTCGCTTTCTGGCAAACGAAAAATGTCGAGGTGCTCAGTGCCGCTTCACTCCGGCAAGTGCAGCCACCGTTGCCATTGGCTGACATGCAACGTATCGCTGAGTTCTTCCCTAGCCCTGGGTTTGAGTACCAGCTTGACCCTTCATATGAGCCGACATCCACCGGCTATCAATTGGGAAGGTTCAGAGCCCTTTCGGTCACCCCGGACCCGGAGTGGCAAAGGCGGCTCTTTCGCCGCGCGCAAGTGATGCCGGCGTGATAATTTGAACGTTTCGGATATCTCGCGTCCCGCAGGCATCGGCCGGCGAACCAGGAGTCAGTCCCATGGGCACAATCAGCGAGGACCGCAATAATCAGCTCCTCTTCGCGCCGGGCGAGAGATGGACCATCAGCAAGTACATTTTCGTCACCGACAGTGTCGCGCCGGCTGTCCTCAGCGCCGTCGCGAACAGCACTTTGAAGAACCACGGAATCATTCGCGGCGTAACCGCCGGTGTGGCGTTCGAACAGGGAAGTTCGGCGGGCGTCATCAGGAACGGTGCGACCGGCGTCATCAAGGCCACTGCCGGAGACGGGATCAGGTTCGACGGCGACGGCGTGTCGATCACCAATGCCGGCGGCATCGTCGGCAGCGCGAATGGCGTCTGGTTCAGAGAGAACGCCACCGACATGGTGCTGAACAATAGCGGAGACATCCTGGGCGGTGTGACCGGCGTCTATGAGTATTCGAACCACGACGGGGGGATCGTCACGAATTCCGGCCTGATCCGGGGCGGCGACTACGGCGTCGACGTGTACACCGCCAGCGGGCTGACGACGACGATCCAGAATCGCGCCGGCGGCACGATCGAAGGCGGAACCTACGCGATCTGGACAAGACCGCTCGCGGGGAAGCTGTCCCTCGACAACACGGGGACGGTCAAGGGCATCATCAACTGCGCTGCGGCAGCCAACGACGCGATCGTCAACGAGGGAACGATCACGGGCGAGACGTATCTTGGCCCCGGCAACGACACCTTCAAGAACACTGGCGGCCATGCCGGCAGGGTTCATGGGGGTCCCGGCAACGACACCCTCATCGCCGGACCGCACAAGGACAAGTTCGTCTTCGACGCGACGCTGAACGCTGCGACCAATGTCGACCGGGTCAAGCACTTCGACCCCGGCACCGACAAGCTCTTCCTCTCCAAGGGCATCTTCGCGGCGCTGAGCGGGCCGGGAAACCTCGCCAGCGGCGAGTTCCACAAGGGGGCCGTCGCCCATGACGGCGACGACCACATCATCTACAATAAGCACACCGGCGCGCTGTTCTACGACCCCGACGGCACCGGCGGTTCGCCCCAGGTCGAGTTCGCCAAGCTCGACAAGGGGCTCCACCTGCACGCCAGCGACTTCGTCGTGATCGCCTGAAGGCACGAGAACGCGGCGCAGCATCGGCAAGAACGGTGAAGGGGGTGTCCTGAAGCCCGGTGATGAGACGCTTCACTTTCCGAGAGAGCGTAGTCGCCAGCGGATACGCACTGGCGATGATCGGCGTGTCTCTCGTGATCATTGCGGCGACTGCGTTGCTTGGACTGGCCGTTCGTCGCGCGTGGGGCGCCGATACTCGCATCACCGGGACCGCGACCATCGTTGACGGCGACACGATTGATCTCGGCCCGGTACTCATCCGACTGCATGGCATTGACGCGCCCGAAGCCGGCCAGCGGTGCGGGACGGCAAACGGCGGCACTTGGCTTGCCGAGACCGCGCCATCGAACGCCTCGCCGAACTCGTCGAAGGCAAGGCAGTGGATTGCGTCGCCCGGGATCGTGATCCCTACGGGCGGATAGTCGCGGTTTGCTACGCTGACAGCGTTGACGTCGACGCGACGCTTGTTCGCGAAGGGCTGGCTTGGGCGTTTGTCCGCTTCAGCGACGACTACGCAGGGATTGAAGCAAAGGCCCGAGCCGCCGGGCTTGGCGTGTGGCAAGGCGAGGCACAGGCGCCGTGGGACTATCGAGCCGACAAGTGGAAGCGCGCTGCGGAGGCCTCACCGAGGCCCGGGTGCCCCATCAAGGGCAATATCAGCGCCGATGGTGAGCACATTTACCTCACGCCCTGGTCACCCTGGTACGACAAGACGAAGATTGACGAGGCGAAGGGCGAGCGCTGGTTCTGCGACGAGGCCGAGGCTCAGGTTGCCGGCTGGCGCTCGGCGAAATGTTGCCCTTTGCGGGTCGCAAGCACGCCATAGTGGCCGTGGGAGACCGCACGTCCCAGGCGCAATATCCCCCAGACCGGGTTGCTGCTATTCTGTTCCGCTTTTTGGCATCGGCCACCCTGGCGTGGCGTATGCCGCCGAACCCTGACGCACCGGAACCCGCCGACCGGCTGACGACGACAGGAGAACGATCGTGCCCACCCAGCACACAGACATCTACAACCCCACCGCCCCCGCCATCAACTATACCAAGTCGGGCCAAACCTGGACCATCGCCAGCGGCGCCCTGGTCGGCTCGGGGAGTGCCCCCGCGGTCTACAGCGGCTTCAACGGCAGCAAGCTGGTCAACAAGGGAGACGTCTTCAGCAGTACCCAGGCTGGCGTGTTCTTCGCGACACAGAAGAACGGCACCGTCATCAACAAGGCGAACGGCAGCATCTTCGGCGGCTACGGCGTTTTCGTGGGGGGCCCCGGCGCCAAGAACATGACCGTCATGAACGACGGGAGCATCATCGGCTTTGCCCAAGCCGGCGTTATCGCCACCGATGTGTCGAATTTCGATCTCACCAACACCGGCCACATCTTTGGGGCAATCTACGGCGTTTTCGCGTCGGTGGGCACGGTCGGCGCGACCGACGGACCGATGATTGAAAATTCCGGCGTGATCAGCGGTGGTGCGATCGGCGTACTCACCTCAATCCTTTCCGGGCTGAAGGCGACCGTCGTCAACAAGTCCGGCGGCACGATCAAGGGAGACACTATCGCGATCGGCACCAGCGCAGGAAGCCTGCTGGTCGACAACCACGGCAAGATCAAGGGCGATATCGTGTCCGAAGCGCCCAATGCCCATGACAAGGTCGTCAACGACGGGCAGATCAAGGGCGATGTGTTTCTCGGCTCCGGCGACGACACCTTCAAGAACGCCGGCGGCACCGCAGGCAAGGTCCACGGCGGCGACGGCAACGACACCCTCATCGCCGGGCTGCACAAGGACCAATTCGTCTTCGACACGACGCTGAACGCGGCAACCAATGTCGACCGGGTCAAGCACTTCGACCCCGGCACCGACAAGCTCATCCTCGACCAGAGCTACTTCGGCGCGCTCAGCGGGCCGGGAAACCTCGCCAGCGGCGAGTTCCACAAGGGGGCCGCCGCCCATGACGGCGACGACCACATCATCTACAACAAACACACCGGCGCGCTGTTCTACGACCCCGACGGCACCGGCGGTTCGCCCCAGGTCGAGTTCGCCAAGCTCGACAAGGGGCTCAACCTGCACGCCAGCGACTTTGTGGTGATCGCCTGAAGGCAGCAGTGGCTGCCCCGGCTGCACGGCCCGCTGGCAGCGCATTCGGGAAGTAGGCCGAGCGTCGAAGCCACTTCCGGACAGGCTGACGCCGACAGGAGAACGATCATGCCCACCCAGAAAACCGACATCTACAATCCCGCGTCCCCGGCCATCACGTATACCGGACCGGGCAAGACATGGACGATCGCCAACGGCGTTCTGGTCGGGACGGGGAGTGGCCCGGCGGCGGTGTACAGCACCTTCAACGGCAGCAAGCTGGTCAACAAGGGCGACGTCTTCAGCAATACCAGCTTCGGCGTCTACCTCGGGGCAGCGAAGAACGGCACCGTCAACAACAAGGCGAACGGCAGTATTGTCGGTACCGATGGTGTTGTTGTCGGTAACGTCCCCAGCGCCAAGAACATGACCGTCATGAATGACGGGAGCATCGTCGGCTTGACCCAATTCGGCGTGGCCGCCGTCGATGTGTCGAACTTCGATCTCACCAACACCGGCCACATCTTTGGGGCAATCTACGGCGTCCTCGCGACGGTCTCCACGCCCGGAGCGACCGACGGGCCGATGATCGAAAATTCCGGCTCGATCGGGGCGGTCACCTTCGGCGTCTTTGTCAACACGCTTCCTGGACTGAAAGCGACCGTCGTCAACAAGCCCGGCGGCACGATCGAGGGGGGCGCCTACTACGCGATCGACAACGCCGGCGCGGGAAACCTGTTGGTGGAGAACCACGGCAAGCTCAAGGGCATCATCCTCGGCAGCTTTGCCAAGGACAAAGTCGTCAACGACGGCCAGATCAAGGGCGAGACGTATCTCGGTCCCGGCAACGACACCTTCAAGAATGCCGGCGGCCATGCGGGCAGGGTTCATGGCGGCGACGGCAACGACACGCTGATCGCCGGGCCGCACAAGGACCAATTTGTCTTCGACACGGCGCTCAACGCCGTGACCAACGTCGACCGGGTCAAGCACTTCGATCCGGGCACCGACAAGCTCATCCTCTCCAAGGCCTTCTTCGGCGCGCTGAGCGGGCCGGGAAACCTCGCCAGTGGGGAGTTCCACAAGGGGGCCGCCGCCCATGACGGCGACGACCACATAATCTACAACAAGCACACCGGCGCGCTGTTCTACGATCCGGACGGCACGGGCATCGGTGCGCAGGTCGAGTTCGCCAAGCTCGACAAGGGGCTCCACCTGCACGCCAGCGACTTCGTGGTGATCGCTTGAAGGCACGAGAACGCGGCGGCGCATCGGCAGAGCGGTGAAGGGGGTGGTCCTTAAAGCCCGGTGATGAGACGCTTCACTTTCCGAGAGAGCGTAGTCGCCAGCGGATACGCACCGGCGATGATCGGCGTGTCTCTCGTGATTATACTCCGTTCGCCTTCAGTTCGAGGTATGGCGCCAGTTCGGTATTGAGGACGTGCAGCCGGGCGATGAGTTCCTCGTCGGTCATCTGGGTGACGTCCCTGACCGCGACCTCGTGGGTCTGGGGGGATTCGCGCCAGCCGCCGCGGGTCTTCATCCAGAAGATGGCGGCGGTGACGCATTGCGGGCCATCGGTGGTCGCCTTGCGGAACAGGAACTCGGCCACCTTGACCGACAAACACCGTGCACGTCTCGTCTTTCACCGAACGAGTATTTTCCAAAGTGACCCGCTCTGATGTTGGGCTCAAGCCGGATCAAAAGAGTTCGCATTGTAGTTCCCTGGTTTCCAAATGAGGGTGCCAATCACGGTAATTGGCGGGCGACGGGGATGCGAAATCGGCGAACGATACAGTTCAAAAAAACCCCATGAAATCAATGTTTTGGGTATCCGTACTAGCGAAGGTTCAGTCCAGAGGTCGGGAGAAAAACGGTGGAGAGAGAACTCCAGGGGCGATATTGACTCGTTCCGCAGTCCAGAGGTTTGCGACTGAATCGCGCGTTTCCTGGGGAATTCACCCACAAGTCTCACGAACGGAGAATGTTCGACGGGGTGGAAATGGCGGAGGGAGAGAAACCCGGCTCCAACATTCTCCAAGAAATGTGGGGATTCCGCCAATCTGCTCCAAGCAACTTCAGCCTGTGGCTCGCGCCGGCCCTGTCGCGACGTTGCCGATACCTCCCGAGTGCAGACTAAGCCAGTTCGATGATGCTGCAGCCATAGGCGGGGAGCCTCATGCGGCCTGCCTTCACCTGCGCGTCGCCGAGCAGATCGGTGCCCTTTGGAATATTCGGCACGTCTGCCGGCTCGCCCAGCGTGTTGAGGATGAACAACAGGCGGCGGTTCTTGCTTTCGCGGATCGTTGCTTCGACGCCGGCCGGCATGTCGGCGATGAGCGGCACGATACCGGCGGGCGCCAGCACTTGATCGGCCAGCACCTCGACCAGAGCATCGCTGAGGTACGTGCCGAGATAGATCACATTGCCCTTGCCGACCTTGCGCGAAGTCATCGCGGCCTGGCCCTCGGCGAAGCGGCTGGCCCAGCGGCCGATGACCTCTGTGCCGGGAGCGACGTTAAGCAGCTCATAAAGATGCGCCGCCGTCACCTGCGCATTCCCGATCTTGAGCTCGTATTGGCGGCTCGCCGACGTCGCCGGCAGCTTCTTACGCACCGTGTTGGCGCCGAAGCGGCCGCCATGCTCGAACAGGCCATCGCCGCCGATCGGAGTCAAAAGTCCGAATTCCTCGACCGTGACACCGGCCAGCGCCGAGAGCGCCTTGCCCGGCGAGGTCTCGCGGATGACGTGGTTGTTGACGTCGCGCGATCCGGTGCGACCGCCCAGGATCACTGTTCCACCGGCCTTGGCGAAGGCCTCGATGTGCGCCGTCCACGCATCGATCCATTTCAGCCAATGCGGCACGTAGAGCGCCTTGAGCTTGCTGAGATCATCCTCGGGATGGATGAATCCGCAGGCGATGCTGTGGCGGTAGCAATAGCGGTGCAGCAGCGTCGCATCGTCCTGCGGGCTCGGCATGCCGATGGGGTAGGAGCGGTGCATTTCCTGATTGTCGAAATCTGATCCGGCGATGCCCAAATCCATGCGCACATGCGTGCGGAGGATCTTGTTCTTGAGCGCCGTGACCTCACCCGCAAACTGCTTGGCCTCGTCATAGCGCCGCCGCGGGATGTCGTCGTGATCGATGATGCCCATCCAATAGATCTCGGCGCCGAAATGCGCCGGCCGCCAGCGGAAGAACATCACGCCATCGGCACCGCGCGCCACTGACGTATAGGCCATGCGGCGCATCTCGCCGGGTTCGGGCGTCAGCGTCGAGAAGTTCGGCTGCGCACCGAAGCCCGATTGCTGCTCGGGCACGATGAAGTTTCCGGTGAAGCCGCGGCAGATGTCGAGATGCAGCGCCTGCACCTCGCCGACGCCGCCGACCCGCTGCATCTCGTCATAGAGATGCGGGTAGATGTCGAAGCCGAGAAAATCGAGATCGGTCGAGAACTCGCCGCGGAAGTCGATGTCGTCGATCCGCCCCAGATTGTGGAAGACGAACCAGTCTGGATTGGTGGCGCGCAGGATCAGCACCTGATCGTGCTGGAACCGCGCCGTGACGAAGGCGAGGAAGCGGTGATAGTCGACCACATGGGTCGGCCCGACGGGGGCAGGGGCGTAGTCGAGGGGCAGAACCACTTGATCGAAATCATCGTAGGCGGTGGCCCAGAAATGCCCGCCCCACGCATCGTTGAGCGCGGCGATGGTCTTGTACTTGTCCTTGAGGAAGGCCTGGAACTCGGCAAGAGTCACCGGACCGTAGGAAAGCGATCCAGAGGTGTTGAGCTCATTATCCGTCTGCCAGCCGATGATGTGCGAATTGCCGCGATAATGCTCTGCCATCGCTCTAGTGATGCGCTTCGAATGCTCGCGGAACACCCCGCTCGCAAGATTGGCGTGCTGGCGCGAGCCATGGCTCATGGCGCGGCCATTGGCATCGACGCGCAACACTTCGGGACAACGCGCCGTCAGCCAGCGCGGCGGCGTCGCCGTCGGCGTGCACATGATGGTCTTGATGCCAGCCTTGCCCAGCACATCTATGGCGCGGTCGAACAAATCGAAGTCGAACGTCCCCTCAAGCGGCTCTAGAATGTGCCAGGCGAATTCCGCAAGCCGCACCGTGTTGAAGCCCGCCGCGGCCATGCGGTCGGCATCGCGCTGCCAATAGCTGTCATCGACATGCTCCGGATAATGCGGGGCGCCGACGAGGAAAGTATCGGTCGAGATCGGCCGCCAGACAGAGAGCGGCGCGGATTTCGAGGCGGTCGTCATAGTCGGAAAACTCCAGGCGATAGTCTACTTGATGGCGCCGGCGGTGAGGCCGCCCTGCCAGAACCGCTGCAGCAGCAGGAACACCACGATGACCGGGATGATGCTGACCAGCGCGCCGGTGATGACGATCGAGAACAACACCTGTCCGCCGCCACCGCCCTGCTGCGCGAGTTGATACCAGGTCGCAAGGCCCACCGTGATCGGCTGATACTCCTGCGAGCGCAGCACGATGAGCGGCAGGAAGTAATTGTTCCAGGTCCCGACGAACGACAGCAGCGCCACCGTCACCATGCCCGGCGCCACCAGCCGCAGCACGATGGCGCGGAAGATCATGAACTCGCCGGCGCCATCGATACGCGCTGCGTCAAGTAGACCGTCGTCGACGCCCTGCTCGATGTAGACGCACATCAGATAGACGCCGATCGGCGAGATCATCGAGGGCAGGATCACGCCCAGCGGATTGTCGCTGAGACCCGAAAGCGCCAGCAGCAGAAAGATCGGCACGACGAGGGCGGTCTGCGGGACAAACACCGCGCCCAGCACGAGCCCAAAGGTCAGACTTCGCCCGCGGAACTTGAACTTCGCGAACGCGTAGCCCGCCGCTGTTGCAAGCAACGCCGCGCCCGCGCCCGACACCGTCGCATAGAGGACGCTGTTGAACATCCAGCGCGAGAAGATGCCATTGTCGCGGCTGAACAGATCGCTCAGATTTTGCCAGAGGTTGAACTCGGTACCGAAGCCGAAGCCGAACGTGGTGAACAGGTCGCCATTCGTCTTCGTTGCCGATAGGACCAGATAGACCAGCGGCACGAAGCTGTAGACGAGGAACAGTGACAGTAGCAGCGTGAGGATGATCCGCGAGCGCCGCCGTTCGCCGGGCCGGCGCCTGGCAGATTCGAAAGTGGCGATGTCGGTGGTCGCAGTCATCATTGCTGCGGCCGACGGCGGTTGGTGATCAGGGTGAAGATGTAGGAGGCACCGGCGATCACAATGCCAAGCAGGAACGAGACGGCGGCAGCATAGCCATACTGCTGGTTCTGAGTCGCCAGCGAATAGGCATAGAGGTTCGGCGTGTAGCTCGAATTGATGGTGTTTCTGGCGAGCGCGCGCATCAAGAAAGGCTCATTGAACAGCTGCAGTGTGCCGTTGATCGAAAAGATGATGGTGAGCAGGATCGCCGGCCACAGCAGCGGCAGCTGGATCAGCCGCGCAAATTGCCAGGGCGAGGCACCATCGATTTGCGACGCCTCGGCGAGGTCCGACGGGATCGCCTTCAGCGCGGCGTAGTAGATCACCATATTGTAGCCGACGTATTCCCACGTCACGATATTGGCCAAAGAGAAGATCATCGCGCCCGGCGACAGGAAGTCAGGCGGCGGCAGGTTGAACGCCTTGGCCAGCTGCGTGAACGGGCCGAAGGCGGGGCCGTAGAGATACCCCCAGATGATCGCGGCGATTACGCTCGGCACGGCGTAGGGGAGGAAGAAGCCGAGCCGGAAAACGCCCTTGGCATAGATCTGGCCACGATCGAGCACGATGGCGAACAACAGAGCCAGACTCAACATGATCGGCACCTGCACGATGCCGAACAGAACGAGGTTCCACACGCCGCCCCAGAATTTGGCGTCGCCCGAGACCTTGATGTAGCTGGCTGCACCCGCGAACTGCCGTCCGCCCACCAGCGTGTCGCGGAAGAGGCTCATGTAGAACGCATAGACCAGCGGCGCGACGATGAAGGCGATGAACAGCAGCACGAAGGGCGCCAGGAAAAGATAGGGCGCGAGCTTTCGTGACGTAAAACCGGCCGATCGCGCTGGGCGCGTCGCTGCGACGGGCGAATTCGACATTGCCATGGTCCCCCGTCCGTCTGGCGAAAATGAAAAGGAACGGGCGCGCCCAAGTCAAGCGCGCCCGCTATCGCCTGGGAGGAGTTAGGCGACGGTGAAGCCTTGGTCCTTCGCGTAGGTGACCACGGCGTCCTGGATGCGGTCGAACGCATCCGACAGCGTGCCGTTGCCGTTGAGCGAGGCGCCGAATTCATCGGCCATGGACTGGTAGAGGAAGCTCTGGAACGGGCTCCACTCAAACGGCGCCACGGCATTCGCCGATTTGGCGAACACTTCGTTCACTGCCTGGCCGCCGTAAAAATCAAACTTGTGGCCCGCCCATTCCGGGCTGGACAGCAGCGCTTTGGTGCAGGGGAAGAAGAATTGCTTGGTGGTGTAGAGCTTTGTGGCTTCGGGATCTGTGCACAGCCAGATCGCGACTTCGGCGGCCTCGGGCAGATGCTGGGTCGCTTTCATCACGGCCAGCGTCGAGCCGCCCCAAGCGCCGGTCGCGAACTTCATCGCGTCCCCCCACTGCGGCAGATCGGCGGCACGCCACTGGCCCGCGCTGGTCTTGGCGAACGAGGTCAGGAACACCGGACCCCAGCCCGCAGTGATCCAGGTGGCATAGCGGCCCGAGTCGAGGCCGGCGTACCACTCATTGTTGAACCCAGGCTTGGTCTCGACGACACCCGCGGTAATAAGGTCCTGCCAATAGGCGGCGAAGTCCTTGGAAATCTTGTCGTTAATGTTGATCACGAGCTTGTCGCCATCGCGGCTGACCGGCTTCCAGCCCATTTGCCACAGAAGACCATTGACCCAGTCGGCATTGGCTCCGAACGGCGCGTCGGCGATGAACACATTCGGATCGGCCGCATGGAGCTTTTTGGCGGTGTCGGCGAACTCGGCCCAGGTGGTGGGCGGCGTGATCCCATGTTTGTCGAAGACGTCCTTGCGATAGAGCATCGCCATCGGACCGGTATCCTGCGGCATGGCGTTGACCTCATCGCGATTGCCGAGCTGGCTCCACGTGCCTTCTGGGAACTCCGCCTTGTGCGGGTTTGCCCACTGGCCGATGTCGGCGAAGGCGTCGAGCTGGCGGAAGCTCTCGAGGTGCTGGAATTCGATTTGGACGACGTCGGGCAGGCCGCTGCCCGCCTGCAGGCCCGCACGGACCGCCTGATACTCCGGGTCGCCCTGGCCGGCATTCACGAGTTCGATCTGGATGCCCGGATGCGCGGCGTTGAACATGTCGACCTCAAGCTGGAGGTCCGGCACCCACGACCACAGTACCACCTTGACGGGATCGGCAGCGCGAACTGCCGCCGGCAGGGCCGCTACCGCAACGCTCGCACCCGCAACTTTCAAGAAGTCACGACGCTGCATCGTCCGCCCAAGTGGATTGAAAATCTTCGTCATTGAAGTCCTCCCACTGAGATACGCTCCCACACGATGCAGGAGCGTATTGTTTCTTTCAGTTAGAAACTTAATACCGAGATTTAGTTGCTGTCAATCGCGATCGATTGATCTTTGGTCGGCCTATCACCAGGCCTGTCGGCGGTGTTGAGCGTCGTCGCATCGAGCACCAGGCGCACCGCTCCAAGCACAATGTCGCGGTGCCCCAGCGCGCCTATCACGAGGCGCGGCGGGTCGTACACATTGCCCTTGAGGCGATGCCGCAGCACATCGAGCACCAGATCACCGCCGCCGACGACCCGGCCCGCCAGTACGATGATTTCGGGGTTCATGAAGGCAGCAACACTGCCCACCGCCATCGTCGCATAGTCGAGCAGTTCGGTCACCACTGGCGAGATTTTTGCCGCCTGCCGGTCGGTGACGGCAGCTAGGGTGAGCCTCCCCGCCGCATACTGCGTGTTGGCCTCTTCGAGCATCTTGGTCGCCTGTTCGGGGATGCCGAAAAAGCGCAGCGATTGCTTGTCGCCCAGATGTTCGAACGGCCGCCCGGTGAGGAGGGGATCATCGAGATACCAGCTGAGCTCGCCCGCCGCATGCGAGTGCCCGCCATAAAGCTTGCCGTCGATGACGACGCCGGCGCCGGCGCCGGGGCCGATCGAGAGGCTCACGACGCTGTCGGCGCCACGCCCGGCTCCGAATCCCCATTCGCCCACGGCGGCGAGGTTGCGCCCGTTCTCGACGACGATGGGCATCTGAAAATGCTCGCTGAGTCGCGCCCGCAATGGCATGTCGCGCCAGCCGAGCCCGAGCGTCAGCACCACTTCGCCCGCCGGCTGCCTGACGATCGAGGGCAGGCCAATGCCGATGCCGCGAATGGTTTGGCCGCGTGGACGGGGAGCCGCCACCAACCGGTGGATCAGGCCGACCAGCTTCTCGAAATTGCGCTCGCCATCATCGTCGGCGGTCTCGTGCAATTCTGTCTGCACGACGCCTTCGAGATTGGCCACGGCGCCGTAGAACTCGCCCTTGCCGGCCTCAATGCCGACGATCGCATGCGCCGCACCGCGGAACTTGATGCGCGCCCGCGGCCGGCCCCGCGACGTCTCGTCGAAGCCGTCATAGGCGACCAGATCCTCGGCGATCAGATCCTCGATCACCCGCATCACCGTGGGCAGGCTGATGTTCAGCCGCTCGGCGAGGCTCGATGGCGAAATCACCCCTTCGGTGCGGATCAGATCCACTGCGGCCGACCGGTTCAGGCGGCGCAAAAGGCTCGATGTCGTCGACTGTCGCTTCATCGGACAGGCCAGTTTGTCCTAGGCCGGCGCACCGGCAACGGGCGTCGGCATAAACCAGAACCGCCCGCGAGTCCGCTTTTTTTGCTGCTGGGTAGTTCGGCCTGACGCCGCGCCGGGCGGCACCAATGATTGCGGCTGCGGTTCGAGGATCGTCCGCCGCTCCGGCCGCAAGAGCGTGACAGGATGGACGCTGCGGCTACCTTTCGAGGAGCGTTTTTAGTGAGGCTTCGGTCGAACCGGTGGGTTTGTATTCGAGCCCGAGCATCCCCGGGTACGCGGTGCCTGCCAGCCACTCCAGCCGGCCGCGCCAATCCATCGCGCCGCTTCCCGGTTCGTGCCGGCCGGGGTGATCGGCGATATGGACGTGGGCGATGCGATCAATGCGGCCATCGAGGGCCTCCTCAATCTTCTCGTCCATCACTGCCGAGTGATAGATGTCGTAGAGAATACGGACTTCGCGCCGATCGACCTCGTCGATGATGTCGAGCGCCTCGGCGGTCGACGGTAGGAAATATCCGACGTGATCGACCCGCGTGTTCAGCGGCTCCACAGCCAGCACCACACCTGACCCCTTTAGAATGTCGGCGGCCTTGCTGAGGCACGTGACGAGCGCGCCTCGTTGTTCGCTTCTCGACCGGCCGGGAAGGTCGGGGCCTGCTTGGGCGATCAGCATCGGCGCGCCCAGGCGCCTTGCGGTGGCGATCGACGTTTTCAGTCCTTCGAGAAACTCCGTGTGCCGGGCAGGCTCGGTGAGCGGCACCATCGGTTCGGCAATGAAGCCGGCGACTGGGAGGCCGGTCTCATCGAGCGCGTCGCGGATCGCCACGACGTCCTTGTTGCTCCACAGCCAGAATTCGACACCGTCTAGGCCGGCCTTCTTCGCAAGCTGTATGCGGTCGGCGAAATTCGGCGCCTCCTTGGCGAAAAGAAGTTCGAGGCAGGCTGAATATTTCATTGATCGGCCCCCTTGAGTGGGTCGGTTGGAATGTTAGTGCATTGGCGGTCGCTGAGCGAGTGTGGCCCGGGTATTCGATCGGCGGAACGTAGCCGGCCGTGCAGCCAAGGCTGGCACGAAGACCTCGGGCGCCGGGGGGCTTGTATCCCAGCGATCCGTGCGGCCTGACGGTATTGTAGTGCTGAAGGGTGACGTAGACCGAGGGATGTGCTTCGCGCGCCAAAGACGCTATCGGTGAGATCCTGCATCTCCTGCGTCGCCGCTTGGCTTTGCGCCAGCGACTGGTAGATGCTCGATCGCCGCAGCATTGGCGAGAATCGCCTGGCCCTCCTATCCGCCACGGCTCGTCATTCGGCTCAACTGCGGACCCGCCCTCCAGGGCGCAACCTCACGCGAGGGTGGAACCAACGATGACGCTGAAGCAAGTCTCTGACGGCACCTGGCTCAATCCTCCGGCCGAAGTCCACTTGGACGAGGCCCAACTGTGGCTGAAGACCCGCGAGAACACCGACTTCTGGCGCCATACCCATTACGGCTTCGTGCGCGACAACGGGCACTTCCTTGGCGTGCCGGCGCCGAGCGCCTTCAGCGCCGTCGCCACGTTCGAGGGCAGCTACGAGACCCTTTACGACCAAGCTGGCATGATGCTCCGGATCGACGAGACCTGCTGGATCAAGCTCGGCATCGAGCACGCCGACGCCATGACCAATTTCAGCATCGTGGTGACCCGCGGCAACTCGGACTGGTCTGTGGTCGGCCAGCCGCTGATCTCCGGGCCGCAGTCGGTCCGCCTCACCCGCGTGGACGGCGCCATCATCGCCCATTTCCGCCGTCCCGAGAGCGGCTGGCAACTGATGCGCGTCGCAGACTTTCCCGACGGCAAGGCGACCATCGGGCCGATGGCCTGCTCACCGGAACGCGCCGGCTTCGAGGCCACTTTCACCGGCTTCGAGATCGCCTCCCCGATCGACCATCCCCTGCACGACCCAGCCTGACGGAAAGCCGACAATTGTCCGCCAATGCCGTGCCTCTCATCCGCGAGGCCAGCGGCCTGATGGACCGGTGAGCCGGCGGGCAGTTGGCGACGGGCCGACCGATGACATTGCCCTGGACCCGCTCCTGCGATGACGGCCGCGACGATCCCCACAAGGAGGATTTGCTCGTGGGCATAGAAGTGGTCGCCGAGCGCACCGCAGGTCGCGGACACCCAACTCTCGCAGCTTTCTCGCGCAGGCCGCTTCTACGGCCGAGAGCCCGTCCTTTCGCCGGGTTCGCTGGCAAAAGTTGGAAGGCGAGTTGGGGCGAGGTTGCCTTGAGCTCAAGGGCGGCCCTTTTCTAGGCGGCCTGAAGCACCCCTTCACGGGAGCGGTTACAGTTTCAATCCTGTCGCCTGTCAACGGCGGAGCAAATTCCGGCCAAAGGGCGGCGCAAAAGTCGGCCACTCGGCGTATGGAGCGTTCTCTCGGAGTCGGATGAGCGCTTCGGGTTAGGCGTTTGCCTTGGCGGCTCGGGTGCGGCTCTGGCTGAGGAAGATCTCGGTCCACTCGTCGAACGGCAGATTGCTGGTGATCAGCGTGGCGCCGCGTTCGTAGCGCTGGGAGATCATCTCGAACAGCAATTCTGCGCCGGTCTTGGAGAGCGGCACGAAGCCCAGTTCGTCGATGATCAGCAGCTTGTGGCCGCCCATCTGCTTCTGGAGGCGCAGGAGGCGCCGCTCGTCGCGGGCCTCCATCAGTTCGTGGACGAGCGCGGCGGCGGTGGTGAAGCCGACGGACAAACCCT
The DNA here is from genome assembly GCA_963759235.1 of uncultured Alphaproteobacteria bacterium. Taxonomy (GTDB): domain Bacteria; phylum Pseudomonadota; class Alphaproteobacteria; order Rhizobiales; family Kaistiaceae; genus Bauldia. The sequence goes on along the minus strand of CAVWYO010000007.1, from coordinate 37,508 downwards.
TCTGGCAGGCGGCGAGGCCGAGCCCGAGGGCGACATGGGTCTTGCCCGTTCCGCTTGGGCCGACGGCGATGACGTTCTCACGCCGCTCGATCCATTCGCAGCGCGCCAGCTCCAGCACCTGCATCTTGTTGAGCGCCGGGATCGCCTTGAAGTCGAAGCTGTCGAGGCTCTTGGCTGCGGGGAACTTTGCCGCCTTGATCCGGCGCTCGATCATCCGGCGCTCGCGGTCGATCAGCTCCAGCTCCACGAGCCGGGCGAGGAAGCGCACGTGGTCCGTCCCCTCGGCGGCGCACTGGCGGGCGAGCTTGCCGTACTCCCGCAGGAAGGTCGGCAGCTTCAGCGTCTTGAGGTGATGGTCGAGAAGAAGTTGGGGCGCTTCGCTCATGCCGCATCTCCCGATACCAGGCACATGTAGCTGGCTGGCGAGGTCGTCCCGACATTGGCGCGCGGCAGATAGGGGTAGACGTCAAGGTCAAGCTTCGGCGGACGCTTCTCGACCTGGCACAGCACCAGGTGCTTGATGGCGTCGAACCCCACGGCACCCATCCGCAGAGCGGTCTTCACCGCCACATGCAGATCGCCGAGATCGAAGGTCTCCAGCAACCGCAGGACCTGCACATACTCGCGGCGGCCCGCCTTGAGCAGCCGCGCCTCCATCAGCCGGCGCAGGGTCTGGAACTCAGCCGGCAGGTCCCACTCCGCCAGCGGGGCCGCCTGGTCCAGGGCGCCGACCTTCTTCTCCAGCAGCGGCAGGTAATGGACCGGGTCGAAGATCATGTCCTCACGGTCGTAACACCGGGGGTGACGGGCGATGACCTCTCCGCTGCAGCCGATGACGACCTGGTCGACATAGGCCCTGATCCAGACGTCACGGTGGCCGTAACTGACGGGCACCGAGTAGTCGTTGGTCTTGTAGCGCACCAGCGCCTGGGAAACTCACCCGGCCCGTCGCCTGGTCACAGGCCTCGAACGGCGCCGGCGGCAGGTCCACCATCGCTTCGAGATCGCGCCGGAGCCGCTGCCCGATCGTCTCGCTGTGGCCGCGCAGAATGTCCGCGTGCCGCTTGCGGCATTGCTCCTCCAGCCACGCGTTGAAGTCGTCCCATGTCGCAAAGCGCGGCAGCGGCACCATGAAGTTGCGCCGCGCCCAGCCGACGATCCCTTCAACGCTCCCCTTGTCGTTTCCCTTGCCGGGACGCCCGTAGCGGTCCCGGATCACGTAATGGGACAGGAACCCGCTGAACAGCCTGGCTCGTTTGCGCGTCCCGTCCGGCAGGATGCGGGCTACCAGGCAGCGGTCGTTGTCATAGAGCACCGACAGCGGCACCCGCCCGAAGAAGGCGAAGGCGTGGACGTGGCCGTCCACCCAGGCCTCCGCCGTCGCCGCCGGGTAGGCCCGGACGTAGCAGGCGTCGCTGTGCGGCAGGTCGAAGGCGAAGAAGTGCGCCTTCCGCTCGACACCGCCGATCACCACCAACGCTTCGCCGAAGTCCGCCTGGGCATGGCCCGGACGGTGGTCCAAAGGCACGAACATCTCCCGGCTGCGCCGCTGATGCTCGCGCATGTACGCCTTCACGATCGTGTAGCCGCCCGTAAACCCGTGTTCGTCACGGAGCCGGTCAAGCACACGCTTCGCAGTGTGACGCTGCTTGAAAGGGCGCCCGTTGTCCTCGCCCAGCCACTGATCGATGATCTCGGTGAACCCGTCCAGCTTCGGCCGCTTCACCGGCGCCGTCCGCCGGTAGCCGGGCGGAACCGCGTAGACGATCATCTTGTCCACGCTGTCGCGCGAGATCCCGAAGTGACGCGCGATCGCACGCTTGCTCATGCCCTGCCTGAAGTAGGCGTGGCGAACCTTCCGATACAGTTCCACGGTGAAAATGCCCCCGCCCTCCCTGATGCCAGAAAGGGCAAAAGTGGCCGACTTTTACGCCGCCCGCAGCCGGATCATCCCGCCGCTACCGTGGCAGACTTTTGCACCGCCGTTCTCACATTCTTTCTTTTGATTTTCCGGATCCGGATGGCCCGCTCGGCAGACGAAATCCGGCTCGCCAGTCACGCCAATGTGTTCGCCACCACAGCCGGTAATGTCCGCGCGCTCGCGCGGGTTGCGGCCGGGACGAAGGTCGAGGCGGCGCGGACGTATTCCCTGCTTGCCACCACCCGGACAAGGCTTCGGTTCCTGACTGACTTCCTCACTCCGGCCGCTTCAATGACTGGTGGAAGGGATCGTGGCGACCCTAGTGCAATTCGATTTTCCGGTCATTGGAACGATAATTTTGGCGACTGTCGTTTGCGTCGATGAGCAAGAACACCTATAGTTTAACTTCGTCAGCTTGGTTCAATTTCTTAAAATTGGACGTACTTTCCTAGCAATTGGGGCGCTCGTGCGACGCAAATCGCCATTAACATCGGCACTCGCGACGAGATAATTGGCGACAGCCGTCGTGTTCTTACTCGAGGATAGGACCATTTTCCATGTCGATATTCTTCAGAGGCAACCGTAACGACGATATCGTGGGAACCGACCGTGCCGACATCATCGTGTCGGGCAGAGGCGCCGATACGGTCTCCGGAGGTGACGGCGCGATTGGATCTTCTCCGGCAAGAGTGCCGACATCGTCGACGGTGGCGACGGCAACGATCGGATTTTCGCGGACAAGGGAGATGACAACATCACCGGCGGCGCCGGCAGCGATTTCATCAACGGAGGCAAGGGCGTGGATACCGCCAACTTTGCCGGCGACATCCGCGACTATGCATTCTCCTCTCTTGGTCGTTTTCTCACCGCCACTCACCTCGCCACGGGCGACGTGGACAGGTTGGTCAATGTCGAAATCCTGAAGTTCGATAACGCGGAGATCGACCTCGGGAACGGGAACAATGCCCCGATCGCCGACAATGTGGCGGCGGCCACCGACGAGGACAGCGCGATCGGCGGCGATCTGCTGGCCGGGGCGCGCGCCTTCGTGTAACTCGGCGTGCAATTTTGACCCCCTGAGGCGGGGGATCGGCGTCCAAAATTGACCCCCCTGTTTGTGTTGCGAGCAGACTGCCCATCCAGGAACCGGGATGGGTGGTTGGGGGATGAAGGGCGTGGACACGATTGCGCGGATCCGGCGCGAGTTCTTTGTGCGGGGCAAGACGATCAAGGAGATCGTCCGCGAACTGCACGTTTCTCGGAACACGGTGCGCAAGGTGCTGCGTTCTGGGGCGACGGCATTCACCTACGAGCGAGAAGTCCAGCCTCGGCCGAAGCTCTGTCAACGCCGGAGCAAAAATGCATCGGCGGGCCGGAGTAAAGATGCATCAGGCGGCACGGTTGGAAGACCGCGCCGCGGAGGCTTGGCGGAACCCGGCGATCAGGCTTTTTGTGTTTCTTCCGGCAGAGTTTCGACTCCGGCTTGGCGAGCGCGCCGCTTGCTTTGTTTGAGCCGGTAGCTGTCGCCGTTCATCTCGAGGATGTGGACGTGGTGAGTGAGCCTGTCGAGGAGCGCGCCGGTCAGGCGCTCGGAGGCGAAGACACCGGTCCACTCGTCGAAGGGCAGGTTTGACGTGACGATAGTGGAGCCGCGCTCGTAGCGCTGGGAGAACACCTCGAACAGCAGCTCGGCGCCGGTCTGGGAGAGCGGCACGTAGCCGAGTTCGTCGATGATCAGCAGCTTGTATCCGGCGAACTGGCGCTGCAGGCGCAGCAGCCGCTTCTCGTCGCGGGCCTCGATCAGTTCGTGGACCAGGGCAGCGGCGGTGGTGAAGCCGACCGCGAGGCCCTTCTGACAGGCGGCCAGTCCCAACCCGAGGGCAATGTGGGTCTTGCCGGTGCCGCTGTTGCCGACCGCGATGATGTTCTCACGACGGGCGACGTACTCCGAGCGGGCGAGTTCCAGCACGAGAGCCTTGTTGAGTGACGGCAAGGCCAGGAAGTCGAAGCTGTCGAGACTTTTGACGGCCGGGAACCTGGCCTGCTTGATCCGCCGCTCAACCATCCGCCGTTCGCGCTCGATGAGCTCCAGTTCGACAAGCCGTAGCAGGTAACGGACATGGTCGACGCCCTCGGCGGCGCACTGCCGGGCGAGCTTGTCGTACTCGCGCAGGAAGGTCGGCAGCTTGAGCGCCTTGAGGTGATGGGCAAGCAGAAGCTGAGGCGTGTCGCTCATGACGCCGCCCCGGTGATCAGGTCCATGTAGGCCCTGGCCGAGGTCGTCGCCACGGTTGCCCGCGGCAGGTAGGGATAGACCGTCAGGTCGAGCCGCGGCGGTCGCCGCTCGATCCGGCACAGCACCAGGTGCTTGACTGCGTCGAAGCCGATCGTGCCGCGGGCCATCGCCTCCCTGATTCCGGCGACCACATCGTCGCGGCGGAAGGTCTCCAAAAGACGCAGGACCTGGACGAACTCCCGTTTGCCGCGCTTGCCCATCCGCGCTTCGAGGAGCCGGCGGAACACGGTAAACTCTTCGGGCAGATCCCAGCCGACCAGCGGCGCCGCCTGATCGAGGGCGCCGATCTTCTGTTCGAGCAGCGCCAGGTAGTGCAGCGGGTCGAAGACAAAGTCCTCCCGCTCGTAGGAACGGGCATGCCGGGCGATGATCTCGGCGCCGCACGAGATCACCACCTTGTCGACATAGCCACGGATCATAACCTCGCGATGGCCATAGGCGGTCGGCACCGAGTAGTCGGTGCCGCGATAGCGTACCAGCGACAGTGAACTGACCCGGCCGATCCTCTTCTCGCAGGCGTCGTAGGCTGTCGCCGGCAGGTCGTGGAAGACCGCAAGGTCGCGCGCTAGCCGCTCACCGATCGTCTCTTGATGACCGCGCAGCCGATCGCCGAGCCGGCGGCGGCAGTCGTCGACCAGCTTCGCGTTCAGCCCCGCAAAGCTCGCCGCCCGTGGCATCGGCACCAAAAGTTCCGCCGGATCCAGCCAACCAGTCCCTCGACCTTGCCTTTATCGTTGCCCTTGCCGGGGCGGCCGAAGCGATCATCAAACAGGTAGTGCGATTGCAACTCGCTGAAAACCCGCGTCCGCTGTCGTGTTCCGTCACCCAGAATCCGGGCCACGGCGATCCTGGTGTTGTCATAGAGGACCGACTGCGGCACACCGCCGAAGAACGCGAAGGCCGCCGTGTGGCCGGCGCAAAACGCTTCCGTCGTCTCCGCCGGATAAGCCTGCACAAAGCAGGCATCGCTGTGCGGCAGGTCAAACGCGAAGAAGTGGATCTTCTGTTCCACCCCGCCGATCTCGGCCAGCGCTTCCCCAAAGTCGGCCTGGGCGTGTCCCGGCTCATGGCTGAGCGGTACGAACACCTCCCGCTGCCGAAGGCGGCGATCGTGCACGTAATCCTTCACGATCGTCAGCCCGCCGGCAAAGCCGTGCTCGTCTCGAAGACGCTCGAAGATCCGCTTCGACGTGTGACGTTGCTTCGCCGGACGGCTCTTATCCTCCTCAAGAATCCGGTCGATGATCCCGATGAACGGGTCCAGCTTCGGGCGCGTCGGCGGCTTGCTCCGCCGGTAACCCGGCGGCACCGAGAACACCATCATCTTGGAAACCGTCCGAGGGTCGATCCCAAACCGCCGCGCCGCCTCGCGCTGGCTCAATCCCTCAATCTGCACCGCATAGCGAACCCGTCCGTAGAGCTCCACGCCCTTCATCCCCCGCCCCCTGCCGACTCCAGGCAAAAGGCTATCTGCTGCCGGATTTTTACTCCGGCGCAACCGGACAATCCGGCCGCTTCACTGAGGGATTTTGTCTCCGGCGCTTACATCAGCGACCGCTTCAGGCCATCATATGGATCGTCACCGACGAAATAAGCCTGCCGGACGAAAAAGCTCTCTTCGTCATAGTCGTCGTCGATGAACCAAGCGGCCACGTCGTTCATCAGGCTCTTGCCGGTCGAGGATCGCACCTCGCCGGTGGTCGGATCAAAAATGTCCATGCCAAGGATTTCCGCCTTTAGCATGTGATCAGCGATTTCGTGAATCTTAATGTCCGGCTCGCCGAACACCACAAACAGGTTTCCAACGCCCGAAGCCTTGAGCTTGTCAGCCATGCGTAGGTCTTGGTTCATGCGCGCCTTGAGTACCGTGAGCGTGCCAAAGTTGAGCCGCGTCTCGTCCACTTCCGGCGCGAATGCGAAACCGCAGACAACGAGCGTATCGAACAGGTCCGCAGCTTCACGCGCTGCACGGCGCACCAATTCATAGCCAACAGTGTCGTACTCCGGACCGATGCAGACCGCGGCGCGCTTCGTCCCGCCCTTCTCGTTGTATTCGCCCTGGAACTGGATCAGCCCACTGCGGGAGACGAAGGGCCGCAGGTTCTCTAGCAGGAGGCGTTCGCCCTTCTTCGTGTTCTGCACGCCAGCGGTTTTGAGGTTTTCGTACACAACCTGGGCAAAATCGGTGATGACGGCGCCCCCCCGTGTCCCCTCAGCGCCCTCGCTTGCGCCCGGCGACACTGGCGGAGAATGCGTTGGCGAGTCTTCAACCCCTTCAGCGGCAGGAAGCTCCGCCAAGTACGGATCTTCGCCCATCGGCAACACCCGATGCGGGGACAGGCTCTCGACCGTGAATGGCCCGGCGACCCGGACGACGCCGCCCGCCTTGTAGGGACGGTCATAAAGAAACTCTACTTCGGCGTTGCGTGCGATCGACTCGTCGATCTCTCTCTGGCGCGCCCTCCTAGCCTCCCACCACTCCTTGTGAAGTTGCTTCGCCTGGTTGGACCAAGCATCGTCGGGCTCACGGGGGATTTCCCATTCCTCCCATGCTTTGCCCAGGGCCTCCTTCAATTTCGCGCGCAGTGGCTCCAGCGTCCTCTGCCAGCGAGCCCAGATGACGTCGATCTCAGTATCGTTGGCGACGGACCCAGAGGAGTTCCAACGCGCGCGCTCAAGGACAAACCCCGCACGAATATTCTGGGTGAATGGTCCAGCTGCCGGCGGCTTGCCGGTGAGCTCGCCTTCTTTCTGAGCGCCGTCCTCGCTGTCCTTCAACAGATAGTAGTCGTATCTCGCGCCCATTAAGCGAGCGCGTGCGAGTGTCAATGCTACGCGGCTGGTATCGATCGTTATCCAGCGACGACCCCATTGCTCAGCTACGAACGCGGTCGTGCCGGATCCGCAAGTAGGATCGAGCACAAGGTCACCGGGATCGGTTGTCATCAGAATGCAACGCTTAACTATCTCGGGGTTCGTTTGAACAACATATACGGGCGCTGCGGCCCCGCCGAGATTGTCCCACCAGTTTGATATGCGCTTGACCGCGGGTTCAGGCGCGTAGCGCACAAACCGGACGTCGTTTATAAGAGGAAATAAACGGTCAGCGAGGGCTAGACGTTCCATTCCTGGAGTCCCGCCCGATTCATCTTTGACTGTATGCTTCCAACATTGATTTGGCCCTATGGGGAAGCGTCTGTTTCGGAAAAGGAAGTCGAGAGACTGGTTCTTCCGAAATCCGCCGCTCTTCAATGGGTTTAGGCCGAGAAGATGAGCATCCGGATATGCTGCTCGGAACCGCCCGAAATACTGCCGATACGCTTCACCGTCTCGTTCCTCGAGCTCGGTGATGCGCACTCTCTCGCCGGTCGGCAGCTCGACGACATTGTAGTCGTCGAGAATTTCCTCATCCTCGCGCACAACAAAAAGCGGTCTAGTCGTCACGTGGCCGGAGGATTTCGCGCTTTTGCCATACCACAATATGTGGTCGTTAACCGCCTCAAGCGTGCTGCCAATCTGGCTGCCCTTCTTTTTGACAACGATCGATACGACGAAGTTTTCTGCACCAAAAACCTCGTCCAAAATCGCCCGCACACGGTGAACGTTTTCATCGCTGATCTGTACAAATATTGATCCGCGATCTGACAGAAGATCCCGAGCGGCAACCAATCTGTCTCGCAGGTAGTTTAGATAAGAGTTTATTCCATCTATCCAGGTGTCTCGGAACGCTCTGATAACCTCGGGCTCGCGGCTCAAGCTCTCGTATTGACCATCCTCGACCTTGCGGCTTTTGGTGGACGGCTGCCAGTTCGAGTTGAACTTGATCCCGTACGGCGGGTCCATGTAGATGCACTGGACCTTCCCGCGCAGCCCTTCGCGCTCGGCGAGCGACGCCATGACGAGCAGAGAGTCGCCGAGGATCATCCGGTTCTGCCAGTTGCCCTCGTCGTGGTAGTAGCTGGCGGTCGCATCCTCCTTCCAGCCTTCCGGCAGGCAATTGAAGTCGTGGAAGAAGTCGAATTGCGGCTTGTCGTCCTTGCGGCGCTCTTTCGTCTGACGCCGCAAATCCTCGATGATGGCGCCCGGAAGAATCTTCTCCTGGATATAGATCGGTGGTGCATCGACCTCGAGCGCGTCGGATTCGAAGTCCTTGCCGCGCCAGACTAGCTGCGGGTCGAGATCGGGATTGCGCTTCCAGCGCAGTTTCTTGATCGCCTTATCCTCGTCGGCGACGAGCTTCTGGTTCTCCGCCGTCGGGATGTTTTTCCGCTTGGCTTCCTTGTGCTCGTAACTTTCGACGTCCGCCTCAGCGCGCGGCTTCCCCGTTCTCTTCGCCATCCCCGCCCTCACGCCATCGCCGGTGCGCGTACATAGGCGCGCAGGCGATCTTCGATGTCATAGGGAACGTCCGCGAGCTCCAGGAAATTCCACCGGCCGTACTTCCCTGTGTTATTGACTGCCGGCACCCAGACCTTCTTCATGGTGTCCGCTTTGGCAGCATCCTTGGCATCGCGCTGCCCCTTCACTTCGACGACGAGGTTGAGCGGCGGTCCCTCTCCGTCGCGAAGACGCACAATGAAATCCGGCCGATAGCGGTAGGTGCCGCCGGCGTACTCGTAGGGCACCTCAAAGAACAGGCTGTGGTTCTTCACGTAGGACATGACGAAGTCGCCGAGCTTCTCCAGCCGCTCGGTGAAACCAGCTTCCCAGTCTCGGTCAAAGACCACGTAGTTGACGTGCGACAGGGTGGTCGGGATGAGCGTCTGCTTGGAGGTGACAAAGTCAACGTGGCGCGTCGAACCTTCTGGATTGAGGGGGTTGATGATCGGCAGCAGCAGGCCGCGCGAGCCGTCCGCCGGCTCGGTCAGCGAGCCTACCAGCGCCCGATAGATGCGGTCGACCGCGCGCATCGCCAGCGGCTTCCATTTCAGATACTGCTTCGGCGTCTTGCCACGTGTCGTCAGGCACTTATCAAACCAGCGCGCGGTGATCTGCACCAGTTCCGGATAACGCCACACTTGGTCGGGGAACTTCTCGCGGAGCAACAGACCCGCGACATCGAACACCACCGACTTGAGCCGCAGTTTCTCGGCGTCCTTGCGGAGATCGAAGGTAATTCCCTCGCCGATCAGCGGTTCGCTCTCAGTGACGTTCGGCACGTCGTCCGGCGTCAGTTCCATGTGGCTGTCGTCGGTGAATTTGGGCTGGAGCGGCGTGCGCGGGAAGACGATTCGGTAGCCCTCAACGTTCGGGAAGCGGATTTCCCGCTCTTTTCTTCGCTCTTCGAGGGCGCGTACGCGCGTGACGCGTGGTGGCGGCGGGGGCGGGCCTCCGCCGCCGCTCTGCGCAAAGGAAAATGGCACGCCGAGCACCTCGGCATACTCGACCGGAAAGAATCCCGTGGCCGGATCGACCTCATAGGACACCCGTCGCAGGCCGCGTCCCACCACCTGCTCGCAAAGTAACTGCGTCCCGAAGGCGCGCACGCCCATGATGTGAGTGACGGTATTGGCGTCCCAGCCCTCGGTCAGCATAGATACCGAGACCACGCAGCGGATGTCGGCGCCGAGCCGGCCGGGCCGGCCGATGGTGTTCATCACCTCGCGCAACAAGTCGGCGTCCGAGATGTCCTCGATCAACTCGCCGCGCGCCTGCTTCTCTTTCTTGAACTCCTCGACCTCGCGCGCGGCGACCTTGCGGAAATCGTCCGATAGAGCATCGCCGGATTCCAATTGCGACGAGTTGATCAGGAATGTCCGGAAGCGCGAGCGCCAGCGGCCGTTGTCGTCGACGTTGGAAAACAGTTGCAGCTTACCCGCGACGATGCGCGTCTGCTTTTGGTCGCCTTCTCCTTCGGTCTTCTCATACCCAGAGATCCAATCGTAAACGAGCTTCGAGGTGGCCGTGTTGTTGCAGACGACGATAAAAACGGGAGGACGGCCAAGCTCGGGCACCTTCTCCCACTTGTCGAACATCTCGGCGTAGTGCCTGTAAAGCGCGTCCAGCGCTGCTTCGAGCAGATGGTGGGGCAGCCTGCTGGGGTCCGCGACCGCACCGCCGGTGCGCCGCCCACGCATTGGGAACGCTCGCGGGTTATCCTTGCGGATCACGTTGTACACGTCGCGGAACTTCGGCAGATCGCCCTTGACCGCATCGTCCACCACCGGCAGGCGCGGCACCTTGACGATGCCGCTCTCGATGGCGTCAAGCAGCCCGAAGTCCGACACCACCCAAGGAAACAACCTGCCTTCGCCGTAGCCTGAGCCGCTGAGGAAGAACGGCGTCGCAGAAAGGTCATAGATCGCTTCGATGCCGAGCTGCACCTTGAACGCCTCGATGCCCCCGATCCAGACATGCGCCGCCTTGGCGTTTGCTTCCGCTTCAGCGCGCTCCTCGGCCGTCATGGCCGGTTCGGCGCCGTCCTCTTGCTCGCCGGCGGCCTTGCGCCGGTAGCAATGATGCGCCTCGTCGTTGAGCACGATGATGTTCTTGCGGCCCATCAGGTCGGCGCCGCCCTCGCGGCAGACGCGCGCGACCATTTCGCCGGGTATTTCGGTAAACCTCTTTTCGCCTTCGCGCCCGCCGAGAATTTGCCGGTTGAGCTTGGAGACCTGCTCTTTCTCCCTAAGCAAGAAGGAGTGGTAGTTGGTGATGACGATGCGCGCCCTGAGCACCGCGTCGATCAGGTCGCGGGGAACAAGATCGAGCTCCCGGTAAATATTCTTCGGGTCCTGCGGCTTGAGCACGCGAAGCCGGTCCTTGATGGTGATGCCCGGCGTGACGACTAAGAATGCGTCTGAGAAGTGCCTGGAGTTGGGCCGCCGCGCGCGGTTTATCGCGTGCCAGGCGATGATCATGGCCATCACCGTGGTCTTCCCGGCGCCGGTGGCCATCTTACAGGCGAGGCGATAGAGACCCGGATTGGCTTCGGCGTTGGCGGCTTCGATGTCGTCCTTGAATTTCTTCGGCGCGACCTCCGTCAGCCAGATCAGCGTTTCAACGGCCTCGCGCTGGCAAAAGAACAACTTCCGCTCCCGGTCGGGGTCGCGCCAGTGCAACAGCAGGCGTTGAGTCTCGGGAGTGACGCCCCATTGGCCGGGCGGAAGCTCCCGCCATTGATCTACGTGGCGGCGGATTTCGTTGACCAGGACGTTCTCGGTGACCTTGTCTTCCAGCGACAGCTCGCGCTGCTGCGGTCCCCGACGCCGGGCCGCAGGCACGGGAACGACGTAGATACTTCGGCGGCGATCCGGGAGTTTTTTCCCGGTTGGCTGGCCGTCATCTTCCAGTTCGAAGTGCCACTTCGGTCTCTCGAACGGCGAGTTGATTATTGGATTGTCGACGAAGGCCAAGCCCCCACCTCCACTTGGACAACCTAGGCGCTAGGCTATCGATCAACACGTCGAATGTCAGCCCAGCGACCGTGGAAAAGGTGCGCTTCGGTTGGGCGAGAGCAACCTCAACTTCGCACAAAAGGCGAGCGCGCAGAACCCGCTGATTTCCTGACGTTTCGAACTCCGTACTGAAGCGACGGAGTTTGGAGGTTCAGAGAAGAGAAGGGAAAACAGAGAACGACGAGGCAGTCGGTGGCGCGATCGAGTACGGAGGTCTGTCGGGGAATGGCGCAGAACCGCGCGCAATGGATCGCGTTTGGACGCCGCGGAGAATATCTTGCAGCGCTAACTGGCGGAGGGAGAGAAACCCGGCTCCAACGTTCTCCAGCCAAATGGCGGATTTCGAACGTTCTGCTGCGGCAGAAATAGATCATCCGTCGATTTAAACCGGCCCCTCTCAGTATTGACACAGCGTTAGCGTGGCCCCGTCCCCGATGGAAAAAACGAGTGAGCAATCGGCACTGATCGTAGTGATCTCGACGTTTGAAGCGAGGGATGCATTCGTCTGCGCCGACATCACGAATCCGTCGATCCGCGTTGTTTCCGGCGAGCGAAACAACGCACGCCAGGAAGGGAGCCCAGCCCTTCAGCGACGTCCTCCGGATACACTTATGATGGCTCCAGTAATGTAGGATGCCTCTGGCGACAGCAGGAACAGCGCCGAGCGCGCTGCCTCTTGCGGAGTCCCGTACCGCTTGAGGACGATGGTCTGGGTGAGTGCGGCGCGCCATTCGGCCGTCTCGCCGACATGCACCTCGGTGTCGATGGCGCCAAGCCGCATGCAATTGACGCGGATACCCTGAGGGCCTAGCTCGTTGGCCAGCGCCACGGTCAGGCTCTCGACCCCGCCTTTGGCCGCCGCGTAAGTCGCAAGTCCGGGCATGCCGCCGTTGAAGGCCGACATCGACGACACGTTGAGAATAACGCCGCCCTGGCCGCCATGGCGGACCGACATGCGGCGCGCCGCCTCGCGTGCGCAGAACACCGCACTGGACAGGTTGAGCGCGAGCATCTCCGCCAGATGCTCCGCCGTTACGGTCTCGATCGGCCAGTTGCCGAGCCCTCCGCCGGCATTGCTGACGACAGCGCCAATCGGCCCGAGATCGCGCTCCGCCGCCTCGAACAGCTCCACCACGCCGCTTTCCTCGCGCACGTCCGCCTGGATGACGGCAGCGCGGGCGCCGCGAGCAACGACGGCCTCGGCGACGGCTTCGGCCCGGTCGCGCGTCTTGAGAAAGTTGATCGCGACGTCGAAGCCGCGCTCCGCGGCAAGGGTCGCAATCGCGGCGCCGATTCCTCGACTGCCGCCGGTGATGATCAGGGTTCCTGACATCCGCTGCCGCGCTCCCTCCCCACATTCTTGGGGCGGGATGCTCTCACGGGAAACCGCTCGTGACGAGGCGCTCTTTGGTCCACATTGGACCGGATCGGGATTGTGGAGCGCGGAGCCGGCGGTCAAGCTAGCGTCCAGAGGAAACGACCCGGCAGATCGGGCGATGGCCGGCTGGTCAAGGGCAAGAGCGAATGAACGTAGGCACCTGGGAATTGACCCGCGGCGGGTCGGCCGGGCGCTGGCTGAGGCGGGGGCTCCTCGCCTTCGACTGGCTTTTGGAGGTTACGCTCGTCTTCGGCATGGTGACGATGACCGTCGTCGTGCTCGCCGGCGTCATCTCCCGCTACGTCTTCAACGCCGCCTTCACCTGGACCGACGAGCTTGCCTCGTGGATCTTCGTCTGGCTGATCCTGGTCGGGGTGCCCTACGGCTACCGTCAGGGCCGGCACATCGCCTTCGATCTTGCGCAGCGGCTGTCGGGCACCCGACTGCGCCACCTCCTTGCGTCGGTCGAGGACTACGTCGTCGCGTATGTCTCGATCATGATGATCGCAGGCGGGGCGATCCTGATCGACAGGGTCGGTGGCCTCAGCGGCGGACTGCAATGGCCGAGTTATCTGAAATATGTCCTCGTGCCGTTCTGCGGCGCGATGCTGCTCGCCTATCAGATCCTGATGTCGCTCGAAGATCCGCGCCGGCTCGTGCGCGGCGGCGTCGCGCTCGGGCTCGCACTGCTCACCTATCTGCTCACCTCGGTTGCCGGCCTGGTGCCATTCCCCGGGGTCAGCCCAAGTCTCCTCATGGTGATCGCCTTCGCCATCCCGCTGGTTCTGAGCGTGCCGGTCGTCTTCGCCATCGCCTTTGCCGTCTTCGCGACCACCTGGACCGACGGAAGCATGCTTCCGCCGGCGGCGATCATGCAGAACATGGTCGCCGGGGCCAATCGCTTCATCCTGCTCGCCATCCCCTTCTTCCTGCTGACCAGCTACCTGATGAACATCGGCGGGGTAACCACTCGGCTCATCGATTTTGCAACGTCGCTGGTCGGCCACCTGCGGGGCGGCCTGGCGCAGGCCAATGTGGTCAACAGCGCCCTGATCGGTGGCATCTCCGGCTCCTCGGCGGCGGACGCCGCCAGCACCTCGAAGATCCTCGTACCGGAGATGATCCGGCGCGGCTATCCGCCGGCATTCGCCTGCGCCACCACGGCGGCGAGCTCAATCGTGCCGAACATCATCCCGCCGGCGATTTCGATGCTGGTCTACGCCTCGATCGCCGACGCCTCGGTGGCCCGGCTCTTCGTCGGCGGTGTCGTCCCCGGCATCCTCATTACCCTGGCAATGATGGTTGTCGTCTATCTGTCAGCCCGCTGGCGGGGTTTCGAGACGAATCAGCCACGTCTGCCGTTGCCGCAGATCTTTCGCGCATTCGGGCGGGCCGTGCCGTCGCTCGGGCTGGCGGTGGCGATTATCGGCACCATTCGCTTCGGCATCGTCACGCCCACCGAAGCGGCGGTGATCGCCGTGCTGTGGGCGCTCGGTCTCGGCACAATCGTCTACCGCGCCTACAACCTGAGGACGCTCTATCGAACGCTTGTCGACGCCGCGCTCGACACCGCGCTGATCGGGTTTCTCATCGGCGTGACCGTTCCCTTCGCCTGGGTGCTCATCGCCGAACAGCTTCCCCAGCACATCCTGGCTTCCTCGCTCAGCACCTTCGGCAACTCGCCCGGCATCGTCATCCTCCTGGTGATCGGCGCGTTGCTCGTCACGGGAACGTTTCTTGACGGCTCGGCCGGGATGCTGATCGTTGTGCCGCTGTTCTTGCCGCTCGCGCTTTCCCTCGGATTCGATCCAATTCACTTTGGCATCGTCGTGATCATCACTATGATGCTCGGCGGTCTCACCCCGCCGTTCGGAATCTTCGTCTTCATAACCGCATCAATCACCCGACTTCCCGTCGGCGGCATCTTTCGCGAATGCGTACCGTTCCTCATCGCTGCGCTGATCATCCTATTGCTGATAGCCTTCGTCCCGTCCCTCGTTCTCGGGCTCTGGAGCGTTCTGGAGTAGCGGGACGGATCGTTGCGGCAACGCCATGACAGTCATGTCGCAAGACATGGCTGACGAGTATGTCGTTCGGGGCATCGCGCTGGCGTTTCTCGCCAACGCACTGTTCGCGACGACGGACGCCCTGGTGAAACTGCTCAGCGTTCGCTACTCGATCTTCCAGATCATCTTCATGGAGGCCATTTTCGCGACGCTGCCGCTGATACTTGCCGTCTCGCGACGCCGCCCGACGCGCTTGCACCACCCCTGGCTGGTCCTGCTCCGCGGGCTCTCCGCCGGGCTGGGGACCATCCTCGGCTTCTTCGCCATATCGCGTCTGCCCCTCGCCGAATTTTACGCCATCGCCTTTTGCGCACCTCTCCTGGTTACCGTCCTGTCGATTCCGATCCTTGGTGAAGAGGTCGGCAGGCATCGATGGGGAGCAGTTCTCGCCGGCTTCGTCGGCATCCTGATCATGATCCGGCCGGATTTCACGGTCATCGGCGCCGGCCATCTGGCAGCGTTCGGAAGCCTCGTCACCCTGGCGATGACCGTGCTGATCATGCGCCGGCTAGGCCGCGAGGAAAGCCCCTCCGTCATGGTCTCCGCGGTGATGATCGGACTATTCACCACCAGCTTTCCGGGCGCGCTCCTCACCTTCCGCATGCCGTCCCTCGGCGATTTCGCAATGGTCGCGGCCGCTGGCCTTGTCATGGGCACAGGCCAGTTCGTCATCCTGCGCGCCTTCGCGGCCGCGCCGGCGGCGATCGTCGCACCGATGCAGTACACTATGATGCTGTGGGCGATCATCTACGGCGCGGTGCTGTTCGGCAACGTTGTCCGGCCCGCCGTTCTTTTCGGCGCGACGATCGTCGTCGCGAGCGGGCTCTATACGATGCACCGGGAGCGACGCCGCGCCCGCCAGAGGGTAACCGACCCAAAGCGGGAACTGGTCCAATCTGGACCAATAGACGCTTCGTGACCGCAAGCCGCCCGTGCCATCCTGTCGAAGAGGCAAAAGACCTCAGTGTCCAAATTCTGGCCTAGAGACCAGAGACATGGGAGGACCAACATGCACCCCAACATCACCACCGAGAGGCAGAGGCGCCCGGGCCGCCTGCTGGCGGCGTTCGCGGCGCTGGCGGTCGGGATCGGCGTATCCACCGCCGCCGACGCAGCGAAATATACCGCAAAAGTCAGCTTCGCCGAACCCAACGATGCACCAAACGTCGTCGCGTTCGGCAAGCTCTTCGACGAAATCCGCAAGGAGACGAATGGCGACGTCGACTTTCAGATCTTCGGCAGTAGCCAGCTCGGCGGCATCGTCGAGGTGACCGAAGGCCTGAGGCTCGGCTCCATACAGGCAACCCCCGGCAGCTCCGGGTTCTTGACCGACTACGCCCCGATCACCGGAATCTTCGATCTCCCCTTCGTCTTCCGCGACGAGGAACATGCCATCAAGGCCTGTAAGCTCGTCTTCGACCGAGCGGACAAGGAACTGGAGGCGGCCGGGTTCGTCAACCTCGGTTGCTACACGTCCGGCGGGCGCAACTTCATAAGCACCTTCCCGATCCACAACATCGACGACATCCAGGGCAAGAAGATGCGGGTCATCCAGAACCCGGCCCACGTCGAGATGTGGCGGCTTGCTGGCGCCAGCCCGACGCCCATCCCTTTCGCCGAGGTCTATACCTCGCTGCAGACCGGCCTGATCGACTTCCTCGATAACAACAAGGCGAACTACTACACGGCCAAGCTGTACGAAGTGGCGCCGTACTACACAATCGTCAACCACATCTTTTCCGTCGATGGGTTTCTCGTCTCCAAGATCTTCTGGGATTCCTTGCCCCCTGAGTATCAGAAGATCGTCGCTGATGTGATCGGGGGCGGCATGGAGTCGATCAGCCATGCTTGGCTCGATCCGGCCGATGGACTTCTCCAGAGGGCGGTCGACGAAGGTGGCGCGACGGTGCTCCAGCTTGACGACGTCGCGCCGTTCAAGCAGCGAATGCAGCCGATGTATGACAAGTTCCTCGCGGCACACCCCGATGCCGCCGAGGTGCTGCAACAGATCGAGGCGATCAAATAGCTCCCCCCGAAGTCATACGCGCGGTCAGCGCCTGAGGGCCGCGCGCATGATCTTTTCGCAATCGCTCTGCGCACGGGCGAGCGCCTCGCCGATCTCGCGCCTGCCGGCCAGCGCGTCATGGACTTCGTTGCCGAGGACGTTGACGATGCGGGCGAACTCCGGCACCGGCGGGCGCTGCCAGATCTGAAGCTGGCCGTTCCTCGCCAATCGGTCAACGATCGAGATGATCGGACGGGCGGCCCTCACCTCGGGATCGTTGCTGACGCTGAAACGCGGGCTGACGGTCGCACCGCGGAGCACGAGTAGCTTGGTGATCTGCGGCGAGGTCAGCCATTCCAGAATGCGGAAGATGCGGTCGAGGCGCCGTGGCGATACGTTGGCAGGAATCCCGAGGGCATAGCCGCCGACCGGAGCGACGTTGCGGCCGCCGGCGCCGCGCGGCAGCGCAAGAAATCCGACCCGCCCTCTTGCCGGTGACCGAGCCGTGTATTCGATCTTCGCCGCCTGCGAGGTGAAGGCGTACATCATCGCCGCGTTGCCCGCGATGAAGGTGCGTCCCGCCTGCTCCCAGTCCATGTCGAGGATGTTGGGCGGTGAGTAGTCAACAAGCGATCTGAGGTAGGCCGCCGCGAGGCGGCCGGACTCGGTGTCGATGGTCGGCTGGCGGGCGGCTCCGCTGATGTCGCGTATGTCGAAGTCGGTTCCGACCGGACGAAGGTTGAGCGGCGGCCGGCCGAAGCTACCGAGAATCTCGATGTAGCTGCGACCGGTCGGCGAGCCTCGTCCGGCGGCCCAAACAATTCCGGAGAAGCCCTGCTTCGGCCTGTGCAGCGCCCGTGCCGCGGCGACGACCTCCTCGACCGTCTCAGGCGGCGCCAGGCCCGCCCGCTCGAACAGGTCCTTGCGGTAGAACAGAAGCTCCGGCATCGGCTGGAACGGCACCCCGTATTGGAGATCGCGATAGTTCACAGCCTCCCAGCCGGTGGGCAGGAAATCGGTGGGGTTGAGCAGGCTGGCCGCGATCAGTTCGTCGAGGGGCTGGAGGATGCGGGCCTCGGCATACGCGCCGACAAGCGTATTCTCGACCGCCACGATATCGAACCGCGATGTTCGCCGTTTGCCGTTGGCGACGATCTCGCCGTGCAGCCGGTCTATGTCGGCAAGCGTCATCTCGATCCTCGCCCCGAGCCACCTTTCGAGGTCGGGGCGCATGGCCTCCAGAACCCGGAAGTTGGGGTTGTCGTTGACAAGGAGGCGGATCGGGCCGGTGCCGCTGATGCCGGTGTCCTCGGGCGCCGTGATGATCTGCGCGGCCATATAGGAGGCGCCGAAATAGTAGGCCGCGGGGTCGTCGCGGGCACCGAGATGTCCGAAGGTGCGGCCGACGGTCCGCTTCACGTGCAGGGCGTATTCATTGAACCGCCGCAGCAGTTCCTCGCTCGGGTGGAGCGACGCGGATTTTCCGGTGGGGGTGCGCGGGCGCCGCGCGATCAGGCCGGCGCAGTCGAGTTCGGCGATCCGCCGCATGGCCGTGCCGTGCGATACCTTGGCGGCGTCGGCGAGGCTGGAGACGGTGACCGGCTTGCCTTCCAGGTGGCGCCGCATGAAATACAGCATCATGTTCCAGAAGGGTTCCGGCGACGACAGGCCGAGACACTGATTGGGTTCCGCCCGCAGTCGTTCGACGAAGGAGATGATGGCCAGAAGCTCGGCCGGCAACATCGCCGGAAGCCCCGGCGACGTGGCTTCGGGAGGCGGACTGGCGGCGTTCGTCACGGCGAGCTGGCTCTAACCCCGGCCGACCTTTGATAACAGGCCGTTGATTGTACTGCTTATCGCATGGCAGGCGCAGGACATACACGTGATGTTTGAGTGGGCGCTCGGAACTGAGGGCGTCTATCCAAACCATCGGTACCCTTGCCGGTCTCCGCCTCTACAAACTCGGCGGCCAGTTCGAACCCGTCAGGTCGCATCTTTGTTCGAGAGTAACCTCGGAGCAGGCAGACCGCGAGGTTTCGGCGACGAGGTTCGTGCCGCCGGAGACCGCGAGTGCTTGGCAAAGCGGGACCATGTTTGCTCTTCGCCGTTCATGCGATCCGCGTCAGCCTGAAGGACGCCCGCTCAACCGTCACCGGCGCCGCGGTTTGCGCCGTCTGGCGCCCGAAGGGGTTGGATTCACCCCGACGATCCCCGCGGCTGGTTCCAGTGGTATTGCCGCTACTACTTTGGTCGCAGAATGCCTGATGAGGATCGGCGACAGATTGGACGATGGAGAACGATGAGCCGCCACGTTCGTCAGATCCAGCGGAACTGCGAACGAAACAATCTCGCCTGTCGGCCACGACAACGCCAAGCCTTGCTCCATTGGGCTTACGATAGACGGCGCTTCTGAAACTCAATCATCAGGCGCCCAGAAATTTGGCCATGCTTGCCCCCGAGTATTCGACCTCAGCTCTTGGTCAGACCTTGCGACCTTCGGTCGGCCACAGATCGTGAACCGCGCTCCAATCGGGCGGCGTCTCGGCGGTGAAGCCCAAAGTCCGTCCCGTGGCGATCGCCCGAAACACCTTCATCGCCTTGAGGCGAGGCTCGGAGATCAGATAGGCGCGCATAGCCGTTTCATGAGCCCAGACCGACAGAGTGCGGTGGCGGCATTGCGGCGCACCTCCCGCGAGATCGTCGATGCCGCCCGGCCGAGCTGTCTTCCACCACCCAATGCCCCCTATGGTGCGTGTGCCTGCCATCGGCATCGCGCAAGCTCGGCGTGGTCTATCGCATAGCTGCCGGGCGATGCTCTGGTGGCCGATAGTCGTCCCGACTTGATAGCCCGAAGGATAGTACTCTCGCTGGTGCCGGCCCGTTGCGCGGTGGTGCACAGGCTCAAAACAGCCATTGCGGCGTGTCCCACGAAACGTTGCTGAAACGATGCGTGGAACGTTGTGCTCGGCGGTGTTAATACCTCGTTAACGCTCCGTCGCCGGCTTCGATTTCCAGCGCGACAGACGTCGCCGCACTGAACCTAACAGCAGGTCGTATTACTAATCACGCTAGTCGTATTAGTCGCCAGTGTATTGTTGGCCTTGAAGGTCGTTGAATTAAGTCCGCGGTACGCGTCGCGGAAAAGAGGAGGAAACAACGTGAAAGCAACCTGGTGGTCTGAGAAGGTGCTGCCCGGCCTGGTCGGGGCGGTGATTTTGTTTGTGCTGCTGCTGTTCTGGAACGGCATCAGCGGCAGTCCGATCCTGGGTGGAGTGAGCTCTGCCCAGCTCAAGGCGGCAATCGACAACGTTCAGCTAACACCCGGCCCGAAGGGCGATGTTGGTCTCGCCGGCCCCGCTGGCCCCAAGGGTGATGTTGGTCCCGCCGGCCCCACTGGCCCCAAGGGTGATGTTGGTCCCGCTGGCCCCGCTGGCCCGAAGGGCGATGTTGGTCTCGCTGGTCCCGCTGGTCCCGCTGGCCCGAAGGGCGATGTTGGTCCCGCCGGCCCCAAGGGGGATGTTGGCCCCGCCGGCCCCGCTGGCCCCGCTGGCCCGAAGGGCGATGTTGGTCTCGCTGGTCCCCCTGGCCCCGCTGGCCCCAAGGGTGATGTTGGTCCCGCCGGCCCCGCTGGCCCGCCCGGTCCGGCTGCGCCGTGACGTTTGGATCGACAGCAAATGACGGTCCAGATCATTCAATACATATCCAGCGCGGGACTCCCGCGCTGGACATGCCCATCGCGCCGGTGCTGAGCCCTTCGTTTTCCCGCTGCGCCAAGCCGGCGCTCAGCGCGCGGGGCCAGAGCGGGGTTCTTCAATGTTGACGAGCGGCTACGGAAGCTCTCCGCCAAAGCGACGATCGTGAGAGTTTGAACGCCATCGTCGACTTCGAGGTGTTCCGCCGCGATTTCGCCGGCGCGTCCCCTGAACCGCTTGCCCGGCCCGGAATAAAGGATGGCCGGGAGAGTGGGGTTGTAGAGGTCGGTCTTCTCGGCAGGCATGATCGTTCTCCTGGTGAGAGGCAGCCTGTCAGCGGACTTCAGGACATCACCGAGGTGCAATGATCCGATCCCGGCCCGCCGTCGCTTGCCTCAGTTCACGCAATCACCAAGAAATCGTCGTGATGCAGGTGGAGCCCCTTGTCGAGCTTGGCGAACTCGACCTGGTCAAAGCCGACGCCGTTGCCGTCCTGGTCGCAATAGAGCGCCCCGGTGTGCTTGTTGTAGATGATGCGGTCGTCGAGGTCGTGGGCGTGGGCGCCCTTGTGGAACTCCGCGCTGGTGAGGGTTCCTGGACCGCTGAGCACACCAAGGAGCGACTGCATCACGTCGACCTCGTGACGCTGCGTGGAAAATCGACCGGCGGACGCCCGTCGATAGCGAGGTGAATCTCACCGACCGTACGGATGAGTTCCGCTGCCACCTTGGCCTCATGGGCCGCAAACTGTTCCTCGCGGCCGAACGCACTTATCACCAGGAAGACGTCTCCGTCACGGTTGAAGATCGGCAGGGCGAGCGTCCGGAACCCCTCGACGAATTCGCCCAGACTGCTTGCATAGCCGCGAAGCCGCGTCTCACGGAGTTCCGACCGCATCTCGTCCCGATCGACGACGGTGCGGCTCGAATAGCGAACCGGCACCCAGGCATCGAGCGCCGCAGCTTGCTGCTCCAAACCGAGCCAAGCGAGCGAGGCCTTGAAGTGATGCGGCGAGCTTGCCGGGAAGCGATAGCCGACAGGAACGCCGAATACGAATGGATCGAGATGATTCGCGGCACATACGACCAGGAAGGTCCCGTCTGCTATGATCTCGCAGAGATTGCACGGGAAGCCGGTGCTTTCCGAGAGAGCCGTAATAAAGGGCCGGATCATTCCAAGATGGAGTGTCGAGACCAGCGCCGAGGATGAATCGGCTGCGATGCCGGAACTGAGAAGATAGAGCCGCGTTTTGGCCTCATACTCGACCCAGCCATAGCCCATCATCGTGCGCAGTATGCTGAAGCAATGGCTTCGCGTTATGCCAAGCTTTTCCGAAAGCTCCGGCAGGGTAGCTCCGTCGACGGCCCTTTCGTTGAGCATCTTCACAATGGAGATGGTCTTTACCACCGCCGGGACGACGTAACCCGCGTCCGGGCCGGCGGTTGGCTCCCGCTGGCCTGATTCTTCCGCGGCTGGCAAGGTTATAGGTGTCGGTCTTTCTATTGGCATGGCTCAGATTTTCTGGAAGGTCGCGTTGTCGATGAAATCCCAGTCATATTCGATGCCAAGACCCGGACCAAGGGGGAGCGCCGCTGTTCCGGCCTTGATCTCGATGGGATGCTTGAGGCCGAAGGCAAAGTACGTTTCAGGTACGAGCAGCTCAAGGTAGGAACAGTTTTGGATTGCTGCGCAGCAATGCAGATT
This sequence comes from uncultured Alphaproteobacteria bacterium, assembly GCA_963759235.1. Lineage (GTDB taxonomy): Bacteria > Pseudomonadota > Alphaproteobacteria > Rhizobiales > Kaistiaceae > Bauldia. The sequence goes on along the minus strand of CAVWYO010000007.1, from coordinate 15,052 downwards.
TACAATTTCCAGCGGATGGTAGATCGTGGTGTGGATTTCACAGCGTACGCCGAATGCCTCGGCTAAGTGCGCGGTCTTCATCACCGCAGTGATGCCGCCGCTCCAGGACACATCGGCACGAACGATGTCAACCACCCGCGTGGAGATGCATTCGGCCACACTGTAGGGATGCTTGCTGAGAACCTCAGTTCCGCAGATCGGAATATCAAGCACCCGCGACAGTTCGCGCAGACCATTCAGGTTCTCGTCGTAAAGAGGTTCCTCGAGCCATGCATAGTCAAGCTTTTCCAACTCGCGCCCCATGCGCATGGCCTGCTCAAAGTCGTAAACGGGGCCGGGGTCGCTCATGAGGACGTATTGCGGGCCGACGGCATCCCGGACCCGGCGTTGAACTTCGAGGTCGAAATCGAACTCACCGGGCGGATGCACCTTGTAAGCAGGCCACCCGCGATCTTGGATTCTGTTTTGCCTCCGCCACATAGGCCTCAACCGTCGTGTGGCGTAGCGAACTGGCATATACCGGCACGCGATCGCGGTAGGCTCCGAGATATTGGTATAGCGGCTGGCCCGCGGCCTCCGCCGCGATGATCCAGCAGGCGATGTCGAACGGGCCGAAGGAATAAATCGGGGTCAGCCGGAGGGAACGATCATGCTTCCGAAATTCGTGCCAGTTCCTCTCCCGATACAGGGGATCACGCCCGAGAAAGAACGGCTTCAAGGCGTAGGCGGCGATTTCGGCAGCCATTGAACCGCCACGGTCGGCAGCGAACCCGAACGAGGTACCGCTAATGCCGGCGTCCGTCTTCAGGGTGACGACGAGAAACTCGAACTCCTCCGAGTAGGAATCCCTCAGCTTGCCGGCGTCGAATTTTGGGCGGCGGGACCGGCAGGCCCGGATTTCCACATCTACGATCTTCATCGAAAATAAGCCTGATCTTTGGGACTGTGACCGGAACAGCAGACTACCTACAGAATCTCGTCGACGGCGCGCAACCCGGGCGCGTTCTTTTTTGCTCAATCACGGTGGAAAAGGTTGAACCGGTCGATTGTCCGCCTAGAGATCCTGCGCGCCATGTCACTATGTGCCTGCGGCTTTCGGCACATGACAGGTGGCAATCCCGAAGGGTTCGTGGCGCAGTCGCCGAATTGACAAATGCCATGCCTCGTGCGCATCCTCATATGGCAAGCAGAACGACGTTCTACATAGAGGACAGACTGCTTCTCGCACTCCGTTTCGCGTTCAGTGCGCCGTGAGAAAAAAACCAAAACTCAGGGAGGAAGATGAGATGCACAAGATTCATCTACTAGGATTGAGCTTATTCGCCACCACCGTGCTCGCTGCGACGCAGGTCGTGCCCGCCACGGCTGCTGAGCCGCAAGAAATCACGATAGCCTTCATCGCCCATACGTCGTTCAGCACATCTGGGGGATTCTGGGCGACGATTAAAGCCGGGGCGGAACAGGCGGCGAAGGATCTGAGCAGCCATAATGTTCACGTACAGTTCCTCGCTCCTGATCAGGAAGACCCCTCGGTCATGGCCGGCGTCATAGGTGCGGCTGTCGCTACGAACCCCTCCGGGATCGCGGTCTCGCTCCCTGCGGTCGATGCCGAGCGGGCACCGATCGAGGCGGCCGTGGCCAAGGGGATCCCGGTGATCACCTACAATTCCGGCATCGACGACTTCCGATCCGTCGGCTCACTTGCTCATGTCGGCTCGGTCGAATATGAGGCGGGGCTTGCGGCTGGCGATCGCTTGGCGGCCCTGGGGGCACGCAACGTGCTCTGCAGCAACGCCGTTCCAGCTAATGTGGCTACGGTGACGCGCTGCAAGGCCATTGCCGAGGCTCTCACCAAGGCAGGGGGAAAAGCCGAGCAATTTATCGGCAACATGAGCGATCCCGCTGCGGAGAAAGAAATCATCTCAGCCAAACTGCTGGCTGATCCGACAATCGACGCTGTCATCGGGATCGGCGAGCCCGACACAGTTTCGGCCTGTCTCCAGCTCCAGCAGGAACAGCCAAGCGGAAAGACGCTGCACTGCGCCACGTTTGACACGTTCAAAGAAGCAATGGACGGCATCAAGGACGGCACGGTGGACTTCGCGGTCGCACAGCAGCCTTTCCTGCAGGGATACTACCCGGTGCTTATGCTGACCCAGTACATTCTCTATCACGACCTTCCTGGGGGTCGCTCCGGTATCATTGCAACGGGCCCGTTTCTCATCGACAAGGATAACATCGACGCGATCAACGAATCGGCAGCCAACGGCACGTTCTAGGAATGCGTGCGGTTGACTATGGTCTGTCCGCGTCATTGAATTCTTGGTGACTTCGAGCCTGCCCACTCTTTCATCTGACGCCTCGCCCCCGGCCCGCCTCCGTTACATCGGCTGGGGGCGGCGGCTTCTCGCGCGCCCAGAGCTGGCGTCCCTTGTCGGTCTCATTTGCGTCTGGGTCTTCTTTGCTTTCGCCGCTGGCGATCGAGGTTTCGTTTCCCTGGCAGCGTTCGTCAACTATTCGGAGGTCGCGGCCCAAATCGGCATAGTCGCAACCTGGGTCACTCTCCTGATGATCGCCGGTGAGTTCGATCTGTCGGTCGGTTCTATGATCGGCTTCACTGCCGTGGTCACTGCTCTGCTCATAGGCAAACTGAACCTCCCTATAGAGTTCGTCGTTGTCATCATGCTTGGTGTCGGCGCGTTGATGGGCTACCTCAATGGGCTCGTCGTGGTCCGTACCGGGCTGCCTTCGTTCCTCGTCACCCTTGCTGGCCTGTTCGTGTATCGTGGCGCCGCAATCGGGATCACCCTGACCGTGGCTGGCACGCCGGTTCTGGGTGGCCTCCGCGGCGTCATCACGGCCAATCCGCTGTCGCATCTCTTTGCAGCCAAATTGCCAGGCGACTTTCCCGCGTCAGTGGTTTGGTGGCTGGCGCTCGCCGGTGTCGGCGCTTATGTCCTCGCATTCACGCGCTTCGGTAACTGGATACGCGGAACGGGGGGGTCCGATCGCATCGCCCGGCAGGTCGGCGTCCCAACGGACAGGGTGCGCATTATCCTGTTCACGGCAGTTGGAGTGTCCTGTGCGCTCTTGTCCCTCATACAGGTCTTTCAGTTTGGTAGCGCAGAAGCCGGTCGGGGGGCCCAGAAGGAATTCGAGTGCATCATTACCGCAGTCATCGGTGGGACGTTGCTGACAGGCGGCGTCGGTTCGCCGATCGGTACTGTTTTTGGGGCACTTACCCTTGCGATGGTGCGTCAGGGTCTCTTTTTTGTAGGTGTCGAGGCTGACTGGTATCAGTCGGTCCTCGGTGCCTTCTTGCTGGCAAGCGTTCTCGTCAACCAGGTTGTCAGGCGTCGCACCTCAGAGGACAGAAAATGAGTGCGGCGCAAGTGCACGGAACCGAACCGGCGTTGATCGAGGCCCGTGGCGTATCGAAATATTTCGGGCGCGTCATCGCCTTGGAGGACATCACCTTCACGGTCCAAGCTGGCGAGGTAGTATGCCTCCTTGGTGACAACGGCGCGGGAAAGTCGACGCTGATCAAGATCCTTTCGGGTTTCTACAAACCCGATTCCGGTGCCTTGTTCATCAACGGCGACCCGGTGCAATTGAGTTCCCCGCGCGACGCAATAGCCCGCGGCATCGGCACGGTCTATCAGGACCTGGGGGTGCTCCCGATGTTGAGTGTCGCCAGGAACTTCGTTCTCGGATCGGAACCTCTGATCGGGTGGGGACCGTTCCGGCGGTTGGACCGGCGCGAAGCGGAGCGAACTACACGTGCCAAAATGCATGAGATCGGAATCGACCTGCGCACTACGTCACAGCTGGGTGGCACCCTCTCCGGCGGAGAGCAGCAGACGCTCGCGATCGCGCGTGCTGAGCACTATGGGGCAAGGGTCCTCATCCTGGATGAGCCGACATCGGCACTTGGCGTAAAGGAAGCCGCGACCGTTTTGCGCCACATCATTCGTGCGCGGAAGCGGGGCCTCGGGGTTGTGCTGATCACGCACAATGTGCAGCACGCGTTGCCGGTTGGCGACCGTTTCGTAATCCTGAAGCACGGGCGGATGGCCGGCAGCTTCAGCTTTGGTGAAATGGATGAGGGTAGCTTGATGGCGCATATGGGCGGCGGTGCAGAACTCGAAGACCTCAGGACCGAACTCGTGGCGATGCGCGTCGAATGACCAGATCACGCGATACAGGGTGTGCATCGGCGTGCAAGCGGGAGTCGTCGCGTTGCGGTATATGCAGCGACATTTCAGCTGCCGGCGCGCTGACGATGCCGTCCGCGGAATATTTTCTCCCAGGCAGGTAACCAAGCATCAACCATGTTCGGGCCAAGCTGGCCATGGGCTTGGCGAGTTGGCCGCGTAAATGGCCCCATGCCCTTCAATGGTGGGAGGCCGGGGTCTCAAGGTAGCTCGGCCTCCCGTCACGCGACTTCGGCCGCCGCCGGCGCCTCAGTGCCGGTGACCTTCGGAATGCCACTGGGACACGCGGGTCGGGTATTTCCCGCCTAGAAAAGGGTATCGCCCCCACAAGGTGACAGCCGATCGACCAGGTTCTTCACGTTCGATACATGCCACCGGCCGCCTCGGGCGGTGCGCACGCGGCGGCTGTTAAGGGCGGCTGCCAAGCTACGTAGATCTCGAATGCCCGATGCGCGGAGCGCTTCGATGATCGGCAAGACGTTGGCTGCGAATGACTCTGCTTCGGCCGTCTGAATCTTCCGTCCAAGCGCTGCCGCTTCAGCCGCGTTGCTTCGATTCCCGAGCCGCGCTCCTTGACCCTTGCGGGCAGCGAGCGCCGCCTTGGTCCGCTCCGAGATCAACCGCCGCTCCTTCTCCGCCAGTGCTGCGTAGATGTGGAGCATGAACGGATCGGCGTCGGCGCCCAGTTCGGCGACAATGAACGGAACCCGCTGCGCCATGAGTCCGGCGATGAAGGCCACGTCACGGGAAAGCCGGTTGAGCTTGGCCACAATGACCGGACACTTCCTCTGCCGCCCCATAGCCAGCGCTGCGGCTAGCTGCGGCCGGCGGTCGAGCGCGTCGGCTCCCTTGCCCGTCTCGGCTTCGACGAACTCGGCGATCAGATCGAACCCTTCGTCCTCGGCGAAGCGGGTGACGGCGGCCCGCTGGGCCTCGATGCCAAGGCCCGAGCGGCCCTGGCGGGCGGTGGAAACGCGGTAATAGGCGACGGCATGTTGCATAGCGACAAACTCGGTTGGCTCTGTACAGACTGCATACCACCGTTTGCGGTTTGTACGTAGCTAACACTATGACTTTGTTGAGCAATTTCATTCGCCATGGGAACGAGCCGAGCTAGAGGCGCTAGGATCCCGTCGGGGAGCCCCGCTCAGTGTCACGCCCGCCACGTGGCTGCGAATGGCGTTCCCGCTCGAAAGCATTCGTCTACACGAGGAATTCTTCCTCGTACGTGGACGGGATAGGAGAATGGTATCGGCCATGCATATGGCGCGGGAAAATCGAGCGTGTAGACGACGTGCTTTCAGAAGGAAGCCGGCTGGCAGACGCGACGCCGGCCAGAGGGACCCGTGGCACACGAATGTCACTCAGTTGGTCGAGGATTTCGCCGAGGAAATATCCGGGCCGCAACGGTGGGCGTTGCAGAGTCCGCTTTCGAGCGATGAACGGCCGTCGTCCGCGGCGGGCGTCACTGCCGGAATGCGCCAATAGCGGACGTGGGTGGCCCGTCAGTCGATCTCTATCAGCGCCTTGATCAGTCCGGATTTCTCGGCAGCCCAGATCGGGATGCTGGCGACCGCTTCTTCCAAGCTTGCGCGGTGGGTGATCAGCCGTTCGACGTCCACTTCGCCGCGGCGAAATGGCCACCATCACTTGCGCGAAATCTTCCGACGTGGCGCGGCTACCGAAGCGGGTCATCTCCTTACGGTGGAAGTCCGGAGCTGTTTTGGATCAGATGGGAGCGAGAGGGGCTTAGGAGTAGCGTGGAGCCTCGCCCGGCGCCGGCGTGTAAGGATAGCTCCCCCGCCTGAGAACCGCCTCGACGCCCCCCAGTTCCAGGATTCGGCGTTCCTGATCCTGAAATGCCTGCCCGGAGACTCTTGCGGGATCGCAGACCGCGCGCAGCCGCCTTTCACCCTCGGCTATGGTCGCCTCATTGCCGGGAACGCACGCCAAGTCATGTATCTCCAGCGGATCGGCCTCGATATCGAACAATTGCGGCCGGTAACCCTCGTAGTGGACGTATTTGTAGCGACCGAAGCGCACCATGAATATGCCGGTAGTTGATCCAACTGCATGATATTCGCTGAACACTGTCCGGCCGGCCTGCTCGCCGTCCAGCAGCCGCAAGAGGGACGTTCCGGGGAGTTCGCGCTCCTCTGCGGTGGCTGCTTCGCCCACCGCGTCGATAATCGTCGGATAAGCATCGACCAGTGAGACCGGCGTCAGCACCCGGCCGGAGGGTACGCCACGGCCCTTCATGATGAGCGGCACGCCAACCGCTTCCTCGTACATGTTGGACTTGCCCCAGAAGGTGCGTGTGCCCAGGTTGTCGCCGTGGTCACTGGTGTAGATGACCAAAGTGTCGTCCTCGAGGCCGGTTTCGGCGAGCGTCCTCAATAGCCGACCGATATTGTCGTCGAGGAACGACACCATGCCGTAGTATGCGGCGATGGCGATGCGGACATGGTTCTCGTCGCGGAAGTGGTCCTCGTAGTTTTGGACCTCGCGCAATCTCTTCAGCACAGGATGGTCGGGGAAATCGGCGGGGTTGCGGAGACGCGGCAGGGGCAGTTCTCTGAGATCGTAGAGATTGAAGAACTCCGGTGGCGCCACCAGCGGAAAATGCGGGCAGACGAAAGACACGAAGAGGCACCAAGGCTTGCTGGTGGGCGTGGCCACAACGGATTTGAGCCAGGCGATGGCCTCGTCGCGGATGTCGCGGTCGTATTGCAGGTAGGTCGAATCCCCCGAGCCGGCGTCGTCAGCAAGCTGACTGGTGCTTTCGCGCGGCGGGGGCGGACGGCGCAACATACCTTGCACATCGCCCTCACCCTTGAGCACATGGAGCGGCAGGATCTCGTTGTCGAATCCGTTTGGATCATCGCTGCCGCGGTAGTGCAGCTTGCCGATCGAATCGCAGCGATGGCCGGAGTCATGGAGCCGGTGGCCCCACGATGGCGGCGTTCCGCGATAAGGGAAGGCATTGTCCCAGCAGCGGATGGCATGAACGTAGCGGCCGGTGGCAAAGCTGGCCCGGCTCGGCACGCAGATAGGACAGTTGCAGTAGGCGTTTTCGAACAGCGTTCCTGCCGCCGCCAGCCGGTCGAGCGTCGGCGAGCGGACGACCCCGTTGCCGTAAGCGCCGAGGACGCGACGGCTGTGTTCGTCGGACATGATGAAAAGCACGTTGCGTGGCTGCATGGTGCTGGTTCCGTTGTTCAGTCGAGTTGCCGGTCGCGTTCGCGGCGCCGATCGGCGTCCCCGTCGTCCTGCATCAGCACGCATTCAGTGGCCGGCACGACGAGCAGCACCTCGCTGCCCACGGCGCGCAAGCCGCGGCGATCCCCCTGAACCCTGACGACGGCGCCACCGATGTCCACTTGGTAGTCGACGATATTCCCTAGGAATGTTGCCTCTACGACGGTGCCTCTGAGCTCGTTATCGCCGGGGCCAGCCTCGGCCGCGAAGGCGAAGGCTTCGGGCCGGATGGCGACGGTCATCGCCGATGCGGAACCTTCCGTCGACACCATCGCGGTCAGCCGGTGCTCGCCGACCAGGACCACCGCCCGTTCCCCTTCGCGTCCGACCACGGTGGCCGGCATCCGATTCACCAGTCCCATGAAGTCGGCAACGAACAGGTTCGCCGGTCGCTCGTACACCTCGCGCGGCGAACCCACCTGCTGCACGGTTCCGCCGTGGAAGACTGCAATGCGGTCGGAAAGTGCCATCGCCTCGGCCTGGTCGTGGGTGACGTAAATGAATGTGATGCCGGTGCGCCGCTGGAGCGCTTTCAGTTCGGAGCGCATACGCTCGCGCAGCTTCGCATCGAGATTGGAGAGCGGCTCGTCGAGCAGCAGGATCGACGGCTCGACAACCAGCGACCGGGCGAGCGCGACACGTTGCTGCTGCCCGCCGCTCAGCTGTGCCGGATGGCGGTCCTCCAGGCCTTCCAGGCCGACCGCCGCCAGAACCTGATCGATCCGCGCCTTTCTCCCGCGCGGTCGAATCCGGTGTAGCGGAGACCGAAGGCGACGTTCTCCAGCACCGACATGTGCGGCCACACGGCATAGTTCTGAAAGACCATGCCCATGCGCCGCCGCTCCGGCGGCACGCTGCCCGCCGGCGAGGACAGCACCTCGCCGCCGACGGTGATCGAACCGGCGTCGGGCGTCAGAAAGCCGGCGAGCAGGCGCAGGGTCGTCGTCTTGCCGCAACCGGACGGCCCGAGAAGCGTGACGAACTCCTTCTCCTCGATGGAGATGTCGATGCCTCGCAGCGCCTGGAAGGCGCCGAAATTCTTGGTCAGTCCCTCGATTTCGATATGCGCCATGCCTGCCTCTAGACTGCCGGCGCGCCGCCGACGGGCGCGATCCGGTCGCTGTTCATGAGCCGGTTGAGCGGCAGGCTCACCAGCAGCGTGACAAGATCGTGAAAACGGCGAGCGCTGCGACCACCTCAAGCTGGCCGAGATCGTTCAGCCGGATAGATGGCAACGGAGATCGTTTCGGTGCCGCCGGAATAGAGCAGGATGGTGGCGCTCAATTCGCTGAGTGCCGGGATGAAGACGAGCAGGAACGCGACGACGAGGCCGGGCCGTGCCAGCGGCAGCAGGATGTGCCACAGGCTCGCCAGGCGCGAGGCGCCGAAATGCGCGCCGCTTCCTCCAGCGACGGATCGATCTGGCGGAGCGTCGCGTTGGCGCTGCGCGCTGCCAGCGGCACGAAACGAGCGACATAGGCGACCAGCAGGATCCACAATGTGCCGTAGATGGCGAAAGGCGGGCGGATGAAGGCCAGGAGCACGCCGACAGCCATCACTGTGCCGGGGAGTCCGAGCGGCAGGATCGCGAGATAGTCGAGCAGCCGGCGGCCCTTTACCTGGGTGCGCAGATCGACATAGGCGACGGCGCCGCCGACGATCATGGCGCAGACGCCAGCCGCCGCGGCAAGGCGGAAGCTGTTCAGGATGCCGCGTACCGCGATCTGGTTGTCGAACAGCGCCGCACCGAAGTTCCCCGAGCGTGAAATTGTCGAAGGTGATGCCGTTCACCCAGCTTCGGCTTAAGGATGCGATCGCCAGCACTCCGACGGGCGCTATGGCGGCGAGGAAACGACCGCGCCGCAGAACGCGAGCAACGCCCATTTCCAACGCCCGAGGCTGAACGGTTTCGAGCCGCAGGCCGCGACCGCCGACCGTGATGTGGGAACGCCGGTCGAGATACGAACGCTGGAGGATCAGGCCAAAGACGGTGAGCAGCACCAGCAGCAATCGACAGCGCCGACGCTTCCGCCCAGCGCGGGGGATAGCTTCCGATCACGCCATAGATGCGCGTGGGCAGAAACGTGATCTGCGCCGGCAGGCCGAGGAACGCCTGGGGCCCGAACAGCGCCATCGAATCGATCGCGGAGAGCAACGCACCACCGGTGATCGCAGGAGCCACCAGCGGCAGGTTGACCTTCAGCAGCACGCCCCATCGGCGGGCACCGAGCAGCCGCGCTGCTTCTTCATACGAGGCGTCAATAGACCTCAGGGCGTTGTGCGTCATGAAATAGGTGAACGGGAAGACATGCATCCCGATCACGAAGATGACGCCGCCCATGCTGAAGATGTTGATGGGCCCGCGCGTACCGCCGATGACCATTTGCAGGGGCGGTTGAAGAGCCCGCATCCGGTCCGAGCAGGATGATGTAGGCGATCGCTGTCAGATAGGGGGGCGTGATGTAGGCGAGCGCAACCAGCGCCTGCACGGTCCGCCGCAACGGCATGTCGCTCCGCGCCGTCGCCCAGGCAAGCGGGACACCGAGCACGACGCTGATGATGCCGGCGCCGAAGGCGAGGATCAGCGTGTTGACCAGCGGCACGAAATTCTGCGCGCGAGTGTAGACGCGCGCCAGATAGCCGAGCTGGAAATCGCCCGGAATTCCGAACGCGGCCAACAGAAGCCACAACAGCGGGTAGCCAACGAATGAGGAGGAGCAGCCCGATCGCGAACGCGAAAACGAGCGTGCTCCCCTCCATTCTGCGACGACGGCGCAGCGGACCTTCCACCGGCGTCGCCACGATCACTGCTCCATCTCAGGTAGGCCGCCTCGAACAATCGGCACGCGACTGGACCCTAGATGCCCCATTCGCCGCCGAAGACGTCGGTCATGCGCTGCAGGATTTCCTGCGCGCTTGGCCTTGTACTCGGCATAGTCGAGCGTGAGCAACTTGATGCTGTCCAGCGGCGGAGCTGCCGGTCGGCGGCGCGACATCGGTGCGGCTCGAATATTTGCCGCCCTTGACCAGCAGTTGCTGGGCATCCTTGCCCATCCAGAACTCGTGGAAGAGGAACGCTGCGTTCGGGCTTGCCGACCCCTTGACCAGGCCGACGGCACCCGGCTCGGTGGGCACGCCTTCCGGCGGATAGAGATAGTCAGTCGGCTTGCCCTGCTGCTTGGATCGCCAGGCGATGTTGTCGTTGGTGGCAAAGGCCGCACCGCGCTCGCCGCTCTCCAGCACCTGCGTGACGAGTTGGGGCGATGCGACCCGGATAGGCTGGTTGGCCGCAAGCGCCTGGAGCAACTCCCAGCCGAGGTGCTTGGCCATCGTGTAGAGGCGCGGCGCGCCGTCGCCGTTGGCGCTGCTGAAGAAGGTGAGCCGCCCCTTGAAGGCGGGCTTGGTCAGGTCGTCCCAGGTCTTCGGCGCCTTGTCGCCGCCGAACTCGTTGACGTTGTACTGGATCACGCCCTGGGTCAGCCGGTCGGCCATCCATGTCCCGTCAGGGTCCTGCAGGTCGGGGGAGATTACGGCGGATGCCTCCGACTTCTTCTCGAGCAGCAGTCCGCGCTCCTTCATGACCAGCAAGGCGGCAGATCGGACGCGTCAACCATGTCCGCCTGGATACGGCCGGCGTCGGCCTCCGCCAGCACTTTCGAGGTCACGTCGGCAGAACCGCCACGGAAATACTCGACGTTGATGCCGTACTTGTCCTTGAACGGCCCCACGATGGCGTCGACGATCTTGGTGTCGAGGCTGGTGTACAGTGTCACCTTGCCCTCGGCCTTGGCCTTGGCGATGTCGACCTCCGACGGCATTGTCGGCCCGCCGGCAGCCCAGCTTCGGCGTCCGGCGAACAAAATCGGCGCTGCGGCAATCCCTTTGAGAACGGCACGGCGTGGCAGTTTCTTCATGGATTTCCCTCCCTTGGAGCTTCCGTTGAGAACGGCGGCTTTCGTGCTTCTTATGAAATATTGACGGCCGCTGGGAGGGTGGCAAGCACTAACGGGAAGATGAGCGATAACACATGGTAATCGCATGTTCGATCTGCGCACGATCGACTATTTCCTGACCGTCGTCGCTCGCGGCTCGCTGCGAGCGGCCGCACAGGACCTCGGCATCACCCAGCCGGCTCTGACCAAGGCCATCCGCAGACTGGAGGATTCGTTCGGCGCGCCGCTCTTCGATCGGAAGGCGCGCGGCGTCATACCGACGGTCTACGGCACGGCGCTGTTGCGCCACGCCAGGGACGTGAAGGCCGCCATGGGGGCCGCCCGGGACGAGGTCGAGGCGCTGCGCGCAGGGAGCGCCGGCTTGGTCAAGATCGGCGCCGGACCATCCTGGCAGGACGCCGTTCTCCCGGAGGCGATCGCCGAACTTCGCACCACCCATCCGGGCATGCGCGTGCATGTGACAGGTGGCGGCGACGATCAGCTGAAGGAGCAGCTCAAAAGCGGCGCGCTCGACTTCGTGCTTGCCGCCGTGCCGGAGACGCCGCGTCTGGAACCCGAACTGGCATGGCAGCCACTGCTCGCCGACGAATATTGCGTCATCGCCGATGTCGGTCATCCCTTGCGCAGACGCGACATGATACGACCTGAGGATCTGCTGGACTATCCGTGGATTCTTCCGCCAGCGACCACCTATATGGTGGGACGTCTTCGGCACTTGTTGCGCGCCGCCGGCCTGCCCCCGCCTGTGCCCGCCATCGAGACCGACGTGATGGCTCTGAAGTTCGCCCTCATGCGCGACAGCGACTATCTCAGCTATCATGCGGCGGCGCACTTGGCGGCATTCGATCCGGGTTCATCAGGCCCCTTGAGGTCCCCGACGCTAAGGCAGTTCGTCAGGCTGGCCTGATCAATCGACAGGGGATCGAGTTCAGCCCAGTGACGAAGGCCCTGATTGGCGCCCTTGAGCGACGCTGCGACAGCCTTCGCGCTGCTACTCGCGCTTTCGCGGTTGCTGATCGCGATCATGGACATGCCTGTGCCTGCGGCTGGAAGGGTGGCAGCGGTCGACGGGGTGACGTGGCTTAACGCACAAAGGCGGCGAAGCAGTGCGTGGTGCCGGAGGGGGCGTTCGATGGCTGGAGCGTGAAAGTCATGAATGTCTGCTGCGGGGTCATCAGTCCCGCCAGGCTGCGCGCGAGAAGAGTCCGGTGTCGGCATCTACGCCGACATCACCGAACGGCTCTCGTGTGGCAGTTCGGCGCCACAAGCGGCCATCCAGTCTCCATACGTGCATTAGATGACGGGCCGCCTGCCTGCATCGACGTCCGGGTCGAGTCTCAGAGCTTGATGCGCCCGTGCTGGTTCATGTCGATCGCGCACCAATGCGCGTGGGTGTCCTCGAGCGCGAGGATGAGCTCGCCAGAAGACTGAGACCAGCCCCGACCAACTTGAGCCTGACCATACTCCAGGCCGTTCGGCAGCACGATCGTCGCGCTGTGTTCTTTCTTGGTCACCGGGTTCAAAATCGGTTCGCCACGGCCCGTCGCGATCCCCGCCTCGCACCTCGCGTGCCGCCGGTCGCTGTCGCAATCAATGTTGATCCAAGTATGGATCGGATCGTGCAACGTGTCGCACATGGCCGTGTAACTGCGAAGACGGTCATCATCGGGTCAGTGTCTTTGCCGTAAGGATGCTCAAGAGGCCTTCCCTTTGGGCCGTATCCCCCCTTCGTCGATGATGGGCTGCATCGTCCCGTGCCCTTGATGAACGGCGCCGGGCCATGCGATCGCGAACGCCAGGTTCAAGCCGTCAAGCTTTGCATCGCCAAAATGCCCTCTGTCGACTCGAAGGAAAATGACCGCCCGGCAGTAACCGTGTGTCGGCAGCGCGTCGAACTGACAAGGGCAGCCATAGGCGCAGCTGCAGTTGGTGAACATCAACCCATGAATTTCCCAATTGGTCATTGCCTTCGTCCCCTGCATCAGCTCACTATCAAGGCGGCCCCCCGCACCGTCACGCTGCCCCTCACGGGCGCAATCGGTCAAAGCTGGAACAGTTTATCAGGCAGTGCGCGAGTGAGTAATAATTCCGGTTCGTAGCAACGCGCCGCAAAAGCGGACGTGAGCATGGGCCGACCTCTGTCCGATTATTGACGCCGACGGCCGATGCTCGGCGGCCCCATACGCCCGCCGGTACCCATCTCAAATCAGCGAAATGCATCCGGACGGTCGCCGAGTCCGCCAGCGACGGGCTCAGGTGGGCATCTTCTCATGGGCCGGGCACCACAGGACTTGAGCTCCGCGACGAAGCATGATCGTCGCCTTAGGCCGCGCCGAGATCGCCGCCACTATGCCGCCGTCGCGACATGAACAGGCTCACCCGGGCCGTGATCTCGACGCTCCGGCTCCTGTCGGCCTGCCATTCTTCAACGGCAAGTCGAACCCTTCGTTCGGCATACAGCAAAGGACGCCATAGGAATTAATTCAGGACGAACCGGGAATAGCGAGCCTAGGTCAGCGCAATGAGCTCACGACTATCGTTGTCGACCATGGCGAAGCATTTGCGACAGCGCCCTTCTTTTCTGCCATTGCGAACAGCGGTAGCTCGGTTACCGCCTGAAGGCCGCAGAGTGTCTTCAACCTGCCCTGCCGCAGCCGGCCGCGGTAGGGCAGCGCGAGACGCGTGCGCTACTCCCGAGCGCATGGACAGGACGGGCCGGTTCGGATCGATTGTTTGGCGCATAACTGGCTGCCGCGCCGTAGACGTGCATCCATCATCCTTGTCGCCTGCGATCTCAGCACGGGTGGGTTTTGGTTTTGCGGCGCGCCTACTCGCACCATGGTCTGGGCGTCTTCGGCAACTGGTCCCGCCGCACACGAAAGGAACAGCCAAGCCCTCGGCATGAAAATATCGCCACGTCGCGGCCGCGCGAGCGCAGGACAGCACACGAGCGGCCATAGTTACAGCGGTCGGTGAGTTCTGTCCCCCGTGGGCACGCGCAAGCAGCAAACGAGAGATCGAGGTCCCCCAGGGTGACCAGCGATCGGAGCCGCGCTGTTGCCCGCGTGCCCAAGGTGCGTTCGGCCATGCAAATCTGCCCCCTTGTTTCGGGAGCGTTGAAGCCGACCAGGCGGGTGTTTTCTCCTCGGCCGGCAACATGATCGTCTCTACCCGTCGATGACGCGGATCGAACTCGGCGAAATCGGTTCGGCCATCGCCGGAGCGATCAGCCAGAGCAAGGCTGTCAAGCTGCACGACGCAAACCTCGATCCGGTTTTCGGCTGAGCGGTCACTACGAAACTCGTCATGGAACAGCGAGAATTCCCCTGTCGAGGTTGGCGAACGGAACCTTGGCTTATTGCAGACAGTCGACGCGGCATGCAAAGGTTGACGATACGGCTAGTTGCCCGCAGTGTGTTTTGGGGCGTGATCGATGGCCAGCTTCCCATGTGTTCGATGCTGGAAGGTCGTTGTAGAGAAGTTGTTCGTCGTTTCTCTGCTCCTGTTTCTTGCGATCTTTGCTGCGCCGTCTTCGGCTTGGACGTCACTTAATCTCAGCGATGTGGCGCTAGTCCAGTTCCTGTTGGTGTGGACCGGCGATTACAACGGCATCATCGATGGCATCGC